>CAVVYZ010000008.1:0-75268 GCA_963752595.1 uncultured delta proteobacterium
GCCGGTGTCTACGACGGTCACGACGTCCCGGTGATCGACCTGGTCAACTGCCCGGACTGGGTGGACACCACGGTCTTCGTCGGCGGAGTCCGCCTGGACGTGGACACCTGCACGGTCGTCTACCCACCACCGCTCCTTGGACCTGCGGGACGGGCTCCTGACCCGGTCCCACCCTCTTCGAGGACGTCGAGGGCCGGCGGACACGACTGGCGACGCTGCGCTGCGCCAGCATGGCCGACCGCAGGGTCTGCGTGCTGCGCGTCGAGGTCACCCCCGAGAACCATCGGCGGAGATCCGGGTCGAGACCGGGATCAACGGGGACCGCCGCAACCTCGAACGGCTTCCGCTCTACCCGGAGGGCACGGTGTTCCCGCCGGAGACCCGATGGGACAAATGGGCCCGCGCCCGCCATCTGCGGGAGTCGTCCCGGTCCGGCGACGACGACGCCCTCTACCTCGAGATGCGCACGATCGACACCGGTATCGACCTCGGATACGCCACCGCGACGACCCACGAGCCGCAACCTCGCGGCGCACGGTGCTGCAGCGCAATGGGCGGATCACCGAGGAGACCGTGCACGTCGGTGCCCCGGGCGAGACGCTACGGATGGACAAGCTCGTCGCCATCTGCACCTCACGCGACCCGACGGTCCCGCCACCGGGACACTGCGCGACCGGTGCCGCGCCGTGCTCGCCGAACACCGGGCGGGCGGGTTCGACGCCGTGGTCGCCGCGAGCCGCGCGGTGTGGAAGCGCCTGTGGGACGAGTGCGACTGCGAGGTCGTCGGCAATGTCGCCTACACCCGCGCCCTGCGATTCTGCGTCTACCACCTGATGATCGCGGCGAATCCGGACGATCCGACGGTCAACATCGGCGCGAACGCGCTGGCGGGGGAGCGCTACCGGGGTCACGTGTTCTGGGACACCGAGATCTTCCTGCTGCCCTTCTACATCCTCACCCAGCCCGACACCGCCAAGGCGCTGCTGCGCTACCGCCACCACACCCTGGACGGCGCACGGGCGAACTCCCGCGAGTACGGCACCGGTGGGGCGCGCTACGCCTGGGAGTCCGCCGACACCGGTCGGGAGGAATGTCCTCAGTTCACCGCCGACGGCGCCAACCGGTTCTGGACCCGTGAGGAGGAGATCCACGTCTCCGCCGACGTCGCCTACGGGATCGCCCGGTACGTCGAGGCGACCGGCGACACCGCGTTCCTGCACGACGTCGGCGCCGAGATCCTCTTCGAGACCAGCCGCTTCTGGGTCGACCGCGTCGCGCCGGCGGCCGACGGCGCGGCTACGAGCTCCGCCAGGTCATGGGACCGGACGAGTTCCACTCCCACATCGACAACAACGCCTTCACCAACCGCCTCGCCCAGTGGCACCTCACCCAGGCGGTCACCCTGTACGACGAACTGCGGGAGCGCCATCCGGAGGCGCTCGCCGCGCTCGAATCGAGCATCGGCCTCGATCCGAAGGAACGGGATCGCTGGCAGGAGGTCGCCGACGGACTTGTCGCTGCTCGGTACGAGGACGGAGTCATCGAGCAGTTCACCGGCTACTTCGAGCGCGACGACGTGCCCATCGCCGAGTGGGACGGCAACAACATGCCGCGCTACCCGAAGGGCTGCCACCACTTCAACCTCGAGAACACCCAACTGCTCAAGCAGCCCGACGGCGTCATGCTGATGTACCTGCTGCCCGACGAGTTCAGTGCCGAGGTCAAGAAGGCGAGCTTCGAGTACTACGAGGCCCGGACGCTGCACAAGTCGTCACTGAGCCCGTCGATCCACGCGATCATCGGCATCGAGGTCGGCGACACGACCCGGGCGGCCCAGTACTTCGAGCGCTCGGTCTTCGTCGACCTCACCGACAACCAGGGCAACACCGCGGAGGGCATGCACATCGCCTCCGCGGGTGGCACCTGGCAGATCCTCGTCAACGGGTTCGGGGGCCTGCGCATTCTCGGCGGCCGCGTCACGCTCACCCCGTGGCTGCCCGACGACTGGGAGGGCATCCGGTTCCGCCTCCGCTGGCGCGGCCGCCCCATCCAGGTTGCGGTCGACCACCAACGCATCGAGCTACTGCTGGGCGGACCCGCGGGCGGGACGGAGGAGGTCGTGGTGAACAGCAAACCGGTGCGACTGACCTCCGGCACACCCGTCGAGGTCGCCCGCGAGGAAACAAGGCCGCGCGCCGCTCCATCCAGCGTGACCTGAGCGCCGCGGGCGGGGTGGCGCTGGCCGAGTCGGAGGGCCAGCGGCCCTGAGCACCCGATGTGGGTCGTGATCGACGCGGATGTGCGAGGCCGCCGACTGGCTGATCAATTGGCTGAACGCGAAATTGACGGCGCCGATCAACATCCTCTTCGTGAAATTCGTCCGGCGTCACCCGCGCCGCGTCCGGCAAGACGAAGGAAGGAGTGAGTCGGTGGACCTGTACACCCTGACCAACCGTAACGGACTCGTCGCGAAGATCACCAACCTCGGCGGCCACGTGACCGAGCTTCAGGTGCCCGACCGCAGCGGCCACATGGCCGACATCGTGCTGGGCCACAGCACGCTCGATCCGTACCTCGACCGCAGGACCAACCCCTACTTCGGCTCGATCGTCGGCCGGTACGCCAACCGGATCGCCAAGGGCAAGTTCACCCTCGCCGGCACGCAGTACACGCTCGATGCCAGCAGCGGCGGCAACCACCTGCACGGCGGCAAGGTGGGGTTCGATCTGAAGGTTTGGGATGCCGACTGGATGCCGGACAACCCCGAGGGACCTGCCCTGCGGCTCACCTACTCGAGCCGAGACGGCGAGGAGGGCTACCCCGGCCAGCTCGACACCACCGTCGTCTACACGCTGACACACGACAACGCCCTGACGATCGACTACCGGGCGCGGACCGACAAGCCGACGGTGGTGAACCTGACCAACCACTCCTACTTCAACCTCTCCGGCGAGGCGTCGGGCGACATCATCACCGGCCATGTGCTCGAACTGAACGCCGACCATTACACCGTGGTCGACGAGGCGTTGATCCCGACCGGTGAGGTGGCTCCTGTGACAGGGACACCATTTGATTTCACCACACCGCGCCCGATCAGCGAGCGTCTCGGCGGTGTCGGCGGTAACCCCGGTTACGACCACAACTTCGTGATCAACGGCAAGGCTCGGCGAGTTGCGGCTGGCCGCTCGGATGTACGACCCCGCCAGTGGACGGGTGATGGAGATCCACACCACCCAGCCGGGCATCCAGTTCTATGACGGCAATCTGCTCGACGCCACGATCACCGGCAAGGGCGGCAAGGTCTACGTCAGGCACTACGGCTTCTGCCTGGAAACCCAGCACTTCCCCGACTCCCCGAACCAGCCGAACTTCCCCTCGACGGTGCTGCGGCCCGGCGAGGAGTACCAGGAAATGACGGTACATCGGTTCTCGACGCAGAAATCCTGAGAAATGTCGGCCTGGAGGAGGAGAGCATGACTGAGGGTCCCTACTTGATGGGCATCGACTACGGCACCGGCGGGGTGCGGGCCGGCATCTTTGATGTCGAGGGGACGCCGGTCGTGTTCCACGGGGTCGAGTTCGAGACGAGCTACCCGCGTTCGGGCCGGGCCGAGCAGGATCCCGACGTCTGGTGGTCGAGCCTGGTGGCCGCCGTCCACGGCGCCATGGAGCAGAGCGGCGTGCCGAGCGACGCCGTCGCCGGCATCGGTGTGGACACCACCGGGGCGACGGTTCTCGCCCTGGACGCGAACGACCGCCCTTTGCGACCGGCGATCATGTGGATGGACGTGCGTGCCGCCGACCAGGCGGAGCGCATCGCGGACACCGGCGATCCGGCCCTGAAGTACAACGGTTTCGGCTCTGTCTCGGCCGAGTGGGGACTGCCCAAGTGCCTGTGGCTCAAGGAGCAGGAGCCCACGACCTGGCGGGAAGCGCGGCACATCTGCGACGCGGTGGACTGGCTCGTCAACCGGCTGACCGGTGAGTGGACGGCATCCATCAGCGTTGCGGCCCCCAAGTACCACCACGACCGCGACGAGGGCGGCTTCCCGGTCGGCCTGCTGGAGGCCGTCGGCCTCGAGGGCTTCCTGGAGAAGTTCCCGCAGGACGTCAAGGACATGGGCGCTCCGGTCGGTGGCCTGCGCACGGAGGTGGCCGAGGAGTTGGGTCTGCGGTCCGGCACGCCGGTGGCTGAGGGCGGTATCGACGGCTTCGTCGGGCAGGTCGGGCTGGGTGTGATCGAGCCCGGCCGGCTGGCCCTGATCACCGGTTCCTCCCACGCCCTGCTCGGGCAGGTCGCGGAGCCGATCCACGGCCGGGGCTTCTGGGGCGCGTACACCGATGCGGTGATGCCGGGGCAGTACACCGTGGAGGCCGGCCAGGCCTCGACCGGGACGATCGTGGCCTGGTTCAAGAACCGCTTCGCCAAGGGCGCCACGCAGGAGGCCACCAAGCGCGGCGTCGACCCGTACGTGGTCCTCAACGAGCTGGCCCGCGAGGTCCCGATCGGTTCCGACGGGCTGATCGTCGTCGACTACTTCCAGGGCAACCGCACCCCGCACACCGATCCGCTGGTGCGCGGAATGTTCTGGGGCCTGTCACTCGGCCACACCGAGGGGCACCTGTTCCGGGCCATCATCGAGGGCATCTGCTACGGCACCGAGGACAGTCTGCGGACCTTCCGCGGACACAGGTTCGAGCCGCGGCTGAACATCGCGTCCGGCGGTCCCACCAACAGCGACCTCTGGATGCAGATCCACGCCGACGTCTCCGGCGTCCCGATTGCTTTCAACAGAGTGGGCGACGGGCCCGTGCTCGGATCGGCGATCCTCGGAGCGGTCGGGGCCGGGCTCTACCCCGACATCCCGACTGCCGTGGCGCACATGGTCCACACCGAGCGCACGCTCGAGCCCGATCCGGACCGTCACGAGGAGTACAAGTTCTATGTGGACAGGTACATCGAGACTTACGAGCGCATGAAGGAGCCGATGCACCGCATGACGCGTCATGTCGCAGCCAAGGGCGCATCCGCGCCCGCCGACCGATAGAGGCCGGGGGAGGCGACGGTGAGCACCGAGCGAATTCAGGCGGCGTTGCGTGACGCCACCGATACCAAGGATGTCGTCATCGCCGCCGGGGTGCTCACCTCGGTCGGTGAGGTCTTCTCCCGGACCTTCGGCGACGTGCCGGCGGTCGTGGTCGCCGACGAGAACACCTACCAGGCCGCCGGCGAGGAGGTGCACCGGCGGCTGATGGGGGCCGGGCGCACGATGGTCGACCCGTACGTCTTTCCCGGACGACCGGCGCTGCGCGCCGAGTACGGCAACATCACCACGCTGGCCGGATGGCTGCGAACCCACGACGCCATCCCGGTCGCGGTCGCGTCGGGGACAGCCTTTCATCGTGGAAAACGGCGGAGGGATCTTCTTCCCCAAAAACTACCGCGGTTTCAGGATCGAAAAAAGCATCATCATTCATAATCTGAAATGCATCCCGCTCGGTATGCCTTACGGCAAAATCAGAGCGTTCATGAAGCGCTCGGGCTCTCAATTTTCGATCAGGGGCTTCGGAGACATGTCCGAGGAAGAGATCGCGGCACATACCGGCTTATCAAGAGATATGGCTGCGCAGGCAAAGGCCCGGGAGTTTACCGAGCCCTTCTTCATCGAGCACGGAGAACAGATATCCTCCCTTGAAAAAACAGCGCATGAAGCCGGGATAAAAATCACACGCGGAGGGAGGTTCTTTCATTTCATCGGCTGCGGCAATGACAAGGGCGAAGCAGTAAAACTCACGAAGGCTATCTTTGAAGATAACGAGCGGAAGCATGAGCTTACCGTCGGCCTCGGAGACAGCCTGAATGATCTGCCCATGCTCGCACAGGTCGATATCCCGGTTCTGATACCCCATCCGGATGGAAGGTATGAACATATGAGCCTGCCGGATCTTATCCGTGCTCCTTTCCCGGGCAGTAAGGGCTGGAACGTGGCAGTCATCGGCATTCTCGATGCCTTCAAACGGGTGGAGGACAAGGGCTGGAAATTTTCAGGGCATGATCGCATTGAATGGAATTCACTGACACGGGGCAGAAGGATAGTCTCAAAATCCTTCAATCGCCCCTTCATGAACAAGACCGATCATTCGGGGATATGAATGCAAGGCTTTGACGTATGACGTTAGAATAGCACGAGGAGGTGCATCATGGCAGATTTCTATCAGCACGGTATAATAGCCACATTGCAGAAAATGCGATGCAGGCCGGTGGAAAACCTTGAGAATGAACTTTTTGAAATAGCGAAAAAAAACAAAATGGTATTGCTGCTGCCGGCCCTTGTCTCGGAATTCGATACTCCGGCCATGCCGAATATCCTCGCCGAGCTTAAGAAGGTCCGCTACCTCGATAAAATAGTGCTCTCCCTCGACCGGGCCGATGTGAATCAGTTTAAACGGGTAAAGCAGATCATGTCGGAACTCCCGACCGAGGTAAAAATCGTCTGGCATGACGGCCCCAGAATGAACGCCTTTTACAAGGAACTTCGCGGCAACGATTTCAAGCTGGAAGTACCGGGCAAGGGCCGCTCGGTATGGATGACGCTCGGGTATATCCTGGCCGACAAAGACGTGGATGCCATTGCGCTGCACGATACGGATATCATAAATTACTCGCGGGAGATGCTTGCCCGCCTCATTTACCCGGTCGTGCACCCGGCGCTGGACTACGATTTCGGCAAAGGATATTACGCCCGTGTAACGGACAAGCTTTACGGCAGGGTAACCAGGCTCTTCTACCTTCCCATCATCAACACGCTCAAACACATCATGGGCTACAATCCCTTCCTCGAATATCTCGGGGCGTTCCGATATGCGCTCTCGGGCGAGTTCGCCATGCTCTCCACCATTGCCCGCGGGATCAGGATCTCTCCTACCTGGGGCCTCGAGGTATCGATGCTCAACGAGGTATACCACCGGACCTCTCCCCATCGAATCTGCCAGGTCGAGATTGCCGAGAATTATGAGCACAAGCACCAGACGCTCCAGCGGGATAACGCAGGCGGCGGGCTCAACCGCATGGCAACCGATATAGCCGAGGCTTTGCTCAGAATTTTAAGCCAGGACGGAATGGTCTTGAGCGAATCCTTCTTCCGTACCATGTTCACCTCCTACATAGAGGAATCACGGCTTGCCATCGAGAAGTACAACGCGCTCTCGCTCCTCAACGGGCTTACCTATGACCCCCACAGCGAGATCGAGGCAACCGAGGCCTTTGTCTGCTCGCTGAAGAATGCAACGACCAAGTTCATCTCCGACCCGGTCGGTATCCCCATGATGAGTTCCTGGGTCAGGATCAGCGCAGCCATCCCGGATTTTCAGGACCGCCTGAGGGAGGCCGTGGAGCAGGACAACTCGCTGTAAGCAAAAATGACAGCCATCCGATATCCTCCTTACCTTGCCTTCTCCCCCGGCGTCAGGGGAGAAGGGACAAGGTGACGCTTTCCCGGCCTCAATACGGGCATACCAAACCGGCTGCACCACTTGCTTTCAAGGGAACAAGACAAGCGCATTGCTTCATTTTTTAAGCTTGACACTCCCTCAAGACAACCTTATAGAAAGGACAGCAATTCTTAAAATATAAGGAGTGGCCTCGTGAAACACGACGGGTATCGGAAAGCTTTCTCAGCACTGCTTCTCCTCCTATGCCTTAGGCTAAAGGACCGACGCCCGCCGCTTACAGGTTGTCCATAACGAAAAAAAGGATAAAGAACCTAAGGGCCATGGGCGATAACAAGTCCATGGCCCTTTTTGTTTGTATGAAAGGAGAATGAAATGGACGAGAATCGGAATAAGGTATTTATCTTCGACACCACCTTAAGGGACGGCGAGCAGTCTCCGGGCTGCAGCATGAATCCGGATGAAAAGCTCCTCCTTGCACGCCAGCTCGAAAGACTCGGGGTGGACATCATCGAGGCAGGGTTCCCTATTGCATCGGAAGGTGATTTCGCTTCCGTGCGCCAGATCGCACGCGAGATCAAAGGCACACAGGTCGCAGGCCTCGCCAGGGCAAACCTGAAAGATATCGACCGCGCATGGGAGGCAATCAGAGATGCAGCTGATCCGCGCATCCACACGTTCATTTCTTCTTCCGACATCCACCTGAAGTATCAGCTCCGCAAGTCCAGGCAGGAAGTATTGAAGGAGGCCCGCGAAGCAGTCACACATGCCCGTTCTTTTACGAAGAACGTCGAGTTTTCTCCTATGGATGCAACACGGAGTGACCGTGATTATCTGTGCGAGATGGTCGAAGCAGTCATCGATTGCGGCGCGACGACGGTCAACATCCCGGACACGGTCGGGTACGCGATCCCCGATGAGTTCGGCGCCCTGATCGCACTCCTGTTCGACAGAGTGAAGAACATCCGGCAGGCAGTCATTTCCGTGCACTGCCACAACGATCTCGGACTGGCGGTTGCCAATTCTCTGGCCGCTTTGCGAAACGGGGCAAGGCAGGTTGAATGTACGATCAACGGTATCGGCGAACGCGCCGGGAATGCCGCGATGGAAGAGCTCGTCATGGCCCTGGCGACACGCAAGGACCTGTTCGGGCTCCACACCGGGATCAACACCGAGAATATCTACCAGACGTCACGGCTCCTGACCCAAATAACCGGTGTCCGGGTACAGCCCAACAAGGCCATTGTCGGCGCCAACGCCTTTGCCCATGAATCAGGGATCCACCAGGACGGCCTGATAAAGGAAAAACTCACCTACGAAATCATGACCCCTCAGTCCGTCGGGATGCCCGAAAGCCATATCGTGCTGGGCAAGCATTCCGGGCGTCACGCCGTGACCAATCACCTGAAGCAGCTCGGATATGATTTGGGCCATGATGAGCTGAACAGGGTTTTCAGCCGCTTCAAGGACCTTGCCGATGTCAAGAAGGACATCTTTGACGAAGACCTCGAAGCGATCCTCTATGAAGAGGTCTTAAGAATCGATGAGAAGTTCAAACTCGTCTACCTGAACGTGGTGAGCGGGAACGTGGCCGTGCCCACCGCGACCATGCAGATAGAGGTCGAAGGCCGGATCCTGCAGGATGCCGGGTTCGGCGTCGGACCTGTTGATGCGACCTTCGATGCCCTCCGCAAGATCACTAAGACCAACTACAACCTGATGAAATATACGGTCAATGCCGTAACCGGAGGGACAGACGCCCAGGGCGAGGCCACGGTACAGCTCAAGCACAACGGCCGCTCCGTAGTCGGCCATGGTGCGCACCCCGATGTCCTGGTTGCCTCGGCAAAGGCATATATCAATGCCCTGAACCGCATCGAGTGGCTCAATAAAGAAAATCCGGAGTAGGTGATCAGAGGATATCCGCTCCGAAAAAAGCTTCGATCTTGCTTTTTACATCGAGTTCTTTTAACTTTAGATAATAAATGACCTTTTTGCACACGGATCCGTCTCTGCCCGCATATTCGCCTGTATCGGGTAATAGCGGGAGTGTGGAGATTCACGGGTCATACCTTTGATGGAGGATATCATGAAGAGTATGAAGTGGACAGTAGTGTCTCTTATCTGCCTGCTGGCAGCGTTTGCTGCAGTGAGCGGAACCGCGCTGGCTTTGACACCTTCGACTGGTGACAAAGTACTGGATGCCCGGCTGGATGCGATCAATGACTATGCCGCAAACGACCGGGAAGCATTTGTTGCCGGGGTGTGCAAAACGTACAACATGGACCAGACAAAAGTGGAAGGAATGCTCGATCAGGGAATGACCCCTGCCGACGTCTACATGGCGCTGAGGATTGCGGTGGTAACCGGCCAGTCTCCGGAAGCAGTTGAAAAGGCATACTTGAGCAACCCGGGAAAAGGCTGGGGAGTCATTGCCAAGAGCCTGGGCATCAAACCGGGTTCGAAAGAATTCAAATCCCTGAAAGACGGCACGGAATCCATCACGGGCAAAGAGAAAAATGCCGCAGAGGGCAAAACATCAGGCAAGCAATCCGGCAAGAATAAAGATAAGGGATCTGATAACTCCGGGGGTTCCGACCATGGAGGCGGCTCATCCAGCGGGCATGGCGGTGGAGGCGGTAAGGGAAAGTAACTTCACCTCTTCCTCCCTGCCTTCAGCATCGCCTCGAGTGCACGTTGATCAGGCCCGAGAAAGGTTGTTATGACCTTCAGTTCAGGAGCAGCTTTGATGATCCGATGGAGGCTCCCGATGTGGTCCTGGTCGTTATGGGTAAGCCACAGCCACCACAGATCGCCAAGGTCAATCACCGAGGACAGTTGATCCATGAATTCATCACTGAGCGCCCACAACCCCGTATCTACCTTAAGTACTTTACTATTACAGATTTTCTTTACCCGATGCCGCGTGGGTGGTAAGGGATTCGGCAGGTATCCGGGGTTTAAACGATGTCATGAGGCCAGGACATTCTTATGTATGAAACAATGCACCTCTTCATCAGCATATATATCAAGCTCTTTTTCCTGCTGACGCCCTTCTTCGTCCTCTCCGTGTTTCTCTCCCTCACCCAGGATATTTCAGCTGCCGAGCGCCACAAGGTGGCTGCATGGCTTACCTTTGACATTATCCTTATCAGCTTTATCCTGTATTTCCTGGGCAATGCCATTTTTTCGGTCTTCGGGATCACTTTGGATTCCTTCCGTATCGGGGCAGGCGCATTGCTTTTCCTTTCTGCCGTTGACCTCGTGCGGGGCTACGATGCCCCCGTGCAGCCGGAGGATCCGGGCAGCATTACGGTCGTACCCCTTGCCATCCCCATTACCGTAGGTCCTGCAACCACAGGCGCCCTGCTCGTCATGGGGGCGGAAGTCACGAATGTATGGGAAAAAATCATCGGATGCTCCGCCCTGTTCGCAGCTGTGCTCTCGGTGGGCGTCCTCCTGTTTCTTGCCACCCCCATCAAGAAACTCATCGGCTGTACCGGGTTGAGGATTTTAAGCAAGCTGACAGGCCTTGTCCTGTCCGCCCTGGCAGCCCAGATCGTTTTTACCGGAATAAAACACTTTCTGGCGTGAGGATCGGGACCTTTAAGGGAGTCAAACCCGGAGTGGTGCGGTTGCAAGGAGCAGAATCGGGTCCGCATCTTTTTCTTGTCAAGAGATTTTCATCTCACAGCCATTTGGCCGGATAAGGCAGCTTCGGTGTCGGTCAAAGTATCATGATACGTCCCTACAGATCCGTGTACCTGGGTGTAATTCTCTTCCTCGCTATTGTCTTTACATATTTCTCATCCGGCCAGCCTATGGCCATAATGCAATGAATCGTCTCTCCCGGTAGAAGGCTGACCGCCCTGGCGATTGTTCGGCTGGAATTTACGGCCTGGACGGCATAGCCGATCAGACAGCTGCCGAGTCCCATGGCATGCGCTGCCAGGCGGATATTCTGTGCAGCCAGCAGGGCATCCTCCTTCGGGCATCTCGATGCTTCAGCGGCACCCACCATCAGCGCGCTCGGCGCCCCATGGAAGACAACGTCCTTACCGGATTTATCCCAGTCTGCAAGCCGCTTTTCCATTATTTCATGGTATCTTGTATAATAATCTTGGAGTTTCTTCTGTCCCAGCACGTACAATACCGTACGTAAGAATCTGCTTTCCGAGAGGGCATTGATTCTACGAAAATACCTGACAGTATGTGCAGCAAGGGCCTCAACCTGCTTTCTGTCCGGCAGGATCGTGAAGGTCCATTCCTGGCTGTTGGATCCCGAGGGGGCGGTAGTTCCGATCGTGACCAGATCCTCGAGGATCTCTTTTGCTACGGGATTAAGCGAATATCTGCGGCAGGACCGAAGCGAAGACAAAAGCCGGACGATTTCAGCGGTATCCAAGCCCCCGTGCTCGATCCAATCTTCATTCACCTTATATGTTTTTGCCGTGAGCCGGTCCAGCGAGGTAACATTGATCGCCCCTACGGGGCATGCAGCCATGCAATGTCCGCAGTTCAGCGAGCTCTTGCCGGTTACCCGCGCCTTTCCGTCCACCAGGGAAAGCGTTTCATAGGGACACACCCGGATGCACGACCCGCATCCAATGCACTTTTCACTATCGATGACCGTGTGTACGGCAAGCTCCATCTCCTTCTCCTTATCGGGAAATGATCATACCAGCAGTCTCATTCTTGTGAAAGGGGGAGCAGGATTCAATACTCGATGACGCTGATGATTTTAGAGACCGGGTCAAGCCATAAGCTTCTTACTTGAAGGAAAATGACCTTACTCCGATACTTTTCTGGACCCGCCCCATGAGATGGAATAGACCGGCCACAGGGCTGAATTCGAATCCGAGCAGGCTCCAGGCAATGAACTCCATGACGAAACCGGTTTCCTTGACCGTGTCCATATAGGCAAACCGGGTTCTCGCAGGCCATGCGCTCATGTCCCCCTTCACCCAGACCGGATAGCCTGCCTGCGACAGAATAGAAGCCCAGACATCGACATCCCGCACGAGGAATCCCAGGTGCTGGACAACGGCCCGGCCTCCGCGCTCGACGCACTGCCGGTAGAAATCAGATCCGATGCCCGGCTCCAGGAGCTCGATCTCGAGGCCCTGGTGGTACGCGATCCCCATCTTGCCGGTGAAGCTCTTCGGCTCGTTCCGTTCATGCCACGAATCGACACTCCCTCCCACGATGAAGAAGGGTCCGATCCCCTTGTCTTCGAGCTCGCGCGATGCCCTCTCGACATCGGGGACCACGAGGCCGAGCTGATGGAGCCCGGGCAGTGCAAACCTCTTCCTGAAATCGCTGCCGAGCGCATTTGCTGCCGATCCAAAGTCTGTAGTCTGCATCAGTTCATCAAAATAAATCATATTCCCCCCCGGAAAGGATCCTCACATGATGAGGCTAAAACCGTATCGCGGTTTTTATCGCCTTGTTCGGACCCTTGCTCATGTTGACCTGGATAAGTTCCTTGTATTGTTCGATGGGAAAGGTGTGGGTGAGCATGTCTTCCACATGGAGCTTTTTCCTGTCCATGAGGTCGAGAGCGATCTCGAAGGCGTGTCTGCGACCATTTTCCGTATCGTTGTAGCCATAGCCGTAACAGCCCTTTATGGTCTGGAGCTTGAGCCACAAAGGCGTGGGATCGAAGGTCACCTTATTGCCGATCCCCACCAGGCTTATCGTCCCGCCTGCGGCAGTCACGATCAGCGCGGTCTGGAGGGTAGGGGAGTGCCCGACGGTATCGAACACCCGGTCGAACCCGCCCTGAACGATACGCCCGCCGATCATGGGCTTGTAGGCCTTGGCGCCGGTGATCTTCTCCGCAGCCTCGATGATATTCCCCCGGACTACGTGATCGGCGCCCGAGCGTTTGACATACTCGCCGCTGAAGACCGAGGGCTCTGCCACGGTTATGGAACAGCCGATGTTTAAGCCCCGTATGGACTTGACGATCATGGCCCCGATCACGCCGCCGCCGATGACAAGGACCCTGTCACTGCCACCCGGCTTGTTGTCCAGTACTGCCTGGAGACCGACAGCGAGAGGCTCGGTGAGCACTGCAGATTCGGGGCTTACCCCGTCCGGCACCCGATAGACCTGGCTTTTGTGCACTACCATGTATTCTGCGAACCCGCCGCCGATATCCTTGCAGATTCCGGTGAACATGCCGGGTGCGAACCCTCCTTCGGCATATTTTTCACAGCTGCCCGGACGTCCTGCGGCACAGGCAGGGCATTCCGGTGATATCCCACGGGCTGAGCAAGGCAAGCCCGGGTTGACGGTCACCCGGTCGCCTGCTGCACAGGTATCCACGCGGGTGCCGGTCTGCGTCACCTCGCCGAAGATCTCGTGTCCGAAAACGCAGGGGAAAGAGGTAAAGGGGGAGGCCATGGGCGAGTCCTTTACCTGAAGGAGGTTCAGGTCGCTCCCGCAGAAACCGCAGAGCTTCATCCTGATCTTTACCCAGTCCTGGTTGGGCAGCGTCGGCTCGGGGACATCGGAGAGCTTGACCGTGGAAAACGGGCCCTCGTAAAAAAACTTCCTGTCCATCCTCCCGACTACCTGCAAAGCAAGATAGTTGGGCACGGTTATGTTGAACATCAGGGCCTTCATGTCGTCACTCCATCTTCAGCGACTGGTAGAAAAGCGGCGTTGCCGGACTCGTCACCGTGGGGTCGGTAATGACATTGATACAGGCCGGCTTGCCTGACTCGAAGGCCCGCTTCAGTGCGGGGATGATTTCCTCGTCCCTGGTGACGAGCTCGCCGTATCCGCCCAGGCCCTCCACCATCTTCTCGTACGGCCGGACGCCGAGCTCGCAGCACTGCAGCCGTGCAGGTCCGATGGAGAGCTCCTGGCTGTGCTTGATCATGCCCCAGGCCTGGTCATTGTTCACTACGCACACCACCGGGATGTTATGCCGGACCATGGTGTCGAACTCCATGGAATTGAACCCGAAAGACCCGTCGCCGTTGAACAGGACGACCTTCTTGTCCGGCCGGGCCAGCTTGGCGGCCATGGCAAAGGGGATGCCCGTGCCCAGGCAGCCGAGAAGGCCTGCTGCCGTGGCCATGACCCCGGCCTTTTCCCTGGACTTGAATCCGGTGAGGCCGAAATACTGGGTATCGCCGCCGTCGATGACATAATCGGCGTCATCCCCTACAAATTTTTGGATCTGGGCCACCAGCCGGATGGGGTGTATGGGATTGGAAGGCGATTCCCTCAGCTTGAGCTCGGTACCGAGGAAGGCATTGCTTGCGGCACGGAGGGTCTTTACCCAGGTACTGTGGTCGCTCCTTTGAATGAGCGGGAGAAGCTGGCTGAGCACCGATGAAGCGTCACCCACCAGGCCCGCGTCGGCAACCCTGTTCCGGTCGATCTCGTGCGGGTCGATGTCGATGCGGACGACCTTGGTTCCGGGAGGAATGATCGCCCCGGACTGGAGGAGCCAGTTGAACCGGAATCCTGCGGCAACGATCACATCCGCCTGGGTTATACCCAGCTGGATGCCTACGTTGCCGATATCCCACAGGGACAAGGGGTGGTTGTCGGGAAGTTCTCCCCTCCCGTAATTCAGGAGAATGAAGGGGATGCCCGATCTGTCGACGAACTGGCTCAGAGCCGTGCTGCAGCCGCTTAGGCCAACCCCGCTGCCGCCGATGAACAGGGGCTTCTTCGCAGCATTGATGATCTCGGCTGCCTGATTTCAGATCCCGGTCATCCGGGTGTACCGTATATTTCCGTGTCATGCGCGTTGCCATGGCTACTTTGTCCAAGGGCACCTTGATGTTCAGGATATCGGGCGGAAGTTCGAGGAAGACCGGGCCGGGCCTTCCCTCTACGGCATGCCGGAAGGCCATGGCAAGATATTCGGGGATCCGCTTGGTTTCATAGCAGGTGGCTGCCCATTTGGTGATGGGCTTGACCACATCCATCTGGTTCATCTCCTGGAGCGCGCCTTTAAGGTCATCCCGCAATGGGTGCTTGCCGCACAGTACCACCAGGGGCGCATTGTCCAGATAAGCATTTGCGATGCCGGTAACGGCATTGGTGAAACCCGGGCCTGCAGTCACGAGACAGACGCCGGGCCTGCCCGTGTAGATCGACTGGCATGGGCCATCATGGCCGCGGCCTGCTCGTGGCGGACGTCGATGGTGCGGATCCGGTACTCGGTGAAGCTGTCCAGGATTGCCTCGATATGACCGCCGGATATGCAGAATACGGTATCGACCTTCTCAATTTCCTTCAGAGTATTTCCCAACCAGGTGGCCGCCCAGAATCTGTGTCATCATATGCATCCCCCTCAATGGATTTTTATACGGCTCATGTCCTCTCTGAAACGGACGGTGCGTAAAGAAGCCGTCTACATGGTGAGCTTGACCCCGTCGTTGAACCACTGGATATAGTACGCCATGCCCTCTACCTTCAATTTCCCGTCTGCAGCTGCCTGGAACGTAGCTTCGTCACTGCCCTGGATCATGACACGGAAGCCGGTGCCCGAATCCGACCAGACGAGCGCAGCATCGCAGGGATGGTTGGCTCCGCTTATGGAAGAAACCCTGCCCTTATCAAAAATGAAAAGTCTTCCCCATCTGCCGTTTGCGGTCTTAATAAGGATATTAAGCTTGACTGTGCCGATGTAGTTCCGGAAGGCCTTGTTCATCCTTGCAGCAGCCTGAAGCTTTAAGGATAAAACGAAGAGAAGCAGCGACAATCTCATACATACCCCCTCTGTAACAGTTTGGTAGGAACGGAGACGCTGATCAGGGGCAGCACTGCGAGACAAGATTTATCAGTTCTCGCTGTCAGCTCTGACCATAGGTCTCTTTTACCCAGGCCCCTATCTTCTGCATTGCCTCGGGATAGGTGACCCTTGTCTTCCAGCCCAGCTCTGCCTTTGCCAATGTATTGTCGACATCGTTATTCCTGCCCGCGATGTCCACGGACATGCGTGAAACTGGCGGCCGGATATGCCCAGCGGGGTGCAGACGAGGTCGCACACTGCCCCCAGCATCCGCGCAGGACGGTAAGGCAGGCTCCCGAAAGGCTTCTTCCCGATGAACGCCCCGAGATCGCTGATGTACTGCTTCCATGTCACATCCCAGTCATCCCTTAAGTGATAGGTCTTGCCCTTGCCGATATCCGATGCCGCTGCCAGGATTATTCCAGTCCACGAGGTTGTCCACATAAATGAAGCTCGAGCTGTGCCGGCCGCCGTCAATGAGCGGCATGGGCATGGCCTTCATCTTTTCGACGATATCGCGCACCCAGACGCTTCCCGGCCCGGTCACATTGGAAGGGCGGATGATGGTGCATGCAATGTTGCCTGCCTCGTGATGGCTCATGACGAGCATTTCCGTGTCGAGCTTGGCATCGTTGTAGGGGATACCGGTCTTGAATGCAGGGTCCGTCTCCCTGATGCCTTTCATATGGCGGCCCAATCCGATTGCCGCAATGGAGCTTATATATACGAATCTCCTCGCATTTCCTGCCGCCTCATCGATGAGATGCATCGTAGCGTCATAAATGGCACGGTAAAACTGCTCTCTCGTGCCCCAGTCTGTCACACGCCCGGCAAGGTGGAATACCGTATCGATACCGTCGCAGACCCCATGCAGAGACGCTCTTTCAAGCAGGTCGCCATAGCGGATCTCAATGCCGAGCTTTTCCAGCGCGCCCGTATTCTCGCCGGGAAGGACCAGCGCCCTGACCTGGTATCCCTGCCTGATGAGCTCCCTGGTAAGGACCGTTCCGATAAAGCCTGTTGCACCGGTAACGAATGCTTTCACCTCAACACCTCCTACAAGATCATATCAATATGAGTTTAAGCTCATATTAAAATATATAAGAAAAATAACGGTTGTTGTCAAGGTAAACATGAGCACTCCCTCACATTTATGATTGACACATGCTTTCACGGGTATTAATTCATCTTGTGAGACTCTTGCTGAGTTCACTGTGTACTGATGAAAAAAGATCCTGCAAAGAGATCGGATCATCCGAGGGGAGCTGTAATGCGCGTTCGTATTCCCAGGCAGAAACGGAGCATGGAACGAAAGATGAGGGTGATGGAAGCCGCCCGTGATTTATTTGCCGGGAAGGGGCTGAACGGCACCAGCTCGAACGAGATCGCCAGGGAGGCAGGTGTTTCCATCGGCACGTTCTACAACTATTTCGAGAATAAACGGATGCTCTTTCTCGAAATTCTTAAAAATCATCTCGAGACTTTTGTCACCGACATCTATACACTGAAAACCGATGATTCGATTTCCTTGAAGGACAACATCAGGGAGCATATACAAAAGGCCTTCGCGGTATTCGACCGCCATGCTTCTTTCCACAAGGAAGCCCTTGTCCTGAAATTCTCGGACCCGGACGTAAAAAAACTCTTCGATGAGGTCGAGCAGGAGCAGCTCCTCATCATCAGCGAGCTCGTCAGGCCCTATTGCAAAAAGAAAGACCCTAAAGATTTAAGGGAAGTATCCAAGGTCATGCACAGCGCAGTGGAAAACATCGCCCATTCCGTGAAGTTCCTCGATTCCCCCCTGAATACCGAGCGCCTTATCGATGAGCTCACCGAGATGATCTATCAGTATGTGAACAGCTTTTAGAAGGCCGACGTTCGTCTGAATGGAATACTTTTGCGAATAAGAGTACCTCTAAACTTCCGAATCCGTCGGTCTTCTATGCATGGTAACCAGCGCCTGGAGGCTTAAAACATCACTTCCAGGAAGCTGCCGACAGCTACATCCGGGCTGTCATCGTAAAGACCGAAAGAGATATACGGGGCAATCCGCAGATTGCGGCCGGCCATGATGCTGCCGCCCACGACCAGATCGAGTGTGTTGCGGGTCCCCTTTTGCGCATCTTCACCGACGAGCTCGATATTGAGGTCGAACTGATTGTTCACGGGCAGGCCGTATCCGATGCCGAAGTTGAAATAGCTGTTGTTGTCGAAATCACCTCCCTGCACCCGATAGCCGAACTGGCCGTAGAGCAGGCCCGAAGCTATCTTCCGCTGCATGGGGACATTCACGAAAAGATCGAGGCCGTCATTGGCATACGGTGCGATATCGTCGTCACCCAGAAAGGTCGCTCCCGCCTGCAGGGCAATGGAGTCATTCACAGCCAGTTTGCCGAAGAGAGTCAGGCCTTCCAGTCCCGATTCGTCGGGAGCACCCGTATCTTCATCGGAATTGTCGCTGAAGGCGATAAAACCGCCAACCTCGGCTGAGTCACCTACGCCGTAGCGTATCCCAAACGGTGCAAAGCGCACGTTGTCATACTCAAGCCCTGCAATTTCCCGGTCGTCTTCAAGCGCCAGGCCCACATCCAGGGCTGCCCGGCCGGAAGGCAGCACGCTGACCCGTTCTATCTTCAGCGGCTGAACCTCTGCCAGAGCGGACGACCAACCTATCGCTGTCAGGGCCGCACTCACCATTACACCGATAATAAGCTTTTGCATTTTATATTCCTCCTCCTATGTAAATAAACATACTGTGTTTTTATACGGCGGCCGGCATCGAGCAAGGCTTTTATCAAGGGGATCTTTTTGCCATGCGGACGCTTTTCGTCGGCACTGGGCACATGTATTACCTTAAAACAAGTAATAATGATTTTATGGTGTGATCTCAAGTGTTTCTTTGATTTTTAGTGCTCTTTCCCCAGTTTCCTTCTCGCCTTCCTGTACTGTGCGTCAATGATCCATCTCACCAGCCAGGGGAGATGCCTGTTGATCCTCCACACAAACCCTGCATCCCCGGGAAAAATTCCATATTTCCCCTTGATTATCCCTTCCACGAATATCTGTGCAACCTTCCTCGCGCTCAGCAGCTTTACCTTTTCCGACATAAGCGCACATTCTCCCGGCTTCGTCCGGTTCTCCATCTCGAAACCCGGAGTATCCGTTTCCGGCGGGTACAGCACCGAAAAATGTATATTGTACGGCTTCAGCTCGTTCCGCAGGACTTCCGTGAAACCGACGATAGCAGACTGGGAGCTATCACGCGTCAAATCCCTTATCTCACGGGCGGCATCTACCAGGGACTCCATATGCCTTGCAATGATGCATACGCTCCCACCAAGGAGTACGATTTCCCTGGCTCTCTCCTTCCCGATCCCCTTCGACCCGCCGCAGACCACGGCTGAGGTATTCTTCAGGGGCTGCCTTTTAGGATTATCTTGTTTTGCCATACCTTCCTCATTTTACGGTAAAAACTGCTGCTACTGCTTTTCCGGAAACAGCTCGGCAAATTCCTCCGGGTAGAGTTTTTTTGCGCAATCAGGGCAGATGCCGTGAGAAAACTTCGCCTCAGAATGATCTCGAATATACGACTCTATCTGTTTCCAATAGCCCTGATCATCCCGTATTTTCTTGCATGAGGCACAAATAGGCAACAGGCCGCTCAAGACTTTTATCTGGGCTATGGATTCTTTTAACTTCGCGGTTCGCTCTTCGACTTTCTGTTCCAACGTCCGGTTGAGTTCTGCCTTCTTTTCCAGCTCCTGCTGGGCGATATCGAGGGCACTGCCGGTTATGATGCTGTTCTGATAGGAGAGGCAAAGGATCATGATGGTGACAATGACACTGTTGAGCGTTCCCGAAAGGAGATGAAACTGAACCGAAGGCTGGGCATGGATTGAGGCAAATACGTATAATGAAATCGTAAGGATAAGGAATATAAGCGATACCATGACAAGGATGCGCCGCGTGCCGAACATGGCGGTAAAGACCATGACCGCAAACATCAGAACGCTGAAGCTGTTCGCCCCTGTTTCGATCTGAATAGAGCTCCTCACCAGATGCCCCATAATGGTAAGGGCAGTCACGATTATGATGATCATATATACGGCTGCAGGGTACTTCCCTTTCCGAATAAGCAGGGCCCCTGCAGTCAGAGAGACAAAAAAGATCGCATCAATAACGAGAATCCCTGCCGGTTCACTCGAATTATTTCTCAGGATATTAATAATGAAATATAATGCAACGACGGGAAGTAAGATGAGCCCAGAGGAGAACGGCTGCTTTTTGTCGAATGATGAAAGATGAGGCATTATACTTTTCGAGGAAGATTATCGTTTAAATGGCGAGATAAGAGAGTAAATTTGAGAAGGCTACCCTATTCGTATTTTTCCATGTGACTCTTGACCCCTCTATCAAGAGATACTAATGAAAATCACTATGTTTAATTCATTCATGAAAACGCTCACCGGCCCGTGCTTGGTCAGGGAAGGCGAGTCGGTGCTCGCCTGCTGCTCCGGCGGGGTCGATTCCATGGTACTCCTTGATCTGCTCGTGCATGCTTCAGGCCTGTTGCACCTTCGGGTGGGCGTGGTGCATGTGGATCACGGGATCAGGGAAGAGGCATCCTGGAAGGATGCGCTTTTCGTTTCCGAGTACTGTGAAAAGCTCGGGCTGCCCTGCCATGTCTATCAGCTGGGCATGTCGCCGAACGAACCGAACCTGGAAGAGCAGGCACGGCTCAGGCGATATGAGAGGATCTTTTCATGCATGAGAGAGCACGGCTATCGGTCGGCTGCCACAGGCCATACCATGGACGATCAGGCTGAGACGCTCGTGTACCGGTTCGTCAGGGGAAGCGGCATCAGGGGCTTGGGCGGCATGGAGCACCGGGGCGCGAACGGCCTCATCAGGCCTATGCTGCCTTTCACCAGGGAACAGATCGAAGGCTATGCAGCACAGAAAGGCATCCCGTATGGAGAAGACAGCACGAATCTTGACACGATTTTTGTACGCAACCTCATACGCCGCGAAATCATCCCTGTCATGGAAAGGATCAATCCTTCGGCGGTCAGAGCCATATCCCGCCTTGCCGGCATCGCGCGGGAGGAGGGGGAGTTCATCGAAGGTCAGGCAACGGCGCTCGAAGGCTCTTCCCGGGTGCTCGACTGGGGCATCGTGCGGGCGTACCGGCTGGCGGATCTCGAAGGCGCACCGCCCGCAGTGCTGAAACGAATGGTGATCAGGATCGTGTCCGCGATGCTGAACGAGCCGAGGGGGATCGACAGCCTCCAGGTGGAAGGCATCATGGAGGTCATTGATGGCCCGAAGGCTGCACATACGATCAAGAGGAAGGTTACGGCCAGGAGGGATGAAGAGAGTTTGGTTTTCTCCATTTCCGGCACAGGGCCTTTTTATGATTTTGTCGTTCCTGAGCCGGGGATATACTTGATCGAGCCACTGCTTCAGCAGGTGCGGATCGACTTCGACAGGAAGCAGGGGCTGCACCTTCACCTGAGGTCTCACTTGGACGGCGAGCGGTTCCAGGGCAAGAGGGTGGTGAGGCTGCTTGCGGATGGGGGGATCATGAAGTCACTGCGGCCTTTCTGGCCTGTGCTCGTGTCCGGCCGGGAGGTCGTGTCGGTCGCCGGTTTGTGGGACAGCGGAGATGGGACGGTCCTCAAAACCGAATTCCCCTGTCAAGGTTAGGGGCATCCGGATTCAGCAGAATTTCATGAGAAACACCCCAGGATTCATTTTCAGCGCGCTTTGCCTTGATCTTTTCCTTGTCCTTGACCCCGAACCGGTGCTCTTCGTCCACGATGAGGAGGCCCAGGTCGCGGAACTTCACCCTTCGGGGATAACAAACACGTGAGTATGTGATGGAGACTGCTCTCCATATAAACCATACAGAGCGTATGTAGCCCTTGACCGCTTTACGAAGAGATACTAATGAACATCACCATGTTTGATTCATCCGTAAAAACACCCACAGCCGCGAGCATTCAGAAAAGTCTTGCGCAGGTTCGGTGCATCGGTCCGCTGCCGCCCGCGTTACAGGCATTTGTCATCGCTGCAATCGTGAAAGATGCTGCAAAGCCGGTGCTCTGGCTCATGGAGAGCACCGACGAGATGTACCAGGCACAGGAGAACCTGGCGGTCTTCCTCGACACCTCATGGGTAAATGTCTACCCGCCCCTGGATGTCCGGCCGTACCAGGACGACAGCCCATCGAAAGAAATTATTGCCGAGCGCATAAACGTGCTCTCCCGGCTGCTCTCGGAACGCCCCGGTGTGGTCATTGCCCCCTTTGACGCGGTCATATGGCCGGTCATTCCGAAGGATGAGCTCGAAGCCTCGCGCATCCATCTTGGGGCAGATATCGATATCGACAGGGACGACCTGTCCCGCAGGCTCGTCCAGATGGGCTATACACGGGAGGCCCTCATTGATGACATCGGCCAGTTCAGCATCCGGGGCTCGGTCATGGATATCTATTCCCCCGGCATGGAAGAGCCTGTCCGGATCGACCTGTGGGGGGATACGGTCACCTCGATCAAGACATTCAACCTGAACACACAGCGCTCCGGCAAGCTGATCCCGTCCGTCACCATCCTGCCCGCAAGCGAGGTGCTGCTGGATATCAACCATGTAAAGAACGCACGTCCTTGGCTGCGGAGGATGAAAGACCCGTCCATGGCCGCCCTCATCGGGGATATCGAGCAGGGGATCTACCCTCCGGGCATCGAGGCCTACCTCACCCTGTTCTACGAGCAGCCTGCAACAGTCTTCGATTACCTGCCTGCAGGGAGCATCGCGGCATGCCCTGACAGCTCCATCCTCGATCTCTGGTGGGAGAACGCATCTGCGAGGTTCATGCAGGCATACGAGCACCTGAAGGAAGGGAAGGGCAAGCATCTCCCGCCCGAATCTCTCCTGGTCGGCAGGGAAGCGATCAGGAAAGGCATCGAAAGGCTTGAGCCTGCAGGTCGCCACATCCTTTAATGAAAAGGGCCGGTGCCCGGACTTCAGAACCATACCGGCGGTCCCTCCATCGGCCAAGGCAAGCGAAATCCTGATCGAGACCATCAAGGATCTCCAGGGCGAGGGCATGGACGTCTTTGTCTTTGCCGGCAACCAGATGCTTGTCTGAGCGTGTCAACTTTGCCCTGACCAGCCGCGGCCTTGCACCCGGCCAATCGGAAGGCACACGGATGCTTTCCCGCGAAGGGTGGGGGGCCAAGCTCTTCGTTGCAGACGGCTACCTCTCCTCCGGGTTCGTCCTGCCCAAGCTCGGGATAGCCGTGATATCGGCCGATGAGATGCTGGGATTCAGGAAGCGGAAGAAACGCTCTGCCGGAGGTCTCCCTCTGCTGAATCCCTTTACCCAGCTCAACGTGGGTGATGCGGTGGTGCACCAGGATAACGGCATCGGCATTTTCCAGGGCGTTATGCGGCTCGAGCTCGAAGGCTTCAAGAGCGATTTTGTCCAGCTGGAATATCTGGGTGGAGACAAGCTCTACGTGCCGGTCTACAGGCTATCGCTCCTCCAGCGCTACATCGGCGATACCGATGCCTTCATCATCGACAAGCTGGGCGGCACCAGGTGGTCCAAAGTTACGGAAAAGGCGCGGGAGTCCGTGGCAAAGCTCGCCAACGACCTGCTTGCCATCTATGCCAAGAGAGAGAGCAGCATCGGCTTCACCTATGACACCTCGGCTCCCGTGGTGGAGGAGTTCGAGGACACCTTCCCTTATGAAGAGACAGAGGACCAGCTCAAGGCAGTGGAGGAAGTGTACGGCGACATGGCTTCGCGCAAACCCATGGACCGGCTCATCTGCGGCGATGTGGGCTACGGCAAGACCGAGGTGGCATTGCGGGCCGCTTATGCAGCGGTGATGTCGGGCAAGCAGGTGTGCGTGCTCGTGCCCACAACCCTGCTTGCCAGGCAGCATTTGAACACCTTTAAGGACAGGTTCTCCAACTGGCCGTTCCGGGTGGAGGGAATATCGGGCTTTTCCACCTCGGCACACAACAAAGAGGTGCAGGCAGACCTGGAAAAGGGCAAGGTGGATGTAATCATCGGCACACATGCCCTGCTCACCGAAAGGGTGAAGTTCCGCGACCTGGGCCTCCTCATCGTGGACGAGGAGCACCGGTTCGGGGTCAAGGACAAGGAAAAGATCAAGGCAAAGCGCGCTGAAGTCGACATCCTCACCCTCACCGCCACACCCATACCCCGGACACTGAACATGGCCATATCCGGCATCCGCGACCTGTCAGTGATCGAGACACCGCCGGTCGACAGGAAGTCCATCGAGACCGTGGTGAGCAGGTATGACGAGGAGACGGTCCAGCAGGTGATTACACGGGAGCTGCTCAGGGGAGGGCAGGTCTTCTTTGTCCACAACCAGGTTGCCTCGATCGAAAGCATGGCCCGCAGGATCGAGGGGCTCGTTGCAAATGCGCGGGTTGGAGTGGCCCACGGCCAGATGTCGCGGACACAGCTCGAGCATGTCATGTCGCGACTTCCTCGACCGCACCGCGAACGTGCTCGTGACTTCGGCCATAATCTCCTCGGGCATCGACATCCCGTCCGCAAACACGATCATCATCAACAGGGCGGACAAATTCGGCCTTGCCGACCTCTACCAGCTCCGCGGCAGGGTGGGCAGGTCCAAGATCAAGGGATTTGCGCTCCTGCTCATCCCCGAAGTCGGCCAGATCACCAGAGACGCCAGGAAGAGGCTTGCCGCCATCAAGGAATACGAATCGCTCGGCGCCGGGTTCCAGATGGCCCTGCGGGATATGGAGATCCGGGGTGTGGGAGACATCCTGGGCAGGGCCCAGTGGGGCCATGTCACGGCCATCGGGTATGAGTCTACCAGCAGATGCTCAAAGAGGCGGTGGATATGCTCCAGGGCAAGGAGGTCGTGACCGAGTTCGACCCCGAGATCCAGATCCAGCTCAATGCATACATCCCCGAGGAATACTGCCCGGACCAGCACTTGCGGCTCGGCCTGTATAAACGGCTTTTCTCGGCTCGGAGCGAACGAACTGCCTGAGATCCGAGAAGAAATCACCGACCTCTACGGAGAGCCGCCGCAGCCGGTCAAAGACCTGATGATCATAGCCGAAATCCGCGACAGGATGAAAAAACTCCGCCTGAAAAAGCTCGAGCGCAAAGATAACCGGTTGAGGTTATACCTGGGCCGTGATAGCATAATAAACTTGAAGGACTTGATAGAACTGGTAACACAGAAATACGGGCGGCTCTACCCGCAAGGGATTGCCGAGATCCCCATTGGAGAAGAGAACGTATCGGATGAGATACGCGACATCCTCTACCGCATCGCGTAAAAATGATATCGGGGTTAGATTACATACGAGGTGAGCTTTGATGAACTCTATGAGGTATCGGTCAGGGACAGGCGTCATGCTCGGGGTCATTTTCATGATGACCGCCTGGGGCAATGCCCGCGCCGAGATGATCGACGGCATCGTGGCAGTGGTGGACAACGCTATCATCATGGACTCTGACCTGCAAAAGAAGATGACAGAGCTCGGGGCGCCGGAGGCGAGCAAGTCCGCCGAGAAGCAAGGTGCTCGAGCTCATGGTGGAAGATATCGTCATAGGTAAGGTCTACAAATCCATGGGGTTGCCGCCGGTTGCGGACAAAGAGGCGGAAGCTTTTGCCAAGAGCCAGAACGTCAGCCTGGAAACTGCAAAAAGCTACATTATGAAGGGCACCCTGATGGATATCATGGTCAAGTCAAGGGTAGTCATCACCGGGAATATGATCAAGAACTATTATGTGAGCCATGACGAGTACCAGGGAAAGAGTGCGGTCCGGCTCAAACAGATCCTCGTCAAAGGCGATGACTCCAAGGTCCGGAACGCGCTCGAAGAGCTACATGCCGGCGCTACGTTCGATATGGTTGCAAAGAAGTATTCCGATGTGCTTGCATCAGGAAGTTCGGATATCGGGTGGATTGCCATTGACGATCTTTCCGACGAGGTAAAGAGCAGCATATCGGATGCCAAGCCCGGGGATATCATAGGCCCCATAACCATGAGCGGAAACAGACAGGCCGTTTATCAGTTCGTGGAAAAAGGCTTTTCAGGCCGGAAAAGCCTGGATGAGGTCAGTGATGAAATATCCGACATCCTTGTAAAGAAATACCAGCAGGAAGCATTCAACCACTGGCTGGAGAAGATGATGTCCGAATACTTCATCGGAATATATATTTAATTACCGGTGATTCCTCTCGTTGAATAAGAAGCGCTTGCCATATTCGATTATTTGCGTTGTAGTATCTCCTTAAGGAAGCTTAACAAAACCCAAAAATCATCATAGCCTCGAAACGGCATTGCAATGCAATTCCAGGGTAAATACGGGAAAAGACACGCAACACGGAGCAGCAATGAAGGATTTCATCGAGATAAAAGGAGCTTGTGAACACAATCTCAAAGGGATAGACGTTTCGATCCCGAGAAACAAATTCGTCGTCGTTACCGGCGTATCCGGCTCGGGAAAATCATCACTCGCATTCGATACGCTCTATGCCGAAGGCCAGAGGCGGTATGTGGAATCCTTGAGCGCCTACGCCCGGCAGTTTCTGGAGCAGATGCCCAAGCCCCAGGTGGAATCCATCGAAGGGCTTTCCCCTGCAATCGCGATAGAGCAGAAGACCACGTCCAACAACCCGAGGTCCACGGTGGGCACGGTGACCGAAATCTATGACTATATGCGCGTGCTCTTTGCCCGCATCGGAACCCCGCATTGCTGGCAGTGCGGTGCCATGATCGAGTCAATGACCATTCAGCAGATGGCGAGTGCGGTCCTCACACTAGGCCGGGGAGCAAAGATCATTATCCAGGCGCCGGTTGTCACCGGCAGGAAAGGCGAGTACACAAAGCTCTTCGAAAACCTTGCAAAAGACGGATTCGTCCGTGTGAGCATCGACGGCGAGATGTACGACATCGAAGATGTGCCGGCGCTGGACAAGAAAAAGAAGCATACCATCGACGTGGTCGTGGACAGGCTCGTCATCAAGGAAGGCATCAACCAGCGCCTCATCGATTCCATCGAGATCGCCTGCAAACTCTCGGAAGGCACCCTCAAGATCAAGGACGCCAAGGGCAACGAGACGATCTATTCCGAGCATTACAGCTGTCCGGTCTGCAACGTGTCGTTCCCCGAGATATCCCCCCGGATGTTCTCGTTCAACAACCCTCACGGCGCATGTCCACGGTGCACGGGCCTGGGCGTCCTGCTGGAGGTGGACCCGGAGCTCGTGGTCCCCAATACCGGGCTTTCGCTCCTGCAGGGTGCGGTCGTCTCCTGGGGGGTTCCTCCGGGAAAGTTCGCAACCAGGCTCATCAGGCACCTGTCCCGGATTTTAGTTTTCGATCCGAAAACCCCCTTTGAAGAACTCGACCCTGACGTGCAGAAAACCATCTTCTACGGCAACGGTGTCAGGGGACCCTGGGGAACCCCCTTCGAAGGCGCGATCCCGAACCTCGAGAGGAGGCTCAACGATACCGAAACCGGCGAGATCAGGAGCGATGTACAGCGCTTCCTCAATTACAAGGCGTGTCCGGAATGCCATGGAGCCAGGCTGAAAAAGGAGATGCTCCATGTGGAGATAGGCGAAAAGAACATCTTCCAGCTCACGGACATGAGCGTGGACTGCCTGCTGACTTATTTCAATACCCTGGCGTTGACGCCCAAGAAAAAGGAGATTGCCGGGAGATTGATCAAGGAGATCAAGGACCGGCTCGGGTTCCTCACCTCGGTGGGCATCGGGTACCTCACCCTTGCCCGGGCCGCAGGCACCCTCTCTTCCGGAGAGTCGCAGCGGATCAGGCTGGCAACCCAGATCGGCTCTGCCCTCATGGGCGTGATGTACATCCTCGACGAGCCGACTATCGGGCTCCACCAGCGTGACAATGACCGGCTCATCAACACCCTCATTCACTTAAGGGATCTCGGCAATACCCTGATCGTGGTGGAGCACGACGAAGACACGATCCGCGCATCGGACTACGTGATCGACATGGGCCCGGGTGCAGGTGAGAAAGGCGGGTCCATCATCTTCGAGGGAACACCTGAGGAGCTCATTATCTCGGAGACTTCGCTCACCGGGAAATATCTCTCGGGCAGGCTTTCCGTCCATGAATCTACGACGCGAAGAGATGCTGGGAGGGGGCATCTCACGATCAAGGGTGCAACGGCCAACAACCTCAAAGGCATCGACGCATCCATACCCATCGGTCTGTTCACCTGTGTCACCGGCGTTTCCGGCTCCGGCAAGTCGAGCCTTATCATCGATACGCTCTATCCCTATCTCACCAAGGCGCTTTCCGGCTCCCGGGCAGTGCCCCACAACGTGAAAGCCATTACCGGGATCGAGCTCATCGACCGGGTCATCAATGTGGACCAGAGCCCTATCGGAAGGACGCCCCGGTCGAACCCGGCCACCTACACAGGCATCTTCACGCTCATCCGCGAGATCTTCACCATGCTGCCCGACGCCAAGCTGCGGGGGTACAAGCCCGGCAGGTTCAGCTTCAATGTCAAGGGCGGCAGGTGCGAGGCGTGCCAGGGCGACGGTCTCATCAAGATCACCATGCACTTCCTCCCGGATGTGTACGTCGTGTGCGATCAATGCCAGGGAAAGCGTTTCAATGATGAGACCCTGGAGATCAAGTACAAAGGCAGGTCCATTGCAGACGTGCTCGGCATGAGCGTAACGCAGGCCCTCGAACTGTTCGATGCCGTCCCGTCCATCAAACGCAAGCTCCAGACGCTGGTGGATGTAGGGATGGATTATATAAGGCTCGGCCAGAGCGCCACCACCCTTTCCGGCGGCGAGGCGCAGCGCACGAAGCTGGCACGCGAGCTCTCGAAGCGATCCACGGGCAAAACCCTCTACATCCTGGACGAGCCGACCACGGGCCTGCATTTCGAAGATATCAGCAAGCTCCTGAAAGTCCTGCACCACCTCGTGGACCAGGGCAACACCGTTCTCGTCATCGAACACAACATGGACATCGTCAAATCAGCCGACCATCTCATCGATTTAGGCCCGGAAGGAGGCGATGACGGAGGCAGGATCGTAGCCGTCGGATCGCCGGAAGAGATTGCCCGGTGCGAATCCTCCCATACCGGGAGATATCTTGGGCGGCATCTCTTTCCTTGACAATATGGGACAGGGGGGTTTAAATATTCATAGGTTATGTAAATAAATTATAAAAAGTATGTATTTACAAGACTTTTGATTATGGGGAGGAGAAAAAATGAAGAAGTTTGTTGTTATTGCAGTTTTTATTTCGCTTATGGGGTGCTTCATTCAGCAGGGCCATGCAGAAGAGAAAACCTACCGCATCGAGGTGCTCCAGGTAACGAACATCGATCCCTTTGACAGGGCTTATAAGGGGTTCATAAGTGAGCTCGCCCGTAACGGCCTTGTCGAAGGCAAAAACTTGAAGGTCAATAAAAGAATCATCGACTTCGACGTGGAGAAGGGCGGCCTCTGGAAGAAGGTGGGTGTTCTCATGAGCATCAAGAGCAAGGCCTCTGAGATCGTTGCCGCAAAACCCGACCTCGTGCTCACCATCGGAACCCCTGCAACGAAATATGCAAAGGATAAGATCATCTCGGCAGGCATTCCGCTCGTATTCACCGCCGTTGCCTATCCCAAGGCCGCCGGCTGCGCATCGCTTACCGAGGCGGGCAAGGGT
Organism: uncultured delta proteobacterium; assembly: GCA_963752595.1. Classification (GTDB taxonomy): domain Bacteria; phylum Desulfobacterota; class Desulfomonilia; order UBA1062; family UBA1062; genus Phosphitivorax. The sequence goes on from CAVVYZ010000008.1 coordinate 29,955, forward strand.
TTTACAGGTTCAACTTTGTGGATGGATGTGAAGGGCATCCTCCAGATCATGAAGCTCGCATTCCCGGCCGTGAAGACAGTAGGCATTGTCCACACAGACGATGAGAACGCGGTTGCCGCTGTTGAGGATGTTAAGAAAATAGCACCTGCACTCGGCATGACTTGCATATCAAAGGAAATCAACAAGAAGGACTCCATCACCCCTGCCTCGGATGAACTGCGGACCCAGGGAGCCCAGGCCTTTATCGTCCCTCTCGACTCGTACTATGGACTGAGAGATTACGAGCCATGCCGCAAGCTCGGCGACTTTTCGGTCAAGTATAAAACCCCGGTGGTAAGCTTCACCCTGCTCAAAGTACCGGGGGCAATTCTGTACATCGGCGCTGACTTCATAAATATCGGATCGTATGCCGGAAAACAGGCCGTGAAAATCCTCAAAGAGGGCGCCAGGCCGGAAAGCCTTCCCATCATGAGGCAGGACGAGCTCAAGATCCTTGTAGACATAAAGCAGATGCAGTCCCTGGGCGTCAAACTGCCTATGGAGATCCTGCAGCTCGCAAAGCCGGTGGAATAGCTTCTTGAAGTACCCGGCAATGCCCGGTCCGGAATGACTCACCCGCAGAAGCGGGGGAATGAATCCACACGGCGGGTTATTCTTTTGGATGCAGTACCGAATAGATCGCCCGGGAGAGCTTGACAAGGGTATAGGGCTTCTGGATAAACCCGTTTATTCCGAACTGCAGTACGGCTTCGACACGCTCGTCTTTCTTGAACCCTGAAGACAGGAGAACGCGGACGCCTTTGTCAATGGCCTGGAGCTCCTGATAGACCTCGGGTGATGTTCTCATCGTTATCAGTGGATATCAGCAGAGAGGGCATGAACTGGAAATATAACTGTCTTTTATCATCGCCGGCTGCAGCACCTCGCATGCTGTCCTGTATTCCTGATATGACTTTTATAAAATAACATCATTCCAGCAATAAAAAGATCTGCTGTTATCAAAATACGAAAATATTCATAAGTTATTATACTGAAGGTCCCTGTTCAAGGGCATTGATCCTTGTGCCGCCTTGCCGATTATGAAAAACGTCAATGCCTTCAAAGCGCAGTCGGACTTATGCTTGGGAAAAATAAGTCTTTGGCGGAAACCTAGAAAAGTTGAGGCTGCCTGCAAAGAGCATCCCAGGCCGGCTTACGCCTGTTTAAAGAATTATTGAAGCATTCCCGATATAAACGTGTACTTTGGCATATTGCATTATAAATATTTGAAAGGGGTTACTCATGAAAAAGATCGTTTTACTGCTTGCACTCACTGTATTTTTTACCGGCCCATGTTTTGCGTACCATATCGAAGTGCTCCAGGTTTCAAAGATCAGCGCTTTTGACGATGCCTATAATGGATTTATCGATGAGCTTGGAAAGAACGGCCTTGTGGTGGGGAAGAACCTTACGGTTAAAAGGCGTGTAATCGATGCGAGTGCGGATGCCGGTCTCTTGAAGAAGATGATGATCCTTTTGAAAATCAAGTCTACCACTTCCGACATCGTGAGTGCAAAACCCGACCTGGTGCTCACCATCAGCACGCCTGCAACGAAGTATTCCATGGATAAGATAATCGGCGCCGGCATCCCGCTCGTGTTCTCATGCGTGGCAAACCCGCCCATCATCGGATGCCAGTCCGTAGCACAGCCCTCTAAAGGGCTCACAGGCGCAACTCTGTACCAGGATCCTCTCACATTCCTTGTGCTTGCCCAGATGGCGAAACCGGGTCTCAAGACCATAGGTCTCATCCACAGCGACGATGACAATGCCATAGCCTTTGCCCAGGAAATATCACGCAAGGCATCAAGCTTAGGGGTTACCATCCTCGCCAAGCAGGTTGAGAGATCGGCTTCGATAAAACCCGTTGCCCAGGCGCTAGTCAAGGCCGGTGTCGATTCTTTCGCTATTCCCCTCGATGCGTGGTACGGGCTCCGCAATCAGGAGCAGGGCAAGGCTCTTTTTGCCATAGCCAAAGAGAACAAGCTCCCGGTTTTTGCTTTTGCCAACTACGATGAAAAGGGTGCAGTCCTCTATGCAGGCCCGGACTTCGGGTACATAGGAAGGCTATCGGGAAAGCAGGCCGTTGCCATTCTCAAGGATGGAAGGAAGCCCGAATCTTTGCCGATCCTCAAGCAGGAAGAGCTTAGTATCTATGTGGACAACGACATCGCACAAGAGCTCGGCATCAAGATCTCCGACCGTTTGTTGAAAGCTGCCAAGGTCAGATGATCGCAATACAGCAGCATCAAAGCAGGGGGCACGAAGGAACAGCAGGAAGACGCATCCGGATACTGAATATATTTATTGTCAGCGCCTGATCTTTCCCGGTAGGATGTATGGATAGGGCTTGTCCAGAATTCTGACATGCAGAAACCTGTCGAGTTTCCTGAAACCCAGGAACAGGCTCCAGATGAATGCATCCTCGCGGTAGTACGCCCTCACTTCCTTGAAGGTAATGGGCTTAAAATCCGGACCGGCAGGCTCCATGCCGAGGAAGCGGTTGGCTTCTTCGATGAACGGCCGGACGAGATCATGCCGCTTCTCCTTGAACAGGTTGGCAATGAGATCCACCACGGCCATCCGCGGGTCATAGTAGCGGGAAATGACATCCTGGAGAAAGAGGCATTTGATGAACCACACCAGAAAAGAGGGGGCGCTCCTCAGGAAGAGGTCGGTGTTCAGTTGCTCAAGCCCGCCGATCCTCATCAGCGGCGTGCTGGTATCGATATAGACCAGCCGGATATCCTCATCGTTCAGGCGTTCCGGCGTCGATTCACACAGCATTGCCCAGTTGGAGATCTGGGAATCGATGGCAATCTCGACCAGGCCTTGCGACCTGTTATACTCCCAAACCTTTTTCATCTCGCGCAAAACGGCCCGAAATAGCAGGAGGATGGATTCATAATCCAGCCGGTGAAGGAGCTGGTTGCAGATCGAGCCTTCGGCCATCTTCTCCTGGATGCAGTAGACCACTTTGTTTCCCTGTGCAGGGGTTATCCTCACGGTTGAATGAAGGGGTACCAGGATGTCCATATCCTCTTTCAGGGTTCTGTTATACCGGGCAAACAAGCTTTCATACGAATCAATTTCATCTTCCGTCTTGAAAATGGGGAGCCTTTTGAATGCCAGGCCCTGCTGAGACGGCACCAGGATCTCGAAGATGGTGCTTATCTCTCCATAACCGATGATCCGGGCCGGGATAGAGCTTTCATGGGGTTTCTGGGGGTTGAGGCCTTCTTCGAAGCGCCTGAGAAGCTCGATATTGATCCTGTCTTCGCACATACCCGATCCTTGTCAGCCCAGGCCGAGGAATCTTTTCGTGTCCAGGAGTGCCCTGTCGATCCGTTCGATGATCTCGAAGGCGATGTCCGTATCGATGACAAGCGGCGGGAGGAGCTGGCTCACCCTGGGGTTGTTGTTGGCATAGATGCTTAAGACCCCGTTATCGTAGCATGCCTTCGACATGATGGGGCCGCAATGATCGTTCACCATCTCGATGCCCATCATGAGGCCGAGCTGCCTGAAACGTACGAGGATCTCCGGATGCTTCGTCTTGAGGTCTTCAAAGCCGTTTGCGAAGATCCGTGCAAGCTCCCGGACATGGCCCAGAAATTCGGGCCGCGAAGATTCTTCGAGCACGGCCAGAGCCACCGGGCAGCCTACCTCAGCACCGCCGAAGGTCGAAACATGGATAAAGGGATTCTGTTTGAAAAAGGCTTCGAGCTCGGGCCTGAAACACGTCGCCGTCATGGGGTAAATACCCCCGGAAAGCCCTTTACCGATCACCATGATGTCCGGAACGACCGCATAATGATCGATGCCCCAGAGCTTCCCGGTCCTTCCGAGGCCTGTCTGCACCTCGTCGATGATGAGAAGAGCGCCTGCATCTCTGCATTTATCCTGCACACGGGCGTAAAAGTCCTTATCCGGGATGGGCATCCCCGCGGTGGCAGGGATGGTCTCAAAGACCACTGCCGCCGTCTCGCAGTCGATCTCACGGGACAGCGCAGGGATATCGCCAAAGGGTATCTGGACAAATCCGGGAGGGTGAGGCCCGAAGGGCTTCCGGTATTGCTCATCGCCTGCTGCCAGCGCCAGGCCCGTATGGCCGTGATATCCTCCGCGGGCTGATATGATCTTGAGCCTGCCCGTATATCCCCGGGCGAGCTTTATGGCCAGGTCCATGGCCTCGCCGCCGCCGACGCCGAATACGGTATAGCTTATATCTCCGGGCGTGAGCTGGGCAAGCCTGCTCGCGAGCAGGGCTCTCTGTTCGCTCACCATGTGGTGATTACCGATATCGTACCGGTCGAGGCTGTCTTTGAGTGTCTGTATGATCGAGGGATTTCGATGCCCGAGATTGAAAACGCCGCCGTTGCAATGGCAGTTTATAAGCCGCTTCGTGCCGCCTACATCCCAGACAAAAGGACCCTGCCTTTTGCCGAAGACGAAATCGATCCCCGCATCTGTGAAAAAGCCGGCCTTTCCGCTGGAGACATGCCGGGAGAAGAGCTCGAATATCCCTTTCTTCTGATCATCACCATCCGTTGTCATGGATGCCCTCATATGAAACGTTATTCTATAAAAAAAGTGATACTTGGTCGGCCAAGAAGGTCAATCATTTTGTATCACAGCTTTCTGGTCAGGTCAACGCTGCCGATATGATGAAAATATAAGCAATACCATCTTTGTATAAGCATTTCGGGGGGATAATTGTCTTGACAATGGGAAAAGTTCTAATATAAGTGTGGACAACCAATATATCAGTAAGGGGGAAATAAGAAGAATGGCTGTAAGTATCAGGTTGACTCGCGCAGGCGCCAAGAAGAAACCATTTTTCAGGGTCGTGGTTGCTGACTCGAGAAGCAAAAGAGATGGGAGATTCCTGGCAATCGTGGGCCATTTCAATCCGAAGACCAGGCCGGAAAGCATAACCCTGGACATGGACAGGATAAAGGAATGGGCACAAAAAGGGGGTCAGCTAACTCCGGCAGTACGCAAGCTCATAAAGGAAAAAGGATATACTCTCTGAGTTCGACATAAACAAGCATGTGGTGAGGGCATAAGATGAGAGAGTTAATAGAGTACATTGCCAAGGCATTAGTTGACAATCCGGATGAAGTTGCAGTTTCTGAGGTTGCGGGTGAGGTTACTTCAGTGATCGAACTCAGAGTTGCAAAGTCCGACCTTGGCAAGGTAATCGGGAAAGAAGGCAGGACTGCCCGGGCAATGAGAACACTGCTTACAGCTGCATCGACGAAAATCAAGAAGAGGGCTGTACTGGAAATCATTGAGTAGATGAACACCGATCTCATCGAGATCGCCAAGGTAACCGGTCCCAAAGGTCTCAAAGGACAGATGTGGATCGCCCCTTACGGGGATTCTTTTCAAAGATTCCGTCTCTATTCCCACCTCATCATAGGCAAGCAGGGAGAACCCAGGAAGGTGCTCTCATGCTCTGCATATAAGAATAAATACCTCCTTGCACTTGAAGGCATAACCGATATCAGTCAGGTCGAGGACATCAGAGGTGAATCCCTCTATATCTCCCGGGACCAGCTCGAAGAGCCGGGCCCTGATGAATATTACTGGCATGATCTCCTGGGCATGACTGTCAAAGACACACAAGGCCGCGTGCTTGGAGATCTCATACGGATCTTCAATGCGGGGAGTAACGATGTATACGTGGTGGATGCGGTCAAGCAATATTACATCCCGGCCACGAAAGACGTGATAAGGGAGGTATCGATGGAAAAGAGGGTCATGGTGATCGATGCCGCTCTTCTCGAGGATCTGCTGGATTAGGCTCTATGCACATTCAGATAGAGAGCTCCGACCAGACTGTTCTGTCCTTCTCAGTATGATTATCAACATCATCAGCCTGTTTCCCGACATGTTCCAGGGAGTATTCACCGAGAGTATCCTCCACCGGGCGATACAGGGCAGGTTCCTCGAAATTAATATCGTGCATCTGCGGGAATACGGCCTCGGCAGGCACCGGGTAGTGGATGACACGCCATACGGGGGCGGAGGAGGAATGATCATGAAACCCGAGCCCATTGCCGATGCGCTGGAAAACATCCCGGAAAAGGGACATGTCGTCCTCACCACACCCAGGGGCAGACTCTTCAGACAGGCGGATGCCTTGCGCCTGAGTTCGCTGGACGTCATGACTATCATCTGCGGGCATTATGAAGGTGTGGACGAGAGGGTGAGCGAGCTCTTCGTGGACGAAGAGCTTTCCATAGGGGATTATGTGCTTACCGGAGGCGAGCTGCCGGCAATGGTGATTATCGATACCGTAGCCCGGCTCATCCCCGGCGTCCTTGGTCATGATACCACAATCAGCGGCGACTCGCATTATGACGGCCTGCTCGAATATCCTCACTATACGCGTCCGCGGGAATTCAGAGGCCTTGCCGTACCCGAAGTGCTGCTTTCCGGCGACCATGAGCAGATCAACGCCTGGCGTAAATCCATGGCATACCGGAAAACACAGGAAACCAGACCTGACCTGCTGGAGAAAAAAAGATGATAAGAACCAGTGGATCTTCACCTTTCTAGGAAGCAAAAGGGCATATAATGCTGTATGTAGGACTGATCCACTGGCCGTGCATGGATAAGAACGGTGAGGAGATCGCCACCGCGATAACCAACCTCGATTTGCATGACCTTGCAAGAGTATGCTTGACATATGGTATAAATACGCTCTATATCGTTCACCCAAACGATGTCCAATTGTCTTTTGCAAAGAAGATCATGGACCACTGGCTTTTAGGATTTGGAGGCGTATATAATCCGGTAAGGAAAAGGGCGTTCGAGGTTATTACGTTAGTAAAGGACATCGAAGAAATTAAACGGCAGACTGGTGCATATATGGTGGGGACTTCGGCTGCACGGCTTTCAAGCTGTCTTTCATGGGCAGATGCAAGGAAACTTGCTTCCGAGAGGGACGTGTGCCTGCTGTTCGGAACAGGGTGGGGCATGGCTCCCAGGCTCCTTTCGAGCCTCGATGCCGTAATCGAGCCCATAGACGCGGGTACCGGCTTCAACCATATCTCTGTTCGTTCTGCCGTTTCGATAGCAATAGACAGAATCGTTGGGAGGTAACATGAATATCGTTGAGAAATTCGAAAAGGCGCAGATGAAAAGTAATCTGCCGGAAATAAAGATCGGAGACAAGGTGAAGGTCTCCACCAAGATCGTCGAAGGAACGAGGGAGAGAATCCAGATCTTCGAGGGTGTGGTCATTGCCCGGCACAGGGGAAGCAACCGGGAATCCATAACCGTTCGCAAGCAGTCCTACGCAGTCGGTGTGGAAAGGGTTTTCCCTCTGCATGCACCCGTTGTGGATAAAATCGAGGTGATAAGCCACTCCAAGATCAGAAGGGCCAAGCTCTACTACTTACGCGCAAAGAAAGGCAAGGCAGCTCGTCTCAAAGAAGTCCGCGGCTAGTCATGGCCCTTGAGGAATCTCTCATTTCTCAAGGCTACTGGCCCATATGCGGTATTGACGAAGCAGGTAGAGGCCCGCTTGCAGGTCCTGTCGTCGCTGCAGCAGTCATTATGGAACCCGGACATGAGCTGAGGCTCAAGGTCAAGGATTCCAAGGTGTTATCTGCAGCACGCAGGGCTTCTCTTTTTGATCAAATCATGGAGTCTGCTCACATCCAGGTCGGGGTTTCCATGGTCGATGCCGGCTCCATTGATAAAATAAACATTCTCAAGGCCACCTTGAAGGCCATGCGCGAGGCAGTGTTCAAACTCGAGGTGTCGCCTCAATACGCCATCATAGACGGCAACGTAGCCCCGGAGCTTCCCTGTTTATGCACCGCTGTGATACGGGGAGATCAGCTCGAACCTTCCATCTCTGCAGCCAGTATCGTGGCAAAGGTAGTCCGGGACAGGTACATGGAACAGATGGACGCGCTCTATCCGGGGTATGGTTTCGCACAGCATAAGGGATATCCGACACAGGCACACTATGAAGCCATCCGTTCCCTGGGAGCATGTCCTATCCACAGGAGAAGCTTTCGGGGTGTCTGCTAAATCCACACGGGAAAAAGGATCGGGCGGCGAAGAGATTGCCCGGAAATATCTCAAGACTTTAGGATACAAAATCCTTGACCTCAATTTTCGGTTGAAGATCGGTGAAGTCGATATCATTGCCCAGGACGGCGACACCATCGTATTCGTCGAAGTAAAGTCCGCAACTACCGCCCGGTTCGGCAATCCTTGAGCTGGGTGCCCTTCTGGAAGCAGCAACGCATCATCCGGGTATCGGAGGTATATCTAAGCAGGCATCGCCTGTATGACTCTCCTGCCCGATTTGATGTGGTGGCCGTCGACCATACAATGAAAATATATCATGTCAAAGACGCTTTCAGGTCCTAAGGGGGCCTTTCTCTGCGACCAGAATCTGGGAAGACTCGCCAGGTGGTTGAGGATGCTGGGCTACGATGCGATATTTATGCGGAAGTGGGATTGGAACAGGATTGAGGATGCAAAGGCGGAAGGAAGGATATTCCTTACCCGGAAGCGCTCCATGGCCGGAGAAGAGGGCTGTATCGTCATAGAGAACGACCATCTTCGTGAACAGCTCTCATTCCTTGATCGCCTCCTAGGCATCCATAATAAAATCCAGCCTTTTTCAAGGTGTAGTGTTTGCAATCTTCCCCTGAAGTGTGTTAAGGCAGATGACGTGAAAAATCAGGTCCCTGAATACATTTATGCTACCCAGAGGGAATTCGCCGAATGTCCGGGGTGCCTGAGAATCTACTGGAAGGGAACGCATCCGGCCAGATCGCTCGATTTATTCAATTCATCCGTAAGGGTAAGTGAGGAGAAATGACCAAACAAGAAATTGAGGAGAAGCTTCTCGCTCCCCTGAAGGGGAAGCGCAAGGTTCTCATCATGACCCATGAGAACCCCGACCCGGACAGCATCGCTTCAGCCTTCGGGCTGAAGTACATCTTCAAGAAAACATTAGGCATCACCTCGGTAATAGCCTATGGAGGGATCATCGGCAGGGTGGAGAACCGAGCCATGGTGAAGCTCCTGCATATCGATATGCTCCCTTTAAGCGAAGTCTCGATACGGAGCTACTCGGTGATCGCGCTGGTGGACTGCCAGCCCCATACCGGCAATGTCTATCTCCCTCCGGGGGTGAACCCCACCATCGTCATCGACCATCACCCGTTGCGCAAATCCTCTGAAAAAGCAGAGTTCATGGATGTCGCGGAGGGGGATGGGGAGCACCTCCACCATCATTACCCAGTACATCAGACACCTGAACCTGCCTGTGGACAAGGAAGTCGCTACCGCGCTGTTCTACGGCATCAAGTCCGACACGCGGGACCTGGGCAGGCAGTCCACGGACATCGATGTCAGGCTGTCGATCTTCCTGTTTCCCTTCATTCTCCAGAAGAAGCTCGCCAGGATCGAGCACCCGGAAATGCCCAGGGAATACTTCGTCAAGCTCTATTCCATCCTGAGCAATGCCAGGATCTACGGCGATGTAGTCATGGCACGGGTCGATCTCATCGGCTGGCCGGAGATGATCGGCGAATTCGCGGACGAGCTCATCCAGATCGAAGGCATCAGGTGGTGCCTGTGCTACGGAAGGCACAACGGCTCTCTGATCTTCTCCATCCGGACCACCGGCCGAACTACATGGCAGGGGTGCTTGCGCACAAGATCTGCCACGGCATCGGAAAAGGCGGCGGTCACGAGACCTATGCGGCCGGAAAGATCGATCTTGCCCAGGCCCTGAAGAAGGTGAAGGACCCTGAAGATATCCTGCTGAAGCGGTTCCTGAAAGAGGTCTGCCCTCAGAGGGATGGAACCGACCATGCTCATTGCAAAAGACAAGGTGAAATCAAGCCGTCACAGCCCGAGGTCAATCCCTAAGAGCTCTGCAGCGTAGTTCACCATATTCATGTCTTCGTTCTCGGTCACTTTGGCAGTCCCTAAGGACCGGTCCATGCATCCGGACCTCACGATACCCGCGATCTCCCACGCATAGGGGTGGAACTTGAACCGCTCCCGGTGGAGGTAGTTCGCCAGGGCATTCAGGAGGCAGTTGGTGGAATTGGGGTCCGTGTCTTCCGGCTTGACCCAGCCAAGGGACGCGATCTTCTCCATGATGGCCTCTTCATCATAGTCCGTGAAGGCCAGGGGGTGGATGTTCACCGGCCAGCGGGAAGCATCCGTCAGGAGGTCCTCATCGCTCAGGAAATAGGGTTTGAGATCATCGCCGATCCGCTCGATGAGCGGGTCCCGGACCGTGCGATGGGAGAAGCGCTGGAGCCTCGGGTTGGTCTGCATGATGGCCGAACTGATGGGTGCCTGTCCCGGGGACCATCCGAAGGCCACCAGAGGGATATTATAGGACAGCGCGGTCTTCAGGATCATGGCCTTGACCATGCCGATGCACGTGGTGCAGATGGAGCTTGCCCGGTCAAGGGTCTTGGGGCTGTAGATATCCGTGCCTGCCGCCAGGCCGAAGGCCTTCTTCATGACCGAAGGGCGGCCTGAAGAATGATGCAGGCGGCGCCGAGGGTGTCGGTCATGTGCAGGATGTTCTTTAGGCCTGATCGGAGACGAAGCCGTTGTCGAAGACAAAGGCGAGGACCTTCATATCATATGGTTTTCTGAGCGTGTAGAGGGTGTAGGTGGAGTCCTTGCCTCCGCTGAAGGCCAGCAGAACATCGAAGGAGTGCTTCGACCGTTTGCTTTCGGAGAAGGGCTTCGAATTCTTCAGGTGAGCCTGTTTTTCCTGTGCATCGGGGATAGGGGTATTCCTGCAGTAGTTGCAGACTCCCGCCTCGTCAAAGGATATCCCGGGAAAGGTATCCGGCAAAACGCATTTGGTGCAATAATTCATTTTTTCAAGGCCTCCTTGTCTATCTTTCCCGAGGGTTTCTTGGGAAGCGACTTCATGATGCTCCAGTACTTCGGGTGCTTATGGCGCGGCAAGCCTTCACGGCGGCAAAGGCTTTGAGCGCTTCCAGGTCAAAGGAATGTTCGTCCAGGGGCACGATGAAGGCCTACCGGCACCTCGGAAAGAAATTCATCGGGCCTGCCGATGACGGCAGCCTCGTGGACCAGGCCGGATTCCATGATGGCATCCTCGATCTCTTTGGGGAGACACTCTCGCCGCCTATCTTGAGCATGTCCTTCTTTCTGCCCGTGAGGTAGATGAATCCTTCCTCGTCCCTGTGGCCGAGGTCGCCGGTGACCAGGCCCCAGGGCTTGAGGGCTTTGGCGGTCTCTTCCTGATCCTTCCAGTATCCCTGCATGATGTTCTCGTCCGCTGGCGCAGATGTTGCCGACTTCATCCGGCCCTAGGATCGTTCCCGCCATCGTCCCTGATGGTGATCTCCACCCCGGGGATGGGGATGCCGATGGAGCCGAGCTTGTCTTTGACCAGCCTCTCGGGAGGCAGGTAGGTGAGCCGTGGCCGAGGCTTCCGTGGCACCGTACATGATGTACAGGGAGACATTGCCCGAGATAATCGATGAGCCGCCTGGTCAGCGCAGGGGCCATGGCCCCGCCGGCCTGGGTGATGTACCTGAGGCTCGGGACCGGCGTCTTGTGAAAAGACGGAGCGGTTCAGCAGTATGGCGAAGGTGGACGGCACCCCGGCAAAGCCTGTAACTTCCTTCTCCGCCATATCCTTGACCACTGAGTTGGGAAAGGCGAAACGGTTGTTGATGACCACCGAGCCGCCCACCATGAAATGGGTGTTGAGCAGGGTCTTGCCGTAGACATAGTAGAAGGGGAGCACCGCCATGACCCTGTCCGATTCCTGTCAGCTCCAGGTAGGAGACGATGGATGCCGTGTTGGTGCAGAGGTTCTTGTGGGTCAGCATCACCCCTTTGGGCTTGCCCGTGCTGCCCGAGGTGTACACGATGGCGGCAAGGTCGTCCTGTGAAACCCTGTCTTCCTGGGGCTCGTCGGGCATGGTCCGGACATCCTCCCAGGTGAACCGGATGCCGTAGCCATCGTTTAAGGGGACATCGGGCCCGATTACGCACGGGATATCGATGCCGGAGAGCCTCTTGGCGCTCATGGGAGAAACCATGCAGACCTTGCACCGGAGTTTTCTATGTAATAGGATGCCTCTGCCGGAACGGACCGGTCGGAGACCTCTACACACACGCCTCCGGCCTTGAGATGCCATAATAGCCGACCACGTTCTCCAGCGAGTTCTCCATGATCATGAGAACCCTGTCGCCCTTCTGCAGGCCCGTTTTTCTTGAGCAGTCCGGCAAGCTTGTTTGCCAGCGAATCGATCTCGGAATACGTTGCCTTCCGGTCTCCTTCGAGAATGGCCGCCTTATCGGGGACGCGCCTGTGCCGATTCTCAAGAAAACTGTGGACAGCCTCGACACTACGAAATGCCTTTGACCTTCAGGAATTTGACGATATTGTTGATGGTTTCCAGATTTTCCGGAATCAGTTCCTCGTCCTCGATCTTTATCCTATAAGTAGCTTCGAGGAATTCGACGAGCTCGAGCACGCCGGTCGAATCCATGATTCCGCTCTCGATGAGCGACTCATCGGGATCGAGGACAACTTCACTCCTCCCCATGATAAAATTCTCTTTGATGAATTCCGTAATAACCATTTTCTGCATGTCTGACATTTAAGACCTCTCAATAGAACTCTCGCTATGGAAATGCTATCGGCATATTATAGTCCAAAATTTATAATTTCAATGGTAAAATCCTGTGATATAGAAGAGAGTAATTGTAGGTGGCGCTGATAACAAACCTTTTCCCCTTGCTAACAATCCAGAGAAAAACGCCCTGATGGAAATGGGAAACCATAGAGCAAGGAGCATGGAATGGAATTCACTTCTCATATTCTTAAAATAGAGCCGAAAAAAGAAACCGAGCAGATAGCCGGCTTTGTCAGGGACCAGGTGCAGTCAGTGTACCGGAGGTCAGGGATCGTGGTGGGCCTGAGTGGGGGCATCGATTCTGCCGTCATGGCGGAGCTCTGCATCAGGGCATTGGGGAAAGACACGGTCTACGGCGTGATCCTGCCTGAAAAGGAATCGAACCCTGTCAGCAGCCGTTTTGCCAGGGCCCACGCCGATAAAATCGGCATCAGATACAGGGAGGTGGATATAACTTCTACGGTAGACAGCGTATATTCATACAATCTCAGGGATAATTTCATCAAAGAGCTCATTCCCGAGTACACACCGGGTGCAAGTACAACATAACCCTGCCGACGGATCTGCTGGAGCGGGATTCTTTCAGCTTTTACGTCCTTCGCGTCCAGCTGAATGACGGCGCCATCAAGACAAAGCGCCTGAACTTCGATGCGTTCAGAAAAATCACCTCTTTTGCAAACATCAAGATACGCTCCCGGATGATCCATCTGTACGCGGAAGCGGAAAAGACCAATTCCCTTGTGGCAGGTACCACCAACAAAACGGAATACCTGCTCGGGGATTTCTGCAAATACGGGGACGGAGGAACAGATATCGAGGCCATAGCACATCTGTACAAGAATCAGATCTATCAGCTCGCCGATTATTTAGGCATTACCCGGGAGATTATCGACAGGTCTCCGAGCCCCGATACGTTCAGCCTCCCGGTAAGTGATCAGGAGTTCTTCTTCCGGATCCCCTTCGATAAGCTCGATCATCTCCTCTACGCATGGGAGCATGAAATTCCGGCAGAGAAGGTGTCAGCTGTTCTCGGCATCTCGAATGAGGCCGTTGGAAGGGCCTTTACCGATTTCACTACAAAGAGCCGGGCTACCGCCCACTTGCGTCAGATGCCGTCCAGCCTGTAGCAGGCTCTACCAGCACGCTCCGGGCTCCACTATGCGTAAGGCCTCCGCATCGAGAAGCCCATGCTCGCAGAGCACACTCTGGGCAGTAGCAAATTCGAAGTCTTTGATAAGCTTACAGAACTTCGTATAGGTTCCGGAGATCCCCACATATGTCCTGAACCGAGACAAGGCGGATATCCCCTCTACCCGTGGCGTTCTGCCGTTGAGCTCCCATGGATGGATATAAAAAATGAAAGGAGTAGAGTTTTTTTCGAGAAGTCTCAGGGCAGACCGCGTAAAGGAATAGGGAAGAAGCCTGAAATAACCGCCCCCTGATATAGGGAAGTTGACGGCACCGAACTTCATGGTGGAAATGGGGAACTCCACAAGATCTTCCCGGAATTTTGTGAGGAAATCTCGGGGCATCCGGGATACCGTAGTTGTCATGATGTATGGGAAAAATACTGGAGTCGTAGCGGAAATTCAGCTCTTCCAGGATATCCAAGGCCCAGAGCGTCTTATTTGTTATGGAGTAGGTGGGTGCCCGGTATCCGATTACCTCCCTGCCTATGCAGTCTTCAAGAACATGCTTGGCCCGCGATACGTCATCTTTGAAGGATTCAGGCGTCTGGGTAGAGATGATCTGGTGCATATACCCATGGCAGGCTATCTCATGCCCGCGCTCATGGATGGCTTTGATGAGCCCGTTATTTCTCTCGGCGATCCACCCGAGGCAGAAAAACGTTGCCGAAATGCCTGCTTCCTCCAATGCATCCAGTATCTTCTTTGTGTTATACTCCGCAAAGCATGGAAAGGAATCCCATGACTTGGGGGATACAGTGCCGGAGAGAGCGTGTACCTGGAAGTATTCCTCAAGATCAATGGTGAGCGCATGTCTCATATTATTAAGTATAGTATGTTTCGGTGTGTATCGCAAGAATTGATGAAATCCTTCCCGTTTATTGCCGTGCACCTTTAATGGTCATGGATTTTAATTGATGCTCAGATCAAAATACGATAAATAAGGTCTCGTCCTTTCCCCTTTGCCGAAGAGGAAAAGGTACGGCATAGGTGGTGCCTGCAGGGCAACCGGTCACGGGAAAGGTTGCCTGTCTTTTAGTGCATTCATATTTTATGATAACAATACAAGAGCGGAGATACGTCAAAAAAAAGTGCACATCAACTTCTCCGGGAGATAGAAAAGGATTATAAGATAACTACAAGGAGGGGAATATGGGGTATTCAGAGAAGAACATCGCAGGAATCTTCCACAACAGAGCAGAAAAGTATCAGTTTGAACCTTTTCTGCAAATACAAGAAGCAGGGCAGATATACGGCCATCAGCTGGAGAGAGATGCAGAAGCTGGTCACGAATGCCGGCCTGGGCCTTATCTCGCTCGGCGTTAAAAAGAGTGATATCTTGACCATCTTCTCCGAGAATTGCTGGCAGTGGCTGGTGGCCGATCTCGCAAGCCTTTCCATCGGAGCGGCCGATGCCCCGATCTATGCCACAAACTCGGGCGAGGAAGCCGCCTACATCATCAATGACGCCGTCTCGCGGTTCCTTTTTGTATCGGACAAGGAGCACCTGGACAGGGTCTTAAGCGTACGGTCCAAGATCAAGGGATTGAAGAAGATCATCACCTTTGACCCCATTCAGTCAGATGACAAGGATATCATCACCTTTGACGAACTCATGAGCCTGGGCGAGCAGTACAAAGACAAGAAGGCCTTTGACGAACGCCTCTTGAGCATCGATCCCGAAGGCCTTGCAACCCTCATCTATACTTCAGGCACAACAGGTCCGCCCAAGGGCGTAATGCTTACCCACGCCAATTTCGTGGCGAATATCATGCAGTGCTACGCATCCCACCCGATGATCGGTCATCAGGATGAGGCCTTGCTGCTGCTTCCCTGGAGCCATTCCTTCGGCAGGACAGTAGGTATCTATCTGATGATACATGTGGGTGCGGTCATGAGCCTGGCAGAGAATTTCGGTGCGGTCATGCAGAATATGACAGAGATCAGGCCCACCCTCATGGTATCGGTACCAAGGCTTTTCGAGAAGATCCATGCCGGGCTCTTTTCAAAAGTGCGCAGGCAACCCCTGTAAAAAAGAAGCTCTTTTCCTGGGCCGTGTCCGTTGCCGGCAGGGCTGTGGATTACCGGGTGCAGCACAAAGAAATGCCTTTATCCCTGCAGCTCCAGTATGACGCAGCCGACAAGCTCGTGTATTCCAAACTCAAAGAAGCTCTGGGAATGAACAGAATCAAACTCTTCATAAATGGCGGCGGCCCTCTGGCAGCAGATATCGACCGGTTCTTCAATGCCATCGGGGTGAACCTCCACAACGGCTACGGTCTCACCGAGACCACGCCCGTAACCAACGTGAACACCTTCGAGGTATTCGAGTTCGGCTCGGTAGGGCCGGCACTTGCAGACACCTATATCAAGATAGCCCCGGACGGAGAGATCCTCATCAAAGGCCCCCAGATCATGAAAGGTTATTTCAACAAGCCTGAGGAGACGCGTGCAGTATTCACCGATGACGGGTGGTTCATGACCGGCGATATCGGAAGGGTCGACGAAAGGGGTTGCCTGTACATAACCGACCGGAAAAAAGACATCATCGTAACAGCCGGAGGGAAGAACATAGCACCCCAGAACATCGAGAACACCCTGGCAGCGGATCTCTTCATTGAACAGGCGGTGGTGATCGGGGAAGGGAGAAAATACTTGAGCTCGCTGATCGTGCCGAACTATTCCGAACTGATCTCCTATGCAAAAAAGCAGGGGATCTCGTTTGATAAAAAGGAAGATCTCATCACCAAACCGGAGATCCTTTCTTTCTATAAAACCAAAATCGATACCCTTATGAAGGATTATGCACGGGTGGAGCAGATCCGGAAGTTCTCGCTGCTTCCTCGCGAGTTCACCATCGAGACCGGAGAGCTGACCCCAACGCTCAAGATGAAGCGCAAGGTCATAAACCAGAATTTCTTTTCCGAGATAGAGTCGATGTACAAGGACAAGGAAGGCGAGTAGGTTCCCTTTAAGGGAGGGAAGCCTTATGGGATTCCCTCCTTGTAACCTCTCAGGTAACTACCCTTATGGAATGAGTGCCTGTTCATCATATACGTGCTTGGCGCTGTCCTTGCCGAGGTCCTGTATAAGTCCCTGCAAAGAAAGGGACACGATACGCCGATTCTGACCGGATAGGATTATTTATTCAATGCAGCACGTAAGGCTCTTTTTTTATCTGCAGCAAAAGAGCCTTTCGAGGCGCTTGAATATTTTCACTGAATTGGGATTTTTCCCCTTGCTAACCGGTTCTTGAGGCTATATATAGTATATAGGGCATATTACAGTACTACATCTAGTACAAAGAGGGAGAGGTCTAATGTACACTAAAATCAGGAAGCGCGATGGGAGATTTGCCTCTTTTGACGCATCCAAAATTACGGGAGCACTTGCGAAAGCAGGCGCCGCAAGCGGAGAGTTCGATAAGGATATGGCCCACAGGCTGATGCTCAAGGTCATAAGCATAGCCCAGGATACTATACCCGATGTTCCCACCGTTGAGGAGATCCAGGACATTGTCGAAGAGGTCCTGCTTTCGTCTCCTTACCGAAAGACGGCAAAGGCGTATGTCTTATACCGGGATCAGCATGCGAAGATCAGAGAGATCAAGGCGGGAATAGGGGTCGACCTGATCGATCAGTATTTGAAAAAAATCGATTGGAAGGTAAATGAAAACAGCAACATGGCTTTCTCCCTCCAGGGATTGAACAACTATCTCTCCTCGGAGATCAGCAAGATCTACTGGCTCAACAAGATATACCCGCCCGAGGTGCGCAATGCGCACTCTGAGGGAGACTTTCATATCCATGACCTCAATATCATATCGGTATACTGTGTCGGCTGGGACCTCTACGACCTTCTGCTCCAGGGTTTCAAAGGCGCGTTGGGAAAGGTCGAGAGCAAGCCGGCCAAGCACTTCCGCACGGCCTTGGGCCAGATCGTGAACTTCTTCTACACCCTGCAGGGAGAAGCGGCCGGCGCGCAGGCCTTCTCAAACTTCGACACCCTGCTCGCTCCGTTCATCCGTCACGACAAGCTCGATTATGCCCAGGTGAAACAGGCGCTCCAGGAATTCATCTTCAATATCAATGTGCCGACCCGTGTCGGGTTTCAGACGCCTTTCACCAACGTAACGCTCGATCTCGAAGTCCCTTCGTATCTCGCGAACCAGGCTGTCATCATCGGCGGCAAGGTGCAGGATACCACCTATGGCGAATACCAGCATGAGATATCACTGTTCAACGAGGCATTCGTCGAGGTAATGGCTGAAGGCGATGCAAAGGGAAGGGTGTTCACGTTCCCCATACCGACCTATAACATCACGAAGGATTTCAACTGGGATAATCCTTATCTTACCAATCTCTGGAAGATGACGGCAAAGTACGGGGTTCCCTATTTCTCGAACTTCGTCAACTCCGAGATGGATCCGGAAGATGCCAGAAGCATGTGCTGCAGGCTCCGGATAGACAACCGGCAGCTGGAGACGCGCGGGGGCGGTCTGTTCGGCTCGAATCCGCTGACAGGCTCCATCGGCGTGGTGACCATAAACCTGCCCCGGCTCGGGCACATAAGCAAGGATAAAGATGACTTCCTGAAAAGGCTGGATTCGCTCATCACCCTTGCAAGCTCGAGCCTGGAAATCAAACGCAAGGTGCTCGAGAGCTTCACCGAATCGAACCTCTATCCCTACACGAAATACTACCTCGCCGGCATCAAGAAACGCTTCGGCGAGTTCTGGAAGAACCACTTCTCCACCATAGGGATCGTAGGAATGAACGAGGCCTGTCTCAACCTGCTGGGAGAAAATATCGGGAGCGTGGCGGGCAGGGACTTCGCCTTGGAGGTTGCCGACTTCATCAGAAACCGGCTCATCGAGCTTCAGGAGAAAACGGAAAGCAACTACAACTATGAAGCAACGCCCGCGGAAGGGACATCCTACAGCCTGGCCCGCCTCGATAAGCGCAAATATCCGGATATCATCTGCGCCAATGAGGAGGCATACCACAACGGCGCCGAGCCGTACTATACCAATTCCTCGCAGCTCCCGGTCAACTATACCGACGACATCTTCGAGGCGCTCGACCTGCAGGACGAGATCCAATCAAAATACACCGGCGGGACCGTGCTCCATATCTTCCTCGGGGAACAGGTGGAAGACCCGGACGTGATCAAGAACCTCGTCATGAAAATTTGCGGCAGTTACAAAATGCCGTACTTCACCTTCAGCCCCACGTTCAGCGTATGCCCGAACCACGGGTATCTTTCGGGGAATCAGCAGGTCTGCCCGAAGTGCGACGAGGTCACGGAGGTGTACTCCAGGGTCGTCGGATACCTAAGACCGGTCTCCCAGTGGAATAACGGCAAGAAAGAAGAATTCAGCGAAAGGAAGATGTTTGCGGTCGAGAAGGCTTCCGTCAAGGAGCTTGCGGTCCGGGATCAGGTCTTCAAGGTCAAACCGGCCGAGCCGAAGAATCAGGCGCTCTCCAATCAGGAGACTGAAAAGACGGGGCTTGAGTACACGACGCAGTGAGATAAAAAGAGTCGGTATTCAAAAACGAAAAAAGCGATCGTTATTTTTGAATACCGACTCCTCTTCTAAATGATTCTTTTCAGGACAGAGCTTAAGTCTTCAATCTTAAAAGGTTTGGCAATGACTCCCTTGAACCCGTATTCCTGGAAGTTCGTAACCGCAGGGTCCGTGGAATAGCCGCTCGAAACGATTGCCTTGACGTCAGGGTCTATCTTGATAAGGTCCTTGACGGTCTCTTTGCCCCCCATCCCTCCGTGGATCGTGAGATCCATGATAAGGGCATCGAACGGTTTCAGTGTCTCTTTTGCTTTTACATACATATCGATTGCCTGGGTTCCGTTGGATGCTACCTCCACTTCATAACCCAGAAAATCCAGCATATTGCTCAAGACATCCTGGATAATCTCCTCATCATCCATGACCAGTATCCTCGGCTTCCTCATGGGCGAACTCCCTTCTGTAAACGTTGCTTAAGCTGCGGTTACTTGTACATCCGATATTAATAATGAGAAGGAGCAATTAATCAAGCAGAAAATCAAAGGTCTATCGGATTGATCCTATGCGGATCTCCTTAAAAGGTATCTCTTACGGATGGAAGATCTTGCTTTTTATTCCGGAAAGACCCATGGTAGAAGAAGAAGTCAAACATTCATAACAGGTAAAAATGCATGAAAATCGGATACCTGCAAAAGACATCTCTTATCGATTATCCCGGGAAGATATGCGCCGTGATCTTTACCCAGGGCTGCAATTTCCGATGTCCCTACTGCCACAACCCCGAGCTTGTGGACACCTTGTCTTTCACGGATTCTTTTTCCGAGGAGGAGATCCTCTCGTGGCTGCCCCGGAGAAAGGGGCTGCTCGACGGAGTGGTGATCACCGGAGGTGAACCGACACTCCAGCCCGACCTTATCCCTTTCATGCAGAAGATCAAGGATCTTGGTTTCCTGGTAAAGCTCGATACCAACGGCTCATGCCCCGATGTCCTCGCACATGCCGCCCGTGAAGGGCTCGTTGATTACATTGCCATGGATATCAAAGCACCCTTTGCCAAATATCATAAGGCTGCAGGCCGTCAGATCGACACCCGTGCAGTCGGGATGAGCATCGGGACCGTCACCGGATCACATGTTGCGTATGAATTCAGGACGACCCTTGTCTCCGGGCTTCTCTGCGTCGATGATATCATCGAGATCGGCCATATGATCAAAGGTGCATCCCGCTATGCACTCCAGAGGTTCGTCTCGTCCAAACATCTTGATCAGGCTTATTTGAATGCCGGTCCGTTCACCGATGAGGAAATCTCCGGCCTCGTCCAGGCCCTGAAACTTCTGGTCGGTCAGCTTATTGTCCGCTGAATATCTTTCCCACCTTCTGCACGAGCTCATTGGGAAGAAACGGCTTCTGGAGGAATGCGATTTCCTTGAGCTCTTCCTCCCTGACCACGTCATTGCCGTATCCTGACATCAGCATGATCTTGATATCCGGCAGGATGGACTGCATCTTTTTTGAGAGCATGATCCCGTCTATCCTGCGCATGACCATATCGGTGATGAGCAGGTCGATCCTGCCCTCATGCTGCCTTGCAAGCTGGAGGGCATCGCCTCCGTTCCTCGCGGTCAGGATGGTGTGCCCATTCTGTTTCAGTATCTCGCTGACGAGTTCCCGCACGGTATCATCGTCTTCCACCACGAGGATCGTTTTTCCATCGACAGGAACGTAAGAATCAAGCTTATCGGCTGATTTGACATTCACCGCCTTTTCTTCCTGCGAAAAGGGAAGGAGGATGCGCAGTGTCGTTCCCGCTCCAGGAGTACTTTCCACGGAAATCGCCCCTCCGGCTGATTTAACCATGCTGTTCACTGTCCAGAGTCCGATACCTTTGCCTTTGTCCCGCGGGGAAAAGAAGGGATCGAAGATGTGCTGTTTCACCTCGTCGCTCATCCCGATTCCGGTATCTTTTATAGAGAGCATCAGATATTCCCCTTGCCCGATGTTGTCA
Source organism: uncultured delta proteobacterium (assembly GCA_963752595.1). GTDB lineage: Bacteria > Desulfobacterota > Desulfomonilia > UBA1062 > UBA1062 > Phosphitivorax. Next base: position 51,402 of record CAVVYZ010000008.1, read on the forward strand.
TACATAAGGGCATTGGCCTCATTCACCCTTTCAATACCGGTCTCTATGGTAATTTCTCCCCCTTTAGGCATTGCGTCCTTTGCATTTATCACCAGATTGAGCAGCATTTTGGAAAACTGTGTCGGGTCGATCCTGACTTTTTTCAGGCCTTCCTTTTTGATAATCGTCAGCCGGATATTTGCCTCGATGATATGTCTTAAGATAGTTTCCTGATCGGAAAGCTCCTGGTTGATGTCCAGGTCCTTGCATTCGGGCATGGTCTTCCTGCTGAACTCCAGGATCTTCTGGGTGAGCAGGGAGGCCTGAGTGCCGGCCTGGCAGATCTGAAAGATCTTGCTGTAGAACGGATGGCCCTTGTCGATTGAACCGAGCATGATCTCTGAATATCCGTTTATGACCGTAAGGAGATTATTGAAATCATGGGCAAACCCCCCGGCCACCTGCCCCAGGGTTTCCAGGCTCGCCTTCTGAAGAAGATTCTGCTCCTGTACCTTCTGATCTATCATATCAAGGGCCTGGTACTGGAAAGATATGACCTTACCATCTTTTATGATCGGTCTTCCTGAGATGAGCAGGTACAGAATTCTGCCGTCCGCAGCCTTCATGCGTACCTGGTATGTGACATCTTTTTTTTCTGAAATACTCTCTTTCCAGAGGCGTATGACCTTGGCCTTATCTTCATCATGGATGAACTCGAAGATGTTCCTGCCTATGGCGGATTCTTCCGAACCATCTTTCCCCAGGAATATCCCTACCCCTTTCTTGTTGATCCTGATGATTCCACCGTTCTTATCCATGACAGCGGCCATGGCAGTCGCATTTTGGAAGAGGTCTTCAAAGAATGTTTCATTTTTCTGCATGATCATACTCCTTCATATAAATCCCTTAAGAAGTTCTAGCTGTAGACATTCTATCGGCACATACCCGGGATAATTTTAATGGGGGTCGGATCAATTGAGAATATCAGCCAGAATGGACGAGAGCTCGTTCATATTGAACGGCTTGTTCAATTTTGCAACGATGAGCGGATTGTTCAGAATTTCCTCTCTCTCATGCTCAAAGGAGAAACCGGATGAAATGATGACTTTCGTTTCAATGCCCTGCTTCAGCATCTCCTGGAGGGTATGATATCCATCGAGACCGGGCATAATCATATCAAGGATGATGATATCGAATCCGCATGTATCCGATTTTAGTCTTTCCAGGCATGTGTTGCCGTCGGGGGCGGTCTCTACTTCGTGCCCGAGGTGTTCGAGCATTTCTTTGCCGATATCGCGCAGCATGTCTTCATCATCGACGAGCATGACCCGTGCTCTCTGAATCGGGGGCCTCTCAAAAGATTTGTCCTCGATCACGGCACTTTTTCTCTTTGTCTTCGATACAGGCAGCAGGATGCTGAACTGGGTGCCTTTCCCCTCCTCGGATTGCACCTTGATGCTTCCGCCGGAGTTCTTGACGATGTTGTACGTAATGGAAAGACCCAAGCCTGTGCCCTTGCTCGTGCCTTTCTGCTTTGTGGAAAAGAACGGATCGAATATCTTCGGGAGGATCTCCTTACTCATGCCGCAACCGTTATCCGTCACATCGATCCTGACATACTTGCCCGTGACATCGAGCAGATACTGCCGTTTCAGGTTCTTATCCACGGTAATGGTCTGCGCATCAATCCCGATACGACCCTTTTGCTTGCCCCCGATTGCATCCTTGGAATTCACGATGAGGTTGAGCAGAACCTGGGTGAGCTGGGTATGGTCAATGTATACGAATAGGTCTTCACCAATATCGCAGATATCGAAGCGGATGCTCTTCGGCACCGATTTCGATGCCATGCCCATGACTTCCCGGATTACCTGGCTGATGGATATATTTTCGGGCCTGCCCTCGTTGCGTTTGGTGAATACCAGCATCTGCTGGATGAGGTCTCGCGCCCGGTCCGAGATCTTTTCCAGGGTTTCGATGTACCCGATCTGCTTTGATCTCTCCGTGGTAAGTTTCAGCATGGCGAGGTTGCCGGATATCCCGGTGAGTATATTGTTGAAATCATGGGCAACCCCGCCGGCAAGTTCACCGATCGTCTCCATTTTCTGGGCATGGATAAGCTGGATTTCCATATGCTTCTTCTCAGTGATGTCTACGGCCGTGAAGACCACACCCCCGTGAGCAGGATTCATGAGCGGGTAGATGCTTACGTCAAAAACATGGTTTGACGATACCGTCAGCGTCCGGTCGTGAAAGAACAGCGGCGACCGCTTCTCTTGTACTTCCTTGATCATCTTTTCAAAAGACTTCATCTCCAGGCTTAAAAACGATAACTCCTTCCCCAAGATCGAGAGGGGAGACCTGTGAAAGATCCTGCCCGTGACAGGGTTCACCATCTGGACTTTTCCCGATTTATCAAAACAGATAATGACGTTCGGGCTTGATTCGAAAATGCTGTTGAGATGGTTGGAGAGGTCTTCGATCGTCTGTTGTGCCTTCTTCAGATCGGTAATCACCTGGGCATTATACTGTATCTCGACGATCTTGCCGGCCTTTTTGACTACAGATCCGCTGGCGAGCAGGTACTCCGTACTTCCATCCCTTCGCACCGCACGAAGTTCGAACCGGGGAGTCTTGCCTTCGAGGATTTCTTTCCAGAAATCGATGAAGAGGTCCCTGTCATCGGGATGCGCAATCAGGAGTATGGTCTGCCCGAGCATCTCCTTGCGGGGATATCCCGAAACCTCTTCGACCTTCTTGTTCATCCTTTTGATATAGCCGCCCGAATCAGTGGTAATGATGATCTCGTTGGCGTTCTCGAACAGGGCCTCGAAACGTTCCCTGCTCTCCCTGATCTGCTCCTGAAGCCTTTTGCGCCGCGTGATATCCGAGACCAGGCCGCAGAATCCGATGGTCTTGCCTGCATCATTCCTGAGAAGGCTTACGGAATTCTCGACCACCTTTCTTTTGTCATTGGGAAGGATGATTTCGTACTCAATCCGCTGGGGGATGCCTGTCCTGAATACATCGTTGAATTTCTTGAAGACCTTCCTGGAAGTTGCCTTGCCGGTATATGAACTGAACTTCATCCCGATAAGCTTCTCTCTGGGAAGCTCGACAATACCGCAGACGATATCGTTGATGTAAGTGAAGGCCCCGTCGAGGTCTATTTCATAATAGCCCTCTTGCATATCTTCGAGAATCTTCCTGTTCTTCTCGCTTGCCATGCCCTAACCTTCGAAGGTACAATCGGAAAAGAGGTAACAAAACTTAATATACCAGGATTTCTCACGATATGCTAAGGCAATCGTAGTTTACACTCGATTTTTTCATGCCCGATAAGAGGTGCTCTCATGGAACATGCTCAGACGGAGAAAATCATTGATCACATGAGCCGGATATTTCTCGGCCAGGACAGTGTGGTGAAATCCATCCTCTGCGCATTGCTGGCCCGGGGGCATATCCTGCTCGAAGGCGTACCGGGTGTGGGCAAGACCCTCATCGGAATGGCCATATCGCGTCTCTTCGACTTAAGCTTCAAACGGATCCAGTTTACGAATGATCTTCTTCCCTCCGACATAACCGGCTTCCATACGATCAGGAGTACCTCGGGCGAGTTCAACCTGGTGAAAGGCCCGATCTTCGCGAGCATCGTGCTCGCAGACGAGATCAACAGGACCTCTCCCAAAACTCAGTCAGCCCTGCTCGAAGCCATGGAGGAGCATAAGGTGACCATTGACGGCACAACCTATGAACTGCCCATGCCGTTCATGGTCATCGCAACGCAGAATCCCATAGAGGTCGTAGGAACGTTTCCCCTGCCGGAGAGCCAATTAGACCGCTTTCTCATCAAGGTAAGCGTAGGCTACCCGCCCCTGGAAGAGGAATTGCTGATCATTTCTCGAGGTATCGATCATACCGATGCGCTGAAGCTGGAACCGGTCATCGCGGGCGAGGCCATTGCCGCCATGATCGATCAGGTCTCCCGGGTCCTCGTTCACAGAGATGTCTTAAGCTATATGACGTCCATCATCCGTTCGACCCGCAGCCAGGCAAATATCGAGCTCGGCGCATCTCCCAGGGGAGGTCTCGCCCTGAAAAAAGCTTCTCAGGCATGGGCATACCTGGCCGGGAGAAACTATATCACACCGGGTGATGTCAAAACCGTTGCACCCCTGGTGCTTTCTCACAGGATCATCTCCAGGAACGGCGACCCGAAGGCGGTACTCGAGACCCTGCTCGATGAAATCGAAGTCCCTGTATAAGCTTCTCAAGCCTCCGAGGGGCTTCGCCCTGACCAAGTCAGGCAAGATCTTCTTTGCCTTTCTCCTGGCGATCATCCTCATAGCCATGGCAACGGGCAATAACCTTCTTTTCCTCATCCTTGCGTGCTTTCTTTCGTTCATGATCGTTTCCGGTATCGAATCGGAAATGAACTTGCGCCACCTGGAAGCTTCCAGAATTCTCCCTTCGGAGATCTACGCCCGGAGACCCGGGATAATTTCCTACCGGGTTCACAATCCCAAGAGAAACTCCATCAGGCTTACCCTCTCGGACGGGTATAAAGTGAAGCTTCCGAGCGTACCCCGCGGGGTCCCGGAAAGTGTCCTGCATGAGAGGGTTTTTATGAAAAGGGGAAAATACCTCCTTGGAGAGATTTCACTCTTGACCACGTATCCCTACGGGCTCTTTGAAAAATCCATCACGTTTGACCTCGAAGATGAAATCATCGTGTTCCCGGAGCCTGTTCCGTGTTTCCGTATCGCAACGTACGGGCCCTCGGGAGACTACAAAGGCAGCGAGCCCGACACCATATCCCATGTGCGGCCCTATATGCCGGGCGATCCCTTCTCTGCCATAGTATGGAAGAAACAGAATCAGGGTCTGGTCTCACGGGTGGTGCAGGGCGGCGGCGGGGTAGGGTCCCTGATTGTCCTGCTCCCCGGCGGCGATATGGAGAAGAAACTCGGCATGGCCACCTACCTTGTTCTCGAACTGTGGAAGGCATCGTTATTGTTCGGCGTATCGGTAAATGGCTATTTCAGCGGCATAGGGGTCTCGGCGGACCATAAGATCGGGATCCTTCAAACCCTGGCCGGGATAGAGTCTATCAGGGATCCCGACCTGAAGGCATCTCCGGGCAACGAACATGTCATCGCTCTCTAGGATCGCTCTCCTCACGACAGGCATATCCGCTGCAGGTCTCTTGTCTTTGAGCCTGGCAGGCCTCCTTGCCTGGCCGTTATTCATCCTTTTGCTGGGAGTGCATCTTATCGTTTGGAGAAAATTCGATGCCCCGGTACCCGTGACCGCGTCCCAGGTCACTGTCCTGACGCTCCTGCTCTTCACCTTCGAGCTCTTCAGGATTTCCCTGTACAGATGGGACATCGTCGTGCCGGCCTTGAGGGATGTCATTGTTTTTTTCGCTGTCGCCAGGCTTATCCTTCCCAAGACGAACAGGGAGATTTACCAGATAGTCGGCATCGGCCTTACCGAGTGCACCCTGTCGACGATCTTTACCCAGAGCCCGCTTTTCCTCATCGGCCTCCTCCTCATGGCAGGCCTTATCCCCCTGGCCCTTTCCGACCTCGATGAAACGTCGTTCCCCATAAATACCCGACGCAGGAAAAGCCTCCTGCACTGGCCAAAGGTCTGGGCCGGCATCTTCATTATCATGTGCATCCTGTTTTTCATCGTACCGAGGCCGTCTTCGACCCTCATCAAAAACGGGGTCATCAAAGAAACGAAAACAGGGTTTTCCGAAGAAATCCGCCTCTCACGAAATGTTGCCGTCGAATCGGACAGCAACATTGTCATGCGGGTGGTATGGAGCCGGGGCAGCACGCCCGAGCTCTTCTACCTCGCGGGATCAAGGCTTGACACATTGACAAAAGAAGGCTTTACCAGGGGGGACCCGGTACCGGTCAGTTTTTCTCCGGATGCCGGAGAATCCGACAGGCTCATGATCTACCCTGCAGGCCTCGACAGCCGGAATGTATTCTCCCCTTTCCATCTTACCCACGTGTCGCCGGGCACCTGCATCCGCAAAGGCCCGAATCTGTACTGGACCCAGGACTCACCGCCTGCCTATGAGCTGCGGATAATCAGATCGGGGTCAAGCGACCCGTACGGCAGCAATGATGTGCCGGAAGAGCTTCATGACCTCGCGGATTTCAGCAGGAAGATTGCCGGAAGGGGTCAGCTCGACCTCAAGATCAGACGTCTTGAAGCCTATCTGAAGGCTTCGTGCTCATACACGCTCGACGGCCTTCGGATCCCGCACGGCGTTTCTCCGATTCACTGGTTTGTCTTCGACGGCCGGCGCGGAAACTGTGAACACTTTGCCTCTGCCCTGGCTGCCATGCTCAGAGGGTGCGGGATTCCCTCGAGGGTCGTGGCCGGATTCCTCGTCCATGAGTTCAACGAGACGGGCGGGTACTTCATCGTGAGGGCTGACGATGCCCACGCCTGGGTAGAGTATCTCGCCGGCGGTACATGGCACGCCCTTGAAGCGACACCACAGGGCGTTACGGCAGGGCAGAGGAGGTCAAGTGTCGTCGATGCATGTAAGTTCCGATGGATCAGATGGGTGATCCAGTATTCCCTCGAAGATCAGGTCCGCATTGCAACCGCCGTCTTCTTCAATCCTCACGACATCGAACATGAGGTGGGCTATGCACTCGCAGGATCGATGAGTGCGGCAATACTCGCACTGGTGATATGGCTCCTGTACTTCAAAACGGCAAAGAGTGATACCGGATTTTACCGGAAGGTGGTGCGGGCGATAAACAGCAAAGGCCTTCCGCTCGATCCCCGTGCAGCCCACGAAGAGCATCTGGAAAGGATCGCATCGAAGTGGCCGGCGCTGCAATGGCATTTCGGTATTTTCCTCAATGACTATCTGGCGTGGCGTTTCGGGGGAAGAAAGATCGACATCCGGGCAAGTACAGGGAAGATACTTCGTGAAATCAGAGGAAACCGTCCGCCTGCCGGCTTACACAGGAAATAATTACGGTGTAAGTATTATTTCCACCCGTCTGTTCATAGCCCTGCCGTCTTCCGAGGCGTTATCCGCGATGGGCTTGGTATCGGCATAGGATATGGCGCACATGGTTTCTTTCTTTATCCGCGCATCATTGAAGATCATGAGAACAGCCAAGGCTCTCGCGTGGGCCAGGTGCCAGTTGGTGGGATAGGCGCTCTTTGAATTCGTTACGAATGTGCCGTCCGTATGGCCGGCGATCTCTATGGCTGACGGGGACAGCTGTTTGATCCCCAGGGCGATCTTTTTGATGAGCTTGGTGCCCTTGGGTGTCAGCCATGCGCTCCCGGCAGTGGGAAAGAGAGTAGCCTGGGGGATGACTATTTTGATCTTGCCCTGGGCCCGGATGATGTAGATCTCGTCGCTCAGCCTTTGCGAATCGAGGAAAGAGGTAATGTACTCGTAATCCTTGTTCAAGTATGCAACAGATTCTTTTTTCTCCTGACTTGTATTGCCGGTCTGGGAGATCTTTTTTATCAGGGCCTTTTTTTCCTCAAGGCACTGGATGTTTTTATCGAGCAGGTCCTGCCGTTCGGTCATCGCATCTGCAAGCATCTGGGCCGTCTTATCGAGCTTTTCCTGCATCTGGGCAATGTTCTTCGAGATGTTTTCGTTATTTTCTTTGACCGTCCGTGATTCCTGCGTACAGGCGTTCAGCTCGTTCACGACGCCCTGATACTCATCCTGGCTGTACTTGTGGGCACACCCGAAGACAAGAGGTATGAGCAGGATCGGTAGCATGCGCAGATTGTTAGGAATCATCGAATCAAAAGCATACTCGGTTCTTCCGGCACTGTCAATCCTCTGCATGGCGAATCTGAGGATATCGGCATGCACGAGCGGGAACAACCCTATGAAATGCCAAAGGGGTGGACAATGCAGGATACTGTGATTATAATTCTCCGTCATGATCATCCAGAAGTATATCCTGAACCATCTGGCCAGGCTCTTCCTTGGTGCATTGCTGGTACTCTACGGCGTGATGTTCATCGTTGAGTGGATACGCATAGGCCAGGTGATATCCAGGGATGATTTCGATATCTTCCTCATGGCGCTGATCCCCCTGGCAGTATTTGTCCTGCCGATGGCGCTCATCTTCAGCGTGCTCATGGCGCTGGAAAGGCTCTCGATAGAATCGGAGATCATCGCCATGCAGGCATGCGGCATACCGCGCCGCACACTGTATACGCCGATCCTGATGATAGCCTTCCTGTGCCTTATCGTGCACTTGAGTATTTCCACATACCTCGGCCCGCTCTCCATGCAGAGGATACAGGACAGGCTCGTTCAGAAGGCGCCGCAGAAGGTCTATGCCTTTCTCCAGGAACGGGAGTTCATCAATACGTTCAAAGGCATCACCCTCTACATCGAATCCGTAAACCAGAAAAAAAGAGGCTCGGCAACGTGTTCATCGAAACCAAGGGAAAGGATCATTCCATCATCGCTGCCGAGAGAGGGACTTTGGAGGTAAGGCCGTCAGGCATTCTTATGAAGCTTACCGATGGAAGCGTGTTCATGGAATCAAAGCAGATCTTACGGTATATAACTTTTGATGAATACGATTTCCTTCTTGAAGCGGATTTCAGCAAAAAATTGAACTTGCGTTCAACAGATGCGCTCACCCAGCAGCAGCTGAAAGATCAAATCATCAAGCAGGACAGAAAGCCCAAGCTCGTCAAAGAGTATTACAGCAGATTCGCATTCCCGTTCCTCAATATCATTCTTGCGCTGGTGGGACTTCAGTTCGGAATCCAGAGGCCGAGGTCCCCGCGCCATACCGGGATTGTGTTCGGGTTCGGCGCTATCCTGAGCTATTATCTGCTCTTCCTTCTGGCAGACCGCCTCGTGAAAGCGGATACATTGAACCCGGTGCTGGGTGCATGGCTGCCGGACATCGTTTTTTGCCTTCTTCTCCTGAGCATATGGGCGATGAAACGTTTCCGTTTATCGAAGGGAGCCTCCGATTACTAGCATAATCCAAAATTATATCTTGAAGAAGGCCTTCTGGACGTCCTTTACGGCGCTTGCCGGCCTGGTCCTTCTCATGGTGATCTCCAAGCTGTTCGGAGATCTCACCATGTTTGCGGAATACAACACCGGGTTTACAATCATCGCACAATACCTCGCATTGTCGATTCCCAAGATGATAACCCTTGTCTTGCCGTTCTCGGTCTGCCTCGGGATACTCGCGGCTCAGGCTGCTTTTGCAAGAAACAGTGAGATTATTGCCATGCAGGCATGCTCAATGCCGGTGGTGAAAATCTATACTCCCTATCTTATCGTGGGGCTCCTTGCGACATGCCTCATGGCAGGCACGAGTTTCTATTTCTATCCCACGAGCCAGCGTGCAGCCGACAAGATCGAGAACCTCTCCATCGAGAAAGGTGCTGTGTCCGGATCATTCACGGTATCCGGCGGACGTTTCAAAGTAGGACCGGACATTTACGGCGTGGAAAGCCTCGACGTTACCAAGGGCAGCATGGAGAATGTCACCTGCTACCGGTTCTCTTCGGGGAAGCTCAGTGAGATCATCCGTGCAAAAAGCGCCCAGTGGGACGGAAAACAATGGGTCGCCCGGGACATGAAAATCATTGAACTCAGCGACAAGGGGATCTCCGAGCCCCGTGCTTCGTCGGTCCTGCCGCTTGCAAAAGAACCTGAAGATCTGGTCATGGCGCAGACAAACACCGAGGTGCTTTCGCTGCCCGAGCTACGCGAGTATGTTTTGCAGCTAAAAGAAAGCAGAACAAGATCGCCCTCTACCGAGACCCTTTATTACAGCAGGATAAGCTTTTCCATCGCGCCTTTCATCATAAGCCTGCTCGTAATACCTTTCGGCATGCGGTTTCCCAGGGCAGGAGGTATTGCACGGGGGATCTCGACCGGCCTGATTCTGGGCCTGTCCTACTGGTTTCTCCATTCCGGCATGACCGAGCTCGGGGCAGCCGGCTACATGCGCCCTCTGATTGCCGCATGGGGGGCGAATCTCGCGGCGCTGATCCTAGCATTCGTCATTCTGGTCAGAAAGAGAGGTGCAATGTATGGCTGATGTGGTCATCATAGGAGCAGGTCCTGCAGGAATTTTTGCCGCCCTCGAGCTCACCAGGCATGCACAGGGGCTCGATATCGTTATCATCGAGCAGGGAAAGGACATCACCGAGAGGAGCAGAGCCGGGAAGGACATGCTCATCGGCTGGGGCGGGGCAGGGGCCTACAGCGACGGCAAGCTCACCATCTCCACCGATGTAGGAGGGCAGCTGTCCTCTTTGCTGAATGAAGAAGATCTCATCATGCTCCTCGAGGAGGTTGACCGGATTTATGCAAGCTACAACTCATCCGGAGGCGTATATTCCGTCGGTGCAGATGATGCCGACCTGATCTCTGCCCATGCACGGCTTGCAGGCCTCGTCTATATTCCCACCAAAGTCCGCCATATCGGCACAGAGAACTGTTACACGATTCTCAAAGATATGCGGGATGAACTGAGCTCCAAGGTCACCATGGTATTCAATACCAAGGCTTCTGCCATCCTGGAGCAGGATGGCAGGGTTACGGGCGTGAGGCTTGCAGACGGGTCGATAGTCAGCACCCGCTTCGTCATCGCTGCGCCGGGAAGGGTAGGATCTTCCTGGATGTCGGACCAGGCAAAGAGGCTCGGCCTGGAAACCAGGCCCAACCCGGTCGATCTCGGCGTTCGGGTGGAGCTCCCTGCCGTGGTGCTGGAGCACCTTACCAAAAAGGCCTATGAGACAAAGTTCATCTATTACTCGAAGACGTTTGACGACAAGGTCCGGACCTTCTGCATGAACCCCTACGGAGAGGTCGTCCTTGAGACCCTTGAAGATATCCTTACCGTGAACGGACATTCGTGGGCAAGGACGCGGACGGATAACACCAACTTCGCCATCCTCGTAAGCGCCGATTTCACCGAACCTTTCGACGACCCCATCGGGTATGGCGAGTCTGTTGCCAAGCTTGCAAACATGCTGGGCAAAGGGGTCATCGTCCAGCGACTTGGAGACCTCCAGTCAGGCAGGAGGACAAACCCGGCCCGGCTGCTCAAATGCACGACCTATCCCACGCTGAAGCAGGCCACCCCAGGCGACCTGAGCTACTGCCTCCCCTACAGGATCCTCTCGGACATCATGGAGATGCTCTCGGCCCTCGACAAGATAGCCCCGGGCGTAAACTCAGCCCACACGCTCCTCTACGGCATCGAGGTGAAATTCTACTCCAACCGCATCAGCCTCGACAACGGCCTCAAGACAGGGCTGGAGGGCCTCTACGTCATCGGAGACGGCGCCGGCATCACCCGCGGCCTCATCCAGGCAAGCTGCTCGGGGCTCATCGCCGCGAGATCGATAGTGAAAAACCTCTCTTAGAGCGCGGAGCAAGGATATTTTATTCTCGACTCATCTGATAGAAGAAAAAAAGGCAAAAAAGATCAGCCGTTCTTTTTTGAAATTTCATCTATCCAATACGTATTACCCGCGATTTTTTACTTGAATGTAAATCTTCATTTATACTATCGTCTACCTGTTTTCCAACACCTAATGCGAAAAGAGGGAGAGACTTTTATGGCAAAAAAATACGTATATCTCTTTGGAGGCAGGGGAACAAAGGCCGAGGGCGGTGCAGATATGAAGGACATCCTCGGCGGCAAAGGCGCGAACCTCGCCGAAATGACCAATCTGGGGATCCCGGTTCCCCCCGGTTTTTCAATCTCAACGGAAATGTGTGCCGTATACTATGAATCGAAAGGGCTGCCCAAAGAGCTCAAGACCCAGGTAAAAGATGCCATTAAGAAGGTCGAGCGCATCATGGGTCTCGGGTACGGCGATACTGAAGCCCCTCTCCTGTTTTCCGTACGTTCCGGTGCACGGGCATCCATGCCCGGCATGATGGATACGGTCCTCAATCTGGGTCTCAATGACGAGACCGTCCACGGGCTGATCAAGATGAGCGGGAATGAGCGATTTGCCTGGGACTGCTACCGCCGCTTCGTCCAGATGTACTCCGATGTCGTCATGGGTGCGGATTCCCATGTCCTTGAAGAAGAGCTCGAGAAAATGAAGCACAAGAAGAAGGTCAAGCTCGATACAGAGCTTTCTGCTGCAGACCTGAAAAAGCTCGTGGGGACATTGAAGGAAAAAGTGAAGGATCTGACGGGCCACGACCTGCCCTCCGACCCCATGGATCAGCTCTGGGGAGGCATCGAGGCCGTGTTCAAATCCTGGGATACCCCCCGGGCCATCACCTACCGCAAACTGAACAACATTCCGGATGAATGGGGAACCGCAGTCAACGTCCAGGCCATGGTGTTCGGAAACATGGGCGACTACTCCGCCACAGGGGTCGCCTTCACCCGCGATCCCTCCACCGGCGCGAGGATCTTCTTCGGCGAATATCTCCAGAACGCACAGGGCGAGGACGTGGTCGCCGGCATACGGACCCCGATGCCCATCAACAAAAAAGGCAAACGGGAAAAATCCCACGTTTCCATGGAAGAGGCCTTGCCCGACCAGTACAATCAGCTCGTTGACATCTACGAGACCCTTGAAAAGCACTACAAGGACATGCAGGATATCGAGTTCACCATCCAGGAGGGCAATCTCTGGATGCTCCAGACGAGAAACGGGAAACGCACCGCTGCAGCATCCGTCCAGATCGCTGTGGACATGGTGAAAGAAAAGCTCATCACCAAGGAAGAGGCTGTCCGGAGGGTGAGCCCGGAGCAGATCGATCAGCTCCTCCATCCCCAGATCGACCCGAAGGCAAAGAAAAAAGTCCTCAGCAAGGGCCTTCCTGCTTCGCCCGGCGCTGCCGTGGGCAAGGTGGTCTTTTCGGCCGAAGATGCTGAAGAAGAAGCTGCAAAAGGCCAGAAGGTCATCCTGGTCAGGCTCGAAACTTCCCCGGAAGACATCCACGGAATGAATGTCGCCCAAGGCGTCTTGACGGCACGGGGCGGCATGACCTCCCACGCTGCGGTCGTTGCCCGGGGCATGGGCAAGTGTTGCGTCTCAGGGTGCCAGGAACTGGTCATCGACTACAAGAAGCAGCTCTGCACGATCGGAGGAGAAAAGCTCAAGAAGGGCGACTACCTGTCTCTGGACGGCAGTACTGGCGAGATCATGCTCGGCCAGGTATCTACCATGAACCCGTCGCTCTCCGGCGCCTTCGGCACTATCATGCAGTGGGCCGACAGTTTCAGAAAGCTCGGCGTACGCACCAATGCAGACACGCCGAAGGATTCCCAGGTTGCCCGTGACTTCGGGGCAGAGGGAATCGGGCTGTGCCGCACCGAGCACATGTTCTTCGAGGCAGACAGGATCCTGGCGGTACGCGAGATGATCCTCGCCGATGACGAAAAGGGCAGGCGCAAGGCACTCAAAAAGATCGAGCCCATGCAGAAAGGCGACTTCAAGGCTATTTTCAAGGTCATGAACGGCCTTCCGGTCACCATCAGGCTCCTTGACCCGCCGCTGCACGAGTTCCTCCCGAATACGGATGCAGAGATCAAAGAAGTTGCCAAGGCGCTGAAAAAGTCTGTGGAAGAGGTGAAAACGAAGCGCGAATCCCTCCACGAGGCCAACCCCATGCTCGGCCACCGCGGGTGCAGGCTGGGCGTCACGTTCCCCGAGATCTACGAGATGCAGGTACGGGCCATCATGGAAGCCGCTTGCGAGTGCAAGAAAGCCAAGATCGACGTGAAGCCCGAGATCATGATCCCGCTCGTGGCCCATGTCAAAGAGCTCGAGATGATGAAGAAGATGACCGTGGACATAGCCGATGGGGTTTTGAAATCCTACAAGATGAAACTCGACTACAAGGTCGGAACCATGATCGAGCTGCCCAGGGCCGCCATAACCGCTGACGAGATTGCGACTCAGGCCGAGTTCTTCTCTTTCGGCACCAACGACCTCACCCAGACGACCTTCGGCCTTTCACGGGATGACGCAGGCAAATTCCTGCCCTTCTACGTGGACAAGAAGATCCTTCCCAAGGATCCCTTCATGGCCCTTGACCAGACCGGTGTGGGCGCATTGATCAAGATCGCAGTGGAAAAGGGCAGGGGAACGCGGAAAGACCTGAAAGTGGGTATCTGCGGAGAGCACGGCGGTGAGCCTTCTTCAATAGAGTTCTGCCACAAGACCGGTCTCAATTACGTGAGCTGCTCGCCGTACCGTGTGCCCATCGCCAGGCTCGCTGCCGCACACGCTGCTTTGAACGATAAAAAGAAGTGATCATAAGTTTTGAGGGCGGAGAAGGTGTGGGGAAATCCACCCACACCAGACTCCTCTGTTCCCATCTCGAACAACGCGGGCTGCCATGGCTCTCCCTGAGAGAGCCTGGCGGCTCTTCTTTTTCCGAGCGGCTCCGTGCACTCTTCCTCCAGGAAGGCCTGGACCATATGACCGAACTGCTCCTGGTGCTTGCATCCCGCAGGGAGAACATCACCAAGATCATCGAGCCCGGCCTTTCAGAAGGCAAGGTCGTCGTCATCGACCGTTTCATCGATTCAACGCTGGTGTATCAGGGTGTGCTCGGCTGCCTCGGTGTTGAGAAGTGAAAGAGATCATGAAGCTCACCGCTACCTGGCTCGAGCCTGACCTCACCTTTATCATGGATATCGATTCCGGGCATTCCCTGGCCAGGATCGTGCCCGGAGACAAATTCGAAAACCAGGGGCCCGAATATCACCGGGCAATCAGAAAATCCTTTCTCGATCTTGCCGTTGGAAAAAGGCACGTCATCATCAATTCAGACAGGCCGCGCGACGAGGTCGCCCGGGATATACGGGATAAGGTTGACGCTGTTATCACAGTGTAGCGCTCTTTACCGTGGTAATAGATATACTAGGTTCAGTCTGTTACCTGCATGCAATCCACCAGGCAGGAGCCTTCATCGTAATCAGGTGTCAATGGGAAGATAAAAGTATACCAATTCTGAGAATGAAAAGTATACCACCCTTACCCGATCGTGCCATGAGAATCGACCCCGTCCTTTGAGATTTTTCCCCTTAAGCGGAAGCTGTTGCCTCTGATGTTGATTACGACGCTATGATGAAGCAAGCGATCAAGGATCGCCGTGACGACGACCTGGTCGTGAAAGAGCTCGGTCCAATCGGTGAATGCCTTGTTGGATGTCAGGATAGTGCTGGCCTTCTCATAGCGGTTGGCAACGAACCGGAAAAAAAGATTGCATTCCTGCCGGTCGATGGGCGTGTAGCCGACTTCGTCAACGACCACAAGCGCCGATTTGTAATAGCTTCTCCCTCTGCCGGAGCGGCCTGTCTCGTGGTCTTTCCTGAGTTTCCCGATGAGGTCCTCCATGGTAGTGAAGTACACGCTTAATCCCGACTGGCAGGCTTTCACCGCTAAAGCTACGGCCAGATGAGTCTTGCCCACCCCAGGAGGACCCAGGAAGATCACGTTCCCCCTCTGGCGGATGAAGGTCAGGTCGAACAGCGACATGACTTTCTGCCGGTCAAGGCCAGGCTGGAAGGTGAAGTCGAACTCGTCGATGGACTTGATGAAGGGAAGCCCCGAGATCTTCAGCGTGGTTTCCACCCGGCGCTGCTCTTTCTGGGCCACTTCCTCTTCGAGCAGGTCATCGAGGAAGGAGAGATAGCTTTTCCCCTGTTCCTGGGCTGTATGAATAACGCCATCGAGAATTTCCCGAATCCGTGGGAGCCTCAACCGGGTGAGGTTGGCTTCGATCCTCTCGAATACCAGGGTATCGCTCATATCGTACACCCCGCTGCATGGGCATAGGCGGACACAGGCCTGGTCTCAACATCCATATCATACCGGGGTTTCATCGGTGAGATGGTCAGCTTTGCCCGACCCTTTGCCGGTCTGCCATGATGGTATTTCCTGGCGTTCATTGCCGGATCCTTGCGAAGGGCCTCATAGAAGCTCTTGTCCTGCACCAGGTGGCCTCTCCCTGTAGGTATCTCGTAGGTGACGATGTGCCGGTTGTCGGCAAACACTCTCATGGTCTTATCCTTTACCCGAAGCACGATCTCTTTGCCCACAAGAGTATGGGGAACAACAAAGCTGTTGCCTTCAAAGCGTACCGTGCAGTCTTTGTGCACCTTCCGGTATACCCGGTACGAGGTGTCGAATGGACGCGTGGGCAAGGACTTCAAGTAAGGCTGCTCACGCTCGAACCGTACCCGCACCACTTCATGGGTTGTCCCATGCACCCTCTCATCCTTGATGGCAAGCCACTCTCGCAGATCCCGGTTTGCCGTCTCAAGGCAAGTGAATCCATATCCTCTCCAGAATCCTTCCCGGATGAAGGAATACGGCCTCTCTACCTTGCCCTTTACCCAGGCGGCATAGGCAGGAGCCACCCTGAGGTTGAACCCGTAATGTATGGCAAACCCCTCAAGCGTTGCATTGAACCTGGTCTTGCCCGCAAGCTTTCCGATGTAGACGTTCCTCATCCGGTCATAGAGGATCTCTCCGGGAACTCCTCCAAAGAAGGCAAATGCCCGGATATGGCAATCCAGAAAGGTCGGCAGGTCACAGTGCTCGATGAACTCGGCATAGAGTTTGCGCGAGTATCCCAGAATCATGCAGAACAGATAGTACTTCTTAATCGAGCCATCATCATGCTCCACTTGAAACTCGCCGAAATCTACCTGCGCCTGGAATCCGGGCTCGCTCTCGAACCGCATATAGGCTATGCGCTGCGATTCCTCCTTGAGCTTATGGACCTTCAGCTTCACCAGGTCATAGCTACCTGTATATCCAAGCGGTTTAAGGTGATCATAAATCCAGGTAGCCTTGTATTCGGGATCTTCATCAAGCCAGACCTTGATGTTCCCCATATAAGGGTCAAGCTTGCTCTCCCTCACAACCACTCGCCGTTCACGCTCACAGATTTCGGGGTCTTCAAGGTACTTGTGCACTGTCTTCCGGGACATCCCAAGCCGCTTGGCAATCTGCCTTTCGGATAATCCCTGCCGTTTAAGCGCCACGATGTCCATCACATCTCCCATTCTCTTCACCCGAGCCCCCTCATGGTTCCGTTTCTGCACTCCATCAAGTGCTCCTCGGAAACCATGTCGGGGCGGCTGACTACTTCCCGGGGGACACATTCCCCCCGGCCCCTTTGAAAAACTCCTTTAATCTCCTTAAAACGAAAAACCTAAAAACCCTCTGGGTGGTATACTTTCACTTTCCCATTTTGGGTCCCTTTTATCATTCCCAGAGACATCAGGGCCAAAGACACCTTCAGGTTCAAACGAGTTTACTCTCAAGATGTGGACAAATCCACTGGTGTGCAATGCGATCAGGTTATCATCACCCAGCAAAACCACTTTCAGCAGAATCCGAGGATCGTATGCTCGACTACCCATCTCGTCATTGCAGTACTTTTCATCGAACAAGCTCATATCCATACGCTTATCCATGAACGTGCAGATCGTATACTCCAGGCTGCCCGGCAGGATCTGCTCCTGCAACGAAATCGGTATCAATAAGTTCTGTGCGAATTCGTTTTTCTTGTATCGTGCCATCAGACCGTCCTTCTTCGAAATGGGGAAAGATCAAAAGTAATTTCCCCTTCGGAATAAAGGCATTAAATCACATAACAAATTGATTATACATACTCATTATGTCATTTGGGGGGATATTAGGTCTTGTCTCTCAACAACTGATCAGACTTCTTCAACAGCCTCAGAAGATATCTAATATGGAAACATCCGTTTATCGAAGGAATGTCTCTCCTTAGATTGATGAAGTCTTCATATGGTATAATAATTTAAAACGAGCCAGCCGCAAACTCGATAAAAGGCGTAGCTGCCAAACCACGCTTATCCGGAGGTACGGAAGGCTCGTTTTATATTTTTACTGAACCATTTAGTCAGAACCGATCTTCTGAATTTCCTCTTTCAGATTCTCATTAATGCTGTTGGTGTTGTTTCTGTTGCTGATGTCGCTGAACCTCAGGCCTCTGTTGATATTGCTCTTGGCCTTGATGTCTTGATTCCTGTCTCTGCTGCTGTTGCTGAACCTGGGGTTGTCTCTGCTGCTGTTGCTGCTGAACCTCAGGCCTCTGTTGATATTGCTCTTGCCTTTGATGTCTTAGTTCCTGTCTCTGTTGTTGCGGTCGAGGTTGATAGCTCTGGACGCCCCAGGTTCTTTGCCTTTCCCAATATCGATTATTATGCCAGCTCTTCCAGTTCTGTTGAAGTTGTCGGTTAGGAATCCGTTCATAGTTCCACCGGTGTCCGTACCAATTACGGTCTCTGTAGTATCCTCTCCAACCTGGGTCTACATCAAAATAAAAACTTGGAACATTGTTATAATAAGCCCAACCCCGGTTATAATAATGTGAGCGATACCAGCGACCTTCCCATGGACGCCACCACCAACCATTCCAGAAAAACATGTCTACATCTATATCAGGAACAACGTACACATCGTTCGTATCAGGCATCACTATCACATCCGGAGGTGCCTCAAATACGATGAGTGGTGGCAGAGAAATTCCAATACTTATATCTACTTCTGCCATTGTTGGAATAGGAACGACAATTGTCAATGCCAAAAGGATTGTCCCCAAAAGTAACTTTTTCATATTGCCTCCCATATCTTTTTCTCTTGCCTCTTATGACGTACAGGATACCTGTGGTGTCTACATCAGGCAAGAGCGCGACAGAGATTTGCCGGCATATGACAGGAAGCAGAAGTATGTGTACAGATAATCTGTAATGGATGAGAGCTTTTCTGGATCTAAAAATTATGATTAACACAATGCGACCTTCATGAGGTTTCTGGAGGGGGTCATCAATGCTAAGTCATTCCAATAAAAAAGAAATACCATATCTTTCAGGAATAATCCATCTTACCCTCTGATTGCACACAATAGAACCGATTATACTGGACCTGTGGGTATAGTTAAGATAGGCTGATCTTTTCCAAAAATGAACCCCGCCATAATCATGAGGTATGTCAAAAGGAGACCTCAAGAGTGAATGTTGCCAAAACTACGATTCGCAGGTCCTTGCTCTCTATAAGGGCACGCCTCAAAAATAAATTCGTAAAAAAACGCACTCCTGATGAGCCGCCGCTACGGGCGGAACTGCTCAGCCGCGACCAGATGAGGCAGTATGGAAGGGTGCTGGCTGACTCGCATACGTTGACGAAGAAACGCGTTCCGGAACGGCTTCTGGCAAGACTGACCGAGAATGAAGGCGTCCTGGTTGAAACCTGCAGCCTGCTGACTT
Source organism: uncultured delta proteobacterium (assembly GCA_963752595.1). Classification (GTDB taxonomy): domain Bacteria; phylum Desulfobacterota; class Desulfomonilia; order UBA1062; family UBA1062; genus Phosphitivorax. The sequence goes on from CAVVYZ010000008.1 coordinate 70,664, forward strand.
CGGCCGTAAAGGCGAACCGCCGGATTGCGCCTGCGGGGGAATGGCTGCTTGATAATCTCTACCTGATAAAAGAACAGATCCGCACAGCCAAGAAACACTTGCCAAAGGGATACAGCCGGGAGCTTCCCCGCTTATTGAGCGGCCCATCGGCCGGATTGCCGCGCGTGTACGACATCGCACTGGAGACGATCTCGCACGGCGATGGACGGGTGGATGAGGAAAGCTTAAGCAGTTTCATTGCAGCCTATCAGCAGGTCACACCGCTGAAGTTGGGCGAATTGTGGGCAATACCGATCATGCTGCGCCTGGCACTGATCGAGAATCTGAGGCGCGTCGGGGCTCGGCTCGCTGCTGAAAGACTCGATCGGAACCTGGCCGACTCATGGGCGGACCAGATGATGGAGGTCGCCGAGAAGGATCCCAAGAGCCTGATCATGGTGATTGCGGACATGGTGCATTCAAACCCGACCCTGTCGAGCTCGTTTGTTGCAGAGCTTACGCGCCGTCTGCAGGGTCAGGGCCCTGCTCTGGCGTTGCCGCTCACATGGATCGAGCAGTGGCTCTCCGAGTCCGGCCTGACCATTGAGCAGCTGGTTCAGTCCGAGACCCAGCAACAGGCCGCAGACCAGGTCTCAATCGGCAACAGTATCGGCAGCCTCCGGCTCTTAAGCGCGATTGACTGGCAAAAATTCGTCGAGACGAGGAGCTATGTCGAGCACATACTGCGCGAGGATCCTTCAGGTGTCTACCCAGAGATGGATTTTGCCACCCGTGATCGATACCGTCACGTAGTTGAGAAGATCGCGAAGAACAGCCTTCAATCCGAAGAAGAGGTCGTAGGGCATGCGATTCGTCTGGCACTCGCCGGCGCTGAAAGTAACGGCGACGACGATCGATCGGCACATGTCGGGTTCTACCTGATTGACAAAGGCTTGCCTCAGCTCGAACGGATGGCTGGAATGCGCATATCCAAAGCCGACACGTTTCGAAGATCAGTCAGCCGATTCCCCTTGCTCCTCTATATAGGCGTGATCACGCTGATGAGCGCAATCTTTACCTTATGCCTGCTGGCAAGGGCTCATGACGATGGGATTCATGGCAGGCTCCTCACACTGATCGGTATCCTCCTGGTTTTGTGCACCAGCCATCTTGCCATCGCGCTGGTGAACTGGCTGGCTACATTGCTGGTGACGCCACATCCGCTGCCGCGCATGGACTTCACCGAAGGGATTCCTCCGGAATTCCACACTCTGGTGGTGATACCGACCATGCTTACGAGCTCTCAGAACATCGAGAATCTCGTCGAGGCACTAGAAGTCCGGTTCCTGGCAAATCGTGACGATAACCTGCACTTTGGCCTTTTGACTGATTTTGCCGACGCCCGCGAGGAAACGATTCCTGAGGACGAGCCCCTGTTGCAACTTGCCCGGATAAGGATCGAAGAGCTCAATGTTAAGTATCGGGGTGCTCCTGGCGACGTGTTCTTCCTTTTCCATCGGCCGCGCCTCTGGAACCCGCAAGAGCGGATCTGGATGGGCTACGAGCGTAAGCGGGGGAAGCTTGCGGATTTGAATTCGTTGCTGCGGGGAGGTTCAAAGGATCACTTCTCGCTTCTGGTCGGGAATATGGCCCGGTTATCGGACGTCAAGTATGTGATTACCCTGGATACGGATACAATGCTCCCGCGTGACTCGGCGCGGCAGCTTGCGGCAGCCATGGCTCATCCGCTGAATCGAGCGCTGTATGAAAAAAAAATGGGGAGGGTGAGTGTTGGGTACGGCATCCTGCAGCCGCGCGTGGCCGTGAGCCTGCCGGGCACGAACCGATCGCGGTATGCCAGGCTGTATGGAAGTGATCCGGGCATTGATCCGTATACCCGCGTCGTATCCGATATGTATCAGGATGTGTTCGGCGAGGGTTCGTTCATCGGCAAGGGAATCTATGATGTCGATGCATTTGAGCTGGCCGTTCATGGACGCTTTCCCGAGAACAAAATCCTCAGCCACGACCTTGTGGAAGGGTGCTATGCCCGTTCCGGGCTGCTCTCTGATGTACTGCTCTACGAGGAATATCCCTCCCGCTACAGCGCGGACGTGAATCGCCGGTATCGGTGGATCCGGGGGGATTGGCAGATTTCGCGCTGGCTGTTGTCCCGTGTTCCGGTTTTCGGCGGGCATCGTGAAAAGAACCCGCTCTCGGGGCTTTCCCAATGGAAGATCTTCGACAACCTGCGCCGCAGTCTCGTGCCTCCGGCCTTGACTCTGCTGTTGCTGCTTTCCTGGACCGCCTTGTCACCGGCCTGGCTCTGGACCTTGGCGGTTATAGGGATCCTGATGGTTCAACCCGTGGCAGCATCGCCCTTGAACTGTTCCGGAAGCCGGGGGATGTGCTGCTGGGTCAGCACCTCTCAGCCTTAGTGCGCTCGGCCGGCCGGAACTTTGCCCAGGCGGCATTCACTCTTGCCTGCCTTCCCTATGAGGCGTTCTTCAGTCTGGATGCGATCGTACGCACTACATGGCGGTTGCTGATCGCCCGAAGACGGCTCCTCGAATGGAATCCTTCGGGCAATCCGGATAGACGCACGAACCTTCTCGGCTCGTTTAGGACCATGTGGTTCGCCCCCTGTATTGCCTTTGCCGCAATTATCCGCTCGCTTTTTCGAGACCGGCATCATTGATTTATGCCTGGCCCATACTGGGCCTCTGGTTTGCCTCGCCGGCTGTCGCGTGGTGGATCAGCAGACCGTTCGCCCGCCCGGAGGATATATTGAGCACTGATCAGACCATCTTTCTCCGGAAGATATCCCGAAAGACCTGGGCATTTTTCGAAACATTCGTGGCCCCGGAGGATAATTGGCTGCCGCCTGACAGTTATCAGGAGAATCGCGGTGATCCGTTTGCACATCGCACATCGCCGACCAACATGGGACTTTCACTTCTTGCAAACATGTCCGCATACGACTTCGGCTATATCCCCGTCGGACAAGTCCTCAAGCGCACAGCGAACGCAATCCGGACGATGGAAGCCTTGGAACGCTACCAGGGCCACTTCTACAACTGGTACGACACGCAGTCCCTGAAGCCGCTGCCGCCACGGTACATCTCGTCGGTGGACAGCGGGAACCTCGGGGCTCACCTGCTGACATTGCGTTCGGGCCTGCTCGCGCTTCCCGATCACAAAATAGTCAATCCGCGCTTGTTTGAGGGGTTAATCGACATACTCGGGGTCTTACTGGAGGCTGCAGAGGAAGATGCTACAGATGCGTTCACAGGGTTTCAGAATGAGCTGGCCTCCGCAACCATTTCCTGGCCAACTACGCTCTCAGCGGTACGGCTTTCATCGAAAGACTGACGACGTCCGCCGAGGATCTGGTCTGCTCGCTGAGCTGACGGCCCGGAGGGCGAAGCGAACTGGTGGGCAACAGCCATGGCCCGGCAATGCCGCAGCGCGTTGGATGAACTGAACTTTCTCGCCCCGTGGACAGCGCTTCCGGCCGTTCCCGGCAAGCTCGGTGATTTCAAGATTATCGGGGAAATCCCAACGCTTTCCGAACTGGCAAGACTCGATAAGGAGTTGCTGCCGGCAATCAGCCATCCACGAGCAGGCGGACACGACACCCGAGGAAATAGAGTGGCTTATAAGCTTCGGGATTCCATGAGTGAAGCAAGCCGGCGCGCACAGGAGAGAATAGCAGCGATCGCAGGCCTTGCCCGGCAATTAAACGAACTGGCCGACATGGAGTCTGGCTTCCTGTACGACAAGGCGCGCCATCTGCTCTCGATCGGGTACAACGTCGAGGAGGACCGACGGGATTCGGGCTTCTACGACCTGCTGGCGTCGGAGGCGCGGCTGTGCATGTTTCGTGGCCATAGCTCAGGGACAGATGCCCCAGGAGTACTGGTTCGCCCTGGGCCGCCTTCTCACAAATGCGGCGGAGATCCGGTTCTGCTCTCCTGGGGCGGCTCAATGTTCGAGTACCTCATGCCGCTTCTGGTCATGCCGACCTACGAAAACACCCTGCTCGACCGGACCTACAAGGCGGCCGTGAGCGGCAGATCGAGTACGGGAAGCAGCGCGGGGTCCCGTGGGGTATTTCGGAATCCGGATACAACATGGTCGACGTCCATCTGAACTACCAGTACCGGGCCTTCGGCGTACCCGGCCTGGGGCTCAAGCGCGGACTGGCCGAGGACCTCGTCATTGCCCCGTATGCCACGGTCCTGGCGCTGATGGTGGCGCCCGAGGCGGCATGCCTGAATCTGCAGCGATCGCCAGCGAGGGGTTTCCGGGAAGATTCGGCCTTTACGAAGCAATCGACTACACGCCTTCCCGTCAGACGCGCGGGCAAGCGAATGCCGTGGTCAAGTCCTTCATGTCGCACCACCAGGGCATGAGCCTCCTGGCCCTGGCCTATGCCCTTCTGGACCGTCCGATGCAGCAGCGGTTCAAGTCGGATCCGCTTTTCCAGGCCACAACGTTTGCTGCTTGAGGAGCGTGTTCCCAAGGCAACGGCGTTCTATTCGCAGACCACAGAGCTCTCCGATTTCCACGCACGATTCCCGTCGGCCCGGAGACTCCGGTACGTATTTTCAACAGCCCGGACAC
>CAVVYZ010000009.1:0-364037 GCA_963752595.1 uncultured delta proteobacterium
GAGATAAAGGACGCCTTCGGACATGTCATTGGTGAGAATCCTCCCTGTATTGATGGGTCTGTGACCGTATACAATTATTATGAGCCGGATTGTAGTACTCCATCAGTGCTATGAGCCCTTCAGCGCCGTATACAAGTGCAGTCTGAGTCGCACTCTCGGCTCAGGTCGTGCGTGGTACGATAGTATAGGACAAGAACGTCTCTCTCGTAACAATGGGATGGTGGCCGAAGATCATGGTGAGCCAATCGGCATCTTGTTCGCTTCCCAGATCGTCCCGGATAAACTCCAGCTCAGCAGTATCCAGCCCCGCATTGTCCCCATAGTAAGGCGGATTCGGGCTGAAAATCTGCACCGTCGTTCCCATTCGTGTTGATGCCCAGGAAATGATACGTCCCGAAATCAAAGGTCCCGCGTCCAGGAGAGCTGGGTCTTTCCGGTGGCCGAACCCTGGATTGAGTAATTCAGATAATAATCGAAGTTTTTATCGCCAAAAAAGATCATGGTTTCCCAGGAGGATCATAATAGAAGGTTGCATCAACTCCATTTCTGTCCAGCACATTCCGGTATTCGATCCATTCTTCAGGATGCGGTCCGTCGGGAATCGCTTCCTCGCTCCAGTTTGTGGAATCGGTAAGATCTCCGAGATTCGTGATGAAAGATGGATTTATGACATCTTTTGCCTCTGTTACCGGCCCATTCCAGGTCCTCGCTTCCCGTGAAACCCTGTGCCCCGATATGGACATCGGGGATATGATAAGAAACCAGAATATCTTGCCACTTTTCAGTGCTGTATCTTGCTGAGTGCGGATCGCTGGCCGTACCCGGAAGGAGTGCCCGGGAAAAAGAGACAGAGGAGAAGGAAGACAAGGAAACATGCATTCATCAGAACAAGAACAACTGATCGTTTACCCATGATCGTCTCCCCTTTGAAAGACAGCCCTCGAGGAACAATCTCTACCAGTGTATGCCTGACAGCGCACCGACATGCCACCCTCCCGACCCTGGCCTCTGCTCCGTAGAGATTGATCTGCACGTTCGACCATCGTGCCTCGATCCCGATGTTGAAGCGCTCAGCGAGCGTAATGTATGCACCGATGTCGGTCCCACATGCCGTATCCGAGGTCCTTCGTCAGACACAGAGCGCCCCCGAAGGACTGAGCCCTGACCTCGCCATCGATGCTTGCCAATCCGATCCCGATGAACGGCCGGATATTTTTCGGGCATCTCCCAGATCTTCCGGACACCGACATCAAATTCCATGATACGGGATTCTACATTTGTGTAAAAAGGACCAATCCCCAGATCAAGGCTGTCAATATCTTCTTTGTCTTTGGAATAAAAAAGGTCCGAAGACGATGCTGAATGGAACACTGCGGTGTTTGACATCCATCAGGATACCCGCTTCGATCTGTTTGTCCAAGGTTCCCAGTCGTCTTTGTCCAGGAACTTTTCTCCGAGAAAGAGATTAACGTTCCCTGTCCAGCTTTTCGTGTCCTTGTCAGTCCCGCACAGAGCCCGGCTCGGGATCGATAAAACCAGGCATAACATGATGGAAATCATAACCTTTTGCATGCCGCACCTTTTTTTAGCGCTCTTGATACAGGGGGCTTACGGGGTGGTATTCCCCCGGTAAAAGAGGAGTAACACCCTAAAATAATGCCCCAATCTGCGCACCCAGCCTATAGTTGTTCACATCAAAATCCTTGCCCTCGCTTTTCATCTCTTGGGTTATCTGGTACTTCGCGTTGATACCGAGTTGGAGCCAGTGGTAGTTAAAGGTAAGGTCCGTGAAGATCTGTCCGCCAAGAAGCCAATCAGATTCAGGCACTCTTCTGTCCACAGTCTGTATATACCGGTCGCCCACAAGGATGAAATTGTGAACTTCGAAAGTGCCGTCGAGTTTGATCCAGGAGGGCCCGCCCCCGGCAGCTATGACAAAATAAGGGCTAAGATCTTTAGTATACTTTGCATTCAATTCCAGGAACATGAGATCCGTATCATACGCTCTGTGCTGATGAAGAAGGTCGTCATTCTGAAAATCGTTTGACACACTGCAGAACCCAAGTTCCCCACCCAAGTACACATCCCTGTAGATCTTTCCATATCCTTCAATGCCCGTATAGGGTCTTCTTTCCTCATCGATAAGCCTGAAAAAATGATCGGTAAAAGTGATATAACCCGCCTTCACAGCAAGGGTGCCGGTCCCAAGAGGGGCTTTTTGCTCCGCCTGAACGTCTGACGGGGGCAAAACATGTTCCATGCCGATCAACCAGCTCAGCTGACCACCCAGCCTCCAGTTATTAAAATCAACATCCCTGCCTTTAAAATCCTGGGTAACTTGGTACTTTGCATTGACGCCGATGGAGGGCAGGGCTTCATCACTGGCAAACGTGATAAAGGGGAGCCGCTGGATCTTGTACGTCAAGCCTGCAAAGACTTGTCCTCCGAAGAGCCAATCGTGTTCATGTTTTTTATAGTACGACGATATGTATTCTTCACCTTCAACTGAGGCGTATGAGTAAGAAACACCGGTACCGAAATCTGACCAGGTTGGGAAGAACCTCCATTGCATACTTCAGGTCCAACTCACATGGATTATAATGGAGCGCTTCTCCCCCATATAAAGTCCCGCTGGAACTGGCCCCCATTTCTCCACCGAGGTACACGTTCGGGTAGATTAGCACATATCCTTCAAGTCCCATGTACCCGCCTTGAGTATCAGGGGTCCATAGGTTGTCAGTAAAAGTTATATAATCCAGCTTAAAGCTAAAGTTGTGGTCCCAGAGAGGGGCTCCTTGCTGAGCCTGGACAGCTGCCGGGGCCAGAATAAAAATTATGGCAAGTAATATGAACCACCTGTTTCCCACTATTTTCCTCTAAATGAAACGGGGAAGGCTCGTCCTGATCCAGTTTGTGCAAGTCTATGATGCTTTCGTCGCTTAATGGTGAGTGATTTGACTCTGGTGCAATGACTTAACTTCCTTCATAACCTTCACTGCAATGTGGAACAGACAACGCTTTCTCTCCCCTTTGATTTCATCTATAAACACTTGAAACCGGTCTCAACGAAAGGCATATCATCACTGGCTACAATCGTTTAAATTGAGCAGCAAGCAGCTCACTCCACGGGCCAGTCACCACAAATTTGGCATGCTGCCTCTTCGCCGCTAAGCCTGAAAGCTGTATTCCCAATCATTACTTTCTCAACGTTTAACAGAAATGCTCCTGTAAATCAATGCATTGATAAACTTCCAGGGAGAAACAGTTGTAATCGATTTGAAAATATTACTCAGAGGAGGCCATACTTCTGCTTCCTTGCAGAAGGAGAAGGCTGATGAACTCTGGTAGCACCATATTCTCCTGATTAACGAAATCCATGCCCGTTCACGATTTCCTCCTATGCATTAAGCCTGCAATGGCAACTACAAGATCAAAAGCTTCTCCTACTGAGACCAGTTCCTCAGATAACTGCGGTAACTTATCGGTTTCTTAAAACCTATGAGTTCCTGGTGAGAGTTATACTTTTTGAAATAAAAATCAGACTTATGATTCTGGCACGAACTGTTTAAAAAATCAGCCTCTCAGACATTGAACATCTCGTGAGGATATTTCAAGGTGGTCCTTATTGGAGATAGCATCAGGAGATCATCGGTCTTACGGTATGTACAAAGCCGATCATTTATCGCAGGAATCTATGTCCTTGGCAGTAGGATGGGAAGAAGTAGCAATGGTTTGGTCGATGAGAGTCTCAGCACAGGCGCATCATTACTTTGGCGCTGGTACCGAACCGGTGTAAAACACTTCACACTTTCCGCCAGTGAAGAGGCCCCGGGCCTGCTTGAGCAGATTGAGCGCCGGCCCTGCGAGGGACATCAGGACGCTCGGCTTCTCCACCACCGGTTTCCGGAAAGGGCCGTGGATTTTCTGCTTCACCCTGGCGCACCCCCGGGCGTCGATCAGCGCTATGGTCACATCATCGAAACGTTCGTTGACGAAATTGATTCTTCCTTTGAGAGCGATCCTGTTCTGTTTGGTCGCCATGGCCACGTCCTTGGCCTGCGCTATGCCGCGCTCGACCTTCCAGTCGGAGAAGAGCTTCCCGATGCTGCTGCTGCCTCCCGATCCCTGGAAGATGCTCGCGAAGTTGTACCCCTTCGTGACCGCAAGGCCGATGGGGCCGGCAAAAAAGAAGGCGCCTGCATCCACGAGGTTGAAGTTCTGACTGGACTCAAACCGGGCAAACTCCCGGTCGAGGTCGTTGCCGTAGAGCGTGAGATTCTCGCCGCGCAAAGAGACCTCTCCTCCGGCAGTCTGCTTTATCTCCTTTGCGGTATTCCCCCGCATCGACAGGCTTGCCGAGAAGTCCATCGATCCTTCCGCGACCTTCTTTGAGGAAAGGGTTTTGAGGTACTCCTCGATCCGGAACTTTGACAGGGATGAGCGGACGGAATAACGGGGAACGGGACCGGAAAAATCTGCCCCGATGCTCCCTGACCCTTGTCCGCCGAAAAGGCGCATCGTGACCGGATTGAGAGCGAAGATGCCATCCTTGCCCTTGCAGGTGAACTTCACATCGGAAAACATGAGGTCCTTCGTCCGGATCTCCCGGCAGGCGAATTCTGCGGTGAAGGAAAGATTCTTCAAAAGCTCCGCGCTATTTCCTCCTGCAATCCGCAAGCTGCGCACGTCCAGGTTAAAGTTTCCCACCTCGAATCCTTCCCCGGATTGTTCGTCCCCATAGAGGAAAGCCCCGTCGGAGAGGGAAAGATTATCGAGGACCAGGGCAGGGAATGTCCCTTTGGCCTCCTTCCGTTTTTCGAAATTGAACACTGCCGTCGCGGTCCCGCTTAATGGAGATCATGGGGTGCTGCAGTCCGATCCTCCTGATCCGGACTTCCCTGTGGAGCAGAGGGAGGAGAGCGATCTCAAGGCGGGCTTCCTTCGCAGAAGCGATGTCCATCCCCCGATTCCGGATGTGCACATCATCAAGCCTGACATGCAAGTCCGGAAAGAAACCGATTCCCAGTCGGCCGCCAACGTGGACCTCCATCCCCAAGGCTTCGGAGGCGGCCCTTTCCAACCGGGGTTTGTAGACACTAGGTACTGTACGCAAACCATTTTGCAATGGGTGCATCTAAACATGAATGGTAAAGCGTCATGAGTTAACCGACAAGCAATGGGAGCAGCTTGAGCCGTTGCTTCCGCCCCAGAAACAGGAAACAGGCAGACCATCTGAAGACCATAGGAAGGTCATTAATGGTATCCTCTGGAGAATGAAGACAGGTGTCTCCTGGAGGGACATCCCTGAGAGATATGGTCCCTGGAGCACCATATACAGCCGGTTTTTCAGATGGAAGAGAAAAGGCATCTGGGACCAGATCTTCGCTTCCATCCTTTCCCAGGAAGATGCACGCGGGTGTCTGGATTGGGATACGCATTATGTTGACAGTACCATCATCCGTGCCCATCAGCATGCCTCAGGGCTGAAAAAAAGGGGCAAGAAAGCGAAGCACTCGGCTACAGCCAGGGCGGGTACTCAACCAAGGTCCATTTGAGAACAGATGGAAACGGCAAGCTGATCACCCTTGCGCTTACTCCCGGACATCGGCATGAAACGACTGCGTTTTATCGCCTCATGGAGACCGGCGCGGTAAAGCGGCAAGGAAGAGGTCGCCCCAAGATCAGGCCGGGCCGACTGATCGGCGACAAGGCTTATAGCAGCGGCGCAATACGAAAGTACCTTGCGGACCATCATATCAGAATCACGATCCCTCGGAGAAGGGATGAAGCCAGGACAGGCCCGTTCGATAAGACCATCTACCGCCTTAGGAACCGAATCGAACGCTTCATTCATCGCATGAAGCACTTCAGGGCCATCGCTACCCGGTTTGAGAAATCCGCATCAAGCTATCAAACACTCTGGATCATTGGCGCTATATTCCTATGGTTACAGTAATGACTTTGCGTACAGTACCTAGTGCCGACAAAAAAATATAGGGCGACAGATATGAGGATGAGTAGTCCAATGAGCCCAATGACGGCGAAGAAGATGCTTTTCAATGGTTTTGACATCCACGTTCCTGTTTCTCGAATCTATTATCTTTTATCCCTGAGCCCTTATGATAGAAACAGTTTGCACTTTTGCAACATAGCGGCATTAAGGATTCAAGCACTAATAAAATACTTTTTCACTACCCATGGCCCATTGGCACATTATCATCACTTTCTCAGGCTGTTCATTAAAAAGCAGGATCTCATTATGCAGTCTTGTCCGGATCAAGTTGATGCTTATTTGATTATTATAGGTAAGGACTCAATAGGAGGACTCCATGGAATTCTTCATGTGGTCCTAAACGGGAAAGAAGATGGCTTTATGGTAAAACGAGATCATAGGGTGAATTCCCGGTCTGCATCGGGCTGATACTCGCATTCCTAAGGTGCGCCGCCACATAGCGCCATCAAAGCACCGGCCGGTATGGCGATGACTCTGTAATAACACCCAAGGTAAAAGCCGCAATCTTAAATGGACCAACGCTGAAATCGTTCCAGATCAATGTTAAGAATTATCAAGGAGATCAATTATGAGCGAGAAAAAGACACTGGGTAATTCCAGAGGACGCAAACAGGAAGAGGGCTCGGTTCCCGACGTAGGATCACAGCGGCTGCCGGTGGCGAACTGCACCAGATCGCCGGTGGAGAGCACCCCGCGCTCACCACGAACCAGGGCGTCGCCGCTTTCCGACAACCAGAACTCGCTCAGGGCCAATCCGCGCGGCCCGACGCTTCTGGAGGATTTCATCCTTCGCGAGAAGATCATGCATTTCGATCACGAGCGCATCCCGGAGCGCATCGTTCACGCGCGGGGGACGGGGGTGCATGGATTCTTCGAGCTGACCGCCTCGCTGGAGCAGTACACCACCGCCAGGATCCTCACCGAGGTGGGCGAGAAGACGCCCGTCTTCGCCCGCTTCTCGACCGTCGCGGGCGGCGCGGGTTCGGTGGATACCCCGCGCGACGTGCGCGGATTCGCCGTCAAGTTCTACACGAAGGAGGGCAACTGGGACCTGGTCGGCAACAACATCCCGGTCTTCTTCATCCAGGATGCCATCAAGTTCCCCGACCTCATCCATGCCGTAAAGATGGAGCCCGACCGCGGCTTTCCGCAATCGGCAACCGCCCACGACACCTTCTGGGATTTCATCTCGCTCACGCCCGAATCCATGCACATGGTGATGTGGATCATGTCCGATCGCACCATACCGCGTTCGCTGCGGATGATCGAAGGCTTCGGCGTGCACAGCTTCCGGCTGATCAACGATGCCGGCGAATCGACCTTCGTCAAGTTCCACTGGCGTCCCAAGCTCGGCCTGCAGTCCACCATCTGGGATGAGGCCGTCAAGATCGCCGGCGCCGATCCGGACTTCCACCGCCGCGACATGTTCGAGGCCATCACAGCGGGCAATTTCCCCGAGTGGGAATTCGCGGTTCAGCTCTTCACGCAGGAGGAAGCGGACAAGATTCCCGTTCGATCATCTGGACGCGACCAAGCTGATTCCCGAAGAACTGGTGCCCTTGAAAGTGATCGGCCGCATGGTGCTGGATCGCTGGCCGGACAATTTCTTCGCCGAAACCGAGCAGGTCGCCTACTGCCCCGCGCAATATCGTGCCGGGCATCGATTTCTCGAACGATCCGCTGCTGCAGGGCCGCTTGTTCTCCTATCTCGACACGCAGCTTTCGCGCCTGGGCTCGGCCAATTTCCACCAGATCCCGATCAACGCGCCCAAGTGCCCGTTCGCCAACCAGCAGCGCGACGGGCACATGCAGATGGCGCAACCGGCGGGCCGTGTTGCCTACGAGCCCAACTCCCTGTCCGAAAACTCGCCGCGCGAAACGCCGGCCAAGGGCTTTCGCAGCGCCGCGGTAACTGAAACCGGCGAGAAAGGCCGCATCCGTGCCGAGAGCTTCGCCGACCACTACAGCCAGGCGCGGCAGTTCTATCTCAGCCAGACCGCGTACGAGCAGGCGCACATCGCCTCGGCGTTGGTGTTCGAGCTTTCCAAGGTCGAACACGTGCACGTGCGTGAGGCGATGGTCGGCCACCTGCGGCATATCGACGAAGACCTCGCCAAGCGGGTCGCCGCGGGCTCTGGCGCTTGGACAACATGCCCGATGCGCCGGCGGCCGCGGCGCCCGTGCAGGAGATGGCGCCTTCGCCCGCGTTGCAGATCATCGGCAAGATGAAGGACACGCTCATGGGGCGCGCGGTCGGCATCCTGATCGCGGATGGTTCGGACGGCGCCGTCATCGAGAAGATCAAAAAGGCCGCGACCGATGCGGGCGCCACCGTGAAGATCGTCGCCCCCAAGGTGGGCGGCGCGAAGCTTGCCGACGGCTCGATGCTGGCGGCCGACGGACAACTGGCCGGTACGCCTTCCGTGCTGTTCGACGCGGTCGCCGTCATCCTCTCCGACGAAGGCGCAAAGGCGCTGTCGATGGAAAGCGCCGCGATCGATTTCGTGCGCGATGCCTTCGGCCATCTCAAGGCAATCGCCGTCGACAAAGGCGGCCGGGCGCTTCTGAAGACGGCGAATGTCGGACAAGACGCGGGCGTCGTGGATGCCAACGACAAAGACGCATTTATTGCTGCGGCAAAGACCCGCCAATGGGACCGGGAAAAGTCCGTTCGAACATTGGCATAGTATGAAATCGACTGAAAGAGGCAGGAATTGGATGCACAGAACGGATGTGAATTCATCTAAATATTCGCCCCTGGTGCGGTACTAGGGGTCTGTCATCAATTAGGGGGTTCACAATAATAAGAGGATGTGTATGATGGAAGGTCGGCCAAGAGGGAGGTGCCGACCGATGACAACACGACGTTATGCTTTACGTGATGATCAATGGGAACGAATCAAGGACTTGCTGCCGGGTCGAGAGGACACGGTTGGCGTGACTGCAAAAGATAACCGGCTTTTTGTGGAAGCCGTGCTTTACCGCTATCGCGCTGGAATACCGTGGCGGGATCTGCCGGAGCGGTTTGGGAACTGGAGCGTTGTACATACACGCTTTTGCCGTTGGGCTAAAAGCGGAGTTTGGGAGAAGGTTTTTAAGCACTTGGCGGCAGATGAGGATAACGAATACGCCATGATCGACAGTACCATTGTTCGTGCTCACCAGCATAGTGCCGGTGCTAAAAAAAAGACGGGGAGAACCAAGTCATCGGGCGCAGCAGGGGAGGATTGAGCACAAAAATCAACGCAACCGTCGATGCGCTTGGAAATCCTACCGGCTTTGTTCTTACGCCGGGGCAAGCCAACGATCTCGATGGTTCGGATGAGCTTCTCCCAACCATTACCGCAAATACTGTGTTGGCGGATAAAGGCTATGATGCCGATGAACGGGTGATCGAGCCATTACAAGCTGCAGGAAAAGAGATCGTCATTCCATCCAAACGCAACCGGAAAGAGCCTCGTCCCTATGACAAAGAACTTTATAAGGCTCGACATCTCATAGAGAACTTTTTCTGCAGCCTCAAACATTTCCGAGCCATCGCTACCCGCTATGACAAAACCGCTCGCAATTCCCTCGCCGCCATCTACCTGGTCGCTTCTCTCATTTGGCTCAATTGATGACAGGCCCTAATACTATTCCAGGCAATTTTTTAAGAATGTGATCTGATCTCCTATTGTCTGCTCGAAACGCGGGTGAACGTACACATCAAAGTGGCCGCACTTGTAGACGATGAGCTGACTTTTCGGAGCCTTCATCGCAGCACGAATGACCGGTTTCAAGGGAGTGGTCAGGTCGTTCGATGCGACCTGCACCAGCCAGGGCATGCACAGCTTCGGGGCCAGACGTCCCGGTGAATAGAGACCGACCGACAGGAAAATACGTGCAGCCACATTCTCATTCGGCTCGAAATCTTCAGGATAGAGTTTTTTGACTCCTTCTTCCGCATCCGGCGCTGTCATAGCTGCCGGCTCGCCGGGCTTGCCGATGATAGGCACGTAATAAGGACTGCGGTGCAGCAGCTTGCGTGCAATATCCCGCCAGGCAGCGACCCCCAGCCGGATATTCTGTACCAGGCCGTTTGCTGCAGCCGTTGCAAACCCGTCCAGGTGCGGTACCTGTGATATGACCGCTGCGATATCCTTTTCCTGAACAGCGACAGCAACGACATGCCCGCCGCTGAATGAGGTGCCCCAGAGGACTATTCTCTGCGGGTCTACTCCGGGAAGCCTTCTGGCAAACCTTATGGCAGCGTGCCAGTCCTGATGCTGCTTTTTAATATCGAGTATCTGCCTGGGCTCTCCCTCGCTTTCTCCGAAATGCCGGTAATCGAAAACCAGCGCATGGTATCCAGCCTCGGCGAATGTCTCTGCATAAGCATCCAGGCACATTTCCTTAACCCCGCCAAATCCGTGTGCGAGGATAATGCAAGGGGACCTGTCCTTTACCCGGCGCCTGGTAAAACCACCCCATACAGTTCAGCCCTTCCGAAACGAACTGGATATTCTGCCTTTCAATCATGAGACAACCCTTCCTCTCTTGTAAATTTCATCTGACACAATTTATTGTCAATTTTATACCAGATCTCCTTGACTTTGACAAGAGATGTTGTCAGAATTTGACACATGAAAAAGGAACGGTCGCTAAACCGTACATATGGCGGTATCGATGCCGGCCTGAGGGAAGAAGAGCGGCGGAAAAGGCTGATCGGAGCGGGGCTGGAGGCATTCGGCACAACAGGCTATGCCAAGACCAATATCAAGACAATCTGCCGGCTGGCAGGACTGACGGAACGATACTTCTATGAATCCTTTGGTCACAAGGAAGATCTGTTATGTGCGGTATACCGGGAGCTGATCGAAGAGCAGGAGAGAGAGGCCCTTAAGATACTCGCGGAAACCGAAGGTCAGCCGATGGAAGCAGCCACGCGTGCATTGAAAATCTTTTTTCACCGCTTTCAGCAGGACCCCCGCCGGGCGCAGCTGCAGCTTTTTGAGGTCCTGGGGGTCAGCCTGAATATTGACAGGGAATATCAGAATGCCATGCGCTTACTTGCCGGAATGGTGAAACTCTTTTTATGCAGGGCCTTTCCCCGCATCCGTCAGGAGATATTGAGCAGCAATATCATTCCGACCGGTCTGGCAGGCTCGATTATCCTGATCTCCCATGAATGGGTCCTCGATGGTTTTATCACTCCCCTGGACGATATCATTACCCAGCTCATGGATATTCTCACAGCTGTCGGGAAACACTTGGAAGCCAAATCTCAGCCGTGAACGGCGGGAGATCGGATCTCAGCCTTTGCTGATGACCTGTATGCTGTCTCCGGCCTTCACCTCGCCGCCGGTAATTACCTTGACGAAAATGCCTTCCCTGGGCATGACGCAATCACCCACGGCCTTGAATATGGCGCATCGGTCGTGGCATATCTTGCCGATCTGGGTAAGCTCGAGGAGCACAGCCTCGCCCACCTTGAATCTCGTACCCAGGGGCAGCTCGTGAAGAACAAAACCTTTCGTGGTGAGGTTCTCGGCAAAATCTCCGGGGCCGACCTCAATGCCCATCGCCGTGATCTTATCGATGCTCTCCTGCGCAAGCAGGCTCACCTGCCTGATCTCCATTCCTGCATGGGCATCGCCGTCCATCCCGTAATCGGCCATAAGGATGCAGGTGCCGATGCCGCGCTTTTTCTGCCCCTTCCGGGAGCTTATATTCACGGAAACGATCGTGCCGACTTTCTTCTCTTGTTTTTCTTCCATTGCTCTCTTCCACTTTTCTTTCTCCGGATGCAATGCATGATCAGGCTTACAGCCTTTTTAGTTCTCCCCGGATTCCTTTCACTTCTGCTTAAAGCCCGGCGGAAAATTCTCTCAAAAGCTCATGCACTTTTCC
This sequence comes from uncultured delta proteobacterium, assembly GCA_963752595.1. Classification (GTDB taxonomy): domain Bacteria; phylum Desulfobacterota; class Desulfomonilia; order UBA1062; family UBA1062; genus Phosphitivorax. The sequence goes on from CAVVYZ010000009.1 coordinate 11,903, forward strand.
GGTCAATATACATTGACAATAGATAATTCACAAGATAATTACTACTATTCTCATAGTGATAATAGGTATTAAAACCGGAGCATGTCAGAATAATTGGTAGCCAAGGCTTGAAAATTTCGGCAATATCTCCGGGTGCTGACAGACGAAAGGTGTATGTATGAACAAGAAGGCCATATCCGTCAGTCTGCAGAGGAAGCATGGGACAGAAAGTGCATAACGAGAAAGAGGGATGAAGCCGGTGAAAGCACGTGTCATGGTCGGCCTGAGCGGTGGAGTGGATTCTGCGGTTGCAGCATGCCTGCTGAAGGATCAAGGGTATGAGGTGGCCGGCGTCACCATGTGCTTAGGCGTAGCGACACCCGAGACAGGCAAGGTCCGCTGCTGTGGTCCAAGGGAGATCGAAGACGCCAAACGCGTGTGTCTTGCCCTCGACATCAGCCATTATGTCCTTGATTTTGCGACTGAGCTCAACCGCTTTGTCATCGAGCCGTTCATCAATGAATACCGCACGGGCAGGACCCCGAACCCCTGTGTGGAGTGCAACAGGCACATAAAGTTCGGAGCCCTCCTCTGCATATCCTTGTCCATGGGGTTCGACGTCCTCGCAACCGGCCACTATGCAGGTATAAAAAAGGAAGGCGGCGCCTTCCGCCTGGTAACACCCAAGGATACCCGAAAGGACCAGACCTACTTTCTCTCGGGCATCCCGCGGGAATCGCTTGACCGTGTGGTCTTTCCGCTCTCAGGCCTCACGAAGGGTGAGGTCAGGGAAATAGCGCAAAAGCAGGGCCTGCCCGTCTCGTCGAAAGCGGAAAGCCAGGACATCTGCTTTATCCCGGAAGGCGGGACCGAGAGATTTTTGAAAGAAAAGATCGATGCGCTTCCCGGGGACATCGTCGACCCACAAGGAAACGTTATCGGCCGCCACAGAGGCATCGCCTTCTACACCATCGGCCAGCGGGCAAAGCTTGGGCTCAACCGGGGCAAGCCGCTGTACGTAATCGCAAAAGATATTTCCCGCAACAGGATCGTTGCAGGTGAAAGGGAACTGCTCCTTTCAAGGGGGCTTATAGCTGATTCCGTGAATATCCTCGTCGATAGCCTCCCGGAAAAGGCATACGCGAAGATCCGGTACGCCCATACCCCTGCCCCATGCAGCATCTCGCCGAAAGGCGGCGAGATGGCCGTTCTGTTCGACGAGCCCCAGGAGGCCGTTACCCCGGGGCAGACCGTTGCCCTGTACGACAACGGCACGGTGCTGGCTTCAGGCATCATCAAAGAGGTACTCCATACGCATGAACCATCTTGAAAAACTGGAGAAGCTTCAGAACCTTCTCCGATCGTTCGGCAGCTGCGCAGTCGCTTTCTCGGGCGGGGTGGACAGCACCCTGCTCCTGGAAGTCGTCCATGAGGTCTTGGGCGAGCGATGCCTTGCGGTTATCGCGGCCTCATCCACCTATCCCAGACGGGAATATGCCGAAGCGCTCAACTGGGTGCAGGGGAAAGCCATACCGCACCTCGTCATCGTCTCGGAGGAGCTCGACATCCCGGGCTTCTCGGGCAACCCTCCGGACCGCTGCTATTTCTGCAAAAGGGAACTCTTCTCAAAAATCCTGGATTGTGCAAGGAAATCAGGCATCGCCATTGTCGCAGACGGAACCAACAGCGATGATACGGGCGACTTCAGGCCGGGGATGAGGGCCGCCCGGGAGCTCGGCATACGCAGCCCGCTGATGGAGTGCGGGCTTACCAAAGACGACATCCGGTGCATATCCCGCGAAGTATACCGCCTGCCCACAGCCGGCAAGCAGGCAATGGCCTGCATGGCTTCCCGCATCCCCTACGGCTCCGCCATCACGCCAGAGAAACTCGGACAGGTTGAAGCCGTGGAGGATTTCCTGGCCGCAAACGGTTTTCATGTGTTCCGGGCACGGCATCACGGAGACGTGCTCCGGCTCGAGCTCGGCAAAGAAGAGATGCGCCTGGTCATGCAAGACGGGATGGCTGCCGGGATTATCGAGGCTGCCAGGAAAGCGGGCTTTGTCTATGTCACCATGGACCTCCAGGGTTTCCGCTCCGGCAGCATGAATGAAGTTTTTCACAAAGGACGGTAGCCGTATGTGCCGGGCATTCCCGGAAGATCATTGACTTCGACATCGTGGTGATCGGAGATCTTAAAGGAACGTTTTCATCCTGATCCTCCTTGAGGAAATACAAGCTTATCGCATCAAGCAAAGGTTGCCTAAGGTACGTACTTATTCATAATGCAGGCTCCTCATGAAAAATCATCAGAAGCCGATCTACCCGAAGCCGGCATGCAGCCGCACAGGCAGTGATTGATATTGTTCTCCGTGTAATCCACTTGAGCCGTAGATACTCCCTCCTGACCCTTTTCATTATAGTTGTAAGGAAGACTATTATATTTAATAATGCCCCATTATCGGATAATGAGTATCGTCCGTCAGCATGGTGCTAAAAAATCGAAGACCTTCGGCACGCATCCACAGGAGATCGATAGGCGGATTCTAATATGAACGAAGTTGCTCTTTTTACTGATGTCAGCCTTGACCCCGTGCGCAAGCACGGGGTCGGAGGGTACTTTTCCGTCCCTGCTTCATTTCTCGCAGCATCCCCCCAAGACATGAAAAGATCTGACGTATCCGAACGGCTGATGCTGCGAAGATTTGAGAACACGTCTTCAACGAAACTGGAGGTCCAGACGGTCTTGTGGGCGCTCGAAGAGTATCGGAAAGAGCGAGAAGCCGCCGTGCCTGAAAAAATCCGGATCTATACGGATTCCCAATGCGTCGCAGGCCTTCTCAAAAGGAGACCGGGACTGGAGGCCGAGGGCTTCCTCTCCGGGAGGACGAATACCCTGCTGAAACATGCCTCTCTTTACCGCAGGTTCTATGAACTGTTCGACGAGCTCGGGTTTGAAGTCATAAAGGTGGCAGGCCATACGCGATCAAGTTGCCGGGACACCGTCCACCGTATGTTCTCCTTTCTCGATAAAGAAGTGAGGAAGGCATTAGGCATCTGGACGGAGGAATCCTGATCCGGCAACTCCTTGCACCACATGACGATGATCTGCGCAAGACCTGCATCCCCTTTTGCATGATGCAGAGGCGCAGCCCCTTACTTTGCATGCTCCACTGATGCCGGAGGCAAAGTACAGCTGCATGCATTGCCAAGACTACAGAGAATTGCTGCTGTAGCGGTGCAGAGCCTGGAGCAAGGCGGCATCCAGGAGCTTGGCTATCTCTGTGGCGGGTACGACCATGGCGAACTTTCCCCCTGTCTTGTCATAGACAACACCGTGGATAAGGCCCACCAGGCTTACGCCCTCCCGAACGGTCATATTCTTCCCGTCGAAGAATGACCTTCCGATATCGAAGACCGGGCCTCCGCTCAACCCGCTCGTGCTTGGACTCTGCAGGAGGATAAACGTCGCCATTTTATTTGTATCGAAACGCTCCATCGACACGAATCCGGATGCCGCATGCGTCTCGAGCGACAAAGGCGATACGAAGCCTGTGGTACCAAGAGAAAGCGGATACCCCATGGCCATGAGGGAAAAATCCCGCGACGGAGGCAGCGGACGGGCCGTGATGAGGTCTGCAGAGATGCAGCGGCTGAGGATCTGTTTGCTTTTTTCCAGGTTATTCGTATCGAGAAGGATCAGAGCGACATCCGCCGTGGACGAGGTATACCATTTCACCCCCTGCATCTTGTCCGTTATGGCCTTCCCTCCGCTGCCGGGCATGATCAATTTAAAGTTCGTCCCAATATTGTTGGCAACGTGACATGCGGTGATCAAGAACGGCTTATTGCCTTTATTAACTAAAAATCCTGAACCATTGTTCGCCTGTTTTCCGGCCGGGACGTCCTGAGAGAGAAAGACAACACACGGTGCAACGTCATCGGTAACGCCGGCCCACACAGGCGAGAAGGCTGCAAACAAGCTAACCACGAAAACAATACCCACCATGATTCGAGCATTCTTCATAGGTTGTATACTCCTTAAGCATAGCGAGTCAGCGAACGAATAAACCGAGACTTTAAAAATGATCGGCCCGCTATGATCGAATCGCTGAACTCGTTTGGACTAACTGATAAAAACCAGATATCCCCTTATAAACCTCTTTCGAAACCACGCCCTGTCGAAATGCCCGTCAAGCGCCTACCCAGGTCCGATCGTGTACGGCTCGCGGCTGCTTGTTTTTCACTGATTGACTTTTTACCGAATAAAAAAGGACATTTTGTCGGGGTTTCTTTTTTCCTTTATGTCTATCCGCTTGTGCCTCTGATAAAATGTCTTCTCGTATTATTTTTAGATTCTGTCCGTTTGCAAGGTAAACAGCCGTCTTCTTGTACAGAAGGTGATTCCTTCTATGCCTCGTTTTCCCGGGCCAGTCAATACCAACATGACACATCCCTTCTGATAGAACCTGGGATGGCCTCGAATATTTCACCGCCCGGCATGACATATCGATTGTATCACCGGGACTTGACAAAAGGTTTTATAGTTGTATAATACAACTATGAACCAGAGAATACTTCATGGAGACAGGGAGATCCTTTCGATCATTTCAGAGCTGTCGAAAGCGGTACGGTGCTGCCGCCAGGATGAAGTATTCTGCGAAGACGTGACATTCACCCAGTTCATCGTCCTCGATACGATTGCCGGGAATGAGACGCTGGATATGGCGCGCCTGCACGAGATACTCGCGGTCGACAAGAGTACGACGACACGCCTTGTCGCTCCGCTCATCAGGGGGAACCTTGTCGCGAGGGAAAAGGCCGGCCATGATTTACGGGCAGCTACCTTGCGGTTGACCCCTGAGGGTAAAGAGGTCCATGGGAAGGTCTGGCAGTGCCTGATATCCTTTGTGCGCTCCATCCAGGATGAGATCCCGGAGAACAAGCGGGAAGCCGCCCTGGAGGGGATCCGGATATTCCTGGGTGCCCTGCAGAAGACCTCGACCCTGCGGTGTGCGGAAGATGCCCGGTCAGGAGGCTGCAGATGCACGAACATTGTTTGACAACCGATAATGCGCATTCATTTTCGTTTGCAGGAATACAGGGGAAACAAGGAAGCATGTATCTATCGATGACAAAGAAGAACCATAAGGAGCATACATGACAGAACAGGATTGCTGCGGAGGGGGAAGGAATGCCCGGGTGATATTTCCCATGGCCCCTGTTTCCCCCTGCTCTCCGGAAAACGGGCAGCCTTCGACGAGCCCGGCCCGTCTTGATCAGCCTTTTATAGAAGGCTTCCTGGACAGCCCTTCGGGAAAGATCCCGCGTGTATCATCGGCACTCCGCACAGGAGACCGCCTGGGCACAATCAAGGCCCGAATCGGTGTGGGAAGGATGCACTATGCCGTTGACCCCGGCCTGTATGCCCTGGGGAACCCGGACGGGAATTCGCCGGTACTGGTAACGGCAAACTACAAAATGAGCTTCGACAGCCTCCGCGTGGCGCTTCCCGGAAGGAATGCCTGGATCCTCGTTCTTGATACAAAGGGAATCAATGTCTGGTGCGCTGCCGGAAAAGGAACGTTCGGGACCGAGGAGCTCGTCCTCCGCATTGCAGGTGTCGGGCTCAAAGATATCGTCACCCACCGGGATATCATCCTGCCCCAGCTCGGCGCTCCCGGAGTAGCGGCCCACCTGGTAAAAAAGCTTTCCGGGTTCAGGGTCCATTACGGGCCGATCCGCGCACAGGACCTTCCTGTCTATCTCGATGCAGGAATGAAAGCAACACCCGAGATGAGGGTGAAGACCTTCCCCTTAGAGGACAGGGCCGTCCTCATCCCCATCGAGCTCATTGCCGCCCTTAAAGCGGCCTTGATCATCATCCCCGTCATGTTCTTCCTGAGCGGCTTCATCGGTACGGGCAGTTTTATCCGGAACCTCCTGGAAAGCGGGGTTTTCTCGGCAACCGCCATCCTGAGTGCCGTTTTTGCCGGGGCCGTGCTCGCACCGCTCCTTCTCCCCTACCTGCCGGGACGTGCCTTCGCCGCAAAGGGATTTTTCGTGGGCTTTCTTACAGCCCTGCTTTTAATCTCCCTGCAGGGCTTCGGCGTGCACTCCCTTTACGGGGCACTGGGAGGAAGCGCCTGGGTGTTGATGATCTCTGCAGTATCTGCATATCTGGCCATGAATTTTACCGGAGCCTCAACCTATACATCGCTCTCCGGTGTGAAGAGAGAGATGCGCTGGGCACTGCCCCTGGAGGTCGCTGCCGGAATATCCGGATTCGGCCTGTGGCTCTTATCCGGCTTTTTTGCTTAGGAGAATATATATGCGCAAGCTTTCATATCTGAAAAACGTTGCAACACTGAAGATCGATGAAACCAGCTGTACCGGATGCGGCGTATGCCTTGAGGTCTGCCCCCATGAGGTTCTCAGGATGAACGGTCGCCGCGTGCAGATTCAGGACAGGGACGCATGCATGGAGTGCGGGGCATGCAGCAGGAACTGCCCGGCCGCCGCAGTATCCGTCCAGGCCGGGGTAGGCTGCGCCGCTGCAGTCATAAACGGCATGCTTGGCCGTACCGGGGGAGGATGCTGCTGCTCTATCGATCCTGAAAACCCTTCCTCCCAGGGGTCATGCTGCTGAACAGATATACGATCTCTTCTTCTAAACTCGATCCGGCTTAAAAATTTCCTGCGGAAATATTCTTGACAACCTGCTCGCTTACGTTTAATTACTAGTTTATCGATAGTATTAAAGGTGATTAAAAAGGGGTGCCATATGAAATTATCTACCCGTACCCGTTACGGCGTGAGGCTGATGCTGGAGCTTGCACGCAACAAAGGCAACGGACAGATCTTCCTCAAGGATATCGCCCGGGAAGAGGAAATCTCCGAAAAGTATTTAAGCCTCATCATCATACCTCTGAAATCTGCAGGGCTTGTCAACTCAATGCGCGGGGCTCACGGCGGATATAACCTTGCTAAGGAGCCTTCCGACATTACTTTGAAAGAGATCGTGGATGTTCTGGAAGGCGACACCTGCCTGGTGGATTGCGTAAAGAACTCGTCGACCTGCACCCGCTCTGAAACCTGCGCAAGCCGGGACCTCTGGACCATTGTGAGCGATAACATCTCCCGGACTTTAGGCTCGGTGACTCTGGAAGACCTCGCGAGGATGAGCAGAGAGAAGAACGAAGCCGGCCTCATGTACCAGATCTGAAGAACCAACGGGAGAGGCGTGCTTAGGAAAGGGCGTCGAATATCCCGCGGCACAATCGTGAAAGGGTAAATGAATGGACATACGCGAAGATATCAAAAAGCTTAAGCAGGATCGCAACGCCGTAATCCTTGCACACAACTACCAGCTGCCCGAGGTTCAGGATATCGCCGACTTCGTGGGGGACTCGCTTGGCCTGAGCATCCGGGCGGCAGGCACCGATGCGAAGGTGATCGTATTCTGCGGGGTTCACTTCATGGCAGAGACGGCCAAGATCCTCTCGCCCGACAAGACCGTTCTGTTGCCGGACCTGCATGCCGGGTGCCCCATGGCCGACATGATCACGGCCGAAGATATGAGGGAATTGAGGAAGCAGCACCCCGGGGCACAGTTCCTCTGCTATGTGAACACGAGCGCCGAGGTGAAGGCCGAGTGCGACCTGTGCTGCACATCTGCAAATGCCGAGAGCATGGTCAGGGACATCATGAAGAGCGGGCAAAAAGTCGTCTTCGTCCCGGACAAGCATCTCGCCGGCTATGCAGCGGATGCCACCGGCTGCGATATCATCCCCTGGAACGGCTTCTGCCCGACGCATGACAGGATCGAAGCCGGGGACATCCTGAAGCAGAAAAAGCTTCACCCGGATGCCGTGGTCCTGGTACATCCCGAGTGCAGCGCAGAAGTGAGGAAGCCGGCGGACAAGATCGTCTCCACCGAGATCATGTGCCTGTATGCGCGCGACATGAAGACGGACGAGTTCATCATCTCAACCGAGATCGGCATCATCCATAGGCTGCAAAGCGAGAATCCGGGAAAACGGTTTCTATCCTGCCTCGGACGAGGCGATATGCCCCAACATGAAGCTCATTACCCTGGAGAAGATACGCTGGTCGCTCGAGGAGATGGAACACCGGATTACCCTGCCCCGCGAGACCATGCGCAGGGCGAGAAAATGCATTCGAAGGATGCTGGAATACAGGGCTTGAGCTCATGGAAAGGTTCGATACGGTCCAGATCACAGACGGCATAAGGACGAGAACGGTCGAGTCCATCACCGAAGAGATACCGCTGACCATCGAGACCGCCAACGGCGAGCTTGCCACTCTGCTCGCGAGCCCCAGTGACCTGAAGAATCTCATCACGGGCTTTCTCTACACCAGCGGGGTGATCCGGGATGTCGCCGACATCAGGTCGCTCGTGATCGACAACGAGCGTTTCCGTGCGGTCGTCGAACTCGACAGCCCGGAAGAAGAGCTTCCCTTCCATCGTGTATACACCTCGGGATGCGGCAAGGGCGTCATCTTTCACAACCCCATGGACGTCCTGAACAAATCGCCTTTGGATGACGGGTTTACGGTAAGCGGCCATCGTCTCTTCGAGCTCATGGCCGGATTTCTCAAGGGCTCGGAGGAGCACAAAAGCACACGGGGCGTGCACAGCGCGGCCCTTGCTTCGAATGAAGCCATCCTCGTCTTCAGGGACGATATCGGGAGGCACAACGCCATCGACAAGATCATCGGTGAGGCCCTCTCGCAGGGATGGGCTTTGACTGACAAGATGATTCTCACCACGGGCAGGGTCTCCTCGGAGATCCTTTCCAAGCTGCTTCGGTGCAGGATACCGCTCATTACAGCAGCAGGCTCGCCCACGAACCAGGCGGTGAAGCTCGCACGGGTTGCACACTTGACCCTGGCAAAACTCGCCAAGGGAGGGATAACCGCCTTCAGCGCAGACGCCAGGATCGTATAAGCATGCTTTTTATACAACTAAAGGAGCTTATAATATGAATACTGATGACAGGTTAAAGACGGAATCTTTGCTGCTTCACGGAGGCCAGGAGCCGGACCCCTTTACGGGAGCGAGGGCGGTACCCATTTACCAGACCACATCATATCAGTTCAAGGATACCGATCATGCAGCGAACCTCTTTGCGCTCAGAGAGGAGGGCAACATCTACACCCGCCTGATGAATCCCACCACCGACGTGTTCGAGAAGCGCATGGCCCTGGTCGACGGCGGCATAGGAGCCCTGGCCGTATCGAGCGGGCAGTCCGCCATCACTCTGGCCATGCTCAATATTGCAAAGAACGGCGACGAGATCGTGTCCATGGATAATCTCTACGGCGGTACCTACAACCTCTTCCGCCATACCTTTACCCGCATGGGCATTACGGTGAAGTTCGTCAAGTCGAACGATCTCTCAGGTCTGGAAAAAGCGATCGGTCCGAAAACCAAGGCCGTGTACGCAGAATCCATCGGCAACCCGAAGCTCGACGTGGCGGATCTCAAAGGCATAGCGGAGATTGCGCACAAGCACGGCATCCCCTTTATTCTCGACAATACCGTTTCCCCCTACCTGCTCAGGCCCTTTGACTTCGGCGTGGACATCAGCGTCTACTCTGCCACGAAGTTCATCGGCGGCCACGGGACTTCCATCGGCGGCGTCATCGTGGACTCGGGGAAGTTCAACTGGGGAGGCGGCAAGTTTCCCCTGATTACGGACCCCGATCCGAGCTATCACGGCCTCAATTTCTTCGAAGCGCTTAAGAACCAGGCCTATCTGGCAAAAGCCCGCGTAATCCTGCTCAGAGATCTGGGCCCTGCCCTGTCTCCCTTCAATGCCTTCCTTTTCCTCCAGGGCCTGGAAACGCTCCACCTGAGGATGCCCAGACATTCCGAAAATGCTAGGGCAGTTGCGGAGTTCCTCGAGAGCCACGAAAAAGTCTCCTGGGTCAATTACCCGGGACTGAAGAGCAGCCCCGAGCAGGCAAGGGTACAGCGGTATCTGAAAAAAGGTGCGGGCGCCATCGTCGGATTCGGCATCAAGGGCGGTATCGAGGCCGGTAAGAAGTTCATAAATTCGCTGAAACTCGTGTCCCACCTGGCGAACATCGGCGATGCAAAGACGCTTGCCATACACCCGGCAACCACGACCCATCAGCAGCTCTCGCATGAGGAACAGCGTGCAACAGGCGTAACACCCGATTTCATAAGGCTTTCCATCGGCATTGAGCACGTCGAAGACATCATCGCAGATATCGGGCAGGCTTTGGGGTAGAGATTACGGATCACGAGGGCAGGAGCGGTGAAGGCCCGCTATTCGCTGGTGATCGTAAAAACGTAACTCGTGAAAGGATAAAACGATGATATTCGAAGACATTACAAAAACTATCGGAAGGACGCCCCTGGTCAGGATAAACAGAATGGCCCAAGGGACAGGGGCCAACGTACTGGCAAAGCTCGAATTCTTCAACCCACTGTCCAGTGTGAAAGACCGCATCGGGGTTGCCATGATCGAAGCTGCCGAGAATGCAGGGACTCATCAATAAGGATTCGGTCATCATCGAACCCACGAGCGGCAATACCGGCATCGCCCTCGCCTTTGTCTGCGCAGCAAAAGGGTATCGCCTCATCCTCACCATGCCCGAGACCATGAGCAAAGAGCGGAGGCAGCTCCTCCAGATCCTCGGGGCCGAACTGGTGCTCACCGAGGGAGCCAGGGGCATGAACGGCGCCATCGAGAAGGCAACGGAGCTTGCCCGCGAGATGAAGAACAGCTTCATCCCCCAGCAGTTCAAGAACCCGGCCAATCCCGAGATCCACCGCAGGACCACCGCGGAAGAGATCTGGAGCGATACCGGCGGAGAAGTAGACTACTTCGTTGCAGGCATCGGCACCGGAGGGACCATCACCGGCGTGGGAGAAGTCCTGAAGTCACGTAAGCCCGGGATAAAGGTAATCGCGGTAGAGCCCAAGGACTCCCCGGTGCTTTCCGAAGGCAGGTCCGGCCCTCACAAGATCCAGGGCATCGGCGCCGGCTTCGTGCCGGAGGTCCTGAGCCGGTCGGTTATCGACGAGGTCATCCAGGTTTCCAATGAGGACTCGGGGAAGACAGCACGCCGCCTGGCAAAAGAGGAAGGTATCCTCTGCGGCATATCGAGCGGCGCAGCCATGTGGGCTGCCCTGGAAGTTGCCAAGAGGCCTGGGGCCCGGGCTAAGGTCATCGTCGTTGTCATACCGGATACCGGGGAGCGCTACCTCTCCACCTGGCTGTTCCAGGAGTAATAAGAGATAAAAAAAGGGAATCAGTGCCGGGCACTGTCTTTCCCCGGGTCAGGTACTATAATAGTAAATACAGCAAGTTTTCATCTACGGAGGAACATACGTTGAAGAGATTCATGATCGTTGCGTTAATGGTTCTGATGGCAGGAACAGTCTATGCAAAGGCTATGGAAGTGACCAAGAAGGCAGGGGCCGACACCGTGACCGTGACATTACAAAATGATCCGCCCGTGACCGGGGAAAACGGCATTACCATCCTCGTCAAGGATGCGGCAGGCAAGGCTGTGACCAATGCGGCCGTCACTATCGACTATGAGATGCCTGCCATGCCCGGGATGCCGGCCATGCGGTACAAGGCGCTCACAACGCTCAAAGGTCAGGAATACACCGGCAAAGTGAATTTCTCCATGCCCGGCGCCTGGAATGTCAAGGTGAAGGTCAAGACCGGCAACAAGACCGACAGCATCAAGTTCAATACCGACGTGCATTAAAAAGGAATGGCCGTATGAAACGCCTCTTGCGGTCATGGGGGCTCACCGCGGTCCTGTGTATGATCGTCTGCTTACCCGCAGCAGCACAGGACCTTATACTCAAGGACCTCATCGGCGAGGCCCTGAAAAAAAACCCGGACATCCGGGTAGCCGAGGCGCGGGCAGCCTCGGCTGCAACGAGAATATCGCAAGAGGCAAGTCTTGCCGACCCTATGCTTTCTGCCGGGTACCAGAACGAGGGTTTCAAAAAATACACGTATGGCGAATCGCAGTACTCCTGGTGGATGTTCTCCCTGACCCAGACCTTTCCCTTCCCCGGCAAGCGCTCTCTCCAGCGGGAGGCTGCGGTCTATGAGGCCGAGTCTCAAAAGGCGGCGGCCGAGAGTGTGAAACGGGAGGTCATCGGGAGAGTCAGCCAGGCCTATTACGACCTTGTCCTGGCCGTCAAAGAGCTCGATATCATCGAGGCCCGCAAACCCCTTGCTGTGAGGCTAGAAGATGCAGCACTGGCGCGCTATTCCACCGGAACCGGCTCGCAGGAAGACGTGATCATGGCCCAGGCCGAGAAATACATGCTCATTGAAAACGAGGCCATGGCAAAGGGCAGGAGGGATTCCGCCGAGGCCATGATCAAACGGGAGACAGGCGACACGAGCACGAATCCCCTGGCCAGGCCGGCCATAGTCCCTCCTTCGGCGTTCGCCTATACCTTGGAAGGGCTGGTCAAGCGGGCAGAGACAAATGCGCCCGAGCTTTCCGAGCGGCAGCAGATGGTACTCGCAGCGGAGAAGAGGCTTGTCCGGGCGAAAAAGGAGGCATGGCCGGATATCACCCTCATGCCCCAGTACTTCAATCTCGGAAACGGGATGGAGGACATGTGGGCACTCACGGCGAGCATTCCTCTCCCCATTTTCCACAAGCAGAAACAGGGTGCAGCCATCGCAGAGTCATCCTGGAACCTCGTCAGCGCGAAGAAGGAGCTTGAGTCTTCGCGTTTCAAAGTCACCTCGGAGATCAGGGACAGCCTTGCCATGATCACTTCATCGGAGCGGGTCATGGAGCTTTACCGGAATGCACTGATCCCCAAGGCCAGGCAGAATGTCGATGCAGCCCTGGCCCTGTTCGCATCGGGCCGGATGAATGCATCGGAGGCACTCGCGACCCTGAAGGCACCCTTCGATTACGAGCTTAACTCCTGGCAGCAGCAGGTACAGCGGGAAAAAGCCATTGCACGGATCAAGGTCCTTACCGGGGATTTGGAGGCACAATGAAAAACAGGCGTCTGATCGTGGCAATCTCAATCATTGCGGCCTCAGCCGCCCTCCTCATCGCGTTTTTCATTCTACAGGGCGGTCACGAGGAAGTGAAGCAGCCCCAAGCCGGCACGCAGGGTGCTCCGCCTGCAGCAACAGGCGCCGGGGAAAGCATGCCGGGGATGCCGGGCATGGAGAATACACCCCCACAGGGAGGCGAAACCGAGGAGGAAACCCCGACCGTAGAGATCACCGAGGACATGCAGCACCTGATCGGCGTGAAAACCGCCGAGGCTTCTCTGAAAGATATGACAAAAACCACCCGCCTGACAGGACGCATCGGGTATGATGAGAAGAATCTCTCCACCGTGAATACCAAGGTCGAGGGCTGGATCGAGCGGCTCTATGTGGATTATGAAGGGAGATATTTGAAAAAAGGCGAACCGGTCGCCGATATCTATAGCCCTGAGCTCTTCTCTGCCCAGCAGGAGCTGATCAGTCTCCTCGCCTCGAAGAAGACTCCCGGCAGGACACCGGAGAGCTCGATGATCGACTCGGACTGGAACCGCCTGACCTATGCCGCCAGGAAGCGGCTCAGGCTCTGGGATATATCGGAGGGCCAGATCAGGCAGATCGAGCGGTCGGGGAAGCCCGTGAAGACGCTCACCCTGTCGAGCCCGGTATCCGGCTACGTGGTGAAGAAATATGCAACCAGAGGCGTGAAGGTGATGCCCGGCGAGCCGCTGCTCGACATCGTCAACCTCTCGCAGGTATGGGTCATTGCCGAGGTGAGCGAGCCTGATGTCGATCTCGTGAAGGTGGGCATGCCGGTGCGGATTACGATTGCCGGACTCCCCGGCCAGGTATTTACCTCCAAAATCGATTATGTCTACCCCACCATGAGCGCGGAGACCAGGACTCTGCGGGTTCGGGCAACGCTTCCGAACCCGGACGATATCCTGAAGCCCCAGATGTATGCAGTAGTCGAGATAAAGGCGGACCTGGGCAGAAAGCTCCTCGTGCCCCAGGATGCGGTCATCGACACCGGTGAGCGCCAGATCGTCTACGTGGACAGGGGCGAAGGAAACTTCGAGCCCCGGGTGGTAACCGCGGGCATGCGGTCCGACGGCATGAGGGAGATCATCTCCGGGCTCAAACCCGGGGAGCGCGTCGCATCGTCCGCCCTGTTCCTCATCGATTCAGAGGCTCAGCTCAAGGGCGTCTCCCCCGCTCCTTCGCAGGGGGCTGCTCCGGCTTCCCCGCAAGGCCAGGTCCCTGAGCATGCCGGGCATCAGCACTAAAGGGTCTTTGCATGATAGCAAAAATCATCGAGTGGAGCGCGCGAAACAAGTTCCTCGTCATCCTCCTGACCGCATGTGCCTTAGGCTGGGGCATCTGGGCCATGTATCGGATGCCGCTCGATGCCATTCCCGATCTCTCCGACACCCAGGTGATCATATACACCGAGTGGCCGGGCCGGAGTCCGGACCTCATCGAGGACCAGATCACCTACCCCATTTCATCGACCCTGCTCGCTGCCCCGAGAGTCCAGGCCGTCCGGGGATTCTCCTTCCTCGGGTCTTCCTTTATCTACGTAATCTTCGATGAGGGCACGGACATCTACTGGGCCCGCAGCCGGGTCCTGGAATACATCCAGGCTGTAAAGAACAGGGTTCCATCGGGTGTCAATCCCGTGCTCGGACCGGATGCAACGAGCCTCGGCTGGGGGTTCTCCTATGTCCTGAAGGACGAGACCGGCCGGCTCAACCTTGCAGACCTCCGCACCATCCAGGACTACACCATGAAACTCGGCCTGGAAAGCGTGCCGGGCGTCTCCCAGGTAGCCTCCATCGGCGGCTTCGTGAAGCAGTATCAGATCAATGTCGACCCCGTGAGGCTGAAATCGTACAACATCTCCCTGAACAAGGTCATGGACGCCGTAAGAGCGAGCAACCTCGATGTGGAAGGCAGGCTGCTCGAACTCTCCGGCGCCGAGTACATGATCCGCGGCAGAGGCTACGTCAAAGGCACAGGGGATCTGGAGAATATCGCCCTGGGCTCGGATGAGAACGGCACACCCATCCTCATGAAAAACGTGGCGGATGTGCAGGTGGGCCCGGAGATCAGGCGCGGGGTCGCCGATCTCGACGGTAAGGGCGAGGTGGCGGGCGGCATCGTGATCGTGCGCTTCGGCCAGAACGTGCTCGACGTCATCGAGCGGGTCAAGGAGAAGATCAGCAGCGACATCGCGCCGTCTCTGCCTCCCGGAGTGAAGGTAGTGGTCACCTATGACCGATCCGACCTCATCTACCGGAGCATCGACACCCTGAAGCACGAGATCGTCAAGCTCGCCCTGGCGGTGGCTGTTGTGTGCATCGTCTTCCTCTTCCACCTGCCCGAGCGCCTTCGTGGTGATCCTGACGCTGCCGGTGGCCATCATCGTGTCGTTCATCCTCATGTACTACCTGGGGATAACCTCGAACATCATGAGCTTGAGCGGCATCGCCATTGCCATCGGCGCCATGGTGGACGCCTCCATCATCATGGTGGAGAACGCCCACAAGCGGCTCGAGGAGTGGGAGGAATCGGACAAGAGCCGGCCCCGTATCGATGTCATCATCGCTGCCGCCAAGGAGGTGGGGCCGTCGCTCTTCTTCTCGCTGCTTGTGATCACGGTGGGATTTCTGCCCATATTCACGCTCCAGGCGCAGGCAGGGAGGCTCTTCAAGCCCCTTGCCTTCACCAAGACCTTTGCCATGCTCTTCTCCTCTATCCTGGCCGTCACGCTCACGCCGTTGCTCATGACCTTCTTCATTCGGGGAAAGATCCGGCACGAAGACCGCAACCCCATCAGCAGGTTCTTGCGGTGGATCTACCACCCGATCGCTGTATTCGTCCTGAAGTTTCCGGTCCTGGTGATTATTGCGGCACTGATCATTATGGCCGTGACCGTATTTCCCATCATGAAGCTCGGTCGCGAGTTCATGCCGCCTCTGAACGAGGGCACGCTCTTCTACATGCCGGTTACCGCACCGGGCCTTTCCATCTCGGAGGCCAAGAAGCTCCTGATCCTCCAGGATGCCCTCATCAAGCAGGTGCCCGAGGTGGCGTCGGTCTTCGGCAAGGCCGGCAGGGCCGAGACCCCCACTGACCCGGCACCGCCCGAGATGTTCGAGACCGTCATCAATCTGAAGCCCGAGAGCCAGTGGCGCCCAGGGGTGACCATCGACAGCATCAAGAACGAGCTCAATGACGCCTTCAGCATCCCGGGGGTGTCGAACTCCTTCACCATGCCCATCAAGGCGAGCATCGACATGCTTGCCACGGGCATCAGGACGCCTGTGGGCATCAAGATCCTGGGTCATGACCTGGCTCAGATCGAAAAGATCGGCATGGAGCTGGAGGCTGCTCTGCGGGATGTCCCAGGAACCCGGAGCGTGTATGCCGAACGCGCCACCACCGGGTACTACATCGATTTCAACGTGAAGCGGGAGATAATCGCCCGCTACGGCCTGAGCGTGGAGGACGTGCAGAATGTCGTGGAATCGGCCATCGGGGGCATGAACCTCACCACCACGGTAGAGGGCAGACAGCGCTTCCCGGTGAACCTACGCTATGCGCGGGAGCTGAGGAACGACATAGAGAAACTGAAAAGCGTCCTCGTGCCTGTCATGGGAAATTCCCCGGCCTCGGGCGGGGCCGGCATGGGAACAGATTCCGGGCAGGCACAGCAGGCGCCGGCCAGGCTCGCCTGGATACCCTTTCCGAGCTCACCGAAGTGCGGATAGAGCGCGGGCCGACCATGATCAAGAGCGAACAGGGCCTGCTCACCGCCTATGTGTACATCGACTTACGCCGGCCGGGACATGGGAGGGTATGTCGCGGAAGCCAAGAAAAAGGCTTCTTCGGTCAAGATCCCGTCCGGCTACCGCCTGGAGTGGAGCGGCGAGTACGAATACCTCCTCAAGACCGAGAAGGCGCTCAAGGTGGTCATCCCGCTCACGCTGCTCATCATCTTCGTGCTCATCTACCTCAACACCCTCGGTGATCAAGACCATCATCGTGCTGCTGGCCGTGCCGTTCTCGCTCGTGGGCTCGTTCTGGTTACTCTATCTCCTGGGTTACAACCTGAGCATCGCCGTGTGGGTGGGCATCATCGCGCTCGCCGGGCTCGATGCCGAGACCGGGGTGATCATGCTCCTCTACCTCGATCTCGCGTATGACAGATGGAAGGGGGAAGGCAGGCTGAACAACGGGCAAGGATCTCAAGGGCTCCATCATGGACGGTGCGGTCAAGCGCATCCGGCCCAAGATCATGACTGTGAGCGTCATCCTGGCGGGCCTTGTGCCCATCATGTTCAGCACCGGCACCGGCGCCGACATCATGAAGCGCATCGCCGCCCCCATGGTCGGCGGCGTGCTCACCTCCACCATCCTGGAGCTCCTCATCTACCCGAGCATCTACTTCCTGTGGAGAGGGCGTTCACTTAAAAAAATGTGACGAGCTTTTGAGGGCAGGGCCTTTATTACCCTGTCCAATATAAAGTTTATCATTTTTATAATCCTTTGCCGATACGGTCTCAAGGCGGATAGAAGCTGGCAGAAGCGCTCAGACAATCGTGCCCGTCATACTCGGAATCGACGTAAGAGGTAGATGATGAAGCTCGGCGGAAAACTTTATCTCGGTTTTGGTTTAGGACTGGCTGTCATAGTTTTTATCAGCACCTGGATGGTCATGAGCCTGCTTCATAGCAACACAAACATAAGAAGCTTGAACAGCTATATATCTCTTATGGTGAGCATCAAAGACAAGGAGATCGCCCACCTCGATTGGTTCTCGAAGGCAGAGATGGGCCTTGTCGATGGAGCATCCATGAGCTTGAATGTGGAGACCGACCCTCACAAGTGCACGTTCGGTACATGGTATTACGGCGATGAGCGGATAAAAGCGGAAGCAGCCCTTCCTTCGATCCGGCAGCCATTACGGGATATCGAAGAGTATCATACCGGGCTTCACCAGTCTGCCGTACGGATCAACGAGGCCCTGGCTTTAGGAAACCGGGACGGGGCTCATCAGATATTCATGGGTGAAACCGTACCTTCTCTGGCAAAGGTCAGGGAGCATCTCCGAGTGATCAATACACAGGCTCGGGAAGCGCTCACATCCATAGAAAAAGAGGCCGTCAGCGATTCCTCGAACATGACGGTCATCATGATCGCTCTCTGCGCGGCTGCCATCTTTATAGGCGCCATCGTTGCGTTCTTCCTCATATCAGGGATCATGAAGCAGCTGGGGGGAGATCCGTCCGAAGTGGCACGGGCTGCCCTGCTGATCTCGAAGAAGGATCTGACGGTGAATATCGCGTATAATAGAAATGCTCCTAACAGCGCCCTGGCCGCCATGAGCAGGATGGCGGCTTCCCTGGAGTCTATGATATCCGAGATCATGGTGACTGCGCATGATCTCGTTGAAGCCATCAGCCGGATATCAAGCGGCAATTCAAGTCTTTCCCAGAGGTCTTCCGAGCAGGCGGCAGCCATCGAGGAAATTGCCGCCACACTTGAACAGACCACATCCATGATAAAACAGAATGCCGATAATGCATACCGTGCCCAGGATGTGTCGCTGGGCACATCCCGGATGGCCGAAGAAGGAGGTGCGGTTATTTTTGAGGCAGTAAATTCCATCAACGAAGTGAATCAGTCCAGCAAGAAGATTTCAGAGATCATTGCCGTAATCAACGAGATAGCCTTCCAGACCAATCTTCTGGCGCTCAATGCCGCTGTAGAGGCTGCACGGGCCGGGGAGCAGGGCAAAGGATTTGCCGTTGTGGCCGAAGAGGTCAGGAACCTTGCGCAGAGATCGGGCAATGCGGCCCGGGAGATAAGCTCACTCATCGAAGATTCCGTGAAAAAGGTGGGGAAAGCCGCGGATCTCGCCAACAAAGGAAGGGATGCGCTTGACGAAATCATCAGGGCGGTGCAGGACACCGGAAAGCTGATTTCCGGAGTAGCATCGGCCAGTGAAGAGCAGCTCAAAGGGATCAATCAGATCAATACAGCGGTATCCGAGATCGATTCGCTCACACAGCAGGACGCTGCACTTGTGGAAGAAACTGCCGCTGCCAGCGAAGAGGTTACCAACCAGGCCGAGAGCATGCTTGTGCAGATAAAGGGTTTCAAGACCCACCAGGGATAAGCGAAACTCAATCGCTATCGACAGGTGCTTTTATCCTCACATCCACCAGGTGGAGGAGAGCAAGGACCGGGTGCCGGAAGATCAGGCGGGGCCCTGAATATCTCATTACCGAGCGGATGCGTTCTCTCATTTCAGGCTTGTAACAGTGGATCGGACAATAGGCGCATACGGGTTTGTCTTCCTGGTACGGGCATCTTTCCAGGCGTGCCAAGGCATAGTCCAGAAGGGTTTTGCATTCCCGACAGGAGCCGGGCTTTGCTCCATGGTGACCGCGGCAATACAGTCCGATCATGAATCGGATGGTCTTTTTCTCCCGCGCTATCCTTCTGCTTATTCGAGACATGCAGCTATTCTTTGCGCCGGCAATATCTCCGGCGCTTCTCTTTCGGACCATCACTCACCGGTCTGTTTATCCTTTAAGTATTCTTCGAAATTTTCACCGTAGATTTCCCAGATCGTCACAAAGAGTGCGGCGATGATGGGCCCGATGATGAACCCGACCAGGCCGAACATGCCGATCCCGCCCAGGGTGCTGAAAAAGATCAGCAGCTCGTGCATCTTGATGTCCCTCCCTACGAGCCATGGGCGGAGGAGATTGTCTATGGTTCCTACAAGCAGGCTCCCGAATATGAGGAGAACGACTGCCTTTACATAAGACCCAGATATAGCAAGGATTATCACGGCAGGAAACCATACCCCTGCCGGGCCGATGGCAGGGATGATGGAGAGAAACGTCATGACCGTTCCCCAGAATACGGCGCTGTCTATGCCGATGATCCAGAAGGCCAGGCCTCCGAGGCTTCCCTGGATGACGCCTATCACCAGGGTTCCCTTGATCGCCGCCCGGGTGACCGAGGTGAATCTTTCCAGGAGACGCTTCTCCACGTCTTCAGGCAGGGGAAGGTAAAATAAGAACCTGCTCAGAATGGCACGGCCGTCCTGGAGAAAGAAAAACATCGTATAGAGGAATACGAAAAAGAGAAAAATGGAATACAATGTCGTGATGGTAATGGATGAAATGCTGTTGAACAGAAACGTGCTCATGCCCCCGATGAACTGTCCTGCCCTCTGCAGGATGACATTCTGATATTCAATCAGGTACTCATGGAAAGGCACATGCATGAGCACACTATTGAAAGATGAGGGCTCGTTTATCCAATGCTGTACCCACGGCATAACGGACTGGCTGATGCTGATCGCCTGTCCGGCAACGATGCCCAGCAACCCTGCCAGCGGCAGGAAGATCATGAGGAAGATAATGAGCAGGGTGATCAGCGAGGCAAGGCTTTTCCTGCCGTGGAACCATCTTTCAAACGTATGGAAAAGCGGCTGGGCCATGGAGGAGAAGATCCCTGCCAGCAGTATGACCATCAAGAACTGGCGGATCATGGATAAAAAAATGGCAGATACGAGCAGTATGATAATCAGTATCGTAATCTTATTCACCAAGGTACGATCCATATCACCCTCCGGTTCACCGTCAATGAGCCTTTCTCAATGAAGACAGCCCTGTAGGACCTGTATATCCCACAGTCTGCCGTGTAGAAAAAAACCCTTCCCTAACATTAATGAGCTTGAAGCATCATATCAATATTCCATCTTATTCCCAATATCGAAACATGGGAATAAGATGGAATGCTATTCTTTGTTTTGAATTGCCCTTACGGATTTACCGGGGTTTTAACCGGGGCGGGATCGCTGATCACCGGAAGGGAGGTTTTACTGGTATCCGGGGCTTTGTCCGCAGGAATGACGCCCTTGTTTGCCGCCTTATCAGCCGGGGCAGCGGTACGGTCCGGTTCAGTACGTCCGGCCGCACCGGTGTTGTCCTGAGCCTGTCCGCCTTCTCCCTTGTACTTTTCGCCCTCGATGATGAGGTTGTTGTAGATCATCAATATGGTGTTCACGTAAATATCATGATGGTTATAGATCCAGATCGCCTGGCGCCTGCGTTTCAGGTCGGCATCCTCTTTCCAGCCGGCCAGCTTCATGTAGTTGGCGATACTCGCTATGCAGTCATTCATGCTGAAAGGATCCCGCTTCCCGTCATTGTCGCCGTCAGCACCGTATTTGACAAAGGAAGAAGGAATGAACTGGGCCGGACCCAGCGCGCCCGCAAAAGAGCCCTTGATACCGATGGGATCTATCCCGAGGCCGTCTGTCAGCTGAAGGAAAGCCGAGAGCTCTTCGAGGCCCCACTTGCCCTTTGCCCGGGCGGTCTTGAGCGCCTCATCGTTGAGCTTGTATGTACCTCCCTTTGACTGGAGCACCGATTCGAGGTACTCGGCATCGAGGAGCGTGGTCAGTGCGGCATACACTTGGAATACGTTGTATCTCATGGGGTAGTTGCCGAGCCTTGTCTCCAGGATCAGGATAGCGGTAATGAGCTCCGGAGAAATCTCATACTTCTCCCATGCAACTTTAAAAGCTTCATGGTTCTCTTCTATGAAGGCCACTCCCCTGGGATAGAACTTCGGGTCTACCTCCATGACCTCAGGATTCTTGGCAGATGCTTTCGGCGTTGAGTCGAACAGATTCTTGGTGATGATCCCCGTATTGACGGCAAACCGCGGATCATTGAGCAAGCTGCGGACACGCATTCTCTTATGTCCCTTGCTCACGAGCATATTCTCCACGAACACTTTGGGGTCTGCCTTGACGGCTTCCTCCTTGGGTTGAACGGGCTGAGGCACAGGGACCGCAACTTTGGTGTGGGAACAGGATGCCAGGATACATACCGTGAAAATGACAATGGGTAAAAAAAATCGAGTTTTGCCGTCTGTCTTCATGTCGTCTACTTTCTTTTTAGAGATAATCCTAAAACCTTTGTGCCTGCGATCCTAGCGGATTTCCAGGCCGAGCACAAGGGCTGATCGATACCCGCCCGTGAAGACATCCTGTTGCCCGATATCCTTTGTCTTTACGGCGGCGCCCTTGAAAGGGGCGAGGCCAAGTCATATATTTAAGGAAAACAGACCCAGGAGGATTACCCATGATAAAACGAAAACCTATGGCACTTCTTATCGCGGGCATGCTCATGCTGATGATCGCTTCTCCCGCA
The DNA here is from genome assembly GCA_963752595.1 of uncultured delta proteobacterium. Taxonomy (GTDB): domain Bacteria; phylum Desulfobacterota; class Desulfomonilia; order UBA1062; family UBA1062; genus Phosphitivorax. The sequence goes on from CAVVYZ010000009.1 coordinate 34,170, forward strand.
CTGGCCCAGGCCCAGCATGGGCGCGGTATGGGGTTAGGCCGGGGTCCGGGAAATGCCGGCATGTTCACCCAGCTCACCCCCCAGCAGCAGCAGACTTTGCAGAAGATCCATGACGCACATCAGAATGCCTTTACAGACATCAGCCGGAAGCTGTGGGCAAAGCAGATTCAGCTCCAGGCTGCGTTTACCGAGGACAAGATAGATGACGGCAAGGTGAAATCCCTGACGAACGATATCAACAGGCTCCGTTCGAACCTGTTCGATGAGCAGGTGAAAATGCAGGTGGAGCTCTCCAAGGCAGGCCTTGCCTATTACACCATGAAGGGCGGGACGATGGGCCATGGCATAGGGCCGGGCATGATGGGATCAGGCATGATGGGCGGGATGGCAGGCTGTCCGATGATGGGCACTGATGGAGCCGATCCCGGAACGGGAAGCACCCCGGCCCAGTAGAGATCGGCATCGTATAGTGAAGTACCCCTTAAGCCAAGCTGCCGGATTACCCGTTCTTCCTCTCCCGGGGCACCCGCATAGCGGGTCTTGAAGAGGATACAGGGGGGGTAAAATAAAAATGCTTTTTGATACCCCGTCTCTTGGCTTAAGGGGTACCTCACTGCAGTCCGTTTCCCGAAGCTTCCCTCACAGGATGTTCTTCCCTTGCATAAGCCTGATCAGCGTTTCCAGATATCTTGATTTCACCTGCCGGCCCGCAAGTGCCTGTTTGATGGGAGGAATCTTCAGGATGACACCCAAGACACCCGCAAGAGCCCGGTGGCTCCACAGCACCTGGTTGTCGAAGATCAGGTTCTGCAGCTTGCCCCGCTCTATGGCCATCACCACCGCACGGTGGGCTCCGTTCAAAGGAGTAAGAACCCTCTTGTCCCGAGGCTTCAGAAGGATCAGGCCCTTTGCGCAGGAGCGGACGCACAGCCCGCATCCAAGGCAGCGGTCTTCATCCGGCTCAGCCTTCTTCGTGCTCTTGTACGCAGAGGCTGCGGAAGGAACGAGCATCATTGCTTCCACAGGACAGGCCTGAACGCACTTTCCGCATCCGCTGCAGTCCTGCTCCTCGATCCGGGGGATGAAGTTGGTGGTATGGATAGAAACCTCCCCGGCAAATCTCCGTGCGGCGATGAGGCCCTCGCAACAGCATCTGCAGCAGTTGCAGATAAAATTGACACCCTCTCTTACATTTTCGCCGAACTGGACCAGACCGTGCTCATAGGCAACGTGCAGCAGGTCGAGGCCTTCGGCTGCATCCACCTCCCGGGCGAATCCGTGCTTGATGAGCGACTCCGCAGGGGAGCTGAAGGTCATGCAGATATCGAGCGGGGCACCGCAGGCACGGCCGAGATGGTGCATCTTGTGACGACAGTAACAGAGGCTGACAGCCCTTCGGGATGCGCCTTTAATGACCTCTGTGGCGCGTTCATAATCCAGGACGTGCAGGCCGTCGGCACCGGATAATGCCGGCTCATGGACAAAGGTGCGGCCAAGCTGGGTTTCTCCCTGTATAAACAGATCCCTGATAAAGGCCTCTTCCACGTTCAGATACTGATAAAACAGCTCGCTCAGCATCCTCTGGTCGATATCATCCCGGACGCGCATAAGGGAGAATTCAAAAAATCCCGCCATGGGCGGAGGCAGTGCATACACGGACTGTCCGTCATGGTCGATGTCTACCAGGACTGCCCTTCCCGCCAGTCCGTCCAGGACCTTCTGAGCGCTTGCCTGGTCCATCTTCCATGCCCGGGCCGCTTTTTCCACGGTGAACGGCCTGATGGGCAGGAGAGATACAAGACCGGCTTCTTTCTCGCTGAAAAGAATTTTCAGAATCCTGAACAGGAGATCAGAGGGCGGTGCGCCCTGGGGGAAACGATTCAACCGGTCTGCCAAGCGGGAGTATCCTGACGGAGTAGTGTTATGATGGGCCATAGTAAAAACTATCTCGATCTTTCGATGGGTCCGCGTGCCATCGTGGGATCGCGCCGCTCCTGTTGTTCCTGCTCCGCATGTACCGGCCTAATCCTTTGCATTCCCTGTTTCATCAGGTACTGCCACGATCCCCCATACCCCGAAGCAGACCATGCCGACCGTGATCCCTTTGAATGCCCAGAAGCAGCAGAACGTGACTGAGCCCATGGAATAGAGCTCTTCAGCCTGGGGGATGGTTATGACACCCTGATAGAGCAGGATGCCCAGCAGAAGGCCGAGAATGCTTCCGATACACACCCCTGCAGCAAGCCGATGGAAAAGTATCCGGGGGAATACGGCCTCCGGTTTGTAACGGGCACCCGGCATCGGGTCTCTGTGATGGCGCATCATCTCTTCAGCGAGACCCGTCATGCCTCCCAGGGGGGGATAAGGGACCAGTGCTTCCTGTCCGTCCGGCGTGTTATTCATTTTATCTTCTCCTTGCTTTTCAGCTCCTGCTCTGTTTCGGTCCGATTTTCTCTGCTTTCGAGCAGCTGGTCGAGCCCGGCCTGGATTCTCCAGCTGATGGTGCCATCTCCACCGACGATCCAGCCGTGGTTCAGGCGCTGCTGTCCCGGGAGAGCGGGATAAGGCCTGATGACCCGTAAAAAGTCCGCAACCGGCACAGGGATATCATCGCGGTCTACCACCAGCACTGCCGCATGCTTCCCCATATGGCTCAAGGTTGCTGCAGGCAGCACGTTCTGCCAGCCTCCCGGGCCGTTTGGGTTCACACAAATGACATTATGCCCAGCTTCGTTCATATCCCAGCCGAAAGACCTGGCGCCTTCCCATATCCATGCACCCCAATCCCGGCCTGTGTCGTGAAAGCCTGCAAAGCGGGCACTGATCTCCGGGAGGGAACCGCCCGGTATCCTGATCAAATGGCCATACGATCCGAGCTCATGGGCGACATGTTCCGGGATCACCGTCCCATCCCCGAAAAGGTAGAGCCACGGTCCGTTCATACGCCGTTTCAGGATTCTCTTCGTCTCCTCCGGGATTTCCCCGTTCGTTACAAAGGCGAGCCCGTCACCCATGTGGGCATTCCAGAAAACACCCGGTAAGGAGGGCATCAGGTTGTCGAGATTGGCTATGACGACCCCATTCCTGTGGTCGCCGTGCATGGTCGAGGTCCAGTTATCCAGCTTTTCCGAAAGCGCTGCGGCATCGGGCGCCTTCAGCACCCTTATATTAAGCCCAAGGCTTCGAACCTCTTTACGCACTTCATCCCCGATGGTCCCCACCAGGTAGGCCTGCGTATTCCCGTCCATCATCACCCCTTCCGGCTTGAGGCGTATGATCTCCGAGCGGGTCAGGGCCGGGATGACATCCTCTTCCACATAGAGAAGCGGGGCATTGAGGGGAAAGTGCTGCACCCTGCTCGCGGCGAGCATTGCCTCGGCAAGGTTGTTCCGGTTCACCAGCACCACAGCACCTGGTGAGTTCGCCTCTTCGTTTGCCGGGTACATGAGCTGTGAAACGGCAACTGCCGTTTCAACCGGATCATCCGATCCGATGCGGCCCGTATTCACCGTGACAAGCCCCTGATCGACCGGGAGCGGCATGGAGGCACCCAGCTCCTGTTCAGGCTTCAGGACGGCCTTCTCATAGGAGATTATGCCTGCGAGGATTGCCATCGAGGCCAATGCTGTGCCGGACAGAATCAGGAGAGTCGATGTGTATCGCCAATGCATCTTTAATCTTCCTATATGAGCCCTGACTTGCGGCGGCTGCGGACCATAAGGCAATTGAAGGGCCATGCAACGAGAAACGCAAGAAAGACGGTGAAGAACATGACGCCGAACCAGAGAATGTTTTTCTCCCGGGGCATCATGGGGAGATTCCACATCATGAGCCACCACATGGCAGGAAACATGGCAAGCGATGCGGCAGCCATGGAAACAAGGATGACGGGCAACGCCCTGGTAAGCGCCTGTGCATACGTCTGCCCCTGGAACATGGAGAGCATGGGGGTCTGGTAGAGGGGCCATGCAATGAGCACCGCGACGACGAAATTTGCTCCCATGACGAGCACCATCGGCGACCCAAGCCAGAAGAACGGGCCCCGGCCGATTACCATGGGCAATCCGAAGAATGAGAGCACGAACCCAGTTGCCACCATGATCTGGGCCCCTATGCCGACGCTTCCGGCCGCAGCAGCCATCCCCTGGAGCCATAATGGCCTGTCCCATGCCGCCATTCCGTTGTGGTCGATTACGGGAACCCGGTATGCCAGCCGGTAGAAGAAGATCCCGAACGGCCCCAAGGCTATGGTGAGGAGCGGCCAAGACAACCTCATAACCCAGTGCATCCCGGGCAGGAACCTGGCGGCATGGAAGATGATCCACAGACTTGAGGCAAACCCCAGGGCGATCCAGGCAGAGGCGAGCATGTCCATGCCCGAAACTCCGGGGCCTTTCATCCGGTAAGGCCCGATTTCGACGGCATAGTCGGCCTGGCTCTGTGCCGTAAACGAGACCGCAGCCTCGTCACCGAGTATCCAGATATGATGGAAGGGCCCTTCCGACGGAGTCGTCCAGAAGGCCGGCCGCTGGCTCCAGAGATAGTTGTTTACAACCTGCGGGAGCTCGTGCTCATCTGTCCAGAGCAGAGGCCCGGGTTTTCCCCTCCGTGCGAGATTCGCGCTCAGGAGTGCGGTCGCAGGGTCGTTTGCCCTCGCAAGGGTAAATCCCCGGTAGCCGGTGAGCGTGCCGGAGTTGAAATCCCAACCGAAAAGGTCGTCGGGATTAAAGAACCCGGCAAAAGCAATTGATGCCTGGGCCGGGGTTTTTCCGGATATGTGCTTCATCCCTTTTACACGCACATCCCCGAGGGCGTACAAAGGGATTTCCTGGGGAGCCTGCTTCGAATCGAACACGATAAGGTCTCCGCTGTACGCAGCCCAAGGCGCAGCAAGAAGTGCCGTAGCCGGCTCACGCTCATCCACCATGAGGGCATGGAGAGGGGGTGCATTCGCTTTTTCCAGGATGGGAAGGATATCATCCGGTCCGATATGGAGTGCACTTTGCTTTGCAAAGGCTTTATTAACCGCCAGAACCTTTTTCCCGCCAAGAAAGCGGCTGCCGCCTGGTTTGAGGCGATCAATCTCTTCCTGCACATTACCGGCTGAGGGGAGCAGAACTGCATTCAGCGGCCTCAGAAGGCTCGCTGCAGCCAGTCCTCCCTGCCAGTCTTCAGGTGCATAGAGAATGACAAGATCCGGGGTATTCGCCGGCTCGGTGGCAGGATAGACTGCGCGGCTCACTGCAGCTGCAACCTCGCCAAGATCCTTTCCGGTGAACCTGGTGGTATTCTTGGTGTTCAAGTGCATCCTCTCCTGGCCGGAGCCTTCCGGATGGATGATGTTTCTGTACGGCACGGCCAGTATTCCGGCCGTCAGGATCGCCGCAACGAGTACGGCAACGGTTGTTCCGGTGATTTTTACCCATAAAGGATCTTTCATTCTAAGCGCCCTGCCGAACAATCATATACCCCGGAATCCCGGGGAGTTCATTTCCGGGTGAAGAGATCCGCCCGTTACCCGGAGCCCGGTTCAAAGAAAAGAGAGCAGTCTTGCTCGCTACCCCTTCATGGTTGGAAAAAATTCTGGGCCAGGGTGACGGCGATGTCGGACAGGAGGGTCTTCAGTGCCTCCGAGATGACAGGAATCTGTTCTTCGTTGCCGCAGGAGGCGTCAATCGACCTCTGAAACTTCTCCTGGTTATTCCCTGCCCTCCAGATGATGCGGTTGGTACGCGTGTCTATCAGCTCCGCACGTGCCTGGGCTACAACGGCCATATGATCGTTGTAGGCATAGATATAGTGGCAGTATGGGCCGTAGCGCACGAGCCGTATCACCACGAGATAGTCCGCTCCGTAGGCCCTGCCCAGTCCCCTGTAGTCCGCTGTTGCATAGAGGTATTCCACCAGCCCGCCGCTGAACGGGGGGAGGCTCCTTTCCGCTATATACTCATCTACTTTGAAAGATGAGAATCCCCTTTTCTTAAGCCCTGATACGAAAAGGTCCTGCACACGGGAAAATTCCCGTGCATCGAGCTCCAGTATCTCCATCTGCAGCGGCTTCATCTCTGCAATCCGCAGAGGCTGGTATTCGGCATCATCCATCCAGGGCCCCTCCGTGAAGCCGAACTGATCCGAAACCTTCACCACGCGGGTGTTGGTCACCCCTTCCGTGATCGCCGCCGGGGGCAATGTCAGCAATATCACACCTACTCTCTTCCCTTGCTGCTGTATCCAGAACTGGGGATCGAGATGTATGGGCCTGCCTGAGGAGCATCCTACCAGGAATAGCAACAGGAGCATCAGAGGACCTACGACAATCCTTGTCTTCATACCGGTCCACCTCCTTGTCGAGGCTCTACACATGAATAGTAATCTCTCTAAGGTTCCGGCTCAATGGTACAATGGGATTCAGGGGAAAATCGAGGATCAATTGTTATGGTTATTCAATCGGTTACAGGGTTATGAATGTGTCCGGGATGCGGGACTTGGGGGGGGTGCTCTATTTTCTCAGAGAGTTGGTCTACTTTTTCATAAAATGACCTCAGCAACGACATCATTCGGAAATACCATTTTTCCTCACCTATTGACTTCTACATTATAAAAATTATTATACATATTATTGTTATGGTATAATTTAACATTAATATTCTAAAATATAATTATGTCTCTATCAATGGATGATTTCGTATCACAAAATATACGTTAGGCATTGAGGAGGGAAATCATGAGGAAAACCTTTTTCAGAAATGTAGGTACGTTCTTTCTCGTTATTATCACCCTGTTCGCAAGTTCAGCCTATACTTATGCGGCGACAGGGCGCCAGTTGGCAGAGAGCGCAATAGCGGCATTAAAGGCATCAGCACCCACGACTACGACACGGAATGTCCCGACGTTCAACTGGTCGTGGTTTGAGCTCAACTACTCCGACGAGACATACCCCCTGACCGTTGATTTTGTCGGCAGCAACTTCCAGTGTGCCCAGAAGGTCGTCTACCTGCTGCCGGGAGGCGGGGTGAATTTCAGGTCGAGCTTCTTCACGCCGGTCGATGACAACCTTGCCCAATTCTTCCGCAAGGCAGGATATCTCGTTATAGGAATAACCCCCAGGGAAGACAATGTACCATCAGCGCCTTCCTATGGCTGCATGGCTGATTGGGGCCTGCATAAACATACGAGCGATATCAGGAAGATTATCGGGATAGTCCAGGCAAAGCTCCGTCTGCCTTACAGGGTAGTCGGCCACTCATTCGGCGCAGCCTATGCCATCGATTATGCAGGATATCCTGTATGCGGCCTCGAAAAGATAATCGCGCTCGACATCTACAGCTTCTCACCCGATGATGCCGAGGATATCGATAATTCAGACATTTCCTATACTGCCTTCCTGGACCTGATGGGACAGGGCGAATATGCGGATTCCTCCTATTCGGATATCAAATCCCTGATGCTCATATCCATGCTCTTCCCGGACATCGATTCCGGGGAATCCCGTGAAGGCCTCGGCTTGCCCGGCAATTTCACCTTCGAGGGACTGCTGTACTTCTCCATGATTTTCAGTGCAGACCTCCCGGGCATCCATACCCCGCTCACCGGTCTTGCAGGTGACTGGCCGCTCGTACAGAGCTATGCAGCAGGCGAATACGCCTTTGCGGAAAACCCGCAGAATGACCAGTACCGCTTAACCTGTTCCCGCATGTCCACCTTAAGGGAAGCAAGCTTCAAGGTCGGAAGCGGCCTGGTTCCCAGTGCCCTGTACCGGGATTTCTTTGCTGTGAATGCCAATAACGGTGAATGCTCTATCAACTGGGCAGGGATCAATAAGCCGGTCTTATGGGTGAATACTGAGCTCGGATACGGCAGCAACATGTACGGTGCAACCTTGATCCAGAATTCCGGGAACAGCAATGTACTCGTCGCGGTTGTACCGGGATACGGCCATCTGGACATCCTTTCGGGCAGGAATGCAAAGGCGGATGTCTGGGGTTGGTTTCTTTAATAACGAATCCAAGCCCCGTATATTGAAACAACCTTAAAGGATGGATGAACGTCAGGCAGATGGTGTCTGCCTGTTATCTGCCTCCTGCCTGTGCTTTCCTTTTGGTTTCGGCAGCAGATCGGATATCCCAAAAATCCTCAGGAAACCTTGAAGCGGTCCACACCGCCGGCAAGCCGGCCTGCGGCTGAAAGCATGTTGTCGGCGCTGCCGGCCAGATCCTCGATGGTAGCGACATTCCTCTGCGTGACGCTGTCTATCTGGAAGACTGCTTTGTTCAGGTCATCCACACTCCCGGACTGATGCGAGGACACGGCAGCGAACTCTTCTATAGTCCCGGAGATATCATTGATCTCGCTGATGATGCCCGCAATGGATTCGCTGGTGCTCTTTGCCATCTGGTCGCCGGTCCTGATTTTTTTCACCGTGTCTTCGATAAGCTGCCGTATTTCGAGCGAAGCTGTCGAAGAGCGCCGTGCCAGTGACCGGACCTCTTCGGCCACGATAGCAAAGCCTTTCCCGTGCTCTCCTGCCCGTGCTGCTTCGACTGCGGCATTGAGAGCGAGGAGATTGGTCTGGAATGCCACCTCGTTCACCGTCGAGATGATATCGCCGATCTTCTTCGAAGACCGGGAGATATCTTCCATGGCGCTCACCAGAGAGCGCATGGATTCTTCGCTGCTGTCTGCCATTTTCACCATGCTCCTGGTTCTGTCCCTTCCGTGTTCTGCCGATGCGGCGCTATGCTTGATGGATGTTGTCATGCTCTGTATGGCCTGGGCAACCATCTCAACAGCGGAAGTCATCTCCTGAAGGGAGAACATAAGGCTGTCCGCATTGGACGAGACCTCGTGGGAAGACTTGTCTACGTCCCCGGCTGCTTTCTTCACATCAGTGACGATCTCATCGAGCCTGCCGACGAATGCATTGAACCTGCTCGCAAGTTCTCCCATCTCATCGTTGCTGTGTACGACGAGCCTGGCAGTGAGGTCGCCCTCCCCCGATGAGAGATCATCAAGATTCTCGACAGTCCTGCATACCGGGTTGACAAAGATCATCAGCAAGGCAAATACGGCAAACCCCACGGTACCGAATACGAAGAGGGAAAGCAGGCCGGTTACGAGGTAGAACTGACTGAATCTCGGAAGCCTCGAACCGAGATCCGAAGCGATCCCGATCGTGAGATTGCTGCCGGCCGGAATGAAGCAGAGCGACCTTTCATGTATATTCTCATACATCGTCTGCGGGTTGCCGCTGCGTACAGCATCACGAATGGATCGATCGATATCCTCCCAGCTCCCGGTGAATACATCGACCCGGGAGGGATTATAGAGCTGCTCTCCCATGCTGCTCATGAGGAAAGGTTTTCCTATGCCGCTGGAGGCAATCCTGTCGATTACGGGTTTGAGTTCTTCGGCCGTTACCGCATTGCCCATGGGAGCTATCTCATGCGACACATAGCGTTCAAAGGCGAGCATGTTTTCCTGCATTTCCTCCCTGATACGGGACAGACCCTCATAGAATCCGATCATGGCCATCCAGATGATGACGCCGATGCACACGATACAGAAGAGGCAGACGATCTTGGTGCCAAGACGCAAATCATCATGACTGAAGGGGAGTGAGCGAATCTGGAATTCGCGGTAAATACTGTTGAACACAGGGTATGTGACGATGCTGAGCCCGCTGTAAAGACAGACCGGAAGCCCCAGGTCTGCAACAATACTGGTCATCCATAATCCGGAGGAAGCAATGGGACCGATGTGGTATTCCCGGTAAAAGACATATACGCCGGCATCGAAGAGTATGATCAGACCGACCAGGACCATGCTGAGATAGTAAGGCAGACGTCTGTTTCTCACACTGACGAACTCCAGATCCCTGTCTTCGAGGGTGCCCTCTTCCATTTTCCTCAGAGCATCATGCACGGGATACGTGAGAAATGCGGTACACGCCAGGCCGATGGCGAGACACCCGAGCCATATCAGGAATCCCTGGATGGAAAATACCTTCGTCTGGACCGGGGAATTTGACATGAGATAGAAGCCCGAGATAATCCATCCAAAGTTCACGATGGAATATACTCCTGTAAAGATAAAAAGGACCTTCTGCAGATATCCTTTCATAGAGCAACCCCTTAAGACCATGGCTTCACATAATAATGTTCCCTGCAGGCAATCTCTGACAGGCAACTAAGTAAAAATCAGTAATTCATTTTTTATACTTTAATTTAAAACTATTATCGGCACTGACAAATCTCTTCAGCATATCACTCTCGAAGACCTTCTTCAGGCATGCCCGTGCTCCCGGAACCACTGGATGGAATCCCTGATGGAATCCTCGACCGGCCGGAACTCCATTCCGAGCTCCTGCCTTGCTTTCTCATTGTCGAAGTACAGGTATTGGGAAGCATATCTGATCTCTGCAGGCGTGGACATGGGCGGGCTGTTGGTGGCATGATCCGAGAGCCATTTCAAAAACAAGGTACCTGCCTTCATGGCCGGAAGCGGGAGCTTGAAGAGCATTCTGCCTTCGAAACCGGCTTCCCTGCATACGAGCCGCATGAGATCCTCCGTAGATATGTTGCGGTTGCCGAGGATGTAGAGATTGCCCTGCTTTCCCTTCCTCGCAGCAAGTACATGACCCTTTGCCACGTCGCGCACATCAACGATATTGATCCCGCCATTGAAGTATGTCCGGTTGAGGCCCTTGAGAATGTCCACAATGATCTGTCCGGTCGGAGTCGGCATAATGTCATTCGGCCCGAACGGGAAACACGGGTTCACCACCACGAGATCAAGGCCGTTTGCCGCAAAGCCCAAGGCCTCCTGCTGGGAGAGATACTTGGTGAGCACATAGTGATTGCCGAGTGTATACTGGTTGAAGGGTGTCTGCTCATTGCCGAGCATCGTGCCCGGCGCAATCCCTATTGCCGCAATGGAGCTCGTATACACGACCCGGCCTGTCCCTGCCCGCAAAGAAGCCCACAGGACATTGCGCGAGCCCTGGAGATTCACCTCGTAGATCCTGCGCCAGTCTTTCATCCAGATAGAGTAGATAGCCGCAAGGTGGAAAATGGTATCTGCATCCTGCACAGCCCTCCAAACTGCAGTGATATCCAGCATATCTCCTTCCATAATCTCAACGTCGAGACCGTTGAGATTCGTAATATCTTCACCCGGCCGGGTAAGACACCTTACCTCGACATTCTCAGCCAGGAGCTCTCTGACGACGTTGGAACCGATGAACCCGGCAGCACCGGTCACTAGGGCCTTTTTCATGAAAACCTCCCCTTTTGAGCTATGAACGTTTTTGTATTGCAATATTATCATAATACTTTTTCACCTTTCCGAGTCAATATGTTCAGGGATTGAACCGGGCAATAAGGAACATCGGGGACGACACAGGAAGACCCCCTCTGCACTATCTTAATGCCTGACAAGGTATTCATGCGTAATGGATTGACAAAGAAACCGATCTCTTTATATTTGAGAAAAATCGTATTTCCCCTGTTCTCAAGGGGAGATGATGAGGTGATATGAAAAAAACCATTTGTTGCGTACTCGCATTCCTTTGTCTTTTTCTCTGCTCACCCTTAGCGCAGGCCGAAGGCCTGGTCAAAATTACGGACCGCATCTACTCTTATGCCGATACGAAGAACCCCTGCCCTGCCAACAGCTTCGGGGCCAATGCCGGGATCATTATAGGGGATAAGGGCATCCTCGTGGTCGATGCCCTCGCCTCGGCACAGGAAGCGCAGCGATTCATCAGCGACATCAGGAAGGTATCGGACAAGCCCATCCGCTATGTGGTGGATACGCACAGCCATTTCGACCATACCTTCGGCAATGCCGAGTTTGCTGCACTGGGTGCCGTGATCGTTGCCCAGGACAACTGCACCGAGAACCTGCGGATTTCCTCCCAACAGGTGATCGAGAAGGCCAAAGACTACGGCATGAGCGATGAAGAAGCAAAAGCCGTAAAAATTGCATACCCCAATGTCACCTTTGCAGGCAAAACACACATCGGCCTGGGAGGGGTGAACGTGGACCTCCTGTTCATCGCACCTTCCCACACAGGCGACAGCCTCATGGTCTCTGTGCCTGAGGAAAAAGTGGTCTTTGCAGGCGACATCCTCTTCACGGATTTCTATCCCTACATGGGAGACGGCGATATCCAGGGCTGGATAAAGACCCTTGACCACCTCATGACCCTGGATGCGGACAGAATCATCCCGGGGCACGGCCCTATCTCAACGAAAAAAGATGTCGCCGGCATGAAGGAATATCTCCTGTCCTTCGACAAGAAGGCTGCAGAACTGTGCGCCAAGTCCGGCGATCTCCAGTATATTGCAGCCGAGATCAAAAAATCCATGCCCTTGCGGAGTCAGGGCGATTTCCTTATCATGGGAAGCATCCAGGCAAAGTACCTGAAGGCCGGGAACTGACGGCAAAGATCTTTTCAGCTCACGGGGAAGAACACAAAGATGAGCACATCCCACAGGGAGTGGGAGATGATCAGGGGGATGAGGCTCTGCTCGTGAAGATAGAGGAGCCCCCAGAAGATGCCGCAGACAAACGCTGCGAGAATGAGCATGAGGTTCAGCGAAAACGCATGGATGAGCGTGTATATGAGAGCGGTGAAGAGGACTCCCTTTAAAGATCCCAGCTCAACGGAAAGTATCCTCTGAACAAACCCGTGCCAGTATATCTCTTCAGCCGGGCCCATGACAAAAAACAGGAGCAGACCGATCATTGACGTGCTGAGCTGCACCTTATTGCTGTAGACCCCTTCGATCTGCCCGGATGCAAAGGGAAGCAGCATGGTGGAGACTTCCCTCCCCACCCGGAAGATCCCGTACAGGAGAAGCGCCGACCCGATGCCGACGAGGAGATGGCGGGCTTTGAAGGTGAAGAGAGCGGATAGGGCATTCCTGCTGCAGAACAGGCCGATAGCCGCCAGCGTTGATGCCGAAAACGTCAGCTTATACCAGAAATTGCCTGCAGGAACTGCAAATATGAAAAACCAAAAGCCGAACGCAAGCGGTACTGTCAGGAAGATGGGGCGAAGGTTCTCTCTCATGCAACGAACCAGGCGACCGTTCTCTTACGCCGCAGATGCCGCCTTTCTGTTCCTCGGACCGCGCCTGCCTCTTTGCCCCCTGCCGGAGCTCCCCTTGCGCAGGCTCTTGTCTTTGACAAACAGCGCTTCTTCGGGCCACACCACGGGTATCTTCATGCCGAGGTACTTTTCGATGGACTCCAGGCAATAGATGTAGTCCTCGCATGCAAGCGATATGGCCTTTCCATCCTTGCCTGCCCTGGCGGTACGGCCGATGCGGTGGACATAGTCCTCGCAATCCTCCGGCAGATCGTAGTTGATCACGAGATCGAGATTGTCCACATGCAGGCCCCGGGAAGCCACGTTCGTTGCCACGAGAATGGGTATATGGCCGTGCTTGATGCCCTCGATGAGCCGGCTCCTCTCCTTCTGCTGGAGATCGCCGGTGATGAATTCGCACGTGATCCCGTTCATACTGAGGCGCCGTGAGACATTCTCGGCGGTCTGTTTCATATTGGTGAAGACCAGGCAGTTCTTCGGGTTTTCCTTGGCCAGGATCCCCAGGAGGAGGCTCATCTTTTCCTCATTGCCCACATGGTAGAGCTCCTGGGTGACGGTTTCCACAGTCAGCTTCTGCGGGGCGATCTCGACCTCCATGGGGTCGTTCATGAAGCGCCAGGCGAGCTCCTTTACCAGGAAACTCAGCGTTGCGCTGAAGAGCATGGTCTGCCTCTTATCGGCAGGCTGCATGGCCTTGAGCATCCTTTTCAGATCGGGTATGAAGCCCATATCGAAAAGGCGGTCCGCCTCATCAATGACGAGGATGTCTATGTCACGGAAGCTGAGTTTGCGCGACTGGTGGAAGTCCAGCAGCCTGCCCGGGGTGCCGACGATGATATCCGCCCCCTGCTTGAGCTGCCGCTCCTGAAGGTTGTACCCCACCCCTCCGTAAATGCACGCGACCTTAAAGTCAAGGTGAGCGCCCAGGAGCTGTGCGTCCGTCTCCACCTGGAGAGCGAGCTCCCGGGTAGGGACGATAATCAAAGCCCTCTTTCCCTTGTTATTCAGGAGATTCTGGAAGATGGTGACGAGAAATGCTGCGGTCTTGCCCGTACCCGTCTGTGACTGGGCGCATACATCCTTGCCTTTCAGGCTGTGTGCAAATGTTGCTGCCTGGACCGATGTACATTCTGAGAAACCCGCATCATTGATGCCGAGCATAATGCGCTCGTCTAGCTGCAATTCAGTAAAAAGCATTGTTACTCCTTGGTAGGTTCATTGGTATAGTTATCGACAATGTAAGCCTGATTTCATGAATTATTTATCTTTCTCACCTGTAATAATAGTGTATCTATTCGAAAAGTCAAGAATAAAAGCATATTATCGTTATCAGGTATTCCTTCACACCTCCTATTGAGATTCAAAATATGAAATAAGGATTCAAAAAAAGTCAGGTCATGATGCCGGTAGTGAAACAGGAATTTATCCGGAATGCCCCGGCACTGCCGGCTGGGAAACGGTAAGACGGCGTGCGTTCCTTTTTTCTCCTTTACGGATATCGACAACTCCTTATACTCATAACATAATATTTCTCAATTACAATTTCATTGCGTATCCGGCGCTTCCGCCGAGAACAGCGACAGAGGGGTTTACGCAAATCTGTTTTTCGGCGGGTTACTTCTGGACAACAACCTGGACTATGACCACGATGCCATTGCCGGACTGGGGCTCGGATACAGCTTCACCAAAAACCTCGCTGCAGAGCTTTCCTTCGGGCAGATGAATACCGAAGAAGACGGCACAGGGGTCGATGAGGATGCATTCGCAAAATTATACCGCCTTGAAGCGCTTTATCATTTAACCTGGCTTGCCCCTTCATCCAGGTTTGTTCCGTTCATCGCTGCAGGCCCCGTTGCCTTGAGGCTTCACAGTGATGCAACAGGCAGCACGACCGATTTCGGTGTAGACTACGGCCTGGGCCTCAAGTATCTATTGAATCCCTCCGTGGATCTGCGGGCTGATGTCCGTCATGTCATAACCTTCAATGAAGACGTAGACACCTGCAGCAGCCTGCTCTACACCCTGGGATTCAACTTCCGGTTCGGCTGCAAGGAAAAAGCTGAGAAGGCAGCAGGCGCTGCGCCCGTGAAAGAGGAAGCTCCCGTGAAGACAGCCGAGCCTGTCGAGGCCGATGGCGACCGTGACGGCGTACTCGACAAGAACGATGCATGCCCGGGTACGCCTTCAGGTTTGCTGTTGACGCAAAAGGCTGTCCGAAGGACAGTGACGGCGATGGAGTTGCCGATTACCTTGACAAATGCCCGCAGACCCCGAAGGGAACCAAGGTAGAAGCAAATGGATGCCCGGCCCCGAAGGCTGAAGTCACGAAGCAGGGTACGTACAATTTCGGGAACATCTATTTTGACACAAACAAGGCCATAATCAAGAAGGAGAGTTATCCGGTGCTTCAGGATGTCACCACATACATGAACGGCAACCCTGATGTGAAGCTTGAGGTCCAGGGTTATACCGACAACCTCGGATCGAAAGCGCGGTCAAGAACTATCTTGTCGTCAAAGGCATTGCCGCAGACAGGCTTACTGCAAAAGGATACGGCATGTCGAATCCTGCTGCAACAAATGCAACGAAAGAAGGAAGGGCAAAGAACAGGAGAATCGATTTCAAGCCTATCTAGCAGCATTACGTAACCCAAACGAAATAAGGGGGAGGTTCGGAAGATACTAATCCAAACTTCCCCCTTTGCTTTTTATCCCAGCGCTAGCTCTTGAAGGCTAAAAAGGCGGCATCCCGGTGACCGAGAAGGAAAATGAAACCGTCAGAGTCGATCCCGGCGCGCAATCCAGGTCCCATGCAAGGATGCCTTCATCGTTCGGCTTGGCTGAAGGAGTTGATCCAAGGAGGTCCACCTTGATCGCCTCGTCCTGCGAAAGGGGGATCTGGTCCTTCAACGTGACGCGAGCCGGCGTTTTCCTGTTGTTCTTGATGGTTATCGTATAGGCATAGGTTGTCCTGTCCTTGCCGGTCAGGGTTTTGTCATGCAAAACCTTTTCCTTCCGTTCCGCTTTGACCCCTTCGTCCCTTCCCAGGTCCACGGTGATCGCTTCTCCCGGCTGGGCCTGCTTGAGAGAGCCTCTGCCCATGAACTCGCCGTCTACAAACGCACTGTAGTCCCCCGGCAGAACCGGCGCATTGGCGTTCCACACGGTTTCAGCACGCAGGAACACGCCGTTGCCGGCACGCGGCGCGGTCATCCGCAGGATTTTCACCGCCTGGGTCTTTTTCTGCAGCATGACCGATCTCTCCGTACCGTCGCCCGGCAGGGTGACGGCCCTGGCAGCACCGATAACATACGAAGCCGCCGTCTCCTTGACCTGCGCTTCCATGTCCTCGTCCATTGCTTCTTCCCTGGGAGCAGCCGACATCATCGCCTTCGCCGCGAACGCATCCCGGCTGTATCGCCTGGGCATGCCGATATTCCACGGAATAAGCTCGGGCGCCTGTACGCCGAAGCCCGGCCTGCCCGTGGCGACTGAAAGCTCCTCTGCCTGCCAGTCAATACCGGTTGCCTGCCGTATGACCGCGGTTGTCTCGATCTTCATTTCGCCTTTGGCAGGGTTTGCATACACGGCATATTCCGGCCTCCAGGAACCGTTGGATACTGCATAGGATACCTGCACGGTACGGCCTGCATCCGTTTCCACCGCGATCTCGAATCCCTGTTTCCGGGAAATGTTGCCCAGAAGATCCTCGAGATCCTTTACCTGGAGGGCCAGGGTATCGATCTCGGAACCGAGCGCAATATGCTTCTGATTAAGGCCGCTCACCCGTTCATCGATGAACGATAGGGCTTCGGCCAGGCGGGCCCGGGAAAAGGCTGCTTCCTTATCCTTTGCTTTCGCAGAGTCGAAGATGATTTCTATCTCCCTCTCCAGTGTCTTCTGCAGGCGTTTTTTTCCCTCGAGCTCGGCCTTCTTCGAGTTGAGCTGCTCTTTGATCTGTTTCGCCTTGCCGCTCATGAGACGCTTCGGCTCGATGCCCATGGACTTCACCGCGCCCCCCTGTACGGGCACGACGCTTACGGAGTCACGGATGAGCTCAGGTGGGGCCTCGACAATAATCCTTCCATCGGAAGCCGTCTTCTCGACAGTCAGATATGCCATATCCCGGTACAGCACGACACGCTTGAAGCTCTCTGCCGAGGCTGATCCTGTCAGGACAAGCAGGATAACGAGCAGTAGAAAGGTCCTCTTCATAATACATCCTCCTCTAAGAAGTTAGCTTGTACGAATGATTGTACCCTAAAAGACCTTTCTTCAATACAAAAAAGACCGGCTTTCCATTATTCAGAAATCGAGAAAGAATCCGGTATTGAATACGAACTGGGTAAAAGCATCGGATTTGATCCGGATGGAAAGGCCCTGATCGTTGCTGAAAACGGTACCGCTGCTGTTGACCAGCGTAGCGAATCCGCGGCCTTCGATGCGGATGCCGAGATGGCTGACGAGCGGGATCAATGCGCCGATGCCGAACCCCAGGGAGGGGCGGGTCAGCGGGTCGAACCCCGATGAACGGGGGTTGAAGTGGGTTATTCCTATTGTTCCCACGATAAAGGGCCGGGCGAAATGCTGTTTTTCGCTCAACATGACGGTGCCTCCGATCTGGACGTAATGTACATCGAGGTCAAAGAGCACATCATCGGACAATATACCTTTATCAACCTTCAGCTCGGTGGGCTGCCGGCTGCAGTAAAACTCAATCTGTGTATCCTTTTCGTACCCCTATCTTTACCTTAAGGGTATGCGAAAGGGTTCCTATGTCATTTGTACGGATGAAGGGCGTCGAGGGGTTATTATATGTCCCCGATGAGCGCGGCGGGGAAAAGCACCCTTGCAGGGACTGCTGCCACTGTCAGTGGTGCAGCGATAACAGGTGCTCGCTGTGTCTCGGCAATCAATCCTGTTCCAATGATACATGCCGGAGCAGAAAACCTGCTGCCGGGTGCAGGAAAGATACTCAAAAAAAACAGGCCTGTCCCCTTGAAAAACACTCCCGGGCACTGATGGTATGGCCCGACACGCCCGCAGCGACAAGAGCGGGGGGGCAATCAGGATTGAAATAGGGAAAGATCTCGAGACAGCCCTTTCTCCTGAAATAAATGCCGGCCAGGCTCAGGTTCAGAAATTGCCCGATAATGCCGTCGAAGTGTCCATGACCCCTCAGACTGCATTTGATACGGGTTCAACGGAGGTCAACCCGAACTTTGCCCCAACGCTCCGGAAGATTGCAAATATCGTGAAGACCTACGGCAAATCCACGGTCTCGGTTATCGGCTATCCGGATGCCGCAGGCGGAGCAGCCGATCAGGCAACACTTGCAGACCAGCGGGCAGAAGCAGTGAGAGACATGCTTATCAGCATGGGGATCAAGCCTGTTTTAATAACCGCATCCGGGAATCCGAAAGCCTCGGGCAATGCAGAGGTTATCATACAGCCTCTGGTTGAACGTTCATGAGCAGCGCCTTTTAGGCTCCTGCTCCAGACGGTCCGAACCCGGTGCATGCGTTAATCAATGTGGATGGATGTGAGGACATCCTTGAATTCTTTTTCGCAGCAGAATTCTCCTTCGATCGGCCCGGACATCTCTATGGAAAGTACATGGTCCCCGGCAAAGATCAGGTAGCAGCGGGACAGGCACTCCAGCTCGTTTCCATTCTGGTTATAGACCGTGAAGGTTGATTTGATGATGTTGGCCGGCCTTTTCGATATAAGCCCGTCCGAGGTCGATTCCAGGAGGCAGAAGTCGCGAAATACCGCTTCCAGCTGGATTATCTGCATCTTGAGGAAAGTGGGCCTGTCTATGGAGCCTACGCCGATCATCATGCGATGCATTGCCTGCACCGTAGGGAGGACCTGGTCCGAAAACCTGTGATCGTAATGAAAGTATACAAGGGGCTCCTGGGCATATTTGATCAATTCGTCATTTCCTTCCGAGGGAGGATCGGCTCTGTTTATGAGCAGATTTACCGCCCATTGCTGCGATATGAATATCCAATCTTCAGGTTTTTCTATGGAGAATCCCAATTCATTGTTTCTGTAGATGTTTCTGTCTTTCATGGTCTACCTACGATCCAACGGAGCTCATTAGACGTATACCCCCGTATCCAGCTTGAAACCTTTATTCTTTCAAAGAAACATAGCCTAATGGGGACCGTTGATTTTGGTATGCAGGGGCATATTTAAACATATAGTGGAGAACTGCAGACAATCCGGATCAGGCTGCAGCAATCTTATCGATCACCGGAGACCGAAATTCAGTAAATGAAAGCCCGGCTTTGATCCGGTCATACTGTTTCCATGCGCCCGGGCTTATCATCACATGAAATCTTCGTATCAATCTTTGATACCGGCTAGGGCACAGGGAAAATATCTATGGCAAATAATATGTCCTAAAAAAACAGGAGAGAAAAATGAATAGAGGAAGTATGCCCCGAGTGGCAGTGAACGGATATGGCGTTATCGGCAAACGGGTGGCTGACGCAATAGCGCTTCAGGACGACATGGAGCTCGCAGGGGTAGCCGATGTGTCGAGCGATTACCGCATCCGGGTAGCAGTGGAGCGGGGATACCCGGTATATGCGTCAACCCCTGAGAAACGCCCGGAGATGGAAGAGGCAAACATACCGGTCGAAGGAACGCTCGATGACCTCCTGAAACAAGCGGATATCGTTGTGGACTGCACCCCCAAGGGGATCGGGGCGCGGAACAAGGACAAGTACAAGGAGGCGGGAGTAAAAGCCATATTCCAGGGTGGAGAAAAACACTCCCTCGCCGGATATTCGTTCGTTGCACAGGTTAATTATGCGGGTGCACTGAACAGGGATTTCGCACGGGTCGTATCATGCAATACAACCGCACTCTGCAGGATTTCCCATGCGCTTCACAAGAAGGGATGGGTCTACCGGGTCCGGGCAGTACTCCTCCGCCGGGCGACCGACCCATGGGAATCCCACGATAACGGAATGATCAACACGGCGATTCCCGAGACCAAAGTCCCGAGCCACCAGGGGCCTGATGCAAAGACGGTCATCCCGGATCTCGATATCACCACAATGGCGGGAGCGGGCCCGTACAACTTGAGCCACCTCCATTATGCCATGGTCGAAACGAAAAAGAACATTACCATTGAAGAGCTGCGCCATGCCCTCTGGGAAGAGCCGAGGATCGCCTTTGTCAGTTCAGGCAACGGCCTCGTTGCCCTGAATGCGGTCATCGAGCTCATGCGAGACATGAGGCGTCCGCGGAACGACATGTGGGAAGTGGCGGTCTGGGAAGATGCCCTGTCATCGGATAACCGCGAAGTGTACATGACGTTCCAGGTCCATAACGAAGCTATCGTTGTTCCCGAGAGTGTCGATGCCGTCCGGTCGCTCACCGGCATCGAGAAAGATTGGCAGACATCGGTGGAAAAAACGAACCTGGCCCTGGGCGTAACGAAGAGCTTTTTCCCCCATACCATCCCCGAGGAAGCGATCCATGCAGAGATGGGCAGAAGGCTCAGGAAAGGAGAACGGGGCCATCAGAAAGAAGGCTTCAAGGGAGCAGAAGAGCCGACCGGACACGTGTTTTCCAAAGAGCAGCGAAATTACTGGGTGGGCAGATAGAAACCATCATTTTCCTTCTCGAATAGATACTCCGGCCGAACGGGATCTGCCCTGTTAAAGGCCTGACAGCGGGGACATCTTTTTCTTCAGGAAAGATGTCCCCGCTCGTATTCTCCCCTACAGCTTATAATCCTTGATAAGCTTGCGTTCCATCTCGCCCGTGATCGTTGCCTGGATTTCGACATAATCCTTGATCGAAGAGTTCTGGAGCTTATTGCGGAGAAGCTCATCGACCTGGAATATGCCTGCCGAGTTTGCCAAGGCTATCACCAGCTTGACCGGCCGCTCCTCTCCCTCCTCGATATCGACCCTGTCGACTGCCTGGGCAGAAATCGAATGGATATTGACCTTCCCTGCCTCGAAGGGGATGCGGGACCTTCCCTGGCTCATGTCCAGTGCATCGGCGACCTTCAGGACACCGGCCTCAATGGTGAGGCAGGTTTCCCTTGCATTATGAGCAACGATGTCGTGCATCACCTCACAGATCACGATCGTCAGGGCAGGCTCTTCATAGATGCCCGCCAGCAGTTCCCGGGATTTCGGATAAGCGAAAAGCAGGCTGTACTGCTCGTGATTATGCCGGTGGACTGCAATCCCCACATCGTGAAGAAATGATGCCAGGACGACGATCAATTCGGCGTCTTCCACGCCCAGTCCATAGTTCTTCACAACGCTGGGCTCGACTCCTCCCTTGATCAGGAGGCGCAGTATCTTCAAAGCCGCGTTGGATACAATCCGGATATGGATTTCGCCGTGATCGTTTATCCCACTGCGGTCGACCGCGTTCATATTGGCGCATTTCCACAGCTGATGGAGCTCTTCATCCTCGTAGATCCGTTTGAGAAGCTTCTCCAGCTTGGTATTGCCCCTTGCAGGTATCCGAAAATTCATATTCCCCCCGATGCTTTCGTTATCCGGCATGCAAGACAGCCATCTTTCTTTTATAGGGGATTCCTGTGCACATGACCAGTTTCTTCAGAAATTTTCACTGCCGGGCGGACGTTTGCCGATCAGGGGATTTATCAATATTGTATGGCGCCCATGGGTATTGTATGGTCCGTTTTGTACAAACCGCACCAAGGGGATGCAGCCGGAAGATAATGCCCTAATGTGCAGATATGCATTGACAACGGGATACGCTCCATAATGGATTTGAAGAGAAAACTTGCACTCATAACAGTAGTACTGTCGTTCTCCTTGGCGGGATATCCAGCTGCCGCCGGCGCAGACACTGATGCCCAAACCGGCCGTACGACGGCCGTCCTTCCTCACGCCGGAAAGAAAGTACTCATCGTCAGCAGCGATCATGCTTACCCCCCTTACGTGTTCATGAAAGACGGGACACCGACCGGCTTCAATATCGAGCTTATCCGGGCAGTGGCAGAGGTCATGGATATCCCCATACGGATCGTACTCGGCCCATGGAGCCTGGTCAGGCACAAGCTGGAGAGCAGGAAAGTGGACGTGCCGGCAGGCATGTATTATTCGAAGGAAAGGGACCTGCTCGCCGACTTTTCCGTTCCCAACACGCTGGTGACTTCAGGACTGTTCGTGCGCAAAGGCTCATCCATCCGATCCCTGGAAGGGATTCGCGACCATGTCACCATTTACAGCCGGCCCGGCATCGGATCCATCTTCAAGGTTTTTTTCCCGGCTTCCACAGCCGAGGCTTCCCAGGCTCCGCCGATCACTGAGGATGGGGACATTCCCGGAGGGAGCGAAACGGTTCTTTTATGCGAGGATGACGAAAGCGTGCGGCAGCTCAGCATGAGCATTCTCTCCTCCAACGGCTATCACGTCATCTCTGCCTGCAGCGGCATGGATGCGCTCGAGCTGGCAGGAAGGGGCGGCTCCATAGACCTTCTCTTAGCCGATGTCATCATGCCGGGGATGAACGGCAAGATGCTCGCCGAGCGCCTCAAAAAAAATATCCCGAACCTTAAGATCATGTTCATCTCCGGCTACACGGACGATGTCATCATTCATCAAGGCATCCTCGAGCCCGGATTCGAGCTGCTCATGAAGCCTTTTACCAGCGCAGATCTCCTGTGCAGCATCCGCCGAGTGATCGACGGGGCTGCATAATCCGAACAGCAAAGGCATCGAGAGGGTCATCCTGTGGCTGCCTGCAAAACAGTATCACCGGATACGATACAGAACGGTTTTTCCAACATCCCTTCAAGACACGGCAAAGAAATCCCGAAAGATTTCTCCATGCATGCAAGAATGAGAAGACCCGGCGCGCAGAGCTTCTCCGGATCAATCGCTCTGGCGCTGTCGATCGCCGTCATTTTCATCTTCATGTCCGGTGCGTACTGGAAGCAGCCCCGCCCGTGCGAGGAGCCGGTAACATACCGCATCGGCCATGTCGATCCACGGTTCGGGTTGAGCCGCAAAGAAGTTACCGGGGCAATAGACGATGCGGCCTCCATATGGGAAAAAACAACCCGTCTTGACCTTTTCCAGCAAGAGCAGAAAGGGGCTGTCGAGATCATTTTTGTATACGATTACCGCCAGGAAGCGGCAGACAAGCTTAAAGGCATAAGCGGCAGCATCGATAACACAAAAAGCTCTTATGATGACCTGAAAGCCCGGTATGAAAGCCTGAAGGAAGAGTACGAGCAGAAAGAGACCGCATTGACGAGCGATATCGATTCTTACAATGTGCGGATGCATGCATTGAAGGCGGAAAACGATGCCGCTTCACAACAGGGAGGGGCCCCTGAGGACGTCTATAAAAAGCTCCTGGCGGAAAAAGAGTTCCTCGACTCCCTGCACGACGCTCTGGAAACCCGCCGCATCGAGCTGAACAATATCGTCGAGACCCTCAACAGACTGGCTGAAGCCATCAACGAGATTGCAAACAACCTGAATCTCGAAGTGGTGAACTACAACCGCACAGGCAAGCAGCTGCGGGAGGAATTCAGCCAAGGACTGTATGAAAAGAGAAACGGCCGTCAGACCATCACGGTCTTCCATTTCAATAACCGCGACAGGCTTGTGCGGGTATTGGCCCACGAACTCGGTCATGCCCTGGGATTAAGCCACAACAACAACCCCAAGGCTCTCATGTACCGGCTGAACCAGACCGACTCCCTCGAACTCACCGCGGAAGATATCTCCGCACTGCAGAGACGCTGCACAGGCGGCTGAGGAAACACCTTCCCTTTTCCTGCCGGAGCCTTAACCTTATTGCAAACATATAGACATAACCTCTTTCCCTTGTTAATGATGAAAGGGCTATGAAGAGATCATTTATCCAGCCCCCTTCACCCGAGACGCACCCGTATGTAAGGCTGCTTGCCGAACAGGCATTCTCACGTGCAGCAGGCGCACCGCTCATTCCGGGAAACAGTGTCCGCCTCCTCAAAGATGCCGGCGAGAATTACCCTGCATGGCTCGATGCAATGCGCTCCGCAAAGAAGAGCATCCACTTCGAAAGCTACATCATTTATGACGACGAGATCGGCGAGATGTTTGCCGAGGTGATGACTGCCAAGGCACAGCAAGGAGTGAAGGTCAGGCTGATCTACGACTGGCTGGGCGCGCTGGGAAGACTTCCCGCCGTTTCTGGAAAGAACTCATCGATGCAGGCGTGGACGTGCGCTGCTTCAATCCGCCCCATATCGGCCACCCTCTGAGCTGGCTGAGCAGAGACCACCGCAAGATGATTGCAGTCGACGGCAAAGTCGGTTTTGTCACGGGTCTGTGCGTCGGCAGAATGTGGGCGGGTGGTCCGGAGCCGGCAATCGAGCCGTGGCGCGATACGGGCATCAGGGTGGAAGGACCGGCAGTAGCCGATATCGAACACTCCTTTGCCGACGTGTGGTCTACTATGGGGCCTCCCCTTCCGGAGGAAGAGATCCCTGCCCTGAGCACCTTACATCCGGCAGGCGACATAACCTTACGGGTAGTGGCCAGCATCCCGAATACCGCAGGGCTCTTCCGCCTGGACCAGCTCATCGCTGCAGTGGCCCGCCAGTCTCTCTGGCTCACGGATGCATATTTCCTCGGGCTGACCCCGTATGTACAGGCGCTCAGGGCTGCTGCGAGAGACGGCGTCGATGTCAGGCTTCTCGTTCCCGGGACGACCGACATCCCGGTCTTAAGAGCGGTTTCCCGGGCCGGATTCCAGCCCCTTCTGGAAGCCGGGGTCAGGATCTTCGAATGGAACGGCCCCATGCTCCACGCAAAGACTGCGGTGGCCGACAGCCGGTGGGCCAGGATCGGATCCAGCAATCTGAATATCTCCAGCTGGCTCGGCAATTACGAGCTCGATATTGCCGTGGAGGATGAGGGATTCGCCCGGGCCATGGAAAGAATGTACCTCGAAGACCTGGCACATTCGACGGAGATCGTGCTGAGCAGTCGCCATGTCGTATGCCCTGCACAGAGCCGCCCAAAGGTGTCCCGCAGGATGAAAGACAGGAGAAAAGGAAGCATCGGGCGGGCCGGAGCCGGGTTCATCAGGGCAGGAAGGGTCGTGGAGGCAGCCATAAGCAACCGCCGGACTCTGGGTCCTGCCGAGGCGAAAATCATGCTCATCGCAAGCATGGTTCTCCTGTTCTTTGCCGGCATAGCACTGCTCTTGCCGAGGCTGCTCTCTGTCCCGTTCGCAATTTTCAGCGGCTGGCTTGCCATAGCACTGCTCATCAAGGCATACCGGACACGGTCGCGAGGGGAAAAGGCACCCGGCACGAAACGGGATGCCGTGAAAAACTCATCTGCCGACTGTACCCCTTCCAGCCCCTTAAAATGAATTAGGTATTGTCACCGCGCACCCGCTTATACTACATGACCTGACATGACACGCATTGAACTCCTTGCCCCTGCCAAAGACCTTGAGTGCGGGAAAGCTGCCATAGACCACGGTGCAGATTCGGTCTACATCGGAGGCCCGTCGTTCGGCGCCAGGGCGGCTGCCGGCAACGGGGTGGCAGATGTCGAGAAGCTCGCCCGCTATGCCCATCGCTATCACGCAAAGGTATACCTGACGCTGAACACCATCCTCTTCGACGGCGAGCTGGATGAGGCGCTGATTATCGCCCGCCAGGCCTGGGAAGCAGGGGCGGATGCCCTGATCATCCAGGATGCGGGGCTGCTCGAACTCGGTCTGCCCCCGATACCCCTGATTGCCAGCACCCAGATGAACAATGCGGATGTCTCACACATCCGTTTCCTGGAGCAGGCCGGATTCCAGCGTGCCATCCTTGCGCGGGAGCTTTCCCTGGAACAGATTCACGAGATACGCCGCAATACCACGATCGAGCTGGAAGCATTTGTCCACGGAGCGCTGTGCGTAAGCTACAGCGGCCGGTGCTACCTGAGTGCGGCCCTGGGAGGCCGAAGCGCCAACCGCGGTTCCTGCGGGCAGCCCTGCCGCCTTCCCTGGAGCCTCATCGATGCGGACGGCCGCTTGCTCGATCAGAACCGCCACTGCTTAAGCCTCAAGGATATGGACCGGAGCGATTTCCTGGCCGACCTCATCGCTTCGGGCGTCACTGCGTTCAAGATCGAGGGCCGTCTCAAAGACATGGCATACGTCAAGAACGTCACCGCTTACTACCGCACCCGGATCGACTCCCTGCTCGAGTCCCGGCCCGATCTTTGCCGGGCTTCAAGCGGACGCACCGAGTTCTCCTTCATACCCAACCCCCGCAAAACCTTCTGCCGGGGGGCAACCGCTTATTTTCTCCAGGGGCAATCCGACGACATCCGGTCGCCCGACACCCCGAAGTCAACCGGCGAAGAGATCGGCCATGTCACCCAGTGCGGCCAGAACTGGTTCTGCCTGGACGAAGGAGCCGATGCGATCAATGCCGGAGACGGCCTGTGCTTCTTTGACCGGGAGAGAGAGCTCCAGGGCCTGCAGGTGGTCAAGGTTATAAACAGTCGGGTCCAGGCTCACATGCCGATTCCCGGGCTCAAGCGAGGCATGAAGATCATGCGCAACCGCGACCACCAGTTTCTGAAAACCCTCTCGGGCGAGACGGCTCATCGGAAAATAGCCCTGAACCTTACCTTCCGGGAGACAGCGGAAGGCTTTTCCCTTGAGGGAAGCGATGAAGACGGCATTGCTGCAACTACTGTCCTCACGGCCGGAAAAGAGCCTGCGGAGAAACCCGAGGCGGCCATGGATACCATCCGGAAACAGCTCTCCCGGGTAAATGACAGCATCTTCACTCTTGTCTCACTGACCCTGGATACGAGCCCTTATTTTCTCCGCACATCCGAGCTCAACGGCCTGAGACGAGAGCTTATCGCCTCGCTGGAAGCAAAACGCTCGGAATCGTATCCCCATCCCGTACAGCGGCCGGTGCCGGAAGCAGCTGCCACCTACCCTGAGCCGGAGCTCGATTATCGCTATAACGTCAGCAATAGAGCCGCCCGCGAGTTCTACCGGAAGCATGGAGCAGCCGTCATCGAGCCTGCTTTCGAAGTGCAGCCCCCTGCACCGGGGGCTTCCCTCATGACCACCAGGCACTGCCTGCGCCGGTGTCTGGAAGCGTGTCCGAAACAGAAGCCCCACAACTCCCTTGCGGAGCCTCTCTTCATCGAGCATGCAGGCCGCCGCTTCCGCCTTGCATTTGACTGTGCCGACTGCCGGATGCACATAGTCATGGACTGAGCTTCGCTTAAAGGGGCTGTTCAGAAAGAGCGACAGTAATCCTCTGAAAAAGCCGGACGAGTGTAAACCAGAAAGTAAGAACCCTTGGTTTATGCCTTACAAAAAGAGCTCGGTCCTGATACAGAGAACATGAATACGTATTATATCTTGAGGAGTGATCAATGCAGGGACATCGGAATGAGTTACGGCCAAAAGCAATGAAGCAGACGTTCCTGAAAGTAACCGAGCCTGCCGAGCTGATGCAGTTTCTGATTGCCCGGATGCCGGACAAGAGCCGCAGCACCATCAAGTCTCTCCTTGCCCATCACCAGGTTCTGGTCGACGATAAGGCGATCACTCAGTTCAATCACCGACTGAAGCCCGGCCAGCAGGTCACGATAACATGGACCAAGGTGCTGCAGAGAGATAGGCAGAAAGGCCTGAAAATCGTTTTTGAGGACCCCTACATCATCGTAATCGAGAAGCAGCCCGGCCTGCTCTCCATTGCAACGGAGAAAGAAAATGAACGCACAGCCTACAGGATGCTGAGCGACCAGGTAAAACGGATAGACCCGAAGAACCGGATATTCGTGGTGCATCGGCTCGACCGGGAGGCTTCGGGCCTCATGATGTTTGCCAAGAACAAAGAGATACAGCGCCTGCTGCAGGATGCATGGCAGACAGACATCCTCGAACGAAGCTATGCGGTGGTGGTGGAAGGCCGCATCCAAAAGGAGCAGGACACGATCACTTCATGGCTGAAGCAGAACAAAGCCCATGTCATGTACTCGACCCAGACCCCCCGAGACGGCCGGAAAGCCGTGACCCGCTACAGGATGCTGATGTGTAATGACAACTACTCACTGCTGGAAGTGAAGGTCGAGACAGGCAGAAAGAACCAGATCCGCATTCATATGAAAGACCTCGGCCACAGCATCGTCGGCGATAAGAAATACGGATCAACGGAGAAGCCCATCGGCCGCCTCGGCCTTCACGCCCGTGTCCTAGCCTTCCGGCATCCGGTGACCGGCAAGGAGCTCCGTTTTGAAACCCCGATCCCCAAGGAGTTCCTGCGCCTGTTCGGCGAAAAGCGGGTATAAAAAGCCGTATCCCTTTGCCTTTACAGGCGGACATGTGTGTGGTCCGGCCTTCCGGTACGATATTCATATTGAATTCTGCAGGCTCATCGCGTATATTAACTGGTAATACCACCAGCCATATGGAGACGATCATGAACAGCATGCTGAAACCGCTCAAAGCAGAGAGTCTCAAGGAAGTATTCATCTCGCGGTTTGAAGACCTGATACTTACCGGAAAGCTCGCCATCGGCCAGAGGCTCCCGCCAGAGCGGGAGCTGGCGGTCCAGCTCGGGGTGAGCAGGCCCGTGGTGCACGAAGGGCTTCTTGACCTGTCAGTTAAGGGCCTCGTTACCATGAAGCCCAGGGCGGGAACCGTGGTGAACGACTACCGCAAGGAAGGTTCACTCTTCATGCTGGAATCCATCTTCAATTTCCGGCGGGGGAACCTCGATCCGGAGCTCATGCGGAGCCTTCTCGAGGTGAGACTGCTCATGGAGGTCGAAACCGCGCGGCTCGCATCCCGGCACCGCAGCAAGGAACAGGTGAGTGCTTTCCAGGACATTCTCGCACAGGGAAGAAGTAACCGGCAGGCATGATATCGACGGCCTTTCGGGTCTGGATTTCGAGCTTCACCAGCTGATCGCGCTGGCTTCGGGCAATCTCGTCTATCCGTTGCTTATCAACTCGTTCAAGCCGGTATACACGACCATGACCTCAACCTTCTTTTCCGACGCTGCCGTGGTGCCCGAACGTGCATTCTTTCCATAAAAAGCTGGTCGCCGCGATCGAGAGCAAGGATGAGAAAAAGGCGGCTCGGATAATGACTGAACTGCTTGCCCACGGCGAGCAGCACCTGGTAAGACTGATATGAGAGGAAAGAGGAGGTAGGCCATGAGCACGGCCGGATGCATTGCAGGAGAAACATTCGGTCAAGGAACCCAAGAACCTCTCGCCGCGCATACAGTGGCTGAGGGATTATTATTTCAAGGGCACCCAGAGGGCGTGGAACAACGAGTTCACGGCCTGGAGCACGGGTACGGACTGGGATATCCTCTTCGATGAGATGACCTTCTACATCGTTCCCGAAACATATGCCTTCCTCCAGACCTTCCGATCCTCCATGCAGCAGGCTGCCCGGAATGTCCAGCTCCACAACGAATTCTGGAAGTGGAGCCTGCCCGAGAGAAAGGCATGGTTCATCAAAGAGGTCGATGCTGAACTGCGTCCCGCAGGAGATCCTTCCCGGCGACCTCATTGCGGGCGGCCGGTTCAATGTCCAGACTTCCAAATGCTGGACAAAGAAAGAGGCCGATACGCGCGACAAGCTCATCTACGGCAAAAACGGCGCGCGCGCAGCCATGAAATGGTTCCACGACCACGGCTACGGCAATTCGGGCGCAACCTCGGGGCACCTCATCCCCGGCTATGAGCGGGTATTGAAGATCGGATGGAAAGGGATCTACGAGGACATCAGGTCGCATTACGAATCCATGGACACAAAAGGCAAGAAGGGGCCCAAAGGCGGCCAGCTCCGGGCCATGATGACCGCTGCAACCATGGCCAAGGACCTCGCCTGGAGGTATGCAAGGCTCTGCGAGCGGCTCGGCCAGGACGAATGGGACGATGTCCGCAAGGACGAGCTCAGCCGGATGGCGAAAAACCTCAAGAGAGTCCCGTGGGAGCCTGCCCGGACGTTCTGGGAGGCGGTGCAGTCGCTGTGGATCACCCACATGCTCGTCATGAGCGACGAGAATTATCCCGGCCCGGGGGTATCCTTCGGCCGGATCGACCAGTATCTCCTGCCCTACTGGGAACTTTCGATCTCCGAAGGCATGGACAGGGACTTCGGAAAAGAAATCCTGAAATGTTTCTGGCTCCACGCCAACACGGCCTATGACGCCATGATTCGCATCGGCGGAAACCAGGGCATCACGGCCGGCTACGGCCAGCTGGTTACTTTTTCGGGTATGGGTGCGGGCGGCCGCGACATGACCGGCGATCTCACATACGCCATGCTGGAGGTCGTGGACGAGCTCTCGCCCATCCTGGAGCCCAAACCCAATGTCAGACTCCACAGGGGAAGTCCCGAGAAGCTCATGGACAAGGTAGTGGACATGATCTCGACGAGCCAGGGATCGCCCTTCCTCCTCAACTTCGACGAGCGGTCCATGGCCGGCATGATGGTGGAGGCAAGAAAGGCCAAGGTGGAGCATCTCATCCACGAAGACACCGTATTCGACTACGCACCCGTGGGCTGCCTGGAGAATACCATGGCAGGCAACGACCGCTCCGGCACGGTGGACAACAACCTCAACCTGCTCAAGGCAGTCGAGCTTGCCCTGAATGACGGGAGGGATTTCCACGATTTCCTTGACCCCATCACCGGCAAGCTGGAAAAGGTCAGGCAAGCCGGGCCTTCTACCGGAAACGCCGCACGGTTCAGGATCTGGGATGATTTCTGGAAAGCCTATGTCCAGCAGACAAGGTTCATCATCAAGCGGTGCGTGGAGCTCTATGAGAAATCCGAGTCCATCCGGGCGAGATTCTGCCCCACGCCGTACGTCTCCTGCCTTGTCAAGGGATGCGCCGAAAAAGGCATCGATGTAACCCAGGGTGGCGCAGAGCTCAACTTCACCACGCTCGAGGCCGTGACCTTTGCCACGACCGTGGACAGCCTGCTCGCCATAAAAAGCCTCGTCTACGAAAGGAAAGAGTGCACGATGAAAAAATTCATCCAGGCACTGAAGGCAAACTGGCAGGGGCATGAGGCATTGCGGGCAAAAGCTACCTTCAGGGCCCCCAAGTACGGCCGGGACGATGACGAGGCCGACGAGATGGCGCATATGGTCATGAAGCTCTGGTGCGAGGAGACCTGGAAGCACAAGACCTCATCCACGCTCCGGCAGTTCAGGCCGGGCATGCTCAGCTGGAATTACTGGGTAGGCGACGGGTTTATCCTGCCGGCAAGCCCGGACGGACGGCCCAAGGGAAGGTTCCTGTCAAATGCCATCTGCCCGGTGAGCGGTGCGGACATCAACGGCCCCACGGCAAACATGAATTCCGTCGGCAAGGCCCTCGGCGGAAAGGCTGCAAACGGCAAGGGCGACTGGAAAGAGTTCCTCAACTGCCTCCCGAACGGGGCGAGCCACACCATCTCCATCAACCCGTCCATGCTGAAGAGCAGGGAGCAGAAGGAAAAGTTCAAAGCCTTCATCAGGGGCTGCATCGAAAACGGCGGAACGTCGCTGCAGATCAACATGGTGGATGCGGCCATGCTCAAAGATGCGCAAGAGAGGCCCGAGGAATACCGTTCGCTCCTGGTGCGGATCACCGGATACAACGCCTACTTCACGAGCATCGGCCATGAGCTCCAGAACGAGGTTATCGCGAGGATCAGCCATGAATCGTGCTAAAGGCGACCGCACCGTGAAAAGCGAGGGAGGGACTTTCCCGAGAGGGACGATCTTGAGGATTCAGCGGATGTCCATGGAAGACGGCCCCGGCATCAGGAGCACGGTCTTTTTCAAAGGCTGTCCATTACGGTGCGTGTGGTGCCACAACCCGGAGAGCATCTCTGTCTCCCCGGAGATTCACTGGGAGGGGCAGAAGTGCACGGGATGCCTGGGATGCCTGCAGGCCTGCCCCGAACACGCCCTTTCCTCCGGTGAAAACGGCATTGCCGTAGAACGGTCGAAATGCACGGGCTGTCTCGCCTGCACCGAGGCCTGCCCCGCTACGGCCCTGGAGGCTTATGGGAATACCATGACCACGTCCGGGATCATACGGGAGGTCGTGAAGGACAGGGTGTACTATGAGAAGTCCGGCGGCGGGGTAACCCTTTCCGGGGGAGAGCCTTCGCTGCAGCCGGCATTTGCCCGGGCTCTCCTGAAGGAGCTCAAGGAGCAGGGCATTCACACGGCGCTCGATACCTGCGGCCAGTGCCGGTGGGATACCCTGGAGCATCTCCTGCCGTATACGGATCTCGTGCTTTTTGACGTCAAGATGATCGCCCCTGAGCCCCATAAGGAATATACCGGCGTCACGAGCACCCTGATCCTGGAAAACCTGCTCAAGCTCTCCGAGTTCATGGAGAACACCGGCATGCCGGCAAATCTCTGGATCCGCACCCCGGTCATCCCGAACCATACGGCGAATCCGGCAAACATCCGGGCCATCGGAACCTTCATCAGGGAAAAGCTCATCGGTCAGATCGCCAGGTGGGACCTCTGTGCATTCAACAGGCTGTGCACCCACAAGTACGAGGGGCTCGGGATCGAATGGGCCTGCAGGGATCTGGAGCTCGTTGCAGAAGACGAGATGGAGCGACTCGCCGGCGTTGCGCGCAAGGTCCTGGGGAAAGCGGACATCGTCTTTACGAGCGGCCAGTTACAGAAGCCGCGCTTAAGCCTGATCACCGGGGGCAAGGGCTGACAGATAACGGGAGGTATTCTTTGGCAAGGATGAAAAAAACAGTGACCAGGTTCGATGAAAAGGACCTGCCGGAATTCGAGCCCGAGGCCAAGGTGGGCCTCATCGCCACGGTAAGCCCAGACGGCCTTCCTCACATCACACTGATCACGGCGCTGCAGGCAAAGACACCCGAAACGCTCATCTGGGGGCAGTTCTCCGAGGGCTTGAGCAAGCAGAACGTGAGAACGAACCCCAAGACGGGCTTCCTCATCATGACGCTGTCCCGGAGCCTCTGGCGCGGAAAGGCGCTGTGGACCAACTGCGAGACGCACGGTACGGATTACATGATGTTCAATACCAAGCCCATGTTCCGCTACAACGCATATTTCGGGATACACACCGTGCACTACATGAACCTTATCGAAACCTATGGAAGGGAAAGCCTGCCCATAGGGAAAATCGTCCTCTCCACACTGCTGACCAGGATGGCGAAATCGCCTGCACGATCCACGAAAGAAAAGCGTATCCTGAAACCATGGGCTGAAAGATTGTTCAACCGGCTCGACAGCCTGAAATTCCTCTCCATGGTCGATGCCGGCGGGTTCCCGATCATCATCCCCCTCATCCAGTGCCAGGCCCCGGACAGCACGAGGCTCGCCTTTTCGCCGCGGGCGTACAGGGAGGAGTTCGGGATTCTGAAACCCGGTACGAGCGTCGCCGTATTCGGCCTCACCCTGGACATGGAGGATGTACTCGTCCGGGGAATCTTCCGCGGGTTTGAGACATACCGGAATACGAAACTGGGCATCATAGACATCGACTGGGTGTACAATTCCATGCCGCCCAAGCACGGCCGGATCTATCCGGAGATTGAGCTTACACCCGTTACCGAGTTCTGAGGAACGCACGGCCTTGATATCTTCCGAGAGGGCCTTCCCCGGAAGGGGAAGAAAAGGTCCCGTTCGTCCCTCATCCTCTTAAAGCCGTTCCTACCGGATGACTTCACCATATGCTTTTGAAAAGGGCTTGAGCTCCTGAAAATCCATGACGGTCGACATTGCCAGATTCTCGGCGCCGAACCCCAGCTCACGGGCGGATGCCACCGGGTTGAGCCCTCCGAACAGGATCATGCCCACCTTGTTGACATCCACCGGCACCTGGCATACGGGTTCGCCTATCCTGCCCACGGACAGCACGCCCCGGATTCCCACATCCGAGAGCATATCCACGATCTCGATGGCGCTCTCCCGGCAGATGCCCGTCACTTCGCGGAAATTTGCGAGTATTTTCCCTTCACCCCTTGTGATGACATCGCTCACAGAGGTCATTTTCGCGCTGATAAAGGCCTCGGAAGGGTCAAGGGACGTGCCGGAATAGTGTATGAGCTCCACGAACCGTACCGGCTTCTTGTCCTGCATCTGGAGGATGCCGCCGAACTTCGAGTCCATCGGTATTCCCCGTTTCAGCAGCACGCCGTTGAGAACGATGCTGCAGATCGTCGCAAACCCGACCTGACCTTCGGGCACGTTCATATCCCCCATGAAATTACCTGCACGGGAGATGCACACGAGGTCGCTGATGCAGAGCCCTGCTTCAAATGCCTGCTTCATGGCATCAAGGGCATCCGGAAATATCGTTTCCGGGAAAAAAAGAAATATTGACCGGGACCAGACCTTTCCGGCTCTCGAGGTCAAACGTGGTACGGTATGAGAGCACCTCGATGCGGGAGATGGCATAACCGACCTTGTCCTGCACCCGGGCGTTCCGCAGCTCTTCGATGCCTTTATCGGTGATGACCCTGCCGTCCCGCCTCCCCACGAGCTCGGTAAGGAGGAGCTCATCCATGTACTGCAGGTGGTAGCGTACAGCGCGCTCGCTCAGGCTGATCCCGTAATCCTTCATCTTCCGGGCGATTATCCGCGCGCCGAGAGGCTGCCCGGCCTGATTCAGGACCCTTAAGATGACCATGCTCTTTCTCTCGATATCCTCATGGGAGAACATACACATTCCTTTAAGCGTTGTTTTTTTATAGTACCGTTTCTTCAAAAAGCCATACGTTTCCTTTGTTCTCTCTGTCAATGGAAAGGAACTGTTGCCTCAAACGGGCTTGCGAAAGGCTCAACCCTTCGGTTTACAAAAAGTGCCTGATCTTACTCCCATGGCATCTTTCAAGGGCTTCACACAGGTTTTGCACATGATTTGTGGTTGTTTGACACATGCATGCATACGAATTGTGCTACGTTTTTCCCATTACTGTGCGGGTTTTATTGAAACCGGGTTCTGCTGAAATATTGTTTTATATAGACTGATTTTAAAATAGGGGGACGGCATGAGGCTGTTGTTCGTGTATCCGGAGATCCCGGATACTTTCTGGAGCTTCAAGCACGCATTGCGCTTCGTATCGAAAAAGGCGGCTTTCCCACCCTTGGGCCTCCTCACTGTCGCCTCCTCTGCACCACGGGGATGGGAGAAACGCCTTATCGATATGAATGTACGGAAGCTTCGGGATTCGGACCTCCTGTGGGCGGATTATGTCTGCATCAGCGCCATGCTTGTCCAGAAGGATTCCGTTCTGAAGTTGATCGCCAGGTGCAGGCGCTTAGGCGTAAAAACGATTGCCGGGGGCCCCTATTTCACCACATCCGAAGACAGCGGTGCGGATGTGGACCATCTGGTCCTGGGGGAATCAGAGGTCATCCTGCCGGAACTGTTCAGCGATATCGCACACGGATCGCAAAAGCACGTGTATGCAACCCTGGATCATCCCGACCTTTCGCTGACGCCTGTCCCGCAGTGGGATCTTATCGATTTCCGCGACTATGACTCCATGCTCGTTCAATTTTCCCGCGGCTGTCCCTTTGATTGCGAATTCTGCGATATCGTCATCCTGAACGGAAGAAGGCAGCGGACGAAATCCCCGGAGCAGTTCATCGGCGAGATCGACTCCCTGTACCGGAAGGGATGGCGGGGGTCGGTTTTCATCGTGGACGATAATTTCATCGGTTCCAAGGTCAGGGTCAAGGAGATGCTCCGCTCGCTGGAAATCTGGATGGAAACACATGGGCGGCCCTTCCACTTCTTTACCGAGGCATCCATCAACCTTGCCGAAGACGAGGAGCTCATGTCTCTGATGGCCCGTGCAGGCTTCAACAAGGTATTTGTCGGCATCGAGACACCCAACGTGGAGAGCCTGAAAGAGACGAATAAATACCAGAATACCAAGCACGACCTTCTCCAGGCGGTGAAGACCATCCAGCAAAACGGGATGGAGGTCATGGGAGGGTTCATCCTGGGTTTTGACAACGATCCCGAGACCATCTTTCAAAGCCAGATCGATTTCATCCAGTCAAGCGGGATAACAATGGCCATGGTGGGCATCCTCAACGCACTGCCCGGCACGAAGCTGTGGAAGCGCCTGAGTACCGAGGGCAGGCTCATCATGGAGAGTACGGGCAACAACACCGCGTTCTCGATCAACTACATCCCGAAAATGGACATCAAAAAGCTCGCCGAGGGCTACCGCCAGGTCGTGGATACGATTTACTCCCCAGAAGGATATTACCGGAGGTGCCTGACTTTTCTGAAAGCCTATCACCAGAGAACGGTCTCAACCATCCATATGTCCGGGATCATGGCCTTTTTCAAGAGCTTCTGGAGCCTGGGCATCAGAAATGAAGAAGGTTTCCGGATATACTTCTGGAAGCTGCTCATCAAGAGCCTTTTCATCAACCCTAAAACCTTCGGTGAGGCTGTGCGCCTCATGATCGTAGGCATCCACTTCCGCAAATCGCTGTGCATGCCCCGGGGTGCCGGCCCGGAATGGTTCCTGCCTCTGGATGAATCGGGCATCCGGGATCGTTCCCGCCCGTCCTCTCGTTCTCCCTGCTGATTTTGCAGTACTGGCGGTTACCTGCGGGTACTTCCCTTCCTGCCGGACTTGAAAGTGGTACTTTAGGCTTTCCGCCTTATGGCAATTATTATATATTCTTATGATATTCATCTTGGCTTGAGAGGATATCCTTTCCTGCCCCTTAAAAAGGCAGCCGGTTTGAAAGGGGAATACGGGAGCGATCTATGGCAGGGATATCCGATTTCTATGATGCTTAAGAAAGGGGGGGAGGATATGATGCAGTATCGTGAACAGGTGACGGATCTCATCAGGCGGAGGAGATCCTGGAGAAGCTATTCCACCGAGGCCGTTTCCGCCGAGCAGGTAGGTCAGATCAACAGCTTCATCGAATCACTGGGCCCTCCTCCGTTCGGGACGGCCTTGCGCTTTGCTCTCGTGGATGCCCATGTGCCGGATAAAAAAAGGATGCCCGGCACCTATGGAATCATCAAAGGGGCCGGGAACATCCTCGTAGGTGCATTGAAACATTCACCCATGGATTTTGAAGATTATGGATATTCCTTTGAATCCATCATCCTGTTCTGTACCCAGCTGGGTCTCGGAACATGCTGGATGGGCGGGACCTTCAACCGTTCCCTCTTCGGCCTCAAAATAGGCCTTGCCTCAGACGAGATCATCCCTGCCGTAAGCCCGGTGGGCAAGCCTCTGGCTGCACGGTCCATCCTTGATTCCCTCTTTGCCCTGAGCGCAGGATCCAAAGACAGGAAAGCCTTTGGCGAGCGTTTCTTCGCAAATAACCTCTTATCCCCTCTGGATGGAGAGCAGGCAGGCAAGTATCGTGAAGCCCTTGAGATGGTGCGCCTCGCACCGTCAGCCATGAACAAGCAGCCCTGGCGGGTCGTGTTCAAAGACGGATACTTCCACTTTTTTCTGGCCCGCACGTCGGGATACAGTAAAATCTTCTCCGAAGTGGATCTCCAGCGCATCGACTTAGGCATCGCCATGTTCCATTTCGAATCCACAGCCCGGCAATTGCACCTTCCCGGGGCCTGGCAGAAAATGGATGACTCCCACGGGATCTTCTGCCCCCGCGGTGTGGAATACCTGGTAAGCTGGGTTTTACAGTAGGGGAATCAATAAAATCTTGGGGCTGGAATACTGATTCTTTAAGTTCTTTAGGAGCTGTATTTCCCGGATGCCAGGAGGAGAAAAATGAGATACAATGCAAAAATATCAAAAGAGATCCTCTTTGCACAGAGGGGGTAACCTCTTTTCCCAAGCCCTTTAAAGGAGGAAAACGTTGGAAATAATCTACGGGAAGAATTCGGTCATGGAAGCCCTCCTTTCGGGTAGAAGGACTATTTATGAGATCATGACCGCGCGGCAGAATTATGACGACATAGCCGGTGCTGCCGGGAAAGTCCCCGTTCAGACCCTGTCCAGGAAAGAGCTGGATAAGTTCTCCAAGACGGAGTTTCACCAGGGAATCATTGCAAAGGTATCTCCTTACCAGTATGTCCCGCTTGCCGAGCTCATGGAGAAGCATGTCGTGGTTCTCCTCGATTCGATCGAGGACCCCCAGAATACAGGCTCCATCATACGAACCGCCTACGGCCTCGCCGATGCAGGAATCGTTATCCCTGAAGACAGGTCTGCCCAGGTTTCCCCTGCGGTGGTCAAGGCCTCGTCCGGGGCAACCGAGCATGCACTGATCGCACGGGTGAAAAACTTAAGGATGGCGTGCAAGGAATTGAAAAAGAAT
Organism: uncultured delta proteobacterium; assembly: GCA_963752595.1. Taxonomy (GTDB): domain Bacteria; phylum Desulfobacterota; class Desulfomonilia; order UBA1062; family UBA1062; genus Phosphitivorax. The sequence goes on from CAVVYZ010000009.1 coordinate 72,613, forward strand.
GGATTCTGGATTATCGGCCTGGATGCCCAAGGCCCGATTCCCATAAGCGAAGTGCCGGCATACGACAAAATTGCCCTCATGCTTGGAGGAGAGAACAGCGGGATCCGGCACGGTCTGGGAAAAGAGGTTGATATCATGGCCCATATCCCCATGAAGGGGTCTTTCAATTCCCTCAATGTTTCGCAGAGCGCTACCATCGGGCTCTATGAGCTTGCGGTCAGGAGAGCGGCTTCATAAACATGGAGGGTTGAGCAATCGATTTATACAAAAAATGGAGCATTCCCATGAACGGAGAAGAATTACCGGACAATTCGCTTGATGCAGTACGCTGCCTGGCTTTCTCAGATGGCCGCTCCGGTGAGGAGAACGAAGAGGTATGCACCGAGGAGGTCGTGGTGATCTGCCTGAACGACCGGCCGATTATCACCCAGGTGGCTACTCCTATCCAGCTCAAGGAGCTGGGGGCAGGGTTCGTGGTCAGCCAGGGCCTCGTGCGGACGGTCGAAGGCGTCGAGGTAGAGGGACTGACGATCAAGGTCCGGGCTCCGCAGAGCGTAGAGACTGTCAACTCCGTTATGGAATCCTGCGGAGGAGCCATGAGCGATACGTTCCTATCGAGGGTGGAAAGCTCGCTCGTAATCGAAAAGGAGTTCATCTTCACGGTGATAGACCATATCGTATCCGGTCTGTGGGAGAGGACCGGCGGCGCCCATTGCTCTGTCCTGTTTTCCGAAGGCAGGCTTGTCGCGAAGAGCAGCGACATCGGCAGGCACAATACCGTCGATAAGGTAATCGGATACGCGGTGCTCAATGGGGTGGACCTCTCCCGGTGCGTTCTCGGGTGCACCGGCAGGCAGCCCCTGGGGATGATAACCAAGGCGGCCAATGCCGGCATCCCCATTGTGATCAGCAAGGCGGCAACCACAACAAAGGGGATCGGCCAGGCCGCGAAGGCAGGGATCACCCTCGTTGGCCGCGTCAAAAAGGGCAGCTTCCGCTTGTACTCCCATCCACAGCGCATTGCAGGGCTGGCCGAATAGACGATAAAGGAAAAGCAACAGATGAAAGAGAAGGGCGTCGGCATAGAATTCCTGAAGAGCTACTTCGCAAAGGACGCCTTTGCAGAGCTCTGCGGCATAGAGCTCATCGAGGCATCGGACGGGCATGCCGTTGCCGTTGTCCGGATCGAGGACAAGCATTTGAACGGGATAGGGCTTGTTCACGGGGGCCTCCTGTGCACGTTGGCCGACCTGGCCTTTGCCGCCGCAGCTCATACCAGGGGCAAGGTGGCGGTCTCCATCAGCAATACCATCTCCTATATAAAGCCTGCACAAGGAATCTTGCTACGGGCAGAGGCTGTGGAGGTATCCAGAAACCCGCGTCTCGGAACCTATGCGGTCAATGTCCTGGATGAAAGCCGGGAGGTCATAGCCGCCTTCCAGGGTCTGGCGTATATAAAGAATCAAAACCTCTTGTGACTTTTTGAATCGAATTTTCCTAAGTAAAGAAAATGACGACACGATTCCGTTTATCCGGCAGAGTCTTCATTCTTGCCGTATGCCTGCTCTTCGTAACCTTCTGCAAGGCCTCCGCACTGGAGCACCTGGAATGCGGCGGTATCTCCATCTACTACTCGGACGGCGAGGAAGAGATCGGCCTCCGGCTTCAGCAGAAGACGCCCGAGATCCTCTCCTACCTGGAAGAACGGGGGATTGTGCTCTCGTTTCCCCTCCATGTGATCGGGCCTGCCATCGGTTGCCCATCGCTTTTTCGGCGAGGCGGTCTCCCCGAATATTCTCCTGCCGCCCTGGATAACCGAGGGTGTATGCAGGATCCTCTGGGCCGGATATTCCGGATCGCCGATCGATGACCCGTTCAGCCGGGCACTGTTTTGCACCTCTATGCCTAAGGATATCTCGGATGTGAGCAATCACCCCGGCAAGTGGCCCGGATACTACAGCTACCGGATATACGGCATCCCTTTTGTCTCGTGGCTGGATTCCCGCTACGGCTGGGGGAAAATCATGGAATTCTTCACTCTCCATGGAAGAGGCATCCTTCCCATCGAGATCGACACCAAGGCAAAGAAGGCCTTCGGAAAGACATGGCCCGGCCTCTGGGCTGATTGCATCCAAGGGATGCCTTCCTCCTGGGACAGCAGCCCGGGCAAGGTTGATGAAAATCCCTGCCGCAAGCAGAAGGAAACCCCACAACAGGCTGCGGAGAATTTTCTGATTGAAGGCTACTGGCCCGATCCTTTTATCTACTGGAATTCATATGGGATATATCCCGGCAGGATGAGCTTTCAGGGGCACGGCAGGTATGGGTTCGTGGACCCGGATGGTATCTTGTGGCTTTCCGAATACTTCGGTGAAGAGTCATTACATGTCACGGGCCATTGGAAAGGAATTGCGATCAACCCAAGCAAAAGCCACGTCTGGGACCCCGCTCCGGGCGGTATTGCCGTGAGCCGCGAGGGGTCAAGGCCCTGCCTGGTTTTTCTTTGTGCGGAAGAGAAACCCCCTCTTACCAGGATAACAGCCGGTCGCATTATCCCTGCTCCGCCAGAAGCTCTCCAGCTGTCGGGCCCGGTCGTGGACAGTAAAGGCCGGATAGCAGTATCTGCAAACGTGGGCGGGAACTGGGATATCTGGATGTATGACACCGGGTGGAAGAGGATCACCGCTTCTCCCAGCATTGAGATGGACCCCTGGTGGATCGGCAGGAGTCTTGTTTTTGCATCCAATATTTCAGGCATATTCCAGATACATAACGCTGACATGTCGCAAGTGACCAAATCCGAGCTAGGGGCCATGCTGCCCAGGAACGGCACATACCTTAGCCTGAAGAATTCCGGGTGGGCCGTAGAACGCTTTCAGGAGCAGTTGCCTTATGTGAGTCTTCCCGAGGTCGGAGCAACCGGCAGCGAGGTACTGCACACTCGATCGGATGCGCAGCCGTATTCTCCCTGGCCGAGCATCCTGCCTGATTTCATGGCCCCCGACCTCTACTTGGGCCCCTCCGATCTCCAGGCAGGCCTTGTCACCTGGGGCAGGGATGTGAGTGATGATTACTCCATGAGGGCCGGGTTCCGGTATTCCTTTGCTCTTGATTATCTCTCATTCCAGGCAAGTACCTGCATCAAGGGTATCGGTCCGGCTTATACCCGGTACCCCCTTTCCTATGATCCTGAAAACTCACCGGAGACGGAAGAATCGAGAAATGAGGCATCCATCTCTTACAGCCCATCCTGGCTCGGCGGCCTCACCCTAGCTCTCAACAGGCTTTCTTACGAGCCCCTTGAATCCGGAGGGCCTACCGACAGTGAGTCGTGGGGCGGCATCACCTTCAGCAAGCAGTTCTCCTCCATCAGCCCGAGCCTTACTGCCGAGGTCTTTTCCGGAGGTCGCACGTCCCTATTCAGCGCTTTCCGCTTCGTCTACGGGTCCGGCGTTATTTTCACCTCCGATATCCAGGCAGGCAAGACCTGGGGAGACACCGTGCCGGGGCATGGGACATTCCGGGTGGGCGGGGATACCGGTGAAGGATACTTCACCCGGCGGGCCTCACGGCTCTTCCCTTTACGTGGATTCGCACCGAATATCCTTGAAGCGGATCAGGCTTTCACCACAAGCCTTGAAATGTATTATCCGCTCGCAGATCTCCAGATGGGTCACAAGACATTGCCGCTTTTCTTCCACACGCTCTCTCTCGGGACTTTTATCGATGCAGGAGTCTGCTCTGAAAAGATAACCGGGGATCAATTCATGGCGGGAGCCGGGTTCGAGCTCATCACCTCGATGGAAATCGCCTGGGGCACCTTTTCGGCATTCAAGATGGGCATTGCCTGGCCTGTGGCACAGCCGGATTACCTTGATGAAAGAGGCCCTGTCCTCGTGCTCCAGATCGGAAGGCCTCTGTAATAGAGGATTACGGATAAAAAAAAGCCGGCAGTCCCGACTGCCGGCTTTTTTATGCAAAACTAAATTGATTAATCTTTTTTCCTGCGGAAACCGGCAAGCCCGAGACCGGCATATGTAAAGGTCTGTGCCCCTACCACGGGAGAGAAATATGGGGTGATGGCTGCCGAATAATTCAGAGTCCCTGAAGCGAGACCGCTGTTCACGTCATAGCGGACCGGATGGTCGTCCCTGATATCCCATGTACCTGCATATGGAGCAGTCCAGACACCCTGGTAGTTCGGCCCGTTCAAAGAATAATTGTCCCGGGCGCCGGAGAGAACATATCCCTGCTTGGTACCGGCATAATTTGAACCTATGGAGTTGGAACCGAGGACAAATGTCCCAGGGGCAAAGGAATAAATAGTCCTTGAGCTGGTATCCACAACATAATCCCAAAAACCATCGGCCTTCAGATCGATACATAGGTCACCCGGGGTAATGGGGCCGTAATCAGCCGAATTAATATAATTGAAGGTAACGCTGTTCAGTACGCCCTCATTAACATTGACCGATCCTCCCAGGAGGTTCGGGGTACCTATAGTATCTCTTGAATTATCTGTTGTCCCCTGCGCCCAGGTACACACCCCACCGCCCCAGCCGGTCCAGTTTCCGGTGGTATCTCCGAACCGGATTTCCAGGGAATGGGCATTGAATGCAAATAAAGCTAGAAAAACGACTGCTTGGGTAAATGTTCTCATCTTCATGTTGCGCTACTATGTAAAAGTATTATCAATATAAGCAACAGATATACTATCTTACTTTCCATTTTGATTTCAATTAGTTATGAGTATCAATGACCGGAAACGTCGGTATTATTAACAAAATCGATCCAATATCTCTGGGGAGTGGATATTATTGTGGGTTTTCTCCCTTACGGGAATATTTTGTAAATGTAATTATCTTTATGATTTTCCTTTCTTTTTCCGATACAACATGTGATTCATGCGAATCGGAGGCCCTGTAAAGTATCTCGACAGCACGCCTCATAAATGATATAAAAATTAAAATAAAACGGCTTCTTTATGGAATTATTGATATTCTCGGTGCCTGCACTGATAAGCCTTTTGGGGGGCGTGATCATTCTTGCCAGGAGTGGGGCAAGGTATGGGCGCACTATTGCGATCGGCCTCCTGTTCCTTTCTTTTACTGAAACCGCCTATGCCCTCTTTTCTCTCACAGACAGTCTGGCATTTCTGCGGATTGCATCGTTCTTCGAGGCTTCCAGCACCGCTGCATTCCTCCTTTCAGTGACACTCATGGAAAAAGGGCTTTCCAAAAACAGAGCCCTCATAAAATGGGAGCAGTATCTGCTTTCCATTTTCTGCATCCTGTATGGGGCTCTGGTTCTTTATCTGCCTGAACATGCGCTTTCATGGGGAATCGAGGGCGCTATCCACCTTGGGTGGATCACGAAGGTACAGTCAGTGTTTATCCTCATCAATGCGGTAATCTTCATATGGATCATGGAAAACATCCTGCGCTCCAGTACGGATGAGCAGAGACGCATCCTCAAGTATCCTGCTTTGGGCATCATTGCATTGGGGATAGCTTTTATGCTCATGGCTGTTCGCCGTCTCAGCACAATGATAGCAAGTGAAGAGATGCTCATCCTCTATTCCCTGATTTTTCTGGTGGGCATGGTCTTTGTCATCTTCTTTTCCATCCGATTCAAGCTCTTTGAGATGGATATCTTCGTGTCACGGTACATTGTCTATCACTCGCATCACATTCCTCAGCATCGGCTCATACCTCTTGCATGGGCCTCATTATCCTCTGGATACAAAGCCTCGGCATGAGGCTTTCTTTCGTAGTGACGGGTTCTTGGTATTCATTGCGCTTATTCTCTATCCATCCTTGTTCTTTCACCCGAGAGATGCAAAGGCGCGGCTGAAGTTCTTCATCAACACCCATTTCTTCTCCAACAAATATGATTATCGCAAGGAATGGGGCGAGCTGAGCGGCTACCTCTCTATCGCATTCAATGAGAACCAGATCATCCATCTCACGTCTCAGGTGATCCTGGACAGCATGTACATCAACGAGCTCTCCATATGGCTGCATGGATGGCGCCTGTTTCAGCGAGCTGTTATGCATTTCCCGCATAACTCCGGCGATAAACAGATGATCTCATGAAGAACCACTTCAGAATATTAGCTGAAGAACAATCCTTATTTCCTGCAGCAAAACTCCCAGGGCTCCCGGAGACCACCTTTGGGAAACGGTTACAAACGGTCAGAGCCATTTTTAGATAAAAACAAGATCGAGCTCGCCGTATCCATGATGGCGGAGAATAAATGATAGGTTTTATTGCAGTGGGAAAGGAAAATCCTGGAACACCGTATGGCCGCGACGACATCGACCTTCTCACGGCAATTGCCTCTCAGTCCAGTGCAGCCCTGATGAGCGCCCGCTATGCCCAGGAGCTGGCAGCGAACAAGGAGCTCGATGCCTATACCCGCATGTCCTCGTACGTACTCCATGACCTGAAAAATGCTGCAGGAAACCTCTCCCTGATACTTCAGAATGCGCCGAACCATATGGACAATAAGGATTTCCGCGAAGACATGCTGGATACCATTTCGCAGACTTTGAAGCGCATCGACAAGGTCATGTTCAGACTCGGCGCTATCCGCACAGAAAGCGAGCTTCCAAGAGGGTATCCACTGGAAGCATTCATTGACGGATTGCTTGCCAAGCTTTCATCCCGCCTTCAGGGTGTCTCTGTAGAAAAGTCGATCGAGACGGGGCTGGAAATAAAGACAGACATGGAAATGTTGGAGCGGGTATTGGAAAACATCATCATCAATGCCACGGAGTCGGTTTCCCATAACGGGAAGATTCATATTCGTGCAGGCAGGAACGGACAGAAATCCTATATATCCATCATGGATGACGGAACAGGAATGACTGAGGAATTCTTGCGGGAAAAAATGTTCAAACCCTTCCAGACAACCAAGAAGAACGGTACGGGCCTTGGTCTCTGGCAGGTAAAAAACATCGTGGATCAGCTGGGCGGAACGATCAATGTCGAGAGCAACATCGGCCAAGGCTCCCTTTTCACTATTCTTTTTCCTGATGAGTCATATTTTTTCCGATAAAGACGGGTGTCTCGGACGATAAACAAGATTGCAAAACCATTGAGGAACTTAAGATGAGCAAGAAGCGATATACTGATCGTGGAAGATGAATCGAGCATGGCAAAACAGCTGAAATGGGGACTTGCCGATGCCTATGACATATCCTTGCAGCAACCGCCCCCGATGCGCTTGGACTTATCCCGAAAATCCCCCCTTGTCGTCCTGCTGGACCTGGGCCTCCCCCCGACCCGGACAGGGCAACGGAAGGGACTCAATCTCCTCAAAGAGATCGTTCATATGCCTGAAAATATTAAAGTGATCGTCATTACCGGAAACACGCGAGAAGGATGTCGCTGCCAAGGCAGTGTGGCTCGGGCGCATATGATTATCATCAGAAGCCCGTAAATATTGAAGAGCTCAAGATCGTCCTGAAACGGGCCTGCTACCTGTCCGACCTCGAACAGCACATTACCGAACTCAGGGAGGTTATATCGGAAAAAACCCAGTTCGAGGGAATGGTCGCCATTTCCCGCTCGATGATGGACCTCTTTGAAAGGGCCAAGAGTGTTGCACGCACCGATTATCCGATCCTTATCCAGGGCCAGAGCGGAACAGGAAAGGAGCGACTTGCGCAGGCTATCCACGCCCTAAGCGACCGGGCGGAAAAGCCCTTTATCATCGTCGATTGCGGGGCAATCCCTGAAAACCTGCTGGAGAGCGAGCTCTTCGGACATGAAAAAGGCTCGTTCACAGGCGCACACGCCCGGCAGATCGGCAAGCTGGAAAGGGCGCAACAGGGAACCGTCGTCCTGGATGAGATCGGAGAGCTGCCCGCTCCTTCTCCAGGTAAAACTCCTGAGATTCCTCCAGGAGGGGACCATCGAACGGATCGGCGGCAAGGAGCCTATCAGCGTGGATGCTCGGGTCATCGCGATCACCAATGTCGACTCTCGCGGGCGGTCAAAGAGAATCTTTTCCGGGAAGATCTTTACTACCGGCTCAACGTTGTCCCGCTGATGGTACCGACACTGAAAGAACGTCCGGAAGATATTCCGGTCCTGGCGAAGTATTTCCTCGAGACCTATTCGCAGGAGATCGGTCCGAAATTCAAAGGCTTCAGCCCAGAGGCCATGGATGCGATGACAAGCTATGACTGGCCGGGAAATGTCCGCGAGATGCAGAACAGGATACGCCGCGGCGTGGTCATGGCGGAAGGGGATTTTATCGAGCCGAGCGATATCGACCTGCAGGCATCCGGCCAGGAGATCAAGACTCTCAAACAGTTACGGGATGAAGCGGAGATAAAAGCGATCAGCAGGCCCTTGCCCGGAACAATTACAACATCACGCGTGCTGCGCACGAGCTGGATATCAGCAGGCCGACCCTGCACGATCTCCTGAAAAAACACGACATCCAGATTCAGAAATGACGTTCCGCCGGGGATAAAGCCTGTCGCCGCTTTATGGCCGGTCAGACATAAGGGTGAGCAGATCCTCCTTCAGCGACTTGATCTGCCGGTGCTTCTCCAGATATATCTGCTCAAACCGGTCAAACCTCCTAGTGAGCTCTATAATCTCATTCTCCAGAGTCTTGATCCTCTCGGACAACGACGCGAGCCCTGACTTGGCATCGACGTCGGATGAGATATCCTCCATAAGATCGAGGAGGTCGCTCACCTTTTTCGAGGTATCAGGATCCATACACCTCTCGTTTGGCTTTCAGTCGGATATGGGCAAGAGAGGAATATACCCGGTCGAGGGCATTCTTGAGCTCCATCGATTTCCTGCTCGAGGGGCTCACGCTTCTGATATTCCTCATCCAGCTTTGACTCCAGCTCAAAAACCCTGCTGTTGCTGATGGAGAGATCCCGCTCGAGGATGGATACCTTGACATCCATCTTCGCCTTTTCATGGATTTCTTTATTGAGCTTGCTGAACCGGCATTCCACGTCTGTGCGCCGGGCAGTTTCCTGCTCTATGGTAATTGTCTTTTCTTCGAGAAGGCCGACCATGTTCTGGATGTAGAGGTCGGCGTCTTCGAGCTGCTCATTCAGAAAATCGATCTCCCTCTCGATCAAGGTGTTGTCGAGGGTGCCCTTTTCGATCTCGGCCTGATGCTTGCTTTGAGCCGTGCGTTTTCCCGCGCAACCTCTTCGACGGCGGATGAGCTCTTCTCCAGCTGCTGCTGGATCGCCTTTTTTTCAAAGATCATCTGGGTGAAATCAGAGTTGATATCCTTGATGGTCTCCACAGCCTTTACGATGCTCTCGTTCTTCTGAAGAACAGCGCTCTGCAAAACAGGCTCGGCTTTGACCTCTCTCCGGAGTTCAATCCTGGCCGCAGGTGTGATCTTCTGCTTATTATCAGGCCGGTCTCGATAGTGATCTCCTGCTTCTCTTCAGCAAGGGCTTCAGCCACGATTTTCGGTTTTTCTTTCCCTTTGGATTCCACAACGATTTCCCGGGCCTCTTCGGCAGCAGGAGCTGCCGCCTCTCTCCCGGTGTTTAAGGTCTCCCGGGTTCGGCTTTTCCTCTTCCTGGGCCTTCAGCAGGACGGGATCAACATTCCATGGCCTGTTAGGCCTTTTCTTCTGTATTTTGGGCATCTTTTCAGCAACACTTCTATCGAAACCGTCTTTCATACACATTTTCTCCTCAGGTCATTATAGCCGCATCTTTAACGGTCATTTCCATTATGGTCATTACGTGGTGGAATGATAAATAAATCATAAATCTCCTTAAAAGGCAATCGGCAGGTTGGGATAAATTTCTTTGATGAACGAATTGATGTCCACGGCACCGCGGTTGTTCGGCGCATACTGGTGGATGGGCATTCCCATGCTCGCCGCCTCGGCAATCTTTGTATCCTGCCTGATGATGGTCTTCATGAGATATCCACTGTAGTGCTTCTCCAGAGCATCCTTTGACCTCAGGCAGATATTGTGGGATGCATTGAAATGGTTCAGGAAGATATAGATGTTATCCAGCAGAAAGTCGAAGTCCTCTTCTATGGTGGTGAGGGTCTCGAAGAGGATCTTGAGCCCATGGTAGGAGAGAAAGTCCGCCAGGACAGGGACGAAGAGTTCATTGCTCGCCAGGATGCCGTTCAGGTTCAGGAGCCCTATGGAGGGAGAAGCATCCATGATGATGATGTCATAATCGTCCTGGATGAGCGCCAGACCTTTCTTCAGCCGCAGCTCGCGGGCATTCATGGAGGTCAGGGACAGCTCGACGGGAGAGAGATCAAGGTTCGCGGGGATGAGCTTGAGGTTCTTCATCTTGGTATTGAGATCACATCATGGATATCCATCCGCTCGATGAGGACATTGTAGAGCGTGGCATCAAACGAGCTGTGGTCGATCCCGAGGCACTGGGTGAGATGTCCCTGGGGGTCGAGGTCGATCATGAGTACATTCATGCCGAGCTGGGCGAGCCGGAAGGCGTAAAATGCCGAAACACTCGTCTTCCCTGTTCCCCCTTTGAAATTCAGGAAGATCTGCCTGCGCTTGGTGGAAACAAGCGGCGGCTTCCCGAGGGCATGCAGGTACGCAGGATTTCATGGGGTGCATACACCCGTATTCCGTCAGCCATCTGGGGTTGCGGCAGCGTTCCTTCTGTCTCCATCTTGAGCAGCGCAGCCTTTGAGATCCCGAGCAGAGAGGCAAATTCTTTGGCTGTATACAGCTGGCTGCTCCATCTTATATCCTTTCTCTCATGAGTTCCCACCAGCCTTGCCACTTTGCAATGATCCATTCGAATTCGTCATCCGAAGCGCCGCATCGGCTCGCCGAAATCCTCTCCGGTGAGCCTCTTCAATGTCCTGATTGCCTGCATCCTGACATCGAACGTGCTGTCCTCCAGCGCCTTGATCACATGCTGGATCTTCTTCCTTACTACCCCATATCCCCACCAGCCGCAGACGCATCCTTTCTCACCATGGGATCAGGATCCTCAAGGGCGAGTACGGACTACGGCCTCCAGAGCTGATTTGTCATTGATCCAGAAGAGATAGCTGATGACCCTCCTGCGGACATACGGATCGCTGTCGCCAAGCCATCGTGATGCCGTCTTCAATGGTAAATGCCCCTCCTGAACAGATAGCGGATGGCCGAGCCGCCTCACCTTGGGGTCGGGAGCTTTCGGATGCGGCACGGAAAACGGATGAGAAATCGTTTTCGTCATCGAACAGGATGTCATAGAGACCGTAGCCGTCGGCCTTGTCGGCATCTTTCAGAATGGATGCAATGAGCTCACCGGAACAGGAAGCGTCCTTGAGGAGCGCCTTGGCTGCCAATTTCTTGATTTCAGGGTCGCTGTCTTTCAGATCAACTGAGATCTGGTCCAAACCTACCCGTTTCAAGAACCCCTCCATTTTCTTTGAGTGGCAAGTATAAAGGGTAATGGAAGCGGGAGTCAAGAGTATCTAAAAAACTGTTTAACCTTTGTTCCAATAATGCTAGCTTCACCCCCATGAACAAGATTCGAACAGCTGAAATTGCAGTCATGGCGGGCATTCCCATGGTGCTCACCTATTCGGTACCCGACGGGATGTCCGTCGTAAACGGCTCACGGGTCGTCGTCCCCTTACGGCAGGCCGAGAAAGTCGGGGTGATTATATCATCAAAAGAAAGGCGGAAGAAATCCCCGGTCTCAAACCTATTATAAGCATTCTTGACGAAAAGCCTCTGATCCTTCAGGAGCTCCTGGATCTGCTCCTGTGGACATCCCGCTACTACCATTCACGCCCCGGCGCGACCATATCGCTTGCGTTTCCGCCATATCTCCGCCAGGCACGGGCAGGGATTTTTCCCGACGAATTCAGGATATTCAGGACAGGTACCGGCAAAGGTGTTGTGGGGAAGAAGCAGCACGAGATACTGGAATCCGTTCCCGAACAGGGTATTTCTACCGAAAGGTTCAGGGAGATGTTTCCCGGCAACACGTCATCGCTCAATGCACTCATCAAGAGGGGATTTCTGGAGCGGAAGCCGTTCATCCCCGCTCAGTCCGCACCAATCATAAGAAATGCCGCCGCCGTTCAATATACGGCCGAGCAGAAAGCTGCCATCAGAGAGATCACGGGCACCCTTGAGGAGAAGAAGTTCAAGACCTTCCTTCTCCACGGCATCACGGGCTCCGGAAAGACCGAGGTATATCTCGCCTGCGCCATGAAGACCCTCGAAATGGGCCGCTCCGTACTTTATCTGGTCCCCGAGATCGCACTTACTCCCCAGACCATATCCATGATCCAGAAGCGAATCCCCTGCGACATGGCAGTATTCCATTCCGGGCTCCCGTCTGCTGCCAGGGCACGGGAATTCTTAAAAGCCTCCCGCTCGCAGGCAAGCTTTGTCCTCGGCACGAGGTCGGCGATATTTTCGCCCTTGAAAAACCTCGGCCTGATCATCGTCGATGAAGAGCACGACCACAGCTATAAACAGGAGGAGGGAATCCCGTATAATGCAAGGGATTTGAGCATCCTCAGGGCAAAGAATAACCAGGCTGTGGTTATTCTGGGCTCTGCAACCCCGAGCATGGATGCATATATCAAATCAGCACACGGAGGCGTGAATCTTATCACGATGTCTTCACGGATCGGCAACGCGAGCCTCCCGGATATCGATGTCGTTGACATGAGAGGAGTCGACAGCCCAGTGTCCGACCAGCTCTTTGACGCCATACGCGCTACACTAGCCAGGAATGAGCAGGCGCTTCTTTTCATCAACAGGCGAGGGTTCTCTTCGGCACTGGTCTGCCCCGGGTGCGGGACAACGTTGAAGTGCATCCGGTGCGACAGGAGCCTTACCTATCACCGGGCCAAAGGTATCGGCCTGTGCCATTACTGCGGATACTCCCTGGCACTGCCCGAGATCTGTCCGAAATGCGGCTGTCTCGATATGAGGCGGATGGGCATGGGCACGGAGAAGATCATGCATACGGTAAGCGAGCTCTTCCCAGAAGCCAGGATCTTGAGGATGGATTCCGACGAGATCACCACCACGAAAAAATTGACCAATGCCCTTGACGCCATCAGAAGCAGAGATGTGGATATCATCGTCGGAACCCAGATGATCTCGAAAGGCCATGACTTTCCCCACCTCACCCTTGTGGGGGTCATGCACGCGGAACAGCTTCTCTACATGCCCGATTTCAGAGCTGGAGAGCGCACGTTCCAGCACGTGGTGCAGGTGGCCGGCCGGGCAGGCCGACGCGCAGCCGATACCAAGGTCATCATCCAGACCCTTATCCCCGATCACCCGCTGATACAGTCGATTTCCGAGTATGACTACAAGGGCATGATCACTTCCGAACAGGAGGTCAGGAAGGCCTCCGGGTTCCCGCCTTTCAGCCACATGGCGCGGTGCATCTTCTCTTCGACGAGCAACGAGCTTGCCATGAAGACGATCAACGAGGTGGCGGCCAGACTGAACCCCCGGGAAATCACGCTCATGGGCCCGGCCCCTGCGCCCATTTCGCTGCTGCGGAATACTTACCGGTGGCATGTGATCCTCACATCCAAAGACCGGGGCAAGCTCCACGCAGCGCTTGACCGCCTCGAGCGCATGCAAACCCCGTCCGGTGTTCGGGTGAAGATCGATGTAGATCCGTATACGATGCTCTAATACTCCTTATTGATGCAGGAGTATGAGCCTCTGGACGAGCCGCGCCCGTTCTTTGAGCTTCAGGCTCATGAAGTAAACATGGCGGAGAGAGAGGGATTCGAACCCTCGGTAGAGCTTATGACCCTACATTCGCTTAGCAGGCGAACGCCTTCGTCCACTCGGCCATCTCTCCAGCCCTTGGCGGAGGGAGCAGGATTCGAACCCGCGGTACCTTACGGTACAACGGTTTTCAAGACCGCCGCCTTCAACCACTCGGCCATCCCTCCGGTGCGACTATCTCATTAACTGATTGGTGTAATGAGGTCAAGCCTCATGTAAGGCTTCAAAACCTCCGGCACCATAACGGTCCCGTCCTCTTTCTGATAGTTCTCGAGGATTGCAGCCAGGGTCCTGCCCACGGCGAGGCCGCTACCGTTTAAGGTATGGCAGAGCTCTGTCTTCTTTGCCTGTTTCGATTTGTAGCGGATCTGGCCCCTGCGTGCCTGGAAGTCTTCGAAATTGCTGCAGGAAGAGATCTCCCGGTAGACCCCCTGGGCGGGCATCCAGACCTCCAGGTCATAGGTCTTAGAGGAAGAGAATCCGAGATCGCCCGTGCACAGGCACACGACCCGGTAATGGAGCCCAAGCTTCTTGAGAATGTCCTCGGCTTCGTTCGTGAGCTCTTCCAGGTCCGTGTACGACCTGTCGGGATGCGCAAACCTCACGAGTTCCACCTTGTTGAACTGGTGAAGCCTGATGAGACCCCTTGTGTCCTTGCCGTAGGAGCCGGCCTCCCTCCTGAAGCAGGGGGTATAGGATACGAGCTTTACGGGCAGATCTTCTTCATTGAGGGTTTCGGACCGGTAGAGATTGGTTACCGGTACCTCGGCAGTGGGCACCAGGAAATAGTCGTTGTTGGTCGCGAAGAGTTCCTCTTCGAACTTCGGGAGCTGTCCCGTTGCGGTCATACTCTCCCGGTTCACCATGAAAGGAGTCAGAACCTCTTTGCAGCCGTGCTCTCTGGTGTGGACATCGAGCATCAGATTAATGATAGCCCTTTCCATAAGAGCCCCCGTGCCCCAGTTGATAGCAAAGCGTGCCCCGGTGATCTTTGCTGCGCGTTTGAAATCGAGAATACCGAGCCCTTCTCCGATATCCCAGTGATCCTTGGGGGTAAAGGAAAACTCCGGCTTCACGCCCCACGATCGAACTATCGCATTATCACTCGAATCCCTGCCCACCGGGACGCTTTCATGGGGAATGTTGGGAATCTCCATGATGAACCGGTTCATGGCCTCTTCCACTCCCCTGATCTCGCCGTCAATGGATTTGATCCTTTCGGACATCGAGCGCATCTCGTTCTTTTCCGCTTCGAGACCCGTGCCGGAAGATTTCTCCTTGGCGATGCGGGAAGAGAACTGGTTCCGTTTTGCCTTGAGGTCGTCGGCCTCCTGGATGAGAGCCCTCCTTTTTGTGTCCTGATCGAGGAGAAAATCAAGCCCCAGACTCGAACCGCGATTCTCAAGCGCCCTTTTTACCAAGTTGATGTTTTGCCTGATGGTTTTTATGTCTAGCATAAAAAAGATACTATCATCTTAACTGCTGTCCGGTCAAGCTGTCACTCTGCGTGAAATTGCAGTGGCGTACGATTTCCGGAATAAGCAAAAGACCTATCAGGTGATGAAAATCTCTCATACCCGAGCATCCAATGGTCACGCCGGCCCCACCAACGCTTATTCAAGTGCCCTATTTCTCCATTACAAAACACTGTGCTTTGTGTTAATAGGCTTCGGTAATGCTCGCTTCCTTTTCCCGGATGAGATAATGAAGGCCTCGAAAAAAATAGCCATAGCAATTGTGCTGAGCGTGCTTATCGTTCTCGGCAGCCTTTCCGTGTACCTTGCGGTCAGAAACATACTCCCCACGATGCTCTCTGCAAATCTGGAAGAGATCCTTGCGGAAGCCTTGCGCCAACCTGTATCGATCGGCAAAAGCGCTGTGCGGATCTTCCCAGGCGCTGCGATCAACCTTTCGAATATCTCAATCGGCCGGCCTTCAAAACCGCTCATCACGGCAGAAAAGATCACGGTCCGGCTGTCTCTCTGGGAGGCCCTGTTCGGCCGCATTCATCTTTCACAGGTTGAATTTGAGAAGCCCATCATCTCAATGGATTATGAAGCGTTCAAAAAGCTTGATCTGAAAGCGGGAGAAGGCGGTTCGCCGTCTATCAAGATACATGACGGGAAACTGAAGCTCTCCGGCCGGGACTCACGGACCGTCATCGACAATATAAACGGAACCATAGAACCGGACAATGTGGATCTCGATGCCCTGGTTCTCGGGGGCAAGGCCAGACTGAAGGCCCATGACACCAGTGGTTGGGAGGGCAAGCTCACGTCCGATGCCATGGATCTCTCCCATATCTCAAAAGATATGAGTGGAACCCTTGGAGTAAATGCGGATTTCAACTTCTCGGACAAGAAGGCCTCATCGAAAGTGAAAGCAACCGGAGAACGGCTGCGCTTCCCCTGGTCTGAAAAAGAAATCCCTACATTCAGCATCGATCTTGAGGCCCTGGGCGATGAGAATACCCTGACACTCGGCAAGATCGCGATAACAACTCCTCTGGTCCAGGTGAACGGCTCCGGACGGATCAAGGACCTTTCCAAGGGCACCGGGGCAACAGTGAATCTTGATATGAATTCAGGCACATTCGTATATGAGCAGATAGTAGACATGCTTCCTGCACATGATTTCGAACCGTGGCTTTCCGACCTTCTCCTTTCCCAGATTCGAGGAGGATTATCCAGCTTCTCCGTCGCACGCTATGAAGGTTCCGCCAATGACCTCATCACCTTCAATAATTTCATCGACCACATCTACGTCGTGGAAGAGATCATGGGTCAGAGCTTCGGGGCCGGTTTCGGGCCGGAGAGGGTAACCGGTATCACAGGCCAGGTGATATACGACCACGGGGACATCTTCATCAGGAACCTGCACGGCAGGATGCATAATTCCACAATCGAGAAAGTCAATCTTTCCTTTCCCGGGATCATCCGTCCGTATTGGAGGATCGGAGCAGATGTCAAAGTTGACATGGCTGCCCACGACTTCCTCGATACCTGGAATGCCGCAGGTGCCCCCCAGTATGTGTTTGACCTGTTCTCCGGCATCTCCGATGTGAAAGGGGGAAGGATTGCAGGAGATACGCGTTTCTGGTGGGACGAGGCCTCGGGCAAACCTCTGCAGGCTCA
Source organism: uncultured delta proteobacterium (assembly GCA_963752595.1). GTDB lineage: Bacteria > Desulfobacterota > Desulfomonilia > UBA1062 > UBA1062 > Phosphitivorax. The sequence goes on from CAVVYZ010000009.1 coordinate 89,506, forward strand.
AGGAGGGGTAGGCATGAAGGACTGCACCTACACGTGGGGATCGCAGAGCATCGAGAAGTTAAGCGGGTCGGCCGTTGCAGAAAAATTCGGCTCGCCACTGAGAATATCCTCACAGCTGACGGTCGGCGACCGACATATACGATCCTTGGATCTCCTACTCACCGATCCGTTCGGAGACAATATGCGCTCTTCCTTTGAAGCATCAATGGATGGGCTGGTATCAACCGAGAGCTTCCGCCTGGGAAAAGGGACGACAGTTCTGGTCAAGGGAACAGGATCGGGTCCGGATATCTCTGCATCGGCAGAAATGAGCTCGGATAATTTCACCCTGTTCGATACCGCGTATAAAGTCAAAGGCAAGCCTGTCCGGGCAAGGACGAATATGAAAGGCAAGCTCTGGCCAAGATTGTCCCTGGCCCTTCAGGGAGAAGCCTATCCACCTTCTACAGGGAAGCTTTCCATCTCGGGAAATATCGACGGGCGGGCGGGAAAAATCCGGATAAAAGGGCCCATTGACCTGGGCCGGTTCGAGACCATGCAGACGACAGGAGGAGGCAAAGAGCTTTCAGGGAATCTGCGGGGCGACATGAGCATAAGCTGGGGCAAAGACGTTTACGTCAGCGGCCTCCTTAAGTGCAAGCAAGCTGCCCTTCCCATAAAAGGCGCTTTCCTTGTCCTGGACGGCCCCATCAATATTGCCGGCACAACGCTTTCGGGCAAGAACCTCAAGGTGACTCACGAGGATCTGAAGATGAATCTCTCGGACTGGTCTCTTGCCGTAACGGATAAACCGGCATTCAAGGGGGATGTCACTATGAGCGGCCTGACGCTTCCACTCCCGGGCAAGGCAAGCAGCACCCCCCGGGATATAAAATCTTATACGGCCCAGGGACACCTCAAAATTTCGGATCTTGATTTCTACGGCATCCCGGTGGAAGAAGCAAATGCCGAAGTGTTTTTGAAGGACGGGGTGCTCAATCTCACGGAGATGCGCATGCGGGGGGCATCCGTTTCCGCCCAGGGTGCGGCGTCAGCCGATGCATCAGGGCTCCGCTCTTTCGACACCACGTTTACGATCAAGAATGTCAGCATACTCAGGTTCACCAATACGTTTTCAGCCGAACAGGACTGGATCCGGGGGGATATGAACCTTGACGGACATCTCTCGGGAAGGCCGGATTCCGTCAACGGCACCATCAACCTTGTCGCGAAAGAGGGAAGGCTGAAGAAATATGCTTTGTTTTCAAGAATATTTGCCCTGCTCAATTTTTACAAGATCGTCCAGAGCCGCGATCTGGAACTTACCAGCAAGAACTTCCCCTATAATGTAATCACCTCTACCTTTACCATCAGGGACAGCCTTATGCATTTCGATGATTTCCACCTCGACAGCAACTCGCTTCAGTTCTCCGCCGTAGGAAACTATTCCCTCAAGAGCAGGGAGATCGATGCGGTCCTCGGTGTCCAGCCCTTCGAAACCATCGACAAGGCAATCCATGCGATTCCATTGGTCGGATGGGTCCTTACCGGGGATAGAGGCAGGCTCCTTGTAGTCAGTATGAAGATTACAGGGAATATTGATGACCCGTCAGTAAAGTTCGCGCCGATAACGACTGTATCAGACCCGGTAATGAAATCCCTTATAAGAGCTCTGAGGTTACCGTCCGAGCTCCTGGAAAAATCACGCAGGCTTCTGCCGAGTAAAAAGAAATGATTATGCCTTAGAAGGAATACGGAGAAAGAACGCTTCCATCTTTTCAATCAAAGGGGACAAGGTGGAGCGGTCAAGAGCGGAAATTGCCACGCCCCCGTAGCGGTGCGCAACGGCCTCTGCAAAATCGGGATCGCACTTGTCCGCCTTGTTGAACACATTCAGCCTCGGCTTGCTTTCGACGTTCAGGGCTTTCAGGATATCATCTACCGCCTTCATCCTGTACTCCATATCGGGATCGGCGAGGTCGATCACCTCCAGGAGGAGGTTTGCATCCTCAAGTTCTTCGAGGGTCGCCATGAAGGCAGCCCGTAAATCATCGGGCAGGTCCCTGATGAATCCGACTGTATCCGTTATGATCACCTCGATGTCCTTAGGAAACCTGAGGCGCTTGCTTGAAGGGTCGAGGGTGGCAAAAGGCATATCTGCAGTCAGCACCTTGCTTTTCGTCAGAGTATTCAGCAACGTCGACTTGCCGGTATTGGTGTACCCGATAATGGAGATCACCGGCACCTCTGACCTGCTTCTCCGCAACCGGGTAAGCTTCCGTTTCCTGCCGATCGCGTCCGCCTCCTTCTCGAGCCGGGTCATCCGGGTCTTTGCCTTTCTCCTGTCGATCTCCAGCTTGCTCTCTCCCGGTCCCCTGGTACCGATACCTCCTGCGAGACGGCTGAGCGATGGATTCCGGCCTACGAGCCGCGGCATATAATAGCGAAGCTGTGCCAGCTCTACCTGGATCTTCCCTTCCCTGGTCCTTGCCCGCTGTGCAAAGATATCCAGGATGAGCTGAGTCCGGTCGATGACCCGCATATCGACGACATCCGAAATGGAACGGGCCTGAGAAGGTGAGAGTTCATGATCGAAGATGAGCAGGTTCGCATCAACGGCCAGTGCCTTGACATAGATATCCATTACCTTGCCCTTGCCCACAACGTACTTGGGATCGGGCTTCGGGCGCCTTTGGATCACTGTGTCCAGGACGGTGATTCCGGCTGCACTTGCCAGAGACCGGAATTCTGATATGGCGATCTTCGCATCCTCCGATAAAGACGGCACGACCGCCACGAGAATGGCGCGGTCTGCATTCGCACCGGCGCTTAGGGCTGTCTGGCTCCCGGTTATGTCTCCTTCGAGATCTGCTATGAATTTATCAAAAGGAATATCGATGCGATAGGTCGGGGTCGGCTTTAAAGTTGTCCAGACGGCTCTGTCACCATTTGCAGGCACGAGATGAGCGCCGTAGGCAAGCCCCGGATCTCCATTTTCTTTGACCCCAATGGCATAGATCATGTCGAGCCGCAGCTTGGCAAGATCGGTAAAGTCTTCGAATGTCAGCCCTTCTCCCGAGAGGTGCGTATGGATCAGCCTCAGTCCCTGCAGACGCCCGGGATGCGTCCGCCTCCTCTGGAGTTCCGGGATCGAGATGCCCCCGGCTGTCCCTGCGATAACGTATTCTACGGATCCCCGGCGGCTTATGAGCAGCCCTACCTGGATACCGATCTCGCGGGATAGTCTGGCTAATTCCAGGCTTAAGTCTTGCGAAATGACGGCATCAGTCGGGACCTTTCTCCGGTACAGACGTTCCAGGGATTTGAGCTCCGATGATTTAAGGGACTTTGCATTGCCGTAGATACTTTGTATGAGACCCTCCTTGGGCGCCTCATGCCTTTTCGATAAGGGAAGAGTGCATGACCACCTTGGCCCTGTTGTTCACCATCTCGATGAGGATTCGAACCCTGCCTTCATCGGAGCCCCAGGCCTCGAAAACACCGTAGAGATCCTTCATGGGACCGGACTTGACCCTCACTACGTCTCCGGGTTCGAAGGTTACCGGCTTCTTGATGGTGCCTGACGTTTTGTCTTCCAGGGTGCACAGGCCTGCTATGAAGTCATCGTCAATGGGTATGGGCTGGTAATTATCCAGGAGTATCCTTCTTACACCTCTGCACCATCGGATCTTGTGCAGCTCCTCCTCAACAGCTGAGATGTTGGCGAACAGGTAATTGGGGAACAGCGGATATTTTTTCAGGATCTTCTTCCTGGCATGGAAAATGTACTTTTCCATAAAGGGCTGATAAATCAATATCCCCTGCTGCCGGAGGACGAGGCAGGCTACATCTTCCTCTTTCGGGTTTGTCTGGATTACATACCACTGCTTCATACAAGACGCTCCATGATTAGTGTATAGTCGAAAGAACTTACTGAGTCAATCCGTGCAAAGGCTACTTTCGTTTACTCATTGGCTTCTTCCCGATGTATCCATCAAGGCGGATATTCTCACGACCTCCACCCCGAGGCTCTTGAGCCTGGGGATTTCCTTCTTGAGAACAGCAATGGTCTCAGGGTGGGGATGGCATATGGCTACTACATTCGAGTGCTTTAACGCTAACTTGGCTAACTGATCGATCTGAGAGCTGATATAGGCAGGACGCAGCTCGTTATCAAGGAAGACATCCCTGGCTATAATCGGGACGCCGAGATCATGCGCAACAGTGCCGCAAACGGACTTGTTTGTCGTCAGGCTGTCCACGAAAAAGAGCTTCCGCTCCTTCACTTCACTCAGGATGAGGCGCATGATGGCTTCATCCGTGGTTATGAGCGAGCCCATATGGTTGTTCACCCCTGATATGGAGGGGATGGTTTCCAGGTCCCGCTTCACGATCGCTCGGATCCGGGACGGCGGCATATCCTGATAGATAGCCCCGGGGCCGGGATCCTTTCCATTGCCCTGCATGGGCAGATGGAGCAGGATCTCCCTGCCTTTGGCGTGAAGGTACCGGGCAACGGATTGTGAATCGGGATTGTCGGGAAGAATGGCAAAGGTGATATCCGCTTTTATGCTGCCAAGCTCTTCGGCAGGCTTCATGTCCAGACCCATGTCATCGACGATGATCGCACACCTGGCCACTTTACCCGGTACCACTGCCTTAAAAAAGATATCCCAGATCTCCTTATTGATCACCACCCGGAGATGACTTGCATTCTCGATATGAACCTCGCCCACTTTTCTCATGGGCTTGAAAGCCTTGAAAATCTGATCTTTCGTCAGTGACCTCCGCAGGGAAATATTGACCGTCTTCCCCGCGAAATGCACATATTCTTTGGAGATCCCGAGATCAAAGAGGCACCCTCTGATCAGGAGCTCGGGAAATGCATACAGAACGACCTGAGGATGCACATCGGGCTTTGTCGGGGGTGTTTCCGGCCGCTCCTTTTCCTTCTCCTGGATTACGACTGCTATCCCCACCAGAACAGCCAGAACGATAATTATGACCAGTACGATGTTCTGCCTTGGATCTGTTTTTCTCATGCTGCCTTTCTGACCCAGTGAAATACCTGCCACGACTTGAGGAGATCGAGCCCGTATTTCAGCTGGAAATCATCCTGGAGAAGCTTGTTCGAAGGCGATTCGTCTATCTTTTTCGTTGGATTTACGGTCTTCGTTTTGACCTTGCCCTGTGGTTCAAGGTGGTCCTTGAGATCCTTTTCCCGGATAAAGGTCTGGGCCTTCGCATCTTCGGCCTCCGGAACTTTTTGATCCACCCAGATATCGGGCTCGATGCCTGTTGCCTGAATGGATCTCCCCGAAGGTGTATAGTAGCGGGCAACCGTAAGCTTGAGGGCCGATCCGTCGTTCAGAGGCCGGATGGTCTGGACCGATGCCTTGCCGAAGCTCTTTACCCCGACCACGACAGCACGCTTGTTGTCCTGCAGTGCGCCTGCCACGATCTCCGCGGCGCTCGCGCTGCCGCCGTTAATGAGAACGACCATGGGAAAATCATCGAAAGAGCCGTCCTTCCGGGCGCGGTATTCCGTTTTCTCTTCCGGTTTTCTCCCGTCGGTATAGACGATCATCCCGTCGCTCAGGAAGATATCGCTCACTGCCACGGCCTGATCGAGGAGTCCGCCCGGATTGTACCTCAAGTCGAGAACCAGACCTTTGATCTGACCTATCTTCTCGATCCCCTTCCGGATGTCGTCGGCAGTATCTACCTGGAAATTCCTTACCTTGATGTATCCATAGCCGGGTTCCAGAATCTCTCCCTTGACGCTTTCAATATGGATCAATGCCCGTGTCAGGGTCAGATCCAGGGGGCTTTCCAGCTTTTCTCTGAGGATAGTTATCGTCACGTTCGTGCCTTTGGGCCCCCGCAGGAGGTTGACTGCCTCTTCAAGGCCCATATCCACTGTTGATTTCCCGTCTATCTTGACGATTTTGTCGCCCGGGATGATTCCTGCATTGAATGCCGGTGTTCCCTCAATGGGTGAGATCACCATCAGGAGATTCTCGCGCACTCCGATCTCTATGCCCAGCCCCCCGAACGATCCTGTGGTGCTGATTTGCATCTCTTTGTATCCTTCCTTGGTAAGATAGGAAGAATGTGGATCGAGGACCGATACCATCCCCTTGATAGCCCCTTCGATGAGCTTCTCCGGAGGAACTTCTTCGACGTAATTTTTTTCAATAATGTTGAGGCAATCGGTAAATTTCTCGAGCTCGGGGTATATGCCCGAGGCATTCGCGCTCAAGCCCATTGTATAGTTTACTCCCACAATGGCGAGGAAAACCAGTACAACAACCCCGCCAAGCAAGATGACCTTCTGGATTCTCATACATTCTCCTGTAGAATTATTCGATACACCCTATGTATCGCCTATATCATAGATAAACTTATGATAAAATATCTACTATTCCTGAATCAGCCAAAGCATGGGGTCCAGAGCCTTCTGGTGAAACCGTACTTCGAAATGGAGTGTGGGTTTGAGAACGCTCCCGCTCTGCCCTACCCGTGCAATAACCTCCAAAGGAGCCATCTTCTGACCGACTGATTTGGCAGTGTTCTGGAGATGCCCGTATACCGAGTAATACCCGTCTCCGTGATCTATGATGACGGTGTTCCCATATTTCTCGATCCAGTTGATATATACCACTGTCCCGGCAAAAATGCACCTGACCGGCGCTCCCTCCTGGGTCTCGATATCTATCCCTTGAGATTTCTGGAGCACCCCGCCAAGCGTGAACGGTCCGAAACCGCGCATGATCCTGCCTTTCAAAGGCCAGGATAGTTTCCCCTTGTGGATGAAAAAATCGCCGCTGGAGAGTACAGGCTCCTGAACTTTCTCCTTCTTACCCTTCTTTTCTTTCTTCTTTTTGTCTTTCAGGGACTTTTCCCTCTCCCGCTTTTCCCTTTCTTTTTTCTCTCTTCCTTCCTCTGGATCTCCTTGAGAAGGTCTTCCACCTGATCCTGATACATCTTCGATTCACTTTTCAGGGAGGAAATGAGATTCTCTTTTTTCCTTCTCTCCCTTTCAAGATCTTTGGCACTGCCCTGAAGCTCGCTCAGATCCTCATTGAGAAGTACGGCAAGTTCATTGGCCTTCCTTCTTGTCTCCCCGATGCCTTGCTTAAGCTTCTGATATTCCTGGAGTAGTCCCATATGATGCCTCATCACTGCATTGAGGTATCCGGAATATTTTTCATGACCATAATAGATGCTCACCATATCGAGAGAAGCGCTCTTGTAGAGGGTGACCCACTCCTGGCGAATCCTTGCCTGCGCTTTCTCCAGATCGTTCTCATAGACACTCATCTTCTTATCGAATGAGGCAATCTGCATCTGTTTTTTTTCGATACTCCCCTTCACCCTCACTGTCCTGTCCTGGATCCTCGATATCTCCTCGTCCATATATCTGAGCTTCTTCTCTTCGGAAAGATATACTCCCTCGACTTCCTTGGCCTTCCTGGTCAACTCCTTGAGCTTTACGAACGGATCGTCGACTGCCCTCGTAACGAGGGGGCTCAAGAGGAAGAGGATTGAGAACAGGATTCTACCCATCGATGCTTTGCTTGATTGCGAGATGTGCTCCGAGAAGGCTCAAAAGGCACGAGAAAGCAACAATGGAGACACTCTCCCTGAAAGGCAGCACGGTAAGGATTCCCTGAAGGACCGGTGCACGTGAAGTAATCGAGATTACGGCCCATTCGGTGAAGGCAAGCGCTGCCAGCGCTCCTCCCACCCCATAGGCGAGGGCTTCCATGAGATAGGGTGCGTAGAGGAATGAGGTTTGCGCCCCGAGGAGGTTGAGGACCTCTATTTCCTCCCGTCTCGAAACGATGCTGACACGGATGGAAAGGAATACGACAAGCGAGAGCGATACGATGACGATCAGCGCGATTACCCCTCCTGAAATGAGAATAGACTGGTATGCATCGGCAATATACCCCAGAATGCCTTTGTCATACCGGACATCTTCTACACCCGAAATCCCGTGTACCCTTTGTGCTATTCCTTCTATCTTTCCTGCATAGAAGGGCTTTACCGTGATCTCAAACGCATCGGGAAGGACATTTGGATCGAGGCCTTCTATCAGGGGGTTATCCGATCCCATCCACTGCTTCAGACGGTCAAGGCCTCCCTGCCTGGGAATGAAGACAACGCCCTGGACCTCATCCATGACCGAGATCTTTGCCTTGATCCCATCGATAACTCGGTCCTGCCGGGCTCCTGCCACGTACGCAATCATGGTACTCGTAGTACCACGGAGCGTCTTCACCTGCTTTGCGATCACGACCGTATGAAGGACAAGGATGAGCTGGCACAGCGCAAACCACCACGCTATGAAGGTGAAGAGGCTGCCCAATGGCCTCCTGCGTATCCCCCTGAACAGCAGTTTAAGGATATAAAGGCTTCTGATCATGGAGCTCACCTTTTTGCGATCATGCCTTTTTCAAGGGTGATGATCCGGGCGAAATCTATGAGGGGGTCCTCTCGGTGGCTTGCTATGAGCATGGTTATTCCCTTCTTGTGGAGCTTGTAGAACATGTTCATGACGTGCCGTGCAGTTGTTTCGTCAAGGCTGCCGACCGGCTCGTCTGCCAGTAGAACGTCCGGGTCGTGGATGATTGCCCTGATTATTGACAGGAGCTGTTTTTCTCCCCCCGAAAGGTCTCCGGCCCGTTCATAAATCTTGTGCTGAAGCCCGACCCATTTGAGCATCTGCCAGACACGGTTTCTGATGTACCCGGCAGATTTTCCCAGGATCTCCAGGATGACTGCGGCGTTATCATAAACGGTCCAGTCTTCTATGAGGCGGTAGTCCTGGAATACAAAGCCCATATGCCTCCTGAGAGCCTGGATTCCGGATCTGCTCATTCCGGCGATGTACCTGTCGTGGAGAGATACTTTCCCGTTCGTAGGCTCGTCAAGGGCATAGATCATCTTCAGGAGGGTCGTCTTGCCTGCCCCTGAAGGGCCGAGGATAAAACAGCACTCGCCCTTCGGGATCTGAAAAGAAACGTCCCGGAGTGCGGTTACATTATCGTGGTAGGTTTTCGTTACCCCTTCAAGAACTATCATCTCGTATCCGAATTCTTTCTTGCCTGATTCTTGTCTTTGCGCGCCGGGACAGCCCCAGGTTACGAGAATCTCTGCTTGATCTCGATGAGGAGATCGATGTCGGCGGAAAGATAGTCGATGCTCTTGGCAAGGGATGGATGCTCTCCTGCAAGAGAGGCTGCTTCGATCATCAGGTACCGCAGTTCCATGATCTCCTTGTCTAGCAGTCCCAGCACCCTTGCTACCTGGGCGTCTGCCAGTTCGACCGTCTCCTCGGGGAGATGATGCTCGTCGCACTTGGATGCTTTCTCTTTCGGCCCGATCATCCCGAGCAGGACATCCGGAGATATCTCAAGGGCGCCGGAGATCTTGTCTATGACCTTTCTGCTCGGTCTCTTCGGCGGGGTACACTCGTAGAGTGAAATAGTCTTAGATGAAACACCGCTTTTATCGGCAAGCTGTTCCATGGTCAATCCCTTCGATTTTCGAATACTTCGCAAATCGCTCACTTCATACCCCTCCTGTGAATGGTATCATCGATTACCCGTGTCGCATTATTATCCCATTTTGCCTGTTACACAATACCCTTTTCTCACCACTCTCCCAACCTCCAGACTATTGGTATGGTTTTCGCAAGCTATCCCCCATGGCCAAGGAGAATGACAGCGGTCAAGAGCGAAGCGAACAACCGAGCGGCAAGCGATTACAAGAATCCAGAGATAAAGGACAAGTCAGCAAAAGCGTTGAAGTTTCAACGTGTTTTCTCTTCATAGCAACAGTGATCTCCTTTTATTTCTATATCCCTTCGGTGGCATCGCGGCTCAGCCGCGTCATGAGCTACTATCTTGGTAATACAGAAATGTGGGACGGCACCCGCGACTCGCTGGTTACGCTCTTCAGCCAGGCGGTATTCCAGCTCGGCATTATGCTGCTGCCCATCCTGGCAGTTTTCCTTGCAGTCGGGATAGCGTCAAATATCCTGCAGATCGGTTTTGTCTTCAGCGGCGAAACCCTGATCCCCAAGTTCTCCAAACTCAACCCGATCACCGGGTTCAAAAACAAGTTTTTTTCTGTGAGAAGCTTGGAAATGCTTATTAAAAACGTTGTTATTATATCCGTCATCGGATGGGTCGGCTACCGGGCGATCAAACGGGAAATCGCAATTTTTCCCCCGCTCATGAGCAGCGAGGTATCCGTCATAGTATTGACATTATTCCAGTCGTCAATGCGCCTCCTCTGGGATTTCCTCTGGATTTTCGTCATTATCGCGCTCGCAGACTATGTCTATCAGAAATGGCAGCACACCCAGGACCTGATGATGTCCAAACAGGAAGTAAAGGAAGAACACAAGCAAACCGAGGGCAACCCAATCATCAAGAGCAGGATACGATCCATCCAGATCCATATGGCCAGGAGGAGGATGATGAAGGAAGTGCCGAAAGCAGACGTCATCATCACCAACCCGACCCATCTGGCAATCGCCCTGAAATACGAGAGGGGCAAGATGATAGCGCCAGTGGTCCTTGCAAAAGGCGCAGGAATCCTTGCGGAGAAGATCAAGGAAATAGCCCGGTCATCCCGCATATCTATAGTCGAAGACAAACCATTGGCACAGGCCTTGTATAAAACCGTAGAGATCGGGGATGCTATCCCCGAGGAGTGGTACAGAGCAGTGGCGGAAATTTTGGCATATGTCTACAGGTTGAAAGCAGGTGTGAGATAAATGGCAGCAAGAGAAACCCTCCCCTTCGACATGGATCATAATGTCTTGAGCGACATTGTGATGGCTGTCGGCGTCCTCCTCGTTCTGGTAATCGTCCTCATCCCCCTCCCCACCTTTATCCTCGACGTGCTGCTCACCTTCAGCATCACCCTGGGGATAATCATCCTCATGGTGAGCATGTATACAACCAATCCCTTGAATTTTTCCGTTTTCCCGTCTCTGCTCCTGGTCGTTACACTCTTCCGGCTAGCGCTCAATATCGCATCAACGAGGCTGATACTCTTAAACGGCTCCGAAGGCGAACTTGCTGCAGGAAAGGTGATCCATGCCTTCGGCCAATTCGTGGTCGGCGGAAGTTATGTCGTAGGCTTCGTGGTTTTCTCCATCTTCGTCATCATCAATTTTGTCGTTATCACCAAGGGTGCAACCCGCATCGGCGAGGTTACCGCACGGTTCACCCTGGATGCCATGCCGGGCAAGCAGATGGCTATCGATGCAGACCTCAACGCAGGAATGATCACGGAAATCCAAGCACGCGACCGGAGAGATCTTATCCAGAGAGAGGCCGAGTTTTACGGGGCAATGGACGGTGCCACCAAGTTCGTGCGGGGAGATGCCATTGCAGGGATCATCATCGTTTTCGTCAACATCATGGGCGGGATCATCATAGGCGTCCTCCAGCACAAGATGGCCTTTGCCGAAGCCTTGACCACATACACCACACTGACCATCGGCGACGGTCTCATCTCCCAGATACCGGCCCTTGTCATCTCTTCTGCAGCCGGCATCATCGTGACCCAGTCCGCAGCGGATAAATCCATCGGCAAGCTGCTCTCAGAGCAACTCGCATTCCAGCCCCTGGCGTTATTCTCCGCATCAGGAATCATCTTCTTACTCGGACTCGTTCCCGGAATGCCGCATATCCCGTTCCTGTCCATGGCAGCTATCATGGGCGGCATTGCATGGATAAGCCTCCGGTTTAAAAAGGATGAGGAGGTTAAGGAAGAGGCCCCGCAGGAAGAAGAGGCCTCTGCAGAGGTACTCCTCACAACAGATGTCCTGGAATTCGAAATCGGATACGGGCTCATCCCCATGGTGGATACGTCCTCGGGCGGTGAACTTTTGACGCGTATCAAGGGAATGCGACGAACGATTGCCGCTGAGCTCGGGGTCATTGTTCCCCCTATCCATGTCAGGGACAACCTGGACCTCAAGCCCAACGAATACAAGCTCATGCTCAAGGGTTCCGATATCGCACGATCTGAAGCCATGGTTGACAGGCTGATGCTGCTGAATCCCGAAGAGGTCAAGATCGATATCCCCGGCATTCCGGTCAAAGAGCCTGCCTTCGGGCTGCCGGGCCTGTGGATCAAAAAGGCCGACAGCGAGAGAGCTCAGCTTGCCGGTCTTACCGTAGTCGATCCGTCAACGGTTATCGCGACCCACCTTACCGAGGCTATCAAGAGCAATTCCCATGAACTCCTCGGCAGGCAGGAACTCCAGGCAATCCTGGATACGGTATCGCGGTCCCACCCGAAGGTTGTAGATGACCTCATCCCTGCTACGCTCCCCGCGGGTACGGTATTACGGGTGCTCAAGAACCTCCTGAAAGAGAAGGTCTCCATCAAGAATATCCTCACCATATTCGAGACACTGGCAGATTTCGGTCCTGTAACGAAAGATCCCGACATTTTGACGGAGTACGTCAGACAAGCCCTCATGAGGATCATCTCGAAACCATATATTCAGAACAACACGATCAAGGTGCTGGCTCTGGATCCCGCTATAGACGGAATGATATCGCACTCGATCCAGCATACGGAACATGGCTCGTATCTTGCACTAGAACCAGAGAAATCTAACAAGATTCTCATGACTTTGAACAAGGAGGTCAACAGCGTGGGCAAGCAGGGACTGGTTCCGATCTTACTGACATCACCGGTAAGCAGGGCATATATGAAGCGACTCACCGAGCGCTATATGCCCGACCTCGTGGTCCTGTCCCATAATGAGATCCCCCCTGACATAACCATAAAAAACCTCGGAATGGTAAGGGTCGATGCAAATTAAAACATACACTGCAAGCTCCATGAAGGACATCCTCTCCCGGATCAAGAGTGAGCTGGGTTCTGATGCAGTGATCCTCTCCAAGCGCGAGATCGCTGACACGAATTTCGGTCTGGCGGCAAAAACCATGATCGAGGTCACTGCCGCTGTGGACTATGACGCCGGCGCCCACGAGAAAATGGCGAAAACGGAAGATATTTCCGCTTTAAGGAAGTTTCCCATAAACAGTTCGTCCCAGCCCGATGCCCTTTCAAACGAGATCATCGAGCTAAAAGAAATGATGAAGGAGCTGATAGCCCATACAGGGGTTTCGCTCCACAACGGCAACCCCGTGAGGAAGAAGCTCGTATCCCAGGGAATCAGGCCCAATCTTGCAGATCTCTTGCTCTCCAAGATAGGCCAGGGGGCGAATGAGCACTCGGTCAAGGATCTCCTGGGCAAGATCATCCAAACGGATAGACCTGTCGGGAACAAGGTATGGGCCTTCGTGGGAACAACCGGAGTAGGTAAGACCACGACAATCGCCAAGATCGCTGCCCGATGCGTGCTCAACGAGAATAAGAAGGCCGGGCTTATCACTCTGGATACCTACCGGATCGGCGCCATTGACCAGGGAAGGATCTACGCCAAGATACTGAATATTCCCTTCCTGTCCGTCACAACGGCATCGGAGTTCAGGACGGCGCTCGCGAAGCTCGAGTCCATGTCCATGGATCTGATCCTTGTGGATACGGTAGGAAGATCGCCCTTGTGCAGAGACTACATCCCTCAGCTCAAGCAGTATTTCGGCGGGATCAACCCATGCACCTTCCTGCTCATGCCGGTAGCTACAAGGGATACCGAGATGGATACCATAACCAAATCTTTCTCGGAACTGAATATCGACCGTATGATATTCACCAAGGTCGATGAGGCAATACATTCAGGATCAATCATTACCCATAATCTTCTCTACAGGATCCCCATCTCGTTCCTCACCACTGGCCAGAGGGTTCCGGAAGATATCGAGGAAGCGTCTGCGTCAACGATCACAGAAAGATGTCTCGGAGATATATCATGAAAGATCAAGCACATACATTAAGGAGGATCTTCGAGGGAGGCGGCAGCCAGAACTACCCGCAAGTGCTGTCGGTCACTTCGGGAAAAGGGGGCGTCGGGAAAACGAGCATCGTCGTCAATATGGCCATCATTCTCGCCTCAAAGGGGAAAAAGGTCCTCGTCCTCGATGCAGATTTAGGGCTTGCCAATATCGATGTCATGCTCGGCCTCGCACCGAAGTACAATATACAGCATGTCCTGGAGGGGCAGTGCCTCCTGGAAGACATCATCCTGGAAGGACCCAAGGGGATCAAGATCATCCCGGCTTCATCGGGCATCCAGGAGCTTGTGGATCTCACCCCCGAACAGCAGATCTGCCTGATGAACTCTCTGGATTATTTCGACCAGGATATCGACTACATGATCATCGATACAGGCGCAGGGATCTCGAAGAACGTCATGTACTTCAATACCGCGGCGCAGCGGATTCTCGTCGTGTGCACCGGGGAGCCGACCTCCATTACCGATGCATACGCGCTCATCAAGGTTTTGAGAAAGCAATACGGGGTCAAGCACTTTGACCTCATCGTGAATAACATTTCTTCCAAAGTGGAAGGAGACCAAGTGGCAAGGCAGTTAACTTTGGTATGTGAGAGGTTTTTAGGGGATGTTGCCCTTGAAGTACTCGGATCCATTCCAACGGACAAAAGCATTCCCGAGTGCATCAAAGGGCAAAAGGCATTTGTCGGAGTCCATCCGAACGGGGAGGCAGCGGTCCGTCTGGAGAGAATCGTGAGCCGCCTTGAACACACATCGCGAGACTCGAACAGCGGGAATCTTCAATTTTTCCTCCGCAGGATGTTACTCAACCAAGTGAAGGGGTCGAACCATGCAGGACATAGCATTTCCGGATCTTACTGAAGAACAGAAACTCAACCCGAAGGTCAGGGCAAAGGTGATCAACGAGTTCTCACCGTTGATCAAGTACATAGCCAGCCGCATAGCGATCCGGCTTCCCCCTCACATCGACCTGAACGATCTCATCAACGCAGGGGTGATAGGGCTCATCGACGCCATCGAGAAATTCGATGCCTCAAAGCAGATCAAGTTCAAGACCTATGCGGAGTTCAGGATCCGCGGCGCAATACTCGATGAATTGCGCTCCATGGATTGGGTGCCAAGGTCGGTGAGGCAGAAGGCCCGCAAGGTGGAAGACGCCTATGCAAGGCTCGAATATGCCCTTGGCCGGCCTGCAAAAGACGAAGAGGTGGCCAACGAGATGAAGATCGATATCGACAGTTTCCACAAGCTCCTTTCGGAAACGGCATCGGTATCGCTCCTGAGCCTGGACGACCTTGGCGAAGATGATTCCGACGTCTCAAAGAGAAACCTCCTGGAGTTCATCCTTCAGGATGAAAAGGAATGGCCCTCGCATAAGCTCAGATATGCGGAAGTCCGGGAAATAGTTGCCAAGGGGATCCTCTCGCTGCCGGAAAAGGAGCGGATGGTTATCTCATTGTATTATTACGACGAGCTGACCATGAAGGAGATTGGCCATGTGCTTAAATTTACTGAATCAAGGGTCTCCCAGATTCATACCAAGGCAGTCTTGAGGCTCAGATCAAAGATGCAGAAGCTTTTTAAAGAGATCAAGGCGTAAAGATTTACGCGCGATTGTTCGATTATGTGAAAAAGACCCTGGAGGCAACTATGGCGGTTGATAAAAATATGAAAATCCTTGTTGTTGATGATTTCTCAACGATGCGCCGGATTGTGAAAAACATCTTGAGACAGCTGAACTTCAATAACATCATTGAAGCCGACGACGGGTCCACTGCCCTCGATACTCTCCAGAGGGAGAAGATCGACATGGTAGTCTCCGACTGGAACATGCCGAAAATGACGGGATTGGAACTCCTCAAGGCCATCCGGTCGGACGATGCCCTGAAAGACATCCCCTTTCTTATGGTAACGGCAGAGGCCCAACAGGAGAATATCATCGAGGCGGTGAAGTCAGGGGTGAGCAATTATATCGTGAAACCTTTTACCGCCGAGACGCTCGGCCAGAAAATAAACCAGATCTTCAGCAAGTAGGGGGGAAACGTGTCGGATCATCCCGGGAAAAAAGCCGAGCTCGACAAAGATGGTATTGCCTATGATTTCGGCAAGGCGGAGCTCGACAGAGACGGCGTGTCTCTTTCCGATGAACCCGGGGCCGAAGAACCCATACAGGAGGAAACGAAGCAGATCTCTTCAACGGAAACATCCAAACCCGCCTCCAAGCGTCGCCCGATACTCATCGCATCAATCGCATCAGGGCTCGTGATCGTGCTCGTCTCCATGGGCGTTCTCACCTATCATCTGACAAAAAAACCGCATGTGGATATTCCCATAAGCTATAAAAAACCCGCTCCTTCCCCCGCATTGGATTCACGAGAGGGAGATATTCTTCTTGATCCTTTCATGGTGCTCTATAATTCCCGCAAGCCCAAGGAGTCCGGCGTACTGCTCGCCCAGCTCAGCCTGCAGGCAAACCCGGAAACCGCATATAATATCGGCAGTAGGATGTATGAGATCAGGAACCTCATTTTTCAGAGACTCTCATCGAACGCCGACGTTTATTCAAAAGAAGAAATTGCTGCAATCATCCGTGATGATCTGAAATCACTCAATGTCAACAATGTCGTTTTTGTGGAATTCGATAAGAGGTGATTTTTTCATTGGGAAGTGTAAGGTTAAAGAAATTAACTACGGAGGCGAGTGAAAAACTGCTCGCAAAGGTACCATATGGAACTGGCGAAAATCGATGAAATGATATTTTCGGAGGATTCTTCCCTGAGGAGGGAGGCGGCGGCCCTGCTTGCCGAAATCGGAGGAGATCGTGCATTCGACAAGCTCGAAATCCTGCTCAAGGATCGCAACAATGGAGTCCGGGATGCTGCCCAGAATTCTATCGTCATGCTCGGCGGAAGGACTGCCATCAAGAAAATGATCCCTCTCTTGACCTATGAGGATCCTTCGATCAGGAACATGGCCATCGATATCCTGAGAAAGATCGGCATCGACGGAGTAGATATCCTTCACGGGATTGCCAAGGACTCCAATGACAATATCCGTCTTTTTGTCCTCGATATCCTCGGCTCCATCGGGAATCAGGAGAGCCTTGATATCCTCATCGAAGGCCTTTACGATACGAATCCCAACGTGAGAAACGCAGCAGTTATTTCACTTGGAGAGATCGGCGGAGCCGCCGCATTCGAGCACCTGAAAAAGCTTATCAACGATGAAGAATGGATTCGCTTTTCCGTAATCGAATCCTTTGCCCGCATCCCCCATGAAGATGTAGTGGAATTTCTCCTGGATGAAATCAAGCGGTGGTCGAACGATGAGATCACCATTTGTGCCATCCTTGAATCTTTAGGCAAAATCGGATCGCGGGAAACGGTGCGGCCGCTCATGGATATGTTGAGGGGATCGGATGAGTATGTGGAAGTATCCATTGCCCAGACACTGCTCAAAATAATGTCGCTCGACGATATTTTGGCGCTCGACCCTGAAGACGGACATTTCCTGAAGAATATCCTCGAGACACATCTTCTGGATGCAGATGACGAATTCCAGCACGACATGCTCGTCGCAATGGGAAGCATCGGTGACGGCGAAAGTGCACTGCGCATCATAGAACTGGCCAAGAAGGTAGACCCGGATCTCAATCCGGATAAATGGGAAGATATCAAATCCGCACTCATCGCCCTTCACGATATCCCTCTCATGATCGGCCTGCTCGATGCAGATGAGAAGACCAGGATGCTTTCTTCACAGGTACTCTCCGAGATCGGCGGCGAGAATGAAGGCCGGGAAATCAGTGTAAGGATACTCACAGCTCAAGGGTATGTGAAAAGGGCTATGACCGATACACTGGCCCGTATCGGAGGCCCCTGCTCCAGGGATACTCTGCGCACGCTCATCCACGATCAGGACGGCCATGTCATCACTTCATCCTTGAAGGCCCTGGGCGAGATAGGCAATCCTGAGGATATCGATGAGATCATGAAGTTCCTCCAGCATCCGTACCCGGATGTAAAGAATGTCGCCCTGGGAGCCATCGCTTTGATTGGGACCGACAAGGCGGAAAGCTGCTTTATGACGCTGATCAAGAATGCCGACCCCAAGATCCGCATTATGGCTCTCGCCGGCCTTGAGCGAACCAAGAGCGAGAAACTCAAAGAAGCGGTTGTCTATATGCTCAGGGATCAGGACTGGGAAGCTCGGATGTCCGCAGTCAAAGTCACCAAGGATATGATGCTCCCCATTGAAAACGATCTGCTCAAGGCGCTCCTGAACGATGAACATGACGAGATCCGCCATCTTGCCATCGATATCGTGGGACAGAGGAAAATCCATGGATTACGATCATTCCTCGAAGATGCTATCTCAAATGACGAGATGTGGACCTCGTATCACGCCATCGAGGCCCTGGGCCGGTTCAAGGATGATGATGCAAAAATGAGGCTTTTGTCTATTCTGAAAAGCGGGCCCGATTTCCTGCGCATTTCTGCCGTGAAAGCCCTCGGCGAATGGGAAGACGAGTCCCTGGCCTTAGAGCTGGAAGTTTATATGGATGACGATAATCTCGACGTTGCCAGGGCTGTTGCAGAGGCAGTGGACAAATTGCAGGGAGTTGCCTTCTGATGGAGCGACCGGTCATCGAGATCATAGAGAATATTGAAGAAATCCCAACGCTCCCCATGGTCGCCATGGAGGTAATGACTCTTTCCAAGACTCCCGGTGTCTCCATAAAGGCTATATCCGAATGCATCCATAAGGATCCGCCGCTCGCGGCAAAGGTGTTGAAGCTGGCAAATTCGGCCTTTTACCGCAGGGGCGCCCAGGAGATCGATACCCTCCACCGGGCGATTCTCCTGATGGGACTCAATGAGATCATCAATATCACTACAACCGTATCAGTCCTCTCCATCCTGGGCATGAAAGACAAGAAGGGAGAATCCTTACGGATCAAGTTCTGGGATCACTGCGTTGCAACAGGCCTCATTGCACGGCATGTGGATAAAAAAATCCGTATGAAGTCACAAGGAAGGGAATTTGTCGGAGGCCTGCTCCATGATATCGGGAAGATCATTTTCGACGAGTTCTTCCACGATAAATTCATGGAAGCCCATGCGCTGTCGATCCGGAAGAACTGCTCCATGTTCGAGGCCGAAAAAGAAGTTCTCGGAACAACCCACATGGAGGTAGGACATTTCATAGCCCAGAAGTGGGGGCTGCCTCCATACCTTGCAGATATCAACCTGTACCATCATCACCCGGGGAAAGCCCAGTTTAAGGACATCACCGCACTGGTCTCGATAGCAAACCTCCTTGCAAAGGCAAAAGAATTGTCCTGCGGCGGCGATTCGGTATCGTTTGTATTGAAAGACCAGGAAGCCTGGCAAATCCTCAGGAAGATGGGGTATCCCATGGATGTCCTCGATATCGAGCGCATCACCTTTGAGATCGAAGATATCGGGGAAGAGGTAAAGGCATACCTTTCCACGGTGTCCGAGGAGCCTGTCAAGGAGGATAACCGTGGCTGATTATCTTGCCTCGGCACCGGCCCAGATGACCGACGAAACCTTCCGGCTGCTTCGGGACTTCATCTATGAACACTCGGGAATATACTTCTCCGACAACAAGAAGGCCCAGCTTGAAAACAGGCTGTCCTTACGGCTGCGGGCAAATAATCTTCCGGACTTCGATAAATACTATTACATGCTCAAGTATGATCCCCAGGCATCAAAAGAGCTTCGGGCCCTGTTCGATTCGGTAACCACCAATGAAACGAGCTTCTTCAGGAGCCCTCCCCAGATCCAGGCATTCCAGGAGAAGGCTTTGCCCGAAATCATGCAGCGAAGGATCGAAAAGGGAGAAAAGGTTTTGCGACTCTGGTCGGCAGGTTGTTCGACCGGCGATGAGCCCTATACGATGGGCATCGTGATGAAAGAGGTTCTGGCGGATACGCTCAAAGAATGGGATATCAAGATATTTGCCAGTGATATCAGCGAGAAGGCATTGAAATCCGCACGTGCTTCGGCATACAATGAATACACATTGAGATCCGTACCTCCGGAGATCAAGAGAAAGTATTTTTTACAGAGTGGATCACAATTTACGGTCTGCGATGAGATACGGATGCTTGTCGAGCTGCAGTATCTGAATTTCAATGATACGAATCGTGTCAAGCTTATGCGGGGATTCGACATCATCTTTTGCAGAAATGTCCTCATCTACTTTGACGACGATGCAAAAAAAAGATTTGTCGCACAACTTTATGACAACCTAAATCCAGGAGGATACCTATTCATCGGCCATTCGGAGTCGCTCCACAATATCTCGCGCGCTTTCAAACTGGTTCATTTCCCCGGCGCCCTGGGCTATAAGAAGGAGTAGGTGGAGAAGGATATGGATAAGATACTCATCGTAGACGATTCAGCGACCGTCAGAAAACTCCTGGTCCATACCTTGAAACCGAAAAATATCCTTTGCGTAGAGGCATGCGACGGGTTTGACGCCCTTGAGAAGCTGGCGCTGCATCCCGGAAATCAGGCTCGTGATATCCGACTTGAACATGCCCAACATGGACGGCATCGAGCTCATACCGAACATCAGGCAGGATCCTCAATACAAGGACCTGCCCATCATCATGCTCACCACCGAGGCATCACCGGACAACCGGAAGCTCGCCTTCGACGCCGGGGCGAACCTCTACCTGGTGAAGCCCTCCCCTGCCCACATCATCCTTTTCAAGGTGCAGAGCCTGCTGGAGGCGGATAAGTGATCCTACGAATTTAGTGGCTTAAAAATATAGAATCCTGAGGCTCCTCCACTGATTCATTGATCACAACGTGGCACTTCCTCGAAAAGACAATTTGTAAGTAACACTCATGAGGTTTTGGGTATGAGGGTAACACGTTTGAGCATCAAAAAGCGCCGTCGTGTCACTGCAGACCCCCTAGCTCCCCTTCTCCTCCGTACCATGTATTTAATGACAACTCACATGAAGCGGTCGTTAGAATGATTCATTATTCGGGTAAAAACATTTTGGCAATCTTCTGCTTTGGACGAAAACCATATCCTGTATGAATTCACATTCCGGGTTGTTCTCATCCGATCTTACGGCCCAGCTTGATGCTGTAGGCCTGATCCCGGGTTACGATGATATGGTCGTGCACAGGGATGCCGAGCTGATCGCCGAGTTCGGTGAGCGAGCGGGTGAGCCGTTCGTCGTGGGATGACGGGGTAAGGGTTCCCGATGGGTGGTTGTGAATTAAAATCAGCGAGGTGGCGCCTTTCATCAGGGCTGTCTTGAATACCTCCCGCGGATACACGTGGGCCATGTTCACCGTGCCTTTGGAGAGATGCTCGGTATAGATGAGATTCCCTGCCGAGTTCAGGCACAGGAGCAAGAAATGCTCGTTTTTCTCGCCGCCGATCTCGGATTGGATGTATCTGAGCACCGCCTCCGGGCTGTCCAGAGTAATGTCGGCATCTTCACAGGGTGCAAGGCACCTGCTCATGCATGCCTTTACGAGCTTGATGAGCGTCCCCGCATACTCGCCGATGCCTTTCCTTGATTCGAGCTCTTCCGGTGATTCGTCAAAGATCCTGCGCAGATTTCCAAAGTGGTCGATGAGGTCTTTGGCAATGGGCTTCGTATCCTTTTGAACCACGGCATACCCCAGGAGAAGTTCCAGGATCTCATAATCCTGCAGAGCATCCTTGCCTGCCTTCCGGAAACGCTCTCTCAGGCGTTTCCGGTGACCTCGATAATGGGGCTTCTCATCAGTCATCACATTTCCCGATATCCCGGCAAGGGCTTCGGCTGTAGAGGGAATAGAAAGACCAGGGGAGCAGTTCATCCCCGTCGCGCTCTCTGATGGCATAGTAATCGGGGTTGCGGGGCCACTGTTTCAGGACCTCCTGCCACTGCGACGGCTCTCGTCCCGCCATCTCGATAAGCACATCCAGGATATGCCGGTCGCCCCGGGCGATCATGGCCTGCAGATAGGCCCATTTGGGGCCTTCGAAGCTTACCGAGACGTTGCTCTGAGCGCTCAAGCCCTTGGATATCTTCCTGATCCTCTTTTTTGCTTCGCCGGGCTCGATCATGCCTACCCTCTCGTACCTCGAGTGGGGTTTCGGGACCATAGTATTGACGCTCAAAGCTATCTTCCCGATCCGTTTGTTTCCTTTGGAAACATGGACAAAGACCTGCCGTATGCGCCTGGTCAGATCAATGACGGCGTCGATATCATCGTGTTCCTCACCGGGCAGTCCCACCATGAAATAAAGCTTGATGTCCCGGATGCCGCTGCTGATCAGCGCGGTGACATCTTCCAGGATAGTCTCGTTGCTCACGACCTTCCCGAGCGAGGAGCGTAAATTATCGGAACCGACCTCTGGCGCAAGCGTCACGCCGTTCACCTTCGACTCCTTAAGGTAATCGAGGAGCTCTTTAGAGATCATGCCCAGGCGTAGCGACGGGGGGGCGATCCTGATCCCTCTCGAAGAGATTTCAGACAGGATCTCGGAGAGCTGGGGGTGGTTGTTCAGCGAGGTACTCACCAGGCCGAGCTTCCTCCCGGAAGAGAGTGCTTTCTCGAAAACATCCTGCAAGTCCTTCACACCCACGGGCCGAAACGGTGAATAGATTTCCCGGGCAGTGCAGAATTTGCAGTGGTAGGGGCATCCACGTGCGATCTCGGCCAGGAACATATCCTGGAATACGGTTTTATCCGTGAGAATGACCGAGTAGCCCGGGTTTGTCGAATGGATCTACAATGGAGACGCCGGGCCTGTACCCCGGCGAATTCCCGGTATCCTCTCCTCCTCATAGACCGGATACGTCCGCTCAGGAATGTAGATGCCCTGAACACCCTGCAGCCTGTCCAGAAAGCCTCTCGGTCGGTGCTCTGAAAAAAGGCATCGGAGAGGGCGGACGCAAGGGGCTCCCCTTCTCCAAGGAAGCACAGGTCGAGGCATCGGCCACGGGCTCCGGGTTGATGGTCGCAGCGGACCCTCCTGCCAGGACGATGGGCCCGTGCCGGGCGGTCCCTCGCCCGGAGCGGGATATTGTTCTTTGAGCATGATGCGGAGCATGTTGATCCAGTCGAGCTCATAGGAGACGGAAAATGCAATGACGTGGAAATCCTGGAGGGACCGCGATGATTCCACGGAACGTTCGAAATCCGGTGAAAAAGCGTTCGCACACGATGGAGGGATGGCGTTCAACACCCGGTACATGGTGTGCAGGCCGAGGTTGGACATCCCCACAAAGTAGGTGTTGGGGTACACGAGGGCAATGTTCAGCTTGCCCCCCGGGATCCTTGCGGACCGCGCCCTTTTCATCCGACATCTATTCCAGTCCCTTGATCTTCCTGTGCAGGTTGCTCCGCTCTACGCCGATGAGGTCCGCTGTCTTGGAGATGTTGTTCCCGCACTCCTTGAGCTTGTTTTCGATGAAAATCCTTTCAAACTCCGCCCTGGCATCCTTGAGCAGGGTAATGCCGATGAGCTTGTCCGTGATCCGAGACGGACCTCGACCCAGAGGCAGGATATCGTCCGCCAGTGATGGTATCGCCCGGGCGTCATGATCACGAGCCGCTCGATGATGTTTTTCAGCTCTCTCACGTTGCCGGGCCAGTCGTGCTGCATGAGCTTCTTGACCGCGCCTTCGGTGATGGTCTTCTTCTTCCCGCCCTTCAGTGAGGAGAAGAGCTTGAGGAAGTGCTCCACGAGCTCCGGGATATCTTCTTTGCGGTCGATGAGCCGCGGCACATAGATGGGAATGACGTTGAGCCTGTAGTAGAGGTCCTGCCTGAATCTGCCCGGCCGCAATCTCATTTTCGAGGTCCTTGTTCGTGGCCGTAAACACCCGGACGTCCACCTGGATGGTCTGGCCGCCGCCTACCCTCTCGAACCTCTGCTCCTGGAGGATTCTCAGGATCTTGGCCTGGGTGGGCAGGCTCATGTCCGCGATCTCATCCAGAAAGAGCGTGCCGTTATGGGCCAGATCGAACTTGCCCCGCCTTCTCTCCGTGGCGCCGGTAAAGGCCCCCTTCTCATGCCCGAACAGCTCGCTTTCTATGAGCTCTTCCGGGGATGGCGGCACAGTTCACCTCGATGAACGGCTGTTTCGCCCGTATGCTCTTTTTATGGAGCCTCCTTGCAACCAGCTCCTTTCCGGTCCCGTTCTCCCCCAGGATGAGGACCCATGCGTCCGACGGTGCAGCACGGTCGATCTGATCCTTCAGCCTCCTGATGGCCTGGGAATTCCCGATGATCTCGTCATCCTTCTCGGTCTTTTTCCGGAGGAGCGCGTTCTCCTCTTCCAGGGCCTTCAGGTGCAGCGTATTATGGAGGGTGATGATGATCTTGTTCAGGTCCAGGGGTTTTTCAACGAAGTCAAGCGCCCCCAGCCTGGTCGCCCGTACTGCCGTATCGATGGACCCGTGACCGGTCATGATGATCACCGGGATCGGGCATCCGTTATTTTTCAGCTCCTCCAGGATCTGCAGCCCATCTTTGCCGGGCATCCATATATCCAGAAGTATAAGATCCACTTCATTGTTTTCAATGATCTGGAGCGCCTCTTCACCTGTTCCGGCCAGCAGTGTGTTGTACCCCTCGTCCTCAAGACCCCCCTTGAGGGAAAACCGTATACTCTCCTCGTCATCCACTATCAATATCGTACGTTTCATGAACTACTCCTTTACCGGCAATTCTATGCTGAAAACAGTTCCCATGGGCGTATTGTCCCTGACCCGGATGAATCCGTTGTGATCCGATACGATCCTGTTGACGATAACCAGCCCGAGCCCGGTCCCGCCCCTTTTCGTGGAAAAGTACGGCTCGAACAGGCGCTCCTTCACCTTCAGGCTGATACCCGTGCCCGTATCGGAAATATCAAGGGTGGCGATGTGCACATCGGAATCATAGCTCGTATGTATGCTCACCATCTTCCGGGAGTTCGCACACTCAAGGACTGCGGTGGTTGCATTCTCCAGCAGATTGCCGATGGCCCTGCTCATCTGGGAGCCGTCGATCTCCACCATGGGCAGCGTTTCATCGAGCCTGATCTCGTAGGTGACCGCGGGATGGGCCTGTTTATAGAGCGCAACCGCATCCTGCACCACCTTGTTGAGGTTTCCCGGGAGGGCATGCACGAAGGCATTTTGGCGAATGCTGAGAACTCATTCACCAGCCGCTTCATTTCATCCACTTCATTGATAATGACCCGGGTGCACTCATCAAAGACCGCTCCATCGTCTCCGAGCTTCTCAATGTATCTGCGCCTGAGCCTCTGGGCCGACAACTGGATGGGGGTGAGCGGGTTCTTCACCTCGTGCGCTATCCTCCGTGCCACCTCCCTCCATGCAGCCATACGCTCCATCTTCTGCAGCTGGGTCAGGTCGTCGAATACCACAACGGTACCGAGGTGCTCGTCGTTATCATCATAGAGGAACGATGCGTGACCCAGCAGCGTGAGCCGTTTGCCGTCCACGATGACGGATATCTGTTTCTGGGTCGTGATCCCTTTGGACTTCTTGAAATTTTCAATCAGCTCCGTGGAAATCGGGCCCAAATCACCTGCGAAAACTTCTTCATACCTCTTTCCCACCGGCGATTCCTGGGATATGCCGAGCATTGCCCTGGCTGCGGGATTGAGGAAAATGACGGTGTCATCCTGCTGGAGCGTGATCACTCCTGTGGAGATGTTGTTCAGCACGGTGCCGATGTAGCGGTTTCTGTTCTGGATATCGTTATATGCTTTCTCGAGCTGTCTCCTCGATTCCTTCAGGTCGTTGACCATGGTGTTGAAGTCCTGCACGAGGAGGCCGAGCTCATCATTGGACCGGACATCGATGGAAAAACTCAAATCTCCACGGGATATCCGCTGGGTGCCTTCCACGAGCTTTTCTATAGGGTTGATGAGCCCCTTGGAGACATTCATTCCGAACCATACCGCGGAGAAAATCACCAAGAGCGTTATGGAGGTGAGGATGATGATGTAGTTGGTCTTTATCGGGCCTTTTATCTTGAGGCTCTGGATATAGTCGGTAAAGGTGCTGCGGATGATTCCCATCCGGCCTGAAAGGCTCTCCGGGATGTAATAATCAACCACCAGCACCCCCACCACGTCCCGCAAGTT
Source organism: uncultured delta proteobacterium (assembly GCA_963752595.1). Classification (GTDB taxonomy): domain Bacteria; phylum Desulfobacterota; class Desulfomonilia; order UBA1062; family UBA1062; genus Phosphitivorax. Next base: position 115,590 of record CAVVYZ010000009.1, read on the forward strand.
GAAGGATGACCTGATGGGCACGATCCCTTCGATGATATCCGCATTGCCCGTCCTCAAGACAAAGGACATGGTCTTCCCCTCCATGGCTCCATGGACAAGGTTCGACTGCGTCGACGGCATGCTGGCGACGCCGACCTCGGGGGATATGATCTTCACGAGCTCTTCACCCTGGGATGAGAAGACCTCGACGGAGGAAAGCCGGAACAGGGCCATCTTCTCCTGGAGCATGGCCTTCATAATATCGAGGTTCTCCTCCTTCAGGAGCCTTCTCTCGGTTATTTCGGCCGATATGGAGCTCGCATAGTGGATGGCTTCTGCAGACGACTCTTTGTAGTAGATGTTCGCGACGTTCATGGATTCTTCGATGGCGGTCTCCACCTCTGATGAGAGCCAGCCTTCCATGCTGCTGTTCAGGAAGAGAATGCTTGTGAAGAACAGCACCATAGTGGGGATGATCGTGAGCGTTACAAAGGCAATGACGAGCTTTGCCCTGAGCCGTGTTCCCAGGACGCCCTGCTGTCGCTCCATGAAGAGCTTGGCAAGGTTGCGGGTTACGAGGAAGATCACGAGCACGAGCAGCACAATGTTCAGGCTGATCACCGCGAAGATGAGGATATTACTCGAAAGAGACAGGGCCTGGAGATTGCGGATATTCGTCCGTGCAATACTCAGGAGTGCAATCATCCCGATGATGATAAAAATATAGATAATCTCTCTCGTTCTCTTGGATATCACGGCAGACTGCCCTCCTGGAGATAGGCCTCACGGATCTTCCTTGCAAGGGCGATGTGCAGCCGGTGGCTGGCCTTATATGCCCTGATACCGGCTTCCAGGGGAGCTCCCAATGTCCAGAGATCACCCAGGATGTCCAGAATCTTATGCCGGACGAATTCATCAGGGAATCGAAGCCCCTCGGGGTTGAGAACCTTGGCCTCATCGACAACCACGGCATTCTCGAGGCTTCCGCCTAAAGCAAGCCCTGCAGAGCGCATCTTTTCGACATCGGAGAGCAGGCCAAAGGTCCTGGCAGGGGCTATTTCCGTGCCGTAATTCAACCCGTCATAAGAAAACTGCTGCCTGCCGATGGCGAAGCTTGGAAACTCTATCTCATAAGTAACGGAAAAAAGGCCGGGTGCTGCCTCGACAAAGCTTTCTCCCTCCTCAACCCTGATAAGATCACGGATTCTCACCGGCAGCGCTTCTTCCGGGAGACCTTCCAGGCCGGCACCGAGAATCCGGGTATAAAAGGGAAGCGCGGAACCGTCCACAGCAGGGATCTCTTCCCCGAGGATCTCGATCTCGCAGTCCGTGACGGACAACCCCCAAAGGCAGGACATGAGGTGCTCGATGGTGGAAATCGTAATGCCTTTGTTGCCCAGGGTGGTATTGAGCCTGGTATCCACGACATTTTCCGGTGAGGCCGGTATCCTTTCCCCTTGCTTCGCAAACACGATCCCGGCACTCCCCGGCCGTATTGAAATTGCGGCCGGGCCGCCTTTATGAAGGCCGACCCCTTGAATACGGATTTCACGCTTTAGTGTCCTACGCCTCATATTGACCCCTAGACTATGGAACATAAGCCCATTAGTCAAATAGTAAAAGCCTGATCGCTCTTTGGTTTGACACAGGGGGGAAAAACCCTTATATGATCATTCCATGTTCGGAATCGGCGGTCAGGAATTATTTTTTATCCTCTTACTTGCATTGATTCTGCTTGGGCCCAGCAAACTCCCTGAGATAGCAAAAACCCTGGGCAAGGTCATGGGGGAGTTCCAGCGTGCATCAAACGATCTGAAAAAAGAGATCGATCTGGCTGCAGAAGAGAAACCCCAGCAGCAAGACAAGCCTGCACCCGAGCCTGTCGAGACTGTGAATACCGAAGAAAAACAAACGAGCCCCGCAAAGGAAAACGACAATCCTGAGGATAAAACAGACCTTGATGCCCAGCCGGTTTATCATCCTGAAGATATAGAAAGGTAGCTTGTTTGTGGAAGAGGATAAGCTCCCCATAACCGATCATCTCGAAGAGCTCCGCTGGAGGATCTTCAAATGCCTCCTTGCCGTAAGCGTAGGCTTCGTTGCATCGTACGCCTTCTCGGAGGAGATCTTCAATTTCCTGGCATCACCCCTGATAGAGGTAATGCCCAAGGGAAGCCACCTTATCTACACCTCCCTGCCCGAGGCTTTCTTCACCTACATGAAGGTCTCCTTTTTCGTCGGCCTCCTTATGGCCGCTCCGGTCATCTTCTACCAACTCTGGAAATTCATCATGCCGGGGCTGTATCAGAAGGAGAGGCGGTATGTCGTACCCTTCGTGATCGCGGCCACACTCTTCTTTGCCCTGGGCGTGTCTTTCGGCTTCTTTGTCGTTTTCCCGGTCGGGTTCAAGTTCTTCCTCGGGTATTCGAATGAGAACATCCTGGCCCTTCCTTCGATGAAGGAATACTTGGGCTTTGCCATGAAATTCCTTTTCGCCTTCGGCATCACCTTCGAACTGCCGGTGGTCATGTTCTTCCTTGCCAAGATGGGAATCGTGAATGCGAAGGGATTGAGAAAAAACCGGAAATATGCCGTGCTCATCGTGGCTATCGTAGCGGCGATACTGACGCCCGGGCCGGATGTCCTCAGCCAGATACTGCTGGGGCTGCCCCTTCTCGTGCTCTACGAGATCAGCATATGGGCAACGTATCTCGTCAGAAAGAAAAAAGATATTACGGAAACTGAGCCGGCTGCCCAGTAATTATTCACAAACCGGAAGCTACGTAAAAGGCATGGCAATTCATGGGTGCACCTTCGTAAACCGGGCAGTCCTGGATCACTTAAGGTGGGTTGCTGCAAGAATCGGATTTTCCAGTGAATCCGGATTATATGCTAAAGGTAGCCCTCTTCCTGGGCAGCGGCGTCGAGGGTCAGGCTGAGGATATCTTCGGTTTCGGCGTCGTGGGCGAGACGTGTCTTCGTCTCGACGACTTTGATATAGTGCTTGCACTCCGAGCAGAAATATATGCGAATACCCTTGATGCCTTCAACTTCGAAATATCCCAGGGTGGTATGGTCGGAATTGCCGCAGAATGGACATTTGACCCGCTGAAACCTCCACTCCTGCCCGCACATGAGACAGTGGAGATCCCTGGATGATTCAGAATCAAAACACATTCTCGGGTACATCCCGCAGAACGGACACTTCCCATTACCCTGGTGGGAGTTGATCAGGTCCTTATTCCTCTCACGCACACGCCTGAGGTATGTACTCACGACAGGCCGGAGGAACATGGGCAGGAGATCTTCGGCACCCTGCTCCGGCTCGGGGATCGAGTCTCCGGAGACGAACGCTCTCAGTGCCTGCTCGATATCGACGTCTGGCTCCTTACCCAGCACATCCTTCCATACGCCTTTGCAGACGTCTGCCAGCTTTGCAGGGGCAACCAGGGTGGCTATGTTTTCCAGAGGCAGGGTACAGTCGAGGCTTGGAACATCGAGCTTTTCCACTGCCTCCACGACTGCGGAATATATCCGCCTCGCCTTTTCGATACCTGCTGCATCCTCAGGATACGCATTGATGATTACTTCCCAGTCCATGGAGAAACCTTAGGTAATAATCGAAGGGTTGTCAAGCTGCGTTCTGGATCCCGCAAGGGAGAATGAATCTCTGTGGAATAAATCCCTTTTATATGCAAGAATATGTCGGATTGCACGTAAGAGAGGAGAGGACACAGACTGCCTGCAATCGGAAATGAAGACCTGTAGTGATGTGGAGGGGTGAGAGAATGAACATAGCTTCGGTTATCATTCATAACGGATCCGATCCTCTGATCAGCGGCCGCTCGTTTATCAAATTCCGGGATGAGGATGAAGTACTCCATTCGGTCTCGTATGCCGAGTTCCTTCAAAAGTCTCTTGCCTACGGCAATATGCTCCAAAACCAAAAAAAACGGCTCGGCATAGGAAGCGGCCGGCGCTTCCATGTCGGGGTATTCATGCAGAATATCCCGGAATTCTTTTTCCTGCTGGGCGGCTGCGCCTTCACGAATGCCACGCTCGTGGGCGTGAACAATGCTCAGGTGGGCGAAAAGCTTGCCTTTGACATCAATAACATAGACATGCATGTACTTTTCGTGGATCTTGCCTCTCAGCCCGGAACCAAAGGCACCTTCCTCGATACGGTCATGAACGCCAAGGAGATGCACGGCTTCAGCTCATTGAACGAGGGGTCCGTTTTCTTGGCCGGTTCGACCGACGATTCGAGGCGGGGCCCGATCAAGACCATTCCTCACATATTGGAGGAATCCGAATCCACGCGCTCTTCGTTCACCCCGGAGCCCCTGGACCCTACCCAGCCGGGAGTAATCATTTTCACCTCGGGTACGACCGGCGCGCCCAAAGGCATCGAAGTCACCTGGCAGAAGCTCTATGATGTAGGCTTAAACGGCATAAGAATCCTGAACTACACCAAAGACGACGTGGGATATGTCTGCATGCCCATCAATCACTCCAATTCGCTGTACCTCAATATCATGCCTGCCATGCTGTGCGGTGCGAGCTTTCTTATCCGCCGCAGGTTCAGTGTCCGCAACTTCGTCCATGACATCGAAACCGTTCAGGCCACTATCTGGAATTGCGTGGGGGATCCCGTGCAGTATGTCATCAACCATATCAGCAGCGAAATCGGCCCTCATGCCGACTTCTCCTGCCTGCCGTTAAGGACCGTGATCAGCACGGGCACGAATGCGCCGAACCGCGCTGTTTTCACCAGGATGTTCGGCCTGGACATTTTCACCGAGGTTTACGGTTCGACGGAAGCAGGCGCCATAACTGCTGTTGATGCGGGCACTCCGGAATACAGTGTGGGCAGGCTGCTTAAGGATATCCGCATCATCAGCGAGGCATCCGGCCGGGAGTGTGCCCTTGCGCAGGCGGATGAGACGGGCAGGATCCTCAACCTCGATGAGGCCGCAGGCGAGATCGTAGTGAGCCAGCTGTCACTTGGCGCCTCGGCCTTTACCGGCTATTACCGGCTGCCCGGAGAGAGCGCAAAGAAGATCGTTACTATAGGCGGCGAAGACTTCTACCGCATGGGCGACCTGGGAGCGATCGTGGAAAAGGACGGCGGCGGATATCTCGTGTTCCTGGGGCGTACCGGAGACTGGATCCGCTTCAAGGGGGAAAACTGGGCACCGGTGGACGCCGAGAAGATTATCGGCAAGTACGAAGGCATCACCAATGCAGGCGTCATCGGTGTGCCCCAGCCTGTGGGAAGGGAAGACGACCCTATGTACATCATCGAGACATCACGCCCGGACGCCTTCGATGCGGCAGCCTTTTATGCTTACTGCAGAGAAACCCTACCGCACTACATGCACCCACGGTTCATCCGGATCGTGAAGTCCGTGCCCATGACCGAGACCATGAAACTCAAGAAATCGATCCTGAAACGGGAATTCTACTTTCGCAGTCCTGAGACGGATGGATCGACGGATGACATTGTCTATATACTCGAAAACGGCAGCCCGAGGAAGTTTTCCTCAGCCGATTACCGCGACTGGATGACGGGTTTTACGGAGGCAACCAACCGGGATACGCTTCATGCGTACACGAAGCGCAACGATCTCTTCTGTGATGAACAGGAGAGCCGCAATGGCTGACGCCAGATCGGTGAGCTCCCTCCAGAAACTTTACATGGCCGAACATTACCGGAAGGCCTCCCTTGCCAAGAAGGAAGGCCGGCCGGTTGTGTACGTGACCGCCATGTTCCCGGTGGAAATCGCCAAGGCCTTCGAGCCCGATGTAGCGGTGGTGTATCCTGAAAACCACGCGGTGAACATCATTGTGAGCGGCCTCGCCGAGCAGTTCTCCGAAATTGCCGTGAGCAGGGCTTCGCTTGATCCCATGGGATGCTCCTACGAGCTTGCCAATACAGGCTACCTTCTGGAGATGAAGAATCCCGGGCAATCGGCATTGCAGGAATCGCTGAAGTCCCTGCCGGTATTGCCTGCGCCGGATATCCTGCTTGCCTGCAACAATCAATGCGATATCGTTGCCGAGTGGTTCCAGCACTTAAGCTCCTTATGCGGCAATAACCCTTTTCGCGTGATCAATGTGGGTAACCGCTACGACGGCACGATAGACTTAGTCAGGATCGAATACGTGAGGCGTCAACTCATTGATGTTATCGGCCTGCTCGAGGAACAGACAGCAAAGAGGCTCGATCGCGACAAGCTCATGGAAACTGCCAAGAGATCCAATCAGGCTGTGAGGCTGTGGAAGAGGTACCTTGATCTGGGCAGGCTCAAGCCCTCCCCTATGACCGTTTTCGACGGGTTCTTCCACATGGCGCTCATCGTATCCGAGCGAGGCACGGAGCAGGCAATAGACTACTATGATAAGCTGGTAAAGGAAACGTCCACCCTTGTCGATGCCGTCGCGCACGCAGGCCGGGAGCAGCACCGTGTGCTCTGGGACAACCTGGCCACATGGTTCAACTTCGGCAAGCTCAAGCGTGCCTTATACGAACGGGGTGTGGCGGTGGTGGGCTCCACATATCTCGATGTGTGGAAAAAAGAGCTCGATACCTCGAGTTTCGAGAATCTGCTTACCAGCATGGCCGAGGCTTACTGCACCATGTATACGAACCTGACCATCCCCGAGCGCATCGAGGTATGGAAGCAGATGGTGCGCGATTACCAGGCCGAAGGAGTCCTCTTCCACAACAACAAGAGCTGCCATACATTTTCACGGCTCCAGGGCCAAGTTGCGAAGGCATTGAGGGAAGAGTTCGGCGAAAAATTCAAGGCCATCGTATTCGACGGCGACATGGGCCTTGCCGAGCGATTCCAGACACACCGGTTCATGACTGCTATAGAGACCTTCTTCTGATCCTTTTGTACGTATCCTATCTCCCCCGGTTTCACTGCCAAGCATCGAGATAGACGTACTTACTCATCCGGCTAGACATTGTCTCCTATTATCACTTGTTACTATAACCATTCATCATCACCGGCCGCAAGACCGATAAAATACACAATTACTCAATGAGACACCCTACATGATAGGGGGTTTCCCTTCTTGTACGGGTAAAAAGACTATAAGGGGGGAGTGATTCATGAAAAAGGTTCCGGCATCAATGATTGTCCTGATTGCATTGTTTGTCTTTGCCATACCATGCTCAGCCGAGGAAAAAGTCTTTAGAATCGAGGTCCTCCAGGTGGCAAAGATCGACGCATTTCAGCGTACGTACGATTCACTCATCAGCGAACTGGCAAAGAACGGACTTGTGACGGGAAAGAACCTCAAGGTCAACCGGGTGATCCTGGATTACAACCTCGAAAAGGCAGGATTCTTCGATAAGGTAGGCCTCCTCTTCAAGATAAAGAGCGAGGGCTCCCGCATTGCCCAAGCAAAACCCGACCTCGCCGTGACCATCGGGACACCGGCCACCAAGTATACCCGTGACAAGATCACGGCCGCAGGCATCCCGCTCGTCTTTACCGCGGTCGCCATCCCGCAGGCAGCCGGCTGCAAGTCGCTCACGCAAGCGGGCCCCGGGGTTACCGGCGCCACGCTCTATATGGACATGAAGAATGCCATGAAGATTCTGCGGGCTGCATTCCCCAACATCAAGACCATCGGCATGATTCACAGCGATGACGAAAACGGCATTGCCCACGTCCAGGAAGCTACCAAGAGTGCACCGGCCTTCGGGTTTACCATCATCTCAAAGCAGGTGAACAAAAAGGACAAGATTACCCCTTCCCTCAAAGAGCTGAGAGCCCAGAGCGCTGAGGCATTCGCGGTTCCGCTCGACACCTACTTCGGTATCCGTGACTTCGAGACCGTCAATGATATGGATGCCTACTGCCGGGAGAATAAGATCCCCATTGTCAGCTTTGCCGTCATGAGCACAAAAGGCGCGGTCCTTGCCGTCGGCACGGAATTCGATACCGTAGGAATCTTCGCTGCACAGAATGCGGTAAAGATCCTCAAGGACGGAAAGAGACCCGAATCCATGCCCATACGCCAGCAGGAAGACCTCAAGATCATCGTGGACATCGAAAGGATGCAGGCCATGGGTATCCAGATACCCATGGGGATCCTCCAGATAGCGAAACCCGTAAAAGACAGCCGCTAAACCAAAAGCCTTAAGCAGACGGCACAGGGAAGCAGGGGCAAGAACCGTTGCTCCTGCTTTTTTATCCAAAGAAAAGGCCGGCTACCAAATAACGATCTTCAGTTGCGATGCATGGAGATAGCTCGTAATATCCTTATCCAGGGGATGCTCAAGGATGATTGTACCATTCACCTCAATCGCAGGCAGGTCTATCTCCGTGCGATTCTTCGCTACGATTACCCTGATCGGCGGTCCCTGCTTCTTTTTTCCCAGGGCGTCGAGGATTTTCCCCAGAGATTCGTTCTTCAGATTGATCACCTTGTAGCCCCTCTTCTGCAGGAGATCGAGCATGGTTTTATCCGGCTGCTCCGAAGTCAGAATAGCCCTGTCTATCAAAAGCGGGGCCATGAAGGAAATGCTCAGCGCATCGACGGAAACAATGTCCAGTACCTTTTGCTTTTCATATGCCACGCCCAGCTCCGATAGGAGCTTCTCATACGAATGGTCGAGCGCCGGCAGGATGCCTTCTTTGCGGGGCAAACCCTGCTTCCCGCCCATTTCGATGAGATTGATGCCGAAACGCGCCGCGTATCGTCGGATCGATTCGGGAGTCTTATACTCCCCATCCGACAGAAGGTTGACCACAATGATATTGCGGCGGGAAGAATCCTTGTAGACCACCCACTTCCCGGAAAACCGGACCTTCTCATCCTCTCCCACAAGGATCGGGCCTGCATCCTTATTGACGGAGAAGTACCCGCATGCATCCAATATGCGCTCCATGAGGGGCTCCAGTCCTTCGGAAGGACCGGATATGACCTTGGTGGAAGGATATGTCTCTTCAATGAGGCGCTTCGTTTCCTTAAGAATCTTACCGTTTACGTCGAGAATGATGCGCGATCCGTTATCGAGATCGATAACCGGAATTACGCTTGTATCGAGGGATAAGCTCTTATCGCCTGTCAGGGGTAAAAAATAGGTGCCGTGGTCCCTCTGCCTGACCCCCATTTCCTTCAGGCTCGGAAGTATGGAATTCCTCACAAGCTGCGTGGCTGCTCTTTCTTCATCATTTTCGGGTTCTAGCCCACCCCCGATAATCGTCGTGACAATCTCACCCTGCCCTTTCCCATTTCCATCAGGCATCTCTTGTTGTCCCTGCAGCGCTTGAGGTGAGGGCTCCCCTTGTCCCTTCCTGCCCGGAGAATCCTCTGCTGACCGGTTTTGCGCGGTCTCCTGTTCGCCATTCGCATCGTCTATTTCCTGCACTATAAATTTTCTCACTTTTTTCAGCCCCGGCCCTTTCCCCAGAGCTTGAATAGCGGGAGTCTTGGCAGGTATTTTTCTGTTTTCCTGCTTGATTTCCGGCAAGCGGATTTTCTGGCCTGCCACTACAAGATCGAGGTTTTGGATCTCGGGGTTCAGCTGTCTGATCTCGTCCAGATACTTATGGAATATGAGATCGTCAGGCAGGCCGTACATCTCCCTGAGAATCATTGCGAGGTGCTGTCCCTTTTTCATTACATAGACGTTCGCTTTATCGGCACTTGCTGGAGCCGGTTTCTTTCGACTGGGGATCCCAGGAATCGTGACCTTCTTACCGGGAAGGATTCGATCGAGATTTCTCACCCCAGGATTGTATTGCCTGAATTCCCTGTAGAGTCCCGGCAGGTCTTGAGGTCTTGCCTGAAAATCCTTCAGAAAGATCTTCTTGAGGGTGTCACCCTGCTTAATCTTATATTGGGTAATTTCTCGAACAGGGTCAGGCTTTCGGGCATGCTTAACCAGGATTATATCTTCCGAATACAGCAGGGAAGAAATGAGCATGATGAGCAGTGCTGCGGTGATGCCCGCTTTTTTCATCAATAGATCTCCTTGAGAAGGAGCTGATCCTTGGCGGATTGCTCCTCCTGCTGAGTAGGCACTGCACCGGCCTTGTAGCACTCGAACCGGACATCGGTGGCGGCCTCTGAAGCAAGCTTCCCTGTCTTTGCATCGATCTTGACGAACACGATTCCATCGGGAACCCGGAAATCCTTGACTGGTCTGTTGCTGAGTGCGGACCGCATGAAGTCCGTAAAGATGGGGCAGGCAGATGAACCGCCGGTATCTGTCTTCCCGAGGGATATCATATTGTCATCATATCCCAGCCATACCCCGCAGAGGACGTCCGGGGTATAGCCTACAAACCATGCATCCCGGTTCTCATCGCTCGTACCGGTTTTGCCTGCAACAGGACGGCCGAGTTCCTTGGCCCGCCACCCGGTCCCATGCTGCACTGCATCGCTGAGTATATTGGTAACGAGATACGCTGTCTGCTCTGAAATGACACGCTTTTCTGTGCCCAAGGTTTCCTCGGGTGCGATCTCACCAGTAGTATCCTGAACAGCCGGGGCCGTAAGGGCATCCGGTATCGCCGGAATATCCTGGTCAACCGCAGGATCCAGGGTAGCCGCTGCATCCGGATCAGGTTCGTCCGGGGGTTTGCTCACAATACGTACAGGAGGGCTTGCCGTGAAGATGGCTCCTTCTCCTGCCTGTGAGATGCTCTGGATTATATAAGGCTCGAATATCAGACCGTATGTTGCAAATGTCGCATATCCCTTGAAAAGATTGTACGGGACAACTACGCCGGAGCCCAGGGCAAGCGAGAGGTTCCTCGGGAATGCCGTTCCCATGTCGAACTGCTTGAGGTACGAGAGGGCATAGCCGATGCCGATATCCTTGAGGATCTTGACGGTAACGACGTTCCTCGATTGGACAAGGCCGGTGCGGAGCGTCGTGGCCCCGTAAAAATCGCCCTCATAGTTCTTCGGCTTCCACGCTTCCTCATCATCCTGCGTCTGGAAGCTGATGGGGGTATCGAAGATGATGCTCGAAGGGGTAAACCCCTTGTCCATAGCTGCTGCGTAAATAAAAGGCTTTATCGCCGATCCGCTCTGCCTCCTTGCGTAAACAGCCCGGTTGAACTGGCTCAGGGAATAATCGGTTCCTCCCACAAGGGCTGTTACGCCTCCTGTCTCGAGGTCAAAGGCCACAAGAGCTCCCTGGACTTTGGTCTGATGGAAGAGCACGAACCCGTCGGTAGTGGAACACAGACGGACCATATCACCTTGCTTGAGCGCACCTCTCGGTTTCCAGCTCCCCTTTGGATTGATCCACGCATAACTCTCCGGACCGAGCTCCACATTCCTTCCGCCGATGTCCACGACAAGGGGGGAAACAGCCTGGACCACCGCCCAGTAAAGCTGGTAGAGCTTGGGTCCCTGCCAGGCCAGCTGATTCGCCTGGAAAGCCAGCAGCTTCGCCTTCTCCGCATCGCTGATCCCTTCTTCAGGCCCCTGGTATTTCCCAATCCGCATTTCAAGCTCGATGACGCCTTTGTGCATGGATTGTTCCGCCGCATCCTGAAGGTGGGGTGAAATGGTTGTCTGGATCGTGATGCCTTTTGAAAAGATTTCTTCTCCGAATCTCTGGGTGACCAGTGCCTTTACATAGTCGGTCACATAAGGATAGTCGGAAAAAAGCGCTACAGCCTCCCCTTTGATCATAAGGGGCTCCCTATAGGATTCTGCAGCTTCTGCCTCGCTGATATACCCTTCCTCGATCATGCGGGTAAGCACATAGTTCTGCCGTCTCTTGGCAGCGGGGAAATCGTTCAAAGGAGAGTACCGCGCCGGGGCGGGGGCGAGGCCTGCGATCATGGCCATCTCGGCCAATGAGAGTGATTTGCAGTCCTTGTCGAAATATCTTAAGGATGCAGCCCCTACCCCGTACGCACCGCTTCCCAGATACAGACGGTTGAGGTAGAGGTCGAGAATCTGTTCCTTGGAAAGGGCACGTTCTATGCGAAATGCCAGGACTATCTCCTTGAGTTTTCTCGTGATGGTCTTTTCCCGACTGAGGAGGTACGAGCGGACTACCTGCTGGGTGATAGTGGATGCACCCTGGACATATGAATTGGCCCGGATGTCGGCAATCAGCGCACTGATGATCCTTTTGAGATCGAGCCCCGCGTGCTTGTAGAACGCCGAATCTTCAGCAGAGATAAAGGCCTGTTTGAGACGTTCGGGGATCTCTTTGCCTTTCAGGACGACCATGCCCTCCTCTGGGAAATAGCCTATGGGCTTGCCGTCCGAAGCGAGAACAATGCTTAAGCGTGTAGGCTCGAGGTTTTTCAACTCTCGGATCGAGGGGAGGTCCCTATAGATAAACCAGTACATCCATGCCCCGATCAAGAGGGAGATACAAACCATTAGCCCGACACAAAACCCGATGAAGATCTTAAGCCATCTCATAGCTCACCCATACATATCAATATGCAGGTGAATTGCAAGGGAGAAATGCGGGTACAGGTTCCGTGCCCTTTGTACTGATGGGCTTTTCAATGCAAATAATGCATGAGCTTGTATTGCGGCTCATATCTTCTGTTTGTTTTCACTGCGCTGGGGCCTGCACAGGGCCAATACCGCACTGGACGAATGTTCCTCTGATATGCTATTGAAGCAACCAAGAAGACTGGGAGGGAAAGATGACAACGGAATACGATCCTCAATCAATCGAGTTGAAATGGCAGGAAGCGTGGCAGAAGAAAAGCCTCTTCCATGTCGGCGAAGAGAGTCAAAAACCCAAGTATTATCTGCTGGAGATGTTCCCTTACCCTTCCGGACGCATTCACATGGGCCATGTCCGCAACTATACTATCGGTGACGTAGTTGCCCGGTACAAGACCATGCAGGGCTTCAATGTCCTGCATCCCATGGGATGGGACGCCTTCGGCATGCCTGCGGAAAATGCCGCCATTGCAAGCAAGGTCCACCCCAAGAAGTGGACGTATGAGAATATGGCCTACATGAGGACCCAGCTCAAACGGATGGGCTTCAGCTATGACTGGGACCGGGAAGTCGCTACCTGCGATCCCGATTATTACCGGTGGGAGCAGCTTTTCTTCATCCAGATGTTCGAACGCGGGCTCGTCTACAAGGCACGGGCTTTCCTCAACTGGTGCGACAAATGCCAGACAGTCCTGGCCAACGAGCAGGTGGAAGAGGGCCAGTGCTGGCGCTGCGGCTCGCAGGTCCTGCTCAAGGAGTATGACCAGTGGTTTTTCAAGATCACAGCCTATGCCCAGGAGCTCCTTGATAAGATAGAGGAGCTTAAACAGGGCTGGCCCGAGCGGGTGCTCACCATGCAGCGCAACTGGATCGGAAGGAGCACCGGCACTCTTATCCGCTTTAAGATCGAGGGAACCGAAGAAGACATCGAGGTGTTCACCACCCGGCCCGATACGCTCTACGGCGCTACGTTCATGAGCCTTGCGCCCGAGCACCCCCTCGTGAGAACTCTGCCTGCAGGCACCGGCCTGGAAGAAAAGGTCAAGGAATTCGTCGACAAAACCCTCCAGGTCGATACCTATACCCGTACTTCGGATTTCTACGAGAAGGACGGGACCTTTACCGGAAAATACTGCATCAATCCCGTTACAGGCTTGCGGATGCCCATATTCGTTGCCAATTTCGTCCTGTACGACTACGGCACCGGCGCGGTCATGGCCGTTCCGTCCCATGACCAGCGGGACTTCGAATTCGCCAAGAAGTACGATCTCCCCATCATCGTCGTGATCCGGCCCGAGGGCGAAACGCTGAATGCCGACACCATGGAATGCGCCTATGAGGGAGAGGGAGTGCTCGTGAACTCTCAAGAATTCAACGGCATGAAAAACAAAGATGCCATGCGCGAGGTCACCAAGCGCCTTGAAGCCATCGGCAGCGGGTCGGCAACCGTGAATTACCGGCTGCGCGACTGGGGCATCTCCCGCCAGCGTTACTGGGGAACTCCCATTCCCATGGTACGTTGCGAGAAGTGCGGGACCGTGCCGGTAAAAAAAGAGGATTTACCCGTTTTATTGCCGGAAAACGTACGGTTCACCGGCACGGGGATGTCTCCCATAGCCCAGGACGAGTCATTCGTGAATACCGACTGCCCGGTCTGCGGGGGAAAGGCACGAAGGGAAACCGATACCATGGACACCTTCGTAGAGTCCTCGTGGTATTTCATCCGATACTGCAGCCCGAACCATCCGGACAAGGCATTCGACAAGGCCGAGGTGAGCTATTGGATGCCGGTGGACCAGTATATCGGCGGCATCGAGCATGCGATCCTACACCTGCTCTATTCGCGATTCTTTACCAAAGTGCTCAGAGACCTTGGTTACGTCGATTTCGGTGAGCCGTTCAAGCGGCTCCTTACCCAGGGCATGGTTATCAAGGACGGGGCCAAGATGTCAAAATCCAAAGGCAATGTCGTGGACCCCGAAGATCTCATCAGGAAATACGGAGCAGATGCCACGAGGCTTTTCTGCCTGTTTGCAGCACCCCCGGAAAAGGACATGGACTGGAGCGACAAGGGAATCGAGGGCTCATACCGGTTCCTCTCCAGGCTCTGGAGGCTCGTTGTTGAGACAAAGGACCGGATGGAATCAGCAGGCAATGCGTCAGGACAGACTCCTAAGTCCGTGGAGGCGCTGAAGCGCAAGACCCACCAGACCATCCGCAAGGTAACAGAGGATATCGAGAAGCGCTTCAGGTTCAATACCGCCATTGCTGCCATGATGGAGCTCGTAAATGACCTGTACCGGGCACGGGAAGCGGCCGGGACTCCCGAAGAATTTGCCGTGATCAGGGAGGCTGTCCGGAGCCTGCTCGTCATGCTATCTCCCTTTGTCCCCCATATCGCGGATGAACTCTGGGAAACGACGGGGAACAAAGAGACTCTTTTCAAAACTGCCTGGCCGGTCTATGATCCAGCGTGGGCCGAGGAGCAGGAAACGACTATAGCGGTTCAGGTGAACGGCAAGCTCCGGGCAACCATTACCGTCCCAAAGGATACGGACCAGTCGGAAGTGGAGGCAAAGGCCGTGGCTGAACCGAACGTGAACCGCTTCCTTGAGGGGGCGCAGGTGAAAAAGGTAATCTATGTCCCGAACAAGATCGTTAATATTATTGCTGCTCTTGCTTAGCACCGCCTCCTGCAGCTACTCTTTCATTCTCGACGGGAAGAAGAGCGAACAGAAATTTCTACTGGAGCCCAGTGCCAATGCTACCACTCTGATCCAGGGGGGGATGATCCTCGATGCCAACCTGGAAAGGACACTCTCCTCCATGGGTATGATTGCCTCGGGCAGCAGTACCTACACCCTCCACAGCACCCTTGCATCTTATACAAACCAGGCTATAACCTCCACCTCGCTGTCGACCAAAGATCGGTATCGCCTCATTATTACCGTTACTGCACGCATCAGGAATTCCCAGGGCAAGGTGGTCTGGAGCATGAGCTTTACGGATACCGGCACCTATGCCGAGGGAGGCCAGGCAGAAAACGCCCTTGACGAGGCAAGCAGGAGAGTCTCCGAGCAGATAGCGCTGGCGCTGGCGTCTTTGACTTTATGAAATCCCCGCAGATAAGCAATCCCCTGAAAGATTCATACCTCCTGATCGGGGAAGAGACCTTCCTCATAGAAGAGCAGCTGTCGGCAGTACGTGCGCTTCTGGGAGAAGGATCATCTATGAACACGGCCTCCTATCACGCCCAGGAGATCCGTCGCATCGAAGAGATCATAAGTTTGTGCAATACGCTCCCCTTCTTATCCGACCGGAGACTCATCATCATCAGGAACATCCACAAGCTCCTATCAAAGGACCTGGATGGGGTATTAGCCTACCTTCGGAATCCGTGCGGGAGCACCACCCTCATCCTCACCATCGAGGGGGTACGGGAAGAGAAGAAGGTCATGAAAAAGCTCGCCCCGGGCTTGGAGATCCTTCACTTCGACTCTTTCAAGGGGAAGGACCTTATCGACTGGATTCTCTCCAGGGCGCGGGTATGCCGGAAAACTATGGACAAAGATGCTGCCTATTTGCTTGCCGAAGCCACGGGAGGAAACATCTGGTTCATCTCCTCAGAGATCGAAAAGATCAGCCTCTTCATCGGAAATCGGCCATCCATAACGATTCATGATGTCGAGCATCTTGTCATGCGTTCCGGCGAACCGCCGGTATTCGCTTTCCTGGATTCGCTCTTCGATAAGAAGAAAGACGTCGCATATAAGCTCTGCGAACTTGAGGGTGCGGGCATTGCCGAGCTGGAGGTCGTATCCCGCATCGAGAAGCAGGCCGTACTCCACTATCAGATACTCTGCACCGGCCGGTCAAAGGGTACGGATGTCCATCCGTATGTCGAAAAGAAGATCGTTTCCCGCAAGTCTCTCTGGAGTGCGAGGCAGCTCTTATCCTTGCTCGGTCAGATGCGCCGGGTGGAGCAGGCCATTAAATCCGGAAGATCGCTCCATCCATATGCAGCGGTTCATGAAGCGATACTTGGGGTCGTTTTCCCGGCCTGATCCCTTCCTTTGTTTCTTAAAAAAGGACTTCGACCGGGAGGGCGGGAAATCAGGAGGACTGAGAGCTGACCTTTTTCGTAAGCCTGGAAATCTTCCTGGATGCGGTTCTCCTGTGCAGGATACCCTTATTTACCGCACTGTCCAGACGGGAAACGGCATCGGTATAATTTTTCTTGGTTCCATCTGCGTCTTTTTCTTCGATGGATGAGAATATCTTCTTCACCATGGTGCTGATGGTGGATTTATAGCTCTTGTTTCTGAGCCTTCTCTTTTTGCTCTGTTTCTCCCTTTTGAGGGCTGAAGCATGATTCGCCACTTACAATTCCTCCTTCGTTCTTATAAAAATCCGAGGTGATTCTTAATAGCTATGCTTCCCCGATATGTCAAGCTCTTTATCTTCCCGTACACGAAGTCGATCCATCGGGCCTCTATCATCCTTCCCGGCGGGAAGAATTCGGATATAAGAGCTCAAAATGCAAACCGGTCCTGGTGCTCGATGCAGGAAGATGCCTTTCTCCCCGTTATCCGGTCGTTCGGACCGACATTCCCGATAATCAAAGGCGATTCGCAATCGTGGAGTGCCAGGGTCTTCCTGGCAGTATGGCTGTTGAAATTTGCATAACAATAAAGGCAGCCGTGGGGGCACGTGTTGTATGCACCGATATCGATGCTTGCATTACAGCAGCACTCAGTTCTCTGCGTCCTGTCTTTTTTTACACTGAGCCGGTAGCCGGTAATCCGTGAGATCAACTCTTCATCAATACATCTGCCGTGAGGTATCCCGTACTCGTCCAGATCGATTTCCTCCGCGCAGCTCACCACTTCCAGGGAATACTCCCCTGCCAGGCTTGAGATCATCCTTGCCGCCTCTTTCATGCGTCGCGAAGAGAGCTCGATGAGGTTTATGTCGGACAAATTCCCTGCGTTGTTCTTATAAATATCAAGGAAGCTGAGCACACACCGCTCGGCATACGGGGACAGCTCTTTCGCCATACGGGAAAACGACTCTTCGTGGAACTTCATGTCATATCTGTCCGTCAGGATAATGGGATCGTACCGCCAGATTACCCTTTCCTTTCCGATAGAGAGGGAAAGCCTTTTGAAAATATCCACGATAATGTCCTTGGGCAGGACATTCGTCTCCAGGTCCTGATCGTAGGGGGTTACCGTGAACTGGAAATAATAATGGTACCGCGACAGGAGATCCAGCCTGTCGAGCATCCTCATGGGATTCTTGGTTACGAAAACGATGCAGTCGACAACCGAAGGGTTTAAATCCACGTGGCTGATCTGATTAGGGTTGTATGGATTGCGAACGTATACATACCCTTGGGCAATCCTTTTAAAGAACCAATCCGAAAAAAAGGCCGGTATATCCGTACGCCTGCTTGCTGAAACGATCATGTGTCAGATTTCCTTGATGCTTAAAACGTTAAAAGATTTAATAGACTTTACCTTTGATATCCGCTACCGACTGTTTCCTGCCCGGACTGCCAAGACCATCAGGGAACACATACCTTGCTTTCGTGCTCCATGACAACCCTTTTTTGTGCTGCATGAAGGCTTTAGAAAACCTCTCGCTGTCTGCCCACGAAAAAAAATGATTACCCGTCCCTGTGGCACGCCACAAAGTGCCCCTGCTCTTTTTCTTCGAACCTCGGGCTCTCCCTGCCGCAGAGCTCGAACGCCTGGGGGCATGAAGATTGATAGGAACATGCCGATGAAAAGCCGGAGGGCTGGGTGCCGCCTTTCTTCACGTACTTGAATCCCTTGCCTCTGTTCGGGACAGGCTCCGGCACCGCCTCCATCAGGCACTTCGTATAGGGATGGAGCGGCCCGGCAAAAAGGGAATCGGCCGAAGCGAGCTCAACGATCCTGCCTTTGTACATGACTGCGATGCGGTGCGACAGGTAACCCACGACGGAGAGATTGTGGGAGATGAACAGGTAAGAGAGATTCATGCTTTTCTGGAGCTCCACCAGGAGGTTGATCACCTGGGCCTGGATGGAGACATCCAGTGCAGAGACAGGCTCGTCGCAGATCAGAAGCCTGGGGCGCACGGCCAATGACCGCGCTATGCATATCCTCTGGCGCTGCCCGCCGGAGAACTCATGGGGATACCTGTCCAGCATATCCTCGTGGAGGCCCACCATCTTGAGGAGCTCCAGTGTTTTCTCATGACGCTCACCCTTCGTGCCCTCTTTATGGATGATCATGGGCTCTTCGATGATTGATCTGACCCTTTTCCTCGGGTTGAGCGAGCCGAACGGGTCCTGGAAAACCACCTGAATCCCTTTGCGGATCTTTGCGAGTTCATCACCACGGGCATTTCTGATGTCCGTCTGGTCGAAAAGAACACTGCCGGCGTCTGCCTCTTCAAGGGCAAGGATGATCTTCGACAGCGTCGTCTTCCCGCATCCCGACTCACCCACGAGGCCCAGCGTCTCGTTGGGATAGATATCCAGGTCGACCCCGTCCACTGCGGTGATGTGGCCGGCTGCTTTACGGAAAATACCGGTTGTCAGGGGGAAGGTTTTTTTCAGTCCGCGGATTTGAAGCAGAGGGTTCATCGGCTTGCGTACCTCCAGCATCTCACCGAATGTCCTTCTGTAGGGACGAATACCGGCGGATATTCCTTGCGGCAGATATCCATGACTTCTTCGCAGCGGTTATTGAAGGTGCACCCCTGGGGCACGTCCTTTACCTTGGGGACATTGCCGGGGATCGTATGGAGGCTCTCGCCCCGCTTACGTGCCCCGACCGTGGGGATGGACCTCATCAGACCCTTGGTATAGGGATGAAGCGGTGTTGCAAAGATACTCTCGACTCCTGCATACTCCACAACGTGGCCGGTATACATGACTGCAACCTCATCGCACGAATTCGCGACAACGCCTAAATCATGGGTCACGAGGATGATGGATGTGCCCGTCTCGTCCTTGAGATCTGTCATCAGAGAGAGGATCTGGGCCTGGGTGGTCACGTCAAGGGCTGTCGTGGGCTCGTCTGCAATCATCAGGGAGGGCTTGCACGCAAGGGCCATGGCGATCATGATCCGCTGGCACATGCCGCCGCTCAGCTGGTGGGGATAATCATTGACGCGTTTAGCGGGAGAGTCGATACCCACCATATCCAGCATGTGGACGGTAACGTCCCGAGCCTGCTTCCGGGTCGCTGCCAGGTGGGGCTGATGGAGAGCTATGACTTCCTCGATCTGCGATCCTATGGTAAATACGGGATTCAGGGATGTCATGGGCTCCTGGAATATCATCGAGATTTTATTCCCTCTGATCTCGCGGATTCCCTTATCATCCAGGGAGAGCAGATCAATCCCCTGAAAAAAGATCTTTCCCCTTACAATCCTGCCCGGAGGCTGCGGGATAAGCCTGAGAATCGTGAGGGCCAGCACTGTTTTTCCGCATCCGGACTCACCGACGATACCCAGGGTGTGACCCTCTTCCAGGTGCAGGTCAACCCCGCTCAGGGCTCTCACAACGCCCTCCGGGGTATGGAAATGGGTATGGAGATCCTGTATATCGAGAAGAAATCCCTTTTTCTCAATGGCCGGGGTGGATTCTTTTGAAGAATGAAGTTCCTTACTGGCGTTCATATCGTTCCTGTTTCTTAGCTTCCTCTCAGATAAGGCCTTGAAGCCTCTCGGTGAGCAGCGTATATCGCCGTGCTTTTATCACATTCGCTATGGCAATTTCTATGGCTCTTTCGCTTCCCACCAAGGCAACCAGTGATTTGCCCCTGGTCATCGCGGTATAGAGCAGATTCCTCTGGAGCATGATGCCATGCTGCGTGTGAAGTACAAGCACCACAGCAGGGTATTCGTTGCCCTGCGACTTATGGATCGAGCACGCATACGAAATCGCGAGTTCATCCATCGTAGATCTCTCGTATCGTATAATCCTCCCCTCAAAGTCAACATCCATGATCTTCTTCTCCGGATCGACGAACATCACCGTGCCCATATCACCGTTAAATATTCCGTTGTCATAGTTATTCCGGAGCTGCATCACCTTATCACCCTCACAGAACCTCCGGGAGCCGTGCATCAGTACATTGCCGGAGGGATTGAGCAATGCCTGCAGCTCGGTGTTGAGGTTTTCTACCCCGAGGATCCCTTTGTGCATAGGGGAGAGAACCTGGATTTCCCTGAAAGGATCGAATCCGAAACGCTTCGGTATCCTCTTGGCAACGAGTTCCTTTGTAACATCGAGGATGCCGTGCGGATTATCCCTCCGGATGAAGAAGTAATCTTCTTTTGTGTCTTCGCTCTTCTCGAACGGCTTCAGTCCCTGGTTGATTCTGTGGGCATTGATGACGATCAGGCTTTTCAGGGCCTGCCGGAAAATGGCCTTGAGGCGGATGGTCTTCACGATCCCCGACCTGATAATATCCATGAGCACATTCCCGGGGCCCACTGAGGGGAGCTGATCCGAGTCACCCACAAGGATCAGCGTGGTTCCGATATCGATTCCCTTGAGCACGCGGGCGAATAAAAGTGCATCCACCATGGAGGCCTCATCGATGATGAGCACATCTGATACAAGTTTTCGCACGTCCTGCCCGTACCCGGTCTGGTCCGCCGGGTTGAACTCGAACAGCCGGTGGATGGTCTTTGCCTCCCTTTGCGTGGCTTCGCTCATCCGTTTTGCCGCCCTTCCCGTAGGAGCACAGAGATGAACTTTCAGCCCTCTGCGCTCACAGATCTCCGTGATTCCCCTGATCAGGGTGGTCTTCCCGGTACCAGGCCCTCCGGTTATAACCAGAATCTTCTCGGACAATGCGCTTGCCAGTGCATCTTTCTGCTCCTGTGCGAACTGCATGCGGTAGGTGGCCTCAAACCACTGGACGGCATGGGGGATGTCGGAAATATTCAGGTGAGAAGGTGCACTGAGGAGGGCTTTCAGATCCTTGACAATCCTTTCCTCGGCATCATAGAGTGCACTAAGGTACACGAAGTTTTTTCCGGCGTGATCGATTACGATCAGCTCACCCTCAAACGCGAGCTCCTTCACGGCATCACGGACCTTGGACTCCGGGATCTCGAGGATCTGCATTGCCCTTGAGATAAGGCTTGCTGATGGATAGCAGACGTTTCCGTTTTCCGATATCTGTCCCAGAACGAAAACGACCCCTGCCTTTGCCCGTTGGGGCGACTCCCGAGGCACACCGAGCTTGAGCGCCATCTTGTCTGCAGTCTTGAAGCCGATCCCAAAGATATCAAAGCAGAGCCTGTAGGGATTCTCCTGGATAATACGGGCGGCATCCCTGCCATAGAACAGGTAGATCCGGTAGGCATAGGCGGCCGGTATACCTTCAGTCTGAAGGAAGATCATGATATCCGACATCTCATGGTGATCTCTCCAGGCATCGTGAATCTTCCTCGCCCTTGATTTGCCGATGCCCTTGACTTCCGTAAGCCTTTTGGGGTGGTTTTCGATTATATCGATGATGCCGATGCCGAATATGTCGATAAGCTTCCTGGCGGTTTCTTTGCCTATGCCCTGAATGAATCCGGAGGCAAGGTATTCCCTGATGCCGCTCAATGTCCCCGGCTTGAGGGGGACAAAAGAATCTATCTGAAACTGCTGTCCGTACGGTTCCCGGTTTATCCACTTCCCTATGATGAGCACCCGTTCCCCCGGATGAATCCCGAAAAACGTTCCGGTTGCGGTGATGAGGTTGTGCAAGGGCAGGGCGGTGATTCTGGCAACGCTCCAGCCGCTCGACTCGTCGCGGTAGAGTATCTTCTCGAGTACCCCCTCTATTTCGTGCCTTTGCACAGCTGTATTCACCGGAAAATCCCTTTATGCAATCAATACATCACCTTTCTCTCGCCGGATTTGAGGAGAAAGTGAACCTGGCCGACGCCCTCTTTCAAGCGGATGGTATCAAAAACCTCGCGGTGAAGGCGGTCCTCAAGGGGTATCACTCGGGAGATGGTACGGTTATCTTCTGATATTCCAGAATGAAGCTCTATGATGCGGCCTGCAACAATAGCATATCCACATCCCCCTGCCCCGCAGCAGGAAGATTCAGTAGATGCAAAACCTACGAAAGAAAGGACAGGGCCTTCCTGGTGGGGGATGATCACTTCCCTGGTTATTACGTAATAGCCGGCTATTGTAGTGATCTCTTCATTCAGAAGGGGATGAATGAAATCTATCATGCTCTCATCCATGCATTTCCTCCCTCTTTTACATGCTGGATTATTGTCTACATTGTCAAGGCATGAGATATGCATTATCAATCGCTCATGTACATTTTTATTGGATAATACGGTTAAAGTTTGTAAACCGGAGCACCGATGAGCCAAGTATTGAAAAGCTGTTGAGGAGCAGAAAGGGGATATATCCAAAGAATGGAAGGTATCATGATATGAGCCTGTTCGATAGTCTCTTCGGCAAAAATAAAGGTGCAAAGGAGTTACGTGCCTGTGAATCTGCCTTGGAGAAACGGCCTGACGATGCAGTATTGTTAAAAAAACTCGGAGATCTCTATCTTAAAGCTGATAAAAATGAAGAGGCCTCGGACATCTATGTCCGGCTGGGGGATATATACAATAATAAGGGGTTTTACCCCAAGGCCGTTGCGCTCTACAAACAGGCCATCAAAATAAATCTCCTCTGGGGAAAGCCCTATGAAAAGCTCGCAGAGCTCTATCAGTTACAGGGCTTCAGCCGGGAAGCCGCTACTCAGTATGTAAAACTCTCGGAAATATTAGAGAAAAACGGCGAGAATGAAGCGGCTACCATGTATATGCAAAAGGCAGCCGAACTCGATCCCGCCCATATGACCGTAAATAAAAAGGTGCAGACCTTCAATGTCAGGGAAAAGGGCATGATGGACCCTCTTCCCAAGACTTCCGAACAGCCCGGGATTCAAGAGACGGATTTCTATGATCTCAACAATGAGCTGGATCGGGAGATAGAAGAGCTCCATATCGACGCTTCTTCGGAGAATCTCATAGATGAAACCGGTGTGGAGAGTGTTTTCAAGGCCATAGAAGAAAGTGTATCCGAGGAAGGGAAGGAAGACCCCCTGTTCCTTTACAACATGGGCCTCGCCTACCGGGAAACCGGACTTCTTGATGAAGCAATTGAATCTTTCAATAAAGTGATTTCCACGGGGGAAAAGCTCTTTGATGCCTATACCATGCTTGGAATAACTTACCGCGAGCGGGGGATGTTCATGGAGTCCCTGAAGGCTCTCAAGGGTGGATCTTGTCTGGAAGATACATCGAAGGACATGAAGGTGGGCATTTATTATGAGATCGCCCAGACGTACAAGGCGATGGGAGAAAATGCCAATGCCCTGTCCATTTTCAAGGAAATCCATAAAGAGCATAAGGATTTCAAAGACGTTGAAGTCGAGATCGTAAGACTGGCGGGTGGAGGATAATATGGCTGTTATCAATTATTCGAAAAAGGAAATTTCTGCAAAAATAGTTTATTATGGACCTTCTCTGTGCGGGAAGACCACCAATATACAATCCATATACGCCAGTATAAAACCCGATCAGAAAGGCAAGCTCGTATCTCTCGCTACAGAGGCGGATCGTACGCTCTTCTTCGATTTCCTCCCCATAGAGATCGCTAATATCCGTGGTTTTAAGACGAGGCTTCATTTCTACACCGTTCCGGGGCAGGTTTACTATAATTCAACCCGGAGAGCTGTTCTTACCGGCGTTGACGGACTTGTATTTGTGGCCGATTCCCAGCGTGACAAGATGGAAGAAAATGTCGAGAGCCTTGCGAACCTTGAGGAAAATCTCAATTATTACGGCAAGAGCCTCAAAACCCTGCCGCTGGTTATCCAGTATAACAAGCGGGATATCCACGATGCCACTCCTATCAACGAGATGGAGCAAATCCTCAATCCGAACAATTATCCATATTCCGAGGCGGTCGCCACTACCGGCGAGGGGGTACTCCAGACGCTTACCAAGATTACGAAAATGGTACTCCAGCATATCGAAATGGGAACGAGCGGCAGGACACAGCAGCGAAAAACAGAGCCTTCTCCGGAAAGGGAGCGGATAGCTGTCGAACCGCCGATGCATTCGAATAAGCATCAAACACCTCATCGTGAACCGGTGCAGAGACATGAAGCGCCGGATTTGGAGAGGGCCGCACCCGTTCAGGAAAGGCCCGGTCAAAGACTGCCCGAAGTATCCTTCTCAGGGTCTCCTGAATTTGCAGGAGGCCGCATTCAGATCGTAGGCACAGAAAGTGCAAAGATTATCTCCGTGAATGCGATAAGTATCCCATTACATTTGAAAATAGAAGGTGACGAGAGGATATATACCTTGGATTTGGCCATCAAGCTGGACAAGCTACTCCCAGAGGAGTAACGGTGTGTTCGAATTGTCTACAATTGCAGGCTTGCTGCCAATATCTCAAAAAGCGCTTTACGCCTATTGGCCGTTCGTAGCAACACTCATTGGAAACGGATATTTTTTTGTCGTTACCACAACACTTGTAACACTCTTTCTCGTAGGCTTATGCCTTATTGCAAAGTATGCTCCCAACTTCCTCAATGACCTGAAAACCAAGACGAACAACGAGATCCCATCTATGGCCCTCATCTCTTGGATCGTGCTGGTCCTTGCCTTCCCAATATTTTTCGATGCAGGGCCTTTATGGTTCGTGCTCTGGTGGTTCATAGTCCTGTGGGGATATCTGAATGTCTTTGAGAAACGGATAGCCTTTGTATTCATATCGATCATCTTCATGTCGAGCTGGCTTGCCCATGTCGGCGCCGGATTTCTCACCTATGCCGAAACACACGTAAACAGAGAGATCTTCACTGTCGATCATTCCATCGCATCCGCCAAAGATACTGTCGCCATTGCGGACTGGGTTCAGAATAATCCTGCCGATGCAGAGCCTATGAACATCCAGGCAATCACGGAAATACGGAAGGGAAACTATAGTGCAGCAGGGGCCTTGCTGAACAAGGGATTGGATCTCGAACCCAATAACAGCAGGTACTATAATCATTTGGGTATCTCTCTCGCCAACACAGGCAGGAACAGCGAG
Source organism: uncultured delta proteobacterium (assembly GCA_963752595.1). Classification (GTDB taxonomy): domain Bacteria; phylum Desulfobacterota; class Desulfomonilia; order UBA1062; family UBA1062; genus Phosphitivorax. The sequence continues at coordinate 141,142 of CAVVYZ010000009.1, forward strand.
GCCATCATGGCTTTTCAGAATGCAGTGGCATTGAAACCGAACAACATCATCTACCATTACAACTTGAGCAGACTCTACCAGGCTACCTTCAATTTTTACGAAGCTGAACGCTCTGTCCAGAAGGCGAGCAGCATAGATCCCGAGATGGTGCGAAATCTTCTCGATCAGGAAGAGAAAGCAAAGGTCAAGAAAAAAAGTTACATCATTGAACATGTCCCCCTCATAAATCAACTTGCACGCCAGATGAAGCCATCCGGAGATCTCAACAGGACAGCCGATGCCCTGTGGGATTTTGCCTTTGGTATTTTCGAAAGGGGCATGGCCATTTACATCAGCGTTGCAGTCGTTCTGATTATATTTTTCATTGGGCATATCCCTGAAGAAAAGTTCACGAAGCGCTGTCACCGGTGCGGCAACCTCTATTATTCGGGCACGACCTCCAAATCCGGGTATCCCATGTGCCTTCAGTGCCATTGGATAGAGACAAAACCCAAGAATAAGATGAACACCATCCTGGCGAACAAGGCAGAAGAAATCAAAAGCCACCGCACCAGGAGCGCATCGCATGCATCCAAGCTGGAGTTCATTCTCCCGGGCTTGGGGTCTTTTATTGCAAACAGACCGCTGAAAGCCGTTGTAAGGCTTACCTTGTTCTGTTCGTCGTTGATTTTAATCATTACGGGCTTCAGGTTTATCTACTCTTTCGTCCCTGCAGGGGTTGACTTTACCGGATATGCACGGACTGCCGGCGTCCTCATGGCCGGGTTCCTTTACTGGAGATCGTATAAGTCACCTCCGGCGAAATACGGGGTATAGCGGTATGGCGTTGCTCGGAACACTCAAAGGTTTTGGCGTAACTGAGATATTCCAGCTCATCTCACAGCAGATGAAGACAGGAACCCTGATCCTCGCCTCCTCCAAGGCATCCATATCGCTTGTATTCGACAATGGGACAATCCAGGGGATCAAATCCGACCAATGGGAGATAGACCCCCGTGCAGACCTGCTTCTCAAGGGGGGATTCATCTATGAGAAGGATTTCAGGACTGCCTTTGAGCATGAAAAAAAGAATTCTCACAAGTGGTTTGATATACTCATCAACCAGGGAAAGCTCAAGAAAACCTTCCTGGAGAGAGCCACCAATGTAGTCATCAAGACCATTCTTCTGGATATCTTTCAGTGGAAAGAAGGCAGTTATAAGTTTGAAGACTGGGAAGTCGATGCTGAGGGCGTTCTCCCCTGCCATGTCCCGACCGAAGGGGTTATCCTTGATACCTTGCGGGTCATCGACGAGTGGCCGATCATCAAGCAGAAGATCCCTCCTGTTGATTATAGCCCGGTCACGATCATGCCTCTTACCGAGGATATCGTAAAGAAGTATCACCTTGGCGCTATTGAAATGCACATTTTCGATCTCATCGATGAGAAAAGCACGGTACAGAACATCATCCGGCAGTCCCTGGAACCGCCTTTCGAGGCATTGAGCGCCCTCGTCAGACTCATCGATTGCGGACTCGTGGAGGTCTTTCCCCAAGGAACCGTGGAAACACGCGATTCATCTATTGCGAAACGTGTATTCCTGCTGAAACTGAAGAAGGTGTCCTCCTTCATTCTGCTTGCAATTACAGTTGCAGTTCTCTTTCTGATCGGACAGCCAAGATTCCTGCAGGGGAACTTCGTCCCTGATGAGGTCATGTTTTACATACGGAATCAAAAGGCAATGGCTCAGGATTTTGCCCGGCAGGAGATATGGCTTTCAAAGCTAAGTACAGATACTGATACCCGTTCGTCCTCATCTTCACGGGAGTAAAAGCAACATCGACATACCGTGTCAATTGCTGTGAATTCTCATCGATTGTGAATCTCAAAGTATGGAATACTCTGTTTGAATGCTTCAGGATCAGTTTGCACTGGGCCTTGGTATACTTTTTCATACCGACTATTTCCATGGATGGGATCATGAATACCGGTTCCGGATTTCCCTCTCCGAAAGGGGCAAGCATCTCCAGTTCTTCCAGAAGCACCGGCGTGATATCCAAGGGAGAAACTTTCAGGTCCACCTCAAAACTCTTCACCTGCTCTTCCTTGGCTGCCAGCACCCCGTCAAGGGCGCGTGCAAAGGTAAGGATCCTGCTCTCATCGATATTGAGGCCGACAGCCATCTTGTGGCCTCCGAAACCGTTCAAGTCATCGGAGACCCTGGAGATGGCTGTGTGCAGATCTATCCCTGTGACGGACCTCCCTGAACCGATTCCTATACCATCAAGTACGGATATAACGATGGCAGGCTTTGAAAAGATGGATGTAAGCCGCGATGCGACAATCCCTATCACGCCTGTGTGCCAGTTCGCCCCTGCCACTACGATAACGTTGTTGAGTGGGGCATCGCTTTCCAGCCGGCTTAAAACCTCGGTGAGAACCTGCTGTTCCTCCATCTGCCTGAACCGGTTGAGCTGATTGAGCTCCAGCGCCAGATTCTGCGCTACGACTTCATCTTCCGTGATCAGAAGCTCGAAGGCCTTTTTCGCGTCTGAAAGCCTGCCTGCGGCGTTGATTCTCGGCCCCAGAATGTACCCGACATCCCGGGAAAAGAGCTCTCTGTTGAGCCCTGATACCTTGATCAGAGCAGCAAGTCCTATTCTTCCGGATGTATTCAGGATATTCAGGCCTTCTTTTACCAGAATGCGGTTTACACCCGACAAGGAAACTGCATCCGCAATGGTAGCCATGGCAACGAGATCGAGCTCATCCTTGAGATTCGGTAGGCAGTCAATGCCCTGCCGCCTCAAGCACGACCTCAGGGCTATGATAAGATGAAAGACAACCCCTGCACCGCAGAGATCCTCCCCGGAAAAGGGGCAATCGGCCTGTTTTGGATTGAGAATGCAGTATGCATCGGGAGTCGATTCTCCCAACACGTGATGATCCGTGATGATGACATCCATGCCGAGACTCTTCGCATGGGCCACCTCCTGGACAGAGGTGACGCCGCAGTCTGCGGTAATCAGGAGGCTTACGCCCTTTCCTTTCAGTTCATCGATGCCCCGGGTATTCAGACCGTATCCGTCACTGACGCGATCGGGGATGAACAATTCCGGCGGACTGCATCCGACATTGGTGAGGAAACGCTGGATCAGCGCTGCACTGCATACGCCGTCCACATCGTAGTCGGTAAATATCCCGATGAGCTCGCTTTTTTTAATTGCGGCCAGAATCCGCTCGCAGGCACGTTCCATGTTTTTCATATCCTGCGGGTTCTTCAGCTGGCCGAGGTTCGGGATCAGGAAACTCAAGGCATCGCGGGAGCTATCCAATCCGCGGATTCTCATCAGGGACCTGAAGGTCGGTGTGAATTTAAGATCGGACAGCGCATTATGGTCTATATGCCCTTTGATAATCCACTCGCGAGAGAAGCAAACCATACGCCGCACCTTAGCGCCGGGAATTCAATTAGTCAAGCTGTGACGAGCAGACGCTTTTCAGGCTTCCGATAAGTACCTGCCAAGAACTTCCTTCGTTTCGAGCATATCCTGCGGTTTCACCTCCATGGTGATCGACGAACTGTATCCCCTCGAGCCCAACTCTTTCAAAATTCCCGGATAATCTATGATACCCCGGCCCAGGGAAAGGTGCTGATCGTCTTTGACGCTTGTCCCCCCGTGATTGTCATGGACATGGATATGGGCTATCTTCTCGAACGCATGGCGCATGAACCCGTAAGAGGTATTTTCCCTTGAGAGAAGCTGGCCATGCCCGATATCCAGGGTCATCTTCAAAGACGGTATCGCTTCAAACGCCATGCGGAAGCTCTCGAAACGCTCGCTTAAGTTTTCGATGCACAGAACGATGCCCTGCTCCTCTGCATAATCGGCCATGCCCTTCAAAAGATGGATTTTCTTCTCGATAAGCTCTCTATCGGCCCACCGCTTGTCTATCCAGAAATGGATCGTTCCTTTCGAGATTTCGAGCTCTCTGGACAGATCGAGAAGCCTTTTGATCTTGGGAACGAAATCTTCCTTCAGAGATTCGGCATCAAAGGGGTTCCCTTCATTGGGGTAGTGTGCCAGGTATGTTATTCCGAAACGGTCCTTCAGGGATTGTAAGGTATCGAGTTCTTTTTCCACCTCACTTGGTTCATTGAGGGAGATTTCCGCAAAAGGGAGACCCAGATCGGATACCTCTTCGACCTGTGTTACAGTGTGCGCCCTGCCGCCGATAATCAACCTGTCCATTGAAAGCTTCATTTCTTTCCCCCCTGCGGGAATTTCATTCCCTTCCTTCAGCCGTATCCCTGGATCCATCTCTATGAGACCCTATCCGGTAGAAATAAACCGGATCATTGAATATCCGGTGGCTGCTCTTCAGCACTTTCTCGGGCTTCCACCCGGGAATTACAAAATTCGCACTGATCACCAGGGCTCCCCTTTTCAGCTCCTGATCCAGCTTCTTCCCAAGCCTCGGCATGATATCGGGGAACAGGTAGCAGAACGTGCAATCGGCACTGCTCAAATCCACATCCCAGAAACTTCTGTACGCCACTGTAGATCTCAGACGGAGGAGCAGGATCTTCAGCCGGCAGACGGCATATGCGATGGGATTGATCTCATAGCCGGTCACCGTCCGTCCGTACCTCTCTTCTACCGCTGCCATGAATCTTCCATCTCCTGATCCGAGCTCACGTATATCCAGAAAGCCTGAGAAATCCACGGAACCGGCAATCATCTTTACCATAACCTTTGGTGTGGGAACGAACATGGCTCCGCCGGTCTTGTGATGAACGGCAAAGATGACGATCGAGAAGAGGAACAGGCTGCAGAATATAAGCAGTGCTATGATAATGACAGCCTTAAGGATGATCTCCATCTCCTACCTCATACCTTCTTCTGATGCATCTTTCCCGGACAGATCCACGATAGGGGCATGGATATTGCCGGCGCAGAAAATCATACCCCCTTCGTCATATACAAGCAGCAAACCCTCTTGGCGGGGAAAAGCCTCCGCCCGGGTACGGGATGAGGGACGCCAAAGATCATCAGGATAGTTCATTTCTGCGGTCGTGTTCAGGAGAAGGCTTGACAATGAGCTCCAATCCGTCCAGTTCCACGACTTCGACCTGATCATCTGGAATAAGCCCTGCCGGACCCTTTGCATTCCAGTACTCGCCGTGGCAGAAGACCTTGCCCTTGCCTTCGGCACCCCAGGAATACACAATTGCTTTCTCGCCGATGAGGCCCTGCCTTCCGCTGACTGGTGATTGACGGTGTGTTTTTATGACCAGGTACAGGACCGAGACAAAGAAGGCGGCGAAGAAGAGGGTAACAGGAAGGATAATGCTCAAGGAAACCTGTTCATAAAGCTCCTGGTTCCTGAACAGGAGTACCGAGCCCAGCACCATGGAGACTATCCCCCCACCGTGAGCATGCCGTAGCTGGGCACCTTGATCTCGGCAATAAACATGATCATCGCCAAGGAGAATGAGCGCTACGCCCGCAAATTGACCGGTAGCGTCTGAAAGGCAAAGAATGCGAGGATCAGGGATATCCCTCCGATAACCCCGGGAAGAATGGCACCCGGGCTGGCGAGCTCGAAGAATATGCCTGCCATGACCGATGAGCATGAGGATATAGGCGATATTGGGATTGGAAATCGCCGCAAGAAGCCGATACCTAAACCCCATGGGCTCGACACCAGGCATGGCACCTTTGGTCTTGAGCCCGAAGGGCTGCTGTTTTTCTTGACCTTTTGCCCGTCGAGCTGTTCAGAAGATCATTCATATTCTGTGCGACGATATCGATAACCTTCAATTGCAACGCCTCCTGCGCAGGGGTGGAAACGCTCTTTACGACCGCATTCTCGGCCCACTGTTCGTTCCTTCCCCGCTCCCGCGCAATGCTCCGCGCATAGGCAACGGCATCGTTGGTGACCTTTTCCACCATGGTCTTGCCTTGCCTTTCTCTTCTCCTATGCCCGGACCTACACCGACCGGATGCGCAGCGCCGATGTTCGTCCCCGGGGCCATGGCAGCGATATCCGAAGCCAGGGTAATGAGTCGCACCGGCAGAAGCTGCCCGGGCCCCTGCGGGTGATACATAGACGATCACCGGGATATTGGCGTTCATCTCCTTCTGCACGATATCCCGCATGGCGGTATCCAGACCCCCCGGGAGTGTCCATCCGGATGATGATTGCCTTTTTTTGGGTGATACGGCATTGTCGATATTTTCGATGAATGAAAGAGGCGATGGGAGGGGTGATGGCATCCTTCACATCGATCACCAGAATATCGCGATGCCTGAGGAATAGCAGGAGCAATCAGCAGCGCCATCCAGAAGGAAAACAGGACTTTCCCTATTTTGGCAGAGAAATATTGAGGTATGTCCATTACCTTTTTTATATCTTCCCATACGTCCCTCTTCTTTGCCGGATTATGGAGCAGATAACTCGGGTGATAGGTAGGCATCACCTTGATGCCTTGGTAATCATAAAAATTACCCCGGAGCGCACTGATGGAGGTTTCGGTGTTCAGAATCGTCTGGGCTGCAATTTTACCCAGGGCGATGATCACTTTCGGCTCTATGACCTTGATCTGCTCATCAAGAAAACCGATGCATTCCCGGATTTCCTCGGGCAGTGGGTCCCTGTTGCCCGGGAGGTCTGCATTTGGTGATATTTGCGATGTAGACGTCCTGACGTGTCAGGCCCATCCCCTTCTCGATGATATCGGTAAGCAACTTCCCGGCAGGGCCGACAAAGGGCCTTCCGGTCTGGTCTTCAACAGCACCGGGGGCCTCGCCGATGAACATGATGTCGGCGTCATGATTGCCTTCTCCGAATACGATATTCTTTGCCGTCTTGCACAGCGGGCAGCAGTTGCATTTCTCCAGGCGCGCTCGTATTGCCTCTAGTGCCTTTTCCTTTGAAACAGCTTCCGGCATGGCCTGCACCTCGCGGGGATGCATGAGGAATCGGCCGGTCCACAGCATTTCCTCACGCAGCATTTGGATGATGAGGTCATTCACACCCTTTCCCTTACGAAATCGAGAATTTTATGTGCCAGTGCTTCTTTTTCCAATCGTTCAAAGGTATACAGTATCCCGCCGGGGACTATGATGATACCTGAATTGGTATCCGATCCGAAACCGCTTCCCGTTTCTCCCACCCTGTTGGCCACGATCATATCAAGCCCTTTGGTAATGAGCTTGTTCCGGGCTGATTCGCTTAAGTTCTCGGTCTCTGCGGCAAAACCCACAAAAAACTTGTCATTTTTCAAGGGCTTTATGGTTGAGAGGATATCATGGGTTTGTTTGAGTTCGATGGAGCGATCTTATCGCCCTTTTTTATCTTGGATTCACGATACCGGGCCGGTGTATAGTCGGCCACAGCGGCTGCCATGATGAGCACATCGGCCTCTTCGAGACTCTCTATGACTGCGGAAAGCATCTGCTCTGCAGATCGGACCATTACCACCTGAGCCCAGGGCGCATAATCCATGGCCACAGGCCCGCTGATAACCTTCGTGGCAGCTCCTCTCACACATGCAGCTTCCACGAGAGTTGCCCCCATCTTCCGGTTGAGCGGTTCGTGATGAAACGCACCGGATCAATGTCTTCGCAGGTGGGCCCGCAGGTGATGACAATGGAGATTCCGGAGAGGTCTTTCTGATAAAGGTGCTTCTTTGCCTCGGCAACGATCCTGTCGGGTTCGGGCAGCCGCCCTGCCCCTTCCCATCCGCATGCGAGCTCTCCGGCTGCAGGTTCAAGGATGTGCACCCCTCTCTCCTTGAGTATTTCGATATTCTTCCGGGTTGCAGGGTGGCTGTACATATTTACATTCATTGAAGGGCAAACGAGGATGGGCGCTTTCGTGGCCAGGACAATGCATGAAAGCAGATCATCCGCTATCCCGGATGCCATCTTTGCAATAAAATCTGCCGTTGCCGGGGCGATGAGAAGAAGATCCGCCCGGTCGGCCAGTGCGATGTGCTCCACCTCGTGGGCATCGGAGGGTATAACAGGAAAGAGCTCAGTGCATACAGCCCGGCCGGAGACCGTCTGCAGGGAGAGCGGCGTTACAAAATGCGAGGCAGCTTCGGTCATGACGGCATGCACATCCATACCTAAAGCCTTCAGCCCCCGAATGACAAGAGGGGCCTTATAGGCTGCAATGCCGCCGGTAATCCCGTAAACGACCGTGTGGCAGGCTAGATCTTCTCCTGAGGTACTACCCATATCTCCACCCAAGTCCTGAGAGGGTCTTCCGTGATGAGGACGGATGAAAACCTTTCGCTTTTCTTGAAAAAGAGCTTTATCGCCCCCTGATACTTATATTGATTCATCATGGCCCATCCATCGGAATTCATCGATGTGATGAAAAACTGGGCAAGGATTCCGCATAGACCCGTCCCGTAAGGACGAGCCTTCCATGCCCGTTTATAATATAGCTTTCCTTCGACACCATGCTCCAAGTCTCCGGGGATGAGGATATCCCCGAAATCTAAGTACCGGGGCGACGATTGCGCATTCCTGTGGAAGCAGGGGAACCGTTCAGCGTTTCCTGCAGCTTCGCACAACCGGGCAACAAAAGGATACCCACCATAACTACCACGAACATACAGACGTACAGCTTCTTCATATCATCTCCCCCCTACAGGAATGGGTTATGCCTGCGTTCAAACCCGATAGTGGTTGCAGGCCCGTGACCCGTAAGAACCTTAACATCATCACCAAGAGGAATCAATTTGGTCTTTATTGAATTGATAAGGGTATGGTAATCGCCCCCGGGAAGATCCGTCCTTCCTATGGAGCCTGAAAACAGGGTGTCTCCGGCGAAGCAGTATTTTCCATCCGCTGTAACGAGTGAAATCCCCCCCGGCGAATGTCCCGGTGTCTCGATGACCGTGAGCATAAGTTTTCCAAACACAACCTGATCCCCTTCGGCGAGGAACCGGTCGGGTTCAGGTGGAGTGGCTAATGCTGATCCCGAAAAGCCTGCCCATTTTCGATGCGGCTTTCAGAATCAGGAAGCTCTGCCTCGTGGAGCATAAGATCCGACGAGAAGGCATCCTTGATGTCTTTCAATGCGCCGATGTGGTCGACATGGGCATGGGTGTTCACCGCAGCAACAACGTTCCAACACCCATCTTCTCCACCTCCTGCACGATTTTTTTCCCTTCGCCCCCGGGATCGATAACGATTGCCATCCATGGTGGATTCATCAGCAACGATAAAACAGTTGGTCATGAACTCAGTGACCACAATCGTATTCAATAACATCATGCCCCCCTGATCACTTCGAGGAAGAGTTCACCCTCAAGATGATCCTCAACAATTTCTTAGAGAACAGAATAATATACAGAAGAGGTTATTGGTCAACTGAGACCATCGCTTCTTACCGGTTCAGTCAGATTGATTTATCAGGAAACATTTTTGGTGACGTAAAATTGGAAGGATCATAATATTGTGGGCAGATAAAGTTTTAATCGCAAGATTTCCGATGAACAGTTCTGAGATGGCACATATACTCATAGTCGAAGACGACATAAATCTGGGTCAGGTCCTTTTTCAGGAGCTGAAGAAACATAACCATGACGTGGAGCTCGTAGAAAACGGAGAGGCTGCACTCGCGCGGGTCAACAAATACATATACGACCTCATGCTTACCGACCTGAAATTGCCGGGCATGGACGGCATTGAACTGCTCAAGAAGGTAAAAACTACCAATCCCAGTCAACCATTGTGATCGTCATGACCGGTTATGCTTCGGTGGATACCGCTGTGGTGGCTATGAAGAACGGGGCACAGGACTTCATCCAGAAACCTTTCGGCCTGCAGGAAATCACCCAGAAGATAGATGACTCCCTTGCCATCAAACGGATGAAGAACGAGATCGACTATCTCCGCCATGCCCAGGAAGATATCATTTACCGCACTACGGACATCATCGGGGAGAGCCCTTCGCTGAGAAAGGTGCTCAAGATGGTGGAGAAAGTGGCAAAGGCTGACTCCACCGTGCTCATAACCGGTGAGACCGGTGTAGGCAAAGGACTCGTAGCCGGGGCGATCCATCACAACTCCAACCGGGGCAATAATAATTTTGTTCAGGTCAACTGCGCCGCGTTGCCCCATAACATCCTGGAAAGCGAGCTTTTCGGACATGAAAAGGGGCCTTTACCGGGGCAATAAAAACGAGAACCGGCAGGTTTGAGCAGGCCAACATGGGCACTATCTTCCTCGATGAGATCGGGGACATGGATATCGCCCTCCAGTCGAAAATATTGCGGGTCCTTGAAGAACGCGAGTTCGAAAGAGTCGGGGGAGAGAAGACCATCAAGGTTGATGTACGGGTCGTCGCTGCTACCAATCAGGATATTCACACCCTGGTTCAGCAGGGTAAATTCCGAGAAGACCTTTATTACCGGATCAACGTGGTCAACATCGATATCCCACCTATCCGGCAGCGAAAGGAAGATATAGAGCCCCTTGTCCGCTATTTCATAAGGAAATATTCTATCGAATTCAAAAAACCGGATATGGATATCGACCCCTATGCCCTTGAATGTCTGATCGATTATGACTGGCCTGGAAACGTCCGCGAAATCCGCAACTGCATCGAACGCGCAGTCCTTCTGACCGAAGGGAACATCATCCGACATGCAGGATATTTCCATCCATACAGGAGCCCAGGGCGGAAACCGGCACGAAGAGAATACATGCGTCTCTCATCGCTAGCCGTGAACTGAAAAAGAGAGTATCCTCGATGCCCTGAGAAAGAACGATTGGATACAGAAGGACGCTGCAGATACCTTAGGGATCAGCAAACGGGTAATCCACTATAAGATCAAGAAGTACGGTATCACCCACCCCAGATGGATTAAAAACCGATAATATCAACGAACAGAGACGTTACATCAGGATCCAGTGATTTTCCGGCCATGGAACACAACTCTCTCAATGCCTGCTCGTGGCTCAGCTGAAAACGGTACAGCCTCGGGGTCGTTATGGCGTTGAAGGTATCGACGACCCGCATCGCCCTTGCACTGATGGGGATATCATCACCTTTGAGCCCCCTGGGATATCCGCTCCCGTCGACGTTTTCATGGTGATACATGAGGATCTCTTCGTTAAGATCGAGTACCTTGACATCCTTGAGCATCCTTGTCCCTATGAAGGTGTGGGAATTGATTTTGTTCTGGTCAAAGGGTGTGATTTCACCCTTGGTGAAGATGGATGACGGAATCCCCAGATAGCCGATATTTGCAGCCAGGGCCGAATTTGCCCACTGTGCCGCCTGGGTCTCCCCCTTGCCCATTTCCTTTGCCAGGGTAAACATCTGGTCGGCGACCTTGATGGAATAGCCCATGGGATACCCTGCTCTGAGATCGCTCAAGATCGATGTCGTCGTGAGAATGCCCAGGTACCAGTTGCGGATATCCGGATCAAAGCCCAAGGCAACTGCCCATGCAGGCGTGATATAGGTGATAACCCATTCATAAATGTCGTCGGAAAGGCCTTCATGAACGAGATAGCCGAGATCGTTTCCCTGCCAGCTCACCAGGGCTCCGGGCGGTTCGTACCGAATGGAAATATCATCTGCCTGGCACTGGATCCGAAGCAGATCCAGCAGCTCGTTGAGGGTTTCGATATGAGGTCCGGAGCAGAGGATCTTTTTCATTCTCAGTTCCAGAGAGAGATTGGTCTGCTTCAAAGCCCCTGTCTGGGAATACCGCGCCATGTGGATGCCTTTTTTCTTTGCATGTGACAGGGCCTGATGCGCGATGTTGATGAGCCCTTTCGCATCCTGGGCTTCATCCGGCAAGGTCGCTATCCCTATGGTCATGTTATTTGCAAGGTCTGCGCCGAGATTCAATGTTGCATTGTGCAGGGCTGTTATCGCATCCTGAGGGGAGCAGCCGGGGAGGATCACGAAAAAACTCAACTCCTCATAGCGGATCACCTTGTCATAGCGCCTGAGGCCGTCCTGTATTCTTTTCGCCAATGTCTTTAGTGTCCTCACGCCTTCGGGGATATGCTGATAGAGCCCGAACTTGTCCCTGTCCCCTATTTCAATGATTGCAACGCTTGTGGGAAACGACAGGCGCTTGGAAAGCTCCTCATACTGGTGAAGGACATCCAGGATTACATGCCTCTGGGGAATATCCATACGCAGATCCAGAGCTTCATCATAATCCGGTGCCGGGCTGATAACCTTCTGGAGGATATTTTCGGAGCCGAGGAGCAGATGCTTTATCAGAATGATATCGTTGATATCGAAGCATTGCCCCGTCTTCCGGTAGAGTTCGAGACACCCGATAATCTTGGTATCCCTGTATATCGGCAACGCGATCATGGAATGGAACATGATCGGCAGCTCATTGTTCTCGAGCCCTGTCTCGCTTACATCCGTGATCAGGATCGGCTTTGCCTTGTCCCTGATAACGGAAGTGAAGACATTGCCCTTCTCTATCTTCTCGGGTATCTCCCCTGCAATCCTCTGCAGAACCATGCATCCTGCGGTGACCAGACATATACGAGGGCCATGTCGAAGGACGTAATGTGCTCTACGAAATTGAGAAAAAGATCGGATAACTTCTCTACGCGGACATCCACCTCCGAGAGCAGGGATACCTGGAAGAGTAGCGGGATAGACCCGAGCATTCTGCTTAATGAAGTCAGGGGTAAGCTCCAGGGTCTGATCAATAACACAATTAGTCAATCTATCAATGCACATGATGCTACTCGAGCACCTCCGTTGTAGAATCTTCAACAGATGAGGTCAGATCACCCTTTTATATTGCATGCCATTCCAATAGGCTTCGTATTCCCTGCATGCCCTCTTCAGACCGGAGAGCCCTCGAATCCCAAGCCTTTCAAGCTGTTCAAGAATCTCTCTGCGAGTAAGCCTCATCACTATCCTCACCACTGTAGTCTTGTACTCCAAAGTGTGCAAACATGGTGCCATAGACAATCACCTATGAAATGCAATACTATTACATAGACGTTATAAAATCATATCCTGAATATTATCATGGGCATTTTTAGGAAAAAAAGAACTTTTGTTACTCTTTATAAGAAAGAAATTACATACTGTTTCTGGGCATATTCAAAGAAATTTACTCGCATGAATCATGCCTCATTTTGAGTCAATTTCCAGCGCTTGATCACCGGAGAGAAAACCTCATACCCATAATCCAGAGCATGGCCGAAATATAATGCCGCCGCCGAGTGGCGATGGAGCTGAACAGCATGGAAACGCTCAGACTGACAATCCGCCCGCCCAGAACTTCATATGCAGAAAACAGCAGAAGGCCGGCACCCATGACCAGGGAAGCACCGAGCATTTGCACTATCTTGACCCAGATCTCCCGGGGCAGCGAATCCCCTCCCGGGAATGATCCGGTACATGATGATCATCTGAACCGCCACCGAGATGCTGCTTGCCAGTGCGATGCCGCCGAATGCCCCATGAACGGCATGAGGGCTACGCTGAAGAGCGCATTGATGACAAGGCTGATCCAGGCCGTCTTCACCACCGCCTTGGGCTGCTGCATGGCATACAGGGTCTGGGTGAGTATCCTCGAACAGCCCACAGCGCATCAGACCCACGGCATACATCTGGAGGGCAAAGGCCGTGGCCAGAACATCTCCATCCCAAAAGCCCCTCGCATGAAGAGGACTGCGAAGATCGGCTCTGCAAGGACCAGCATCCCGATGGTGGCAGGGATGGTGAAGATCAGCACCGCGATCATGGAATCCCCGGTGAGCGCTGACAGCCTTTCATGATCCGATCGTGCATATGCGGTGCTCATGGCCGGAAGCATCACATTGCTCACGGAAAAGGCGAACAGTCCCAAGGGAAGCTCCAGGATGCGGCTCGCAGTAGTAGAGATACGAAACGCTTCCGGTGGTAAGGAGCGATGCGAGCAGGGTCCCGATGAACACATTCAGCTGGTAGACCGAGGCGCCGATAGCGGCAACGCCCATGAGCTTCAGGACCTGCTTGAGCCGGGGATGGTAGAAGTCTGCCGTAAACCGCAGAGGGACCTTCATGATCTTGATAGGGGATCATCTGCAGGAGGATCTGGGCGATACCCCCCAGGATCACGCCCCAGGCAAAGGCATCCTCCGGCTGTCTGAAAACCGGGGAACAGCGACATAGCCTACACGGGAACGCCGATCATGAAGATATTGAGGAGAATCGGGCGCAGCCTGCAGGCGCGGTGAAATGCCCCAGTGAATTGAGGACCCCCATGAGGAGTGCCGCGATCCCGATCAGCAGGATGAAGGGGAACATGATGCGGGTGAGATGAACCGCGATATCAAAGGCTATCCTGTCTTTCAGAAAACCCGGCGCCATGGCGGCCACCATGGCCGGAGAGAGGATCTCGCCGATAATGACCACGGCGATCAGGGCATAGAACATGAAGGTGAAGATATCCCGGGTGAGCTCGAAGGCCTTTTCCAGATGCCGTCCTTTTCCCTTGACTTCCGTAAAGACCGGGATAAAGGCAACGCTGATGGCGCCTTCCGCCATGAACCTGCGCAGGAGATTGGGAATCCTGAAGGCAACGATAAACGCATCCGCTACAGGATGCCGGCGCCCAGGATCCAGGCCATGACCATGTCCCGGACAAAACCCAGGATACGGCTGATGCCGGTAAGCCCTCCGACAGCGGCGATATTCTCTGAACGCGCTTTTCTTCATCCTTTAGGGCCACACGGAGGCGGCTCACTTTCACGATATATTTCTTATTTTGCCCTTACCTCGGCACGAACATGGATGGTTTTTTTCGGGAGATAGGAAAGATCCGTTTCCAGATTCACATTCCCGCCGACAAAACCCATCCGATTGCCCAGGAGAAAACTTGATATCGTGATTTTCCTGGACTGTCCCGGCTTCAGGTAAAAGGATCAGCGGCACAGCGAAGAGCTCAGGCGGCGTTGCCTCGATCTTGGTTATTTTTAAGGGTTTCTTGCTCACGTTTTCTACGATTACTCGCGGCTTTCGCTGTCTGGCCCTGGAGGATCTACCGAAATTCATCAGCCTGGGAGATACTTTCAGTGTCTCGAAGACCGGGCCTTCATGGTAAGGACGATTAGATCCTCCTTCGGATCGTTTGTTTCGATCTTTATCTCTTTAAAGAGGTCTGCCGTGTATGCATAGGTGGACATCTTCACGATGATCTTCCTCGCTTCGCCGGGTGCAACGGTCTGCCCGCCCGGGGCAGATATCTCGACACCTCAACACGGCCTCACTTTGAAGGTAAGGGGCTCATCACCGAATTCTTCAGGTGGAACACATTGGATATTTCTTTTCCCTGAGGGACTTCTCCCGCATCGTATGCGGTATTCTGGATAAACGCCTCGGGTGCGCAATGAGAAACCTGGGGGAATAAGAGGAACAGCAGAAGAATCAATCCCCCACCCAATCCGGATAATCTCTTCATTGTCTCACCTCCGTAGCTCGAGCTATCACAATTCCAAACACGTTTCCAGACGTATTTGGAGGGCGGATCGCTTCCTGCTGTTGACTTTTCCCTGCCCACAGAATAGATCGTTACTATGCGCGGTAAATTGGAACAACCGAGAGGGCTCATCGAACTGATCTCCGTAGAAGTGGAACGCATCGACAGCGAGTATGGAGAGTTCTGGCTCAGCTATGAATACAGCTGCCCTGCAGGGCAATACAAATCCGCAATGGTACTGCCGATATTCAACTCAAAGGAGATGACGAACCAGTTCTTCAAGGAATTCATGAACGAGGCACGGCATCTCTCCGAGATGGAAAGCAACGAGGTATGCGCCGTGGGATTCAATGTTGCAAACAAGATCAACAGCATGCTCCCCATCAAAAATCTCTGCCAGCGGGTGATAGAAGTGCTCCAGTCGCCCGAGCCTCTCAACGAGAACCGGGAATACATCGACCTGTGCTCCTCGGGATTTCATTTCAAGGAAGCGGGAAAAAGCCTCTCCGTCCATGGGGTTCGATGAGCGTTTCAAGACTTTCATGAACCGGGCCCGGGACAAGATGGAACAGGGATACTACACCATCGCTGCGGACGATCTGGAAAAGGCGAATATCCTTTGCTCCACATCCCCGCTGATTTATAAGCTCATCGGCATCTGCCACCGGGAACTCGGCCACCTCGACCTTGCACTCGAGATGTTCTCCAAGGCCCTTGACTCCGGCGACAAGGAAAAGGATACCTATCTCTATCTTGCGGAAATCAACTTTTTCCTGAACAATATGGAGGAGGCCCAGCGTTTCCTCGAAATGATGCTCAAGGAATATCCCGATGACATCCGGGCCCTGGTGGAGTTGGCAAACATCAGGTATCAGATGGATCAGGAGTACACCGATATCCTTGACCGCGCCTTTTCCCTCGACAGGGAAGGAACACAGAAGAGCATCCTCCAGACGTTCGTTTTCAAAAAGGTCGGGTACACGAAGCACAAGAAAACCTCCATCGAGAAGGCGGCCCTTCTCCTCCAGATTCCGGAACAGACGATACGTCTGCTTGCATCGAGTAATCGCGTCCCGGCACGGACTTTTCCCGAGAACGATGAAATGATCCTCGATGAACATGAGCTCAAGTCATGGGCTTTCGTATACAGGAGATATTACTTGCTTGAAGATGAAATCCAGAGAGTTTCAGCTAACCCTGCAGCAAATAAAAATCAGGGCATGGCTGTTCTGCCCTGAGGACTCCTTCCGGGGTCTTCGCCCTGTTGTCTTATTCTGTCATGGTATCCCGGGAGGGAGTCCCGACCCGAGCGACAGGGGTTATCTGGACATGGTGGAAGAGCTTGCCCTGGACGGGTATTGCTGCGTTACCTTCAATTTCCGCGGGTGCGGGTTCTCCGAAGGCAGCATAGATATGCGGGGCTGGTATGACGATCTTGCCGCAGTTGCGGACAAAGTCATTGACACGCCGGGCATTGATCCTGCTGCCGTACACTGCGTGGCTTTCTCCGCCGGAGGGGCCATTGCTGCAAAATTCGCTTCCAGGGAAAAGCATTTCAAGAGCCTGCTGCTCATGGCTACGCCTGCTGATTTCCGCGATATCCTCCCAGATGACCCCGGGCTCTTGAGGCAGCACTTCCGGAAGATCGGGATTATCAGGGATGAGCATTTTCCCCCCGATCTCAAGGCCTGGCATCAGGATTTCCTTGCCCTCGAGCCGGCCGGATGGCTTCCCTTTGTCTCGCCCCGCCCGGTGGGCATCGTGCATGGGGACAAGGACGAGACGGTTCCGCCAGGGCACGCCCGCAAGCTCTTTGCCGCTGCGTGTCATCCCAAGAAGATCACCATGGTGGAGGGCGCAACCCATCACCTGAGAAAGGATCCAAGGACTGTCCGCATCATCAGGGACTGGCTGAAAAAGGGTGCAGGATAAAAAATCGGGGCTCCCTATGAACGAGCATACTTTTGAAAACAATTTTTACTATCCTATTTTCATCGACTTACGGGGCAGGACCGTGACAGTAGTCGGAGGAGGTCTCGTCGCCTGCAGGAAAGTCGAGGGACTGCGCAAGACCGGCGCCCACGTCAAGGTGATCGCACCTGACATCATGAGCGGGATCTCTCAAGACAGCGAAGTAGAGATACTTCGCAGAGACTACATACCCGAGGACCTGGAGGGAGCCTGCCTCGTCATCGCAGCAACCGACGATGAGACAACGAACATTGCGGTGAGCCGGGACGCCCGTTTAAGGAACATCTTCTGCAACGTCGTGGACAAGCCGGAACTGTGCAGCTTCATCGTCCCCTCTGTCGTAGAGAAGGGCCCCATCAGGATCGCCGTCTCCACCGGAGGGGTTTCTCCTACCCTTTCAAAAAAATTGAGGGTCGAGCTCGACAAGTTCCTGGGGCAAGAATATGCAACGCTGGCGCTCGTCATGGGGAAAATCAGATCGCTGGTACTCTCCGGAGAGGGAGGCTTTCAAAGTCACAAAATGATATTCGACGTACTGATCAACTCCGAGCTCATCGATGCGATCCGGGAGCAGGACAGGCACCTCGCCGAGGAGATCCTCTATGACGCCCTCGGAGAACATATCGACCTTTCGGAGCTCATACCATGACCGCGTCTGCCGTGGTTCTGTCCTATATCCTTTCGAGCATCGGGTTCATCGGATATCTCTTCTGGAGGAGGCCGCTCGTGGTGATCATTTCCCGTATCCTGTTCGGGATCAGCGTGGCTCTGCACTTCTTCCTGCTCATCATGCTGGCCGGGCAGGCCGGGCAGCTTCCCATTCTCTCTCCTGCCCAGGCGGCAAATATGATGATCTTCCTCTCTTCACTGGTCTTCATCTTCTTTGTGTATAAACGATCCACCGCTGTTCTGGGCGCCTTCTTCGTGCCTGTCGCAAGCTTCTGTTTAAGCCTGATTGCGCCTTCTCTCCAGACAGGACATGGAACCTCTTTTGCATTTTCCCGGATCTGGTATCCCCTGCATACCCTGACCGTCATCAGCGGAGAGGCATTGTTTGCCGTGGCATTTGTCGTATCCGTGGTCTACCTGGTCCATGATTCCGTCATCCGGAAGGGAAAGATCCATACAGCAGTCTCGAGCTTGCCTCCCTTGAGAATGCTGGATAAGATCCTCACCGTGTGTTTGAGCACCGGGTTCGTAGCCATAACCGCCGGGATGATGTTCGGCGCTCTCTGGGCGTCGAGCCTGGGAGTTGATTTCGCCCATTTAGCCGCCAAGGCCTCGGCCGGCGCAGCAACGTGGTTCGTCTTCGCATTCAGCATCCACCAGCGGTTCGCCATCGGATGGGCAGGCAGAAGGACGGCGATCATCACGATAGCGGGATTCATCCTCATGGTCCTCCTGTTCGTTATCCTGAACCTGATGTTCCCTGAGGTACACGGCATAAGGCTTACGACATGAACCGCATCAACTGCCTCAGCATCAATTACCGTAATGCCCCTGTCGCGATAAGGGAAAAGATGCAACTCTCTCCTCGCAACCTCCTCGACCTCATGCAGAAGGATACGGAGATCTATGCACTCTCGACATGCAACCGGACCGAGCTCTATTGGACGGATATCGAGGAACAGGTACTCCTCCGGCGCATGAGCGCCCTTTCCGGCATAGAAGAGGAAACGCTGAAAGGAGTTACTGAAATGCTCCGGGGCAAAGAGGCCTTACTGCATCTTTTCAAGGTTTCTTCCGGGCTCGATTCCCTGGTCATCGGAGAGACGCAGATCCTGGGCCAGGTCAAAGAGGCATACCGCGAGGCCCTCGAAGCGAAAACAACCTCGATTTTCCTCAACAAGGCCCTTCACCGCGCCTTCCGCACTGCCAAACGGGTGCGCACCGAGACGGATATCGGCAAGTATCCGGTCTCTGTTGCATCGGAAGCAGTGGAGCTTGCCTGCCATATCTTCGGCGACATCCTGGACAGCACGGTCCTGGTCATCGGTGCAGGCGACATGGCAAGCATTGCAGCACAGCGTCTCAAGGAACGGGGCGCCAGGAACCTGCTCATCATGAACAGGACCCACAGCACCGCATGCCGGCTGGCTCAGGAACTGGAAGGTACCCCCAGGCCGTTCGAAGCACTCCAGGAGGAGCTTGGCCGCTGCGATATCGTGATCACCTCCACAGGCTCTCCCGTTCCGATCATCAGCAAGCCCATGATGGACGTGGTCATGAAGCAGCGTCGCAACAGCCCGCTCATCATCATCGACATCGCGGTACCGAGAGATGTGGACCCCGCGGTAGGGAAATGCTATAATTGTTATCTTTATGACATCGATGCGCTCAAAACCATTGTGGACAGGCACCTTACCAACCGTCAACAGCAGGCGGACAAGGCACTCTCGATCATCGCCGCCGAGGTCGAGCTTTTCGAAAAATGGGTCCACTCACTCAATGCACAGGACACGATCAGAGACCTGTTCAGCCTCATGGATGCGTACGTCGATGATGAGATCCGGCAAAGCGGCCTCGAGAGTGAGGACGCAGCCATGCTGGAACAGAAACTGCGGACATCCCTGAAGCGGCTTGTCCACCGGGTGGTGAGCTTCCTGAAGGAGCACCCGTCACTCGCCAATATAGAACATACACGGAGGATTTTCCAGCTCGATGCGAATTATCAGGATCGGCACAAGGGGTAGCAGGCTCGCTCTCCGTCAGACTGAAATGGTTCGGGAGGCCTTATCGCTCGTTGCCCCTGAAATCAAGACGGACGTATGCGTCGTGAAGACGACCGGAGACATCCTCTCGGAAGCGCCGCTCGATGCTATCGGCGGCAAGGGGGTCTTCGTCAAGGAGATCGAGCGGGTCCTTATCGCTGAAGAGATAGACTGCGCCGTGCACAGCCTCAAGGACATGCAGGCCGTGCTGCCCGAAGGGCTTAGCGTCAGCGCATACCTGAAACGGGAAGATCCCAGGGACATGCTCTTTTCGAAAAACGGCTTTACCCTGAAAACGCTGCCTTCGGGTTCGAGGGTCGGCACTTCGAGCATGCGCAGGCGATGCCAGCTCAAAATCCTGCGGCCGGACCTGGAAATAACGGACATACGGGGGAATGTACCGACCCGCCTCGGAAAGATCGGCCACGGCGTCGATGCAGTGATCCTTGCAGCTGCCGGGGTAAAAAGGCTCGGCCTTGCAGAGGGAACGGCCCTCGATATCGAAGACATGCTTCCTTCTCCCGGCCAGGGCATCATCGCCATAGAGAGCAGGGGTTCTGATGCCCGGCTCAATACCATATTGAAGAAGCTTGACCACATCCCCACGCGGGTGTGCGCCGAGACCGAGCGTTCGTTCCTTGCCGCCCTGGGCCAGGACTGCAGCCTTCCGGCAGGGGCTCATGCGACGTTCCACGACGACCTCATATTCATCACCGGCATACTCGGCTACCCCGATGAATCATCGATTGAAAAGATGCATATGGAAGGAGTCGATGCCTCCGTCGGATCCCGCCTGGGACTCGGCTTGAAAGCCAGGGTTCATCCGGAAGAAGGTCTCTCATGAAGGTATACCTCATCGGCACAGGACCGGGCGACCCGGGGCTCATCACGCTCAAAGGATCGCGGATCATCCCCCTATGCGATGCAGTCGTCTATGACGATCTCATTCCGCCGGAGATCCTGAGCCTGGCAAAGCCCGGGGCGCAAAAGATATATGTGGGCAAGAGGGCCGGGCGGGACTACATGAAGCAGCCTCAGATCAATGATCTCCTGCTCAGCCTTGCCGGGCAGGGTCTTACCATAGCACGCCTCAAGGGCGGAGATCCGTGCATCTTCGGACGGGGCGGGGAAGAGGCCCTTTTCTTACATGAAAACAACATCCCCTTCGAGATCATCCCCGGGATCACCTCGGCCATAGCCGGGCCGATCAGCGCGGGCATCCCGCCGACCCACCGTGGGATAGCGTCTTCGGTCAAATTCATCACGGCACACGAAGACCCGGACAAGAGCTCCGGCTTTCTCGACTGGTCTCTGCTGGCCAGAGACAGCGGGACTCTGGTGTTTCTCATGGGTGCTTCGCGGATCGGTCGGATCGCGGATAAGCTCATGGGTGAAGGGATGAGGCCGGACATGCCCTGCGCCCTTATACAGAATGCCACCACACCCATGCAGCGCCATATTGTCTCAACCCTCGCGGATGTGGGGGCCGAAGCGGAAAAATACGGAATCGGCTCTCCCTGCATCGTCGTGGTGGGAGCAGTCGCCGCCTTGAGCAAGGATCTCTACGTGGAGGCTGTGAAGCCCCTGCAGGGAAAATCCGTGCTGATAACCAGGCCTTCCCACCTGGCGATCGAGAGCGCTCCTTTGTTTACGGAAAACGGGGCAAAGGTCGTGCTCTATCCTTTGATAGAAATATCCCCGCTCCCATTCGATCTGCCGGATGTTGCAGCCTTTGACCTCTTCATCTTCACCTCCCAGAATGCAGTGCCTTTGTTTCTGGATAAACTTTTTGCAGCAGATCTTGATGTCCGGGCATTCTCGGGCAAGGAGATCTACTGCATCGGCCCCAAGACAAGGGAGGCTCTGCGCAGCTACGGAATCATCGCGGACGGCATGGCAGAAGAATACCGTGCCGAAGGGATCATAGAGATGCTGCGCGGAAAGGATCTCTCAGAAAAAAAGGTATGCCTGCCCAGGGCCAAAGGCGCGAGGACGTACCTGGTGGACGCCCTGAAGGAAAAAGGGGCGGTGGTAGAGGAAATCTTTGTCTACGAAACCACGCTCCCAAAGGATGCAAACAGGCAGGATTTCCTCGCTGCCCTTGCAGAAGCGGATACCGCCGTCTTCACCAGCCCGTCGGGGTTCAGGCATGCCCTGATGCTCCTGGAAGACGACCCGGGACCCCTGAAGGATAAAAAACTCGTTGCCATCGGCCCGGTGACCGCCTCGGCAATGGAAAAGGCAGGCTTTCCTGCCCACATTACGGCCGCGGAATACACCGATGCCGGGATTATCGAAGCAATGAAAGGAGATCCGTCATGATCGGCATCTCGAAACTCTACTGCGGAACCGTGGAGGCTTCCGACCCGCTGAGGTACGGCAGGCTCTCCAAGGATCTTCCCTCCCACCTCCTCCAATTCTCGTCCGACAAGAAGCCGGTCGTGGTCTGGAATGCAACGTCTGCCTGCAACCTCAAGTGCGTGCACTGCTATGCATCGGCAGGAAAACTGCAGTCGCGTAATGAGCTCTCCACAAGGCAGGGGCTTGAGCTCATCGAAGACCTCAAAGATTACGGTTCCCCTGTCATCCTCTTCTCAGGCGGCGAGCCGCTGCTGAGGAAGGACCTTCCCGATCTGATCAAGAAGGCGGTCAAGTCAAAGATGCGCGCCGTGATCTCCACGAACGGGACTCTCATCACCCAGGATCTCGCCATGGAACTCTCGGACTACGGCCTTTCCTATATCGGGGTGAGTCTGGACGGCATGGAAGAGGTCAACGACATCTTCCGGGGCGTTTCGGGGGCTTTCAATGATGCCATGAAGGGCATCTATCACGCTATGCACCAGGGTATCAAGGTAGGGCTTCGCTTCACCATGAACAAGCGGAACATGGGAGAGATCCCGAAGATCCTCGACCTCATGAAGTCCGAAGGGATTCCCCGCATCTGTTTTTATCACCTGGTATACACGGGCAGGGCAAAAGAGCTCATGGAAGAAGACCTTACCCATGAGCAGACCAGGCAGACCCTTGACCTCATCATGGACAGGACAAAAGAGATGATCGCTGCAGGCCGGAACGTAGAGGTGCTCACCGTGGACAACCATGCGGACGGCCCCTATGTATACCTGCGCCTGAAGTCCCAGGGCGATCCCCGCGCCGGAGAAGTGCTCGAACTTCTCAAGATGAACGGCGGCAACTCTTCGGGACTGGGCATCGGCTGCATAAACTGGGACGGCGAGGTATATCCCGATCAGTTCTGGCGCCACAAGGTACTCGGCAGCGTGAAGGACCGCCGCTTTTCAGAAATCTGGGAAGACACATCCAATGAGCTGCTCATGAAGCTCAAGAACAAGAAAGACTACGTAACCGGAAGATGCCGGAGATGCAGGTGGCTTACGGTGTGCGGAGGCAATTTCCGCGCCCGCGCCGAGGCTGCCACCGGCGATCCGTGGGGAGTTGACCCTGCCTGTTACTTAAGCGACGAAGAGATCTCATAAGGGGAAAATAAATTGTCCCTTAAGCGAGCCGCGAGGTATTAACTCTTTAGATTAACACGCTCTTCCCTTATGATCTTTCCGGGGATCAGCTCCCGGGTTTTTCCATCCTGCTGAATATCGGGTCAGCCGCGAGGAGTACCGTACGGTCGAGGCCTGCTTCACGGTCCTGATTGGCTTCCATGTATTCGGGAGAAGCAACCATGTCCAGAAACGCCTTCCGGGAAGGGTATTCCACGAGCATCACGTGATCGAAGGCGTCGTCTTCATATCCGATGAAGACCTGGTCAACGCTTCCCAGCCAGATCAGACGTCCGCCTGCCTTCTTCAGTAGAGTGCCGAGGGCATTCGCATACCGTTCATAGGATTGCTTGCCCGTTTCGCCTTCTTCTTTGCCTTTCGGGTTGAATTTCAAGAGGTTGACCATGACGAAAGTACCTTGCTTTTCACTCCTTTTCAGTTCCCTGAATTGATCCCCGGTCGGATTATTTGTTTTCATCACGCGTTCCCTCCCCTGCCCGATGATATCACGTGCAGTTTATATCGTCTCCGGGCACATGATCAAAGCCTGTTCGACTTCCTTCCTGACCATGCCTGAAGACTGCGGATAAAAGCCTCTCAGGGCTTTTCCGGCCTTGCCGCCGCCGATCCTTCCCAGCGCCCATGCAGCCATGGAGCGCACCCGCTCGTCCTCACTGACCGAATACGCCTTCACAAGGTCCGGTGTATACCGTTCATCACGACTGTTTCCCATGGCCCTGGCAGCATTCATCTTCCATTTCCAGAGCATGTCCGGTCCCATGTAGAACATATGCGGCCGGACATTTTTCTCAAAATATTCCCTGTCCATATTCAAGAGTATTGTTAGATCGAAGTGTTCCGCCTTTGCAGCCACGCGTACGATTTTCCTGCAACCCCTGGCCAAGCCAGGCAGCATTTCTCGGGCAGACGTTCTGGCAGCGGTCGCAGCCGTATACGTACATCCCCATTGGTTCCCGTAATTCAAGGGGCGTGATCTCTTTTCCAAAATAGGTAAGATACGAGATGCATCTGCGGGGGTCGATGGTACCGTTTCCCTTCAGTGCACGGGTCGGGCATGCAGCGATGCAGGCATTGCGGCACCAGTCAGGGCAGTCATATTCTGCCGTGGACTTGTCAGGGGTGAACTCCTGGTCCACGACGACCGCCATGGGTATGACCCATGAGCTTCCCCGGAATTTCCGCGAGTAGAAGAGGCAGTTCTTTCCAAGGGTTCCGAGCCCTGCCCGTGTGGCTGCAGCCCTGTGGGGAAGATCGAACGGCACCTTGGACTCTATCCCGTGCTCACGCAGGAATGTCCGGAAAGCCTTGATGCGCATGCTCATCCCGTCTTTGGTAACACGGTCGTCATCCAGGTAGCATCTTCCGAACGTACCCTCAAGGGATCTGGGGAAGGATTCCCGGAAATAGGAGTCAATGAGAACGATGATGGACTTTGCCCCCGGGAGAAAGGTATGCGGGTCTGTTCCTGCCGGCAGATCCAGTCCTATTTTCTTTGTCCAGCCGTATTCTTCCTGCCGGGCCGTAAGAAATTCACGCTGGGAATCAAAAGCCTCAGCAGTGGTAAACCCGACATCCTCGAATCCGAGCAAGACCGCCCGGTCTCTGATCTCTTCCTTTGTCAGCATATACTGCCAAACCCCCTCTCATCTAAAATAGAACAATCGTTACATTGTCAGCCAACTCTCCCTTGCTGTCAAGCAAGGTATTTGCTCCCATTAATCTCTTCTTCACCTATCCATCATCACAGGCCTGGTGTATTATTGAAATATGACTCATGATGATGAACTGATCAGGGAATTGGATGATCATGTCTAGGTGGATCAGACCCTTTTTATGCTTTATTTTTATTATCTTTTTCTCTGCACAAGCTGTGCATGCTCAGCAGCTGTCACGGATCGAGAGTCATGAGGTGACCGTCCTGTGCGAAAAGACTCTTGTTCCTGCAGCCAGGGAGGTCATCACCCTCTATTCCGCGCTCAAGGCAGAGCTTGAAGCGACCTTCCTCTGGGACATCGATTTCAAGCCAGTCGTCGTTCTCATAGGCCAAAGGGGGATCTTCCAGCAGATGTCGGGCCACCGTTCGTTTGTAGCCTATGCGATCCCGCAGAAAGAACTCATCGTTGTCGACTTCACCAGGATGAATGAGGACCCCTTTACCCTGGAAGTGACACTCAAGCATGAGCTTTGTCATCTGCTCCTTCACCGGCGCATGGAGAAAACAGACCTGCCCAAGTGGCTTGATGAAGGGGTTGCCCAGTGGATAAGCGAAGGGATCCCGGAAATAATCACTACCGGGAGGCCATCCATGCTCACCCAGGCAGCTTTTACAGGCCGCCTGCCGGCCCTCGAAAGCCTCGCGTACTCTTTCCCCCGGGACGAGCAGGGTCTGGCTCTTGCGTATGAGCAGAGCAGATCCATAGTGGAGTTCATCATCGACAACTACGGCAAGAACGGCATTCTCAACATCCTTGAAACAATGAGGAAGGGCGCAGGTTACCGGGATGCCATTCTGCTGTCGCTGATGATTTCCTATCCTGAACTGGAGAAGAGATGGCAGGAAGACCAGCAAGGCATGATGGCTGTCCTGTCGTATTTTGCCGTCAATCTCTATACGATTATTTTTGTCATGGCGGCACTTCTCACCTTCTGGATTTATATCAGGTTGACCATCAGGAAAAGGCGCCTCCGTGAAGAACCGGAGGATGAAGATCACACCCCCCTTGGCCCCTTGCCCTCGTAATCGCCGCCCGCGATTCATTCCTCAATAGTATCGTTCAGTTTCACTTTTGACATTGAGGGAGATGGGGAAAATGGTTGATTTTAGTTTGTATATGAACTATTTAGTTTCCATATGAATTATTTATCAGGAGTTTTATATGACGGATAAACGGCTTTTCTTTAAATATAACCGCTCCCAGCATTTGCTGTATACCAAGATGGAGCAGGGATGTATGGCAGAGCTCGGGATCACTCCGATCCAGCTCGGCGCAATATTTTATCTTCTCAAAAATGATGGCTGCCTTCAGAAAGACATTGCCCGGGGCCTTCACCTGAATAAACCTGCAATTACCGGCCTTATGGCCAGGATGGAACGGGCAGGACTCATCGAAAGAAAAGGATGCAGCAGGGATGGGAGGGCTTCCCGGACCTTTCTCACGGATAAGGCGAAAGATCTGGCAGCCAAGGCATTCCCCCTTCTGGAGAAACTCAATGGGGCCATAACGCAGGGATTTTCAGAAGAAGAGATAGATGTGATTCACCGGTTCTTTGATTCCGTGATCATACAGTTTTCCAAGGAGGACATATATGAATAGCATGCACACCGCTTTCCAGAAGCTTGCACGCATTCCTTTCGGCAGGCATATTGCCTCCAAAGCGGTAAGCTTGAAGATCCCCTATTTCTCGACCATCCGACCTCTCATAACCGAGCTCAAGCCCGGAGAGTGCACCATTGTCATGAAAGACCGGAGGTCGGTGCGCAATCACCTGGGCTCTGTCCATGCCATTGCCATGTGCAACCTGTGCGAACTCACCATGGGTATGGCGCTGCACCCCAGCATGCCGCCGAACATGCGGTGGATACCCAGAGGAATGAAGGTCCGCTACCTGAAAAAGGCCCATGGGACGCTTACGGGCAGGTGCACTCTGGATCCGGTCAGCATACTGCCCGGAGATATCGAGCTCCTCGTATCAGTCACGGACAGCAACGGTGATCTTGTCATGGATGCAGTTATTACCGTGCTCATCTCGGAACATAAGGCGGCTTGATGATTGCCGATGGTCTTCAGCCCGGATCTCCAGCTCATTCAGGGCACTGAACCATATCGCCGGGATGAAGAATCCACTCATCCGGGATGATTTCACCGATGAGCACACCATTGTCGAAAACCCGTACGATCCCGCTTTCCGAGACGACCACCGCAATGGCATCCGTGTGTTTTGTAATGGAAGCAGCCGCAACGTGCCTGCTCCCGAGGCCAAGAGGAACGCGGATGCCTTTGGAGGAGGCATCGATGTAACGACAGGCCGACTTCACGATGCCGGAATCGGAAACAATGAAGGCGCCGTCGAGTTGGGCAAGCTCCTTCACGGTCTCCCTGAGGTTGGAGTCATCAATATGTTTCAGGCGATCCGGATGGCATGCCAGAGGATCGAGAATCATGCTCTTGGAACGTCTCATGGTGTTTTCGGTATCGGAAACCACGAACATGGTTCCTATTCTTCGTCCTTCCCTTCCTTCCCTGGCTATTTCAAAGGCCAAGGTAATGATCTTTTCCAGGACATCGAGATTCACCCCCCGGTCAGAGGTACACAGATCATGAATGGTTCGAACAATCCTTCTTTCCATCGTCAAAGGCCCCTAAAAAACAGCGCGAATCGCTTTTTTTAGCGTCAGCCTCTTTCCAGTCACACCGGACTCTTTCTTTGTAATCTCATTATTCTCTCAGCCGGCACAAATCGCAGGCAAGAGTATCTATCTTCTTGCTCTCATGGAATATTAGAATAGAGGGGGTCGACTAAAACCCAAGCGTTTTTGTTATATCATGTGCAGAGGCCGCTTCCGCCTGGGCAGATCTATGTGCTCTCCGTCATGCGCAGCAATGACCTCAGGATGGAAGCGTGAAGCCTCCTCCACAAATTCATCCGAAGAGGTATACCGCTGGGAATAGTGGCTCAAAACAAGCTGCCTCACCTTGCTGTCTCTGGCGATCATCCCTGCCTGGGCAGCAGTGAGGTGGCCGAATTCCTGAGCTTTTACTTTAAGATCATCCAGGAACGTAGCTTCTATGAGAAGCATATCGGCGCCCCAAGCAAGGTCTTTGACGGCATCGCACATCCTGGTGTCCATGACATAAGCAAACACCTGCCCGGGAAGAGCACTCCCCACATCATCAACGGTTACTATCTGGGATTTCACTCGAACACGGCCGCTCTTTTTCAGCTCGCCTGCCATGGCTCCGAAGATACCCACTTTGCAGAGCATTTCAGGATCAAGGGTATATGAATCCTTTTCCTGGATGCGGAAGCCGAATGTCTCGATCTCATGATCGAGCCTGACCGAGGTGATTGTGAGGCGGTCATTCTCGGAAATAATGCCTTCGTGCTGAATGGGGCACGCTCTTAAGCGCGCTTCGTTATGGTACGAACAGGCATCCCTCAAGTGTTCATAATACCGCTGTCCGGATGCCGGGTAGTACACCTCGATGGTCTGGGGTACGCGGTCAAGGGAGATGCGCTGGATGATACCGGCAAGACCGAGACAGTGATCTCCATGAAAATGGCTGATGAAGATCTTGGTGATCCCCGAGACAGCGACTCCGGCAAGGATCATCTGGCGCTGCGTCCCCTCCCCGGGGTCAAAGAGAAATCCTTCATTATCGAATCTGAGGAAATAGCCGTTCTGGTTCCTCTCACGCGCAGGTACCTGGCTTGCGGTACCCAGGACAATGAGCTTTCTCTCGGACATATATGTAACCTTTTTTCCTTATTCTCTATCACCAGAGGCCTTACCTATGAAGATATCCTTTTACTTTGGGGAAATCTACCCTTCTCAACCCCTTGAAGCAATATTAGTTTTAAAATAATTACTTTTCAGCAGCTGTTCGCAGGGAGATAATAAGAAGGCAAGGGTCGGGGCCTTTTTTACCAGACATACTACACATTATGTCAAAAATCGTTTCCTGATTTACTGTCTTTACCAGGGTCGCGGATTATTATCCGGTTATTTCATTCATCGAACTTTGCGGGTTTCTTTCCGCGTTTCTGTTTCCTGTCGCCCTTGAGCTTCTTCTCTCGGATCCTTTCCTCCCTGGCTGACTGCGAGGGCCTTGTCTTAATCCTGCGCTTCGGAGGGACGGCAGCCTGCCGGATGAGGACAACCAAGCGTTCCAGGGCGTCTTCCCGGTTCCTCTCCTGATACCTGAAGCGCCTTGCCGTGATGATGAGAACCCCGTCTGCGGTCATGCGTCTGCCCGCGGCCTGCCTTATTCTCCTCTTAATCTCTTCGCTCAGGTGAGGAGACTTAAGGACATCGAAACGGAGCTGAGCTGCAGTGGCGACCTTGTTGACATTCTGCCCTCCCGGGCCTGATGAACGAACAAAGTCCCATTGGAGCTCGTTTTCATCAAGAGAGATATGGTCGGTAATAACGATCATTTTTTATTTATCCGCCCCGAACAGCACCAACCGGTCAAGCATGCGTACCGCCGGCAAAAATCGAGCCTTTGCCGGCGGTACGCATCTTTACCACCGGATCGTTACTTTTTCCTGAAACATTACATCATCGAGAGTACGAATTCGAGCGCGCCCCTTACATCCTTGTTGAAGAAGCAGTTCAGGCTGGTCTGCCAGTCTTCCTGGGCGATTCTCTGCCTCATCCTGTCTGCCACAGGCTTCTTCAGCCCTTCTTTCAGCTTGGTGAACGCCCGGCCCGGGTTGTCGATCCACTTGGAGACGATCTTCTTGGCCCTCGGTATGAGGTCGGCATCTTCCACGATCTCGTCTATGATCCCGAACTCTTGAGCCTGAACCACGTTGAGCATCTTGCCGAAGTACATCATGTCGCGGAATTTCTTGTCGCTGTCGAATCCGAAGCGCATCACCCCTGACTGGGCAAGGGACAACGGCAGGCCGAGCTTGATCTCGCTCATGCCTACGTTGATCTTGGGATGATTCTTGGCGATGCGATAGTCGGAAGCCATGGCAAGGATCAGGCCGCCCGCGATGGCATGACCGTTGATGGCGGAAACCACCGGCTTCTTGCACATAAAGAGCTCTATGAGGATTTCTTCCTCCTCGTTGAAGAAATCAACAATCTCGGTAAGATCCTTGAAGCCCAGAAACATCGGCAGATCGAACCCTCCGGAGAACGTCCTGCCGGCACCGGTAAGGATGATGCCCCTGACTGATTCATCCTCATTGGCCGTCTTCACGACCTCGCTGAGAGTCTTCAAGGTCTCGCGAGTGATGGAATTCACCTTCCCGTGATCGAATTCCGCTGTGATTATCCCCTCTTCGTTCTTTACATTCAGCATTCCTTCCTCCTGCTCAATAATTTTGATCTTTCCATTAATCCGGCATCTGAGCACCGGGTATCATAGAGGATTTTCAGGAATTTGTCATTCGAGAAGTCTTTGATATTTTCCGGGTACATCCATGAGATGTTTCCTGATATATCCTCTTGCACTCTTGAATGGCGATTGATCCGGCATGTCCTTCGGCGGGTAAGCTAACCTATTCTTTCAAGCAGCTTCCCTATTTCCCGGACCTTCCGGAGACCTTCCAGCCACTGCGCAGGAATAGCACCCATCCCCAGATGCGCACCAAGAACCATGCCCACTGCAGAGGCCCGAGATGCAGAGTCGCCCCCTGCCGTTACCGCCTGGATCAGGGCCTCCTTAAGATCATTTTCATACTTCATGATGAGGTGAATCACCCCTGGGAAGGATTCATGAACATGACCGTTCTGACCGAACCCTGTTACTGCATCCACGCTTTCCTTTCCCCGTGAGGAAAAAGCATCCTTCACCCAGTTGCTGATCCGGGTATCTGCAAAGCGTTCTCCGCTGGTCTCCCATATTGCATCAACCGGGGAAGCCCCTTTGAGCACATTGAAACAAACCCGGGCCAGGAACTCGCTCGCTTCGATGGTCAGCGCATTCCCATGCGTCATTGCCGCCTGGAGCCGCGATGCATCGA
This sequence comes from uncultured delta proteobacterium, assembly GCA_963752595.1. Lineage (GTDB taxonomy): Bacteria > Desulfobacterota > Desulfomonilia > UBA1062 > UBA1062 > Phosphitivorax. Next base: position 172,518 of record CAVVYZ010000009.1, read on the forward strand.
CAAGGCCATCCAGATCGTTCCGGAGACAGTACACCAGCGGGGAAATCCTCGCGGCACCGCTTAAGTCATTCGATAAAGAACCCGACTCCAGAGGCCCCTTGCCCAGGGCAAAATTCTGGAGCGTTCCCCGCGTAGACTGGTCCATGTATCCTCTGTAATTACTGAAGAGATCCTGCCAGCGTTCAGAAAAGTCATCAAGATTAAAGCACCTACATGCAGCAACAGATTCCAGGAGAACGAATGCCTGGTCACCGCAATTGGTAAACTCGCCCTTGTCCTTGGTTTTGTGATACGAGTTGTTCGCAGGCTGGACTAAGTCCTCTATCCTTCCGAATTCTCTTGCGATCCTCTCAGTCGAGAAAATCCAATGAGATCCCAATGCAAGGGAGTCCCCGATAAAAGCTCCAAGGACCATGCCCTTTGCCTTCTCAAACATATTTAAGACCCTCCATTTCCCAAAGTTCTCACCATTGACAATCGGATAACGGATTACCCATGACCCGGCCCTTGGAAAAGAACACCTTAGGAGATCACAAGAGAGGTGAATAATCATACTTATAACATAAGCCGGCATAAGCACAAGGTCTTTTAACGATGTATTACCGATCAGGTGACTATGGCCCACGCATCGAACAGCATATTATATCGCAAGATGAAAATGCCCTTATCCGTGCGGACCCTGTAGTAGTCAAGCTCGACCTTGCCCGGTACGTTCCGGCCCTCATACCACCTGTCCAGTATTTCTTTTATTCCGTACCGCTTTCCTTCGAAGATAAAGGAGGTGGGCTCCTCATGGTGGGGATGGCCCCCCTTGCATTCAACATGGATTCTCTGCAACTCCATGGGGTAATGGATACCCGCTTACAGAGGTATTTCAATACCAATGACAGCCCAAGAGATATACTGGAAACTTACCTTTCTATCTCGACTTTTACTTTTTTCCTGCCCCATATCAAGGCCTGTGTATGGGTATTGTAGTAGAGGTCAATCCTGGTCGGCCCCTTTATCGCCGATCCACGATCTTCAACTACTCCCCATCCATATCCGGGGACATACATCTTGGTTCCGAAGGAGTAGTATTTCGTATCTGCTGCAATAGTGCCGCTGCTTGGAAGCAGAAGCCAGGGGAAAAAGACGGTCCGTATAGGGATCATCCAGGGATGTACAACGCTGTCCAGGGAGAACAGGCCGGGTTGGGGCATATGGGGTTTAGTTCCGCTCGCTGTCCGGCCGGTATAGGGTTTTCCATCATTCTTGCCGTCGCTTATATACTTGTTCCAGACATCGAGCTTCAGGTGGCTCCAGCTTCCTCGCTCCCATTTGCAGCATTCCCCGCAGCCGCAGTAGGCAGTGGTATCCATGGTTCGGATCTCACGGTCGGCAGCACAGCCTGTCATGAAGGCCAGCATCCCAAGACATACTATGAGCGTCGCCCTTCTCATGTCCGAATACCTCCTTATTGTGTGGTAATCGGCAAGCCTGGAGACGATCATGAGACAGCACCGGCAGCTTAGGGGTACGGGTGCAAACGGAAAGGATCTTACGATAGGTATCAAGACCGTCCATACCCGAAGCCATGATCATATCGAGTACGACGATATCGACTGTCCCGTCCTCCAGGGAAGAGAACAGGATCAAACCAGGTAAGTATGGCGGCGTTTTCTTCAGAGGGGTAGGCATGAGCAAGATCATCAATTATCTTGAGAGTGATGTCTGCCTCTGCCTTCTCCAGGATTTCGCAGCCGGAGTGTGCGCGAGCCGCCGGGAACATCCAGTCGTGGGCGCCGTGGACCCAGTAAATCCTTCTGGATCGCGCAAGGGTAAGCTCTCCGGGAGGGAGCACACCTGATACGGGGCTGAAGGCATGAAAAGGAGTCTCCGGCAGCAAGGAGCACCCCAAGGCAAAGGTTGCACCGTCAGAGAAACCTGTCAGAAGGATTTTCTGCAGATCCAGGGGGTACTCTCCGGCAAGCCTCTTCAGAAGATCGATCAAAGGGAGCAGATCTATTTCAGGGTCTTCCAAAGACCAGGTCATACCTGCAGATGTCGGGGCGAGGAGAAAAAAATCCCGGCACCTCGCCTCCCGAATCCAGGTCCAGACGAAATCCCTCCCATGGCCGAAACCTCCGTGAAGAGCAACAATAACGGGAAGCCGCTTCTTTCTTCCCGGCATCTCCGGAAGGAAAAATGACGGGATACCGCGTGCAAACGGATCTTGCCCTTCCGTCATATGAATGAGCCGCTCTCCCCGCCCGGTATCTTCTTGTGTTTCATGCTTCCAATGCCGGCATTGCAAGGGACTTCCTTTGAAAAAATCATCTATTTCCCGGACTTCATGCCGCAACTCGAAAAGCAGTTCCCGGATCCGGCAGATCTTTCTTCCGGCCTGCATGGCATTGAGGATTCCGGCCTGGAAATCATCGAAAGAAGCATTGAATCTCGATACAGCCTCCATACCGAGCGCCGCGGACCTCAAGAGAATGCTGCCTGTATGGATTGCCTGAAAAAACGGTTCCCTGTCCGAGCGCTGAATCAATTCCGGGTCCTTCAGCGAGAACTCGTCCATGGCGCCCTGAAGGCCGGCTGCCTTCCGGGCGAGCGCCTCGCCGTGCTTCCGGATCATGAGCGGATGAAACTTTCGTTGAACCTTCTCAAATAATCTTAACATATCAAGAAGAGAAGAACAGAGCTTGCGGGCTTTGCCTTCACAGAGGATTTCACCATCCTGCTCCGGTCTCCTCTCTTTTTCCATCAGCGACCCCCTTGGACCTTCTTGATGTCTGCCTTGATAAAAACAGGATAATACAGGCTGTCGTCATCCATGAGCCTTCTCATATCCAGTGTATTGAGGGCGTAGGTGCAGACCAGATCTGCCCCTTTAAGCCCGGGATGGGCCTTCCCAGCGTAAACCAGCAGATCTTTCGATTCCGTACGGGACGGGCAGTACAGTTGTCTCTTTTCGGACCAGGGACCGGTAAGGGCTTTTGCCCAGCGGTATACGAGGCAATGACCGGTGAAGCTCTCGGTCTGGACCTCCAGGAATCGGCCGAGTGCAGGCTCGTAGTGGACCGTGTATTCTATCTGGGCATCCGTGAAAAGGGGCTCGGGTTTTCGCATGAGTTTATCCTGGCTTACCCATCCGGCTTCACCTGTCCACCACTGGGGTTTCATGAGATCTCCCTGTGCCGCATCGGTAAGGCTCCATCGTACGGGGTATGCCCCGTGATCGAGCGCGTGGGCGCCGAAGGCATACAGATAGCCGTCCAATACAAAGCAGCATGCAGAACCGATAATGACATTGAAGGTATTCTCCGGTGTCCGGAGCCGGCTTTTCTTCCAGAGCCCGGGGTCTTCACCGGGGTTATCGATGCCTACAGCCTCCCATCCCTTTACTGCAAACCCGAACCCTCCCGGGGAAGGTTCGATCTCCATGAGAAAAATCACGAGGCGGTTCAGTACCACAGCTCCCGATCCGGGCCAGTACCAGTTCCCCGGATTCGAAGGAAAAAAGGCATCGGGCGTGCCGTCTTTTGTCTCCCAATGAAAGGTAACGGTTGCATCTGCAGGATCATAGCCTCTCTGGATCGCGATGGTATTCCTCACCAGGGAAGCATCTTTTCTCTCTCGACTCACCCCTTCCGATAAAGCTGTCACCGAAGATCCACAGCACCCTGCCTGCCTTGAGGTCTATAGAGTATGCTCCATCGCCTCCGAGCCAGTGCTCATCGCCCCTGAAAGGCTGCTCTGCCTCGTACCACCTCCGAGCGCTGAACGTGAACGATTCGTGCCCCTGTGAAGGAAGGGCTCCGTTGCTGCATGCGAAGAAGATACAGGCGAGGAGGCCGGGCAGGAGAATCCTGAGCAGGAAGAACAGGCCTAAGGAGGGGCGCTTCCTGTCTTGCCCGGTATAGGATGAAACGGAAAAAGGAGTCCCCATCATTTCAGCCCCATGGAGATCATTGCATCACCCTCCTACTAACCTCCCCTGATACAGCATTTACAAGCCTGGAAGTCAGATGACTATGGGGTTAAAAATCCTATTTCTTTCGCGTATTCGAACTGCCTGGCCCACGGGATACCGGGATGGGCGGCCGTGATGATATCTTCCCCGACATACGAAAGAGACCTGGCATCGAGCCCTACGGGATCATAGCCGCCGAGAAATCCGATATCCTTCGATATGAACTCGGCCTTTCCCGGCAGGCAATCACACTCCGATGCGATCCTGATCAAGGCATTGATGAGGATCGTCCTCCCTTGTATCCGCTTCCACACGGCTGCAGCGGTTTCGATGATCTTTTCCTGAAAGACCCTCATATCAGTGTTAAAAGAGATCCTCAATGCAACATCCGGACACATGGCGATGCACTGGGCGCATCCGATGCACAGTGCCAGATCATACACAGGAAATCCATCTTCACCTACCTGGGCAGCGCCCGTGGGACAGGTTTCGGCGCATACGCCGCACCGGGTGCATTTTCTTTTGTTCAGTGAAGGTTTTGCATCGGCATGCATCCGCTGCTTCTGTGCGCGTGATGCAAACCCCATGGAAATATTCTTGATGGCACCTCCGAACCCGGCTCCAAGGTGCGCCTTGAAGTGGGAAAAGATTACGAAGCCCTGCGCCTTCTCTACGACGGCAGCTGCCTGGACGCTTTGAAAGTGCCTGTATGCACACGCGAGATCAGCGACATCTTTGCCGTCAAGCCCGTCTGCAATGACCACCTCGCACCCGAGGTAATCGGAAGAGTATCCGTGTTCCGAGGCGGTATCAAGGCTGTCACGGCCGTTCCTCCTCCCGCCGGAGTAGAGAACGGTGGTATCGAAGATAAAGGGCTCAATCCCCTGACTTAAGAGCCACCGGGCAATTTCTCTTGCATAGGAAGGGGGAAGAAAGCCGTGATTCCCCCGCTCGCCCCAATGGAGCTTGATGCCGACACGGTCGCCTTTGCGGAAAGGATGCAACATGTCCTGGAGCAGGGATCTGAGTGCTGCCAATGCCCCTTGCTCGGTATGGTCCGTTGGGTAAAATAGTTCACTCATAGTTCATCATTATATCAGATGAAACAAGATCGACAACTGGGAAATCATTTTCGATATCAGCTTCTTGTTTTCTGATCGGATTACTGCTTGTTGCGGTGCAAAAAAAGGAAACCAGGCTGATAAGGGGAATTATCTCACAAAGGATGCTGTTTCTGCCGCTGCGGATATTTCACGACCACATGATACTTGCGAACGAAACTAATCGGGTGATAGGAGAGTTTGGCCTTCCTCAATCCTTCCTCGTCCAGGTCCTGCTCGCGATTCACGAACGTGAAATCCCTGTGTGCGGCTAAGAACATCTGGTTCATTGCCTGGTAAATCCCTGAGTATTCCGTGAAGCCCTTTTCAAAATGAATACTGAGGGTGCTCAGGGTGAAGGCCTCGGCAATGCAGAACGCCACCAGCTCGCTGTTTACGATGAGGGCGCCGCCCATAATGTTTTGGAGCCGATCCCACTCACTCAGAACGCGATCTATCACACGGTTCTCTGCCGAGAGCGTCTCTGATGACTCGCAATCCCTCCACACGCACCACCGTTCCTGCATCTCCTTTGTTCTCCCGATGAGAAGAGGATGCAGGTCTAGATACTGATACTCATGTTTCTTTATGAACTGGTTCAAGAGGTTTTTCTTTTTGTGATATTTATTGCCTGAGAGCCCTACCAGATCTTCCACGGCATAGAGATAGTCCCAGTGCTCACGAGCTTCCTGCATTTCCATCTGCCCCGTGAAATGCGGTTCCCAGGCAAGCACTACTTCCTGCGGGACCCGTGTGAAGGAGGGGTTGCTCTCTCCGAGCAGGCCGATTTCCTTCTTCCACTGGATTGTTTTCAGACGACCTACAGGGCTCCAATACATATTCTCAGGCCTTGTCTGCTTGATCCAGACGACATCTTTTCCCCAGGCCCATTCAAGACCGTATTCCTCTGCCCAACCCCAGAGATTGATGAAGCTGTAGTCGGAGGCTGTTATGCCGCAGGCCGTGAGCAATTCGAGATATCTTTCCTGTTTATCTAGAGATATGGGCTCGAAAATATACATGAAAACCCTTTACCGGCCTTATGTATTTTTCCTTTCAATAATACAATAATCATCCGCAGACTTTTTTTGTAAAGCTCAAAAGATCCGGCCACCCTGCTATCTCAGCGAATGGATATTGAAACAACACGGGTAGGTATACCCATTTCGAGTTTTCCGGGCCCTATACAGCTCCTTATCAGAGCTCGTGGGTCGTCTTGTCTACGTATCTGGCTATGTCGGCCATTATATCGCCTATGTCCTCTTCTTTCAGACGCAGGATTTCTGCCGCATCCGGATGGATAGAGTAGAGCATCCCGTCTATCCCTGCTCCGATACCGCTCATGATCGCAATGGCGTCGGCCATGTGTACGATATAGGACAGCATATCCTTATCCGAAGGGGTCGGATCGTGGTGATAGCGGATGGAAAGAGCGATGTGCTTTGGGATCTGCCAATGCTCGCATACCTCGGAGGCAAGCTCTGCATGATCGAATCCCAGCATCCTCTTTTCTGCTGAGAGGAACGACTCATTCTCCAGCTTGACAAAGGACTGGAATTCTTCCTTTCTCTCCAGGATGTAAGGATCGAGGATGATCTTCCCCACATCATGGATAAGACCTGCAGAAAACGCATCCTGCTCCAGGGCGGGATGTACACGCCGCGCAATGATCTGAGAGCCGCTGGCAACCGCCAGAGAGTGCATCCAGAGATCGCCGGCAACAAGATCGTATCCGTCGAGATTCTTGTCGAGAATTTCCGAGGAGCAGGCCAGATTGAGCAGCTCCATGAGGGTTTTGGCCCCGAGCACAGCCGATGCGTGATGTACAGAGGAGACATTTCCGCTGTGCCCGTAATATGGGGAATTTGCAATCTTGAGCACCCGGGTTACAATCCCCTGGTCGGTTTCGATAATCTTTGCAAGGTCGGAGAAGCTGGAATTGGGATCAGCAAGGACCTTCCTTGCCTTCTGCGCTACCTGAGGCATGGGGGGCAAATCCTTCAAGGTCCTGAAGATCCTCTGTTTGAGCACATCTCCGGCTAGAAAGCCCTTATCCTGTGCATGCCCTTCCGGGGCATTGCCACTGTCCTGTGGAGAGGCATTGAAATCGATATCCATCATTCCCTTGCAACTCGGACATGGAAGGGACACCCTCCCCTTATCTCTGAACGCCGTGAGATGCTCGTCTTGAACGGTGTATTCCTTGCTGCAGTGAGGGCATCGTATCTTCATGGCAATCTCTCCATATCTTTTCCCTGGTAAGGGCGCCTGATGAGTGAGGCTCCCCGATTCCAGACCCTCACAAGCTCCCTTGGTCCATACACCGCTTTCACCCGCTGCCTACCGGATATCCCTGCTACCTGCTCAAATCGGTACAGTATTCCGTCCTTCGTCATGATATCTTTATCTTTCCCTCATCGATATTGAGGATTATGGTCTTGAGCTTGGTACCACCCACAGATTCGAGTTTCACCGGGACGTTGTGCCTGCCGAGGAGATCCTTGATCGTAGACACCAGGCGGGAACCTACATTTTCACTCTCGCCCGATGCAAGCATGGAAGCGCCTCCGGCAATGGCTACGGACATCTGGCCGTCCGCACCCCGCTTCTTGAACTCGCTCATGACGTGCTCGATAGCAGTATCTGCAAAATATGCAGGGTTTTCAGGGTGTCTTCCCTGGGACATTCCCCGGAGGATGTGGAGCCCGGCTGCCATTTTATGCCGGGGGTTGAAGAGAATGATGCCCACACCTGTGGCTATCTTGTCGATCCAGAGAAGCCCCTCGGAAGCAAACTCACATTTCATTGGTTTTACAGCCGTTGTCTTCATGTGCATAAAATTCCCTTACCTGCTCTTCGGAAAAACGCATCGATTTCTATAGTCCCACGTTCCTCATAAACCAGGGATACCGGGAAAGTATAACCAGAATGTCTTTGAAAGGCAGGGCTTCCCCTTTACGGTCCGTTTGGGAAACCTGATCAGTTCTGTGGGGCGGTTACTGGGAAAGGAGGAAGCATTTCTTGGAGCTCAAACCCAGCCTCCAGTTGGATATCTGTCCTTCTTCGATGGTGAGCGTGTCCCCTGCTATCTTCTTGTATCTGAAATGGGTTCCGTTGGTGAGCAGTCCATCGCCCTTCTTGTCGAAAATCATGGCACCGTCCCAGACCTCGAAATTCGGTGCGTACTTGAACGGGTGCTCGGAACTTCCTGTGAATTTGATTGCAGTACCCGGTGTGGACGACAGGTTCACAAGATAGCCCGACTTGGATGAATCCGATATATCCAGCACGGTCTGATAACTGTCCAGGTTCACATTCCAGTTCTCGGGCGGAGCAAAGCTCTCACTGGTTATCTGGAGCATCCTTTTTGTCCAGGAAAAATACATGCTCGTCTCACCGAACTCCTCCAATTTCTGAAAAGCCTTGTAGGAATCCTCAAAGTTGCCCATCAGAAGATAGTTGACCCCCATGTTCTTATAAAGCGGGGAATACTTCGGGTCTATGGAAAGGGCCTTATCAAAATTCTCCTGCATTTCCTTGTATCTCTCGAGCTCAAAAAGGTTTGCCCCACGGTTTACCCAAACCAGGACATTCTTCGGGTCTATCTTCAGATATTCATCAAAGCAGCTCAGGGCCATTTTGTAGTTTTTCATCTGCCAGTAGATCTGGCCTTTCAAAAGCCATGCTTCCTTGTACCGTTTATTGACTCTCAAAGCCTCATCGCACTGGCTTAAGGAATTCTCCCATTCACCTTTTTCCCATGCATTCTGGGCCTTGGTATACGCATCCTGCCCTGGATTGGGGGTCGTCTCGGCAAATATATTCATTGCAAAAAAACTAAAGAAAAAAACAATGCATATCGTTTTGATTACGGCTGCTGTCTTCAGCAAAAGCATCTTACCCTCCTCAATTTTCAGGTGAGACTTCCGTATGTTTCAACCTTTATAACTATATATTCATGTTTTGTAAATCCCATTCCCTTTTGCGCTGTCTCTGGAAATACGAAGAGGGGGCTTGCCGGCATTAGCCCGAATCCAGTTGATGGCCGACAGCACCTTTTCCTGGGAAACGATCTTACGTTCCAGTTTGCGTTTTCCGGGAAAATCAATGAGGGTCAACCCGATGAGGATGGTGATAACCCCCTGCCCGGGCAGAACGAGCATCGCTATGCCGGCGAGCAGAAACACGATCCCGATTGCATTCTTTACTGCAGCAGCCAACATACGGACCAGCGGGTGGCGTCCTTTGCTGAATTCCCTGAAATGGTCCCGCTCATACAGAAAATAGTCGGTAGGAATCCTGATAACGAGGAGTGATATGATAACCGGTGTGATTATCAGAGCAAGCAGGGATATCGCGGCCAGATACTGCAGCTGGGACCGGTAACAGACTATCCATTCGATGATCGTTTCAATCAATCCTGCCTCCTGATCCGGGTAACTTTATGCCCTTTTCACCCCACCTGTCCATCTTCGGCAGGGCCAATGGGCTTCCGTGAGGATATCCGGATAAAAAATTGAATCCCGTACAAGGTATCCACAAGAACAAACCATATGGTGCCGCCTTTAAAGAGGCCGGGAGACAAGCCTGGATGGATGCAGAGGCCATACCTGCTACTTCTTCAGGAGCCCCTGCATGATGATGTCCAGCCCCTGCTCGAACATCTTCTGGGTTGATTTGCCCTCGGATTTCACATAGGTCTTGATGATGAACATCACATAGATCGAATAGAGAAGCTCGGTGAGATGGTCAACATCCACCTCGCGGAATTTTCCCTGGAGGATGCCCTTTTCCAGGACCCTTCTGAGCAGCTGCATGGACGCGTGATTGATCTCGTAAAAAGGGTCTTCTTTGCTGGAAAGCGGAAAGATGGACGGGTCATTTATCAGTACGGTCCGTAGCGATACATCGCGGGAAAGGTAGGTATAGCTCTTTCTGCACATAATGAGAAACTGTTCCACCACGTCATCAATCTTCTCTATGGCCTTGCTCACCATGTCCTGCCATCGGAGCAGCCCATGGGCAACGGCCTTCTCGTACAGGTCCCGCTTGTTTTCCACGTAGAGGTAGAGATTACCCTTTGTCATTCCCAATTCATCGGCGATGTCTTCGACGCGCGTCCTTCTGTATCCGTAGCGGGCAAATACCCGCAGGGCGGCTTCATAAACTGTTGCGATTTTTTCTTCTCTATTCATGGGACACCTATCCGTAACCCTTGATCTTGCATCTCAGCAATTCGATGTCAATAGCTATTCAATCCCCCGTTGCCAATCAATTATTTAAATATGCGAACATATCGTTCATTATTTCAATTTGTTATTGACATAATAACACTGGAATATTACTTTGGTTCGGTATCCTGAAAACAAGTATGGACCCGTTTTGTTTAATAAATTTATTGTAACCGGAGGAGGTATGTCATGACAGAGTCTTCTGCTCAGGCCCTTTCCATTCTCAGGGATCCCTCACAGTTTCAGTGGTATATCATTCCGTTTCTTCTCGTCGTCATTTATGTGTACCATAATGAGGTGCGGCTTAAGAATTGGAATGCCGTTTTTGCAGGTCTTGCCCTGTGGGGCTGCGACTGGTTCAACGAAATATGGAACGCCCTGGTGTTTCATTTCACGCAGTATGCGCCTGTCTGGGGAGCGCCCGGCAAGACGGCCTACCTCATCCTCATCGGTCTTAATATCGAGATAAGCCTGATGTTTCTCCTCATGGGGGTTGCCTGCTCCATCATTCTTCCCGAAGACCGTAAACTTAAGATCCTGGGCATGCCCAATAGGCTCTTTTATGCAATTATCCTTCACCACGCTGGCCGTGATCGTGGAAATCCTCCTGAATGCCATAGGCGCCCTGACCTGGGATTACTCGTGGTGGAATGCGAGAAGCCCCTTGCTTATCTGGCTGATCGGATACTTTTATTTCTTTGCCGTGGCTTACCTCGTGTACGATATGAAAACGATCAGGTCCAAGGTGATCACCGTCGGAGCCATCTTTAGCCTTGATATCGTCTGCCTCGTGGTCTTCATAGGAGTGCTCCACTGGATCTGATGAAGTTTATCCATCAGGATAATAAATGCCCATCCGGATGATGCTTTTCAAACCGGATAGAGGGACATCGAGATAAAGCCCCTGCACACCTTTGACCGGGAGCGGGGAAGGATTGGATTGAAGCTCGCATCCTCCTCGCCCTGTTTTCCCTCCCTCACACTCCCGCACTATATGTCCGTCATTCTGGATCCTCCTGGATCGTGAATCCGTATATACCCAGGTGCCGGCCATAAAAATTAAATCGGGTATGTACCGGCTGGTTGCGGATGAATCCATGATGATTAGCCCCTATTCTAATACTTATGTATGGCAGAGAAAAGGAGGGAGCATCATGAACGAAAAAGTTGACAAGGAACTGATCAAAGAGCGGCTGAATCCTTATATCCCGAAGAATATCATCTCCGACATGCTGGAAAACAGAGTGGTCAATGACCTGTGGGATGTCCTGTATGCTGCTGTGGATTATTATACCGAGGGGAATGAACAAGCCCTGGATGCAGTCCATGATGTGGAAGTGAAGAGTGTGGATCAGCTCATTGAGAAAATGCGACAATGGGGAACTGCCCGGGAAGAGGAAATTGACAAGGAGCGCCTGAGAGATCTCCTGGAAGAGTACCTCCCGGATGATATCGTGGAAGATGCACTCGAAGGAGAAAAGCTGGACGACCTGTGGGATATCCTGCATATTGCCGTAGATTATTTTACCGACGGTGACAATCGGGCTTTTGATGCCATCAAGGGCCTTAAAATCGAAACCGTTGATGAGCTCATGGACCATGTGAAGTGGTGGCGCAACCTCACATCTGCACCGGACATCTGGTACAATCCGGAGCAGGGCCAGGAAATTGGTGTAGGAACAGAGGCAGAAGAGATACCTTTATCCGAACGGGAACAGCTGGAAGGCGAAGAAGACGAAGACGAGGAGCGGAGGGAGCAAAAAGAGTAATAAGTTTTACCTGTTATGTCCTTGACAATAACCTTTCTTTGAAGTGGCTCCGGTTGTATGGACAGGGGATGGTGTTCTATAAGTGGAGCCTTGCCGCTATTCCCATTAAGCTGCATCGGGCAGATACTCCCGAAAACCCGGATAAACCTCATCCGGGGTTGATCCGTCAAGCGTGGAGTGTAGCCTGCGATGATTGTAAAAAGTCAGATATCCTTCCAAGCCGCTTCCGGCTTCGCTGACGCTCTCATAGGCGTGCAGATAGACCTCCTCATATTTGATGCTCTTCCAAAAGCCTCTCTACGAAAACATTGTCACGCCGACCCGGCTTTCCTCTTCGAGACAATCCCTTTGAGACCCCCGGAGGTAAGAGATGCGATGCTTCCGAGCATCACGGGAAGAGAAAAGGTCGCATAAGATGCAAGGTACCTTGGTTTCCATTCCGGAGAGAAATTCTCCTTGAAAAGCCTTAAGCCCTGGAAATTGTAGAAATGCTCTGCATGATGAAAAATGAACGACCCGATCCTGTTCCACAACGAGGCCATGGATGCACCCTCGAGGCCTGATAAGGGCGCCATGCCGAGGTTGAACCACTGGTAGCCGTTTTGCCCCCCCATATCATGAGATGGATGAAGAGATACTCCATAACTCCGCCGGGTGATTGCGGCAGGTATCTCATGAGATCCACCGAGAACTCCTCTTTTCTATCTGTTGCCCACACATTGGCAAAGGAGATGATGTTCCCCTCCTTACGGATGACTGCGACCGGAAAGTGCCTGATGTATTCTTCCCGGAAGGAGCCGAGGGAAAACGTTTTTTCCGTGGCATGCTTGTCTGCCGGCCAGGCATCCGAGATCTGTCTGAGATCCTTTTCGATTGTCGGCACATCCTGTGCCGACACGATCTCGAAGGTGCACCCTTCATTTGTGAGCTTGTTGAATATGTGCCGGAGGTCCTTGCGGCTTCTGCCCGAGAGAGAAAATTTCTGGAGATTCACCCTGGCTTCTTCTCCAAGCTTTACAATCGTCATACCTAAGTCGATATAAACATGAAGATTCTTGGAACCCACTTCATAGAATGCCGGCTGAACATCATACCGGTCGCACATTTCGCAGAACTGCCATGCAAGCTCCGGCCATTCGTTTTCCGGGCCTATTGGGTCTCCCATGGCGATCCAGCTTCTGCCCTCGATGCCGTACATGATACAGGCGTTTCCTTTGGCATTGAAGAGAAACGCCTTGTCTCCGAGCAGCGCAAGGTTCGCATACGTTTCCGGCGAATTCCTGATTATCGGCAAGGCCCGTTCCAGGTCTTCTTTGTTGCCGGTGTCAGGCCTGGGCAGGAAGGAGTGGAGAATCTTTACCAGGGCAAATGCGAGAACTGCTACCGAACTGCCGACAAGGGCCCGGAGAGATCTCGGGGCATTCTGCATGAATGCGAAATGCCACCAGAGGTCAGTGGAATACTCCGTGTGTTTGTAAGAGAAAAAGGTCAGCCACGCTGTGCATATGATAGCGACGATGATCGTCACGATCCAGGAAAGGGTGAATTTCCCTCCCAAGAGAGATCCCTTACGGTAGAAACTCGGCCGGGAAGGAATTACTATGAGCATGATCATGAACAGGATGGCAGCCTCTTCATAATCAAGTCCCTTAAGGAGTGAAAAGAGCACCCCGGTCCCCAGCAGTGCAACGGTAAGATAATAGGACGTATCCACTCTCCTCCGGATGCCCCATGATAGGATCGGCAGGCTTACCCCAACCACGCTCCCAAGGAAATGGGACACCTCGATGATAGGGAGGGGAAACAGACGTTCCATCTCGATGAGCCGAGCGGTTACCGCCGGTGTGGCCCCCGAGAAGAGGAGGATTACCCCGCTCAGGAATGTGACCACGGTCAGTAAGGCAGGAACAACGACGAAGATCCGTTCTGCAAACGCCTTTGAACCGTTCATCAGGAGATGTTTGCGGTCGAGGACCTCTTTCGCGGCCAGGATGACGGCGGCGATCAACAAGGGCATGATATAGTAAACGGCCCGGTAAACGATAAGTGAGGCCAGTGCCGAGGAAGCAGGAAAATGTTTCGTGAGGAAAAGGAGCATCACTGCCTCGAAGACGCCGAGCCCGCCGGGTATCTGGCTGATTACTGCTCCAAGCTGGGCAAGCATGAATATGCCCAGCTATATTGAGAAAGGTATCCCCGGGGGCAGGATCACGAATAAGACGCTGCCTGCCAGCACCCAGTCGAGTGTGGCGATGCCGATCTGCGGGAGGAAAAGGCGTAAAGGGGGTGCGGAAAACTCCAGGCTGCCGATTCTTGCCGTGCCTTTCCATGATGCAGCCACCGCTATATAGAGCAGCACCGGTATCAGAGACAGGATTCCTAAGGGGAAATCGGTTTTGAACGGCAGGAGGAGCTCATGCGGCAGGACCATGGGCCTTAAAAGAAAAACCCCTGAGCTCAAGGTAAAAAACCCGAGCCAGAGGCTTACGGTGCAAAAGAAGATGATCTTGGTGATCTCAAGCCCGGACAGCCCCCAGGAGGAGTATAGCCGGTAACGCACCGAGGCTCCGGCAAGCATTGAGAAACCGATATTGTTGCTGAAAGCATACCCGATAAAGGATGCGGTGGCAATTCTCCTGTAGGCAAGCCTGAGGTTGACGAATTTCAGGGCCAGGTAATAATCATAGCCGGTCATGACTCCATAACTGAAAACGGTAAGTATGAGCGCCATTATGAGGGCCCTGTCGGGAATAGCATGAAGGTATAGGCCGATGTCTTTGAGATGATACGCCTGAAGCTCCCTGTGCAGTACCCAGAGCGCAAGAATGAAAAGAGATAAACCAATAAGCGGAGGGATGATCTTTAGGAAATAGGGGTTGAGTCCCTTCCACCAGGGTAGAGGATGATCTCGGTTTTGCTGGAAAGGATGGGCCGTTGCCTCTGCCTCCGTACGTAATAAAGAATACTATAACGTCTTACCTTATCATTAACCGCAACCGGCTGCCATCGAACATGCCGGTATTCAACACTATACTTGAGATTAACAATGAGACGCGTCGGCAGCAGCCCTTGAAATCCCTGCCATGGCCTGCTCCAGGGAAGCCTTGATCGTACTGTTTTCCTGCTCTACGAGGATCATCCCCTTCTGCACGCGATCGCCCTCACGACAGCATTCATACTTGATCGTGCCCGAAACCATCGAGGTGATATTGACTTCTGGCGCCTCCACGATGCCGGTTGTCCTGACCTCGGTGGGAACCTTCGTCCGGAAGTGATACGTATAAGCCAGTACTGCAATGACTGTTAAGACAATGATGATGACGGCAATGTACCTTTTTTCATAGAAAAACCCTGAAGGTGTACCTATAGTCATGAATAAGCCTTCACGGTCCGAATCCAAGGAAATCAACCCTTGCGGCAGTCTGCCCGGGCTTCCTTTGTGCTTTGTCTGCCTCAAGGTTGCCTGCAGCCGGATCAGAAATTCACAAACCGGTAAAATACCTTTTTCACTACCTCTGCTGAAATTATATACGTGATGATGATGAAGAACAGCCAGAACAGGAATGCGGCAGGAATCGGCTTGAAGCCTATCAGATAGGCTATGGGGCTGTAGGGTAAGATAACGGCGGCGACCACTACCGCGAGCGTTGCCAGGAGGAGCTTTCTGCTCGGTCTGCTCCTGAAGAAGGTTTTCCTCGTTCTGATCACGAGTACGATGAGGGAGGCCGACGCGACCGACTCTATGAACCAGCCGGACCTGAACAGTGCGGAATCGGCATGGAGCAGGAGCAGCAGCACGCCGAAGGTGCAGTAATCGAAGACAGAGCTTAAGCTCCCGAAGACGAGCATGAATGACCGGATGAACTTGATGTCCCACCGATGGGGTTTTTCGATCATGACATCATCGACCGTATCCGTTGCAATGGTCATCTCAGGGAGATCCGTCAGCAGGTTCGTGAGGAGTATCTGCTTGGGGAGCAACGGCAGAAACGGCAGAAACAGGGAGGCGCCAGCCATACTGAACATATTCCCGAAATTGGCGCTGGTCGCCATGAAGACGTATTTCAGGGTATTCGTGAAAGTCCTGCGGCCCTCCACCACCCCCTGAACGAGCACCCGGAGATCCTTTTCGAGGAGCACGATCTCGGCCGCACCCTTGGCAACATCGGCTGCGGTGTCCACCGAGATCCCGACGTCGGCCGCATGCAGGGCCGGCGCGTCATTGATGCCGTCGCCCATGTAGCCGACGACATTTCCCGCCTTTTTCAGAGAGAGGATGATCTGTTCCTTCTGGCTCGGCTCCACCTCTGCGAATATGTCGGCCTGGGGAACCCTTGACAGAAATGCCCCGTCGCTTAAGCCGGTGAGGTCGCTCCCCGTGATGACCACGGGCTCCGGGAGCCCCATCCTGCTATAGATCGCACGCGCCACCCTGCTGGAATCTCCGGTAACGATCTTGGGGGAAATGCCGAGGTTTTTGAGCCTGGCGAATATTTCCGCAACATCATGCTTGGGAGGGTCATAGAGGGCAATGATCCCGAGAAAGGTCATGTCTTTTTCATCATCCTTGCTGATGACGGCTGTGCCGCCCATATCCCGGCAGGCAACACCGATGGTCCGGTATCCCTGGTCGTTGAGATCGTCCCCCAGCTTCCGGATCTTCTCTTTCGCCTTCCCGATATCGACAGTACCCCCCGATGGATCTTCCACCCCGGAGCATGCGTCGATCACATGCGCCAGGGCCCCCTTGGTCACCATGAGGCAGGTCCTGTCATGGGATACAAGAACGCTTAAGCACTTGCGGGTGAAATCATAGGGCACCTCATCGATTTTTTCCCAGCCGGACAGGTCATATTTCTTCGCCTCCAGCAGGGCATCATCAATGGGGTTTACATAATTCGTCTGGAACGTCGAATTCAGGTATGCATTGAACAGGACCTTATCGCTTTGCTCACCACTGAGATCCAGGGCGGATTTGATCCGGATCTTCCCCTCGGTAACCGTGCCTGTCTTGTCTGAGCACAGGACATTCATACTCCCGAAGTTTTCAATGGCCGGCAGGTGCTTTACGATCACCTTGTGCTCGGCCATCCTCTTGGCCCCCTGCGCAAGGTTGATGGTGATAATGGCGGGAAGGAGCTGCGGGGTAAGCCCTACGGCAAGTGCCAGGGAGAAGAGGAAGGAATCCATGACCGGCCGGTTCAGGTACACGTTGAAGGCAAAGATCACGAGGAGCATGGTCAGCGTGATCTCCATCAGAAGATACCCGAAGTGTTTGATCCCTCGCTCAAACTCGGTTTCCGCAGGCTTGAGCTTTATACGGTCCGATATTTTGCCGAACTCGGTGTTCCGACCGGTTTTGACGACCACGGCCTTTCCCGTGCCTGCCACGACGTGGGTTCCCATCCACAGGACATTCTTCCTCTTAGCCAGGGGTGCATCGGAAGGGACCGAGCCCGAAGACTTCTCTGCCGGAAAGCTTTCCCCGGTGAGCATGGCTTCATCGGCATGGATATCTTTGGATTCCAGGATCACGCAATCAGCAGGGATCACATCACCTGCCTTGAAGATGGTGATATCCCCCGGCACCACTTCTGTGATCTCCATCTCCTGCGGTGAGCCGTTACGGAGGAGGGTGCAGCGGATCCGGACTATAGCTATCAGTTCCTCCATGGCATTGGCAGCACCCCGTTCCTGGATGAAGCCCAGAACAGCACTGACCATGATGATGCACAGGATGATCGATGCATCGGTCCGGTCCCGCAGGAAGTAGGAGACTGCCGTTGCAAGGAGCAGGATAATGATGATGGCATTGTTGAACTGGGAGATGAAGAGTGAGAGGACGCCTTTTTTCTTTTCCTTCTTGATGGTGTTGGGTCCGTATTCCTCCAGCCGTTTCCGTGCCTCTTCTCTCGTGAGGCCGCTCTCGCCCGTATTCAGGGATGCAAGGAGATCCCTGGTGCTCATGCTCCAGAAAGGCACTCGAAGCAGTGATGGATTCATAGACCAAATGATAGAAAGATCCCTACAAAACTCCAAGTTTATTTGGAATAGCTGCCCTTCAATCCCATCCCTTCATAAGTTTGAGCGGCCTTTAAGAAAGACAGGCCCTCTCTCGCCCGGAGACCGGTATGCACTGTATGGCGCTTGCCCGAAGGAAAATCTATTCTACTATTATTCTTATTTGGACAAGGGAGGGGATTGTGCAAAGACATTCTTTCCGCATGATTGGGAGGATCATAGCTCTTGCCTTATGTTTCTGCGCCTGTTCCCTTCACGACGCCTGGTCAGCAGGCCCCCTCATATCGCAGGATATAACGGGGACCGCTCAATCTCTCGCCGGGTCCCAGGCCGATCAGGAAGGGCTCCGCAATGCTATCATCAAGATCGCCAAGGAAAGCATCCCTGCAGTAGTCCACATCGAAGTGACGCAGAGCGAGGTGGTGGAGAACCCTTCACTGCAATTCCAGAATGATCCCTTCTTCAGGCGCTTTTTCGATATTCCCGATACCCCGAGAAAGTTCAGGAGGGAGATGAAGGGCATCGGGACAGGCATGATCATCAATGACAAAGGCTTCATCCTCACGAATAATCACGTGGTGGCCGGAGCGACACAGATACAGGTGGCGCTGTCCGACGGGAGCGAGTATCCGGCAAAGGTGATTGGGACAGATCCGAAGACGGACCTTGCTGTGGTAAAGATCGATGCAAAGGGCACGCTTTCCTATGTGACTTTCGGCGATTCAGACAAAGTGCAGGTGGGCGAGTGGGTAGTCGCCATAGGCCAACCCCAGGGGTTGAACGAGAGTGTGTCCCAGGGCATCATCAGCGCCCTGCACAGGCAGGGGATAATGGATCCGAACACCTACCAAGACTTTCTCCAGACCGATGCCGCCATCAATCCGGGCAACAGCGGCGGTCCGCTGATCAATCTTGACGGCAAGGTCATCGGGATCAACTCCATCATTGCTTCCCAGTCAGGCGGCTTCGAGGGGATCGGGTTCGCCATACCGAGCAATACAGCCGTCCATATCGCCAACGCCCTGATGACGACCGGCAAGGTGGTGCGGGGGTGGGTGGGGCTGACGGTCCAGGATATCACGTATCAGGAGATGAAGAAGCTCGGGCTCTCTTCGAAAAGGGGCGCTCTCGTTAGGGATGTTATGAAGGGAGGGCCTGCCGATAAGACAGGGATCAAACCGGGAGACGTGATCGCAAGCTATGACGGGAAAGAGGTCCCGGATTCGGGCATGTTGAGAAACCTGGCTGCAAGCACCCCTGTCGGGAAGAATGTGAGCCTCGGCATCTTGCGGAACGGAAAAACGTCGACCGTCCCGCTCAAGGTGGGGAACCTCGAAGATGCTTCCAGGATGATGGCCGCCCAGGTGAAAGACAAGCTCGGGGCCGACGTCCGGCCGGTCAATGCAGCCGAAAGGGACAGATACAACCTGAATGAGGATCAGGGTGCGGCAATAGCCGGGCTTGACCCGAAAGGCCCCCTGGCAAAAAAAGGATTCGAGAAAGACGACATCATCCTGATGATAGACAGGCAGCCGATAGAAGGCATGGAGCAATTCGTGTCAATGGTGGCCGACCTCAAATCCGACCAGACGGTCACGATCTTTGCCATAGACCATAAAATCGGCCGGGCAGGATATGTCCGGGTGAATGTTCGGTAAGGAGGATCAAAGGTATGAGAACAAAAGCCATTCTCTGGATGGGGATATTCATATTGGGGTTTTCATTCATATTCGCAGGATGTGCGGCGATGAAAAGAAGTGAGGCAGCCCATACGGAAGACGTCCTCATTGCTGCCGGCTTTACCAGCAAGGAGCCCAATTCGCCCGAGGCCTGGGACAAGTTCAAAAGCCTGAAGCCTCTCAAGGTTATCAAGACAAAGAAAGACGGGCAGGTCATCTATGTGTATCCCGACCCATACAACTGCAAGTGCGTTTATGTGGGAAACGAAAAGCAGTATGTGGAATTCAAGCGCCTTGCCCTGCAGAAACAGATCGCAGATGAGAACCTCCGGGCCGCCCAAATGTGGGAAACCGGGCCGCCTTGGGGTGGGCCTTGGGGTGGGCCTTGGTGGTGGTAAGGCGATCCTGAAGAGGTCGGTCAATACCGAGGGGACCTTTTGCTCATCCCTCTCATTGTTACAGGGTACTATATAGATACTCTTCACAAAAGTTTATCAGGTGAGAGGAAGCAGATCCATATCCACGTATCAGCTCCTATTCAAAGGATTTCTTGAGAGTTATCAGGATCATCGGACGTGTTCATTGCCGGAGGGAAGAGTTTCTATTTCTTTTAAGTATTTCTTCAGCAAACCTATTGTAATGCACACCAAAATGATGTCCTCCTTTCAGCTCAATAACCTGTGCGAGCCCTTGCGAAAGGCCGGGGCAGAGCGATCCATATTCTTCCGAACCATGGATGCAGAGGATCTTCTTGCCTTTCAGTTTTTCCACCTCGGGAAGCACCGGTGAACCACCTTCGCCTTCTCTCAGGCCGAGTATATCCCGCAGATGAATTCTGGAGTCCATGGTAATCTCCGGGCCGATGAGAACAACCTGTCTCTTTCTTAAGGATTGTTCTAGCCTGAGTGTTGAGATCGATCATCATGGGAATATCTACAATTTTAAAAAGACCTGAAAAATATAAAAACATCCGGAACAGAGAGAAAATGATCTTCAACCCAGAAATCAAAGGATTTTCTGGGAGACCGGACAGGTTTGAATGAATAAAATCCTCCGAAGGCATATCCGCTTCAACATGCCCCAATGAATCGGCATGAATAAACGGGTTATCGAGGTGAACCATGAATACGCTCAAGACATTTCTCCTCATGCTCGGTTTGACCTTCCTTCTCATGGCCATCGGCAACATCCTCGGCGGCAGGCAGGGCATGGTCATCGCCCTTGTCTTTGCAGGGATCATGAACTTCGCATCCTACTGGTTCTCCGACAAGATCGTGTTGAGCATGTACCGGGCCAAGGAAATCAAAGAGGCCGATAATCCCGAGTTGTATTCGATCGTGAATAATCTCGCCGGCGCCGATCATATGCCCATGCCCAGGCTGTATCTAGTGGATACGCCCATGCCGAATGCATTCGCCACCGGCAGGAACCCGCAGCATGCGGCCGTGGCCGTGACTACAGGAATTATGGGCCTGCTGAACAGCAGAGAGCTGGGTGGTGTCATAGGCCACGAGCTTTCCCACGTAAAGGACAGGGATGTGCTGATATCGACCATTGCCGCCACCATTGCAGGAGCAATCTTCATGCTCGCCAGGATGGCCCAGTTCGCCGCCATGTTCGGCGGGATGGGCCGCGATCGCGAAAACAGGGGAGGAACCATCGGCATGCTGGCCGTGGCCATCATCGCCCCCCTTGCAGCTATGATCATCCAGCTGGCCATCTCCAGGTCGAGGGAATACCAGGCAGACCTGGAAGGTGCACGGCTGACAAAAGACCCCACGGCCCTGGCAGATGCACTGCAGAAGCTCGTAGCCGGCGTAAAACAGAATCCTGCAGATGTGAATCCTGTGACGGCACCTCTGTTCATCGTAAATCCCCTCAAGGGACAGTTCCTTTCAACCCTGTTCTCGACCCACCCTCCCATCCAGGAAAGGGTCAGGCGTCTGGAGGAGATGGCTCACGGGAGCATCGTACCGGGATGATGCGCTTTCTTGATGTGGTGAATCCATGAAAAGGTCTTTTTCGGGATATGTTCTTCCCCTCTGTCTTCGTACAGCAGGATGTGTCCTTTTCTGCATAGTCATCAGCACTGGAGCCCGAGCCGGGCCGCCCTTCCTTACCGATGATCCCGAACCGGTTGATTACCGGCATTTCGAGGCATATCTCTTTTCCACCATCAACAAGACCAGGGATGACAGATCCATGCAGATCCCGGGACTCGAGTTCAACTGGGGTGTCTATCCAGAGGTTCAGTTCCATACGGTCGTACCTCTCACGCTTGACTCGCCTTCCGGGGGATCGAACCAGTACGGGCCCGGAGATATCGAGGTGGGGATCAAGCATCGATTTGTCGATGAATCGAGATATCTGCCACAGATAGGTATCTTCCCCATGATAGAGCTTCCTTCAGGGAATGAAGACAGGGGCCTGGGAAACGGGAAGGCCCGGGAAAGGCTTCCTCTGTGGATTCAGAAGAGCTGGGGACCATGGACGACGTACGGGGGTGGAGGCTATGCAATAAACCCTGCGCCGGAACAGCGAAACTACGGGTTCGGCGGGTGGCTTTTGCAGCGCGATATCGGTGAGCTCCTCACCCTGGGAGGCGAGCTGTTTCTCCAGGGCGCCACCAGTGACGGGGGGGCAATCAACCGGCATCCTCGATCTCGGCGGATATTACAAGTTCACCCCGGGCTTCAACCTCCTTTTCTCAGGCGGAAGCAGCGTGTCAGGGGAGAGTCATACGGTGGGATACCTGGGTCTTTACTGGACATGGGGACCTCCGGGACCGCCATGAAAGGATATGTTTTAAATATGGAGGCATCTTCATGAAGAGATATTTTATCCATATTCCGGGCTGTTTCCTGATCATGATCCTGTTCAGCGCATGCGCATCCTCCAGGCCCATGCCTCTCCCTGCCGATTTCTGGAACAGGGAGAGGCTGAACATCGGGGTAGTCCTGGGCAAGGCATCCGAGCCGAAGGTAAAAACCGGTCCATCCATCTTCGGTCATCCACTGCCCTATGGTGAAATGCTCACCGGAGGAGATGCAGGGTATGATGAGGGCGGAGAGTTCAGCGATCAGGGAGGAATGCAAAGCAAGTATGGGGTGCAGGGAGAGCAGCTCGAGAAACTGCAGTACGGCAGTTCTGAAAAGGGCTATCCAAAACCTCCCTCTGAGACAGGCACCCTGGAAGAGAATCTCCATGCCATGGGTGCGGGACTGCTCATGTCCGTCCAGGAGCACTTCGTAAAGAGGCTTGCTCATACCGGATGGCATGTGGTGCCCCTCCAGGGTTCCATAGGAGATGATTATCACCATGCTGATGGTCTCCAGGGATATGATGCACTCATCATCATTGACTGCGACTGGTACGGTGTACACTGCCGCACCAAAGCCGGCAGCCGCACCCCCACCTTTGTACGTGCAGACATGCATGCACGGATGATCGATCTCAAGTCGGACAGGGTTCTCTGGCAGAGCCCCCGAAAGAAGGCAGGAAATCCGGTTTCCTGCCCGTGCGATGATCCGGGTTGTTTCCCTGTCGTCCGCAGCGCCCTACAGAAGTCGGTCAATCGTGCAGGGAATGCCCTGCTTGCCGACCTCTTCATGAACCGCCCGTGAATTGTTGCAGCAGTATCCCTGATTCTTGAACAGCTGCGATCACGAAGGTGCCTTGCCGGTTTTCCGCCGCTCGCTCAAACGCTCGATGGCTACGAAGAATACCGGAACGAACGGGATGGCCAGGAGCGTGGAGGCGAGCATGCCGCCGAAGACAACCGTGCCGATCGCTCGCTGGCTGGCCGAGCCCGCTCCGGAGGCGACCACGAGCGGCACCACGCCCAGGATGAAGGCGAACGAGGTCATGACGATGGGGCGGAACCGGCGGCGCGTCGCCTCGACGGCAGCCTCGGTGATGCACATACCGCTATTGAGCATGTCGCGGGCGAACTCCACGATGAGGATGGCGTTCTTGCTCGCCAGGGCTATCATCAGCACCAGGCCCACCTGGGTGTAGAGATTGTTGTCGTATCCCCGGATGATGAGGGCCAGGAGCACCCCCACCAGTGCCATAGGCACCACCAGTATCACGGCCGCAGGAGAGGTCCAGCTTTCGTACAGGGCGGCAAGCACCAGGTACACGAAGATGATGGAGATGGCATAGATGAGATACGCCTGGGCGCCCACCTTCTTTTCCTGATAGCTCGTGGAAGTCCATTCATAGGACATACCCTCGGGCAGGGTGCGGTTCGCGATCTGCTCCATCATTTTCAAGGCCTGGCCGGAGCTGAATCCGGGTGCGGCCGATCCGATGACTGGTGCAGCCGGGTAGAGATTGTATCGGGTGATCAGGTCTGCACCCTTGGCCGATTTGATATCGATCATCGTGCTCGAGGGGACCATCTCGGCCGCCAGGTTGCGGGTATACAGGTTCTGATGTCTTCGGGCAGCATGCGGTAGTGCTCGTCGGCCTGGATGTACACCTGAAACACCTGGTTGAACTTATTGAACAGGTTGACAAACGAGGAACCGAGATAGGACTGAAGGTATCGAAGATATTCGAGAGCGGGACCTGCATAGCCTCGGCCTTGGTCCTGTCGATATCCAGGTAGAGCTGGGGACTGCAGGCATTGAATGTGGTGGTGAGGCCCTTGAGATCGGGATTGGAATTCCCTGTCTGCGATGATCTCTTCAGCTGACCTGCTGGAGCTCTCGAGCCCGAGGCCGCCGCGGTCTTCCACCATCATCTGAAACCCGCCGGTCGTCCCCAGCCCCCGGATCGGCGGCGGGATGACCATGAAGGCCTGCGCTTCCTCGATTCCGGAAAGCTCGCGGTTGATGCTTGCAACGATCTTGTCCTGGCTCAAGGCGGCGCCGCGCTCTTTCCAATCCTTGTACACGACAAAGGTCGTCGCGATAGTGGGGATATTGGCCCCGTCCAGGATCGAAAGGCCGCCAATGAGCACCCAGCCATCGACCCCGGGGGTCTTTTTCGAGGATGGCGTTGATTCTGTCCGTCACCTCCTTGAGCCGTGGCTGGGAAGCCCCGGGAGCCACCGGTGAGATCAGCATGCCGAACCCCTGGTCCTCGGTGGGAAGAAATCCTGTCGGCCTGTTCAGGAACACCATGAATGCCGCGGCGATGATGACGGCGAAGATGATGACGAACAGGACAGGCCTCTTTACCATCCGGGTGACGACCCCCATATAGGTATCGGTCATACCCTTGAAGGCACGGTCAAACCCCCTGTGGAACCGGTTGGGGGGCTTGTCCCCGCGGGGCTTGAGCCAGAGAGCGCACTGGACGGGGTTCAGGGTGAGCGCATTGATGCCGCTGATCACCGATGTGGCGGCGATGATCAGTGCAAACTGCCGGAAGATCAGCCCGGAAATACCGGGCAGGAACGCTGCGGGCAGGAAGACCGAGACCAGGGCCAGCATGATCCCCAGCACCGGGCCGGTCAGCTCCTGCATGGCCTTTATGGCAGCATCTTTCGGAGCGAGCCCTTTTTCGATGTAGTACGAGCTGTTCTCCACGATTACAATCGCATCGTCCACCACGATGCCGATGGCCAGGACCAGTGCGAACAGGGTCATCAGGTTGATGGTGAACCCGAGCGCGGCTATGGCGATGAAGGCGCCGACGATAGTGACCGGCACGGTGATGGCAGGGGACAGCATGGCACGGAAGTTCTGCAGGAACAGGAAGACCACGACGAGCACGAGGGTGCCTGCAATGATCAGGGTTTTGAATACGCTGGAGATAGCCTGGCGCACGAACCTGGTGGTATCGTAGCGGATGGAATATTTCAGGCCAGGGGGGAATTTCTTGTTCATTTCGTCCATGGCTGCATAAACCCTGTCCGCCACGGCAATGGCGTTGGCCCCCGGCAGGGTGAGGACGATGATCTGGGAAGATTCGCGGCCGGTAAATTTCGAATACGTGCTGAAATTCTGCCGGCTCAAATCCACCCTGGCTATGTCGCGCAGCCGGACGATCTGCGGTGCAATCCCTGCTTCGGATTTGACGATGATGTCTTCGAACTGGGCAGCATCGGAAAGCCGCCCGAGAGAGGTCAGCGTGAACTGGAAGGGCTGATTCCTGGGTACAGGCGGCGCGCCGAGCTGCCCGGCGACTACCTGGACGTTCTGGCCTTGGACGGCGCTCAGGACATCCGTTGTCGTGAGCCCGAAGGCCTGGAGCTTGTTCGGGTCGAGCCAGACCCTCATGCTGTACGGCCCTGCACCGAAGACCCTCACCTGGCCGACACCGGTGAGCCGGGACAGGGGATTCTGCAGGTTGATCAGGCCGTAATTGGAGAGGAAACTCTCCTTGAAGCGGTTGTCATCGGAATAGAGGCTGATCACCAGCAGAAAATCCGGAGATACCTTCCTGACCGAGATCCCCTGCTCCTGGGCTCCTCCCGGAAGCTGGGCAAGTGCGGTGTTCACCAGGTTCTGTACGAGGGAGACCGCCGTATTGAGATTGGTACCGACATCGAAGGTGATCGTCAGGGTATACGAGCCGTCGCTGCTGCTGGTGGATGACATGTAGATGGAGCCTTCGACTCCGTTCACGGCCTGTTCGATGGGAACGCCGATCGTCTTCGCCACCACATCTGCGCTCGCCCCCGGGTAGCGTGAGGTTACCTGGATGCTCGGGGGCACGATCTCGGGATACTGGGCCACAGGCAGCAATGAGAGGGATACCAGCCCGAGGATCACCGTGATCAGCGCAATGACATTCGCCAGGATAGGCCGCTCGATGAAGAACCGTGAGATCATGGCCTCGCCTCTGCGCTCCCGGAACTCCGGGGATCAGTTTCTCTAAATATGTACCTCACGGCTACAGGTGTGACCGGCTGCCCAGGTACGGCCTTCAGCATGCCCCTGACCACGACCCTCTCACGACCGGTCAGGCCTTCTTCTATGACCCTTAAGTAATTCACCTGGAACCCGGTCCTGACATTCCGGCGCTCCACGACATTCCGGTCGTCGACAATGAGGACGTATGACCCCAGCAGGTCGCTGCTTACCGAAGCATCGGGGACCAGCAGGGCATCCCGTGTCTGCACCGGCACATGCACACGAGAGTACATGCCCGGCAGGATGCGGCCGTCCGGGTTCGGGAAGATCCCTCTCATCAGCAGGGTGCCGGTCGTGGCATTGAAGCTGACAGAGGCGAAATCGATCAGGCCCTCATGGGGATAACCGGCTTCCCCGGAGACTCCGATAAACACCGGCCAGGGCGGATCGGCTGCCTGTCCTGTCAGGCCTCGCTCACGATTCATGAGGCGGCCGAAATCGGAATCGCTGATCGAAAAATACACCTCGATAGGGTCAATCCGGCTCACAACGGCAAGCACCGTATTTCCCCCTGCTCCCACCAGGTTGCCGGGATCCTGGAATTTCCGGTCGATCCTGCCGTCGAAAGGTGCAGCTATCTTTGTATAGTTCAGATTGTATCTGGCCAGGTCGAGATTCGCTTCTGCCGTCCTCAGATTGGCCCTTGCGGAATCCCTCTGGTACCGCCAGTTATCCACATCCGTCTTCGATGCTGCATTATGCGCCAGGAGGTCGGTATAGCGCTTCAGCTGCTTCCCGGCGTACGCCAGCTGGGCCTTCAATGACGACACCTGCCCTTGAGCCTGCCTTAAGCCCGCCAGGTACGTGTTCTGCTGGATGAGGAAGAGCGGCTGGCCCTTCCTGACCATTTGCCCGTCCTGAAAGAACACCTTGTCCAGATATCCGGGGACCCGTGCCACCAGCTGGACCGTTTTGGTGGCCTGGGTGTTGCCGGTAAGCCCCAGGTAGTCGGTTACCTCGCGCCGCAAGGGCTGGGCCACCGTAACTTTCGGAGGAGGGGGCGACGGAGGGGGGGTTTTATTACAACCTGCAGGCAGCAGTATGAGGATCGCAAGCATCACCGGAAGGACGATGTCCCGTAGCAGTTTCATAATGGTATACCTTTTTTCATCGTTTTTGCCTCTTTACGTTACCAGTCAGGGGACCGGATCGTGGATTTTGGCTCCTGCCCGGCCGGAGGATTGTACGACGCCGGTTGGAGCAGCTTTCCCCAGTCGGTGCGGCCTGCCATCTCCTCTCTCACGGCAGGAGGCAGCAGATCGGTTCCTTCGCGGAACTCCCAGCCGCCGCCCAGTGCACGGTAGACGCCGACCAGGCTACGGGATATGCCGCCCATGGCAACGGCAAGATTGTCCTGCTCATTCAGCAGCGCCTGTTGTGCTATCAGGACTGTCGTGAAATCCTTGACTCCTTCCCGGTACTGCATGACCGCAAGATCGAGTGCACGTCCGGCCGAATCAGTGCTTTTGGCGAGCAGGGCAGCCTGGTCCTGGGTTTTGAGAAAGGCTGCCAGATTGTCCTCCACCTCCTGCTGCGCCGAGAGGACCGTGTTCTGATAACTTATGAGCAGCTCCTGGAACAGTGCATCCTGCAGCCGGATATTGTTCGTGACTTGACCGTAATTGAAGAGGCTCCACTGGAAAGAAGCCCCTGTAGAAGCGTTGCGGCTCGCCCATTGGAACATGTCGGAGAGCCTGTTCGTACGTACGTCGGTCGAGAGAAAACCGAACGTTCCCGAGAGCGAGAAGGCGGGATAGAGGTCTGCCTTTGCTACGCCGATCCGGGCGCTCTGAGCCTCTGCCCGGTATTCGGCACTCCGGATGTCGGGCCTGCGGCGCAGCAGATCACTGGGGATTCCAACGATGACCTGAGGCGGAGAGACAGGGATACCGGAAGGGCCTTTCAGAACATCTGAGAGGTCGTTCGGGGCCATTCCCAGAAGGACGCTCAAGGCATGTTTTGCCTGCAGAAGCTGTGCTTCGAGGGAGGGGATGACCGCAAGGGTATCATTGAGAACTGTTCGGGCTTGCTCCACATCCAGCTGCGAGACTGTGCCGTACTTCAGACGGACTTGTACAATATTCAGGTTCTCCTGCTGGGTCTTCGCATTCTGCTGTGCGATCTCAATCCGCTTTTCAATGGTCCTGATCGCAATGTAGGAACCGGCCACATCGGCTGTCAGGGTTATCAGGGCATTGTCGTAATCGGCACGTGTGGCCTGCCAATTTGCATCCGCAGATTCAACCATCCGCCTGAATCTGCCCCAGAAATCGAGCTCCCAGGCTGCATTCACCCCGATCTCCGACTGGGTGTAATGGTACGGGGGTTGGGCTATGAGTGCGTGCTCACTTTGCCGGTTGTACCGCAATGAACCCGTTGCCTGCTGAGTCCGGGGGTAGAGCTCTCCTATGGCAATGCCGAGCTGTGCCCTGGCCTCCAGCACCCGGACTCCGGCAATCCTTAAATTCAGGTTCTCCCGGTATGCACGGTCGATGAGGCGGCTTAAGACCGGGTCGTTGAACGCTTTCCACCAGGTGCGGAAATCTGCAGGCGCGCTCTTCACCCGCTGGTCTCCTGCCTCCATCCAGTCCTTTGAAACCATAGCATCGGGCAGGTGGAAGTCGGGTCCGACCATGCAACCCGTGAATATTATGCCCATGCCCGCTGAAATGCAGATAGCAATCAGAAGCGACAAGCGTGCCATGTCCCTGCCCTTAAGGATTCATCAATACTGATTATATGGTGGTGACAAATGATATCAAACAGAGGTGGCTCTGCATGATTTAGTTGACCATGTAGGCTCAAACCTATGGCCCACTGATTAAGGTAAGTTGCTCTACCTGTTGAGCTAATTTTTCAATTCAAGCTATTCGT
This sequence comes from uncultured delta proteobacterium, assembly GCA_963752595.1. GTDB lineage: Bacteria > Desulfobacterota > Desulfomonilia > UBA1062 > UBA1062 > Phosphitivorax. Next base: position 202,019 of record CAVVYZ010000009.1, read on the forward strand.
GACAAACCGCTAAAGCTTCTTCATCAGACACAGGAAGATTAGGGTCAACTTTTGCATTCAGCCAGCGGAGCATTCCAAGATTGCGGATAGTGGAGGCTACGCTCTTTGATTCGAGTGGAGGGCGGCGCCTCTGCTTCCAATCCATGACCGCATCTAAAATATCCTTTTCAGTAAATGATTCTTTCTGTTTCTCGGTAAGCTCATGTGCAGCGAACAGAACTGTGGCAATTACTTCAGCCTGATTGGTATTGACCCTCATGAACAAATCAGATGTCTTATCAATAAGTTCGGACCATCGTTCAAATGACGACTCATACTTATGTCTGATCCTGCTGAAGTTGGGGCCGGGCTTAACCATGAACATCTTCCCGAGTTGTTCTTCCTGAAGGAGATTGGCATTGATCAGCCTTGTTTCAACCCCCTTCAAGTCCTTAGAGAAAGGACCATAACTACTCCGCTGATACTGCAGACCTGTGGGCAAGCCTTCATTGGTGGCGATATATGCGATCTTCTGAAAAATCGTTCTTCCAATAGGCCAATGATAAGGATGCTGTTCTATACGATGAACAATCTCCACAAGAGCTATCCAGGCCGGATTGAAAGAGGGTGTTTCTGGTTTGGAAACCTGACCGTTGTTATTTTCCATCCCTTTTTCAAGGAACTCAATAGACAGCTCTTTAGGGCTGGCTCCATAGGGTGCGTACATTTCGACAGGTATTGTCATCTGCTTCGCATACTTGTAAATCAAAGGACCGACTGTCTTCCACTCCAACTGACCGTTCCCGCAGCCCAAAGGAGGAATTGCCAAGGATGTAACTCCCCATTCCTTATACTTTGCGAGAAGCACTTTTAGCCCGTGTTCGACATCTTCTATTCGGGAAATGGACTTCCAGTGGTCTTTAGTCGGAAAGTTTATGATCTGGGGAGGAAAGAGCGACTTGTATAGATAGGGGACCCCCGGCTTTACTTCATGTCGTTCACAACGTCGAACGTAGTCTTTAAACATATCAGGAAAGTGTTTCTTGAATTCCAAGGCGATCCCTTTGCCCATAACCCCGACGCAATTCACGGTGTTGATCAAGGTCTGGGCCTTGGACTGGAACATATCTCCGACAAGGATCTTCATATCCACTCCTTAAAAAAACATACCATTTTTCTTGATAACCGGCAATCGAACATTGAACGACTGAACGGCTTGTAATGCCGTTTCATTAGCCACGCATATCCCTATTATATAGTGCGGATCAACTCTATCCGGGACAAGAACCTCTGCACACTTTATTGACTTATGCCTCCATTCCTCAATAGTATCATCCGGATGTCTCCAAGATCTTGCAAAAACCATCTCTTCATCTATTGCTTCGATCCCTTTATCCACCGGATAAAAGCGTACATAGTCACTCGATGCGTTCCGATCAGCAATAATAACATCCGAGATATCAAGGATACCTGTACTGATTCGGAGAACACATATTTTATCATTCTTATCACGGCATGCACTGAGCATGGGGTTATGTGCATCAAAGTAAAAATTGGCATATTCATGTAAGTGACGCGCGCCTGGTACTTTCTTGTTACGGCGTCTGTCTTGAATTACCTCCATGGCAATTGAGATATGCTCTATTTGAGAAGCGCGTTTATTTGAGAGAATCCCATATTCCATTATCGACGGGATATTCTCAATTGCAGTTATATAGTGAAGTTCAACATATCGGATCGATTCATATCATTCATCTACCTACTTCACATTTACTTATCCCAATTGGTAAATTTTGTTTTGAGTCGTTCGATAGTGTGACGCCATTTGGGCGTTGTCGGCTGGCAAACGGTGTTCTGGTTTCCGAAGAGCCCCACTTCATTCATGGCCTTTGTTTCCGGGACAGTATCAAGCCATTGAACACGTACAAAATGCTCGGCCTTTTCCGGATCCTCGGCATTCGCTTTCAGGCGGTCGATATACTTTGTAAGCACGTCAAGGCATGCCCGTTCGCCTTCTGGTGTCTGTACTTTGAAATCATTCACTGTCTGAACCGTTTCCGTGACGCGGCCTACCCCGACATAGCCGGTCTTGGGGATTTTCACCCATACGCGATCACCCGGGGACAGCAGCTTCAGTGTCTGAGTATACCAGGTTCCGCCGCCTGCACTTATGAAACCGTACTTGCGGGCTTCTTCCCAGGAACAATCACCGCCGAAAGAAACATAGTATTCACCGTTCCAGGGTTCTTTTTCCCCTGTAACCTTCCCTGTCACTGCATTGGCTTGAGTCTCACCCGGATCGATCAGCCAGGCACGGCTGAGAAGCTTTGTGCCGTTGTGTTGAAAAACCTGGAAAAAGATTACATTGATGGCGATGTTGCGTGCGTTCAGGTATCCGATGATGCGCTCGGTCGAATCATCCAGGGCTGACGCCACCAGGATGATCTGGTGCGATTGATTCAGGGATTCCTCGTCCAAGTCCGCGCCAAAGTGCTTTTTAAAGTCTTCGCTCAGATTTCCATCCTTGGAAAAGCGCTGGTATATCCGGACGATTTTCTCAGAGGTCAACTGCTCTACCCATGAGGCATAATCCAGTGCCTGGGCCACGATTTCCCGAGGCGTCCGATTTCGTTTCAGTTCGACCAGGACGAGCGATGCATCCGGAGCGATGGCGAGCAGATCGATACGTCCGCCATAGCTCGTGGATTCCTGCCTGCCGATGAGCATCCATTCGCTGGAAAGAATTTGTGGGGCCCTTATTATCATCTCCTCCAACTGCTGCTCGCTGTCCAGGGTTGTTGTATCGAGGGGTGTTGGGTTCTCCGTAATTTTCCAGATTGCATGTTTTATTGGCATGCGTCAGTCCTTTCCCGGGAGTTTGCTGCTTCCCAGTCTTGCAGCGATCTTGGTGAACTGCTCCAGCGCGGTCTCCAGATCGTCGGCGATCTCGGTGGCCAGGACGTCGGGGGCGGGAGCGAATCGGTGTCGGTCAGGCTCTTGTCCTTGATCCAGAACAGGTCGAGGCTCAGCTTGTCGCGCTTGAGCAGGTCGTCGTAGTCGTAGCAGCGCCAGCGGCCCTCCGGGTTCTCCTCGCTCCAGGTGGGCTTGCGTTCGTGTATGCGCGCCCGGCTTGTAGCAGGCGACGAACTCGTCGAAGTCCTTCCGCTGGATGGGCGACTGCTTGAGGGTGAAGTGCAGGTTGGTGCGCAGGTCATAGACCCAGAGCTTGTCGGTCCACGCCTCGGCCCGGCCCTCCTTCTTGTCGAAGAAGATCACGTTGGCCTTCACGCCGGGCGAATACCAGATGCCGGTGGGCAGCCGCAGCAGGGTGTGGACGCGGCACTTCTGCAGCAGGTTCCGCCGCACCTTCTCGCCCGCGCCGCCCTCGAAGAGCACGTTGTCCGGCACCACCACGGCGGCGCGGCCGTCGATCTTGAGCAGCGAATAGATGTGCTGCACGAAGTTGAGCTGCTTGTTGCTGGTGGAGGTCCAGAAATCCTCGCGGAACGACAACCTGGTCGTCCTTCTCCGTGTCGCCTTCCTCGTTCACGAAGAGCAGGCTCTGCTTCTTGCCGAAGGGCGGATTGGCCAGAACCATCGTAGTATTCGCTGCTCCACGGCGCGGCCAGGCTGTCGTGCCCGGCGTGGACCACCACCTTGTCGCCGCCGATGCCGTGCAGGTAGAGGTTCATCGCGCACATGCGGCCGACCTTGGGCGAGAGCTCCATGCCCTCGACCAGCTCCTCGCTGCAGCGCCCGCTTCTCGTCGCGGTCGAGATCCTTGTCGTAGCGATCCAGCACGTAGTTGTAGGCGTTGCAGAGGAAGCCGCCCGTGCCCGCCGCCGGGTCGCAGATGCGGTCCTGCCGGCGTCGGCTGCATCACCTCGCAGATCGCCTGGATGACGGGCGCGGGTGTGAAGTACTGGCCCGCGCCGCGTGATGGATTCCTGGCGCCGAGCGCTGAGAGCAGTTCTTCGTAGATCGTGCCCTTCACGTCCACCGGCAGGCTGAGCCAGTCCACCTTGTCGATCAGGTTGACGATGAGCTGCTTCAGCAGCGCCGGGTTGTGGATCTCGCAGCGGGCGCCCTTGAAGATGACGCCCAGCATGCCGGGCTTGAGGCCGAGCTTTTCGAGGATCTCGCGGTACTTGTCCTCCAGCGCCGCGCCGTCGAGCGGCAGCAGGGCCTTCCAGCCAAGCTCCGGCGGCACGATGGGCTGGCTTGTTGTAGGGCGGCTCGGTGAGCTGGTCCGCCATCTTGAGGAAGAGCAGCAGCGTGAGCTGCTCCACGTATTCGAAGCAGCAGAGGCCGGCGTCCTGCAGGACGCCGGCGTAGCTCCATGCCCGTTTGCCGATCTGGGATGCGTCCATCATGTATCCTTTGCTTTCTTTTTCGTCGACTGCGTCCGGCGCGGGTCGTTCCATTGGCCTTTCTGTCCGCCTTCTGTTGCTGCGTGCCTCACGGGCGCGCTGCTTCGCGTTCGGCGGCGATGCGTTTCAAGAGTTCGGAGGCGGGTTCGTCGTTCGGGTCCTGTGGCACGAGCTTGCCGGTGAAGGCGTGGCGCAGGATGGATTGGCGCAGCGCCTGGGCGCTCTTCAGCTTGGCGTCGAGGTCGGCTTCGAGGTGGTCGATGACGGAGAGCTGGTCTTCGACGGCTTCGACGATGGCTTCTTGTTCTGCAAATGGAGGCAATGGGATCGAGCAGATTTCACATACCTTGCGAAACTTCGAGCATAGAGTCGACTAGTTGCCTGTAGCTTTCGTGCACGAAAGCTGCTGACGCACAAGAGCAGCGTCGATAATAGCCGATATTGGATACCAGTTCGCAATCGCACTAAAAGATCGATAATGGCAATCGCATACTGTGTATCCACTCGGATAGAAGTTGCGGTACGAGCATTCCTTGACCAATACAGATGCTCCTACCAGCTCACAGTACTTTGAGCGTGATAAAGAATGATCACCGGCCTTGAGGTTCGTGTCTCGAGGACAACTTCTGTTCGTTCTGGCAGATGCGTTACTCTGCCATCGTCAAGCTTCCCCATGACATATGCACGTAACCTTAATGACTGCGCACGTCACTCGAATTTGCTGACTCGGTTCACGGCGTGAGTGACTTCCGTTCAGTACCATGTAACAAGCTGTTCGATTCGTAACCCAGCACCACCCCTTCGGCAGCGGCGGCAGGTTAGTGCGTATCAGGGGCGACTGGTTCCTTGTATTTCGCCTTCCAGTTCTTTGGCGGCTCCTGGCCCTTCTCCTTGAACTTGCGGAGTTGGTCTTCCTCCCAGCGGCGGCGGCGTTCGGCGAGGATGCGCTTGAGCAGTCGGAGGCGGGCTCGGTGTGCGGATGCTGCTGCCGCCATTCGGCGGTGAGCGTCGCCTTCCACCGCCGCCTTAAGCACCGAGGCGCGGTAGAGCTTGAGCTTCGTCCCGCACCCGCTCCAACGCCGCCACCCCCGCGTCGAGATCGGAGAACAGTTCGTCGAGGGCATCGGCAATACGTTCCTGCTCGTTGCAGCGGAGGAAGCAAGGTCTGAAATGCCTTGAGCCTGGTCGAAATCGACTCGCGGTCGGTCGCCCGTATTGATGGCGCCTGGCGAAGCTGTAACGCAAGTCCGGCGGTTGAGGCGATACTTCAGAAACGCTGCCAGAATTACCGATGACTCCGGCAACACAATGAACTCTCCCGAGCACAAGCCTGTGAAGTCAGGCTGGTACACCTTGTTCCAAATATGCGACCGTAAACGGCCATAGAGCACGTCGCCAGGCGAAACAGACATTCGCGCCACTCTTCATCGATCCGCACGGTACGCGTTCCGAGGAGTCGCATCGTATGCGGCTTCAATCTGTTCCATCCCGATAAACTTGGCATCACGGTGTCGCCTGCGGATCAGCTTTTCCACTGCGCGGTTCAGTTACGATATCAGCGAGAGTCGTAGCAGCCCACCCTGGTGGAAGTGATCTCTATCGTTGTTCGCTCACGCTGCCAGCCTCTCATTCAGTCTCCGCCATCAGCGGCTTGAGCTTGTCGCCGAAGAGAGCATGGGCCTGGCCCAGGCTGCCGTGCTGGCCGAACCAGCCGTCCTCGAAGTCCTCCGGCTCGATGGCGAGGCTGGTGGCGATGTGTTCGGCCATGCGGTCGAGCCATTCGCGCTGCTCGGGGGTGAAGCGTGCTGGCCGCGTCGCGTTCCTGCGAGCCAGGCGTCGATAGCGCTCCCGCACTTCCTCGCGCGTAGGGCACAAGGGTGAAAGACGGGCATGAGGGCGTGGCGGACCAGGGTGACAAGGTCGGTCAGCTGCTCGCCGCCGGTGCCCTTGACCTTGTCCGCTCTCCACGGCCTGGAAGGCGCGCCAGAGCTGCGTGGGCGTGGCGGCGAGCGGCGGGCGTGGCCAGGGCGTCTCTCAATTGCCGAAGATCCTTGAGCGAGAGCTTGAGCGGCCTGCGTGCCGGCGTAGAGCACCTGCAGGGCGGTGAGTTCGTCCTTGTGGCCGTCGATCCAGGCGCGGAAGTCCTTGACCTTGGCCTGGGCCTTGTCCACCGCCGCGGCGTCGAAGCCGGCGTAGAGCACGTCGTCGATGGTGTGGCGGTCGATGGTCTGCTCGTTCTGCTGCGCGGATTTCGAGGATGCGGCGGCGGAACGCGGCCTTGAGGAAGGGCGTGACGGCGTCCTGCGCGAGTTGCTCGGCGGCTTGCTTGATCTGCGTCCTCGGTCGGCTCGCCGGTGACGCCGAACAGTTTCTTCGCGGCGTCGATCTGCGCGTCCGGGTCGCAGGCGTTCAAAGGTCGTGCGCGAGGTCGGGGAAGGACTTGCCGCCGGCGAGGTCCCGCAGTTCGGCGAGCTGATCCGGGCTGAACTCGCGCTGCAGCCGGGCGAGGCGGCCGGCCAGCGTGGTGAGCGCATCGGGGTCGGTGCCGCCCTGGGCGACGTATTCGAGCAGCTCTTCCAGCGTGGCGGAGGGCTTGCGGTTGAGCGTGTGGGAGTCGGTCTTGTCCTGCTCGCAGACGCCCACGGCATCCACGATGATGAAGCGGTCCTTGGCCTTGGCGCTGGGCGTGACGACCTCGCAGCTTGTCCGGCGAGATGACGCGCACGCCGCGGCCCTTCATCTGCTCGAAGAAGCCGGCGGACTTCACGTTGCGCAGGAAGAAGACGCACTCGATGGGCTTCACGTCGGTGCCGGTGGAGATCATGTCCACGGTGACGGCGATGCGCGGGAAGAAGCTGTTGCGGAAGTTGGCGAGGATTTCGTCGGGCGTGAGGCTGGAGGTCTTCACCCACTCGGTGACCTCGCGACTCGGTGCCGTCGTCGTTCTTCACCTTCTTCGTGACCTTGGTGAAGCCGGTGCGGTAGGTGATCTTCTGGCAGAAGTCGTTTCCCTCGGCGAACACCTCGCGCACGATGCGGACGATGTCGTCGGCGTGGGAGTCGTCCTTGGCGAAGATGAGCGTCTTGGGCACCTCGGTGCGGCCGGGGAAGGCGTCGGGCAGCACCTTGTCGCGGAACTGCTGGAGGACGGTGCGGATCTGGCTTTCGGAGACGACGTCGCGGTCGAGTTGGTTGGCGGTGTAGGTGAGGTCCTGACTGAGCAGTTCGAGCCGCTCGGCGCGGGTGAGCTTGTGGCGCTTGTCCACATAGACGCCGGTGTCGCCGGCGACGATGGTGGCGCCCTGCTCGGTGATGCGGGTGCGGATGCGGTAAACGTCGAAGTCCACGTTGACGCCGTCGGTGACGGCCTCGTCGTGGCCGTACTGCATGACGAGGTTCTGATTGAAGAAGCCGATGGTCTTGCCGGCGGGCGTGGCGGTGAGGCCGATCAGGAAGGCATCGAAGTAGAGCAGCACCTGGCTCCACAGCTCGTAGATGGAGCGGTGGCACTCGTCCACGATGATGAAGTCGAAGAACTCGGGCGGGATGCCGGCGTTGTAGACCACATCGGGCGGCTCGCCCTGCCACGGCTTGGCGGAATCGAAGGCGGAGCCCTCTTCGTTGCCGGCGTCGAACTCGGCCTCGCCCTTGAGCATCGAGTAGAGGCGCTGGATGGTGGTGATGACGACCTTGGCGGCGGGGTTGATGGAGTTGGTCTTGAGCCGCTGGACGGTGTAGAGCGTCGGGAACTTGCGCGGGTCGTCGGGCGGCGTCGAAGTTGGCGAACTCGTCCTCGGTCTGCTTGCCGAGATTGCCGCGGTCCACCAGGAAGAGGATGCGCTTGGCGCCGGCGAACTTGAGCAGGCGATAGGCGACATTGACGGCGGTGAAGGTCTTGCCGGAGCCGGTCGCCATCTGGATGAGGGCGCGCGGGTCGGCCTCGGCGAAGGAGTCTTCGAGGTTGCGGATGGCCTGCGCCTGGACTTTCCAGAGGCCGCGCCTCGTCGAGCGGCGGCAGGTGCTTCAGTCGGGCGCGAAGCTGCGCCGGCTGCGCCAGCCACTCGGCGAGCGTTTCCGGGCGCGGGAAGTTGAAGACCTGCCGGCTGCGCGGCTTCGGGTCGAGGCCGTTGGTGAAGTAGGTCACGGAGCCGTTGGACTCGAACAGGAACGGCAGCGGGCGTCGGTGTGCGGGCAGGTTGTCGGCAGGCCGGCGGCGTACTTGGCGGACTGCGCCTCGACGCCCGTGAGCGTGCCCTCGGCCTTGGCCTCGACCGCGCCCACGGCCTTGCGGTCGAGATAGAGCAGGTAGTCGGCGAAGCCGAACCCGGACTTCATCGGGAACTCGCGCACAGCGATGCCGCGGCCGGCGGTCAGGTCGAGATCGTCGCGGTCCTGCACGAGCCAGCCGGCCGCCGTCAGGTTCGCGTCGATCTCGCGTCGGGCTTTCTGTTCAGGGGTTTCATGCCCATACATAGGTGATGATCCTTCTTTTTGTCACTTGTCTTTAAGGTTCGTGTAAAAGGACAGCACAAAGAGGATGTTTCTTTTGAATCCAAAATCTCCCCATCTATTCACCATTCCAATCCATTGTCATTTGTTAGTTTTTTCTATTGTAGCACAAATATAACAATCAGGGGTATAGAGTTCCTTTTTCACTACATGGAAGAGACAATGGTTCTCCCAGTGGGTAGTCTGCGGTCGGCAACTGAGATTATGGATAGGATCAAAAACTGATTGTCACAGATAATCATATCTTTGTCACAATTTTATCACAGCAGATAAAAAACAGCGGATCGAATCTCGGGTGACTCAAGGGTAACAGCCTCAAAGAACATATCAGCTGAAACAAACCGGAATAACCCTATAAAGCAAAAGGGACCCGGCATCTTCTGCCGGGTCCCTTCTATGAATTGGTGGACCATGTAGGGCTCGAACCTACGACCTACTGATTAAGAGTCAGTTGCTCTACCTGTTGAGCTAATGGTCCATATACTTACTTCTGAGTACGCCCGGGGCGACTCGAACGCCCGGCCTGCGGATTCGAAGTCCGACGCTCTATCCAACTGAGCTACGGGCGCATATATCATAAAACTGGGGTGAGTGAAGGGGATCGAACCCTCGGCCACAGGGGCCACAATCCTGCGCTCTACCAACTGAGCTACACTCACCATAAGATCTGTAGCACGCGCCTGAGAGGATTCGAACCTCTGGCCTACGGATTAGAAGTCCGTTGCTCTATCCAACTGAGCTACAGGCGCCCAACCGGCCCGCTCTGGTCGGGGCGAGAGGATTTGAACCTCCGACCCCCTGCTCCCAAGGCAGGTGCGCTAGCCAGACTGCGCTACGCCCCGTAGCCGAGCCTTATAGCAAAGGGGATATCGCATGGCAAGCACTTTTTCTCCCAGGCCTTCCGATCATTAACTGGTTAAATTAATTATCTTAAAAAGTGTTCTCCCCCGGCCTATCTTCCCCACGCCATGAACGGTACCGCAAAAAGGAACGAAATAAAATCAGCCGGGTACCATAATGCAGCATATCCTCACGAACCGCCGGGCCCGGTCAGGAAAGCGTCTGCCCCTGCCTCACGATCTCATCGTACAGGCTCTCCTCGACTGCCTCCATCTCGTTGGCCTCTTCATCCGTTCCCCGCTCGTGATCGTATCCAACAAGATGGCAGATTCCATGCACCAGGAGCTGGAGCATCCTCTCTCTGGCCGTCATGCCCGCATCTTCCGCTTCCTGGCCGGCCTTCTCGATCGATATCACCACGTCCCCGAGGTGATCTCCTGAAGGACCGTCTCCCTCCTGCTGGGGGAAAGAGATCACATTGGTCGGCCGATCATGATCCAGGTAGGTCCTGTTCAAATCCCGGATCTGATCGTTATCCACGATCACCACCGAGAGCTCCGCGTCCTCGATATCGAGGAGGGAGAGGGCCTGCATTGCCCACTTCCCGATCGGGAGATCGTCGACAGGAGAATGCTTCTGGAGGTTCTGGACATCAATGACGACCATTCGGAGCGTACCTCTCATAGGCCTTGATGATCTTGGCTACGACCTTGTGGCGGACGACATCGTCCTCGCTGAAATAGGTAAACCCGATCTCATCGATCTCCTTCAGGATCTGGGATGCCTCTATGAGTCCGGACCTCACGCCTGAGGGAAGGTCTATCTGGGTGACATCGCCGGTGATGACCGCCTTTGAATTGAACCCGAGCCTGGTGAGGAACATCTTCATCTGCTCCGAGGTAGTGTTCTGTGCCTCGTCTAGGATGATAAAGGCATCATTCAAGGTCCTGCCCCGCATGAACGCCAGAGGGGCGCACCTCGATCTGGTCCCTGCTGATCAGCCGCAGGACATGGTCGTGATCGAGCATGTCGTAAAGTGCGTCGTACAGCGGCCTCAAGTACGGATTCACCTTCTCCAGGAGGTCACCGGGAAGAAAACCGAGCTTCTCCCCCGCCTCTACGGCGGGCCTGGCAAGGATGATCCTCTCCACCTTCTTTTTCAGCAGATAGGAAACGCCCATGGCAAGGGCGAGATAGGTCTTTCCGGTTCCTGCGGGCCCGATCCCGAAGAGTATGTCCTTGACCCTCATGGAATCGATATAACGCTTCTGCTGCAGGCTTTTGGGCACGATGACCTTCTTTGTGGAAGAGATGTAAATACTGTCCTTGAACACTTCCTCGAGGTTGACGTTTCTGTCTTTGGCGAGCATGCGTACGGCGTACCAGACGTCATCGGGATAGAGAGGGAACCCGCCCTTGATAAGCTTATAGAGGTCTTTCAGCGCCTGCTCGGCGAGCTGGACATCGTAATCCTCTCCGGAGAGCTCAATGGTGTTGCCTTTGAGCGAGCACTTCACCCCGACGGATTCCTCGATGATCTTCAGATGAGAGCAGCTGTCTCCTGCGAGCTGGCGCAATATATACGGGTCGGAAAATTCTACACTGGGCATGAAGAACGACCTGCCTTTCCCCAAGTTCTCATAAGATTTCTGATATATCATAACGTGTGGGAAGACAAGGCCCTCTTATGCCGGAACCCCCCCGTACGTGCCCAGAACAATATAGAATATGTTGCACTGGAATATTTTGTGTACTATGTTCTGCCCATGTTCAAAGCAAAAGTAATCGATACATTCAGCGCAGCGCACAGGCTCTACGAGTACCAGGGAGACTGCGAGAGGCTCCACGGTCACAACTACCGCGTCGAGGCCGTTGTCCGGTCGGAGACGCTTGATTCCATAGGGATCGTCATGGACTTCAGGGAATTGAAGCAGCTCCTGAAAGGGGTCGTTGCCGAGCTGGATCACCAGTACCTCAATGACCTTGCGCCCTTCAGGAAGGATAACCCTTCCGCAGAAAACATCGCCCGGTATATCTTCACCAGTTTGTCCCCGCTTATCAGGGAACCGGTGAAGCTTTCGGAAATCATCGTGTGGGAGAATGACACCTCCTGCATAACCGTAACCTCATAAGGATCGACACCATGAAGGACGTGCAGAAACAGAAGCCCGATAATCCTCTCTATATCCAGAAGGTGGGCGTGAAGGGGATATCATATCCCATCGTGGTCTCGGACAAGGCAAAGGGAACCCAGAACACGGTCGCCTCCATCAATCTCTACGTGGACCTTCCCCGGGTGTTCAAGGGGACCCACATGAGCAGGTTTATCGAGGTGCTCAATGAATACAAGGACAATATCCACATCAGGAATTTCGAGCACATTCTCAATGAGATCCGCACCGCCCTTGAAGCGCAGAGCGCCCACATGGAGATCGAGTTCCCTTATTTCATCGAAAAGAAGGCGCCCGTAACCGCCTCGGTCGGGCTGATGGAATACCGGTGTTCCTTCATTGGCATGGTGGGGATGAAACGCGAGTTCAAGGTGGGGGTAAAGGTTCCCGTACAGACCCTGTGCCCCTGCTCGAAAGAGATCAGCGAGTTCGGAGCCCACAACCAGCGCGGTCTCGTTACGGCCGTCGTACGGTATGAGAAGTTCTTCTGGATGGAAGATCTCATCGCGCTTATCGAAAGCTGTGCATCGAGTCCGGTGTATCCCATCCTCAAGCGCCCCGATGAGAAATATGTCACCGAGTATGCCTATGAACACCCCATGTTCGTGGAAGATGTGGTGAGGCAGGTGGCCTCCAGCCTCAACACTATGAGCGAATTTTCCTGGTATTCCGTTGAGGCCGAGAATCTGGAGAGCATTCACAACCACAGCGCCTATGCATACATAGAGGGCGTCGGGGCCCATGGATAAGGATACCCTCCCGGCCGGGAAGCTACCCATAGCACTCCTCGACAAGATGCTCAGAGGGCTGCCGGCTTCCGATCCGAACGTCCTTGCCGGCCCCGGGATCGGTATCGATGCTGCAGTAATCCGCTTCGGCGAACAGATACTGGTGTTCAAGACAGACCCCATCACCTTCACCAGCGACCGTCTCCCCTGGTATCTCGTTACCGTCAATGCAAACGACATTGCCTGCATGGGAGGGACCCCGCGCTATCTTCTGGTAACATTCCTGCTGCCCGATGCAAAGACCACTCCTTCATATGTAGAGACGCTGTTTTCCGAGCTCAGAGAAGCATGCGAAGCCTTTGATATCACCCTGGCAGGAGGACATACCGAGGTCACCCTCGGGATTGAGCGGCCCATTGCCGTCGGGTTCATGATAGGCGTGGCAGAGTCCGAAGATCTCATCAGGCCTTCCGGTGCGAAACCGGGAGATGCCGTTTTACTCTCAAAGAGAATTCCCATTGAGGCCCTATCCATCATTGCCTCGGAAAAGGGGGAAGAGCTCTCCATTGACAGAGACATCGTGAAAATGGCACGTAACCTCATCATCGAGCCGGGCATCAGCATCCTGAAGGAAGCGCGGATCGCAACATCGCACGGCGGCGTGACGGCCATGCACGATCCTACCGAAGGCGGGCTCGCAACGGGATTAAGAGAGATAGCCATAGCCTGCGGGTGTGGAATCAGGGTTTATCGCGAACGCATCCCGGTGCTGGATATCGCAGAAAAAATCCTCCCGCAATTTTCCATCGATCCCTTGGGCGCCCTGGCATCGGGATCCCTCATCGTCTGCTGCAGCCGGTCCGATGCAGAAGGTATCCTGGCCGCATGGGTACAAAACGGCATCGAGGGCTCTCTAATCGGCGAGATCACGGCCTCTCCCGAGATACTCCTCATCGAAAACGGCGTCCCCCGCCCTCTCCCTGAATTCCCCTCCGACGAAATCACAAAGATATTTTCCTGACGGTTCAGCAATGTGAGAGCCATTGGATTGATAAATTCAAGGTTTTGGGTACGGGGTAATACGTCTGAGCGTTGGACAACAAAGGGGCTCTTCCTATCCTGAACAGCCCTTTTTGATACATCTTCAGGCTCGTGAAGTGCTGCACCTCCCCGTCCTTCGGTACTGTTCTCCAGTCAATGCTTCTATTGGGGGATAGGGCAATTGCATACGATGTTATCCCAGTTAAAACTTTGGATCCGGTTTATTAACTTGCTCCTTGAGTTCTAAACCTCGGTAGGGATGGCATTGTTTTCAGGTTCCTCTATCGCGGGTATGTATCCCCTTCCAATCGTTTCGAGCTCCCAACGGAAAAAGAAACGAAGGGATTAAGCTTGGAACGTGCCTAAGGAAAGCCAGGGGGTATAGGCGCTTGCCTCAGGCACTTTTTGTTTGCATCCCGGCGAAACCTGAGGGCGCTTGATCCCGGATGTTTGAGCGGAGCGAGTTTCCGGGATCGCCCGCAGATGAGCCGATCGGATGCATCAAAAAGTGCCGTAGCGAGGGCCTATACCCCCTGGCTCCCCTTCTCCTCCATACCCAGGTCTTTCAAAATCAGATAATCGAGTCAGGAAACCCCTGGCATCCTTTTTCTTTGGAACTGATTGTACTTGAATTCTCTTACTTTTTTACCAGCTGCATGACCAGGGAGGTGTCGCCGTTTCCCGATAGGAATTTCTCGTTTACCAGGAGTTTCAGCAGCAGATCGATATTCGTGGTGAGTCCCTCTACTTTTGTCTCCTTGAGCATCCTCGCCATGCGCTTCAAGGCCCCGGAACGGGTGCTGTTATGGGCAATGAGCTTTACCAGGAGCGGATCGTAGTAGGGGCTGATGACACACCCCTGAAAGAGATGCGTATCGACCCTGGCTCCCGGCCCGCCGGGCAGGCGCAGGTTGGTGATGGTCCCGGTTGTCGGCATGAAGTTCTTTGCGGTATTCTCCGCATTGATCCTGCATTCGATGGCATGGCCCTTGATGCAGGGGTTCTCATTCCCCAAGCCGGCTCCTGCAGCGACCATGATCTGTTCCCGGACCATATCGATCCCGGTGACCATTTCGGTTACGGGATGCTCCACCTGCAATCTGCCGTTTATCTCGAGAAAATAGATGCTGCCGTCCTGGTCCATGAGATACTCGACAGTGCCGAGGCCTTTGAACCTGATGGCCCGGATGATCATTTCGGACCAATTCCAGAGATCCTCCCGCACGCGTTCATCGATATTGGGGATCGGCGCCTCTTCGATAATCTTCTGGTGCCTCCTCTGGATCGAGCACTCGCGGTCGCTCAGGATCTGTATCCCACCGTTTTCATCTGCCAGGACCTGGACTTCGAGGTGGCGCGGAGAGGTGATATAGTGTTCAAGGTAGACTTCGTTGCGCCCGAAGGCCGCGTCTGCCTCGCTGCTGACCCCGTCAAACTGCTGGCGCAGCTGCTCTTCGTTATGCGCGACCTTCATCCCCCTGCCGCCACCGCCATAGAGAGATTTCAAGATCACCGGCATCCCGAGCTGCCTGGCCATCAGAACGGTCTGCTCGATATCGGCGATCACCCCGTAAGAGCCTGGTATGGTAGGAATATTCAGAGACCTGGCAACCTCCTTGGTCCGTGACTTGTTGCCGATGGTCCGCAGTGTCGCGCTCGAGGGGCCGATGAAAGCGATTCCATTCTCCTCGCACATTGCAGCAAAATTGGGATTCTCGGAGAGGAACCCGTACCCGGGATGGATGGCATTGGCCTTCCACCCGAGCGCCGCGCTTATAATCGCTTCGATATTCAGGTAGCTTTTGGAAGGCTGGGCCGGGCCGATCTGGATCGCCTCATCGGCCATCGTGATATACTCCATGTCCTTGTCGGCCTCGGAATACACGACGATGGTCTCCAGCCCCATCTCTCTGGCTGTCCTCAAAACCCGTAAAACTACCTCTCCACGGTTCGCGATGAGAATCCTTTTCATAAAACCAGTTCTTATGCCGGTCATATGACCAAGTCAAGCATCAGGAACAGGATCCAAAGGATTCAGCCCATTATGAGAGGAAGTGGATCATCCGCGAGGAAATCCGGGTAATCTTATCGCATTATCATGAAAGATTGAGAAACCCTTGCGCTGCAGCCGATGCCAGGGTAAGAATGCCTTCTCCGCTCGCCATAGAGACAATTCGAAAATTCAACCTTGGAAAGGAGACATCCCGTGAGAAGAGTTGTCACGTATCTATTATTCATTTCTTTAGTGATAGCTGTCTCTACCTCCGCATGGCCTCTGGAAGAGACATGGGTAACGCATATCGAAAACCGCCTGGTGGAAAAAGGAATGGAAAGGGGTTGGGTAGAATCCCTACTCAGTGATCCAAGGCTCACCCTGAACCCGCAGATCATCATCGACAATCTTTTCTTTTCAAGCCCTGCAGGAAGCAAAGAACAGCCTCAGATCATGAAGATCGATCCCAAGTATATCGAGAAAGGCCGTGAATTCATCAACGAGAATGCAGGCATGCTCTCATCCGTCGAGAAGAGATATGGAACTTCTCCCGGAATCGTGGCCGCCATCCTTATCGTGGAGTCCAAACTGGGAACGCTCCAGCCGCGTCAGAGCGCTTTTGCCGCCTTTTCTTCCCTCGTTGCGATCCTCGACCCGGAGTATTTCCGGCAAGTTCAGGAAGTCTATGCCAAAAAATTCCCTGCCGTCAAAGACGAGGCAACCGCCATCAGAGCCCGGCAAAAGGCGGAATGGGCACTTGACCAGCTGCATCAGCTCCTCCGGATCGCTACGGATTTGCAGACCGATCCGCTCGGCATCACGGGTTCTTTTTCCGGGGCCATGGGTCCGGCACAGTTCATTCCCTCTTCGTTCATGAGATTCGGCGTGGATGGGGATGGTGACGGGAAACGCGATCCGTTCAACATTGCGGATGCGACTGCGAGCATAGGCTCCTATCTCAAGAGCGCCGGATGGAAGGAGGCGGCGGGCGAAGAACAGAAACGCCAAGCCATATGGTCTTATAATCACAGCCTGGTTTATGTGAATACCATCATCATGCTCTACGAGGAACTTTCCGGACAGTAAGGGAGGAATGCTGCCAGATACGGCCTTGAAGAATCTATGTATGCATGCTATTCCCAGATTCGGAGAACAATTGTGAATATAATGGCGCTTACAGATGAGAAAAAGGAGATATTCGATACATTCCTCCATTCATATCTGCTGCAGCCGGATGCCCGGTCGGGAATCTTTTCGGCCTTCTCCTACAGTCTCAAAGCCGGAGGAAAGCGCATCCGCCCTATCCTGACCATGCTGGCGTGCGAGTGCCTCGGCGGGCAGGGGAGCGACGCTCTGCCTGCAGCCCTTGCCATTGAAATGATCCATACCTTCAGTCTGATCCATGACGACCTGCCTGCCCTGGACGACGACGGCCTCAGGAGGGGACGTCCCACCTGCCATGCCGAATTCGGAGAGGCAACCGCAATCCTTGCAGGGGACGCCCTGATTTTCCAGGCCCTGTCGGTCATCAGTGCGGCCCCCTACCCCCTGGAGGCCAGGTTCGATATCATCAAGACCCTGTCGGGCGTGTGCGGAATCGGAGGCCTGGTTCAGGGAGAATACGAGGATGTCATGGCAGAAGGGAATGATCTCCCGTTTGAGGATATCAAGGAGATCTACCGGAAAAAGACCTCTCGTCTCTTCGAGCTCTGCATGTACTCGGGCGCCCGTATAGCGAGCTCCGATACGGAAAAAATTGCCTTGCTCGTGGAGTATGGGACTCATATCGGGCTGGCATTCCAGGCCGTTGATGACATATTGGACATGACTTCGAACGATGGGAATCTGGGCAAGACACCCGGCAAGGATCTCCTCCAGGATAAAGCGACCGTGGTAAAGGCTTTGGGAATCGAGGATGCCCGCCTGTGGGCGGAAGAGATGACGAACAGGGCCATAGCAGGCATAGAGAGCTTCGAAAACGATGCATCGGAGGCGCTCAGAGAAATAGCGCTGTCGATGCTGAATCGTTTAAAGTAAAGTATGGGAAACATGCTGGATAAGATTTCTTCACCAAAGGACATCAAGAAGCTGAGCTTGCAGGAAATGGAGATCCTCGCAGCCGAGATCCGGGAGTGTATCATCGAGAACGTAAGCCGCTGCGGAGGCCACCTTGCATCCAGCCTGGGCACGGTGGAGCTTACCCTGGCAATGCACTATGTATTCAACACCCCCCAGGATAAAATCCTCTGGGACGTCGGGCATCAGGCCTATGCCCACAAGATCATCACCGGCAGGAGAGACGCTTTCTCCAGCTTGAGGCAGCGGGGGATCAGCGCCTTCATCAATCCCGAAGGAAAGCCCGTATGATGCCTTCGTTTCCGGGCACACCGGCAATGCCATCCCCGCCGCAAGCGGCATCTGCGAAACCATGGCCATGGCCGGATGCCGGAACCGAGGTAATCGCGGTCATCGGCGACGGATCCCTCTCCAACGGGCTGACCTTCGAGGGCCTGAACTTCGTCGGGCATGAAAAAGCAGAAGCTCATCGTGGTGCTCAACGACAATAACATGTTCATCTCCCAGCGCGTGGGGGCCATCGCCGATTACCTGAGCAGGACCATGACATCGAGAAGGGTCCGGGAAGTCAAGGAGGAGCATAAAGAACATCCTCAAGGGGAATACCTTTGTGCGGCGACGCCATCTACCGGTTGGCCAAGCATCATAGAGGGAAACCTAAAGAGTGCGGTCACCGAAGGCCTTCTGTTCGAGGAGCTGGGCTTCCGGTATGTGGGCCCCATCGACGGGCACAAGATCGACCACCTCATCCAGGCCTTTCGAGAATATCTCCGACCATGACGGAGCCGATCTTCCTCCATGTCATCACCAAAAAGGGCCGGGTATGTCCCTGCAATGAAGGACCCGGAGCACTTTCACGGCATCGGGAAATTCGACATGGAAAGCGGTGAGGTAAAGACCGATCCGGATGACGTCACCTACTCGGATATCTTCGGAAAGGCGCTGGCCAGGCTTGCAAAAAGGGACCCGCGCATCGTTGCCGTCAGTGCTGCCATGACCACCGGGTACGGGGCTGAAGAATTTTGCCCACCGATACCCGGACAGGTTCTTCGATGTGGGCATTGCCGAAGGGCATGCCGTGACCATGGCCGCGGGCATGGCGCTCTACGGCCTCAGGCCGGTGGTGGCCATCTACTCCACCTTCCTCCAGAGAAGCTATGACCAGATCATCCACGACGTGGCCCTGCAGAATGCGCCGGTGATCTTTGCCGTGGACCGGGCAGGGCTCGTGGGCCCCGACGGTCCGACCCACCACGGCGCCTTCGACATCGCCATATTTCAGGAGCGTTCCCAACATGACAATCCTGGTCCCCAGGGACCAGCTCATGCTGGAGAAGATGCTCGCCCATGGCTTTGAAACTGCAGGGCCGGTGGCCATCCGGTATCCCAGGGACAAGGTCGTCGCATGCCCCGATCAAGGGCTCCTGGCTGAAGCTCGGCAGGCAGAGGTCCTCAGAACCGGTACCAGGCGGTGGTGTTCTGCGCCGGGCCATTATGTTACACGTGTCCTGAAGGCAACTAGAAGACATGGAAGACGTTGCCGTAGTCGATCTCGTCTGTGCAAAACCCCTCGATACAAAGACCATCCGGGAGCAGTGATCGCCTGCCAGGGAAAATTCATCGTCGTGGAAGACGGATGCATCCAGGGCGGCGTGGGCTCTGCCGATTCTCGAATCGCTCCAGTGATCTGGAATGCCCCTTAAGGTTCGAGCTCATAGGCATTCCCGACGAGTTCGTTGAGCACGGGTCCTTGAGCGATCTCAGGGCAATCCTCGGGCTGGACCTGGAAGGAATCCGCAAGACGATCAAAGAATTCCTATGAAGATGCGCCTGGATAAGTTACTGGTGGAAAAGGGCTTGGCCGAGACGACGATCAAAGGCGCTCGCCCTGATTTTGACAGGCAGCGTGCTCGTCAAGGGAGTGCCGGTGACCAAGGCGGGCACCCCCATCGAAGAAGACTCAGAAATCCTCGTAAGATCCATTGCCGAAATACGTGAGCAGGGCGGCGCTCAAGCTGGAGGCTGCGCTCGATGCCTTCGACATGGACGTGCAGGACAAGATCGCCATCGATATCGGTGCATCCACCGGGGGGTTCATCGATGATCATGCTCCAGAGGGGGCTGCGAAGGTCTATGCCGTGGATGTGGGACACGGCCAGCTCCACTGGAAGCTGCGCACCCACCCCCGGGTCATCAACCTCGAGGGGGTCAATGCCCGGATGCTCGATCCGGACGCTTATCCCCGAGCCTGTGCGACATCGCCACCTTCGACGTATCCTTCATCTCGCTCAAGCTGGTCATCCCTCCCGTCTTGAAGGTCCTGAAAAGCCCTGTCGCACATCATAGCCCTGATCAAGCCCCAGTTCGAGGCGGGCAAGAGAACAGATCGGCAAAGGCGGGCTGATCCGAAGGATGATGGTATTGCACGGAAGTCATTCATGATATTGAGGAGTTTCTCATTGGATTGAACTGCGAGGTATCCGGCACGATCCCTTCCCCGGTGAAGGGAGCGAAGGGGAACCAGGAATATCTCGTCCATGCACTGTACAGAGGAGTGCGATGAAGATCACCATCGCGCGCTACGCAGGCTTCTGCTTCGGTGTCCGCAGGGCCATCGACATCACCTTCAAGGTGAGGCAGAAAAACCCTGATAAACGGATCTATACCCTGGGCCAGATCATCCACAACCCCCAGGTCATCGATGCCCTCAAGCACCGGGGGATCGGGATCGTCCACGACATCGACGACAACCGCGCTGAACGCCGGCGATATCGCCATCGTCCGGGCCCACGGCATCTCACCGGAAAAGAAAAGACCCTCAAGGACAGGGGCGTGGAGGTGATCGATGCCGCCTGCCCCATGGTGCTCAAGGTGCAGTCCATCATCAAAAAGGCCACCAAGAACGCCGACCTCGTCGCCATCGTCGGCGATAAGGACCATCCGGAGATGGACGCCCATCTCGGGCTGGCAGGGGAAAAGGGGGTCATCATCGAAAACGTGGCGGATGCGAAAAAGCTATCCCATGTGAGACAGGCTGGCCGTGGTGGCGCAGACCACCTTCGATGTCGCCATCTACAAGGACATCATCGACGTCCTGAGAGAAAAAGCCGACATCCTGGACGTCTCGGACACCATCTGCCGCTCCACCGTGGACCGGCAGAGCGAGGTGCGGGACCTGGCAAAGGACCACGACACCTTCATCATCATCGGCGGCAAAGACTCTGCAAATACCAAACGCCTTGCCGAGATCGCGGCCAAGGAGAAACGGAAGGTCATCCAGGATGGAAACCCCCGATCAGCTCAAAGACGTCAACCTGCCCCAGGAACAAGGTGGCGGTCATTGCCGGGGCATCCACGCCTCACTGGGTGATCGAGGAATGCATCGACGCCCTGAAATCCGCCCACACCCATCCGGGCGTCGAGAATACGATACTCGACACTCCTGGCCAGAACACCGCTGCTCTGCCGTCGCTGGGCAGCATGGGGGTCGCCATGGCCGCGCTGGTATTCTGCGGGCAACCCTATTCCTGGGAAGTGCTGCTGTCGGTTTTCTTCCTGTGCACTTCGCATCCACCGGCCCGCACCGCAAAGCCAGACAGTGGCCGCTGTGGGCCGTTTCCACCGGCATCGCCGTCTCGCTGGCGCTTGTCTCCACCGGACTGATCGGCGGGCTCCTCATCATCGGCATCTCCCTGCTGCGGCCCATGATCGACGTGGGCGGCGTGAAGGACTACCTCAGGAGCATCTATGGCCTCGTCATCTTCATCCTCATATCCATCATAGCTCCCTTGAGCCTTACCGCGTCCGCATTGAAGCCGAGCATCCTCCTGCTCACGGCCTACGTAGCCGTCCACTATCTCGGGGTTGAGATCCTGCTGGGCCTCAAGAACATGGAGAGGGACGCCATCATCGGCCGCATGAGCCTTGCCAGATACATCCACGAGGAGAATTCCATCCTGATCCTGGAATACGCTATCATGGGGCTTGCGCTCGTACTCTTCCTGAGCTTTCCGCTCAAGATAGCCCCTGCCCTCGCCTACGGGCTCCTGCCCCCACTCTTCTTCCTGGCAAAGGGCATCGACTTCTACAGCGAGCAGGTGATCTTCGACAACCGCATGTACACTATCTATGTCCAGGGCCTCTGGGCGATCCTGCCTGCCATGGGCTTGCTATGGAAGTACACCATGATGTGACGGCTTCACAGCCCTGCAGTTCTCTGCACGCGATTTGACTTAGAAGGCTTCAGCGCTATCTTGTATTTATGAACGCATACAGGAGGGGCGCGGATGGAAGAAAAAAGGCTTGGAGATTATATTGATATTGCAATTCAGAGGGAAGAGGAAGCAAGAAGCTTTTACCTGGATCTCATGACCAGGGTACGCGATGCGGCCGGGCAGGAGGCACTCAAACTCCTTGCGGGAGAAGAAGTAAAACACAAGGAATTCCTCATAAGCTATCGCGATGGCGGCCATAGGCCTGACGGGTTGAGGATGAACGACCCGATCGACTATAGGATAGCCGAGCACATGGACAATCCCGACATCACGGGCGATATGCAGAGCAAGGATGTATATCTCGTGGCAGCCCACAGGGAGCTCAACTCTTATAATTTTTACAAAGCGCTGGCCGATCTCCATCCTCAGGGTGGGCTCAGGGACATGTTCAATAAAATTGCCGGCGAAGAGCTCCGACACAAGGAAAAGGTCGAATATCTCTATTCCAATGCTGCCTTTGCCCAGACCGACGGGGGATAGCACCCTGATGGCGCCGGAGGAGAGAGCTTCACGGAGACATGGGTACATATTACATGGATATGGGAGTCCGGTTGAATAGTCTTCTTGTCCTCTTCCTTTCTCTCTATGCCGTTGCCGTGGCTGTACGCATGGGTCTGTATCTCTTGAACACCAGACATTTACGAAAACACGGCCACGAGGTGCCGGAGGAATTTCAAGGGATTGTTGACCAGGAGATGTTGAATAAAATGAGGGACTATACTATCGCGACTGCCAGGCTCGGGGCCGTCGAACAGCCGGCGTACGATATTTTTCTCATTGCGTTGCTCCTGAGCGGCCTGCTCCCGTGGCTCACGGGAGAGATATCCTCCTACGGCATGAGTTTCATCGTATCGGGCGTTGTGTTTTTCTTCCTCTGCTACCTCATCCTGGGCGTATTCGAGATCCCGTTCGATCTCTTCAGGACTTTCCGCGTCGAAAAGAGGTTCTCATTCAGCACCATCACGGGCCGTGTCTGGGTTACCGACCTCATCAAATCCATCCTCGTCTCGGCCCTGCTTATGGGGGTCTTTCTCTCGGTGTTCTTCGGTCTCATAACGATCGCGCCCAGGAGCTGGTGGTTCTGGGCCTGGATCTTTTTCATCTCGTTCCAGCTGCTGGTATCCTGGCTCTACCCGGTGGTGATCGCTCCCTTGTTCAACAAGTTCGAGCCCATAGAAGAGAAAAGCCTCATGGAGGGAATACGGTCACTGGCAGAGCGCTCGGGCCTTACCGTAAAAGGCATTTACAAGATGGATGCCCTCAAGAGAAGCAGGCACTCCAATGCCTATTTTACCGGGATCGGGAAATCGAAACGGATCGTGCTCTTTGATTCTTTGCTTCAGGATCACACCCGCGACGAGATCCTCTCGGTTCTTGCCCACGAGCTCGGACATTGGAAGATGGGACATGTGAGGAAGCAGCTCATCCTTTCGGTCGCCCTCTCATTCGTGCTGTTTTATGGTGCATACGCTGCAGTAACTCATGAAGGACTATACACTACGTTCGGTTTTCCTGCGGTGTCGATCTATGCCGGCCTCTTTATCCTGACTATCCTCCTCAAGCCGGCAGCGTTTCTGATAAGCCCTTTGGGGGCCATGATCTCAAGGCATTTCGAACGCCAGGCCGACGATTATGCCTATGCGCAGATCGGGTCCGCAGATGCCATGGTGAGCGCACTGAAAGTCCTCGCAACCCAGAACCTGAGCAACCTCCATCCCGACCCTGTCTATGCCTGGTTCACCTATTCCCATCCGCCCCTTGTCGAACGGATCAGGCGCCTGAAAAAACTAGGGAACAACCGGGGGCGGCGGTTCCCCGCGTGAGCCATACATGAAAAATCAATACACTGGAGCCCTTGAAACGATATATCCCTGCACCCTACTAGAGCCTTATGCAGTGAACAAGGACTACACGATAAAACCATAGTCGATAAACCTCTGTATGCGTAAACCACAGTAAAGGAGGCAGATATGAAAAAAACAATGACCTTAATGCTATTGCTTGCAGCCCTTTCGATCCCCGCGGCGGCATCTGCTGCAGGAGTCGAATTCGCCGTCGGTGGATGGTATGTAGATCCCAGCGGTATGATATCGCAAGCCCCATTCGGCCCGCGTCAGAATATTAGCCTTTCAAATACAGCCGGCTTCGATAAAGAATGGGAGATCATGGCCAGGGCAAAGATACAGCCGCCCATGCTTTTCGGAATCTATCTCCAGGCAATCCCGATGTCGTTCAGTTCAACCGATAGCAATGCGTTTGAATTCTCCTTTGGAGACGTGTTATTCAACGCCGGAGACACCATCGATTCCGATTTCTTCCTGAACAGTTATGACGCTGCGCTCTACATCCCCATTCCCCTGATTAAAACCGGGACGCTCGGCGTTCTCAGCGCAGAGATCGGTGCCGGGGCCAGATGGGTGACGCTAAAGGCGGACATAGAAAACACGAGCATTGACGGCGGGCTGATTGAAGGCTCGGCACTCGAGGATACGGAGAGGGCAACTGCTGTGTTCCCTGAAGGATATGCAGCCGTCCAGATCAGACCGGTAGAAAAGGTGTCTCTTGAGGGCGAGGTCTGGGGTTACTCCTGGAACGGTGACAAGTTCTGGTCCCTCGTCGGCAGACTTAAAGTTTTTCCGATCGGACCGTTATTCATTGACGGCGGATACCGCGAGGATTTCTATAACTTCAGGCAGGACGATCTGAAAATAAACAATGCCCATTTCAAAGGGCCGTTCGCAGAGGTAGGGCTCCAATTCTAAAAATGCCACGACTTTTAAAAGTAATTCCTGGCCGGATCACATGAGCCGGCGTGAAAAAACTTCAATGAAGAGAATCCTACGCTGAGATAGACAGGAAGATGGGACCGGGATGCATACCTGAGAAATCTTCTCGTCTATCTCCCCGTATATCTTCTCGTCTCCTTCCCCAAAGAGCTGTTTTGCAGGTATCCAAAAGGCATATCAATAATGAATGGGCAATGATATCATCCTTATCCACAAGGATTCTCTTCATATTGCATATTGACAAGGGGGGCTCTGCACGAGGACAATACCACCGGCTATGGGAATACTTACTGAAAATGTACGCACTATCCTCTCGGAGTTGCCCGAGGGTGTAGATGTCGTTGCTGCAGCAAAAGGCCACTCTTCAGACGAAATCCGCGAAGTCCTCGATGCGGGCATCAGGCTCGTCGGGGAGAATTACCTGCAGGAGGCACGCCTGGTTATTCCCGAGATCGGGAACAGGGCAGCGTGGCATTTCACCGGCCATATCCAGAAGAACAAGGTCAAATATATCGTACCTCTGTTCGATATGATCCAGACGCTCGACTCACTGCCTCTTGCAGAGGCCGTCAATGAGCAGGCGAAGAAGAACGGGAAAATACTGCCGGTGCTCATTGAGGTCAACAGCGCCGAAGAACCGCAGAAGTCCGGTGTGATGCCGGGTGATGTTCCTTCTCTCATCGAGCAGGTCGGTGCTTTGGAAAACATCCTGGTGCAGGGGCTTATGACCATGGGCCCCTTTCTCGAAGATCCGAAAGGATTAAAGCCCTATTTCAGGGCTACGAGAGATTTGTTCGATAAGATCACGATGATGCATGTTCCGAGGGTAGAGATGAAGCACCTCTCCATGGGTATGAGCGATTCCTATCGTATCGGCATCGAGGAAGGTGCCACCATGGTGCGCATCGGCACAAAGATCTTCGGTCCAAGATTCTATCCCTGATACGGCCCCGGATCGAAGAGGACATCCATCCCCACACCGGCCCCCAGCATCTCCGCAGCATCGGCACGATTCGCCGCAATCTCGATGGTCGAGGCGCTCCCGCAGACGAGGGAAAGCTCTCCCGGCGGGATATCGGAGAATGTCCCGGCTATCCGGCCGACCTTCCTCTCCCCGCATGTTACGGAACACCCATCCTTCAGCTTCACTGAAGGAATGTTGGTGATCACCGTGCCGAACCTGTCGACGTGCACGACCATTTCCCGGGAGGTATCGAACGCGGCGGGATTATCCAGTTGGAGGCCCGAGGCTCTCCAGAGGTACCCCTTCCATGATTTCGGCAACGACCGGCGCGAAGAGATCCCTTCCGTGGAATGTCCGGGATACGGGGCCCTCAGGCCTCCATATTGTTTCGATAACTTCCTGCGCGGGATAAAGAAAGGAAAAGATGCCGTTATCAGGCCCGACAAAGATATGCCCTCCTTTCCGGACCGCGAGAGCTGCCCGGGATGTACCCACCCCCGGATCGACCACGCACAGGTGGATGCTCCCCTCGGGGAAATAAGAGAACGAGGTGGAGAGGAGCCAGGCTGCCGAAATGATGTCATAGGGGCGCACGCCGTGGGTGATATCCACGATGCAGGCATCAGGCATGCGGGAAAGGACCCTTGCCTTTACCTGGGCCACATACGCATCTTCCAGGCCGAAGTCGGACATGAACGTCACAATACGCCGATCCATGCCTTATCTATGCGTGGGAGCAGTGCCCAAGTCAAGTGAACGCTTGCAGGAAACCCTCACATGCCCTATATTGAATGTATGGTGATACGAGAGGAAAACTGCTTTTATCCCGATCACGTCATGTATTCGGACCCCTCGGAGCACGGCTTTCAGAAAGAGGATTTCCTGGTCAACGGCAGCCTCCACTGCTGGCTTATCCAGCCCAAGGACCAAACCAAAAACACGACTACGGTCATCCATCTCCATGGGAACGCCGAGAACATGACCTCACACGTTACCGCTTCCCTGTTTCTACCCGAGCTCGGGCATCGCCTCGTCACCTTCGATTACAGCGGGTACGGCCGCTCGAAGGGAGAACCGTCTCTGAAGCAGATTCAGAATGACGCCCGGTCTGTATTCAGACATATCTTCGGGAATCCAGGCATATTCGGCAATAAAATCTTAGGGTTCGGACAGTCTATGGGGGCCTATACACTGGCCCGGATCCTCCCTGATTTCCCCGCTCTGGGCGGCGGAATACTCGAGGCAGGCCTCTATTCCTTCTACGACCTCTTCGTGCAGGCCTATCCCCATATCCGCTGCGAGGTGCCGAACGAGGGATTTTCGGCACTGGATACGCTCCCTTTGAGCACGGTCCCGAAGCTTTTCATCCACGGCACCAGTGATTCGGTTGTGCCGTATACGCACTCCGTGCGGATGCACGAGGTTGCCGGCGAGCCCAAGGAGCTCATGATCCTGGACGGCGTTGGCCATATCGATGCCTTTGTTTCCCGGCACGCCCGGGAGTACATGAACGCCATCATCTCTTTCATCGAGAAAAACAGCTGATAAACAGCGATCCATCTTTTTTTATCCTGTGCAGCCCGGGCAAAGGTTTCCTCGCCTATGGCCTCACAGTTCAGGGTTTTTTTTAAAGAAAAAATAAAACTCCTCTTGATAAATCGATTTACGACCGTTATATTTCTCTGTAGAGAAACGAACTATCTACGTCCACGATATGAGGGTATTGGCTGGCTCAAAGAGGAGGTTTTTTTCATTTGCGGGGGGTACGTCCCCCCGCCGGTATCACCAATCCCTCACCATGTCTTACGAACCGGCTACCTGCCTTTGGGAAGCATCCGTCGGGTTCTCGATATCAAAAACAAGCTCGGTGCCTTTAAGCTCGACCTTTACGCGGGCCCCGTCCATAATCTTGCCTCCGACAAGCGCCCTGCCGAGACGTGTTTCGAGCTCCGTCTGCAGGAACCGTTTCAGGGGCCGGCCCCGTAGACAGGGTCGAAGCCTTCCCGGGCGATGAACTCCTTGGCCGCATCGCTTAGGGTGAAGATGATCTGCCGCTCGTCCAGCCGCTTCTGGAGGTCAGCGTCAGCAGGTCCACGATCTTCTCGATCTCGGAGAGCGTCAGCGCCTTGAAGAGCACGATGTCGTCGACCCGGTTGAGGAACTCCGGCCTGAAATGCATCCTCAGCTCGGACATGACTGCAGTCCTGACCTTCTCGCTGATCTCGCCGGTACCCGTGATACCTTCGATGAGATCCTGCGACCCGATGTTCGAGGTCATGATGATGACGGTGTTCTTGAAATTCACGGTCCTGCCGTGGGAATCGGTGGCCCGGCCGTCATCCAGGATCTGGAGAAGCACGTTGAACACATCGTGGTGCGCCTTTTCGATCTCGTCGAAGAGCACCACGGAGTAAGGCTTTCTCCGTACCGCCTCGGTGAGCTGGCCGCCCTCCTCGTACCCCACATAGCCCGGAGGCGACCCGATGAGCCGGGAAACCGTGTGCTTTTCCATGTACTCGCTCATGTCGATGCGGACCATGTTGTCTTCCGTGTCGAAGAGGGCCTCGGCAAGGGTCTTGGCCAGCTCGGTCTTTCCGACGCCCGTGGGGCCCAGGAAGATGAACGAGCCGATGGGCCGCCTGGGGTCCTTGATTCCGGAGCGCGCCCGGATGACCGCGTCGGCCACTGCCTGGACCGCCTCATCCTGGCCCACGACCCGCTTGTGCAGGATCTCGTCGAGCCTCAGCAGCTTTTCCTTCTCTCCTTCCACCAGCCTGGTCACCGGGATGCCCGTCCAGCGCGATACGATGTCCGCGATCACCTCCTCGGTCACGCTCTCCCTCACCAGCTGCGTTCTCCTTCCGGGATTCCCGCTCCGCTTCCTCGAGCTTTTTCTCCAGCTGGGGGAGCTTGCCGTGACGGAGCTCGGCAGCCTTGTTGAGGTCGTACTCGCGCTCTGCCTTCGCGATCCGGAGCTTGGTCTGCTCGATCTCTTCCCTCAGGCCCGATGACCTTGTGGATGGCCTGCTTTTCCTCTTCCCACTGGGCCCTCATGGTATCGGCCTGCTCCTTGAGATCGGCAAGCTCTTTGCGGAGCTCCTCCAGACGGGCATGGCTCGCCTTGTCCTTTTCCTTCTTGAGGGCTGCCTCCTCGATCTCGAGCTGCATGACCCTTCGCGTGATCTCGTCGAGCTCTGCCGGCATGGAGTCGATCTCGGTGCGGATCATGGCGCACGCCTCATCCACGAGGTCGATGGCCTTATCCGGCAGGAAGCGGTCGGTGATATAGCGGTTGGACAGCGACGGCCGCCGCCACGAGCGCCGATGTCCTGGATCTTCACGCCGTGGTGGACCTCGAAGCGCTCCTTCAAGCCCCGCAGGATGGAGACGGTGTCCTCGACCGAGGGCGGGTCCACCATTACCGGCTGGAACCGCCGCTCCAGGGCCGCGTCCTTCTCGATGTACTTCCGGTATTCATCCAGAGTCGTGGCGCCGATGCAGTGGAGCTCGCCCCGGGCCAGCATGGGCTTGAGCATGTTGCCCGCATCCATGGAGCCTTCCGCCCTGCCCGCACCCACGATATTGTGCAGCTCGTCGATGAAGAGCAGGATCCTGCCCTCGCTCGCCTTGATCTCGCTCAGCACGGCCTTGAGCCTCTCTTCGAATTCGCCCCTGAACTTGGCGCCGGCAACGAGGGAGCCCATGTCCAGGGCAAAGATGGTCTTGTCCTTGAGCCCTTCGGGCACGTCGCCCCGGACGATCCTCTGGGCCAGGCCTTCCACGATGGCGGTCTTGCCCACGCCCGGCTCGCCGATGAGCACCGGGTTATTCTTGGTTTTCCGGGAGAGGATCCGGATGGTGCGCCTGATCTCCGCATCCCTGCCGATGACCGGGTCGAGCTTGCCCAGCTGCGCCTGGGCCACGAGGTCGATCCCGTATTTCTCCAGGGCCTCGTAGGCGGACTCGGGATTGTCGCTGGTGACCCGCTGGTTGCCGCGGATGGCGGTGAGCGCGCTCAGAGACCCGCTCCTTGGTGACATTGAACTGAGCCGAGGATCCTGCCTGCCGGCGTGGATATTCCCCTCGTCCATCATGGCAAAGAGCAGGTGCTCGACCGAGACATACTCGTCCTTGAGCCGGGCGGCCTCTTCCTTTGCCTTCACGAGCAGCTTGTTGAACCGCTGGGTGACGTAGACCTTGCCGGCCTCGGCGCCCGGGCCGGAGACCTTGGGCCTGCGGTCCAGCTCCTTCTCCACCTCGGAGATAACGGGCCCATCGGGCACATCCATCCTGGCGAAGATCCTCGGGACGAGCCCGTCACTCTGCTCCAGCAGGGCCAGGAAGACATGTTCCACATCAAGTCTCCACATGCCCGTACCGCACGGCAATATTCTGGGCCTCCTGAATCGCCTCCTGCGATCTTCTGCGTCAACTTGTTCACATCCATTTATCGCCTCTCTCCCTCACAAAGAATCAAATATATGCATTCCTCTTGTAGGTTTTCGAACCTGTAATTTCAAGATGATATGTAGTGAATACACATAATGATAAAAAAGGGGGCTTGTACATAAGCCCCCGGAAACAATCTCCAGTAGTTGCTTTTCTTCTTTACGAGCTCTTGATCTCGATCTTTTTCTGCTCCTTCTTTCCCGTTTGAACCTTGGGCAAGGTAACGTTCAGAACGCCCTTCTTGAAGGATGCCTCGACTCTGTCAGGATCTATCTCGCCGGGCACGGGAAGCACCCTTGTGAACGATCCGAACGAGCGTTCCATATAATAATTCTCCTTGTCCTTTTCTTCCCTTTCTTCCTTTTTCTCTCCTTTGATGGTTAGAGCGTCCTTGGTCAAGTTGATATCGATATCTTTCTCATCCATTCCGGGAAGCTCTGCCGTTACCCGGAAGGCCTTTTCGTCCTCGGTCATATCTATCCGGGGAACAAAGGTACCAAGCTCTTCCATCTCTTCGCCGGCGGGCTTTAAACCGAAGCCTTTGAAGAAGTCATCGAACAGCCGGTTCATCTCTCTCTGGAATGCATCGATCGGCGTCAGCTCGTGTTCCCTGTTTACCGGAAGATTCCTCCTTCCCCATGTCCACGGAGTCAACGGTCTCATCGCCATAGTCCACCTCCTTTTTTCATAATTATTCTGCTTGGATCCATGATCTGTTTCGGTTTTGACGCCTCAGCCTTGGGCAGTATGATCTTCAGAACACCGTCTTTCAGCCTGGCCTCGATCTTATCCCGATCGACGGCCTCTGTTATGGTGAAGGAGCGGTAGAAGTCGCCTATCCCGTATTCTGCATAGACAAGTCTGTGCATATCTCTCTTTTCCGGTACGCCACCTTGGCCTCGATCGTGAGGATATCGTTCTCCAGGGTCACCTTGATGTCTCCTTCACCCGCGCCCGGCACATCCGCATAAAGCAAAGGCTGTCCTTGTCTTCGATATATCGACATTCGGGATATAGAGAGCACCGGGCTTCGTCCTCTCGGTGGTGATATTCTGATCCAGTTCCTGCCGTTTCACTTCCCGGGTTTTTTCTAATTCAGCCATTATCTCACCTCCTCTTACGCAGTCTTCACATTGATTTTTTCGGGAGCTCCTGCTCAGCTCGGGGCAGTGTTATTTTCAGGATCCCTTTGAAATAACCCGCTTCAACCTTTTCGCTGTCCACGTTGAAGGGAAGCTGGATGGTACGGAAGAAACTCCCCCCGCCACGCTCCCTCCGATGCCACGTTTGACCCTCTTTGAGCTCCTGCTGTTCACGTTTTCCCTTGATCGTGAGCGTATCGCCGGTAACCGTAAGATCTACATCCTCAGGGTTGATACCCGGGATCTCCGAGGTAATGATTACCTCTTTTTCGCTGGAGAAAACGTTGACGGGCGGAAACTTTTCAGCACGGAATCGCTCAAGTCCGGAGAAGAGAAAGTTTCCCCAATCCCTTTCTATCCGTTCGATCTCGCGAATAGGGTCCCAACTCCAACCGATTGTGCCGATTCTTGCCATGACCCCCACCTCCACAATATTTTTTCTTTATGTAGGGTCTTCAGAATAGATTTCAAGGGAGGGTGTGAATTTGATCTTGAAAATCTTCTCTCTGTACAAAGGAGCTCTTTTGATGCTAAATATCGAGCCACTTCAGAAGAAAGTGTGCTTAATAAGGATATGGCAGCTAAAGGAAAAATAACTATCGATCAAGGGTTGTGCAAGGCATGCGAGCTGTGCATAACCGTCTGTCCTGATGAGGCGATCCGGATCTCCGAAGGCCTCAATGACAAGGGTTACCATCCGGCGGAATATCTGCAAGGAATCCTGCAGGGGGTGCGCTCTGTGCGCAGTGATGTGCCCCGAAGTCGCAATCGAGGTGTTCCGTGGATAAGAAAGTCCTCATGAAGGGCACGGACGCCATCGCTGAGGCTGCGATCCGTGCCGGGTGCAGATGTTACTTCGGCTACCCCATCACCCCCCAGAACGAGATCCCCGAGTATATGTCGAGGCGTATGGAAGAGGTGGGCGGGGTGTTCCTCCAGGGCGAGAGCGAGATCGCGTCCATCAACATGGTCCTCGGCGCTGCCGCCACCGGCATGCGGGCCATGACCAGCTCATCGTCCCCGGGCATCAGCCTGAAGCAGGAAGGGCTTTCCTTCCTGGCGGCCCTCGAGCTTCCCGCGGTCATCGTGAACATCAACCGCGGCGGACCCGGCCTGGGCAACATCGCACCCAGCCAGGGAGACTACTACCAGGCGACCCGCGGAGGCGGCCACGGCGACTACCGGATGCCCGTGTTCGCCCCGGCGTCCGTCCAGGAGCTCTACGACATCACCATGCACTCCTTCGACGTGGCGGACATATACCGCACCCCGGTCATGATCCTAGGCGACGGCATGATGGGCCAGATCGTGGAGCCCATCTTCGTCAAAGAAGGCCCGAAGTGGAGCTCCCCCCCAAGGATTATATCCTCGACGGTGCCGAGGGCAGGCCTTCACGGATCGTCAAATCCCTGATCCTCGACCCCGCCGAGATGGAAGAGCACAACTGGAAGCTCAAGCGCAAGTACGACCTCATGAAAATGAAGTCTTCCCAGTGGGAAGAATACCTCACCGATGATGCAAAGATGATCATCATTGCCTACGGCACCGCGGCCCGCATCGCCAAGGGCGCGGTGAAGCGCGCCAGGAGCCGAAGGTCTGAAGGTCGGGCATGATCCGGCCCATCACGCTGTGGCCGTTCCCCAATGAGGCCGTCCGGAACGCCGCGAAAAAGACAAAGGTCTTCCTGATCTTCGAGATGAGCACCGGCCAGATGGTGGACGACGTACGGCTGGCCCTCGAGGGAAGGGCCGAATGCGAGTTCTACGGCCGGCCCGGCGGCGTTGTGCCCGCTGCCGCAGGAAATGGCGCGGATCATCGAGCGCTTCTGGCTGCAGAAGGAGCTGTGAGATGAAGACGGTATACGCCAGACCCAAGATGCCTGAAAACCGCACGTCTTCCACTATTGCCCGGGCTGCGGCCACTCCATCGTCCACCGGCTGGTCGGCGAACTCATCGACGAGATGGACATGCGGGGCAGGATCATCTGCGTGCCCCCTGCGGGCTGCGCGGTGCTTGCCTACAACTACTTCGACATCGACATGTGCGAGTCTGCCCACGGAAGAGGATGCGCCATTGCCACGGGGTTCAAGCGGGCACGGCCGGACAAGATCATCTTCACCTACCAGGGCGACGGCGACATGGCTGCCATCGGCACGGCCGAAACCATCCATGCAGCGAACCGAGGGGAGAAGCATCACCAGCATCTTCATCAACAACGCCGTATACGGCATGACCGGCGGCCAGATGGCCCCCACGACCATGATCGGCCAGAAGACCTCCACCTCGCCCTACGGCAGGAGAGCGAAGGTCGAGGGATACCCCCTGAAGATCACGAATCTCATCGCCATGCTGCCCGGCGCAGCCTACGTCACGCGCACCTCGCTGGCGACCCCTGCCAAAATCCGGGCAACCAAAAAGGCCATCAAGAAGGCCTTCGAGGTGCAGATTGCGGGCTCGGGTATTCCCTGGTGGAGGTGCTCTCTCCCTGCCCTACCAACTGGAAGGTGACACCCAAGGAATCCTTCGCCTACCTCGAAAACATCATGGAAAAGGAATACCCCATCGGGGTCATGAAAGACATCACAGCAAAAGAAGGATAAAACTGATCATGCTCCAGAAAACCATCATGAGCGGAATAGGCGGGCAGGGGATCCTGTTTTCCGGCCTTGCTTTGCCTGGGCAGCAATGCTTGAAGGTCACCATGTCACCTATCTCCCCTCCTATGGTGCGGAAATGCGCGGCGGCATAACCTCGTGCACCATTGCCATCTCGGACGAAGAGATCGCATCCCCGGTGGCATCATCACCCGATTACCTGGTGATGATGGACAACGAGTCGCTGCTGCGGCTCCAGAACCAGAGCGTCTCGGGCGGCGAGGTCTTCATCAACACCAGCATCGTGAACAACAGGCCGGTCCGGGCGGACATCGAAGTGGTGGAGATCCCGGTGAACGATCTCGCGATCAAGGCAACCGTGGGCGAGCAGTATGCGAACATGGTGATGCTCGGGGCCTTCGTGTACCGGACCCACCAGGTCAAGCTCTCCACCCTCATCGACAACATGGAGCTGATCCTGGGAAAGGGAAAAGACCAAATTCAAAGGCAAGAACATCGAGGCCTTGCAGATCGGTTACGAATTTTTTTCAGGGGAGAAATAGGTCATGTCTGTCAAACAGTTGCGTCTTGAGACTGCGAATGTTTCCGGGAAGCTCTCGTATCTCAGCGATGTGCTGGGAAAGCACGGGGTCAATATCCGCGCCATATCGGTGGGCCAGGAATCGAAAGAGATCTCGTCCATATGCATCGTCGTGGATGATCCCAAGAAGGCCAAGAACGCTCTGAGTTCCGAGAACATCGAATACCTGGAGATCGGCTGTGCTCGCCGTGGAGATGCCGGACCATCCCGGCGGAATGAACGCTGTTCTCAAGCCGCTGCGGGATGCTAAGATCAATGTCATCACCATGTATCCCTACATCGGCAGGGCATCGAACCCGATCATGATCATGGAAGTGGACAATATCCCGGTCGCCACGGATGTGCTGAAGCGCAACTGGGTCAAGCTCTGGGATAAGGAGCTCTATCGCCTTTAAGCTTCCGCTCGTTTTCAGGAACTCGTTTCGAAGATTCCTTGTCGACGAGCTTCGGGCATATTTTTCAGGGTGGTCTGCCCTACGTTCACCATGCGTCTCATATGCATTCAGAGCAGAAGCGCCAAGGCCGAACCCTGCAGGCAGAAGCCGGGATCTGCTCCTGAAGGGAAGCAGTCTGCGGAGACAACTTCCGCATACCGCTTGCTCACCCCGGATATTCACATACTTCATGGGAAGCGTCTTGGTGACATATTCCTTGCTGATAGCCCGTAAATCTTCCTTTTTCTCGATGGTACCTATCCCGAACACCTCGCCGAGAATCTCGACGGCGAATCTTTCCATGGCTTGCCTGTCGTCGACGGAGACCCCGTGGAGACGGCACAGGGCGATGATCAGGGTGACCGACTGGTCCAGGAGAAAGAAGTTCTCCACACCCAGGAGCCAGAACGACAGGATCGTGCCGATGCCCGGCACGATGGAGGGGGAGTTGATGAGGGCGTTTTTCACGGCCTGGGCCTGGGCCAGGTCTTCGATAAGGCCCTGGAAGGCGATGCTCATCCCTGATTCTGTCGACTTCTTTACCGGGCCGCATCGGCAAACCGCAGGGCCTTTTCATGTTTCCCCGGACGAGATTTCCCATGAGCAGGAGAAACTGATCTCCAAGGATGTCCAGGACGTCAGAACCTCTTGCTGCGGTCATTGTCATCATCCTTGAAATCCCATTGACATATATTACACCTTAATAATATACAAACACATATTTAATTGGATATTCAAGAATTTGTAAAGGGGCCAATATTGATAGATGCTCTCCATAAAGGTTCTTCTCTTATGGTCGGCATTTCAAAAAGATACCTGCTCTATCTTATCCTAACAATAAGGAGGAAACCATGGGTATTAAGTCCATCAAGGACCTGGACTTGAAATCGAAACGGGTACTCATCCGAGTCGATTTCAATGTCCCGCTCGATGAGAATGGCAATATCACCGATGATGTCCCGCATAAAGGCAGCTCTGCCCACCATACAGTACGCCATCGACCAGGGAGCCAAGGTGATCCTCATGTCCCACCTGGGCGGCCCAAGGGCAAGGTGATAAGAACCAGAGTCTCGTTCCCGGTGGCACGCAGCCTCTCCGAGCTGCTCGGCACAAGCGTGAATATGGCCCCGGACTGCATCGGCGACAAGGTGAAGAAGATGGTCGGCGAGCCTCAAACCGGGCGAGGTTCTCCTGCTGGAAAACCTGCGTTTCCACATCGGAGAGGAAAAGGACGATCCCGAATTTGCCAGGCAGCTCGCATAGCTGGGCGATGTCTATATCGACGATGCCTTTGCCACGGCCCACCGTGCCGCATGCATCCACTGTCGGGCATCTGCAGATTACATCAAGGAAAAGGCCGCGGGTTTCCTCATCCAGACGGAAGTGGAGTACATCAACAAGGCGCTGCAAGGACCCCAAGCGGCCCTTTGCCGCTAATCGGCGGGGCCAAGGTATCCGACAAGCTCGAGCTCCTGGAGAACCTCATCGACAAGGTGGACAAGATCGATCATCGGCGGCGGCATGGCCTTTACCTTCGTGAAGGCCCTGGGCCAGGATACCGGAAAATCCCTGGTGGAGGACGATCTCCTGGATACGGCCCGCGCCATCATGGAAAAGGCAAAGCAAAGGGCGTCAAGTTTTACCTGCCCGTCGACTGCGTCTGCGCTGCGGACCCCAAAGGCGGCTCAGCGGCATCGTAACCGACCATCCAGGAGATTCCGGCAGATCTCATGGGCCTGGATATCGGGCCTGCCTCCATCACCCTGTTCTCCGAGGCCTTGCAGACTGCAGCACCATCGTCTGGAACGGCCCCATGGGGGTCTTCGAGCAGTAGAGCCTTTGCCTCAGGAACCATGGCGATGGCAAAAAGCGTTGCTTCATCATCGGGATTGACCATCGTGGGCGGCGGTGATACGGATTCGGCACTGCACAAAGCCGGCCTGACGGACAAGGTGAGATTTCATCTCCACGGCAGGCGGAGCCTTCCTTGAGATGCTCGGCGGCCGTGTGCTGCCCGGCGTGGAAGGTGCTGGAGAAAAAGTAGGAACAGCGATGAGAAGATCCCTGATTGCCGGAAACTGGAAGATGTTCAAGACGGCTGAAGAGGCCACGTGCTTTTGCCGGAAAGACCTCTCCGCCGGGTCTCCGATGATTCGAGGACAGAGAGATCCTCATCTGCCCCCCTTCTGTGTATATCCACCCGCTTGTCAGAAGCCTTCGCCGGATCGCCGGTGAAGATCGGCTCCCAGAACGTTTCTGGGAAGATTCCGGGGCCTATACCGGCGAGATCAGCGCGCCCATGCTCAAGAGCGTCGGGCGGAGTACGCTGCATCATCGGCCATTCCGAGCGCAGGCAGTATTTCTCCGAGACGGACGAAACGGTGAACAAGAGGCTGAATGCCGCCTCAAGGCGGCCTTCTCCCCATCGTCTGCGTCGGGCGAGACCCTCGCTCGAGCGGGAAGAGCCGGAAAAACCATCGAGGTGGTGAAGCTCAGCTCACGGAAAGGGCTCGCCGGTCTCAATGCCGGGGAGGCCTGCCGCATGGTCATCGCCTATGAGCCGGTCTGGGCCATCGGTACCGGAAAGACCGCAACGCCGGAGATCGCCCAGGAGGTGCACCGCTTCATACGGTCGCTCCTTGCGCAGCCTGTTCGGTTCCGATACCGCCTCAAGGATCCGCATCCTCTACGGCGGCAGTGTAAAGGCCGACAATATTGATGCACTAATGGCTAAAGAGGATATCGACGGTGCCCTGGTGGGCGGCGCAAGCCTCGATGCAGCATCATTCGAAAGAATAATACGATTTAGAGGGTAGATAAATTATGTATGGAGTCGTACTCGACATTCACATTTTGGCTTCGGTATCTTCTGATCATTGCCGTGCTTCTGCAGTCCGGCAAGGGTGCAGACATCGGCGCAGTCTTCGGCGGCGCAGGCAGCCAGGCCCTTTTCGGCTCAGCCGGCCCGGCCGATTTTCTCAACAAGGCGACGCGGGTACTGGTGGTGGTATTCATGCTCACCTCGCTGACCCTCGGCTACTCAGCCTTCCAGAAGTCCGGCAGCAGCATCATGGACAAACCGGCTGCAACCGCCCCGGCAGGGCCCGCAAAGAGCATGCCGGCCCCCGGACCTTCCCAGAACGCTGCACCTGCAGTCCCTGCACCTTCAGCGCCTGCACCGGCTGCTCAGGGAAGCCCGGCGCCTGCCATTCCAGCTCCTGCCAAGTAAGGGCTTAAAGCCTCTTCTTTTTTACATACATACCCATGCCCCGGTCTCCCGGGGCATGTTTTCGTGTGTATGAGAGCGAGCTTCCGGCAGTCTGCGAGTCATTTAGGGCTGCACATCTCACACCGGCCATATGTTCATTGGAACCGGTGAAAAATTGACATGCTGCCTGCATCCGTGATAAGTCTGGGTGAGTTCATCATATAATCTCTTTTTACCGGGGGTATACATGTACTGGGATAAAGATCATGAGTGCATCGAAAGGGACCGGCTGGAAGCGCTTCAGCTTGCGCGCCTCAAACAGACCATTGAATGGGCATCCTGCTCTCCGTTCTACAAGGACAAAGGCCTCGGAGACATTTCCGTTCGGGATTTAAGCGACATACGCAAGTTCCCCGTCACCGTGAAACAGGACCTCCGGGACGCCTATCCCTACGGCATGGTAAGCACAGCACTGGATGAAGTGGTAAGGCTCCATTCTTCATCCGGTACCACCGGAACACCCACGGTCGTATACCACAGCTCCGGAGATATCGACCGGTGGACCGAGCTCGTGACCCGCTGCCTCTACATGATGGGCATGAGGAAGAACCATGTGTTCCAGAATATGATCGGCTACGGTCTCTTCACCGGCGGCCTCGGCCTGCATTACGGCGCCGAGCGGCTGGGGTGTCTCACCATCCCGACGGGCCCGGGCAACACCAAGCGCCAGCTCAAATTCATGAAAGACTTCCATACAACTGCCATCCATGTCATCCCCAGCTATGCACTGCACCTGGCCGATACCCTGGAGTCCCTGGGCATCGATCCCAGGAAGGAATTCCCGGATCTCAAATTCGCCATCCTCGGCGCCGAGCCCCACTCGGAAGAGACAAGGCTTAAGATCGAGGATTTCTTCGGGATACGGGCATTCAACTCGTACGGCCTCTCCGAGATGAACGGCCCCGGTGTTGCCTTTGAATGCCCGGAAAAGAACGGGATGCACATCTGGGAAGACGCCTTCCTCGTGGAGATCGTCGACCCGGACACCCTGGAACCCCTTCCCTACGGCACCAGGGGAGAGCTCCTCATCACCACGCTCTGCCGGAAGGCCATGCCCATCATCCGCTACCGGACCAAGGACCTCACTTCCCTTATGCCCGAGGAATGCGCCTGCGGGAGGACCCACATGAGGATCGAGCGCATCACGGGCCGGAGCGACGATATGATGATCCTGAAAGGAGTGAACATCTTCCCCATGCAGATCGAGGCCGTCCTCATCGGTATCCCCGGAGTCGGACGCAATTACCAGATCATCCTGGAGCAGAAAGGACACAATGACCACATGGTCGTCCGGGCCGAGATCGACCCTTCCCTGGATGTGGATGCATACAAAGGTCTGGAGCGCCTGCGGGAAAAGATCATCCGGGAACTTAAGGACGAGATTCTCCTCACTCCCGATGTGGAGCTGTGCCAGCCCGGAAGCATCCCGGTGCCGCAGGGCAAGGCAATCCGCGTGATAGACAACCGCACGCTCTAGGGGAGCAAAGGCAAAAAACATTCTTCGCAAAAGCCTCCTTTGCTGCCCTGGCCGCTGCAATGCTGTTACACTAACATTTCTTATTTACTCATCTGATATTTTTCTATAGGATCGCGACACTTCACGAGCATGTGAGGAGGTAAACGGATGTCGGACACAGAAAACAACGAAAAACAACTCTCTATGGAAGAACTGCTCAATTCTTACAGCCCCGAGAGCAGCAACATGGTAAGGGTCGGCGACAAGATCCATGGAAAGATCATCTCCATCGGCAAGGAAAGCGTGTTCGTTGATACGGGCAGTAAAATGGACGGTGTCGTTGACATCGCCGAGCTCGTGGAAGAAGGCGAAGAGCTTCCTTATAAGGTGGGAGACAGCATCGATCTCTACGTCGTAGCCATCCGCCGCGGCGAGATCAGGCTTTCACGTGCATTGACCGGCCTAGGCGGCATCGACCAGCTCAAAGATGCCTATAGAGACCATCTGCCCGTCGAAGGCCGTGTTGCGGAAACCTGCAAAGGGGGCTTCAGCGTTGAGGTCGTCAAGAGAAGGGCCTTCTGCCCGGTGAGCCAGATCGATACGATCTATGTGAATACACCCGAGGATTATGTCGGGAAGTCTTACCGCTTCCTCATCACCGAGTTTGCCGAGGGCGGGAAAAACATCGTGCTCTCCCGCCGGGTGCTTTTGGAGCAGGAGCAGGCCGAATCCAAAGAGGCATTTATCGCCACCCTCGCCGTGGGCACGGTGAGCACGGGCAGGGTGAGCAGGATCATGCCGTACGGGGCTTTCGTCGAGATCAGCCCCGGAATCGAGGGCATGGTGCACATTTCCGAGATGAGCTGGTCCAGGCTGGGAAGTCCGGATGAGATCCTGCATGTGGGTGACGAGATCACGGTAAAGGTCATCGGGATCGAAGATAGCGGAAAAGAAAACCGGAAGATCTCCCTGTCCATGAAGCAGGTAGGCAATGACCCGTGGAATACGGTTCAGGAACGGTACAAGTACGGCGACAAGCTCAAGGGAACGGTCATGCGGTGCATGGACTACGGCGTGTTCGTCGAGATCGAACCCGGGGTCGAAGGGCTGGTCCATATCTCGGAGATGAGCTACATGAAAAGGGTAGCAAAGGTCCAGGATATGGTCTCTGTCGGAGATCGTATCGAGGTCATGGTCAAGGAGATCAATTCCGAGAACAGGAAGATATCCTTGAGCATGAAAGATGCGGAAGGGGATCCCTGGATAAGCGTAACGGAAAAATATCGAGTCGGCCAGAAGATAGAGGGAATCATCGAGAAGAAGGAAAAGTTCGGCTATTTCATAACCCTTGAGCCGGGTATCACCGGATTGCTCCCGAAATCCAGAATCGCACGGTTCAGCGACCCTTCCGCCATCGACAAGAAACAGGCAGGAGACAGCATCGCGGTTGTCATCGAGTCCATCGACAAGGATCAGCGCAAGCTCACCCTGGGCCCCGGCGATTCTCAGGATGAAGATGACTGGAAGACCTTCACGGGCGATGCGAAACAGACCGTGAGCTCGCTCGGCGAGAAACTTCAGCAGGCGCTCAAGAAAAAGAAATAACGGCAGGTTTAAGATACAGTTATCAGAATATAAGAGCCGGAGCAGCTTTACCTGTTATCACGTAAAGCTGCTCCGGCTCTTTCTCTATTGAAATCCGCTTTCGTTTAATGGCCCGCAAAATCCAGAGTCACGGCGCTGCCGGTTGCTGCATTCCGGCCCGGCAGCGTGGTGGTACCGTCGGTTGCAATGACGACATAAGCGCCTGTGGGCAGATCGACCTTGTACGATCCGGTCTGGGAAACATTCACGGTCTTTACCTCGATCAGATTCGCATCATCGCACAGAGGTGCCCTCAGGAAGTGTATTGCAACAACCTGGTCCTGTACTCCCGCGGGCAAGGAGACATTGCATGAGATCGTTGCCATGGCCGATTGAGGCAGGACAAACGACTGCTCGAAATACTCGTTGCTTCCCGTCATGACCAGTGAGCAGGCAGGCATATAGCCGTCTTTGTAGGCAACGACCGTATAGAGGTCCGGATCAAGGTATATCTGATATTCTCCGGTATCGGTCGTCAGCGTTGATCCATACACATTCACCTCATGGGCGCCCTGGTTGTACTTCTGGGCGCTTACCCTTGCCCCCTGAATCGGAAAGCCTGCCTCGTCGGTAATCACCCCGCTTAAGACTGCCTTGTTGATCGTGCCGATGACCTTGATCGTCGGCTTGAGCTGCCAGTTTCCGCTGGTGCCCGCTTTCACGATGGATCTTTCCACGTCAAAATCAAGGACCAGTTCGGTGGTCAGTCCTTCCACGATCCCGAACTGGTGGACGAGCTTGACGCCTGACTGGTATCCGCTCGGAACACGCAGTTCATGGGCATCGTTCAGGCCGTCTATAAAGTAATTTACATATGGGTGGCTTTGCCCCAGGATATTCAACCTGCTGTCGGCTGCAGTGCCGATGAGCAGCCTCATCTGCGTATAGGCACCTGTTTCGAGAGAGGAGAGCCCCAATTCCTCCATCACCCCGTTTACCAGATGGAGGAGATTGTAGGTTTTATTGGGAGTTGCAACGACATACCAGACAGCTTCCGCATCCTCGCCCCTGTGAACCTGCACTTCCTTGATAGTGACATATACGGCCTTATAATCGCTTGATGCGGCGTCGGAAAGATTTAAGGATAATGACCCAATCGATTCCGATGAACCGCTGCCGCATGCAGAAACCATCGCTGCTGCCAGTAGAAAACCAAGGAAACATGCTCTCGATCTCATTGTCATGGCTCTTCTTTCTCCCCATACATTGTATTGTATTCCAAGCTTCTGCAATAAACATGCACACCATCAGCCCGCTCCGGCATTGCCCGCTGCGGCCGATACCTCTCGGAAGGGAATGATAAAAAAATACAATATTTGTCTTATTTGTTACATTTATGAAGAGATCCCTTTCCCTTAGAGGGGGAGTAGAGCTTTTTGCAGGCATAGGAAGTTTTTCGATTACCCATTGACGGCCCGGTGGCAATAATTTATTTATACTAATATAGTTCACTTACTATAAGGTTGTCATGAGGGTTTCCAGTGCTGATATCAGAGGAAGGGTGATCAGGACTACCCGCGATCTCCTGAAAAAACACGGCCTCAAGGGCTGGGACATGGACCTCCTGGCCCTGGAGACCGGCCTTGCGAAGAATACTCTCTACAAAATCATAATATCCAAGGAAAGTCTTCTGGAGCAGGTGATCCTTTCGAAGATGCGGGAAGACCTCGTCCAGATCGAGCAGATCCTGAATGAGGAAGCGGATTATGCGAAGGCAGTGAGCCGGATAACCCAGCGGTTTGCCGATCTGGTCAAGGACAACTTTGATTACGTGATCCCCGGTATATATCTCGAATACCCCGCATTAGAAAAGAATGTCCGGGCAGCGCAGAAAGAGATCTATGCATCGCTGAATACATTCATCCTGAAAGGGATGGAAAAAGGCGTGATGCGTGATGATGTAACCCCGGAATTCATCCTGGACCTGGCTGAAGGCATATCCTTCATTATTACCGCTCGGGTTTTACCGGGGAGAAATTTGAAATTGCATTCCAGTTCGCCATTAATTGCCTGGTGAATGGGTTGAGGAAAGATCAGCAGCTTCACTGACGGCAGTCGCGATTAAACAATAACGAATCGAGGCCTTGGAGAAGATGCTCACATGCTGTCACATGAAAAGGGGTGTTTATGGCTGATTCAGGGAGAGTTATAAAAAGGGCTGCCCTTACAGTGGTCCTCATCGTACTTCTTGGCGCTGTCGGGTTTCAAATCTTTTACCATCAGGAAAAGGCCGCAATCCCGGAAGGCTTTGCCATGGGGAACGGACGGGTTGAAGCAACCGAGGTGGATATTGCCACATGCATACCCGGCCGCCTGTACGATGTCCTCGTGAAAGAGGGGGACCTCGTCAAGGAAAACCAGGTGCTGGCAAATATGGATATCAGCACGCTCCAGGCGATACTGAGACAGGCCGAGGCTGAGGTCATGAGGGCGAAAAAGGCCCGTCTGAGTGCCCTCGCAAAGGTAGAGGAAAGCAAGAACAGGGTGTCCCTTGCCTGCAAGGAGCTCGACCGGTCGAAAAATCTCTTTGCAAAGGGCATTGCAACGCAGCAGCAGTTCGACCGTGACGAGACGCTCAAGCAGGCATACACCGCAGAATACTCGGGCCTGCAGTCGAAAGTGGCCGAGGCCGAGGCTGCCATTGAGTCGGCCATAGCCCAGACCGAGCGCCTGAAGACAGAGATCGATGACTGCATTTTGAGGACCTACTGCAACGGCCGCGTCCAGTCCCGCCTTGCAGAGCCAGGCGAGGTGCTGCCTGCAGGAGGGAAGGTCCTCACCGTCATCGCCCTCGATGACATGTACATGAATATCTTCCTTCCCGAGAGCATTGCCGGCCGCGTTGCCATCGGCTCAGAGGCTAAAGTCGTGCTCGATGCCTTCCCCGACCACCCGGTCCCGGCACAGGTGACCTTTGTCTCGGAGAAGGCCCAGTTTACCCCCAAGGAGGTGGAAGCCGCAGAAGAGCGCCAGAAGCTTGTCTTCCGGGTCAAGGTGCGAATCGACGGGAAAGAGGATCCCCGACTGAAGCCCGGGATACCAGGAGTTGCATATATCCGCCTGGATAAAGATGCACATTGGCCGGATTCCCTGCAATGAGTTTGCTGATCGATTCCGGGACGCCCATCGTACGCATTGAAGGGTTTGCTCATCGTTACGGAAAAAAGCATGCCCTCCACGCAATCGATCTGGATATCCCTGCCGGATGCCAGGTGGGCCTTATCGGTCCGGACGGCGTAGGCAAATCAACGCTGCTGGGCGTCATTGCCGGCCAGAAAAAGATCCAGAACGGCAAGGTTATCGTCCTGGCCGGAGATATGCGGTCGCATAT
This sequence comes from uncultured delta proteobacterium, assembly GCA_963752595.1. GTDB lineage: Bacteria > Desulfobacterota > Desulfomonilia > UBA1062 > UBA1062 > Phosphitivorax. The sequence goes on from CAVVYZ010000009.1 coordinate 246,669, forward strand.
CCACCGCCAGAACGTCTGCTCCCAGATCGCCTATATCCCGCAGGGGCTGGGCGGAAACCTCTATGCCACGCTCTCCGTGTGGGAAAACGTAGACTTCTTCGGCCGCCTCTTCGGTCTGGCCCGCGAAGAGAGGGAAGATAAGATCGGCAGACTCTTGAAGGCCACCAGCCTCGCCCCTTTTGCCGACAGGGCTGCAGGAAATCTCTCAGGCGGGATGAAGCAGAAGCTGGGACTGTGCTGCGCCCTGATCCACGATCCGGAACTGCTCATCATGGACGAGCCTACCACCGGGGTCGATCCCCTGTCGAGGCGCCAGTTCTGGGACCTCGTCAAGGATATGGGCAGCCACCACAAAGGCATGAGCATTCTCATCGCCACCGCCTACATGGAGGAAGCCGAGCACCTCGACTGGCTCGTCATGATGGAGGGGGGGCGGCTCCTTGCAACCGGGACACCTGCAGAGCTTAAAGGTCGTACCGGAAAAGAAACCATCGAGGATACCTATATCGCACTCTTGCCCGAGGAAAAGCGCACAGGCCACCGGGCCTTCGCCCCTCCGCCCAAGAGTATTCTCCGGCGACGGAGCGGCTATCGAGGCGAAAAACCTTACCAAGCGCTTCGGCGACTTTACCGCTGTCAAGGATGTTTCCTTTACAATCCCCAAGGGGGAGATTTTCGGCTTTGTCGGCTCAAACGGCTGCGGCAAGACCACGACCATGAAGATGCTCACCGGCCTCCTTCCCCCAACGCACGGAGAGGCCTATCTCTTCGGGAAGCCCATCGAGGCAGGGAGCATCGAGCTCCGGAAGCGCATCGGCTATATGTCGCAGATGTTCTCCCTCTACGGCGAGCTCACGGTCCGGCAGAACCTCGAGATGCACGCCCACCTCTTCGACCTTCCTGCATCCGGGATCCCGGGAAGGGTTCGGAAGATGGCCGATCTGTTCGACCTGCACGACGCCATGGAGGACCAGACCGAGCGCCTGCCGCTGGGCATCAGGCAGCGCCTTTCCCTGGCCGTTGCAGCTATCCACGAGCCGGAGATCCTCATCCTCGACGAGCCCACGTCCGGTGTCGACCCGGTTGCCCGGGACCATTTCTGGGAGATGCTCATCAAGCTTTCCCGGGAAAATGGTGTCACTATCTTCGTCACTACCCACTACATGAACGAAGCGAGCCGCTGCGACCGCGTCGCCCTCATGAGCATGGGATGCGTCCTCGCCTGCGATTGCCCGGATGTGCTTATCCGGGAACGCAACTGCCGGACCCTCGAAGAGACCTTCATTGCATGCATGAAGGAAGATATGGAGAGAAACGGGACCGTGCTTGAGATGGACGGGGAAAGGCAGGGCATCCCGCTCATGGTCTTTCCTGAAAAAACCCATAAACAGAAACGCAATTTCGATATCAGCCGTCTGGCCGCCCTGGCGAGGAGGGAGACCGTCGAACTCTTCCGCGACCCTGTACGCCTGATCACATCCTTCGTGATAGCGCCGATCCTCCTCATCGTGTTCGGCTACGGCATCTCCATAGACATCGAGAACATACGCTTCAGCACCCTCGATTACGACCGGACAGGGGCAAGCAGGGCATACGTGGAATCTTTCTCGGGCACCCGCTACTTCAAGGAGCAGGCTCCCATAGAATCACCTTCGGAATGGACAGCGGGTTCCGGAAAGGAGAATACAAGATGGTCCTCGAGATCCCGCCCGGGTTCGAACAGGGATCTCAAGCGCGGCCGATCGCCCGAGGTGGCGTTGATTCTGGACGGGACCATGCCGTTCCGCGCCGAGACCTCGAAGAACTATGCGGAAGCCGTTCACCTGCTCTACCTGGCGGACCTTCAGGGACGGGCGCCCGGAGGTGCCGCATTCTCAACCGTCAAGGTCCAGCCCCGCTACTGGTACAACCAGATGGTGCGCAGCCGCTACAGCCATCGTTCCCGGGCTGCTGGCCGTCATCCTGGTGCTCGTTCCCTCCATGCTCACAGCCATCGGCGTGGTGAGGGAAAAGGAGCTCGGCTCCATCGCGAATTTTTACTCCAGCCCGATGACCCGCCTGGAATTCCTCTGGGGAAAGCAGGCCCCCTACATCGCCATCAGCATCATCAGCTTCCTTGTGCTCGTGGCGTGATGCTGTTCCTGTTCAGGATCCCGTTCAAGGGCAGCCTTCCCGCCTGTTCTCGTCGGAGCGCTGCTCTATATCATTACGAGCACCGGTATCGGCTGTTCATATCGACCTTCACCCAGACGCAGATTGCCGCCCTGGTGGCAGCCTTTGTCATTACCCTCGTGCCCTCCGTTTGAATTTTCGGGCCTGATCACCCCGGTCATCTGCCCTGACCGGAGGGGCCCAGCATCATGTCCGTCATCTTCCCGGCCCGATATTTCCTGAACATCAGCGTCGGAACCTTCACCAAGGGGATCGGCTTCCCCGAGCTCGCTGCCGAACTACCTCGCGCTCATCCTCATCTATGTGAGCATGCAGACCAGACGGTCCTGCTGCTCAGAAAGCAGGGGAAGTGACATGAGAGAGCTCCGGCACATCTACCGTCTGGGTTCAAGGAGCTCATCAGCTTCCGCTACGATATCGTGCTCATCGTTCTCCTGATCTACTGTTTCACGGTCATGGTCATCGTGCCCTCGAAGGGCACGGGCCTGCAGGTGCGCAACTCTGCAGTGGCAATCGTCGATGAGGACCAGACGCCCCTGTCGGCAAGGATCAGGGCAGCCATCGGAAGCCTTATTTCAAGGAGCCGCGCATGATTTCCTACCAGGACATCGACCTCGCTCTGGACAGGGGCAAGTATATCTTTGTCATCCATATCCCTCGGGATTCCAGAAAGATGTGCTCGCCGGCGAAGAAGCCCGAGGTGGCCTGGAAATCGATGCAACCGCCATGGCCCATGCCAAGCTGGGGACGACATATCTGATGAACATCATACACGATGAGGTCATCACCTACCTGTACGGCCCGAGAAGCAACCCGACCCGCCCGTGTCGCTGAACATCCGCGCCAAGTACAACCCCAACCGGGAGAGCCGGTGGTTCATGAGCCTTGTCTTTCTCACGCACATGATCACCCTGCTCTCCATCCTGCTGCCGGCTGCAGCGCTCATCAAGGAAAGAGAGCGCGGGACCGTGGAGCACCTCCTCGTCATGCCGCTTCACCCCTTCGAGATCTCCCTGGCCAAGGTATGGTCCAACAGCTTCCTCGTAGTGGTCGGTGCCATGCTGTCGCTCCTCTTCTGCGTAAAAGGCATCATCGGCACACCGATAATCGGCTCCGTGCCGCTCTTTTTGTCGGCACGCTCCTCTACCTTTTCGCGGCAACAGAGCTCGGGATCTTCCTGGCAACCATTGCAAAGAACCTGCCCCAGGTAGGACTCCTGAGCATGCCCGTCATCGTACCCCTGGCCATGCTCGCCGGGGGCACGACTCCCCTTGAGGCCATGCCCATGTTCCTGCAGAAGATCATGGTATTTTTCCCCGACCGCGCATTACCTCGAATTCATGACCGCTGTCCTTCTCCGGGATGCCGGCATCGCCGATATATGGCCTCAGCTTGCCGCCATGGCAGCCATCGGCATAGTCCTCTTCACGGCAGCACTCATGCGCTTCCGCGCCACATTCCGGTAAGTCTTCGCCGGATGACAAGGAGTGGATCATACTGTGCTTCAGCATTCTTGGCTGATACTTCTCAACTCTTAACGCTTCTCGCCCACACGGCAACAGGCTAACCCATCCGGTCAGGAGTATTATCGAGAATAAGCTCCTTTCATATGACTCGATTGAGTTTTTCACTTATCCGGACATTATAGATATGAAGAATACCTTCAAAATTGATTATGTATCTCCTTGCTATTGGATGAAAGGAAAGTGGAGGTCTTAGCTGAAACTATTTCAATTTATCTTCCCCAAATTCAGGCAATGGCAGTCAGTGCCTGGTCGGGGAATCTTCTGAAAAAATGCCTCGAAAGAAGAGGATTGAACAATGAATACCCAAATTAAGAAAAGGAGCTTCCATGGTTGAACTGGGAACACGATACAAATGCTTTGAATGCGACACGAAGTTTTATGACCTCAACAAGCCCCAGCCGCTATGTCCTTCATGCGGAAAGGATCAGAAAGATAAAAAAGCAGCTAAGCCATTCAAGCGAAAGAAATGGCGCTCATCCTTCAAGACGGAACCGGAAATTCATGTTGTCCCGGAAGATAGTGATGCCTTGATCGATCCGGAGAAAAGTGACCTCCCGACCGCAGCTGATGAAAAAGACAAGGATGGATATGTTCTCGAAGAGGAGGGCAATGCCGGAGAGGAAATCTCCCGGGAAGACTCAGATAAGGATGAGGATGATTAACAATTGAGATCCAATCAGACTGTTCTCTTATATGCAGTCTCATTGTCCGATTAATCTCTCGCATCATTCCTGAGCCAGGATCGCTTTCATTTTCCGCCGGAATGATGATGACATCTTTTAATGGTTTTCGCCCGCCTGATGATGCCTATATTTTCACTGAGCAGCTTTAGGGTATGGTTGTCACAATCCATGCAGATAGTAGGACGATCGGAGATCGTTGTAAGCGTCGCTAATCCGGGTTGATATTAAAAAACGGCATCCCCCGAGCAGGGTAGGTTTTCAATCTCTGATATTTAATATCTCCAAAGAGGCTGTTGAAAAACTCAAACCATGAAGAGCGGCTAAAAGAATGACCTCACAGAATGCCCGAGGTTGAGAGTTTTATGATCGGGGCTTGTGTTTTGATGTTACTAGGGCCTGTGTGCAAACATCATAGCCAGATGAATATAGCACCGATGACCCACATTGAGCGATAACTGTCTGCTCGTTTATCGTATCTTGTTGCGATGGAGAGGAACTGCTTGAGCCTTTTAATAAGCCGTTCAATCCGGTTTCTCAAACGGTAGGCTTCCCGGTCAAATGGACCGCCTCTTTTATTATTACTTTTTCTTGGAATAGTTACATGAATGCCATGCTTTATCAGATAGTATCTAATCCATTGGGCACTATAGCCTTTGTCTCCAATGAGGCGCTCTTAGGCGATTTCTTGGCCTTCCGACATGGGATCGTTTTATCGATCCATGTTCCATGAGCTCAAGGAACGCTGTTGTATCATGAGATTCGCCGGGAGTAAGGGCTACCGTTATCGGCTTGCCTTCTCCTTCCGCCCGGAGGTGGACCTTGGTCGAGAACCCACCTCGACTACGGCCAAGAGCTTCTTCTCTCTGCCCCCTTTTTTTGCACCCGCTGCATTCTGGTGGGCTCTTACAACCGTGGTATCAACAAAATGAACCTTCCAGTCCACTTTCCCTTCAGAATCAGACGTGGCTTGAATCTCCGAAAGTATCCGGTCCCATACCCCGGATTCTCTCCATCTACGAAATCGACTGTGTATGGTAGACCATGACCCGTATCTCTCCGGAATATCTCTCCAGGGTGCTCCCGTCTTTACCTTCCAGAGAATTCCATTGATGATCTTTCGGTGGTCTTCTGCCGGTCGTCCGGTCTCTGGTTTCTGGGCTGGAAGATACCCTTTGAGCTTCTGCCATTGCTTCTCTGTGAGTTCATGCCTTCTGTTCATTCCTATTTTGATGCATGAACTTCACTTTTAGACTTTGCACACACGCCCTAGTTATATTGGTTTTCTTTCCATCTTCTCAGTCTTCAATCGAACGTAAGGCTAAGCGGTTGGAAAAGGTGCGCGGCAGATTTGCCAGCCCGACTTAAGCAGATCGTTATGCCTTCCGCTTCTCAAAAAGGATATGAATCCAATTCGAATGCGGGTTATGAAAAGGTTTCTGGATATTTTTCATATAAAAGGCCATTCTTGTGAGAATTTTTTGCAGGATATTTCTTTGAGGTGGTTCTTTTAGCTCAGATCCACAATGGATGCAAAACTCCCCCTGATAATAAGTTCCATAGGGGTTTCCTGCAAAGTCCATAAGGAACACTGATAATGCATTGGTGTAGTCCTTGTTCTCTCCAATAAAGGATATCTTTTTAGCCTCGTATAATGAAAATAATTGTTTTAACTTATTCTCATCAAAACTATTAACATGTCCCCATGGAGGATTCCTTTTTCCGCATGTGCAGCATTTTGTCCGACCCACTCTAATCTCTTGTTTGAAAGGTACACCAATAAGTATATATTCCTTTGCGACACGCTCTAACTCGGAGCAGGCTTTTACAAGTTGTTTAGATGGAATATGTTCAAGAACTTCTGCGCAAAAAACCAAGTCAAATTCCTTGCTAGTGAAATTCAAATTTGTAGCATCTCCCTTAACACATTGAATTCTTGGATGCTCAATTGATGGCCTTTCTAAATCAAGTGCAAACACCTTATCAAATCTCTCCGCAAGTATAATGGAAAACCAGCCATCTAGTGCGCCTACATCTAAAACAGTGCCTCGACAATCATCTGGAATTAGGTCCATTAAATCAGAGGTTCTTGCCTTCTCTATTTTTTTGTTCCGATAATTTGTTTGGTCCATTCCTCGTTTCCTCCATTTGTCTGTCATAACAATTAGTATAATACTCTCTTGCTTCTTCTGATCATGAGGATCAGTTGGAGGGTGATAGAAGGCTCCGTCTGTTGGAGGAGAAGTAAAACATAAGTCCGGCCTCCTCTTTATTCAATGTGCTTATCAATAAATGGCTGGTGTCAATATTCCATGTATCTGTAATCGATGATGACTTTCTTGAACACAGGAAAGTTGTAATATCCAACTGATCCCGGAAAGAGATGACAGCCTCTAGAGTGCCTTTTTATCCAGCAGCTACTGCCCTACCTCAATTTGTTTCATGTATGTCGCATTGTCCCAAAACAGCCATTCTTCGACCATAACGCCATCCTTCCAGCGGCCCACGGTGCACATGGGGATGGAGAACTTCTTGCCCGTTGGTTGAATGAACTTCCCGTCCCCGATCGGCATAGGCTTGGTAAAGGTCCCGGCCATAACCCCTATTACGCAGGTGTATTCTCCCGAGCCGAATTTAACTGGGTGAACTTTTATGTTCGTATCAGGGGCATAGACAAACATGGCTTTGAGATCTTCGATATGCTTTTTGAGGCCGATTGCGGAATGACCATCGGGCCAGTCGACTTTGATGTCCTCTGCATGGCTTTCGTGCAGCCGTGTCCATTCCTGATCGCTGAATACGACATAATCGAGCTCGTCGAAGGTCTCCAGGTTCTTCTTTATGGTCGCTCTTTCATCGGCGCACTCCTTCAGGTCCATTTTTTCACCTCCTTGATCTTCGCCTGCATTTCCGGCGAGTATCCTTGGCTTATCCGCGCTCCCTACAAACGTTGAGGAAACCATAGCCACAAAAAACAAGAGTGTCACCAAACCACTTTAACGAACAGTTTTCTCCTTGTCCCTTCCCCCATTAATTTATAGCTTCTTATCAAGCAATACTACTCATTAGTCATAATAGGACTACGAGAAACTGATGCAAGAACTTGGCTGCTCCTTTAGCTGCTGGTGGGAATATCTTACTTTGTAATAAAATGAGACCTATCCAAAGTTTATACTGAATATTTTATATTACTTATAATTTTGTGCCGAACTACGCAGTTTCCCTTTATTAATATTATTGCATAGATCTTTTCCAGGTCCAGGAAAGTTATGATCTTCGAATGAGATCGAATAAAGTTAGAGATGGCTCCGGTTGTTTGGACAGGGGATGGCGTTTTATAAGTGAAGCCTTGCCGCTATTCCCATTAAGCCGCATCGGGCATCTCCTCCCGACAACCAAAATAGACCTCATCCGGGGTTGATCTGTCAAGCGTCGAGTGTGGCCTGTGATGATTGTAAAAAGTCAGATAGCGTTCCAAGCCGCTTCTGGCTTCACTGACACTATCATAGGCATGCAGATAGACCTCCTCATATTTGATGCTTTTCCAGAGCCTCTCTACGAACACATTGTCACGCCAGCATCCTCTCCCGTCCATGCTGATGGCAATACCTTTTTCCTTCAAAAGCGCAGTAAACTCCATGCTGGTAAACTGGCTGCCCTGGTCGGTATTGAAGATTTCCGGTGTGCCATATAGATCTAGGGCTTCCTGAACCGCCTCGATACAAAAATCTGTGCTCAGGGTGTTTGACAGCCTCCACGAGAGTACCCGCCGTGAAGCCCAGTCCATCACCACGAAGAGATAGACAAAACCCCGCTTCATCGGAATATAGGTGATGTCTGCTGCCCAGACATGGTTGGGTCTCTCGATCTTCAGGTTCCTAAGCAGATAGGGATAGACCTGATGACCTGGGTGACGCCTGCTGGTATTGGGCTTGCGGTAGATGGCGCTAATTCGCATGCGTCTCATCAGGGTGCTCACATGCCGGCGACCGACCAGATGTCCTTCGCGTCTGAGCATATCCCTAAGCATCCGGGCTCCGGCAAAGGGATAATCAAGATGCAGCTTATCTATCCGATGCATCAGCGCAAGATCGGCTGGCAATACCGGTCGTGGCAGGTAATATACGCTCGAACGCGACAGCTTCAAGGTACGGCACTGCCTCGTTACCGGCAGTTTGTGGCTGGGGTTTATCATTTCCTTGCGCTCAGCCGACCCACTTTGATGAGCGCCTTTTCTAAAAAATCGTTCTCCAGGGTCAGTTCACCGATCTTGGCATGCAGCTCCTTCAGGTCCGGTTCCTTGCCCTTCCTGGGGCCGTCAAAGACCATGGCGGCACCATCGAGCATCTGCTGCTTCCAGTCCGATATCTGGTTGGGGTGTACATCGAACTGCTCAGCTATCTCTGCGAGCGTTTTATCTCCCTTGATTGCTGACAATGCCACTTTCGCCTTAAAACTTGCCGAGTGATTCCGTCTTGTCCTTCTCATCCTCTTGCTCCTTTCTTTGACCGTATTTCATCGGCCTCTTTTGAGCAAGTCTTTCACTTATAGACCTGTCCGAATTTCCGGAGCCACTTCTATATTTACAATTGTTCCACACATGGTGGAGGTTTAGGTGGAAGTCTGAGATAACCTTGTTTGCGGCAGGATGTTTGGTTCACCTCTGCGATAAATTGTTGGTTTTCATAATATATGAAAACTGATGATCTTCAGGAGATATATTGATATCATTTTTATATTACTGCATGCCATAGTTTTTATTTATATAATTACTTTAAAATATAAAAGTAATTGTTATAGTAATATTTTCATGAGTGTAAAAATTTAAGTAAATCAATTACGATAAAAACGCTAGAAGGGAGATAAATAATGAATGATTTAACACAACTTCGCAAGTCGAAAGGATTCACAATGCAAACACTTGCAAAAAAAAGTGGTATTTCTGCCAATACAATTTCGACTTACGAAACAACTCCGCCTAAGAGGCCACGTAAGAAGGTCATGGAAAAAATAGCCACTGCTTTAGATGTCCCAACTGAAGAACTTTCCGGCAAACTCATGCCAGGTGAAAAACCTTCCAAGGCATCAAAACAGGGAATACCTTCGGACACCATAGAGTTAAATGAAATTGATATTGCCAGGATTATATCACTTATTGACCAGGAAGTCCTAAATCTGCATCACTTTGTGATAGAGTCTTCTCAAGTTGAAATTAGCAATCCCGTATTGGTTAAAAGCCTAGAGTACTTTTCGAAAGAAATTGAAGCACTCACAAACCTGAAAGAGAAGCTTACTTGACCTCCGCTCCTCCGTAAAGGAGGGGGATTCCTGAACGAGTAGTTATGCGACCAGGTATAAGCATCGGTCGCCCGACGTCACTGGACAAGACATTCGGATGCCCGGAATAGAGAGATCTATAAGCACTTGAAGCAAAAACACTGAATATAGATAACTGCGATAGATGGTTGCTTTTTTGATCCTCTACAATGTGTATATCTTGAGATGATATCTATTCAGTGTTGGCGGCATTCACAATGGATCGATCCTGGTCACGTTATATCAAATCTCAGTGAATTAGCAAAAGTATATACTGTCAGATATCGGTGTAGCCTTTATTCTCTATTCGTAAGGTCAAGCTGCAGCTAATACACGTATGGCTGTCTATACGAAATGTCAGTAAAAAAAACCTTGTTAATTCAAAAAAGGTTACGATTGGGATACTAAGCCCATTGACGGAAGAGCATGCTCTCCCTTTATCGTCTGGACATATCTACCAAACAAAAAACCTCTTTGTTTAAAAACAAGCAAAGTTAGAGCCTTTTCTCCTGCCTGAGCTTTGTTATGATCTTTTCGATTGCTGGCATGGCCTCCATGGCTGCTTTTTCACCCTCCAGGATCGCCTCGTGCCGTTTGGTCATGTCGGAGGATGAAATATAACCTACCCTGGGCCGGATGACGACGTCGGCCTTCTGGAGCTGAAATGCGGATATGTTTGAATACATGATGTCGACTGCCTGCAGGATCGCGTCCATTGTCCCGGTGGGTACAATCCCGTTCCTCCCTCCGGAGATGTCCACGGCGATTACCACATCGGCTCCGAAGCGCCTGGCAACATTCACGGCCACCGGGCTGACAACGCCGCCATCCACATATGTTTTGCCCGAGATCTTCACGGGCTGAAAGACACCCGGGATCGAACAGCTTGCACGGACAGCCCTTCCGGTATTTCCCGTCCCGAAGACCGTCTCCTCGCCTGCGGCAAAGTCCGTAGCCACCGCATAGAAGCGGGTTTTGAGCTTTTCTATGGGCGTGTTGCGGAGGGTCAGGTTGATATACTCCTCGAGCTTGTCACCTTTGATAAATCCGTTATTCGGAATGGTCATGTCCACGACATCCGAACGTTCGACACCCATGGCTATGGTCTGGAGCTTGAATGCGCTGAAGCCGTAGGCATAAAAGCTCCCCACAACGCTGCCTGCACTGGTCCCGATAATCATGTGGATAGGGATCTTGTGGGTCTCCAACACCTTGAGGACGCCGATATGGGCAAAGCCCTTGGACGCACCTGCGCCGAGGACAACGGCGATCTTGGCCGGCTTCGGAGGGGGCGGCATTACGACGGGAGCTGCAGGTACTGCCGGCATTCCAGGGGTAGTGCCGGGTGCTTGCACGTGAGGTGCGGCCGATGTTTGTGCAGGGGTCTCTTCTGCCGGAGGGATATGCTTGGGCGCACAGGCCAGAATCGCCATGACGAAAAAACCTGTAAGCAAATATGCAGTAAACCTCATGCTCTGGTGAATCGGGCCCTTGGGATCTTTCATATCATTTCTCCTTCATCTTCATATCATAAATCCATATGTCCCATTGATCAATGGAGAAACTCTCTTTCCGGAGAACGGACAAAGGGTATCTTTTCTTCTCATGATCTTACACCGATAGGAGTCCTGATGAAATCGATCCCGCAGAAATCGACCCTTCACGGCAAAAAAGAGACCGTTACGAGTTGCCGGCACGGGAAATCGAGAAGATGATATCCCTCATCGAAAAGGCAGCGGCAGGAGACTATTCAAGCGACCTGACGGAGCTCACCAAGGCGGAGCATTCGGAGACTATCAGGAGGATTGCCGAGGCATTCGGAATGATGATGGTTGAAATTGAGGCGAGAGAGTGCTATCTCGGAAAACTCAACGAGGAGTTGCACAATCTCAACATGAATATGCAGAAGAATATCATCCAAACCGTTGGAACCATTGCCCACAGTCTGGGAGCCAGGGACAAGTACTCGGAAGGTCATGCTCGGAGGGTATCGCGGTATGCGGAGAGGCTTGCCGTGAGATTGAAGCTGCCCCGTAAGGACATCGAAAATATCCGCATCGGAGGCCTGCTCCATGACATCGGCAAGATCGGGTTCAGTGATAATGTCTTTCAGAACGAGGACAAGCGTCCTTCGAAACAGATCCTGAGCGAGATCAAGAAGCACCCAATGAACGGCAAGGCCATTCTCAAGGATCTGGACTTTCTGTCGTCGATCATCGATTATGTGTACTGTCACCATGAGCGGGAAGACGGCTCCGGATATCCGCGGGGCCTGACCGGAGAAAAGATCCCTCTCGGGGCCAAGATCGTCGGCATTGCGGACACGTTCGACGCCCTTACCACCGACAGGCCGTATCAGAAGGCACGCTCGCTCAAAGAAGCCTTTGCAATCCTCAAAGATATAAGCGGCAGGAGCTTCGACACGGAGCTGATCAGGGCATTTATCTCAGAGATCCGCGAAAACGGAATGTAAGCCTCATTCGAGAGGCCTTCACTTCCCCAGCTCCATAAAAAGGCTGCTCTTTTCCCTGGCATCAACCCTGTTTCCATATTATACAGAAAAAGGTTTGTTATGGGCGTCCCGTTGGAAAGGAGGGAACAGTGAATGAATTCTGTCATGCGTGATTTTCTGAACCCAAAAGGGGTTGCAGTGTTCGGGAGCATGAAGGAGGAGTGGTTCTTCGGGGCCGGCGTTGTGGTGAAGGACCTGAAGGACATCGGATATCAGGGGGCTGTCTACCCGATCCACCCGAGCGCCCGGAGCGTTTATGGGATGAAGGTCCTGAAGGATGTCCGGGAGATCAGCGGCCCCGTTGACCTTGCGGTAATCATCACCTCCTTCCGGCAGGTGCCGGAGATCCTCACCCGGTGCGGAGAAAAAGGAATCAGGAGTGCGGTCGTGGTGGCCGACGGCTTTGGTGAGAACGGAGCCGAGGGCAGGCTTCGCCAGGAAGAGATGCTCGCCGTCGCACGAAGCCGGGGGATACGCATCATGGGCCCCAACACCCTCGGGGTATTCAACCCGGGAGGCAGGTTCACTACCATACCGTACGAAAAGGGCTACAGCCTCCCTCCCCAAGGGCACCTTTCCATCATCACCCAGACCGGCATGTACGGGCCCCAGGCATACCCGTTCATAGACTACCGGGCCGGCATCGGCTCGGTCATCGATCTCGGCAACATGTGCGACATAGACGAGGTGGACTGCCTCGAATATCTGAAGGATGACCCGGGCACCCGGGTGATATCCCTGTATATGGAGCACAGCAGACGTCCGAGGGAGTTCCTCGAAATCGCGAAGGAGTTGTCGCGTTCCAAGCCCATCCTGTGCCTGAAAGCGGGACGGTCCGAGGATTGCGCCGGAGCCATGGCATCGCACACGGGGTCGATTGCAGGCAATGACAAGCTTTACGATGCCCTTTTCAAGCAGGCAGGGGTAATCAGGGTAGACGAGTACGAGGACCTGCTGGACTACGCAAAGATCTTCTCGCACGGGCTCATGCCAAAGGGGAACCGGCTGGGCATCATAACTTTAACCGGAGCCATCGGAATCCAGTGTATCGATGCCGCATCCCCATCAGGCCTTGTTCCGGGAATCCTTACCGGGCCCAGCAGAGAGAAGCTTCCTTCCATCAGCCGTACCCTGGGCAGCCACCCCATCGACCTCGGCCCGGCATCGGCCATTGACGGCCCCGAACTCTTCAGCCATTACAAAAAATGCTATGACATCCTCCTGGAAGACCCGGAGATCGACTGCATCTATTTCAACAGCTACATCAGCAGCTACATGGCGCCGGAACTCTATGAAGACGTGCTCGGCCATATCGGGAAAAACATGAAGAAGCCGGTGGTAGCCTGGTCTTACGGCCCTTCCAAAGAATCGCTCGTCCAGCTCGCGAACCTCACTGAAAGCCACGGCATCCCCTTTTATTCCACCACGTTCAAAGCTGTCAAAGCACTCGGTCACCTCTGCAGGTATGCCAGGTGGAAGGAAGCGCTTTAGAAGAGGCTGGACGAGTTGTGCCTTTCCACCAGGTTGCCCCGGAAAAATACGGCATCGATGTTCTCCGTGTCGCGGATATTCTTCACAGGGTTTCCCCGGACCAGCAGGAGATCGGCTCCTTTTCCTTCCTCGACTGTCCCGAAATCGACGTTTCTGTGGAAGACCTCCTGCAAAATCCTTGCAGGCGCCGAGGTTGCCGAGATCAAAGCCTCTTCCGGAGTCAACCCGCCTTCCACGAGATGCCGTAATTCAACATGGAGGGAGCCGCCGGCAGCAATCCCCAGGTTTGGAGCATCGGTTCCTGCGATGATGGTCACCCCGGCATCTTTGAGGATTCTTACATTCGGATGCAGCACCTTTGCATACATCTTTAAATGCCGGTAATAATCGTCCCATGGGTCATTCTCCGGTTCCCTGTAGGGTTTCGCATTCTGCAGAGCTTTCTTTGCAGAAGGATGCATGGTTTCCCATTCGAGCCGGGAATAATGGGTGTAATCTTTCTCATTTATGAAGGTATTCAGATTGCGGAAGACGTATACGGTCGGAGTAACGAACATCTTCCTGCGGGCGAGTTCTTGCGCGATCGCAGGATCGAGCGGCTCCTTGTAGACATTGTGGGCGATCCCGTCAGCCCCGCTTTCCATGGCGATCTGCACGTCCTCGTTCCTGCCGATGTGAATGAGCACCGGAATGCCCTTTCCATGCGAACGCCTGACGATTTCGGACACGATTGCGGCCTTCATCTTCGGCGTTCCGTCGGGCAGATCATCGAGATAGATCTTGGTGAAATCCGGCTTCGATGCCGGCTGCTTCTCGATCCTGTCCATATCGGCCGTGCCATCCACTTCAATGACGATCTCCGGGAAAAAGGGGCGGACGAACCAGGGATACTTCTGCTTGACCTTCTCCAGCATGGGGATGGGATGGGCGCCTTTCCCCGTGAACCCGAGGCCGCAATAGAAAAGGTGCGGCCCGGCGATCTTCCCTGCTTCGATATCTAAGGCAATGCCTTTCATCTCGTCAGCGGTTTTCCCATTCATGTCCACCACCGTGGTAACCCCGCTGTAGAGACACCCTTCGAAGTTGAACCGCATCGTGGGTATGGGCCTTCCCCACGGGACGATCATGAAGCTTGTGATATGAGTATGAAAATCCGTGAGCCCGGGAAGCAGCGTCTTGCCCCTGCCGTCGATAACCTCTGCGCCCGGGGTATCGAGCCTCTCCGGGGAGACACGTACGATCTTCCCTCCCTTGACGTATACATCCATATTCTCCAGGAGCGGCCTGCCGGGAAGGCCGGTAAAGACTTTCACTTCCCGGATCAGGTATCCGTCCTTGGGAGGAGTTGCCTGCCGGATAAGTGAGTTGTCCGAGCATGAGCTGAGAAAAAGAGCCAGAACACATACGATCAGCCGGAACAAAAGCCTGTTTCCCATGAGAATCCTCCTCTTCAAAGCCACTTCGGTATCCTAAACCCCGGCAATAACCAGCGAAGGCCTCGCGCTTTTGCCCTCGGGGGAGCGCTTCCGTATAATAACGCTTATTCCCTGGGGGATCTATGTTTTTTCCCTTTGTTATACGAGATCTCCCCAACGGTTCAATATGCAAACCAAAGGGGGGGGTTGATTGCTGGAGGATTTTTACGTCCGATTCGGAACGGCCACGCACAAACCAGTCACTTGACAAACAGGGGAGGCTTTTATACCTCCCCTCCATCGGCTGTTAATGCACTGTACTCTCCGTGCTGTTGACCTGGATCTTCCTGAAGCTTTTCTGCCCTTCGATTTTCGGCAGGCTGATGCACAGAACGCCGTTGAGATATACCGCTTCAATATGGTCCAGATCTACATTTTCCGGCAGGGAGACCACACGTGAAAATTCTCCGTACACTCGCTCCGAGCATGCGATATCCCCTACCTTCTTATGCTCGACATCTTCCTTCTTGCCTTTGATGATAAGGCTGTCACCGGTCATGGTGAGATCGATATCGTCCTTCTCCACACCAGGAAGCTCTGCATCGATATGGAAGCTTTTCTCATCCTCTGCTATCTCCACCCTCGGGATGAACTGACCGGATGCTTCCGTCGGCCAGAAGCCGAACCTGTCAAAGAGCCTGTTCATTTCTCCCAAGAGCCTGGACGGAATGTTTCCCCATTCCCGACTCGAAGAGAGACCCGTTTGAGTCTGTTCCATGGGAGTCATGTATTTTGTATTCATGGTATCTCCTCCTTGGGATAAGCATTCTTTCAAGCTGATCCCACAGATAATTCTGTACGCAGCTTTTGTAGTGATGCATCTGTGAAATTCAAGGGGGTATGCGGTGATAAGCGGCTCGATTCTGTATTTCTGGATGCTGTTCAGAGAAGACAGCCGTGAAGATGTCGGAAAGGCGCTTGATTCCCTCGTTCATGCAAAAATCATGGACCTGTACAGCGAGCCGTCCATCTCCCCGGCAAAATGACCTGAACCGGGGTCATGTGGAAGGAGCCGCCTGCCTTGAAGGCCTTCCGATCTATCTTCCGGCCTTCCGGGCCTGCTTGTCCCGATAAAGGAGCTCATCCGCCTTTTTCAGCACAGCGGCAACGTCTTCCCCGCTGCTGTAATCGGGACAGGCGATACCGTAGCTGAACTGCACCGGCACGGGGCTGCCCCCCAAATGAACAGGGTGCTCGGCGAAATACCCCCTGATGCGCCGGATAAGGGAGTGGGCCTCTGTCCGGGCCGTCTCGGGGAGGATCATGACGAACTCGTCCCCTGCAAAACGGGAAATGATATCGCTCTGCCGCGACATCTCCCTCAAAGACTCGGCCACATGCACGAGGAGCTCATCACCGCAGTCATGCCCGAGAGAATCGTTGACCTGTTTGAAATCGTCGAGGTCGATGAAGGCCACGCTCAAGGGGTTCTTATATCGCTTCGACCGGGTGAGCTCCCGCTTCAGTGCCCGCTCCATGGCCCTGCGGTTCAGCAGCCCGGTGAGGGAATCCTTGAAGGCTAGTGCCTTGAGTTCTTCATGGGCAGCCACATTGGAAAGACAGATGGAAACAACGAGTCCGAGCTGCTCCAGAAGGATGGTGTCGGCATCCGGAGAGAACCGGTCGGGCGAAGTATCTGCAAAATTGAGGCTTCCGACGATGTCTCCGTCGAGACTGATGGGGACGATTGCCAGGGAGTTGAACCCCTTTCCCGGTCCTTTGGGCATGATGATTTCATACAGGCTCAAACCCTCATTCCGAAGCGTCGGCTTGCCCGTGTCCTGGACAACCAGGGTGAACTTCCTGCGGTCGACGATCTTCAGATGCTTCTCCGGGATCGCAGTGGAGGCATAGGTCTGGATGAGCCTGGCAGCCTTGCTTGTCTGGACCAGGGTGACCCAGACGAATCCGACATCGAACTTTTCCATGATCTCGGACAGGAGCTTCTCGAAGAAATCGTGGAAATTGAGGGTGGAGAGCACGCTCATTTCCACCTCGAAAAATTTCAGGGCGATCTCCTCGTTCTCACGGAACCTCTGGATAAGCTTCTTGATATCCTCACTCGTATAGAACTTCATGGCTTTATTGTTAAAACATCTCCCGTTTTCAAATATAAACGAACATGATGAGCTCTGCAATATCCATGCAAAGGGAGGCAGGAAATCAAAGGTTCATCTCCCCCTGCCCGCCCGCATTTGTGGAGCACGGGCCATGGTCCGAATCCCGACGGCGCCGTCGGGATTCGGAGGATTCTTGTTGTTTTTGTATTATAGTATGACTATATTACTTCTTATGAAGAACCGGTGCCGCCCATGAAAAGAGACCTTTCTCTCATGACACCCATCGCGAAGACGCCAACTATCCCCTTGCAGGTAGCCGGGCAGATCATCGGCCTCATCAAGTCGGGGAAGATAAAACAAGGGGACCGGTTGCCCTCTGAGGACGAGATGACCAGGCTCCTGGGCATAAGCCGTATTACTTTACGCGAATCAAAAAAACTGCTCGAAGCCAGAGGGTATATTGAAATCCGCGCCAAGGGAAGCACGTACGTGAGCATCCCCGAAAACGGCGAAAAATCTTCCATAGAGGATCTGGTCTCCCTCGATCCGGACAAAATATGGGAACTGATCGAAGTGAGGAGGATCCTCGACTCCGAGGCCGCATCCATTGCCTGCACGCATGCCACGGAAAAGGAAAAGGCGGCCTTGAGGGCTTTCTGCCGCAGGGCAATCGAGCTGGGTTTTGGAGACATGCTCTCCATTGCCGAAGAAGGGGGCAGGCTCTATGCCGAATTCTTCAACGCCCTCATCGATTCAACCCATAACACGATGTTCAGCTCTTTGAGAAAATCAGTCGATTCCCTTCTCATCGGCGCACTCCCCTTCAGCCGCAGAAAGCTTTCCACCATCAAGGGGAGCGCAAAGACCATCATCAACCAGATCTGCGCCATCGTGGATGCTATTGAAAAAAGCGATCCGGCTGCGGCAAGGCAGGCCATGGTGGCCCACATCGACTATCTCGAGAAAACCTTAAGAAAGACGATGAGCCAAAGAGAACCGTGACGGAAAGCCTGCCCTTTAAACCTCCGAGCAGATGAATCCCGGAGCCTGATCTTTTCAGGCAGTCCCGTCCCCGTGCTCATGCCCGGGTACGGGATCTCATGCCATTTTCACTTAAGGCCGTACGGTCAGCGGCCTTGACGAGCTTATACTGATCCGTTTTCTTATTTTTCTTCCCTGAACTTTTTCTTCTTCTTCGCCATGTCCACAAGGAGATCGGGCGGCGTATACAGGACCCCGAACCGTTCCTCGAGCCTATTCATCTTGTCTGTGATGGTCTGTGCGCCCACGAGGTCGATGTACCGGAAGGGGCCTCCGGTAAATGGCGGGAAACCGAGACCGAACACCGCGCCGATGTCGCCGTCCCTGGCGCAGGAGATGATGCCTTCCTGGAGGCAGAGCACCGCCTCACCGATCATCGCAAGGGAGAGACGGTCCTGGATCTCCGCGGTGTCAAAGACCTTTCTCGTTCCTCCTAAAATTTCGTACACCTCCGGATTGACCGGCTTGCCGCCTTTTTTCCTGCCGCCGATAAAAGGCAGGCCCTTCTTCTTCGGGGCATCGTAGAGATAGAACCCCTTATTGTTCTTCCTGCCCTTGAAGCCCTTTTCGAAGAGCTTGGTGTACCCGTCAGATCCCTGCAACCCTCTGGAGGTGAAGAGATTTTTGATCTCCCCTTTTGCCACATGGGCAGCGACATCGATGCCCAGCTCATCCACGAGCGTGATGGGCCCCACGGGGTAGCCGAAGAGCTTCATGGCCTTGTCGATCTCCTTGGGGTCCGCACCCTCTTCCACGAGCTTGATGGATTCGTTCAGGAGCGGGACGAGGATGCGGGTGGTGTAAAACCCGGGGCCGTCCTTGACCACGATGCAGGTCTTGCCCTGCATGATCCCGAATTCCAGGGCCGTTGCCTCGACCCAGTCCGCCGTCTTATCCGTCACGATGATTTCCAGCAGGGGCATCTTGGGTACCGGCGAGAAATAGTGCATGCCCACTACATTCTCGGGCCTCTTGCACCCTTGGGCAATGTGCGAGATCGGAAGCGCCGAGGTGTTGGAGGCGAAGACCGTTTCACTGCCGGTTGCAGCCTCCACGTCGGCAAGCACCTTACGTTTAAGGTTCAGATCCTCGAATACCGCCTCGATGACGATGCCGGTATTCCTGAAATTCGCATAATCGTCGCAGGCAATGAGTTTCCCGTAGCGGGCATCCCGCTCGAATTTCGTGATGGCACCCGATCTTGCCTGCTTTTCAAGGCCTTTCCAGATCTCCTTCATGCCCTTGGCAGCGGCCTCGATGGAGATGTCTTTCATGAGGATGGTCTCGGCAATGCCGGAGGAAACCGAGGCAATGCCGTGCCCCATGAGCCCGCACCCCAGGACGGCCATCTTCCTTACCGGCCGTGCCTTGTCCTTCATGGGATTTTTCTTGAGGTCGGTCATGCCCTCGAACAAACTCCGGAGCGCACCCGACTTCGGGTCCATGACCAGCTTCGCAAAGGTCCTGATATCGTTTTCCAGGCCCTGCCGAACCCCGTGCTTCAGCCCGTACTCAACCGAAGAAATGATGGCAAAGGCTGCAGGATAGTGACCTTGCGTCTGCCTCATCACCTGCTCGCGTGCCTTGCCGAACACGAAGCTCCTGCCCAGCGATGTCTCCTGGAGCGCCCGGTTGACCGTCGCATCCATGATCTTTTCCTGCATGGACCGCTTCTTATGCGATTCTTACCCCCCCGTCGGCAAGCTGGAGGGCCTTGGCCACAGCCATATTCTTCATCCCGTGGGGGATCACGATCTCGTCGATGATGCCCAGTTTCAGTGCTTTTTTCGGCCTGACATTCGCACCCGTGAGCATCAGGGGCAGCGCATTGATAAGGCCGATGAGACGGGGGAGACGCTGGGTCCCTCCGGCAGCCGGAATCAGGCCGAGCTGCACTTCAGGCAACCCCATGACCGTTTTCGTGGAATCCGATGCCATGCGGTAATCTGCCACCAGGGCGAGTTCGAGCCCTCCCCCGAGGCAGTTCCCGTGAATTGCGCACACCACCGGGATCGATAAGGTTTCAATCCTGCGTAAGACTTCGTGGGCTTTCGAGATATAGATGACGACCTCGGCAGGGGTCTTCATGGCATTGAGCTCGTCCACATCCGCACCCACCACGAAATTGTCATCCTTGCCGCTTACGATGACGAGCCCTTTGAGGCCTGCATCTTTCTCTATATCATCGAGCAGCCCCGATATTTCTTCGAGCAGGCCGCTGGACACCTTGTTCACCTTTGAATCCGGGCAGTCGATGGTGACCGCCATGACATTGCTCTCTGTTTTCTCCACCTGCAGGTACTTCATGGTATCAAGCCTCCGTGTGATTTAATTGGCATTTTCGAAGATGATGGCATTCCCCAAGGCTCCGGCCCCACACCCGGAAATAACGCCGAACTGGGCTCCTTCGTCGATCATCCGGTTGCAGCAGGTCGTCACGAGCCTGCCTCCCGTGGCTCCGAAGGGATGGCCAAGGGACAGCGAGCCTCCGTAGATATTGAGCTTGTCCATGTCGATCTCGCCCACTGCCTTGCTCAAACCGAGCTTTTCATGAGCGAACTGCGCGGATGCGAGGCATTTGACATTGGCAACCATCTGGACCGCAAAGGCCTCGTGAATTTCGAAAACCCCGATATCGGAAAGCGCCAACCCCGCCTTGTCCAGGGCCTTCGGGATGGTGAATGCAGGGCCCAAGAGCAGCTCTTCCACAAGATCCTGGCCCGAGTATGCATAGGAAACGATGTAGGCCTTGGGCTTCAACCCGAGAGCTCTGGCTTTTTCCTCGCTCATGAGCAGAACCGCGGTGCCTCCGTCGGTGAGGAACGAGGAATTTGCAGCTGTGACCGTACCATACTTCTTGTCGAATGCCCCTTTGAGCTTGCCCAGCTTTTCCATGGAGGCGTCCTCACGGGGCCCGTTGTCGTATTCGATGGGCTTGTCCTTGCCGGGTACGACCACAGGGACGACCTCTTTCTTCATGAGTCCATTCTTTTCCGCCCTGGCAGCCCTGAGGTGGGACTGGACAGCAAACGCATCCTGCTCCTGACGGGATATCCCGAGACGCTTGGCAAGCCTTTCCGCATTCTGGCCCATGAGGAGCCCCGTGGAATATTCGCTCGCCGCAGGTTTGTCCGGCAGGACAAAATCGACAGGCCTCATCTTAAGGATCCGTTTGAATGTCTCGGCAAGATTCTTCGGCCGGTGATACATGGTCATATCGAGGAGAAACCTGCGGTATTTCCTGGAGACTTTGATGGCGGCATCCGAGAAGGTTTCCACTCCTCCTGCGATTATGGTATCGGCATTGCCCGTTGCGATCATATTGGCGCCGTTTACCACCGCCACATTGGCGGAAACGCATGCAAGCGTGCAGGTATGTGCGGGAACACTTTCCGGCAGGCCTGCCCCGAGCGCAATCTCCCTGGCAACATTCGTCGTGGCCATGTCGGTCGCGACGCAGCCCATCATGACATGGTCGATCTCTTTGGGATCCATCCCGGTCCTTACCAGAAGCCCCTTCACGGCAAAGCGGCCGAGCTCCCATGCCATGAGGTCATAATATCCGGTTCCGGACCTCTGAAAGGGGATCCTGCACCCGTCGATGACTGCAACCCTTCTTGATGTCTGCTTCTTCCATTTTCGCGCCATTTTTTAAGAAACCTCCTTTTTTTCTTTACAGCCCGAGCTGCCTGCTGATGATGAGCAGCATTATTTCCGAAGTCCCGGCATAGATGGTCTGGACCTTTGCGTCGCGGAACATTCTGGCGATGGGGTATTCTTCCATGTAGCCGTACCCGCCGTGGAACTGCACGCACTGGCCCACCACCCGGTTGAGCATCTCGCAGATCCAGTATTTGGCCATGGACGCCCGCTTGACATCGAGCTTCCTGTCCAGATGGTCGATGAGGCAGCTTTCAAGGAAGGCCCTCCCGAGCTCTACCTCGGTCGCCATCTTTGCAAGCTCGAAAGAGATGTACTGGTGCCTGCTGACGGGCCTGCCGAAGGCCTCCCTGGTTCTTGTATAATCAAGGGTAATACGAAGCGCTTCTTCCGCGCCCACTTGGGAACCCATGGCGCACACGAGCCTTTCCTGCTGGAGCTTCTCCATGAGATAGTAGAACCCTGCCCCTTCTTTTCCCAGCAGGTTTGCAGCCGGCACGCGGCAGTCAACGAATGCCATTTCCGCGGTATCCTGGGAGTGCAGCCCGATTTTCTCGAGCCTCCTCCCCTTTTCGAAGCCTAAGGTCCCGTCTTCCACCACGATGAGCGACATGCCCTCATACGGTGATGCAGAGCCCGGATTGGTGACCGCGGCCACGATGACCAGGTCGCAGGACAGGCCGTTCGAGATGAAGGTCTTCTGGCCGTTGATGATGAAGTCGTCTCCGTCCCTGACTGCACTCGTGCGCATTGCCGCAAGGTCGGACCCGGTTCCCGGCTCGGTCATGGCCACCGCAGTGATGATGTCGCCTGTCACGCATCCGGGGAGCCATTTGTCTTTCTGCTCACTGGTGCCGTAGTTGAAGAGGTAAGGTACGATGATGTCCGAGTGCAGAGGAAAGAAGAACCCGCCGCAGCGCGTCCTGGCCAGTTCTTCGGTCAGGATGAACGAATAGAGAAAGTCGGCCCCGACGCCGCCGTACTCCTCGGGAAGCCAGGGGCACAGGAATCCCTGATCGCCCATCTTTTTCCATACCGACCGAGGGACCAGGCCTTCCTTTTCCCACGTGTCGGCATACGGAGCGACCTCTTTTTCAAAGAATTTCCGGACCGCATTGCGGAACTGATTATGTTCATCGGTATAGTATCTGTCGAGCAGCGGCATGCATTCCTCCTTTTCCTCACGCAACCTGTGCAGGCTTGATCTCCCCGTCCGCAAGCATCCGGCGCAATTCCCGCTTGTTGAACTTGCCGACGCTGGTCTTGGGGATTTCGGGCAGAAATATGAAATCATCCGGGATCCACCAGGAAGCCTTGACCCTACTTTTAAGGAAATGCTTCAGCTCTTCCGGGGTCACGGTCTGCCCTGCAGCCGCGGTCACGCATGCAAGGGGCCGCTCCTGCCACTTGGGGTGCGGTATCCCGATGATGGCCGCCTCTGCGACCTTGGGGTGCGCCATGATCTCGTTTTCCAGGTCAACGGACGAGATCCACTCCCCTGCGCTCTTGATGAGGTCCTTGGTCCGGTCAACGAGCCTCACATAGCCTTCCTCGTCAATGGTGGCCACATCGCCGGTATGGTACCATCCGCCGGAAAAGGCGATCTCGGAGCGCACCGGGTCTTTGTAGTACTCGTTGGCTATCCACGGCCCCCTCAACCAGATCTCTCCCCATTCCTTGCCGTCCATCTTGACTTCATATCCTTCGGTGTTCACGATCTTCATCTCCAGGCCCATGACCAGGAGACCCACGCTGCAGCAGACGTCATAGAGCTCTTCTGCGCTTCTGCCCTGCATGTAGCTCTTGGGAATTGCAGCGGTGACGAGCGGGGTGGTCTCGGTGGAACCGTAGGCCTGCTTGATGGGGAAGCTGTATTTCTCGGTAAAGGCGATGAGCAGATTCCGCGGCAGGGCAGACCCTCCGCTCACGATGTTTCGCAGCGACGAGAAATCATGCTTGCCGCCCTTTTCCAGGTAATCATAGAGAAGCATCCAGATCGTGGGCACACCCGCGGTGAAGGTAACCTTTTCTTCGGCGATCATCCCGCAGAGCTTCTCCATGTTGATGACCTCCCTGCCGGGCAGGACCTGTTTGCACCCTGCACCCACGCCTGCAAACGGGCCACACCATGCATTGGCATGGAACATGGGTACGATGTGGAGGATGCAGTCCGACTCTCCGGCCCCGAAGGTGGTCGCGACGGCATAGCTGTGGAGCACGATGGCCCGGTGCGAATATACCACCCCCTTGGGGTCGCCGGTAGTGGCGGAGGTATAACAGATGAGCGCCGGGTCCCACTCGCTCAAGTCTATGGGAAAATCGTACTCTTCGGGGAAATCTTTGATCAGGTCGTCGTAGAGCACGATGTTCTCGATGCTGGTGGGAGGCATCTTTCCGGTATGGGAGAGCACCACGACCTTTTCAACGGTTTTGAGCTGGTCTTTTGCCGCTTCAAGAAATAAGAGAAGGTCCTCATCCACGAACACCACCTTGTCCTCGGCATGATTGATGATGTACACCAGGTGGTTCTGCGGCAGCCTGAAATTTACCGTATGGAGCACGGCCCCATAGCACGGCACGCCGAAGTACAGCTCCAGGTGCCGGTGGTCGTTCAGGGCCAAGCTCGCCACCCGGTCCCCCCGCTTGATCCCCAGGGATTTCAGGGCATGCCCGAGCTGGCAGACCCGCTTGTAGTAATCCCCATAGGTATAGCGGAACACTCCCTCGGGATAGACCGAGACAATCTCCTTTTTCGAGAAATATCGCGCCGCCCTCAAGAGGAATGTCCTCAGCAGCAGAGCATAGTCCATCATAGAGAAACCTCCATTGCAGATAGTATTATTGTAAGACAATAGTATTATAGTCACAACACCCCATACGTTTCAAGCCAAAAGATATTTTTCTTGCTCAGGCCATGAAAAAAGCTATTAAGTATCCTATGAATAATGCTGTCATAAAGCCGGGAGGCTCCATATGACCGGTGTCTTTGCATTGCTGCTCCATGCCCATATCCCCTACTGCCGCAAGTCCGGCGTCTGGCCTGCAGGCGAGGAGTGGCTCTTCGAGGCCATGAACGAGACGTATATCCCGCTGCTCAAGGTCTTGCGCTCCCTGCATTACGACGGCATACACCCCCGTATCATGATCAGCCTGGTCCCCATACTTATGGAGCAGCTCGCCGACGAGTACATGAAGGACCGTTTCTGCGAATACATGCAGGATAAGATCCGGCGCGCCCGATCCGACACCGCCCGCTTCCGGTCGGACCCTGCCAGGCTTGCCGTGGCCAGGTACTGGCTGGAAACATTCGAGAGCAATTATAGTCTCTATACCTCGGATTTTTACCGCGACATCCTCGGAACCCTGAAACGGCTCCAGGATGAAGGTGTCGTGGAGGTGCTCACCTCCGCCGCAACCCATGGGTTCCTGCCGCTTTTCGAGAATGACAGCGCGGTTTACAGCCAGGTGCGCCTGGGCATCCTTACCTACGAGAAATATTTCGGAAGGAAGCCTCGCGGGTTCTGGCTTCCCGAATGTGCGTACCGGCCGGCCGAATGGTCTCCCAAGGGACACTACATGCGCAAAAGCATCGACCAGTGGCTTGCCGGAGAAGGGATTGAGTATTTCTTCGTGGAAAGTGTCGGCATCGAAGGCGCCTCCTTCGTGGAAAACCGCCACCAGGAGACCAACCCGACCACCATGCGGGGATATCTCCTGCCCTCGGGTGTGTCGGCATTCGGAAGGAATGAGGCAACCGGCAAACAGGTCTGGTCTCCGGAGATAGGATACCCGGGCGATCCGTACTACCTCGAATTTCACAAAAAAGACCACGAGTCGGGCCTGCATTGCTGGCGCGTGAGCGGCCGACCCGAGAAAGATGTCTATGACCCGGCGGCGGCGAGCAAGAGCGTGCAGCACCATGCCCGGCATTTCATATCGCTGCTGGAAGGAGTATTCGAGCAGACAAGCATTTCCGAGGCAAAGCCCGTTATCGTGTCCCCTTACGACTGCGAACTCTTCGGGCACTGGTGGCACGAAGGGGTCGCCTTCATCGAGCAGGTCTATCGCCTGCTCGCGCAAAGGAGCTCGGTAGATACCATGAGCCTGTCCGAATACATCGACCGCTACCGGAAAAGCTTCTCCACCATAGCCATGGAGGCCGGCACCTGGGGCCTGAACTCGGATTTCACGGTCTGGCTGAGCCCGGAACACGGGTGGATCTGGCCTTATATCAATTCGTCATCTGTGGATATGGAACAGACCCTGTCTTTAGCGGCACCCGATGACGATCGGGGGCGCCGGATCATTGCCCAGATGGGACGCGAACTTCTCCTCATGCAGGGAAGCGACTGGCCGTTTTTGCTCTTTACCCTGCAGGCCAAGGAATACGCCAACCAGCGCTTCCACCACCATCACCAGCGCTTCCGGAAACTCTTCTGGGCCGCCCAGGGCCTGCACGATCACAGCCGGATGCCGGACCGTGAGCTGTGGCAGATCGAGGATGTGGACTGCCCATGGCAGGATCTCGATACCGGACTTTTCAGGCACCGGCAGGACCCTGCTTGACACAGGCCTCATGCCCGCCTTTTAAGCACGAGAGAGAAATACCTTGCAAAGCAAAAGGATTTTGAGCCATAAGATATGCCCTGGTAATAGAGCATGGTTTTTGTATAGATTCCCCCAACATCGGAAGGATTTGCCATGGACAAGGTGATTGCAGTCTTGGAGGGCGACGGGATAGGGCCGGAGATCGTCCGGGAAGCCGTCAAGGTGCTCCGCGCGGTCGAGCAGAAACACCATCATCACTTCACGCTGAATTATGCCCCCTTCGGGGCCAAGGCCTATTTTACCGAAGGATCGCCCTTCCCGGAGAATACGAAAAAAATCTGCGACGAGGCCGATGTGATCATCAAGGGTCCGGTGGGCTTGCCGTTGGATGAGATGGACTCCATACCCCCGGAACATCGTCCGGAGATCGGCGCAATCCTTCCCCTTCGGAGCCGCTATGATACGTTCGCGAATTTCAGGCCGGTGAGGCTGCCCAGGAGCCTTGCTTCTTTTTCGCCGCTCAAAGCCGGGATCGTCGGCGACGGCATCGACATCCTCATGATCCGGGAACTGGTGGGCGGCATCTACTTCGGAAATAAGATCGAAGGGCCTTCCACAGGGATGCGCTACTCGACCGATGAATGCACCTACACGGAAGAGCAGGTCAGGAGGGTAGCGGTTGTTGCCTTTGAAGAAGCCCGCAAGCGGTCTTCCCTGCTCACCAATATCCACAAGGCAAACATCCTCGCCACCTCCCGCTTCTGGAAAGAGATCGTCGAAGAGGTTGCTCTGCAGTTCCCCGATGTGCCCTATCGCTCCATGCTGGTGGACAACGCAGCCTACCAGCTCATCAAGAACCCTGTCCAGTTCAACGGCGTGGTGCTGCTGGAGAACATGCAGGGCGATATACTCACGGACCAGGCCGGCGGGATCATCGGCTCGCTGGGACTGATGCCTTCTGCCTGCATCGGGCCGCGCAAAAGCTATGTGGAGCCGGCTCACGGGTCGGCACCCGATATCGCGAACAGAAACATCGCCAACCCCTATTCCATGATCGGAAGTCTGGCGCTCATGTTCGACCGGTGCTTGAGCCTCCCGGATGAGGCGAGCGAGGTATGGAATGCCCTTTTCCAGGTGTTCGAACAGGGATACACCACGGCCGACCTCACGGAAGGGCCGGGCGATACCAAAAAGACTCTCTCCACGAGCGAGTTCGGCGACATGGTCGCAGACATCATTCTCCGGAATCCCTAAAAGCAGAAACATCCTTTGCCAAGAGCATCTGATGCGGGCAGGGGGTTAACGTTAGATAAATGAGCAGGAGGAAAGGCCATGGTTACCGCAATCATCCTTTTACAGGTCACCCGCGAGCGCATCAATGCAATCGCCGAAGAGCTTGCCGACACCGAAGGAATGTCCGAGGTCTTCTCGGTGAGCGGACGCTATGACCTGGTGGCAGTTGCACGGGTCAAAGACAACGAAGAGCTCGCAGACCTCGTCACGAACCGCATGGCAAAGATAAGCGGGATAACCGCCTCCGAGACCATGCTCGCCTTCCGCGCATTTTCCCGGCACGATCTCGAAGGCATGTTCGCGGTCGGGTTCGGAGAATAAGCCTCTTTCCCGTCGTTCCAGCAGAAGCTAAAAGATTCAGGAAGCAAAAATAACCCCCTGGCATCCGCCTTTGCGGGTGATTGCAGACCAGCCAGGGGGCTATCTTCTTTACTCGTACACCTTTTCCTCGGTCTCGTGGGCGTTGAGCGCGTCCTCTTCAACGTCGCGCACGTCTTCCTTGGAAAGGACCTTGAAGTATTCCTTGTACCACTCGTTCTGGATGATGAGCTGCATGATCTCGTTGGTGCCCACCCAGATCATGGAGAGCCTGATGTCGCGCACGATGCGCTCCAGGGGGTAGACGCTCGTGTAGCCGATCCCGCCGACCGACTGCATGCATTTGTTCGCGATCTCCCATGCGGATTCGGTCACGAATTTCTTGCTCTGGGATACCATCCGCCTCACCCTTCCGGGATGGACGGTGCCTGAATCCACTGCCCGGCAGGTGGTGTAGACCATGGACCTTGCCGCATCGAGCAGGAGCACGCAGTCCGCGACCTTGAAACCCACAGCCTGGAAGTTCTGGATGGGGAATCCGAATGCCTTGCGCTTGGCGGTGTAGCGCGTGGCGATCTCTATTGCGGGCCGTACCGACCCGATGGTCATGGCAGCGGTCCCGAGCCGCTCCGGGATCATCATACGAACGAACACGTCATAGCCCCCGTTGATCCCGTTCAGTGCATAGCGCTCCGGCACCCGGACATCGCGGAGCATGAGCCTGCCTGCGCCGCCCCCGCGTACTCCCATGAGGCCGTAGATGTACTTGCTCTCCACGCCTTCGGTCCGGGGCACCATGAAAGCAGTCATGCGCCTGTGCGGAGGCGCGGTCGGGTCGGTCACGGCATAGACCAGGAACCAGTCGGCCCCTTCTGCACCCACGATGAAGCGCTTCTGCCCGTTGATGATCCAGTCGTCGCCGTCTTTCTTCGCATAGGTGGTTGCCCCGAAGAAATCCGAGCCGCCTCTCGGCTCGGTGAGGCCTTCCGCAGCAAAGGTCTCGCCCTTGAGCAGGGGCACGACCACCGCTTGCTTGAGCTCTTCCGACCCGAACGTCGATGATCGCCTCGCATACGATGTCTGCCCCGACCCCCCACAGGCACGCCAGGGAGTAGCTTGCGACCCCTATTTCCTCTGCGACGATGCCGTCATCCACCCAGGTCAATCCTCTTCCGCCGTACTGTTTCGGGAGGCGGATGCCGAGGAGGTTTCTCCTGCCTGCTTCCTGCAGGTATTCATGGGGGAACTGGATCTTTTCTGCGTCCATATCGAGAATGAGCTGTTTGGGAACCCACTTCGTGAACGCCCGCGCCTCGTCCCTGAGCTTTTTCTGTTCATCGGTCATGATAAAATCAAACATGGCTTTCCTCCTGGTATAACAATTTGTTGTATTATTATCTCTTTCTGTTATAAGAAAGTCAACGACAATTTCCTTGCATTTTCTTTGTATCCTGAAGAAGATGGGAAAAGCAGAAGAAAACAGGAGCCGTATGGGGTTCAAGGAGATCGGCAGAAAGATCCAGGCAGCGCGGGAAGACAAGGGCATGACCCAGGTGGACCTTGCCCAGGAGCTGGGCATCACCCAGGCCGCCCTGTCGAACTATGAGCTCGGCAAGCGCAGGCTCTACCTTCACCAGATCGAACAGATCGCCCGTATCCTGGGCAGGAAGCTGGATTTTTTCATTACCGGAGAGGAGAGCACCTCCCCTGCATCGCGTCCTGATCAGGAAGACGATTC
Organism: uncultured delta proteobacterium; assembly: GCA_963752595.1. Lineage (GTDB taxonomy): Bacteria > Desulfobacterota > Desulfomonilia > UBA1062 > UBA1062 > Phosphitivorax. The sequence goes on from CAVVYZ010000009.1 coordinate 276,499, forward strand.
CCATGAGAAGACCTTTGCCAGGATCACCCAGCTGGATTCAGGAGAGCTTCGTTCCTTAAACGAGTTCCTCGATTATCTCGAATGGAGGAGACATCATGTTCCCGATAAATGATGAACAGCAGGCCCTCATTCAAAAGGCAACCCGGTTTGCAAAAGATCATGAGGATATCCTCACCTCCGGCGGCCGCACGCTTGACAGAGCCGGGGATATCTACCGGACCTATGCCGGTGCAGGGTATCATGCCCTGCTGATCCCGAAGGAATTCCATGGGCAGGGCCTCGATTACGTGAGTGCGGGCCTCGTGTACGAGGAATTGAGCTGTCGCCTCCCCGGCACTCTCCACGGCCCGGTCACCACTGCCCACTGCGCCGAGATGATGAGGATCGGACTGCAGGGAGACCGGCAGCCCTCGCTTCTTGCTGCAGTCGCCCGTGACGGATTGGCGGCAGGCTTCTGCCTGACCGAGGAAGGGGCGGGATCGGACATTTCGTCGATCATGACCACGGTTCGGAAATCCAAAGGCGGATACCTGATCAACGGGAAGAAAAGCATCGTCATCAATCATGCCCTGGCATCGCATCTCATCGTCTTTGCCACGAGCTCTCCCGGCAAAGGCCGCGCCGGACTGAACGCTTTCCTGGTGAGTCCGTCATTGCCGGGCATATCCATCGGAGAGGCACACGATTCACCCGAATGCAGCTTCAGCGTGATGGGCCCGGTGAGCTTTGAGGATGTGGCTGTTCCGGAAAGCTCGCTCCTTGGTGAAGAGGGGAGCGGCTACTTCCTCCTCATGGAAACGCTCGACAAGGGGAGGCCTCTCGTTGCGGCATGCTGCGTGGGATCGGCTAGGAAGATCTTCGATATGGTGCTCCAGCATGCGAAGAGCAGGGCGCAGTTCGGCAAGGATCTGTTCTCCTTCCAGGGGATATCGTTTCCCCTGGCGGAATATGCAACCCGCCTCCATGCATCCCGGCTGCTGGCATTCGATGCCTTGAGCCGGATCGACACGAAATCGAGCTTTTCCCTGGAGGCATCCATGGCAAAGCTCCATGCAAGCGAGACCCTGCTCGACCTTGCATCCTTCGGCATGGAAGTGCTCGGTTACCGGGCCGCCTCCGAATCGCACGAGATCCGTCGCATCCATCGCGATGCCCAACTCATGAAGTCCATAGACGGCACGGCGAATGTGCAGAAGATGGTGATCGCTTCGCAGCTGTAGACGTAGAAGAGCAGCTCATGCCCGGGACACTGGAGTTTGCCATCAACCGTCTGGTCGAGAAGCACATGGACTTAAGCATTTTTGACGGGAAGTACAAGAATGACGAGACCGGCAGGCAGGCCTATGACCCGAAGATTCTGCTGAAGGTAGTGCTGCTGGGATACTCTCGGGGATTGATCTCGTCAAGAAAGATTGAGCAGGCGTGCCGAGAGAACATCGTGTTCATGGCGTTATCCTGCGGGCAATACCCGGATTATACGACGATAGCCACCTTTGTCTCCACCATGAAGAACGAGATCCAACCGTTGTTCCGGAATATCCTGCTGGTGTGCGAGGAGATGGATCTGCTGGGCGGGACGTTTTTTGCCCAGGACGGGTGCAAGCTCCCCTCGAATGCATCAAAGCAGTGGAGCGGGAAGGTCTCCGATCTGAAGCGGAAGAAGGCCGGAATAGAAGAGAAGGTAGGGAGCAGGAGGAGGAGACGGAAGGAGATGATCTCCCATCGGGGCACCGGGAGAAGCAGATCGAGAAGTGAGAGAGGGAGGGAGGGGGGGGGAGGACGGGAAAAAGGGCAAGGAGATCAAGAGCACCATCACGGATAACGAATCTGCAATAATGACCACTTCCCATGGGTCGGTTCAGGGATACAACGGCCGGGCAATGGTGGATGCGAAGCATCAGGTCATTGTTCACGGGGAGGTCTTCGGCACCGGCCGGGATGCGGAACTCGTACCACCGATGATCGACGGCACAAAGGAGAACATGGAGAAGATCGGCCATGAGGATGCGTCAGAATTCTTCAACGGGAAGATCTTCACCGCTGACAGTGCGTACCACAGCAAAGGCAATTTACAGAAATGCGTGGATGAGAAGATGGATGCGTACATACCGGACAAGTGGCAGCGCATGAGGGATCCCGCGATATGGGGAATGGAGAAAGCAAGGTAAAACCACCAGGACTCACTTTGCCCGCGAGGACTTCCTCTACCATGAGGAAGCGGATGAGTACGTGTGCCCGAATGGGAAGATGCTTCGTCTATTGGTAAAGCGGAGGTCATGACGGGGAACGTGTATCGGACATATCGTGCCCAGGAGCAGGATTGCAGTGGGTGCGCACTCAGAGAGAAATGTCTTTCCGGAAAAGCTCGGAGCCCGAAATATAAATACCTGATGATCCCTAACCTCTTCCAAAATCGGTTTTTCAACGGCCTTTTTGGAGATCATCGGTTTTGGGGTGTATTCAAGGCTGATGATTTATCGAAGAAATCTATTATAATCACGAAGCTTACCGACGGCTGTAAGTCATCCGCTGGAACCATTGGTTCGGCAACATGCTCCGAAATGTGACGATTGTGAATAGCTTCTGTTCCGCTGATGGTGAGGCACTTCTGTATGACTGTGAAACAAATAGTCCTGCCGGTGTCATCCGCACAGCAGAGTTTTTCATTGTCCGCAATAGCAGGATCGTGGAAATTAGGCTGGTATTCGATGCGACCAAGCTGCGGCAAATGATGGACATGCAATAAGACTTACGTTCGACACTTGCCGGCCTGCTGATGACAAAAACTCTTCAAGGGATTTTTTTAAACTGTTACATACCTCCCGAAGAACTATTCCTTCGGGAGGTATGTAATGCTCATCCGGGAATCGCTGTGTGTTAAAGTTTCTTAAGTTATATTCGTTAAATCAAGCGCATCAACCTGCATGGCTTCATTGAGAGCCACCTGGTCAACGGGTGGAACAATCGTTCCGGGCCTTACTTCCAGGCTGATCGCCTCGATGGGACAGCCGGTTGCACAAACCCCGCACCCGATGCAACGATCCAAATCCACAACCGGCACATTCTCATCACCTAATTTCAAAGCCGCCATAGGGCATCGGTCAATACATGTCTCGCAGGCAGTACAAATATCCTTATCCCATGCCGGTTTGAAACCGGAAGCAAGAGCAATACCAGGCTTCGGAGATGCTAATGCCGTCTTCAAGATCATGCAATGACACCTACAGCAATTGCAGAGGAAATCGAGGTTCTGCTTGTTGATTCCCGCATGAACCAAACCGGCATCTTCCGTAGCTTTCAGGATCTTCAGAGCCTCTTCTTTTGTTATTTTCCTGCCGATTTTTCGATCTATCACAAACTGCGCAGCAGTGCCGAATATCATGCAGGATTCATCCGGCACCTTGCAGTCATCTTTTTCATCTATAAGTTTCGCCTCATGACGGCAAAAGCAGGTACATACGGCTAAAGGATCATTAGCCTCAATATAATGGGCAACCTGGTCGTAGGTGTGTACGATATTATCCACCTTGACCGCTCTATCGATGGTGATGACCCTGGTTTGCGGAAAACTTGGCGGCTTGGGGGATGAGCTTCCCTGTATGCTACCTTGTAGGCATGGATGAGCTTTGCTACTTTCTTGTCCCTTTCAGTTTTGGTTCCCCGCATAAACTGAAATTCAAAAATGCCGGGAACAAAGGGCGGGCCGCCGTAATAGACAGTTCCCCCAAGGTCTGCTGATATGCAGAGGCCCTTATATGCCATGGCCTCCAGCATTTCGCTAATCTCTTTTTCATTCTTTCCCATGGTGGCAGCTATCGAGCTGGCGGGGTTGAAGTCCAGGCCAATGGCTATACTGACGGCAGCCTCTTCAGGTGTGAAAAGTTCCTGGACGAGGGGATAAAACTCCGGGATATCCACGCCAGGATACATTCCGCCTCGCTTCTCCATCATAGCACAGAGTTCCTTGTAAACATCGGTCGACATATCTCAAATCCTCCTTTTAAATTGATACCTCATGGGTTTTGACGGTCAGTCATAAATTGGACCGCCCACTCGCGCATGGTTTTAGGCGGCTCATGAATCGACTCCAATTGTTCAAGGAGTAAGGATTTCGTAGGACATTTGTAGTTACAGACACCACAACCTATACACCGTTCAGTATTAACTTCAGCCACCTTTCCCAGCCTGTTTATTAACTCACGGGTTCCCTTTTTCTGATCTGTCACAACAGTCTTTCTATCCTTGACATCGGGCATCTCTTTCAATTCTATCGCTTCCATCGGACAGCGTTTGACGCAGAGGCCACAGCCTACGCAGGTAGAATCGCTTGCATGTATCCTATAGTTAGAGGGTGACAGGCTCATGGGATGATTGAGTTTATAGTGGGATTCAAACCACATGCAGCAACACTTGCAGCAATTACAGATAGTATCCGGCTTATGCTGGTAGTTTGATATGCCGTGCACCAGTCCCAATTCTTCACACTGCCGCAGTATATCTTCCGCTTCCTTGCGCGTTATTTCACGACCCATCCCCTGTTCGACAATATAATGCCCCAATTGGTCAAAATGGAGACAGCGTTCAGCGGGATAATTGCAGTTGTGGCGCTCCTGATCGAGATTATTGCGATGAGTGCAGGGACAGGTACTGACTGTAAAGTAAGTAAAAGAGTCTAGGACCTTTGTCACTTCTTCATAAGGCAGCACCTGGCGTCCGCCTTCAATGGCGCTTTCGATCGGCAGAACACGCAACCCCTGATGTTTTGTTGATTTCCAGGGCTCCATAAAACCTGTGGAAAAGTACCGATTGGCGATGGGGATTACATTATGGGAATATTCATCGTTCTTTCCCTGCCAGCCAAGTGTGCGCAGCATGAAGAAGCCATCATTGAGGCTGTAGTATACGGTATTATTTCTCACGAAACGGTAGACGAGACCCTTCTTTGCAAGTTCTTCAAGCTTATGCTCAAACTCTGAAACAGGTGTCCCTTTTAATTCCGATAATTCATCCAGATTTTTCGGCGAGAAAGGCAAACCGGTGAGCAACTCGGCTTCTTCAGGGGTATAACGTGCCATCATTAAAGATTCCAATTCAACTGAATCAGGCAACCCGTACCATGTGTTCTTCATCCATTCGATAAATGAACTGTAGATTTCTTTTTCGTTGTTTGCCATGTTTGTCGTATCGGCTCCGTGCGCCACACTTGACCTCCTGTTTTTTGATCATCAACATCTTTAATCCATGGTCTCTCCGAGTTCCCGGAGAATGGTTTCGAATTGCGAGAGAATTGGATTCTTCACCTTCTCATAATATAGACCGGTCTATTTTATTCTCTTCTTAATAATATTCCACCCTGCCCTAAAGTGGTTACATTATGCCTTCAGAATGTAGTCAAAAATGAACTTTGCATGATTCTCAAGTGGCTCTGTACTCTTTGCTACCTTCATGAGCATCAGGGCTCCTTCCCAACTGGATACGATGAAACGGGCTGCTTCATTGGCATCAATGGCGTGGGAAAGGTGACCTGACTCCTGGGCCTCATGAAGGACCACGACAAACTGGTTGGCCATGGTATCAAGGGAGGTCTTGAGTTTTTCCCTGAAGGCAGGATTGATATCTCCCATCTCCTGGGCAAAGTTTCCCAGTGGGCACCCCAAGGTGTAATCCATTGATTTGAAAAACTCCATAAACCATTCGAACAAAAGCCGGATTCTTTCCAGTGGTGGCTGTGATTTATCCCCGAAGAATTGGTTTGAAATCCGGGAAAAGAACCCAACGAAATAATCAATAACCTGCAGGCCGAAGTCTTCCTTGCTCTTAAAAAAGTTATAGAAAGATCCCTTGGGGATTCCAGCCTTATCGAGGATTTCCTGTATGCCGGTATTGTTGAAACCCTTCAGGTGCATGATTTCGGCACCTGTCATGATGAGTTTCAGTTTCGTCTCCTCTTTCATAAGTTACCATTCCATATAAGACTTTTTTATAATTAGACCAGTCGTCTTATGATGTCAAGGTGAAAGACATCATTTTTAGAAAATATCAATAAATATTCATATGTTATGATTAAAAAAAGGATAGTGGCACGAAACCTACTAAAACATATCGGTAGAAACCATAGATTTTGTGCCATAAGCAAGGGCTTGGCCTAATTGAATATATCTTTTGATAATCATCACCTACCAGGCAATCAGGTATGGGTCCACAGATCTATAAGAGACCATCTGAGTACTCTCAATACCCTGCTATCCATAGAGACATACTGGCCTCATTGTGAGATGTGTGCGTTCGAAGAATGGCTATCTTATCTATTCTACAGAGCCGTCTTCCGGTACGGGAATAACTTGGTGGCTGTTCAGGTGCAGGCTCTCGATAAGAGATAGACCTTTCCGAAGGATCATGAGCCTTTCCGGGACACGAGGGCGAAATCCACATGCCCTTTGATGACGTCTACCCTGGAAACCCTGACCTGAATGATATCTCCGATGGAGATCGTACGATTCCTGAGCTTCACACTCCTGCCTTCCTCGATGCGGGCATTCTTCATGTCGGAAAATGACACGAGCCCGTCAATGGGCGGGTCAAAGATCTCGACGAACATGCCGTAGGGGAGAATGCTGGTAGCCACCCCGCTGAACTCGTCGCCGATATGCCGCTGCATGTATGCCGCAGTCTTGAGCCGGATGACCTCGTACATGGCGTCATCTGTTTTCTTTTCCTTTTCCGACACCTCGGCTGCGATATGCCTGATATATCCATCGAGCTTGCCGCGCTCTTTTCCCGAGGCCGCCCGGCTGGAAAACACGGTTTTCAGCAGTCGGTGAATGATGAGATCCGAGTACCTCCTGATGGGGGAGGTAAAATGGGTGTAGCAGGTGCTCCCCAGCCCGAAATGTCCCAGGTCCTCGGAAAAGTATTTGGCGCGCTTGAGCGCCCGCAGGATATGCTGATTGACGAAACTGTGCAGCGGTGTCTCTGCATAGAGGCTCGAGATACGCTGGAGGGCAAAGGAGAGGTTTTTGCGTGCCTGGACAGCCCGGTAAAAACCGCCCAGCTCTCCTTTTTCCAGCCCGATCTCTTTGAGCGTCTCGTAAAGCGCCATGAGATCATCCGGGCTCGGCTCCTCGTGAACCCGGTAGAGGATGGGCATGGAGTGTTTCTGGAGGTATCCGCATACCGCATGGTTCGCGCACAGCATGGCCTCCTCGATGAGCTTCTCGGCCGCACCCCGCTGGTAACGGTACACCCTGTCCACATCGCCGTCATAGCCGATGGTGATGCCTACTTCCGAGATATCGAAGTCGAGCGCCCCCTTTTTCAGGCGGTTCTTGTAGAGATGCTGGGCAATCCGGTGGAGCTCCAGCACCCTGCCCGCAACCTCTTCATCCAGTGAATCAGGCCTCTTGCGCGACTGTATGAAGGGATTGAGCTCCTCGTAGATAAGCCGCGCCCTGGAATGGATGACCGCATCGAAGCAGTCCACGTCCATGACCTTGCCGCGCGGGCCCAGGCGGATTTCCACCGCGATGACCAGCCGGTCCTCATCGGGCTTGAGGCTCATGATCCCGTTCGAGAGGACCTCCGGCAGCATGGGGATCGCTTCCTCGGGGAAATAGACGCTGAACCCCCGGTTGCGCGCCTCTTCATCCAGAAACGTATCTTTCTTCACGACATGGGCGACATCGGCAATGGCGACGGTCAGGAGAAAGGTTCCGTCATCGAGCTTCTCGATGCCCACGGCGTCGTCGAAATCCTTGGCCGTGGCTCCGTCGATGGTAAAGAGGACCCTGTCTCGGAGGTCTTTGCGCCTTTGAAGCTCGGCCGTGATGCTGATCTTGGAAACCTTGACGGCCTCCTGCTCCACCTCCTCGGGGAACAGCCAGGGGAGCCCGTACTTTATGGCCACGAACCGCAGGTCGTCACCGGTGTCCTCCGGGATATTGAGGCAGCGCTCTATCCGGGCGGTTACGGTCCTCGTCCTTTCGACATTCTTCGGAGGCTCGACAGAAGCGATTACCACGTCGCCGTCCCGTATCGAGCCCCGGTTCTCGGGACGCACGACAACGGCATAGGGAAACGGGTCAAAGGGGATGATGATCCCCCGTTTCTTCCTGTCGTGGAAGGTCCCGCTCACGGTCGTAGTGGTTCGTTTCAGGACCGAGAGGACCTCGCCCCGCAGGCCTTTTTTTTCCCGGTAGGCCCAGACCTCGACCAGATCGCCGTCCATGGCTCCCATGAGCCCTTCGGGAGGGACGAAAACATCGTCACGCCCCTCTTCGGTGAGAATAAAAGCGAAGCCTTTGGGATTCCAGTGTACTTTACCTTGTATCTTCATTCTCTGCTCTCCAAAGCCCTCAATAGATGCATCATTGCATAATTGCCTATGCAATGATAGATATAAATAAGCGATTCCATGCCAAAAATCGAGGGAGTATGCGATCTTCATGACCTTTTACGAGCTGAAAAAGGACCGCACGTACGGGCCCAATGTGCGGCTCATTTCCCGGGGTGGAAAACTTGTGGTGGAAAAGACCTACCGGGGCAAGAGCCTGCCCGTGCGAATGCTCGGTTTCATCCTGATTTTCTGGGAGCGCCTGATTTACTCGAAGCTCCGGGGCATCGAGGGGATTCCGCACGTCTTGCCGGCACCGGACAGGCTCACGCTCGTTACCGGCTTCATGGGAGGAGAGAATTTAAAAGATGCCTCCCGGGTTCCCGAAGGCACATACTTCGCTTCACTCAGAGACCTCATCTCAAGGATGCACGACCGGGGCGTCATCCATCTTGACTTGCGAAACCGGAGGAATTACGGCATCGACGACCAGGGGAGACCTTATCTTGTCGACTTCGCCACCTGCCTGTATATTCCCTGGGGCGGGAGGGCACGAAGGCTTCTCGAAACCATAGACTGGATGGGCTTTGCAAAGGTAAAGAATAAGATTCTGCCCGAGGCCCTGGATGAGGGAGAGAAAAAGCTGCTTGCCCTCGGCGAGAGACTGAGCTCGCTCTGGCTTCCCACGAAGTTTGTGCGCGGCCTTCGGGGGTGTGCACAGTTTCTGCAAAGAGGCTCCCGGAAATAATGAACAGGCCGCTTCGCCCCATCAAAATGCAGTTGAATTTTTCCATCGGCCCATATATAGAGCACACTCTGAGCTCATTTCCATCAGCGACTGTTATAAAGGAGAAGGTAAGTGCCCAAGATACGTTCCTTCAGAGGGATACGCTACAACCCCCAAAAGGTGGATCTCAGCAGGGTCATTTGCCCGCCGTACGATACCATCAGCGTTTCCGAAGTTGATGAATACTACGCCTCTTCTCCATATAATGCCGTCAGACTGGTTTTGGGCAGACAGCAGCCGAAGGACACCAAAACCGACAACCGCTACACGCGCTCAAGAGACTTCTTCCGGCAATGGCGACAGCAACAGGTGCTCATTGAAGATAAAGAACCATCGCTCTACTACCATGAACATACCTACTCCGTCGGCGACCATACCTACACGAGGAGGGGGTTCATCGCTTCGGTGCATCTAGAGGATGATGAAAAGAAAAACATCCAGCCCCATGAGCATACCCAGAAAGGGCCGAAGCTCGACCGGCTTCGCCTCATGAACGAAGTACGGATGAATTTCAGCTCGATTTTCGGGATATATTCGGACTCGAAACGGATAATGGAAACCAAGGTGCGCCCTTCTCTCGGCAACCCCCATGTGGAGTTCGACGCGCAGAAGGAAAGCCACAGGCTGTGGATCATCAGCGACGAGCATATCATCGGCCAGATCACCAGGCTCATGCAGAACAAAAAGATCCTCATTGCCGACGGCCACCACCGCTATGAAACCGCACGAACGTACCGGGACCGGATGAGGGCCGCTACCGGCAAGAACGATGGAAACCAGAGCTTCGATTACATCCAGATGCATCTGATCAATAAGGATGAGGGCCTCACCATCCTGCCGGCTCACCGGGTCGTTCCGGACAGCATGGGGGTCGGCCTGGTGGATCTCGAATATCGCATCAAAGAGATGTTCAATATGGTCCCCTATGACAACAAGAAAAGTTTCCTTTCCGCACTGACCAAAGGGGGAAGCGGAACGCTCGGGCTGTATGTCAAGGGCATCCCGCGCTTTTACCTCCTCGATCTCGCCGAAGATGCGGACCTGTGCGGCTATATGCCGGGAAGCACGCACCCGCTGCTGAAAAAGCTGGATGTTACCCTTCTCCACGAGTGCATCCTGGAGCCTATCCTGGGGATTTCCCCCGCAGTGAGCGTCAGCCGCCTCGCGTATACCAGCAGCGCTGATGCAGCCCTGAACATGGTGCTCAAGGAGAAAGCAGACATCGCATTCCTGCTGAACCCCATCAGCATCGAGGACATCCTGGAGATCGCCGAAGCCGGCCTGAAGATGCCGCAGGAGTCGACCACCTTCTATCCCAGGGTTCCCACAGGGATCATATTCCATTCGCTCGAATCATTTTAACCCGGATTCAGCAGCTTAAAAACAGCATCCGGACTACATGAACCCTTCCGGTACAATTTCACAGCCGGTCTTTGTCGACCTCTCTTATTGGCCATGAATGGGATATTTCTTGATATATTTAAATGATTCCTTTATCTTAGGATCATGGTAGATTATTCGAATAACGGGTTGCAGGCCGTGAGCAGACAGGTAAGGGGACCGCACTCCTGCGGGAAGCCATACTCGATTCAGCACGGCAGATGTTTGAGACAGGGGAGGTTTGTCGTGATCAGGAGGATTCTCGCTACTATAATCTGTGCCTTTTTCATGGGCGCATTCAATGGGCATGCTGCCTATTCTCTCACACTGGAAGAATCTATCGACATCGCGCTGAAGAACAATCCCCGGATCAAGGCCCAGAACGAGAACGTCTACGGGAGGCTCATGCAGAAGCGCTCGGCCTTTGCAGATATGCTGCCGGAAGTCAATCTCAGCTACTCGTATACCAGGCTGAACGAGGCTCCCACCTTGACCCTTCCCCCGACTGCCCCCGGCGCACCTTCCCTTTTTCCCGGTGAGCTCCCCATCGGCACGGAAGACAACTACAGATTTTCCCTTTCCGCAACACAGCCGCTCTATACCGGCGGCGCCCTGTATAATGCCTACAAGGTAGCAGGCAACACCTATCAGGCGGCCGACCTGAACAGGATATCGACCGTCCGCGACCTCAAGCGATTGATAATAGAAGGCTATTACGGATTGATCCAGGCACGGCAGACATTGGGAGTTGCACGGAGCGCATCCGCTTCGATCAAGTCGCACCTCGATGTGGCGAATGCCTTTTTCGGCCAGGGGATGATCCCGAAAAATGATTTGCTGGAGGCCGAAGTCCGCTATGCACAAAGCCGGCAGAATCTCATTCAGGCGGAGAATGCGGCGAGGCTGGCCGAATCGAACCTGAACCAGCTCATGGGGCGGGACCTCTCGATTCCCATCGAGACCGGCATGGAGGTTCCCATGCCCGATTTTGCCCCGACCCTGGATGAGTCCACACAGACAGCCCTTGCGAACCGGCAGGAAATAAAGGTTACCGAGCTCCAGGTCGACAGCGCGAGCAAGGGGATATCCATTTCCCGTTCGGGATACCTGCCGACCGTGGCAGCGACGGCCGCCTATAACAGGGAAGGCGAGGACCCCGTGGATGATGATTCCTGGTCTCTCGGCGTGGGCCTGACCTGGAACATCTTCCAGGGAGGCTTCACCTACTTCGACGTTTCACGGGCAACAGCGGACAGGAACAGGCTCACCTATCTCCTGCAGGCCCAGAAGAACCAGGTTGGTCTCGAGGTGAAAAACTTCTATCTCTCGGCCCAGGAGGCAAAGGCCAGGACAGCGGTTGCAGAACAGGCAATCGGCCAGGCCAGGGAAAACTTACGGATCCAGAAAGACCGGTACAGCCTCCAGGTAGCAACGACAACGAATGTCCTGGATGCGGAGTCCCTCCTCGCCCAGGCCAGGATGAACTACATCACCGCCCGCACGGACTATGTAAAATCGCTTGCCGCGCTGCGGGCAGCCATGGGGGATTTATAACGTCAGGAGGCTGTCCCGTAACAGTGAGCTTGTAGAGTCTCATGACACGACCCTGACAGCACATGGTTTTCCTGGCGGTGCAATGATCCCGCCGCATTCATGGAAATCATGGGGCGTCTTTGTTCGCCAACGATTATTTCGAGAACTTCCGGCATCGCTGATCTTTTTGTATAAATCCAAATGGATACAAGGCAAACGACCATCCGTGTAAATGAATCCACATATTGAATTCGCTCTGTCGAGTGTGTTAACCAAAGGATCATGAATACGAAACTAACGCTGAAAAACGACCTGGGGAAGATCCTTCAATCCACACCCGCTGAAAGGGCGCGGTCTATCATCGAGTCTCCCCATACACGAGAGATATTGGAGAAGCTTTCCCCTCAGGAAACATATCTCATCCTCAAGGAGGCCTGGGGCTCGGACACCCAGATCCTGATGCAGTACGTCACGCCCGAAACCATCACCCGCTGCATCGACATGGACTGCTGGGACAAGGACAGCATCTCCCTGGAAGGACTGCTCGATTGGCTCTGGGAGATCTACAGCTCATCGATCGATACCCTCCAGGAAGCGCTGCAGACGATCGATCTGGACCTCATCATCCTCCTGTACCAGTCGTACCTCGATGTCGTCCAGGTAGTTCCGACGGACGAGGGCATAGATGATATCCTTGACCAGGGGTACGAAACCTTTGACGACATCTACTACTTTCTCTTCCGGGTAGAGGACGAAAAGGTCCAGCTCCTCAGGGATATGTTGAGCCTCCTTTTCGCCAACCACCAGAACACGTACTACTCCATCATGGAAGGAGTGATCTGGGAGCTGAGGTCATCCGTCGAGGAGACTGTGTACGAGCGCCGGAGCTTTAGGCTCATGGAGATGGGATTTCCGCCTCCGGACGAAGCCATGAGCATATACCAGCGCGCCCAGCCCAGGAAGCTCCTCAATGCGGGCATAAGCAAGGCCAAGGTACCCATAGTCGATGAAGAGCAGGAATTCCTTCCGGCGCTCTACATGGAGCATCTGTCGGAGAATACCGGCCTGATCGTAACGGCTTTACGCGAGGCCCCGGCAGAAACCCGTGAGCGGTTTATCTTCGAGATGATCTACCTCGCAAACAAGATCATCATGGCTGATTACCGGCCGCTTAATGAGACTGACGGCATGAAAGACAGCATCGGCAAGGCAAGCTCGCTGACATCGCTGGGCCTTGCCGTGGCAATGAAGGCGCAATCGCGCACCGCACGCGAAGTGCTGGAAGCCATGAATGCCGAGATACTGTTCTCTTTAGGTTATAATTCCGTCCAGGATCAGAAGATCAGGCTCAAGAAACTCCTGCAGCATACGCCCTTGGCCATGATACCGGAAAACCTGACCGGCTTTGTTGAAGGGCTGATGAAAAAGAGGCCGCTGTACAAAACCGAAGAGTTTTCCTCCATTGATCAGCTCGATGAAGTGACCAGAGATATCGACAGGATCGAGGCCATGGCTGTCCTCATGGGGAGTCTCGGGTGGTGGGAGAAAGCTCGTGATATTGCCCTGGATACCAATACGGGACAGTCCCCGGATATGGAAGCGGTTATCCTCACCTCCCTTGCACTGAATTCCCTTGCAGGCGAGAGCTCTTTTGAGCCTCTTGACCGCCGGCAGCTCATCGATTTTGTCGGTAAGGCCACGGTTGTCGATTCTTCCGGCAGGCGCCTCCTCAATCATACGTTCAGGGATAATCTCATCCTTTTCCTGGGGTCACTCGGTACGCAGTTGTCGGAAGATCTCATCAGAGATGCTGCTGATATCCTGATGAAGCGGTTTGAAGAAGAGCTTTCAGGGATTACCGATCTCAAAGAGATCGACCCCAGGTTCATCGCCTGTTTTGTGGTGAAAACCTAGCTCAAAGAAGATTGATGAGCCTTGGATTCCTTGTCCCCAACAGGCGAGAGAATACTTTCTCGACTGTTGGTGGGAAGGGGCACATCGATCCCCATGGTTTTCGGGCGCCGAGGATCGTGCACGTCTCGAAGGATATGGAGGTCCTGGCAATCGAAGAAGGTGATGTCGTTGCAGCCGCACAAGGCAAAGCCCTGCTCACAACGTTCCATCCCGAGCTCGCTCCCCATGAAACGCTCTTTCTCGATCTTTTTCTCGGTCTCGTGGCAGATAGGGTTACTGTCTCGATAATGACCGGCTCGAAACCGGTGGGCCGTTAATCCGGACCGGGAACTCAGCCGCAAACAATAGCGAAACTGATATGATTTCAATTTATTGCAAGTATTGTTTTTCCACGGTCGGGCATTATTATTCCTTTGTAGCTTACACCTTACGAAACAGGCTGCAAGGGGTCAGGCAGGCAGAGGCCCATGAGCGGCAAAGCACCATGGAGAGAGACATATGCCGAACAGGAGATCCGATATCCGGGTCAGGGTTACCGGAAAGATGGATGCCGTCATTACCTACTCAGATACCTTATCCCACGCGAGCAGCGGGACAATATCGGACATGAGCAGAAAAGGAATCTTCCTGAAAACGGATTCGCATTTCAGCAAGGATGCCTATATTTCCATGAAGCTCGGTACGGACGACATCATAGGGAAATCCCTGTGGGCGCAAGGATTCGTTGTCAGAGTAGGGAAGGACGGCGTGGGCATCAGGCTCACCTATATCGAGCAGGATATCGATAAGGTCCTTTCCCACTGATCCTTATAATTTAAAGAGTCCCCAAGCCTCTTACCGGTTTTTGTCAGGGGACCTTCTCTCAGGCACGTAGGCATGGGATATCTTATCCTCATTCCACTCCCGGGAGACGTAGAGGGCACAGTAGCAACTCCCATACTCAGCCACGTCCGGGGTGCGGTAAACGCAGGGACAAATTATATCTTTGTCGTGCTCCTTATCCCCTGAGGCGAGCCTGCACGGACAGGACATGTAGCCATAGCGTTCTTTGTTCAGCAGCAGAGAGCGGAGCAGCTCGAACACGAGGTCCTTGTCCTTGTTGAAAAAATACCCTTTCGGCTCCTGGACCTTCTTGAGCAGCTCGTAGAGGTTGTTTGCATCCATTACAGGCCAAGGACCTCCCTGAGTTCTTCCTCCCGGAATCCGATGATCACCCGGTCGCCTATGAGGATCGTGGGAAAACTCAAACCCGGGTTATATTCCCTCACTTCGTCGAGGACTTCCTGCCGGTAGTCTCCTTTGAGCATATCAACATCCACGTAATCGTATTCGACTTCATAGGTGTTTAAGAACTTTTTGGCAGCATTGCAGTGACTGCACGTACTCAACGTGTATATCATGATCTTTGCTCCCATATCCCCTCCTTGACATACAATAATGTCACCGGTTGGATTAATCAACGGTTTATTTGCCCCCACAGAGAGACCCATGTTTTTTGCCTGACAAATGCTCCCGGAAAACAAAAAGCCGGGGAACTTGCATCCCCCGGCTCAATCACGTACTATTGAAAATATTCTTTATAGGCTCTTACGAAACCCTTTAAGCTTCTTCGCTACCTTTTCCCTCTTTCTCTGCAAGCCACTTTCCCTTATGGAACTCGCAGTATTCGCGGGTCGCCCAGCCATGGAACATGATCTGAACCGTGCCGGGGTTACCGAACGTTCCCAGATAAAGGTGGATTACGAAGAATGCACCGATCACCACTACTGCCATTGCATGGAGCATGTATGCAAACCGGGAAATCACGACCGGGAACACTGTCGGATCGAACATGACGATCCCGGTGGCAATAATCACGATCCCGAAGATGAACACGGTCCAGAAGAACATCTTCTGGCCGGCGTTATACATACCTCCCGGAGGCAGATCATGGGCTTCCCAGAGATATCCGCCCGCCTTCTGCACCCACTTGAGGTCATCGGGTACGAACTTGACGTGCCCCCACCAGTAGATGCTCGCTGCAACAAGCGAGAACGCAAACACGATGCCTGAGAAGATGTGCATCCACTTCATGGCATAGTGGCCGCCCAGCAGGGCAGGTATGAAGGTAAAGCTGTGGAACATGAGGCCTAAGCCCGTAAACAGGGCAAAGAGGCAGCTACCGGCGAGGAGCCAGTGGACGATCCTCTCATCCGTTGTGGTAACGTAAACCATTCCTTCTCTCATATTACTGCCCATCTCCCTCACCCCCTTCTTTCTTCTTGTCAACCAGATGCGGGCCTTTGATCATGTAGTGAAGCGCGGCGAAACCTGCCACGGCGCCCATACCGATCAGGGTAAAGGGCTTGAAGAGGTTCTTCCACCACAGAATCGTGGTGGGCATGCCCGGTTTCGGATTCATGTTCTGGATATCGGTGAGTTTGACGCCGGCCGGAATGATGTACTGCACGTGAGTCTCATACTTGCGATTATCGGGATACAAGGCTCCTTTGGATGCCTCGGCCTTTTTATGGGCCCTTGCAATCATCGCTTCCTTATAGCCGAAATCAAGGCAGCCGGTGGGACATGCGGTCACGCAGGCAGGTTTCTTGCCGTTGGTGATCCTGCTATAGCACAGCGAGCATTTCGCCATTTTTTCTTCTGCTTCCGAACTCCTCGGGATATTGAATGGGCAGGCCGATGTGCAGGCCTTGCAGCCGATGCAGTACTTGGGATCGTGCACCACTGCGCCTTCCTCGGTCTTCACCAGAGCCCCGGGCGACGGGCAGGCCTTTGCGCAGGCCGGCGTTTCACAATGCAGGCATGCATCGTGGCGCATGACCCACTTCAGTTTCCCGTCTTCGCTTTCTACCTCGTCGAACCTTATGAGGGTCCAGGTACTGTACGAAAGATCCGGGGGGTTCTGCAGGGAGCGGGAGCCGACAAAGCTCGTCTTCTCTGCAGGCAGCTCGTTCCAGTTCTTGCATGCAACCTGGCAGCCTCTGCATCCGGTGCACTTGGCTACGTCGATAAGTTTGATATATTCAGGCATGACTTACCTCCTCACCCTTTCGATATTAACGAGGAAGGCCTTATACTCCGGTATCATGGTGTTCGAGTCTCCGATGAACGGAGTGAGGTCATTGGCGTTGCCGCCGGTTACCAGACCTTTGTACCCGAAGTGCCATGTCATACCTACCTGATGGACCGTCTTGCCGTTGATATTAAAAGGTTTGAACCTCTTTGTTACATATGCATATGCAGTGACACCTTCACGATTCCTGATGGAGGTGATGCGCAGCAGGTCGCCGGACATGATGCCCTTCTCACGAGCGAGCTCCTCGCTCAACTCTACGAACTGATCAGGCACGAGCTCTGTGAGCCAGGGTATCCACCGTGTCATCTGACCGGTCTGCCAGTGCTCTACAACCCGGTAGGTCGAACAGACGATAGGGAATTCCTTGGCAAACTCACTACCGTAAGTTACCGCAGCACAACCTTCCACGAGCATCGGGTCACAGACCTCTTCTTTCACCTTCTTGTCCCACCGTGCGAGGGCAGGATTTACCTGAGCAGCGCTGAAAGTATTCTTCATCTGGGATTCGAGCGGTTCGTAATGCTCGGGGAACGGCCCGTCGGTCATGCCCGCGGCGAACAGCATACCGCGTCCGTGGGGAACCATGATGAACGGGAGCTTCGTACCGGGGTCTCCGCCGCCGTCCGGGATATCGCCGAGCCAGACCTTCTTCAGAGCGCTCCACCAGATGACCGGTTTGTCCGTTGCGAACGGTTTGCCCTCGGCATCGACGCTTGCACGGTTGTAGATGACTCTGCGGTTCAACGGCCAGCACCAGGCCCAGTTGTGGTAGAAGCCCAAACCGGTCGGATCGCCTGCATCGCGCTTCATCATCTTGTTCTCTTTGTCATCCACGGAGTTGCAGTACAGCCAGTTTCCGGAACAGGTCGATCCGTCGTCCTGGAGCAAGGGGAAGCCGGGCACCATGTCGCCTGCCTTGAACTTCTTGATCTCGCCCTTGGCCTTGTCTTCGATGTCCTTGTCCGTTACGAAGTAGCCGTTGATCTCCTTGGCCACTTCACGCGGGGACGGCTTGTGGACTTTGCCGTCGAGACCGACCGCACCGTAGTTCCAGGTGAGGTTCAGGATCGGATCCGGGAATGCGCCGCCCTCTTTCTTGTAGAGGCCTTTCATCTGGTAGACGAGCTCGTTCATGATCCAGAGGTCATCCTCGGCATGTCCGGGCGCATCTACTGCCTTGTAGCGCCACTGGGCCCACCGGCCGGAGTTGGATACCGAACCTTCCTTCTCCATGGATGCTGCTGCGGGAAGCAGAAACACCTCGGTATTGATGGTCGAAGGATCGACGCCTGCATCTTTCTGCCAGAATGACGAGGTCTCGGTCTCCCAGAGGTCTATCGCAACCATCCAGTCGAGCTTCGCAAGGGCCCTGCGGACCATGCGGGCGCTTGGAGCACCCACTGCCGGGTTCATGCCCCATATGAACATACCCTTGACCTTGCCCTTGGCCATTTCGCTCCAGATGGGCAGGTAGGAGTAATTCTTGCCGTCGTCGATCTTCGGCATATAGCTGTACGCCGTTTCGAGGTCGGCATCCCTCCACCAGGCCTTGAGCAGGCTGGCCATGTACTTCGGGGTGTTGCCCCACCAGTTGATGCTCATCGGGTCTTTGGACTTCGGGGTAGTGTCTTCGTTGTACTTGACCAGCGTGGGCTGGTTGGCCTTGGGGTGCTTGAGATAGCCGGGCAGGATGTGGAAGAGCGCTGCATGGTCGGTGGAACCCTGCACGTTGCTCTCGCCGCGGAGCGCGTTGATGCCTCCGCCTGCCACACCGATATTGCCCAGGAGCATCTGCATGACGGAGAATGCCCGCACGTTCTGAGAACCGTAGGTATGCTGGGTGGTTCCCATGGCATACATGACCGTGCCTGACTTCTCGGGAAGATACGTAGCAGTGAACGTGTCACACACTGTCTCAAAGTCTTTCGGATCGGTACCGGTCAGACCGCATACCCTCTTCACGGTGTACCGCGCATAGTGCTTCTTGAGGAGCTGGAATACGCAGTTGGGGTCCTGCATGGTAATGTCACGTTTGGGAACGCCGTTTTCATCGACCTGGTAGCTCCAGGTTGCCTTGTCGTATTTGGAGCCGTTGAGTCCTGAGTATACGCCGTCGAGGTCTACGGGGCCTCTGAAGTCCGGGTTCACCAGATAGGTCGCATCGGTGTATTCCCGCACATAGTCCCAGTTGATCCTGTTCTTCTCGATGGCATAGTTGATCATGCCGCCCATGAAGGCTATGTCGGTGCCCGAACGAAGGCGGGCATAGATGTCGGAGACGGCAGAGGTTCTGGTGAAGCGGGGATCAACATGAATGAGTTTTGCCCCTCTCTTTGCCCTTGCTTCATTCACCCATTTGAAGGAAATGGGGTGGTTCTCAGCCGCGTTTGAACCCATAATGAGGATGACATCCGCATGCTGGATATCGTTCCAGTGGTTCGTCATTGCACCGCGTCCAAATGATGCCGCCAGACCGGCGACGGTGGAGCTGTGTCAGATCCGGGCCTGGTGCTCTACATATACCAGGCCGAGGGCGCGGTTGAATTTCGTAAGACAGTAAACTTCTTCATTGTCGAGGGCGGCACCGCCGATGGCGGCAACGCTCTCAAGCCTGTTGACCAGCTCACCGTTGGCATTCGTCGTAAGAAATGATTTGTCCCGCTCTTTTTTGAGATTATGAGCGATCTTCTCAAGCGCCCATTCCCACTCCACTTCCTGCCAGGAATCGGACCCGGGGGCCCTGTACCGGACCTTGCTCAGACGCTTGTCGTTGTTTGCGATCTGGAACAAGGAACTTCCCTTGGAGCAGAGCGCACCCTTGTTGATGGGATGATCAGGATCTCCCTCGGTGTTGATTACCTTGCCGTTGCTTACATGGGCGATGATACCGCATCCCACTCCGCAATACGGGCAAATAGTGGTGACCTCCTTTGCGTACCGGATCCGATAGGGCTGGGCATATGCAGTCTTAATGCCTACGCTCGCCCCGACACCCGCCGCAGCCAGGGTCCCGCCCGCAAGCTTCAGGAATCCCCGCCTAGTTACGTTCATAGAGCCCCCTTGTAGCGAATATATTTTTAGATCACGATAATATTATCCGATTCAAAAAAGAAGCACAACAAAAAACTGAATCAGTATTCATTTTATTTATGTGTTATAATTGGCATAATATTACGGAATACAGTCTCTTTGCACTTATTATGCTTTGTATTGAATATCTATGATATTTATTCATCCTTCCTCACATTGCCTGCCTATATCTCATTCTTGCGTCGTAATAAATTTCACTTCATTCTTACTACCAGCTCAACGAAGATTCTTCATGACGGAAGCTGGGATGACGAGTCACATCGCCAAGCTCGATCCTGCTTTTTGTTACGCTGCTTTCCGAATAAGAGTTGACAAGCTTATGTCTTTATCTAAATATAAAATATCAGAATGATAACGGAGGTATGGAATGGAACATAATGTCGGCACGATTGACAGGCTCAGCAGGGTTGTCGTTGCACTGGCGCTCGTCTTTACCCTGTTGAAAAGCGGCAAGATCAGCCCTCTTTCCGCTCTCATGCTCATACTGAGCGGTGCGCTTCTCGCAAGCGCCGCATCAGGCTATTGCGCTCTCTACACCCACCTGGGCGTCAGCACGAGCAACGAAGCATAAACCATTCGCAGGGCATCTTTAAGAAACATCTCCCGCTCTCCGCTTTGAGACACAGAAACCTCTGCTATGGCAGGGTTTTATTATATTTATTTTATTTTACTTATGCGTCCTTAAGGGACATACTGAAGTGGCCGAAAACATATTGAAGTCAAAATATTATAGGGGGAGTATCTTTATGAAAAATTTGCTTTTAGCCGTCATTGGTGTTCTCTTATTCAGCATACCGGTGTTTGCAAAGGATTCCTACCGCATCGAGGTTCTCCAGGTATCAAAGATCAACCCCTTCGACTGGGCATATGAGGGCTTTGTCGAAGAACTTGCAAGAAATGGGATCGTCAAGGGAAAGAACCTCGTCATCAACCGGCACATCATCGATGCAGATGCAGACGCGGGCTTGTGGAAAAAGGTCGGCATCCTGATGAAGATCAAAAGCACTGCATCCGAGATCATTGCATCCAAACCCGACCTCGTGCTTACCATCAGCACCCCTGCCACCAAATACAGTAAAGACAAGTTTATCAGCGCAGGCATCCCTGTGGTGTTTACCGGTGTGGCAGTACCCCAGGCAATCGGATGTGCCTCTGTAAGCAAGTCAGGTCCAGGTTTTACCGGTGCATCACTGTATCTTGACCCAACAAGCGCGTTTAAGATAACCAAGCTTGCCCTGCCAGGCGTCACCAAGATAGGAATAGTCCACAGTGACGATGACAATGCCGTTGCCTTTGTTCAGGAAGCCAAGGCAAAGGCAGCAAGCCTGGGTATCACCGTTCTTACCAGGCAGGTAGGAAAATCCGACAGCCCCAAAGCTGCAACGAACGCACTCATCGCTGAGGGTGTCCAGGCCTTCGGCATACCCATCGATGCCTACTATGCCTTGAGGAATTATGAGCCGACCAATGAGATGCTCGAAGTTATCGGAGCAAAGAAAATACCCGCAGTGTGCTACTGCCATGTGGGATTTTCCGGCGCAGTCCTCTATGTGGGCTCCGAATTCAAGAAAATCGGCATCTTTTCCGGGCAACAGGCCGTCAAGATCCTGAAAGAAGGCGCAAAACCTGAGACACTCCCGGTCCGGATCCAGGAGGATCTCACAATACTCGTGGACCTCAAAACATCGAAAAAGATGGGGATAGAACTGCCCTTGGGCATTCTGCAGATTGCAAAGACCGTCGAATCGGTGAAAAAATAGGAAAGCCTTGCATTAGCAGGTGCACAGCGGGACACAGCTTTGTTGAGGATGGGTAAAATCCAACCCGGAGTTAAAGGCATATAAAGAACAAAGCCTGGGACAGACACACCATTTGTCCCAGGCTTTCTTTATTCTCTGCCTGATCCTTCCTTACCCGTCCGAGAAAATGCTCCTGGCATATCCGTATCCATACTCCCAGCCGGACCAGAGACTGAAGAAGAGTGCGACCCACAGGAAGAATTCCCCGCCCTGCTGAAACTGGAGGCCGAGGATCGGGTAATGGACGAGCAGCGGGATGAGGGCAACACTCTGGAATGCGGTCTTATACTTGCCGAGCCAGCTCGCAGCGATCACTACATGTTTTTCAGAGGCAATCCCGCGCAGACCCGTAACCGCCATCTCTCTGCAGATCATGACAGCCACAAGCCATGCCGGTACCCTGTGCAACGGGATGAGCATGATGAGCACGGTCGAGACCAGGAGTTTGTCCGCCAGGGGGTCCAGGAGCTTCCCGAGGTCGGATTCCATATGCATCCGCCGCGCAAGGTAGCCGTCGAGATAGTCGGTAATCGTGGCGATCAGAAACAGAACTGCGGCAACCAGGGAGTTCAGAAAAGTATCTTCAAGCAGGAGGACAGCGATAATCGGCACCGAAATGATGCGCGACAGAGTCAGTGCATTTGCGAGATTCATTCCCTCTCATCTCCTCCCTCCATTCAGGATTCCAAGCACACTTCTAACATAGTCTTGGGTCTCTTGGTAGGGTGGAATTCCTTTATATGTGTCGACCGCTCCCGGGCCTGCATTATACGCGGCCAGGGCCTTGCTTAAGTCTCCGTCGTATTTCTTCAGGAGATAGGAAATATACTTCGTGCCGCCCGTGATGTTCTCGAGAGGATCCCACGGGTCCCTCACCCCGAGGATAGATGCGGTCTCAGGCATGAGCTGCATGAGCCCCATCGCTCCTTTTGAAGAAAGGGCCAGGGGATTATAGCCCGATTCCACATGGATGATACCCTTGACCAGGTCCGGATCGACCCCCTGGTTGACGGCGATCTGGCGGATAATGCCTTCATACTGGGTCTTCCTCATGGGTTCATAGGAAGGCCTCCTGGGAAACCTGTACGAGTACCGCTTCGGTTCGCGGTAATAGACATCCCAGTCATTGCCTGACGGAGTGTTCGTAAAACACAGGGTCCCGTCGGGAAGGCGCTTCTTGAAGATATCCGCATAGGCGGGTTTGACGGTGAACGCTATCGTCGCAAGGATGCCTGCAATACACCCCAGAAAGACTGCCTTGATAATGATGTTATTCCCACTATATTGATATTTCATGACATTCTTATCGTCATTCTCATTTTTTTCTTCACACCTGTTTCTTAAGGCCGACAATGCTTAAGCTTCCGCGCCCTTTGATAGTGTCTCTTTGGCCGCCAGCTTCCTGCCGAGGAAAACTCGCATCCTCGTTCCTTTGCCCACCGAGCTGTTGACCGTGATGAAACCCTCGTGCTCCTCGATGATCATGTACACCTTCGAGAGCCCCAGGCCTGCCCCGCGAACCTTGGAGGTGTAAAACGGGTTGAAGATATCCTTGATTTCTTCGCTCGGGATGCCTCTGCCCGTATCGATGACATCAACGATCAGGTAATGGGGATGCAGGCTCACGTTGATCTCCATGCTCCCTTTGCCCTGCATCGATTCGCAGGCATTGACGAACAGGTGCCAGAAGGCCTCCACCAGGTAGTTGTGGTCCGCCTCGATCTCTTCGAGATTTTCCGGCACGCTCACCTCATAGGTTACTGCGCTGAATTTCCCGGAGCCGAAGGTCTTGATGAGGGCCTCGTCGATGACCTCCTCGATGCTCGTGCTGGTGAAGTTGGGCCGGTGGATCTTGGTGTAGTTCACATACTCCTCGATATCCATGATCATGGATTCCAGGCGTTTCACATCCTCGATGATATAATCCACGTATACCTTCTGCTTGGAATCAGGCCCCACGGACTTGCTCAGCCTCCGTGAAAACCCTCCGAGAGAAGTCAGGGAATTTCTGATTTCGTGGGCCACACCTTCCACGACCTTGCCGAGCGATGCAAGCTTCTCTGCATTTATGATCTGTCTCCTCATCATCTCGATATCCGTGAGATCCCGTACCACCAGGACAATACCTCCCGAATATTTTTCACTTTTCAAGGGAGATGCGGTCAGAAGACCTGAAAATATGCTCCCATCGGCCTTTCTGAATGCATACTCTTTCTCGGCATAGTCCATTCCATGAGCAAAAGCCTGCCGGATATCTGCGAGGACATCAATGGACGGGTCCGGTATGAGCACTTCCACAGGTTTGTTCTTCATATCCTCCAGGTCCCCCCAGAGTTTTGCAGCCATTGAATTCATAAACTGGATCGTGCCTCTTTTGTCGATAGTGACGACGGCTTCACCCATGGTTTCCGTTATGGTGACCAGATAATCCTTGTAGGTATCGACACTGCCTTTGAGACGGATGTTCTCCAGCAGCATTTCGTGTTCCTTGATGAGCTTGCCCGCGGTGTGAACGAGATCGGGAAACGATATGGGCTTGGTGATGTAGTCATTCGCACCGGCCTTCATGGCTTTGACTGCAATATCTTCCGACCCCTGCCCGGTGATGAATACGACCAGGGCCTGAGGGTCCGCTTTCCTGATCTCCTTCAGTACATCCAGGCCATCGAGCTCCGGCATGAGATAATCGAGCAATGTGAGGTCGGGCTTCTGCTCCTGAAAGGCGGCCAGGGTCTCTTTCCCGTCAAAGGTCTGGATGACCTCGAACCCGTATTCAGACAAGGTTGTCTTTTACTACATCATTCACGCTGCGGTTGTCATCCGCAATCATGATCTTCCATTTTTTTCTCTTCCCGTTATCCATCATCTTCCGGTGTCCACATCCTCACTATCTCGTCATCCGGGAGGGCATTCTTTACTTCTATTATAGGTCTGCCCGACGGCAACGCAACATGCGGAGCGATCTCGGAGAGCGGGTATATGACGAACGGCCGCTCCTCCATCCTCGGGTGGGGAATGATAAGATCCGGGGTGGATATGCTCACCCCTTTCAGCAAGAGGATATCGATATCGATGGTCCTTGGGGCGTTGAGATAGGGCCTTTGCCTGCCGAGGCCGTCTTCGACCTTCCTGCAGGTATCGAGCAGCCACTGGGGGCTCTCTTCGCACTCGACGGCAGCCGCCAGGTTATAGTAGTTCTCCTGGGGCTCACGCACATCGTGCGGTTTTGTTTCGTAGACGCTCGATGTCTTGAAAACCCGTATCCCCGCTTTCTTCAGGTCCCTTAATGCAGACCTGATATTGTCAAGCCTGTCTCCGAGGTTCGACCCGAGACAGAGATAGCCTATCATCTACATTACCTTGTTTTCCAGTATTCCGATACCTTGTATTTCTATTGCGATCTCGTCACCGATATTCATGGGCCCGATGCCGGAAGGGGTACCGGTAGCGATCACATCGCCCGGGTTAAGCGTCATGACACTCGAGATGAATTCGATCAGATCGAAGACATTGAATATGAGGTTGGCAGTGTTTGACGACTGTTTGAGCTCTCCGTTGAGATATGCGCGTATGGTCAAACTGAGGGGATCTTCCAGATCGGTTACGATCCACGGACCTATGGGTGCAAAGGTATCGAAGGATTTGGACCTGGTCCACTGCCCGTCCTTTTCCTGAAGGTCCCGCGCCGTGACATCGTTGAAGCAGGTGTAGCCGAGGATGTACTCGCGGGCATGTGCTGCCTTCACATCCTTGCATCCTCTGCCGATCACCACGGCGAGCTCGGCCTCATAATCCACCCGGGAAGATTGCGCCGGATAGCGGATCGCATCGAGATGCCCTATCACGCTCGTCGATGGCTTCATGAACAGAATAGGCTCCTTCGGGAGCTCAATACCCATCTCCTGGGCATGGTCCCGGTAATTCAGGCCGACGGCCACGATCTTGCCCGGGACCACGGGAGGCAGCATGCGTGTGATCGTAACCCGCTCACCGGTGTGAAGCGTTTCCGGATCGTATGCCCTGTAATCTCCTTCGCCCTCGGAGGAAACCGTCACGATCCCTCCTCCGTTAATTTCAGCCCTTCCGATCTTCATATCTTATAGTCCCAGCACATCTATCATGGAGTACATTCCCGGCGCCTTGTCATGCACCCACCTAGCGGCGCGCACCGCACCGCTGGCAAAATTCTGTCTCGTGTGCGCCCGGTGGGTGATCTCGATGCGCTCGCTGTTGCCTGCGAACAGAACCGTGTGGTCCCCGATAATGTCCCCTGCCCGGAGCGTCTGGATGCCGATCTGGCCGTCCGGCCTCCGGCCTATGATACCATGGCGCTCGTAGCAGGCGTGGTCGGCAAGGTCCACCCCTTTTGCCTCGGCGACAGCACGGGCCAGGCCCAGTGCCGTTCCCGACGGTGCATCTTTCTTGAGCCGGTGGTGCGCCTCGACGATCTCCACATCATATGCATCGCCCAGCATCTTTGCCAGGATGGCGGTCACCTTGAACATCACGTTGACGCCGATGCTCATGTTCGGAGACACGACCATGGGAATGCTTTTCGCATACGACCGAAGCTGCGACGACTGCTCATCGGAGAGCCCAGTGGTCCCGATTACGAGGGCTTTGTTCGCTCTCGCCGCGTAATGCGCAAGCTTCATGGTCACCTCGGGATGGGAGAAATCGATGATCACCCCGGCAGGCTTGAAGGCGTGCTCCATATCGTCCGATATCTTGATGTCGAGAGAGCCTGCACCGATGATCAGTCCGGCATCGGCCCCGATACACTTGTGCCCCGGCGCTTCAAGCGCGCCGGCGAGCTTAAAGTCTTCTTCCTCGGTAACCAGGAGCCCTATGAAAGAGCCCATCTTTCCCGCTATGCCTGTTACACCAGTCTCAATCACCTATTTATCCTCCGGTTCTATATCAAGACTTTATCTATGCATCCGTATTTTTCAAGGATCGCAGCGAGCTTTTTCCGGTTCGCAGGCTCCATGGGGCACAACGGCAGCTTGAACTCCTCCCGGACCTTACCCATCATGGCGAGTGCGGTCTTCACCGGTATGGGGTTGGTCTCGATGAACAGAGCACTGTTGATCTCGAGGAGCTCGAAATGGAGCTTTCTCGCCTGTGCAAGATCGCCGGCATGCCAGGCATTGATCATGCCCGAGAGCTTGTCGGGCATGATGTTCGCCGTTACCGAGATGGCGCCCGTACCTCCTACGCACAGAATCGGCAGGTTCAGGGCATCCTCTCCGGAGAGCACACAGAAATCGTCCCGGGTATCCCTTGCAATCTGCGAGCACTTCACGAGATCGCCGCTCGCCTCCTTGATGCCGACGATGACGTCGATCTTCGAAAGCGCTATGGCCGTCTCGGTGCTCATGTTCACGCCGGTCCTGCCGGGTACATTGTAGAGGATCTGCGGGATATCGCAGGCCGCTGCAACCGCGGCATAGTGATCGTACAGACCCTTCTGGGTGGGCTTGTTATAGTACGGCGTAATGAGCAGGGCTGCATCCGCGCCTGCCTGCTTGGCATGCTTCGTGAGCCTTATAGCCTCTGCCGTCGAGTTTGAGCCGGTTCCGGCTATCACCGGGACCCGTTTCGCTGCCTCTTCCACACAGATATCCATTACCCGCTCGTGCTCTTCATGGGTCAGGGTCGCAGATTCCCCGGTCGTCCCGCAGGGAACGATCCCTGAAACCCCGGCACCGATCTGGAAATTGATCAGGTCCCTGAAGGCCTTTTCATCTATCTTTCCGTCCTTGAACGGAGTTACGATTGCTACGATCGCACCAGAAAACATTGCTTACCCCCGTATATCTCGAACTGCTCCGGGGACAACCTCCCCGGACACCAGGTCTTCATATGCTTGTCTTTTCAATACCACATAATACTTCGCCCCATCCACCAAAACCTCGGGCGGTTTCGTCCGCGAGTTGTAGTTGGACGACATGGTGAATCCGTAAGCGCCTGCGCTCATCACAGCGATCATATCGCCCCGGGTGAGAATGGGCAGCTCACGGTTCTTGGCCAGGAAATCGCCGGACTCGCAGATGGGACCGACCACGTCCACGGTTTCCCGTTCTTCTGATTTTTCCTGAATCGGCTTGATATCATGATATGCCCCATAGAGAGACGGCCTGAGGAGGTCGTTCATCCCGGCATCCACCACGATGAAGGTCTTGCTTTTTGTCTGCTTGCGGTAGAGCACGCTCGCCACCATGATGCCGGCATTGCCCACGATCACCCTCCCCGGTTCGAAAATGACCTTTAAGCCCAGGGGGCCTACGGCCCCGAGGATAGCCCGGCAATAGTCTCTCGGGTGAGGCGGCTCCTCGTCCGAGTAGGTGATGCCCAGCCCTCCGCCGAGATCGAGATACTTGAGTGAAACCCCGTGGCTCTTCAGCTCTCCGATGAGCATCTTGAGCCGCTCCACTGCATCGATAAACGGGCTTAAGTCGGTCAGCTGGCTCCCGATGTGGCAGTCTATGCCCACAATCTCGATGTGCTCCATGTCTTTTGCCTTGAGGTACTGCGCCAATGACCCTTCGACATCGATCCCGAACTTGTTTTCCTTCATGCCCGTGGATATGTACGGATGGGTCATGGGGTTCACGTCCGGGTTCACCCGTATGGATATGGGCGCCTTTCTGCTCAAGAGCCCGGCGCGCTCATTGATAACCTCGAGCTCCTGCTCGCTCTCGATGTTGAACATCATGATCCCGGCCTCAATGGCCATGTCGATCTCATCCGTTGTCTTGCCCACCCCGGAATAAACGATCTTGCTTCCGGGAATCCCTGCTCTAAGCGCCCGGTAGAGCTCGCCGCCGGAAACCACGTCTGCACCAAGACCCAGCCGTGCCATGCAACTCAGGATAGCGAGGTTCGAATTGGCCTTCATGGCAAAACACGTCTGGTGATCTACCCCGGCCAGCGGCTCTTCGAAAGCGCGGATATGCCTGTAGAGCGTAGGCAAGCTGTAGCAGTAAAAAGGCGTGCCCACTTCCTTTGCGATCTCCTCCAGAGCCACGTCCCCGCAATACAGTTTCCCCTGCCGGTAATCGAAATCGTGCATATCCTTTTCTCCTCGCGTGTTACGTGTAATCCACTAAATATAATGCATGAGCTCCCGGGATCTCCGTGCTCTTTGGCTTGTAATCCATGCATCTTACCTTTGAATTATTGTTTCCTCACGACCCGTGCGCCGGTCATGAATGAGATCGTTCCCTTTTCGAAAACGAGACGGTAGACCATGTAATCCGACTCGGGCTTCGGGTCTTTCAGGACAATGGTGCCCTTTTGTTCTGCCACCTTCTCATCCCTTTTTGTCAGGTCATCCGTACAGGAAGGGCATAAGCCTTTTGGCTTTCCGAGGAGAGTTATTTTTCCCCCTGCGATACTGCTTCCGGCACGGGCCTCTACGGATCCGTCATCCATGAAATCTATTGCCGAAATCTCTACGGGATCACCCTGCCCGGGCGGCAATGGGGGCAGCTTCCGGCCGCAGCCTGAACCGAGGGCCAGTGTCAGCCCGAGCAGACAGACGGTCACTGCCCTGCAGCTATTCCTCAAGGCCTTCTATCCTCGCCTTGGCATCTTCGATCATGTTCCTGACATTATCCCTGGCCGTTCCTCCGAAGCTCATGCGCCTGTCAACCGAGTTCTGGGGCTTGACGGCCTCCAGGATGTCGGAATCGAAGGTTTGCGAAAAGCTCCTGAATTCATCCAGGTTCAGACTTTCCAGCGTCTTCCCCTGTGCGCTGAGCTCGGAGACGATCCGCCGGTTATCCTGTGCGCCTCCCGGAAGGGAATGCCTTTGCCCACCAGGTAGTCGGCCACGTCGGTCGCCGTGATATAGCCCTCGCTCAAGGAGCGCTTCAATGCATCCCTGTTCATCTCCATGCCGCTTAACAGCCCGGTCATCACCTCGATGCACATCGCGACCGTGTCGAGACTCTCCATCACGGCCTTCTTGTCTTCCTGCATGTCCCTGTTGTATGCGAGCGGCAGGCCCTTCATCATGGTGAGCAGGGCCACGAGGCTGCCGTACACGCCTCCCACCTTGCCGCGCACGAGCTCGGCAACGTCCGGGTTCTTCTTCTGGGGCATGATAGAGCTTCCCGTGCAGAATGCATCGGGGAGTTCGACGAACGAGTACGGCTTCGAGTTCCAGATGATGATCTCCTCGGCGAGCCTGCTCAGGTGCATCATGATGAGTGAGGCGCCGAACACGGCCTCGCATGCGAAGTCCCGGTCGCTCACGCCGTCGATGGAATTCCGGCACGGCTCTTCGAACTGCAATTCCGCTGCGGTCATGAAGCGGTCGATGGCATGCGGGGTGCCTGCAAAAGCGGCAGAACCCAAAGGAGATATGTTGAGCCTTCTCCCGGCATCCTTCATGCGGTCGTAGTCACGCAGGAACATCTCGAAATATGCGAGCAGGTGGTGGCCGAAAGAGACGGGCTGGGCATGCTGGAGGTGCGTCATGCCCGGGATGATGGTATCCACGTTCGCGGACGCCTTTTCCACCAGACAGGCCAGGAGTTCTTTCAGGAGACGCCTGACCTCTCCCAGATATTCCCGGACAAAAAGCCGGAAATCCGTCGCGACCTGGTCGTTGCGGCTCCGGGCCGTATGGAGCTTCTTCCCTGCCTCGCCGATCCTTTTCGTGAGCTCCACCTCGATGTTCATGTGCACGTCTTCGAGCTCGGGGTCAAAGGCAAAGGTGCCCTCTTCGATATCCTTCATGATGCCCTGGAGTCCTGAGACAACGGCATCCGCCTCGCTTTCGCTCAAGAGGCCCGCTGTCATGAGCATCTTCGCATGGGCGATGCTGCCCTCGATATCCTGGGCATAGAGCGCCGCGTCGACGCTCACCGACTCGGTGAATTCCTCAACCAGGCTGTCGGTCTCCTGGCTGAACCTTCCTGACCACGGCTTGTCCTTCATTTTCCCATCTGCTTCTGCATTTTGAGCCGCAAGGCATTGAGCTTGATGAACCCCGCAGCATCTTTCTGGTTATAGACCTCATCCTCTCCGAACGTTGCTATCTCCGGGTTGTAGAGAGACTTCTCCGCCTTTCTGCCGGTTACGGTGCAGTTGCCCTTGTAGAGCTTCACCCGCACATCTCCGGTGACGCCCTGCTGCGACTGATCGATGAGGCGCCTGCAGGAGCTCCCTTTCCGGCGCAAACCAGAACCCGTTGTAGACCATGCCTGCATAGCGCGGCATGAGCTCGTCCCGGAGGTGCATGACCTCGCGGTCCATGGTGATCTGCTCGATGGCCCGGTGCGCAACCTTCATGATGGTCCCGCCCGGTGTCTCGTAGAC
The DNA here is from genome assembly GCA_963752595.1 of uncultured delta proteobacterium. Classification (GTDB taxonomy): domain Bacteria; phylum Desulfobacterota; class Desulfomonilia; order UBA1062; family UBA1062; genus Phosphitivorax. Next base: position 307,737 of record CAVVYZ010000009.1, read on the forward strand.
GCCCCTGGACTTCATACCCACGTAGCGGTTCTCCACGATGTCCACCCTGCCGATGCCGTTTCTGCCGCCCAGCTCGTTGAGCTTTGCCAAGAGGTTGGCCGGGCTCAAACTCACGCCGTCAACAGCAACCGGGTCGCCGTTCTTGAAGGAGACGACGACCGAGGTCGGCGTATCCGGTGCTTTCTCCGGAGAGCAGGAAAGCACGAACATATCTTCCAGGGGCTCGTTCCAGAGGTCTTCGAGCATGCCGCCCTCGAAGGAGATGTGCAGGAGATTCCGGTCCATGCTGTAGGGCTTTGCCTTGGTGACCGGCACCGGTATCCCGTGCTTGTTCGCATAGTCGATCATCTTTTCCCGGGAACGTAAGCGTCCACTCGTCCATCTTCCACGGGGCCACGATCTTGATCCTGGGGTTCAGCGCCCAGAACGTGAGCTCGAAGCGCACCTGGTCGTTGCCCTTGCCGGTCGCGCCGTGGGCGACGGTGTCGGCCCCCTCTTTCTGCGCGATCTTCGATCAGCTTCTTGGCGATGAGCGGCCTGCCGAGCGAGGTGCCGAGGAGGTAGATGCCTTCGTATGCCACATCCGCACGGTACGCAGGGAATACATAGTCCCTGACGAACTCCTCCCGTAAATCTTCGATATAGATCTTCGATGCCCCGGTATTCTTGGCCTTTTCTTCGAGGCCTGTGAGCTCCTCTGCCTGGCCAAGGTCTGCCGCATAGCAGATCACTTCGTACCCGAACTCGTCCTGTAGCCACTTGAGGATGACCGATGTATCCAATCCGCCCGAATATGCCAGTACGATTTTCTTTGCAGCCATGATTCTCTTCACCCCTTCCTGCTGTGTCGTAGTAAAAAATCCATGATCGCTTCCTGGATGTACAGCCTGTTCTGCGCCTGTTCCCAGACAACGGACTGATCTCCCTCCAGAACCGCCTCGCTCACCTCTTCACCCCGGTGGGCCGGCAGGCAGTGCATGAACACTGCTCCTTTCGCCGCGCCGGCCATGAGGGTTCCATCGACTTCAAAACCTTTGAACGCCCGCTGCCGGAACTCGGCCTCGTCCTCCTGTCCCATGCTCGCCCATACATCCGTATTGACGGCAACTGCGCCGGAGGCCGCTTCCACGGGGTCTCTCAACAGGCGACACCTTTGCACCCCGGCTCACCGCTGCATCGAGGACGCCCGGGTTCGGGTCATACCCTTCCGGACATGCCAGGTCGAGCTCGAAGTCGAGCAGAGCTGCGGCTTCTATCCACGAGTTCGCCATGTTGTTCCCGTCCCCGATCCAGGCTACTTTTTTGCCTTTCAGCGTGCCGAAGATATTTTCCAGGGTAAAGCAGTCGGCAAGCACCTGGCAGGGATGCTGGAGGTCGGTGAGCGCGTTGATCACCGGCACGTCGGCCCACTGGGCCATTTCCTGTACGCGGTCGTGGCCGAAGGTCCGCATGACGATGCAGTCGCAGTAGCCTGAAAGGACGCGCGCCGTATCCCGAAGCGGCTCGCCCCGGGACATCTGCGATCCGGCGGGCGTGAGCACGATGGGATGCCCTCCCAGACGCGCCACCCCCACCTCGAAGGAGATACGTGTCCTGGTGGAAGCCTTCTCGAAGAGAAGCACCACGGACTTGCCCCTCAAGCTTGCAGGCGGGGTGCCCTCCTTATACGTGCGGGCATTGGAGAATATCTCCCGTGCCTCGGCATTTGTGAGGTCGATAATCGTAAGGAAATCCCTGTGTGCCATTATAGACCTTTCTCCTTCAAGAGTTCATGAATGATTGCAACGGCCTCGTCGCATTCATCCCTGCGAGATGACGAGAGGCGGAACGAGCCTGAGGATATTCGTCTGGATCACGTTGAGCAGGATCCCCTTTTTCAGGCCGCCTACGGGCAGCGAGCTGATGTCTGCATCGAATTCCACGCCGATCATGAGTCCCCGGGCCCTGATATCCCTGATGCTCGGGTGCAGGAGCCTGAGGCCTTCTATCTTGTCTGCAAGGTACCTGCCCGTCTCCCTGCTCTTTTGCGCGATCTCTTCTTCGACCATGACGGAAAACGTTGCGAGCGATGCGGCCATGGCAAGCGGGTTGCCGCCGAAGGTCGAGGCGTGGGAACCCGGAACGAACGCCTCGGCGATTTCGGGCCGCGCTACGACTGCGCCCACGGGAAAGCCGTTCCCCAGGGCCTTTGCAAGGGTCATGATGTCCGGCACCACGTCTTCGAGCATGTACCCGAATAGCTCGCCCGTCCTGGCCATGCCGGTCTGCACCTCATCGAACACCAGGAGAAGCCCCTGGCTGTCACAGAGTTCCCTCACTCTCTCCAGATAACCGGGTGGAGGGATCCTCACCCCGCCCTCGCCCTGGATGGGCTCCATCATGATCGCGCCGATCGAATCGTCTATGGCGGATTTCAATGCCTCGAAGTCCCCGAACGGCACGGTGAGAAATCCTTCGGGCAGAGGTTCGAAGCCTTTCTTGACCTTGTCCTGGCCCGTGGCGGTGAGCGTTGCCAGGGTCCTTCCGTGGAAAGATCCGTTTAAGGTTATGATCCTCGGGCCTCTGCGGGAGATCGTGTTGCAGTACTTCCTCACCAGCTTGATCGCACCCTCGTTCGCCTCGGCTCCCGAGTTGCAGAAGAACGCTCTCGATTCGAAGCTGTTCTCCGCTATCATCCGGGCGAGCGTTTCCTGCTTGGGGATGCGGTATATGTTGGAGCAGTGGAACAACTCGAGGGCCTGCTTACGGAGGGCCTCGACCACCACAGGGTGCGTATGCCCGAGGTTGCACACGGCAATCCCGGCAACCATGTCGAGATACTCGTTTTCGGAATCATCCCAGAGCCTGCAGCCGTGACCGCGCTCCAGCGCTACGGGCAGCCGGGAATAGGTATCCATTACGTGTCCCACGTCTTCATTACTCCTTTACGATCTGTGTGCCGATGCCGGAATCGGTGAAGAGTTCCAGGAGGATCGAGTAGGGGATGCGGCCGTCAATGATATGCGCCTTGTTTACCCCCCCTTCGAGCGCCCTCATGCAGCACTCCATTTTCGGGATCATGCCGCCGGTCACCACGCCGGTGGATATGAGCTTGTTGATCTGAGAATACTTCATGCTCGAGACGAGCTTGCCGTCTTTATCCAGAACTCCCTGCTCGTCGGTCAGGATGATGAGCTTTTCGACCTTCATGTGCCTGGCGATTTCTGCGGCAACGGTATCCGCATTGATGTTGTACGTCAGACCGTCATCGCCGACGCCCGAAGGGGCGATGACCGCAACGAACCCTGCCTTTTCCACGGCGTCGATGATCTCGGTATTGACGCCGGTGACCTCTCCCACATGGCCCATATCCACGGCCTCGACCTTGCCTTCCTTATCTTTCCTGGAATGAAAGAGCTTCCGTGCCCTGATGAGCCCGCCGTCTTTGCCCGAAAGGCCTACGGCCTTGCCGCCGTCTTTATTGATGAGCTGGACGATCTCCTTGTTGATGCCGCCCGCGAGCACCATCTCCACCACGTCCATGGTCGCCGAATCGGTGACGCGCTTGCCGTCGATGAAGCTCGACTCGATGCCGAGCTTGTCGAGCATGGTGTTGATCTGGGGCCCGCCGCCGTGCACCACGATCACCTGGATGCCGACATAGTGGAACAGGACGATCTGCTTGGCGAATATTTCTTTCAGTTCGGGGTTTACCATGGCATGACCGCCGTACTTGACGACGATCCTCCTGCCTCTGAAATCTTTGATGTAGGGAAGCGCCTCGACGAGGATCTTTGCCCTGTTTATTGCTTGTTCCATGGCATTTCCTTATCAGTTCTTAGAAAAATTTCCCCTTTCTTAACACCGCGCTCATAATTATTCCAGCATATTTGCGAAAAATGAGAAAGTGGACTTTTTACCGGATACAGAAGAAAAATGAAAGGATAAACTTGTTTCGGACCGTGAGACATGAGTCCCCTCTCCCGCCTGCGGGAGAAGGGACAGGGAGAGGATATACCGGTAGAAAGCAAGATCCGGGTGCCCCCTCCCCTTTACAGCCTACTGGGCAGAGGCTTTGATGATCGAGCCCGAAATCATGCCCCAGTTGTTCTTCAGGACCATGTAGCGGGGAAGCTCGAGCGGGTCCTTGTTCAGGCTTAAGGGAGAGAGAACTCCGCCCCAGTTGATGGTAAAGGCATATGCATACCCTGAACTTTTAAGGGTCTTTTTCGTGATATCGCTCCGCACGCCGTTGGGATAGACAAAGGCAGAAATCCTGATCCCGAGATTCTTTTCCAGTAACTCTTTTGAGCCGGTTATTTCATGGATGAACTCGGCCTTGTCCTGATCATAGAATTTCTGATTCATGAGCATGTGATAATATCCATGGGCTGCGATGTCACAACCGTCCTGGACGAGTTCCTTGAGCTGCTCCCAGGTGAGCGCATAGGTTTTCTTCCCGATGATGTTCGGATAGATGGCAAGGAGAGGTTTGATGCCCAGAGGCTTCATGGTCTGCCGGTACGCCTCCAGGACGCTTCTATTGCCGTCGTCGATGACGACGAGGATATTCTGCGTCCCCGTTACCGTGCCTTTTACGAGGTCTGAGTATGACACGAAGCGGAAGCCCTTACTCTTTAATGAATTCATCTGGGCGCGGAACTCCTCCACGGGGATATCGCTCGGAAAGGGCTTATTCCCGAGAAAGGAATGATAGCAGAGCACGAATACCTTCTGGTCTGCCGCAGGAGCATCGCTCCATCCGGCAAAGCATAAAGACAAAACGATCAATCCTGCTGAAATGTAGGCTCCTATTCTTCCTTTTGAAGTTCCGATCTGATCCGGCATGGCGCATCCTTTCTCTCACGTTGAGTGTTTGATCAGACTGCTTTCTGTTCCTCTCTATAGCCCAAGAATTTCGTTTCCGCCAGGGGGATGATAGGGTGTGAAACCACCATTTTGCCCATGTCCCTGAGAAGAACATGAAATGATTATCAGGGCGAACGCAGTTATTTTAGGATCTTTGACAGACCGATTCCCTAAAATGTGCACAGTATCCCTTCTCTCCGGGGCGGCTCCCGGAGGTAATACCGGACATCCGTCCCCGCCTACGACTTTTCAACGGACATCACTTACACCCCGCCGGCCGGGGTGCTTTAAAATCCGGCCTTGTCTTGCAGGGATTTCGAAAAAGCGTTAAGATACGCCCAATGTCTCACCGTTGGGTACCCAAGGGACAGCGGCAGGAGAATTATTCGAGAGCAGCAGGTGATATGAAGACAACAGCACCCATCAACGCCCGCAAGCCGGGAAAAAAGACCGGCAAGGCGGCATCCGGCAGTGGAAATACCCGCAAAGATACGGTCGAAGTGATCGCAAATGCGGGCAAGACCATGGAGAAGCTCCACCGGATCGAGTCGGAACAGAAAAAGGATCAGCAAGCCCTTGAGGAGATTACGCATGCCCTCAAGGAGCGGGTGAAAGAGCTCAACTGCCTTTACAGCATATCGCACATCGTTGAAACCTATGGCCTGGACCTGGATATGATTCTCGACCGTTCCGTAGAAGTCATCCCCATTGCCTGGCAATACCCCGAGGTCACCTGCTGCCGCATACGCCTTGAAGGGACCCTCGTGCAGAGCCCGGATTTCGAGGAGACTCCCTGGAAGCTCTCCCAAAACATCGTGGTTGACGGCGAAGCCCTTGGCTTCCTTGAGGTTTTTTACCGTGAGGAAAAACCCGAGATGGACGAAGGTCCCTTCCTTGCCGAAGAAAGAAGCCTCATCAAGGTAATAGCTGAGCGGTTCGGAAAGCTCGTCGATCGAAAGCGTGCCGAGGACGCTCTTCATGAGAGTGAGCTTAAAAATATCGCGCTCCTGAATGCCATACCGGATCTCATGTTCCAGGTAGATGACAAAGGCACCCTGGTAGGGCTCCGTTCAGGGACTTTCATAATGCTCCGGGATCTCGAAGAGCGGCTCGTAGGAAGAAGCATCTATTGCCTGGCGGATGAAGAAGACCTGTTGCCCCGCCGGCTCATCGACCATGCCATGAACTCCGTACGGCGGGCCCTGGAAACAGGAAATCCCCAGGTCTTTGAACAGCATACCTCCCTTAACAGCAAAGGCAGGGACTACGAGATACGCATGGTGGTATGCAGGCCTAACGAAGTGCTCGGCATCGTACGTGACATCACGAGGAGAAAAAGGCTGGAGCGCGAGATCCTTGAAATAAGCAACCGGGAGCAGAGAAGAATCGGCCAGGACCTCCATGACAGCCTCTGTCAGCATCTTGCCGGCATCGGGTTCATGGGCAAGGTGCTCGAGAAGAAGATATCATCGAAAATCCCTGTGGAAACCGGCGATGTCCGGGAAATCGTCGATCTCATCGACCAGGCGATCACGCTCACCAAAGGTTACGCCCGCGGGCTCAACCCTATCCAGCTCGAGGCCGAAGGCCTCATGATCGCACTTGGCAAGCTCGCTGAGAATGTCCAAAGGCTTTTCGGCGTTACCTGCACATTTACCTGCACGTCGCCGATCTACATCCTTGATAATGAAATGTCCGCCAACCTCTACCGGATCGTACAAGAGGCATTGAATAATGCGATTAAACACGGTAAGGCGGATACGGTGTCTATCACATTGGAAAAAAATGGATCGACCGTACACTTGAACGTATGCGACAACGGCATCGGCATCGGGAAAACAAAGAGGAAAGGGAAAGGCATGGGGCTGAACATCATGCGCTACCGTGCCTCCATGTTCGGCGCCTCCCTCGATATCAAGAGCCGTGTGCATGGCGGAACCGAAATCATATGCTCATTCCAGCTCTCGGAAGGGCACTGAAACGAACGAATAAAAGTCAATTGGTGAGGAGGAATACATATGGGCCGCATGAGAATCATGATCGTGGATGATCACCCGATCCTTCGCAAGGGGTTGGCTATGGTTATCAACCAGGAACCGGATCTTACGGTTTCCGCAGAGGCTCCAGACGCCTCTACCGCGCTCGATATGATGGAATCGCACAAGCCCGATCTGGTGATGGTGGACCTCTCGCTCCCGGGCATCGACGGGATCGAGCTGATCAAGACCATGAAAATCAGATACAAGGATCTTCCCGCCCTCGTGGTATCCATGCATGATGAGTCGATCTTTGCCGAACGGGCCCTGAGGGCCGGTGCACGAGGATATATCATGAAGCAGGAGGCCGTGGAAAAGGTCCTGGTTGCCATCCGCAAGGTTCTGAACGGCGAGATCTTCGTGAGCGACAAGATTACCACGAAGATGCTCGAAACCCTTGTCTCCAGCGATGCGAAACCCGTGAGCTCGCCGCTCGATCTCCTGAGCAACCGAGAGCTCACCGTATTCCGCATGATCGGTCAGGGCTTCAAGACCAGCCAGATCGCCGAAGAGCTCCACTTAAGCGTAAAGACCATAGAATCGTACCGTTCGCACATCAAGGAAAAGCTCAAGCTCGATACCGGCACCGATCTCATGAAATATGCAATCCAGTGGGTGCAGAACGCGGCCTGAAGAAAAAGAAATGCTTGAATGGGACGCCGGAATTGACAGATTGCGATGCATCCGGCTCACAAGTCAAGCCTTCTTTGCCCAGCGGAACACCGCATCAAACAACGATTGCCACCCAAATAAGGGATTGCCCCTATATCTGCATAGGGGTACCCCTTATGCAGATTCCAGCATTTCCCTGATTGTTAAACCTGCTTTTTTCGGGTTTTATAAGGGTAATTTTTCTCATAGCAAAAGAGTGGAAATAAATTAATGCTTAATAAACTGATAGTTGCCAATCAAGGGGCACATCAGGGAATGGATGATTCTGCAAAGGTAAGGTGACGAAGTGAAACGGCTATATCGGAAAAGCTGTAAACCATACTAACTTAGAGGAGGAATAAAAGCATATGTCGGTAATCGAAGGGGTCATCGAAAAGGTAAAACAACTCGATCCCAATGAGTTCGAATTTCACCAGGCAGTAGAAGAGGTTCTCGTGAGCCTCAAGCCGACGACGAAAAAGCATCCCGAATTCGTGAAGGCTAAGATTTATGAGCGCATCGTTCAGCCGGACAGGACTATCATATTCCGCGTCCCCTGGGTAGACGACAAGGGAGAGGTACAGGTCAACCGCGGGTTCAGGGTCCAGTTCAACAACGCCATCGGACCTTACAAAGGCGGTTTGCGCTTCCACCCCTCCGTGAACCTGGGAATCCTGAAGTTCCTCGGTTTCGAGCAGATCTTCAAGAACTCACTGACCACGCTGCCCATGGGCGGCGCAAAGGGCGGTTCCGACTTCGATCCCAAGGGTAAGTCGGACAACGAAGTCATGCGGTTCTGCCAGTCATTCATGCGCGAGCTCTTCCGCTATATCGGCGCAGATGTAGACGTCCCGGCAGGTGATATCGGGGTCGGCGGCCGCGAGATCGGCTACCTGTACGGCTACTATAAGAAGATCAGGAACGAGCACACGGGCGTGCTCACCGGCAAAGCCCTGTCCTATGGCGGAAGCCTGGTACGTCCGGAAGCAACCGGCTACGGCTGCGTGTATTTTGCTGCCGAAATGCTTAGCCACCCGCGGTCTTGACTTCAAAGGCAAGACCGTAGCGATCAGCGGATCGGGCAACGTGGCACAGTATGCGGTAGAGAAGGTCAACGAACTCGGCGGCAAGGTCATCTCCCTGTGCGACTCCAGCTCCACCATCATCGACGAGAAGGGTATCGACGGCAAGAAGTGCGCATACGTCATGGAACTCAAGAACGTGAAGCGCGGAAGAATCAGCGAATACGCCGACAAATATCCGGGAAGCTGCTGCTATGTGGGCGAGAGCATCTGGGACGTAATCAAAACCCAGGGCATCAAGGTCGACGTGGCCCTGCCGTGCGCAACCCAGAACGAGATCGACGGCTCCCATGCCGAAGCGCTCATGAAGAACGGCTGCATCTGCATCTCCGAAGGCGCGAACATGCCGTCCACACCCGAGGCGGTCAAGATTTACCAGGAATACTATGCCCTCTACGGCCCGGGCAAGGCTGCCAATGCAGGCGGCGTTGCAACATCCGGTCTGGAGATGAGCCAGAACAGCATGCGGTTGTCCTGGTCGAGACAGGAGGTTGATGCACGGCTCCGCGAGATCATGAAGAATATCCACAAGACCTGTATCCAGGCCTCCGAGACCTACGGCAAGAAGGGTGATTACGTCGTTGGGGCAAACATCGCCGGCTTCCTCAAAGTTGCCAATTCGATGCTTGCGTACGGGATCGTCTGATAAGTTACAAAGAGGATGGCGTATTCGTGCGTACGGTGGACACGAACCTGCTTTTATGAGTAAAGGCACGGCATGAAGCATATCATGTGCGCCGTTCTCCACCTCCTTTTTCCCTGTCACTTCAACACGGCTTCCGGCCCGGGTTCTCACCCGGGCCGATCTTTCTTGTGCAGGCTTAAGCATCTCAAAGCCTCTAACTATCGGTGAGCCGGTGCACCTCATGAGGCGCCTATGGATCCGATCATGATGGATCGTGCGGCAAAATACGGCAGCAATGCATATCGTTTTCTCATCAAGCCCGAGGACACCCTCCTGCTGGTCATCAATATCCAGGAAAAGTTCCTTGCAGCCATGGAACAGGATCACCGGCAGACCTTTCTGAGGAACAATCAGGCCCTTATCCGGACGGCCCATGCCTTGGACATTCCCATCATCGCAAGCGAGCATATGCCTGAGCGCTTCGGCAGGTTAGCGAGCGAAATCGACGAAACTCTCGGGGATGCACTTCGGATCGCAAAGCTCAAATTCAGCTGCTGGCGAGAAGGCCGGATCATGGCCGAGATCAAAAAAACCTCCTGCAAGACCGTGATCGTTTCGGGCATGGAGGCCCATGTATGCGTGCTCCAGTCGGTCATGGACCTGCTCGTCACCGGGCATTACCCCATTGTTGCCACGGATGCGGTCTGCTCGCGGTTTCTCTATCACAGGGAAACGGCGGTAAAAGCCATGGCACAGGCGGGTGCGGTTGCCTACCCGACGGAAGCCATCGTGTTCATGCTTCTGGATACGGCCGGGACCCCGCTCTTCGAAGAAACGCTGAAGCTCCTGGATTTTAGATGCCCACCCCTTCCCGCATCAAAGGGGATCGTGAACGAGTAGCGACTTTTTACGTGCTGAAAGCCGGGCTTATTCCGGGCTGAAACAGAGCGCCTCCTGGGAAAGGACGTCGGCATACAGGTAGTAATTCTCCTTACCAAGATCCTTCACCTTCACCACATGCTCGTATTTTGCCTGCTCGGGCAGAAGCGTGCCGAGGATATTCGGCCCGCTGTCGATGAACTCTTTATTGAAGAACGAATGGGAGGTCTCCGGAAATATCGCCACGTAGAAGATGTCCGTTTCCACGAGGTCCTGGAAAAAGTGCGTGCCGTACGAGAGCTCCGGCATGAGGCTTCCGCCCATATAGGCAAGCTCCACGATGACGCTGATGTTGTTGATTTCGGAAAACCGGACGGGCACGCCCAGCGATGGCGTCGTGGTTCCCCATCTCCCCGGCCCGATGAGGACGGCAGGTGTCTTTTCCCTGTCGGATAGCCGGTTGATCTTCCCGATGAGCCGCGCGATGTCGTACTTCTCGGAGAGCGTGAGCTTGTGATAAGCTTCCGGTTCGACCATGATGATGCGTCTGACCTGCTGATTCGCGCTTCCGCCCATGAAGCTCCCTTCGGAGCGGAAAATCACCTTCCCGTCCGGAATATTCCTCGGCACCACGACCCTCTTGCCTTCGCCCTTGGTCTGCAGCGGCCTGCACTGGACGAGGTTGACGGCAAAAGCGCTGTCTTCGGTGAAGTTGACCGTAAATTCGATATCCACCGGGTAGTCGTATGCCCGTTCAAGGGTTTTGAGCATCCTGTGCATGGTGTCGGGAAGGCTGCTTTCGGAAAGGAGCCGGTCAAACGTGACGATCCACCTGCTCCCGGCGCTCCCTGCCTCTTCCCTCATCATGTCTCCGGAATCCCTGTCCAGGGTGCCGATCAGATCGAGGTTCACCCTTGCATCCTCATTCATCACCTGGGAGGCCGGGACGGTCTCAAAGCTGTTCTTGGATGATATCGAGCACGTCGACATCGTGCTGGGAATACTTCCGGACTTCCCCGATCTCGCTGTACGGTTTGACCAGCGGGGCGTCCAGCGCAACGATCCGCGGGTAGTCGTTGTCCACCCGGTTCACTGCCCGCGTGCCCAGGCCCAGCACGAGCCGGATCATCCCTGCCTTGGGGTCCATGTCCTTCCTCCAGACGAAGGTATTGTAGGAGATCCCACGCCGGCCAGATCCGGGAAGAAATACTCTTTCCGGTACGACCCCGATACCCTCTGGACCAGCAGGGCCATCTGCTCGTCATGCTGGTCGAGGCCCCTCTGCAGGCGGTAGGTCAGGGCGTCTTCGTTCATCATGCTCGAATAGACCTGCCGCACGCATTCCCTGAAATTCTTGAACCGCTGTTCCGGGGTCCCCTGGTTGACGCAGAAGATGCTTTCGTATTTGCCGGCAAAGGCGTTGCCGAAGGCGTCTTCCAGAAGGCTGCTCGATCGGACGATGATGGGAGACTGGCCGAAATATTCGATCAGGTGCCAGAACTGCTCCTCGATCTCCTCGGGGAAGTCGCCTTCGAGCATGTTCTCCTGCAAGCGTCCTGGCCACTTCGAAATAGCCCTCCTTTGTCTTCTGCTCCATGCGGAGCTTCCACCAGCCGTTCTCGACGATATAGGTATAGAAGACATCCGAGCCGATGTAGAAGGAGTCATGGGGCTCCAGGAGCGACCCCCAGTCGAATGACCCGTCTGAGCGAAAGGATCTTCCTGGCCAGCAGCATGCCCACGGCTTTGCCGCCGATGTAGCCGGTCCCGATGAGCCTCGATTTGATGTCGAGGAGATCTTCGAGGGTAAAGCTGCCTGCTTGCGAGGTCGAATATCCTGTGTTCCCGGCCGATCATGATCTCGCAGAGGTGGTCCGAGCATCGCTCCTTTTCTGCGGCTCTCCGCTCGTCGCTTACCAGATCTCTTCCACCGTGAGAAAGAGCCGGTCCCAGTAATCGAGGTTCCTCCTCGTCTCTTCCGGTATCCCGTCCGGAAATATAGGTGAAGAGCCTGCCCGACATCGACGCTGCTCGTGACGGGCAGGAAGCGTCCTCCTCGCATGCTTGTGGGGCAGGAACATGGTGGGCTTGTGCCGTCCCATGACCTTCAGCGGATGGACGTAGATGCTGTCTCCGTACGTTGTAGACATCGAGGAGGACCTGGGTGGTTTCCCGGATCCTGGCCACGGTCTTGAAGGAATGGCTGTTACGGATAAGCCCGAAGTAGGCGATGGTGTTGAGCTGGTAAAGATAGGGACATGTGATCCTGAAGAAGTTGCCGATCATGAGGTCGGTGGCCCAGGCGGAAAGAGGTCGGAAAGGCAGTCGAAGACATAAAACACATCTTCTCCTTCCTTGGTGACAATGGTGTACACCTGCGTTGAGAAGGACTCGAACCCGCTGTAGGCATCGAGCTTGTAGGTGACGACTGCAGGGTTGTTCTCAATGAGCGGCTTGTGTCCGGCAAACCGTATGTACACGACCTTCTGTGCTCTTCGACCGCCCGGGTAACAAAGGGCGCCGACAAAAAAGAGGTAGTCGTCGATGCTGTCCACCTGCCAGACCACATTATCGCCGGTCCGAAGGCCGTCGATAATCTGATCGAAACTCTCAAGCCCGGTACTGACCCTTCCGACCAATTTCCCCATGATGTCCTTCCTTTCAAGGTCTTTCGCGGCTTTGGCTCTGCTGATGATACCCAAGCCCTGCGCAAAGGCGCCGATCCGTTTTCGAAATCCCGTAAAGCTCCTTGGCTGTAATCAGAAATCATTGCTATTCTGCCTTTTGTCAAGCGCAAAGAGGCATTGATGCATGACTCCCATTGAGGAAAACATTCCTTATGGTTATTATGAATGATATCGCGTTCAAAGGATTGAACAGGCGCTTTAGAACAGCGCGCAAGCGGTTTTTCATCAGAGGTGACGTATCTTTGTTTCACCCTATACCGGAAACATTCTTGATTACAAAGCCGGTCCTTCAAGCGCCTACCGGCAAAGGAGTAATTCATGACCGACAAAGACGCTTTCCAGCTCAAGATGCAGCATAAATTGGACGAACTGAGTGCGGAAATCGATAAAATGAAGTCAAAGGCGAATCAGGAAGATACCGGAACCAGGAACGAATATTATAAGCAGATCAACTACCTTTTAGGGAGGCGGGGGCTGCAGAAGACAGGTTGGACGAATTGAAGAAACGGAAGGCCGATCCTGGGAAAAGCTGAAAGAAAGCACCGAGAGTGCGTACAATGACGTAAGAACTGCCGTTGAATCAGCATGGACAAAGCTCAAATGACACCTGCACCGGAATGGCAGATCAGCAAGCATCGGTCAAAGCAGTCTTCCCAAAGGCGTAACCCTCGTGCCTCACATCATATCAAAGAGAAAGGAGAAAGAAGATGAATCAGGTAAGATTGATGATCATCGCCCTGGCGGCTCTGACCGCTGCATTATTTGTCATCATCCCTGTAGCCGTTGCACGGCGTCTGTCCGCCAACAGGGCTGCAAAAAGGGTAAAGTACCATACGGCCAAGGCTCTCGAAGCACTCAAAGATTATACTTCCGATCAGCGGGACGAGGCCATCGGGCAGGCAAAAGCCACGATGAACGACCTGGATGATCGCATCGAGGCATTGCGGCAGGCCATGTTCAATAACTGGGATAAAATGGATCAGGCAGCCAGGGAAAAATCGAGGAGCTCTCTCTATGAGCTTACAAAAAAGCGGAACCAGCTCGCCGAATGGTATGGAGCCATGGTTCACAGCTCTGCAGAAGCCTGGAATGATGTGAAAGAAGGATTCATGGACAGCTTCCGCATCCTGAGCTCTTCCTTCCAGCAGGCCCAGAGCGAATTCAGCTGATCTCTGCAAGCATTTCGCTGTAGAGATTGATTTTCTTTGAAGAAGGGCTTATTACGAGTGCACCTCTCAAAGCCGGCCTCGTAATAAGCCTCTGGATGCTATTCCTTGCAGGCTCATGGCATACGAAACACTTTATTTATTGCACGTATAAAAATTCTGCTTTATTATTACGCGTATTATTTGATTTTTATTTTATTTGACGGGATGTCTTCGAATCCATCATGTTTTTATGCATCCACAACCCATTGGGCCTCATTTTTTTGTAGAGGACTCGTATCATGTAAAACATGGCCGGACATCGCGGGCTGAGGATAGCGTCATTCTGCAAAAGAGAACTCCTCTTATCCCCGGTAAGGCTTACCCGGTTCAGACAGGAGAAACAGTAAAAAAAATTATGTCCGAAACATGACCGATGCTTTGATAATCATCAGCCGGGTAAGATAAGGGGCTGATGATGCAGAGGGGTTTACCATGGGACAGGGCAATGATGGAAAGAAGAACCGGAACAAAGACAAGCTCCCCTCCAGCACTGAGGAAATGATCTCCCGGTATGATAAAAACAGAGAGAACTCTCCTGAGAAGGTAAAAGAACTCATCCACGAACTGTCGATCCATCAGGCAGAGCTTGAGATCCGGAACGAGGAACTCAAGCTCGCACAAGCAGAGCTGGAAGGTTCCCGGAACAGATACTTTGACCTGTATTACAGCGCTCCCATCGCATACCTCACCATTACCAACGCCGGCCTCATTGCAGAGATAAACTTGCGGGGCTGCGAAATGCTGGGGATGGAGAGACACCTCATCCTGAAAAGGCCTTTTGGACGGTTCGTTCTAAAGGAAGACAAACCCGTCTACTCAAAGCATCTCGAACGCATGGAGCATGGAAGGACTGCAGGCACATGCGAGCTGAGACTGGCGCCCATAGGCAGCGGAATACTGAATGTTTACATGGAGAGCATCCCGCATGAGGATGAAACCGGAACGATAATAGAGTTCGGGGCCGCACTGCTCGACATCACCGAACTGAAGGTTACGGAACAGAAGCGGCTCGAAGCAGAGCAGCGCTTCAGGATCCTGGCTGAGAATGCACCTGACTTCATCGCCTATTTCGACACAGGGCTGCGGTATCTCTATATAAACCCGCTCCTGGAAACCCTGACGGGAAAGGACAAATCCGAGTTCATCGGCAAGACCATGAAAGAGACAGATGTACCGGAAGGCTTCCGCACGATTCTGGAAGGGGCATTGAGGACCGTACTCCTCAAGGGCAAGGGGGTCGGTGTCGAATTCTCGGTCCCGTCGGCACGGGGGGTAAGGATATACCATTCGCGGGTTTTCCCCGCTTTTTCCAAAGACGGCCATATCGAGATCCTGATGGCCATCGGCAACGACATCACCGAGCAGAAAAGGATGGAAGAGAACCTGAAGAAGTCCAACGAGGACCTGGAAACCAGCGTCCGTATCCGCACCGCCGAATTGACGCTGATCAATGAGAAGCTCAAGGAGGAGATAGCCGACCGGGAAAAGGCCGAATCAGAGCTCCGCAAGCAGAGTGAGATACTGCAGACCATCATCGACAATATGCCCGCAATGCTCTGCCTCGACGACAGGAACGGCCATACCAAGATGATCAATATGCCCTTCGAAAACCTGACGGGGTGGACCATGGAAGATGCCCGGAAAGATGATTTCCTTATTCGGGTATACCCGGAAGCAGATCGCCTGCAAGAGGCATCGGAACATTGGGACAAGGAAGGGCCGCAGTGGATCGATCTCCCGATGAGAACCAGGGACGGCCGTGACCTGCCGGGTTCATGGTCGAGGGTGAAGCTCTCGACCGGTGATCAGATTTACATCGGGATCGACCTGACGGACCGCATCAAGGAAGAGCAGGAACGTATACGCCTTGCCGCTGCCATTGAGCAATCACCGGTAGGCCTTGCCATTGCAGACTCCGAAGGAAGGATCCAGTTTGTGAATCCTTCCTTCGAAGCCTTCAACGACTGCAGGAGGAGCGAAGCGCTGGGCAAAAAAGTCTCTGCCGTCCTGACAGAAGGGCAGCACCAGGAGTGGGTGAAAAAGGAAATCGAGGATGCTTTCGCCTCGAAAGGGGAGAGGAGAGGCACGCTGGAACGCAGGAACAAGACGGCAAAACTCGAGCTTACCGTAACAATAGCACCGTTCAGAGACCCTTTGGGGAATATTATCAGCTATCTTATATTCGAAAAAAATGTTACCCGCGAGCGGGAGCTTGAACGCCACCTCGCAAAAAACCAGAGGATGGAGCTCATCGGGACCTTTGCCGGAGGCATTGTCCACGATCTCAACAATATCCTCAATCCTGTTATCATGAATGCAGAAGCGCTCCTGGAAGAGATCCCTCCCGAAAGCCCTGTCAGACCCGAGGCTGAAATGATCCTCGAAGCAGGGATGCGGGGCAAGGACCTTGTGCGGCAGATCCTCACCTTTACTACCGGAAAAAGAGAAGAGCGCACGCTTCTGAAAATATCATCCCTCGTGAGGGAATCGCTCAAGCTCATCCGGGCCATGCTTCCCGCCACCATCGAGATCCGTTCGGGAATACCCGGAGAAACCGGGTCCGTCATGGCAGAGCCCACACAGATACGGCAGGTGGTGATGAACCTCATCAGCAACGCAGCCCATGCCATAGGAGACCGGGTAGGGGTGATCGAGGTGAAGATGGACAGCATAACCGTGGATACTGCTGTGGAAAAGGAATATCCCGGCATAAGACCGGGAAGTTATACAAGACTCGCGGTGAAAGACACGGGACAAGGCATATCCAAAGATGACCTGAACCGTATCTTCGAGCCCTTTTTCACCACCAAAAAGCCGGGCGAAGGCACCGGCCTCGGGCTTTCCGTTGCCCGCCGGATCATCAAAGGTCATGGCGGCATCATCACAGCTTCCAGCCGGCCGGGAAAGGGAAGCACATTCCAGGTTCTCCTGCCCGAAGCATAAGACACGGGGCAGCCCCTTGATCCGCTGTACTGGACACATCCTGCCGTCTATGGTATTCACCCGCTTGAAATCTTCAAATACCTAACAAAAGAGAGAAGAGATGACGGCAACCATACTGATGACCGCACTGAGCCTCGGCATAATCCTCCTTTCCTGCTACGTATTCGTCAATGCCGTGGAGCAGGCAGGCGATAAGCTTAACCTTCACCAGGGAATCATCGGGAGCATCCTCGCCGCAGTAGGCACGGCGCTGCCCGAAACCATCATCCCGATCATGGCCATTCTCATATCAAGCTCGCCGAACGCCCATGAAATAGGCATAGGCGCAATCGCCGGAGCGCCTTTCATGCTGGGGACCCTGGCCTTCTTCGTCACAGGGGCGGCCGTCATCGTCTATACCGCGCTGGGCAAAAGGACATTGACGATGAATGTAGACATCCCCCATCTGCGCAAGGACCTCACCTTTTTCGTGCTCATCTACGGCTTGGCCGTCCTCACTACTTTCATCCACCACCACACCCTGCGGATCGTCATCGCGGCGGCACTTATGCTCTCGTATATCCTGTATCTGAAAATGATCATCTCCTCCGAGTGCAGCTCGAACGATTTCGTTGAAGAGCTCTACCTTTCACGTTTTCTCAGGCTCCCCGATAACCTCGCCTCCATCGCTGTGCAGATCCTGCTGGGGCTCGTGCTCATCATCTTAGGCTCCCACCTGTTCATCGGCTATGTGGAGGAACTTTCGATAACTTTTGGTGTGGCCCCGCTCATCCTGTCCATCATCATCACGCCCATTGCCACTGAGCTGCCGGAGAAGATGAACTCCATCATCTGGGTCGGAAAGAAAAAAGATACGCTGGCGCTCGGGAACATAACCGGCGCGATGGTCTTCCAGAGCTGCTTCCCGGTCGTCTTCGGCATCCTTTTCACGCCCTGGAATCTCACCGGAACCACCATGCTCTCCGCAGGACTCGCCTTCTGCTCCTCGCTCCTGGTCCTCGCCTGGATCACAATCTTCAAAAAAATCAACCCCTTTACACTGCTCGTAGGAGGATTCCTCTACGTATCATTCCTCGTATACGTATTCTGAGCACCGAATCCTTCACAGACACAAGGGAGTAGTATAAGCATTTTAGAGTGAGTCGAGCTCCCAACGGAAAGCCGGTAGACAAAGAGATCGAGCACTGGCATCCCTTCTCCTGCAAGGCTGAAACGCTTGGTGGGAGGTGAGGAAAGTCTTTATTTTCAGCCTTTCAGTGCCCGGTTGATTGCTTCGTCCAGGTCCTTGGTTGTGGCTGGTTTCATGAGGAGCTCTTTTATGCCCATATTTTTTGCTTCCTGATCGGAGATCACCTCGCTGAAGCCCGTGCACAGGATGACCGGCACGTCCGGGCGGATGCGCATCGCTTCTTCCGAGAGCTCCACGCCGGTCAGGCGGGGCATGGTCTGGTCGGTAATGATGAGGTCGAAATCCTGGGGATTCTTCCGGAAGAGGTCCAGGGCCGCCTCGGAATCCTTTTCCGCCGCCACGGTGTATCCCATCCGCTCCAGTGCGCGCTGGACGCTGTTGAGGACGATGCTCTCGTCATCGACCAGGAGAATCTGCTTCTTTTCATGGGACTTATTCCCGATACTTAAAGGCTCATTTTTCTGCAGATACTCCCTGTCGAGAAGCGGCAGATAGACGATAAACCGGGAACCCTTGCCCGGCTTGCTCTCCACCGTGATCGCCCCCCGATGGCTCTTCACGATACCGTGAACCACTGCGAGCCCCATGCCGCTGCCCTTGTTAACGTCCTTTGTCGTGTAAAAAGGCTCGAATATATGGTCCATGACGTCATGGCTCATGCCTTTGCCCGTGTCGCTACACCGTGAGCTTCAGGTAGCGGCCCGGCTTTATGTCCGAGTGCATATGGTCCGGCTCCATGAGGGTGTCGCTCAGCTCGATCTCAATGGTGCCGGTCTGGGATGAAGTGCGTCTGCAGCATTGCTGCACAGGTTCATGATCATCTGATGGACCTGGGTCGGGTCGCCCAGGATCATGTCGATCCGAAGCATTGATCTTCTGCTTGATCTCTATGGTGCTCGGCAGCGATGCCCGCAGAAATTTCAGCGATTCTTTTATCAGCGGCCCGACCTTGATGGGCTTGAGCTTCTGCTCGCTCCTGCCTGCTGAATGCGAGGATCTGCCTCACCAGGTCCCTCTGACGGTATGCTGCCGTGAGTATCTGACGCAGGGGCTGGTGCGTGGCCGTACCAGGGCCTTCTTCATCCAGGAGCATCTCCGTGTTGATGATGATGGGATAGAGGATATTGTTCAGGTCGTGGGCTATACCGCCGGCAAGCCTTCCGAGGGCCTCCATCTTCTGCATCTGGCGGAGATGCTGCTCCATTTTGATCTCGTTCGTGACATCATGCTCGATCACGACGTAGTTGAGAGTCCGGCCCTGTTCATTATGTACGACGGATACGGTTGCCTCTATTTCACACATGGTACCGTCCTTCCTTTTGTCGGCAATATGGCCCTTCCACAGTCCCTCCTGATCGAGCACATCATGCACCTGCCGGGACGTCTCGCTCCCTCCCTGCAGAAGCGCCATGGGTTTGCCGATCATTTCATCGTGGCTGTAGCCGCTGATCCGCTCGCTTGCAGTATTCACATACTCGATAACGCCTTTTGCATCGGTCACGATAATCCCGTCGCCGGCCTGGCCGACGGCCTTTTCGAGCATGAGCCGTTCTTTTTCCAGGAGCTTGCGTTCCGTCCTGTCTATCAGGGTCAGGATCACCCCCTGGACATGGCCGTCCGCGCTCTTGACAGGCTGGAGATTCCAGTCTGCATACATCTCGTTTCTGATGCTGTTCACACAGTCGAAGTACTTGTCCTCAGCACTGAAAGGCTCACCCTTCTCAACCACCTGATGGAAGACTGCCCTTTCATCTTCCCGTGCATAGAGGTCGAAGAAGTTCTTGCCTTTGAAATATTCAACGGCCATGCCGCAGACATCGGCAAAGGATTGGTTCACACGGACGAAATTCATGTCGCGGTCGAGATATGCAACAAGGATATGCGTATTGCTGAAAATTCTCTCAAGGAGCGAATTTGTCTTTTCCAGGTCATCCCGGCTCTTCTTTTCCGAGGTGATATCGGTAACCACACCGCAGAATACAGTAGCCTGGTCCATTTCAAGCGGCGAGAAGGACACGTATGCATACATCGCCCCGCCGTCCGGCTTCTCGAAGACGACTTCCTTTCTCCTGGACTTCCTATCCCCGTTCGAAACCATCTTTTCGATAACCGTGCGTGACTGGGGCCGGAGGTATTTGTACAGGGATGACCCCATGAGCTTCGAGAGCGGAACGCCCAGCATCTTCGCAAGCTGCTTGTTGCTGTAGAGGATGAGGCCTTCATTGCTTATGGTTACCGTGCCTTCGCACATCTCTTCGATGATGATGCGGTAAGGGCGGTCTGCTTCTTTGAGGGTAAAAACCTGCTCGCCGGAAGGGCCTGACACCACGAGGGCATCGACCTCACCACTCCGGATTGCATCCAGGTTTGCCTGTGCTTCCTGAAATTGATCCCGTAAGGTTTCTATCTTGCTGATTAATTCTGCCTTTGTCTTGTCTTTCATTGTTCCCTTCTCATGATGCATGAATCTATATCGTCACATCCTTTTCCTCCCCAGGGGCGTCAGCCTTTGGGCACGATGTTCAAACCAAGGAGGACCTGGTCAATATCCGAGAGGTCTCCGATGATCTTTTTCAGCGGAGCGGGAAGCTTTTTGACGAGCGTCGGGGCGGCTATGATATTTTCTTCCATGGCCAGACCCGGCTGCTGATACACGTCAATGACCTCCAGCTCGTATCTTCCTTCGAGGTGCTCTTCGCAGATCTTTTTGATATTCTTAATGGCCCGCTGGGACCTTGGGGTTGATCCGGTGACATACAAGCGCAGTACATATTTAGTATCGGGAGCTCCCCTCAGGGCCTCTTCGAATGCATCGACCTTATCGCCTTCATGCTTCTTCTTCACGACTTTCTCCTACACCTCCCATAGCGGAGAACCACTTTGTTTATGCTTATGCCGGCCGCAAATCAAGGCCCACCAGAACCCGCTCCGTGTTGGAAAGGTCTCCGATAATCTTTTTTATAGGTTCCGGAAGCTTCCTCACGAGGGTGGGGAGGGCAAGGATCTGATCTCCCTTGGCCAGCTGGGGGTTCTCCAGCAGATCGATCACCTCGATGCGGTACTGCCCCGCCAGGTATTCTTCACATATCTTTTTGAGGTTCGCGAAGGCCGTCATCGACTTCTGAGTCTGCCCGGCGACATATAACCTCAGCTCCATACTCCGTCCTGATTTTCCGTGTCCATAATGCCTCCCATGCGCACAAGTCATTACTCCCCAAGAGACGAGACACTCATGATTGCACTATCTCTTTTCATCCCCTTGTAACCGCCTCTCGTACTGCCCTTATAAGGCGCCGTCCTTCCTTCATTTTTCTCCCGGCTCATCTGCCTTGCGGCTCAAGGCCATTTCTTTCCTGTGCTGGGCAATGGATGTAGGGCGATATTCCTCTTGTCGATCTCGTTGGCGAGATCGTTCTTTTCATACTCAAAGTCCGTGCGGACCTGCGCAATCTGAGCATCCATCATGCTGCGCCGTTTTTCCATATTCAACTCGAGCCGTTCTGATTTCCCTTCGGAGCGCTTCCTCCCGATCCCTTTCCTTCGCCTCCTGGGCGAGCCTGGCCGAGCCGGTGAGCACGCCTCCGGCCCGACATAAACATCGAGGATATCCACCCCGGTATTGGTGAATATGTATTCCCGGATCTGGTTCGAGTGTGCCATGCCGCGGGACTTCAGGATGTACATGCCCCGGTTGCGCTCGCCGCCTATCTCGATGGTCTTCAGGAGCAGCCACGTATCGGCCAGGGAGGAAATTCCCACATCGGTTGATTCCCCCCTCCCTCACCCGAGGTAAGGGATGTGAGCAGAGTGGTGACCCCTTTTTCTTCAGATAGTCGATCAGCCGCTGGATCATGGACCTGACCTCTTTGAATGACCCGACATCGGGAAGATTGCTGAACGGGTCTATCGCTACGACCGACGGGTTGAACTCGTCGACCACCCTCATCATCTTCATGAGATGATGCTCCAGCCCGTACATCGTGGGCCTCTCGGCGACGAACCTCAAGAGCTCGGCATCCTTCCACTGCCTTAAGTCAAGGCCGATGGAGGACATGTTCCGCATGATCTGCTCCGGGACTCCTCGAAGGCAAAAAAGACGGCGCGCTCACCGCGCCGACACGCAGCGTCTATGAATGTCGATGCTATGCTCGACTTGCCGGTGCCTGCAGTGCCTGTGACGAGGATAAGGCTGCCCCGGTAGTATCCGAAGCCGCCGAGCATGGCATCCAGCCGGTAGATGCCCGAGGAGATCCTCTCGTTGCCTGCCTTATACACCAGGCCCATGGTGGTGATGGGAAGCACCACGAAGCCCGGTATCGCTTATCAGGAAGGGGTATTCGTTCGTCCCGTGCTCCGACCCCCGGTATTTGACGACGCGCAGCCGCCTGGTCGAAACCTCTTCAGTTACGCGGTGATCGAGCAGGACGACGCAGTCGGAAACATACTCTTCAAGGCCTTCCCGCGTAAGGGAGTCTTTCCCGCGCTCTCCGGTGATGATCGTGGTCATCCCCTTGTCTTTGAGCCATCGGAAGAGCCTGCGGAGCTCTGCCCGGAGAATCGCCGTGTTGGGCAGACCGGCAAAGAGCGATTCGATCGTATCCAGCACCACCCGTTTCGCACCCACGGAATCGATGGCGTACTGGAGACGGATGAACAGGCCCTCGAGATCGTATTCACCGGTTTCTTCGATCTCGGAGCGCTCGACCCGGACAAAATCCATGAAGAGGAGGTTTCCGCTGCAGAGCTTCGCTACGTCAAAGCCCAGCGATGCGCCGTTTGAGACCATCTCATCCGTGCTTTCTTCAAAGGAAACGAATACGCCCGGCTCGCCGTACATCTCTGCGCCCCGGACCAGGAATTCCAGGCCGAGCATGGTTTTGCCGGTACCGGGATTCCCGGTTACGAGTGTGGTTCTGCCCTTGGGCAACCCTCCGTTGGTAACACTGTCAAACCCCTGGATGCCGGTGGGTACCTTTTCCACCTTTGTCGCATGAACCTCATTGCTTTGGCTGCACTTCATCTGCGGCTTCCTTTCAATATGGCAGGTAGGTTTGTTCATAGGTGCAATAGAATTAATATTTGTAACCGATAGTGCATAACACAACCCTGATCCTAGATGCAAACAATAATATAATTTACCAATATCTGCATCAGGTAATCCTATCTTGCAAAGAGTTAGATGATTATGACAGCATAAAGATGCACGGTAACGGGAAACATCGTGAAGCGTCTCTTGATTTATCTTTCAGGGGTTCTGCAGGCCCAGCGGCCGTATTCAAAATATCAGTTTACCCCGGGACATGAAAGCGGGATAATATGGTAACCGGCCCGGATAAAAAACGTCCGGAGCTGAAAAGGTACCGGATTGAACGATATTTTTCATTCTTCCATGAAATTTGACAGATCTTTCAATGCCGATTGGTGAAGCGGGATTATGACTTTTCATTCCCTACATGATATAAGGCCGATACCCTTGTTGGTTGAAACGGCATGCTCTATGCTTACCATAGAGTATGGGGGCTTTTGCCATGGGTTTACAACGGGTGTTTCTTCGGAGGATTTCTCTTTCACGGAGCTTAACAAGCGTTTCTTGCAAAAAGAACGATGCACACAAGCGGGAGGATTGAGATGCTCTACTACAATCTGATGGAAACAGTGAGGAAGAACGAATATCTCCTTACCAGGGATCTCGTCGGCGAGATCCGGAAGACGCCCGAAGCCGCACATTATCACAACCTCATGGAAGACGCGCTATATGAACGCATCCACCAGGTGATCTACCATGCCTACAAGCGCCATTCGGACTGGCTGGACAACGAATCTTCGAAAAATACGATTTCCGCCTACTATTCCGAACTCGGCAGGGAGAGACATGAAGAAGGGATTCCCCTTCATGAAGTGATCGTGGCCCTCTTTCTCATCAAGAAAAGGGTCTACCGGTGTATCAATGAGAGGATGGACCTGGGAAAAAACTATACCCATAAGCAGGTCACCGATCTCTTCCTGAACGTCGGCCTATTCTTCGACCGGATGGTCCGGTCGGTCATTACCGGCTATCAGGAGAGTTCCGCTTCAAGGGCTTAGGGAGCAATGCAACAAAAAAACAGGGCATGCCTCCTGCAGCCGCTGGGAGTATGGGTATACCTTGAAGGGGCAGGAAGGTATCAGCCTTACTCGTAAGGATTGGCCTGCGGCCCGGGAACGATCCCCGCGATATCGGGGTCGTAATCACCGTCTTTGTCTGATTTGCCCGAGGACTTGAGTTCCTTCCGCTCGCCCTTCTTCGCTTCTTTGGCAATCTTCTTGCGGCGTTTGGATTCTTCACGTTCTTTTTTCTTGAATGTATTTGTCGACTTCGTTGCCATGAGTACCTCCCGGTACGTTATCTTCAAAACAGCTTCGGGTTCCCATCCCGGGTGAGGAATGAAAAAGAGCGGATTGTTGTTTATGCTCTCTGAAGAAAAAGAGCGGAGCGGAGAGGGAAAAGATCCACCCTCCGCTACGGATTTTTACGCCTTGGTGACGTTTGAAGCCTGCGGGCCTTTATCCCCTTTGACTACATCAAAGGTAACCTGATCACCCTCGTCCAGTGCGCGAAATCCCTGCTGGTTGATCGCGGTGTGGTGGACGAAGATCTCTTCACCGTTTTCGGAAGTGATGAAACCGTAACCTTTCTCTCTATTAAACCACTTTACTGTTCCTTTTGCCATTGTTAATCCTCTTTCTTTAAGACCTCAACGGGCATACATCGAGGTTTTTGTGTTATATTTCTGAAAAAGAAGATATCCTGTTGAATTGCGAACCTTTTTTAGTTGCTTTCCTTCTTTGATCTCTCGCCGGCAGGATTCAATTCAGATATTTTCATAGTTCAGATGTTCGGTACCAGTTATCCAGAACGACCATTGCTGTCAAGAAAAATGTGGTGGATGAAAATGTCGGCGTCTATCATACTATAATATAAGGCGCTCTCCAGTATGTTGTATCTTTACATTTTCTTTCCGTGAGGAGCACGCCTGAACGATTTATTGCATGGAGAATCATAAGTTATTGACATGTCTACCTTCTCCGTGCCATATTCTTAGCTACTACCCACTGGGGGCATGAAATGGGATTTTCAGAAGCAAAAAGAAATACAAAGCTTATCCTGATCGGGGTCGGGGTCTTATGCCTCATCATCTTCCTTTTCCAGAATTTCGAGATGACGTCTTTCCAGTTTCTCGTGTTCACCCTGTTTGTCGCTCCCAAGTGGATCGTAATAACCATGACATTCCTCCTGGGCTTCGTCTTCGGTTACATCTATGCCAAGAAAAAGACCTGGTCAGAGGTTAGGCGGGACGAACCTCTGGTATAGCAGCGCTTACTCCCTGCTTACTTTCTGAAAAACGTATACCCTCGGCGATGCCGCTGCTGCATACAATGCAGTGGGTCGATGCATCACCTCATCTTGAAATCGTGTATGTGAGCGGCACATAAACCAGGATAGAAGTAATCCCCCGATTCGCACGTTTCATTCAACGGCTTTTAAACATTGCTTTCAATAAATCGTTCTTTCAGGGCGACCTTCCCTTGTCATCGATCGGATGCAGTTCAGTTATAATTATGAATTCTCAATGTATTACAGTGTTTTTTTCGTTCATATCGCAGGATTGGCACAATGGTTGCGTTATAGATGGCATCAAGTAGCCGTGAAGATGGACAGTTAAATGAAGAGGAGAACCAGACAATAATCGTAGCGGTTTTCGCGGTTCTTATCACTTCGACCTTTGCCTTTGCCTTTGCAGCGGCAGCAGCCCCCGAGACCTGGGGGCTGGGATAGCCCGAAAGGAGGAGATGTTATGAAAAGGGCAAGAAGAAACAGGACCCAGACCAAGGCACTGAATCAGATCATTTTGCTGAGTGCATGGAGCTTCACCCTGGTCATCTCCTCGTTCCTGTTCATGTTCGCGGGCCGGTGGATCGATGTAAAGTTCAATACGGAACCGACCTTCATGCTGGGGCTGTTGGTACTGGGGATCGGGTTATGCATTGCCCGGATGTACACGGACTATACGAAGGCCAAAGATGAGCTGAACACCCGCAGGGTAAGGTACCAGTCCTAGTCGATCAGTCAAGAAAGCCGGAGAACCATCCGGCATATTGCATCATGAAAGCGGGCCGCCTGTAACAGGCGGCCCGTTGCTTTTCAAGCATGAGAATCAGTTGCACAAAAAAACCATGCCCTGGTTGGGGACCGTGGTGTGTATGGATCGTTTCCGGGGACGGAATGCAGGTCCGCTCGCAAAGAACGGACCTGCATGGAGAGCCCCTTATCAGTTCATTCTTTCGACGATTGCGTGGGCGAATTCGGAGCATTTGAGCAAGGTCGCGCCTTCCATCTGGCGCTCGAAGTCGTAGGTGACCTGCTTGTCGGATATGGCCTTACCGATGCCCTTGCGGATCAGGATGGCCGCTTCTTTCCAGCCGAGGTAGTCGAACATCATGGCGCCGGAGAGGATCAGCGAGCCCGGGTTGATCTTGTCCTGGCCGGCATATTTCGGCGCAGTGCCGTGGGTCGCCTCGAATACGGCGAAGGGGATCCGATATTGGCGCCGGGCGCTATGCCGAGCCCTCCGACCTGGGCAGCCAGGGCATCGGATATGAAATCGCCGATAAGGTTCGGCACCGCGAGCACGCTGTATTCTCCGGGCCGCAGCAGCACCTGCTGGAACATGGAATCTGCAATGCGGTCGTTCACGAGGATCTTGCCTTCGGGGAGCTTGCCGCCATAGACCTTGTTCAGCTCGTCTTCCGTGACCGCATGATCGCCGAACTCGTCCTTGACGAGCTCGTAGCCCCAGTCCCTGAAGGCCCCTTCGGTATATTTCATAATATTGCCCTTGTGCACCAGGGTAACGACCTTTTTGTTATTCTCCACGGCGTACTCCATGGCCATCTTCACCAGGCGCCTGGTGCCGGTGATGGAGATGGGCTTGATTCCGATGCCCGAATCCTCACGGATGTTGGTTTTGAGATTGTCATTGAGGAAACTGATGACCTTTTTCACCTCGTTGCTTCCCTGATGCCATTCGATGCCCGCATAGACGTCTTCGGTATTCTCCCTGAAAACGGTGATGTCCACGAGCTCGGGCCTCTTCACGGGCGCGGGCGTCCCGGTGTAGTACTTGACCGGCCTCACACAGGCGAACAGGTCGAGGACCTGCCTTAGAGTAACGTTGAGCGACCTGATCCCGCCGCCCACGGGCGTGGTGAGCGGGCCCTTGATGCCCACAATATATTCCCGGAAGGCATCCAATGTTTCTTCCGGCAGGTAGCTGCCGGTCAGGTCAAACGCCTTCTGTCCTGCCAGGACCTCTTTCCACACGATCTTCCGCGTGCCTTTGTATGCCTTTTCAACCGCTGCATCGAATACGAACCGTGATGCCTTCCAGATATCCGGCCCGACTCCGTCTCCTTCTATATAGGGGATGATCGCGTCATCCGGGACATTGAGCTTTCCGTTTGAAAATGTAATCCTGGTGCCCTTTTCCATCATAAACTCCTAAAATATTATTGGTTCGCAGCCCGGGTGTTCCGGTGGAGCTCCTCCCACAGGAGGTGCTGGTATTTCTGGAGGTCCTTGGTGCTCATCTGCATGCCCCGGGACTCATACACGCTCTGGATCGCCTTGACAACGTCTTCGAACCGGATATCGAGGCCCAGGACCCCGACCATCTCATCTTTTGCATCCACAATAGGCGAGGAAACGGTGATGATCAGCGCACGGGTGATGCGGGACGTGGTGACCCCGCTCACGTAGAGCTTGCCCTCTTCGATGGTCTTGACGAACCACTCCCTGTCCGAACAGTCCTCGTGCTCCTTCATGAGGTGCTTGAACTGCCCCCGGTACTCGGGCTGGGTGATGTTGTGCGTAATCTTGACGCCGTTCATGTCCGTCACATAGGCAAACTGGATGAACGGGAACTCCTTGATGAACTCCATGATCACGGGTTCCTGCAGTTTGGGGTCCATGCTGCGGACATCCTCGTTTTCCAGCAGCTCTGCAATGAGCCGGCCCGCATACTCCCTGGCTTCGTACTTGATGAGATCGAAACCCGAGAGGAAGAGCTGCGGGATAAAGCGCATGGAGAGCTTTTCGAGCTCTTCATCGGACATCGAGGTGATCCTGCCGTCCTCGTATTCCTTGGCGATGTGCTGGTAGATGCGGGAAATACCGGGGTGCCGCTTGTCGATGTCGTCCGGGGGGACAAGCTTATAGTGACGGTTGACCCAGTGGGCGATCCCTGCCTTGCCCGACTTGTCCGTGATGGCGATCTCGATGGGCCTGTTCAGAAGAAGCTTCGTATCGAAGATATTGTAGATCTCTTCGTTCTTGATCAGGCCGTCGGCATGGATTCCCGCCCTCGTGACATTGAAGTTCTCGCCCACGAACGGGTAGTTGGCCGGGATGGAGAAGTTGAGCTCCGCGTTCACGTACTCGGCCAGCTCGGTTATGGCCTTGTATTGACCGTCTCGTCGTGCCCTCGCAGGGAGAGGTACTCGAAGACCATGGCCTCGATGGGGGTGTTGCCCGTACGCTCGCCGAAGCCTAAGATGGCGCCGTTGACTGCCGAGCACCCGTAGAGCCAGGCCGTGGTGGCGTTGGACAGCCCCTTGTGAAAATCGTTGTGTCCGTGCCACTCCAGGAGATGCGATGGAACGCCCGCATCATCGACGAATGCGCGCACCAGCTTGTCTACCGCCCTGGGCAGCGCTGCACCGGGAAACGATACCCCGAAGCCCATCGTATCGCACAGCCTGATCTTGATATCGATCCTGCTCTCCTCCTTAAGCTTCATGAGCTCCCTGGCAAAGGGGACGCAGAACCCGTAGATGTCGGCACGGGTGATATCCTCCAGGTGGCACCTCGGGACGATTCCCATGGAGAGCGCCTCCTTGACCACGCCCAGGAACTCATCCATGACCTTTTTCCGGTTCGAACCGAGCTTGAGGAAGATGTGGTAATCCGATATGGAGGTGAGCATGCCCGTTTCCCGGATGCCCATGTCCCTGACGAGCTTGAGGTCTTCCTTGCTGGCCCTGATCCACGAGGTGATCTTCGGGAACTCATAGCCCTTTGCCAGGCATTCCTCGACCGCCAGCCTGTCCTTGCGGGAATAGAGGAAGAATTCCGAAGCCCGGATAAGGCCCTTTTCCCCGCCTATTTCGTGGAGAAAATCGAACAGGCGGGATATCTGCTCCACGGAAAAAGGCGTCATGGACTGCTGTCCGTCGCGGAACGTGGTGTCGGTGATAAAGATGTCTTCGGGCGGCTGGATGGGAAGAATACGCATGTCGAAGTCGATCTTGGGGACCTCGGTATACGGAAAGATCGACCGGTAGTAATTGCCCTCGGCTACGTTATCGATGCCGGACTGGAAATTCTTGCCCGGCGTGTAATAAAATAGTTTCTTCCTCTCATCCCATCGCGCCATGCGGCTACTTCCTCCTTGGCGTGTATGCTTCCTTGGGCATTTTTCCGGGTCGGGCGCGCCTGCCTCCCTGCGTGCCGCGATGATCTCCTCCATGGAAATGTCCCGCGGGATCTTCAAATCCTGGCCTACGTAAACGGCCTTCGGGTCCTTGATCTGGTCGCGGTTTGCCTTGTAGATGAGCGGCCACATGAACGAATCGTTGTAGATCTCGTGCCGTGCGGCAATGCTGGGCAGGGTCTCGTTTCTCTTCACCACGTAGATCGTCGGGGTACACTTCCAGG
Source organism: uncultured delta proteobacterium (assembly GCA_963752595.1). Classification (GTDB taxonomy): domain Bacteria; phylum Desulfobacterota; class Desulfomonilia; order UBA1062; family UBA1062; genus Phosphitivorax. Next base: position 337,637 of record CAVVYZ010000009.1, read on the forward strand.
ACATCGGCCTTGCCCTGGCTCTTGATTTCTTCACGCTTCTGCGCCACATCGAGGCTCAAATCCTCGATCCGCTTCTGCTTTGCCTGGACCGTTGTCTCCTGGGCCTTCTGGACGATCTCATCGAGCTGCTTGCCAAGGACGGAGAGCACCTGCAGATCCCCGTCCATATAAGCGTTCTGCATCTTCAAATACACCAGCAGCACGTTGAAGGAATCCTTCGGGGCGTACTCGAATGCCGATACATCCACAATCTTCTTGATGTCCGACAGCGCCTTGTGCATGATCTCACGGCCCTGCTTATCGACCTGGCTGAAATGCCTGCCGGCCTGGAAAAAAGCCTGGCGGGCAGCTTCCCTGTCGCCTAGGTCCTGCGCCTCAAGACCTTTCTGCATACTTTCGACCCCCAGCTTCAATGAATCCTGCTGGGATATGACTCCCTCAGCACCGTCGGTAATATCCGGCGCAGGTTTTTTCGCACATCCGAGAACAAGCAGTGCCGAGAGAATAAAGAAGCTTATCCTCCTCATGAGCCCTCCTTCCGGTACTCGAGCCCGAGCTCAGCAAGCTGGCCGGGGCTCACTTCCGATGGTGCATCGGTCATGACGCAGTATGCCTTCTGGGTTTTGGGGAACGCGATGACGTCACGGATGCTCGCGGCCCCGGTGAGGATCATAATAAGTCGATCCAGGCCGAAAGCGATCCCGCCGTGGGGCGGGGCACCATACTGGAGCGCATCCAGCAAGAACCCGAACTTCATCTTTGCCTCCTCCTCGCTCAGGCCGATTGCTTTGAAAATCCTGCTCTGGACATCCTGGGTATGGATACGGATGCTTCCGCCTCCTACCTCGGACCCGTTGATGACCATGTCATACGCCTGGGATTTGACCTTCCCCGGCTCGCTCTTAAGCAGTGGAAGGTCTTCCGCCCTCGGCGCAGTGAACGGGTGATGGACCGAGACATACCGCTTGTCTTCCCCGCTCCACTCGAGCAGCGGGAAGTCCGTAACCCACAGGGCTCCGAAGGTACGGGAATCGATGAGCCCCAGCTTCTGGGCGATATGCAGCCGGAGCGCGCTCAGCGATGCATTGGCCGTAGGCTTCGATGCCGCTATGAAGAGCGCAATGTCGCCCGTCTGCATGTCGAGCCTCTGCCCGATCCGGTTGAACTGATCTCCGCATAAGAATTTCGAAAGCGTGGACTTCCAGCCGTCATTCTCCAGTTTCGCCCAGAGCACGCCTTTGGCGCCGAGGTCCGCAACCACCGCGCTGAAGGAATCGAGGTCCTTCCTGCTGAAGTTCTGCGGGCCCTTGACGGCAAATCCCTTGACCGCGCCGCTAGCGGCCAGGGTCTCGGAAAAAACCCTGAAATCGCTTCCGACAACGATATCGGAGATGTCTTTGAGTTTCATGCCGAAGCGCGTATCCGGCCTGTCATTGCCGTACTCTTCCATGGCCTGATCGTAGCTCATCCTCGGGAAAGGCTTCGGAAGCTCGACCCCGATGGTATCCTTGAAAAGCTCTGCGATCATGCCCTCGGTGATCGAGAGCAGGTCGTCCATCTCGATAAAGGACATCTCGATATCGATCTGGGTAAACTCGGGCTGCCGGTCGGCCCGCAAGTCTTCGTCGCGGAAGCACTTGACGACCTGATAGTAGCGGTCGAAGCCCGATACCATGAGGAGCTGCTTGAAGAGCTGCGGCGACTGGGGCAGCGCAAAGCATTTTCCCGGGAAGACCCTGCTGGGAACCAGGTAGTCCCTGGCGCCTTCCGGGGTGCTCTTGGTCAGGACCGGCGTCTCGACATCGATGAACCCGTGGTCGTCGAGGTATGCGCGTACGCTCCTCGTTGCCTTGTGCCTGAGCATGATGTTGTACTGCAAAGACGGCCTGCGCAGGTCGAGGAAGCGGTGTTTAAGCCGTAAGGTGTCGTTTACCTCTATCCCGTCTTCCACCACGAAGGGAGGGACCTTTGCCTCGTTGAGGATGGTGATCTCATGAACCACGATCTCCACGTCGCCTGTGGGCATGCCTGGGTTTCTCATCTCCTCGGGCCGCATCTGGAGCGTGCCTTGGACAGCGATTACGTATTCGGGCTTCAGGGTATGGGCAACCGCATGGGCTTCCGGATCGGTTTCGGGATTGACCACGGCCTGCGCGATGCCGGTGCGGTCCCTGACATCGATGAAAATCAGGCCGCCCAAGTCCCTTCTTCTCTGGACCCAGCCCGTGAGCCTTACCGTTGCCCCTGCCTGTGCATGGTGCACCTCGCCGCAGTAATGAGTCCTTTTCATCCCTAATGCCTGGTCTTTCACGTATTTTCTCCTTGATTGGACAGCATTGAGCGTATCTTTTCCCGGACGTCCGACCGCGGAACCCTGATCTGATCGGATGTCCGTAAGTCTTTCAGCGCCACTACAGAAGTCTTCACCTCATCTTCGCCGATTATGACGCATACGGGGCAGCCCGATTTGCCGGCCCGCCGCATCTGAGCCTTGAAGCTCTTCCCGAAGACAGCCTCTGCCGGGATCATATCTTTGCGGAGCTCGGAGAGGAGCAGAGCGGCATAGCGCTTCACCTCTTCATCGCCCTGGGCTACGACATAGCAGCCTTGATCCTGCTTCGGTCTCTCTGCGAGCAGCATTATGATGCGCTCGAGGCCGAATGCAAAGCCGATCCCCGGGGCATCGGGGCCTCCGAGGGTCTTGACGAGGTTGTCGTACCGACCGCCGCCGGCAACGGCATTCTGTGAACCCAAGCCCTCTGCGGTTATCTCAAAGGTCGTCCTGGTATAGTAATCGAGCCCCCTGACGAGGTTCGGGTTCTTTTTGTAGACAACGCCCAGGCTGTCGAGGAAACCAAGAACCTGTCCGTAGTGCTCCCTGCATGCATCGCAGAGGAACTCCTCGATCACCGGCGCGCCTTGGGCGGCCTCCTTGCAGGAGACGGACTTGCAGTCAAGAACCCTCAGCGGGTTTTTATGCATCCTGCGGGAGCAGTCCGGGCATAAGTCCTCGGACTTTCTGCCGAAGAATTCCTGGAGCGCCTTCTTGTAATTCTCCCGGCATTCTTCGCACCCCAGAGAGTTGACTTCCATGCTCACGTTCCGGAGTCCGAGATCTTTTGCCAGCCGGTAGGCGAGCTCCAGTGTCTCGGCATCGGAGAACGGCTCGACCTCGCCGAGGCGTTCGACGTTGATCTGGTGGAACTGGCGGTACCGTCCCTTCTGGGGCCGCTCGTAGCGGAACATAGGCCCCATGGTGTAGAGCTTCCGGACCGGGTCTTCACCCAGCAGGCCGTGCTCGATGACGGCGCGGAGCACCGAAGCCGTAGCCTCGGGTCTGAGCGTTATGGAGTCTCCTCCCTTGTCGGTGAAGGTGTACATCTGCTTTTCCACCACGTCCGTCTCATCGCCGATGCCCCTTAAGAAAAGCTCGGTCCTTTCCATGATCGGCGGCCTGAGCTCCTCGAACCCGTAGAGCGTAAAAATCCTCCTGGCCGTCTCCTCCACGAAACGCCACTTGGATATATCTTTTGGCAGGATATCGTTGATCCCGCGTATTGCCTTGATTTCCACAGTATGCCTCCGAATTACGGATTGTTATCTCACTTGATCCCGGTGTGTCAATCTAAAGGCCTCTGGACCACTCGGGCCGCAGCAGCCTCGAATTTTCATCCTTCATGGCCCGGTCGATGAGATCGAGGATGGTCTCCTTGTCCTTGGGCAGCGTGCCGTTTATGGGGAGGTAGTTGGAGGCGTGCTCGGTGCCGAACTTGCAGTCGGTCACGGTGAGGTCCTCCACGAACCACCGGAGCTCCTGGAGCGACTGCATCTTGTTCAGCAGCTTGAAGTCGCCGCCCATGAGTTTTTTCTCGTAAACCTCTTCATACGGCCCCAGCATGAGCGTCAACGTGGCAAGAAAGTTCGGATTGATAGCATTGGCCACGCGGGCGGAATCCTTGGCATGCTCCCGGCTCCCCTCTGCACCGCCCAGGCCGAGGATGATGAAGGTGGACATACGCAAGCCCGCATCTATGGCCTTTTTGCTCCCGTCGATGATCTCTCTCGCCGTAGCCCCCTTGTGGATCTTCTTCAGCAGCGCATCGTTGCCGGTCTCGATGCCGAGGTAGAGGACGTCGAGCTTGCGCTTGCGCAGCTCTTTGAGGTCGTCGATGCTCTTTTCCATGAGGTTCGTAGGCCCTGCATAGATGCTGACCCGCTCCAGGCGGGGAAACTTTTCGTTCAGGAGGTCGAGCACCTTGATGAGGTAGCCGGTTTCCAGGCACAAGGGGTCTCCGTCGGCCAGAAACACCTTTTTCGTATGCGGCTGATACTTCGCCATCTCTATGATATCATTGCTTAAGTCTTCCCAGGGCCTTACCTTGAAGCGCTTTCCCTTGTACATGCCGCAGAACAGGCATTTGTTCCACGAGCATCCGAGCGCAACCTGAAATATGACCGACCGTCCCTCGGACGGCGGTCTGTACAGCGGCATATCGTATTCCATGCGATCCTCCTCGTTCGAACCGGATACTGTCTTTTTAGAGCCTGCGGGCGTCAGCTTCAACCTCTTGCCCGTGCATTCGTTTTCAGGCATCCGCCGCAGTCTTCTTCCGGCTTTCTTCTGCAGCGTCTTAAGGAGAGAGTTTTTGTGTTCTTATGGTTCCTGCCAAAGGGGAAGGGGCACTTACGCCTCTTAAAAATGGTGCAAGAAACATAGAAGAAATGTAGCACGCCCTTAAGCGCTGCTGATTCTTACTGGTATTTAAACCATATCGGGCGGAAAAATTCAACCGATCACTGATGATCGATCGGTTTGTACGGCTTGATATCCAAGATGGGAGTACCGTCTACGAGATCCACGTTCTCAACGGACAATAAAGGCGGATCGACGGCAACCAGCTTCAGGATCGACATGCCGATGGCATTCGGCCGCATGGGGGAGCACAGGCTGAACACGCCTTTGACCCTGCCTGTCGGACTCTTCTGCCTGAGGGTATATCCTTCGGAGAGGTGGAAGTGGAAGAGGACGACGATGTGCTCGTACTCTTCCAGGGCATCGAGCCCTTCGAGAAAGGGCTTGAAAATCTCGATAGTGCCCTTGACATCGGATATGGAATAAAAGCGTGGCGCATCTGCGGGTTTTTTGATCCCGCAATGCATCACACCGATGGGTTCATAACAGATCTTCATACATCGTATCTTCGTGAGGATGACGGCTTCAAGCCTCTTCCGTCACTGATCGGCAACTTAAAAAGCTCTTCTTACGCTTCCTCACTCTCATTGTTGATGAGATATTTTGCAACGACGGCATTTACCGAATACGCCGGCTGTTTGCCCTGTTTGACCTGCCTCAGAACTTCGAGATCGGACTTCCACGCGAGATGGCCGGGGGCAAGGAAGCAGAAGCTGCCCGGCTCATAGGTGGTGCTCACCGCATCGTCTTTATAATAGAAGAAATCATTGTTTATCTCCGTGGGAAAGCCCCTCATGACGGACGGGAGATCGGTGGGCTGGAACCACAGCTTGATCTCGCGCTCCGAATCTTCCCTGTTCGCCGAGGCATGGATGAGGTTGTCCACCCTGTCGCCTATATACTTTCCATTGTCATCCTTCAAGGGCACAACAGTCCCGAGTGCACGGATGCATCCGGGCCTCTGAACCCGGGCGTCATGGGGATTGGTCGGGCCGCAGATGTCGCGGATCGTTTTGATGGCAGCCGGCCCCTGGTAGACGATGGCAATGACCCTGCGCTTCCATGGGTCGTTGGGATAGTGGAGATACCCCCTGATGTATTCAAGGAGCGAAGGATAGAAGAACTTCCCTTTGTGCTCCGCATAATGTTCCTCTGCCAGCACCAGGTTTACGGAAACGACCTTCAGCCCGGCAAAACGCAGGCCCGTATGGAACTCGGAAAACTGAGAGAGTATATACCCGGTCAATGAATTCTTGAGCGCATCAGGCTTGATCAGTACCAGGGATCTCTCGATATCCTCTTTTGTCATGCACATTCTCCTTACCTTTGAAATATGCCTTCGTGAGTATGCAAAGCAAAGGTTCACCAAGGCAGCAGCTTGCCGTATACAGTATCCGATTTTGTTGTTTTCTCTAGTATATTCTTTCCCGGTGAAGCAACTGTTAATTGCCTCTTTTTTGACATTTGATCGATATTTTTTAAGATATCGTTCATGTCACTTTCCGGACAGGCATTCAATTCGTGGGTTTTTAAGGCCCTCACGGCCATATCTTGAGAATTTTTCATTGAAGATTATTCATGAGAGTTATCAGTACCCGTGTCATATAAAAAGGAGGCTACCGTATGCTCTCTCTCATGAGAAAAAATATCGGTAAACTTATCATGGCAATGGGCATTACCATCGCTTTCCTTCTCGCTTCCATTACCCCGCTCCATGCACAGCAGGCAGCACCTCGGACATCTGTGTATTCGGCAGACCTCAAAACGGTCAACGATACCCTGCCGGGCAACAAAGCAAAAGGCAGGGCAGAGATAAGGGTCACGGGCGACGAAATGCTCATTACGGTCAATGCGGAAGGCTTGCCGCCGAAGATGATGATCATCCAGCATCTCCACGGATTCAGGGATGGGAAAAAGGCAACCTGTGCGACGATGAAGGAAGATGCCAACAAAGACGGCATCGTCGATGTCAAGGAGTCGGAACAGGTGACCGGCGTTGAGCTTATCCCCCTGAATAATAAGGTTGAAAAGCTTGACATGAAAGACAAATCCTACCCCAAAAGCTCCGAGCAGGGCACATTGCAGTACAGCAAGAAAGTATCTCTGAAAAAGCTGCAGGATGCCTTGAAAAAGAACAACGACATGACCAATATCCAGCTTGAAAACATGGTTATCAACCTGCACGGAGTTGCAAAGGATACAAAGCTTCCTTCCACGGTCAAATCCGTGATGAAGCTGCCCCCTGCCGCAACCGTGCCTGTTGCCTGCGGCGAAATCAAAAAGGCCCAGCAGTAAGGCAGAAGCATCTGAAAATAATCCCTCTTAAACGTCCGACGGTTCCGGGAACATCGGAACCGTCGGACATATACATGGCATGCGTTGTGGGGTTCATCCCGTGATTTAGAGGTATACATCTACGTAAATACACTCCTTACGGCAAAAAGCCGCGTCTCGCCCTCCGTTCATAAAAAAATTTACCATTCGCATTTTTTTGAACACCATTTTTCCTCTCTTGGTGTATAGAAACCGTGCATTAGATTTTTTAAAACGAGGTTTGGCTTGAGTCTGTTTCAGGCGATACTTTTGGGTTTTGTTCAGGGGCTGGGGGAATTCCTGCCTATCTCGAGCTCTGCGCACCTGGTTCTGATCCCCTGGCTTTTCAGTTGGACAGACCCGGGCCTCACGTTCGATATCGCCCTGCACATAGGAACGCTCATCGCCGTGGTCCTCTACTTCTGGAAAGACTGGGTCCATCTGATCACTCAGGGGCTGACCAATGCCCGGAGCACGGACGGACGTCTGTTCTGGTATCTGGTCCTGGCGAGCATACCGGGGGCTGCGATCGGGCTCCTGCTGGAGGATAAGGCGGAAACCGTCTTCAGGAACCCGCTGCTCACCGCTGCCATGCTGATCATGGCGGGCATCCTCTTATACTGGGCAGACCGGAAGAGTGCGAAAAACATCGAGATGAGCACTATCCCCTTGGGATCGAGCCTCCTCATCGGGCTGTCTCAGGCACTGGCTATCATCCCGGGGGTTTCCCGGTCGGGCATCACCATGTCGATGGCATTGACGCTGGGCTTGACGAGGGAGAGTGCCGCCCGGTTCTCATTCCTGCTCGCAACTCCTATCATATTCGGGGCTGCAAGCGTGAAGATCCCCTATATGGTGTCGCATCCGGAAATGATCAGCTTAAACTTCACGGCCGGGATACTGACCTCCTGCATCGTAGGCATCGTAAGTATCGGGTTTCTGCTCCGCTATGTGCAGACAAAAAACTTTCTGCCTTTTGTCTGGTACCGGTTCCTGCTGGGGGGCATCGTGATCATGGTCGCTCTGGCGAGGTGGGCCGCCTGATTCCTCACTGTTTCCCCGGCGAGGTTTTCTCCACGATGTAGTCCTTCAGGGCAACGGCATTGTTGTGATCTTCATCCCTGGCCGAGTACACCAGCGTAACCTTCCCCTCTTCCTCTATCTTGTGCCAGAGGAGATCGATAAGCTCAGGGCGTGCATCGAGCTCTGAAAAGTACCTTTCTTTGAACTCTCCCCACTTTTCCGGGTCATGGCCGGACCATTTGCGCAGCTCATTGCTCGGCGCGATGTCCTTGAACCAGAGATCGATGCGAGCCCGCTCCTTTTTCACGCCCCGGGGCCAGAGCCTGTCCACCAGGATCCTGAAGCCGTCGGCCTCGTCAGGGTTCTCGTAGGTCCGCTTCAGGCGTATGGACAAAAAGCTGTGATCTCTCTTTCCCATTCGAATCACCTCCGTCTGCCCTTGTTTTCCTGCGAGGATTTCACAGGCTCAAGGGGCCCCCTGTCCGCTGTTTTTTGTGCTCTTCACTCTCTACAAGAGAAATAAGAACCGGCGGCAGAATAACAACCGTGTCCTTTGTTGCCTGACCGGGTCTGATCATCCCTTATCAGAGCAGGGAAATATCCTGATTTTTTCATTGGCACCTTTCCCTATGCCCTCTTGCATACTATCATTTTCACAAAGACGCATCAGATATTCCTTTTCCATGAGGAGGAGAAATGTCAGAAAAACTGCACCGTGTAGTGATCATCGGCGGAGGGTTCGGAGGGCTTTCGGCGGCCCGGGCACTGAAAGGTGCACCCGTACAGGTTACCCTCATCGACAAGTGCAATTTTCACCTTTTCCAGCCCCTGCTCTATAAGGTTGTCACGGGCCTGCTGTGCCCCTCGGAAATCACATCACCCCTGCGCCTCATCCTCATAGGGCAAAAGAATACAACCGTTCTCCTCGGAGAGGTGACCGGCGTTGACCCGAATGCCGAATGCGTCCTTCTGAATGACGGCGAAATCGGGTACGACACCCTGATCATGGCTGCCGGCATGGTGAACGACTATTACGGTAATGACGAGTGGCAGAAGTATGCGCCGGGCCTGAAGACCATCGAAGATACCGCGAGGATACGGCAGCGCATTTTCTACGCCTTCGAGGTCGCAGAACGCGAGCCCGACCCAAAGGAACGCGAGCGCTGGCTGACGTTCGTTGTTATCGGGACCGGAGACGCCGGCGTTGAGCTTTCCGGCATGATCGCGGAGATCGCGATGAACACCCTCAAGGGAGAGTTCCGCACCATACGCCCCGAGGAATCGAAGATACTGCTTTTGGACGCTGCAGACCGCATCCTGCCCTCGTATCCCAAAGGCCTCTTTCGATTAACAGAAAAGTCGCTGAAAAGGCTTGGCGTGCACACGCAGACGCTTACCAGGGTCGTGGAGATCGACGAGCACGGCATCACCGTCGAACGGCCGGGGGAAAAGAATATATCCCTGCACGGACCGTGATCTGGGCATCAGGGGTGACCGCATCCCCGCTGGGAAGACTCCTGGCGGAGAAAACCGGCGCAGGAACGGACAAGCTGTGGCGCGTCATCGTGAGCTCCGACCTCACCATCCCGGACCGTCCGGAAATATTCATAGTCGGCGACCTCGGTCACTGTGAAGGGAAAAACAAATCGCCGATGCCCGGTCTTGCACCCGGAAACCTTAAAAAGCAGGGCACCTGATCCGTTTTACGTTCTGTTTCTCATTGCCAAGACGTTACCGGGAAAACGTAGCAGTGAGCTTCGCCTTTGCCAGGGCATGCTGGTTCAGGTTGAAGCCCACCATGGCGCCCGACGCGTTTTCATCCAGGGGAAGCGATTCGACGTCAAGGGCATAGACGGTAAAGATATAGCGGTGGGGTTTATCTCCGGGGGGAGGACACGGCCCGCCGAAGCCGGGTTTTCCGAAATCGGTCCGGCTCTGTATGCTTCCCTTCGGTGCTGCCCCCGATGCCGGATCGCCTGCATTTTTCGGCAGAGCGTGAACTTTGGCCGGGATATTGAATACGATCCAATGCCACCAGCCGCTTCCGGTCGGCGCATCGGGATCATATACCGTCACGGCAAAGCTTTTCGTGTTTGCAGGGGCTCCTTCCCACTGGAGCGCCGGGGAAGCGTTCTTGCCCGTGCATCCCATTCCGGAGAACACCTGCTCCATATCCATAGATTTGCCCTGCCGGAGCTGGGGGCTGGTAAGGGTAAAAATCGCTCCAAAGGCGGATACCGAAAGCATAACCCCGCAAACGACACCTATAAGCGCAATACATCGTTTCGACATGTCTTCCTCCTCTCTTCCATTCTCACGGCAGCCCGGATTACAAGCTAGAAAAAGAATTCCACTTATAAATTGTTCCTCTACGTGTTTCAATACAACGTTCCCCTTTCAACTCAAGGCGCTCTCGAAGTCATCCGGTCCCATGCCGGTCATGGCACGGAGTATTCTTTGACCCTGTCTGCAGAAAACGGAGTTGACAAAACAGGGCAGAGTGCATAAGAATTCATTCAAGTAAATGTTTGAATGATCAGATACGTACTCTATACCCGCATTCTTCAGAAAGGGACTGACGAGATGGCTGTTGAAAAGGGAGACTTAACCGGCAGAAAGGTGCTCGACGATACCGGCAGGCAGGATATCTGTGAGATATTCTGTTCCGATGCATCCAAGGTAAGCAGGCTTCGAAAAGATGTCCACCGGGCAAAAGGGCTGGGGAGCCTGTTCAAGGCGTTTGCCGACGAAACGAGGTCGGCCATCCTCTATTGCCTGTCAAAGGAGGAGCTGTGCGTCTGTGATGTGGCCCTTATCATGGGCATGTCGGTTCAGGCTGTCTCCCACCACCTGAGGCTGCTGAAGGCCTCCGACATCGTCCGTTACCGCCGAGAAGGCAAGATCGTCTACTACTCCCTGGATGACGACCACATTGCAACCCTGCTTCAGGAAGGGCTTGCACATGTGCAGCACACCCGAAGCCCGCATCCCTGACCGGAGGAGATTTTCATGGACAACCAGGCACATACGCAGAAACAAAGCATCACGGTCACCGGCCTCGACTGCCCGGATTGCGCAGCCTCGCTTGAAAAGCGGATCAATTCGATCCCGGGTGTCACCCGGGCAGAGATCAATGTGGTAACCTCGCGGCTGCTCCTTGAGCATACCGCGCCTTTGGAAAAGATTATCCTGGCTGTGGAAGATGCCGGATACGGCGTAGAGAAAGAGCAGCCCGAAGCGCTCTGGACAAAAACCGTGTTCAGGCTCACGGGCCTCGATTGCGCAGATTGCGCTTCGAAACTTCAAGCTCGGCTTTCCAGTGCCGAAGGAATCCGTGACGTATCCTTGAATTTCATGGCGGCAAAGCTTGAGTTAAGCCACAGCACCCCTGTCGAGTCCGTTCAGGAAATCATAAGGCAGGCAGGGTATGGTGCCGTGCCTGAATCTGAAACGAAAGTCCGGACGCACAAAGAAGCATACCAGGCCGATCCAAGGTTCTATACCACCGTTCTTTCAGGTGTCCTGCTGATTTCCGCCTGGCTCTCAAGCGCCTTCGTGCCCGAGGATGCCGTAACTGCCCTTTACCTGGCCACCATACTCGTCGGCGGGTTCTGGACCATACGGCGGGGCATTTCGTCGCTCCGGTCGCTCATCTTCGACATGAACGTCATGATGACCATAGCCGTCACCGGTGCAGTGCTCATCGGCGAGTGGTCCGAAGGGGCAACCGTAGCCTTTCTCTATTCGCTGAGCAACATGCTGGAATCCATGACCATGGAAAAGACCCGCAAATCCATCCGCTCGCTCATGGATCTGGCCCCGAAAGAAGCAACGGTCCGCCGGGACGGTGTCGAGATGCGTGTCGGGATAGGGGAAGTCGGAGCAGGCGAGATCGTCATCGTCAAACCCGGAGAAAAGATCTCGGTTGATGGAATCGTTACGGCCGGTGCCACCTCGATCGACCAGTCGCCCATTACCGGCGAATCCGTGCCTGTGGATGCGTCCGCCGGGGATGAGGTGTTCGCCGGGACCGTGAACAAACAGGGGGCCGTCGAGATCCGGGTCACGAAAACGGCGGATGATACCACGCTTGCCAAGATCATCCACCTCGTGGAGGAAGCGCAGTCACAGAGGGCCCCATCCCAGGCTTTTGTCGACCGTTTTGCGAGCTACTACACCCCTGCGGTTCTCATCCTGGTTGCAGGCATGGCCGTCATCCCATCCCTGCTCTTTGCGCAGCCGTGGGAGCCGTGGATTTACCGGGCACTGGCCCTCGTTATCGTTGCGTGTCCGTGTGCCCTCGTGATATCCACGCCTGTCGCCATCATCTCGGCCATCGGCAACGCTGCCAAGCACGGCGTGCTGATCAAAGGCGGGGCGTTTCTCGAGCAGGCAGGGAGCTTGAAAGTCATTGCGTTCGACAAGACAGGGACCCTCACGCAGGGCCGACTGGAGGTGATAGATGTCCTGCCGGCTCCGGGGGTAAACGAGATCGACCTTCTCGAACTCGCCGCAGCAATCGAGATGCGCTCGGAGCATCCGCTCGCGGAAGCTATCCTCAAAAGGGCCAGGCTTGTGAGCTCGACTGTCCCTGCCCCGGATTTCTTCGAGGCTCTCCACGGCAAGGGAGTAAAGGCATCGTTTAGCGGGGATACATATTATGCAGGGAAACCCGGTCTTTTCGCAGAAATGGGCATCCCTTTAAGTGATCTGGAGCATACGATCCGTTCGCTGCAGATTCAGGGAAAGACTGTCATGCTTGTGGGAACGGATACGGGTGTGCTCGGCGCCATAGCGGTTGCCGATGAAATCCGGCCGGAGAGCGCTCGCAGCATACAATCACTGCACGCAGCGGGGATAGAAAAGGTGATCATGCTCAGCGGGGACAATGCGGAGACGGCCCGGGCAATCGGGAAAAAGCTCGGAATGGAAGAAGTACGGGCCGAACTGCTGCCGCAGGACAAGGTGGACGAGGTGAGAGACCTTCTCCGTCAGCACGGCCGGGTGGCAATGGTCGGCGACGGCATCAACGACGCACCCGCACTGGCAACGGCGACCGTAGGCATCGCCATGGGCACGGCCGGGACAGACACCGCGCTCGAGACCGCGGATATTGTGCTCATGTCGGACGACCTCACCAAGCTTCCCTATACCATCGGTTTGAGCCGCAAGGCGTTGAAGATCATCAGGCAGAACATCGCGTTCTCCATCATCGTCAAGCTCCTGGCCGTCAGCCTTATCTTTCCGGGCTGGCTCACACTGTGGCTCGCTGTCCTTTCAGACATGGGAGCATCCGTCCTGGTGACCTTGAACGGCATGCGGCTGATCAACGGGAAAGCTTCTTCCACGTCAACCCACGGCAGAGAGCCTTGAGATATACTGCCGCTCGTGCTTTCTCAACTTTGCCCCCTCACCCCGCCCACTCCACCGTTTCCGGGAGAGAGCAAGGGAAAAGGGGTTGCTCACCTACAGGATAAAATTTGACGAGAGGCTAGAGCAGTTCGAGGAAGTCTTTCCACGGTGTTCCCGGCAGCGTTTCGGTTACGGAATGTCCATAGGTGCGTATGATCATTACAGCCTTTTCCAGCTGTTTCGGGTCATTGCACTCGACGATATCTACGGTATCGAAACGGCCCATCACGGAATAGCTTTCCTTCCAGACAACACTCGGGCACTCCCTCTTGATGTGCTCGGCCACGCGTTCGGCGAGCTTCTTGAAGCCCTTCGGGTCTCTCAGTGCATCCGGGGACAGCCGGCTCAGGATTATATATGTCTGCATGGGGAACCTCCTTGCTGGTTCTTTAGGCATGGTTCATAAGGATATTAATAATATGCTCCGGCGGAAAAATCTCCTGGTGCAGCACACGGGTCCTCACCCTTTAAGGAGATCAGGATCCGGACACGGTCATCTTGTTGTCCACGCCCCTGACGCCCTGGACATCGGTGATGATCTTGGTGACGAGATCCTTCTCCGCTGCATTCTTTGCAGTGCCGCGTACCGTAACAATGCCGTTGTTCGTGTCAACCGCCGCATTTACTGTTCTCGTAGAACTGCGGGACATCAGGGCGAGCATTACCTGCGCAGTAATGGATGCATCATCGATCTTTTGTCCAATGGTCTGCTGCCCGGTTCCCGAAGCGCCCTTTACGGTCATCTCGTTGACAACCCCTTTGACCCCGCCGACATCCTTGGCGTACTCTGCAGTCAACTCTCTCTGCGCGTCGTTTTCTGCTTCGCCCCGCAAGGTTACGATGCCGTTCCTGACAGAAATATCCGTATTCCCGGCGTTCACATTCTGATGGACGATCAGGGCTGCCTTGACCCGTGCTGCGAGGGTATTGTCGGAGTTGTCCGATACAGGGCCCTGTTTGACCTGGAGTCTGTTGTCGACACTCGTTACCCCGGGCAGATTCTGCACGGTATCCTGGGCCAGTATCCTCTCCGATTCATCGGATACCGTGCCCGACAGGGTGACCTTACCGTTATCTGATTTGATCGTGATATCCTTGCCCTGAAGGTAAGTCTTGAAGGCATACGATTCCCTTGCAGCCGATTCGATGCGCTTATCCGTCTCGCCTTTATTCACCGTAGCACATGCTGCAAGCAGAGCGGCTGCAGCCACAGCAAGCAGGATACGGCAGGTAACAGGTAATATTTTCCCCTTCATGGTATTCTCCTTTCTGTAAGGCTCATATTCCATCGCCCTTACGGCAGGCTTGAAGATCCGCTGCCTTTCCGTTTGAATCTTTGATGTCCGGCTTCATCACGGGCCGGGATGTCTTTGCTTTTCTTCTCTAGGAGTAATAAGTAAAAGACCTGCCCCATCTTCCAAGGCTGGGCAGGTTTTTTAAGGGTGCTTCGTACATAGACCGGCGATGGATGAACACCATCCTTGAATATCCTTCACGCCGCTTTACCATGAGCTTAAGGGGATCGTTACCATCAAATAAGATGAGGGGGGGGTTTATGAAACCGATCGGCATGTTGATGTGGGAACACCGGCTCATCGAGCAGGTCATCGGCTTGTTTCCCGATGAAATATCAAAAATCGGCAAGGCAAACAGGGTGGACACGGTTTTCATCCAGGTGGCAGTGGATTTTATCAAAATTTATGCGGACCGCACCCACCACGGCAAGGAAGAGGATATCCTTTTCCGGATTCTGAAAAAGCATAAGATAGCTCCGGAACTTTATAAGATCATGGAAGAACTCATCAAGGAACATATCTATGCAAGGAATCTCGTCAAGAGCCTCGTGGAAGCCAATGAAAAATACATCCGGGGGGAAAACAAACTCCCGGATATCGTTACCCGCCTCCAGTCTATAGCCGAATTCTACCCGGTACATATCGAGAAAGAGGACAAGCACTTCTTTCACCAGTCCATGGGGTTCTTAGACGGCGAAGAGCAGGAAGAGATGCTCCGCGAGTTCGAAGATTTCGACCGCAAGATGATCCATGAAAAGTATAAGAATGTCGTGGAAAGTCTGACCGGCAAGGAAATTTCCTGGGCTCCGCCGGGGATGGTCCGATAAAACCTCTTCCGAAGGCATCAGTCTGCACATTGTCCTACCCATAACCAGGGGCGTACCCTGAGCCTAGCCCGTTTGCCGACACATCTCCTTGACCACCAAGGGGATTCTCCCTATAAAGATGATCATGCATGTACCGGAGCAATTGGTGATCAGGCCTCCGAGCGAGGCGAAAAGCCTGCTCGTGAGGGTGGTGCGCGGATGCAACTGGAACCGCTGCAACTTCTGCGGCATCTACGACCTCTTCGGCACGCCGTACTCTTCCCGCGAAAAGGACGAGGTCATCAGGGACATCGATGCCCTCTCCGAGATGTACGGTGATATCTTCAAAACCGCATTCCTGGGCGATGCCAACCCGCTCGATCTGGAGACAGAGTTTCTCGTGGATATCCTTGAGCATCTCCGTAAAAAATTCCCCGGATTGGGGCGCGTGACTGCATACGGCAGGGCTTCGAGCCTTTCGAAAAAGTCTGCAGAAGAGCTGAAAACCATCCGTGAAGCAGGGCTGGACCGGGTGCATGTGGGTCTGGAAAGCGGATCGAACAGGGTCCTGAAGTTCCAGATGAAAGGGACGAGCCAAAAACAGCTTATCGATGCAGGGGAAAAAACAATGGCCGCGGGCATGGAGCTGAGCTTCTACTTCCTGCTCGGTCTGGGAGGGCAGGATTTCCGGCAGGAGCACGTTTCGGAATCAATCAAGGTATTCAATGAGGTGAAACCCCATTTCATCCGGGTGAGGAGGCTGTTCATCCACCCCATGTCGCGGCTCTCGGCAAAGGTGCAATGTGGTGAATTCAGGGAGCAGGCTCCCGAAGGCACCGTCCTGGAACTGCGGGATCTCATTGCCGGGCTCGATACGGAAGGTACGACATGCGCCTGCGATCACGCGAACAACTACCTGCAGGTTTTCGGAAAGCTCAATGAAGATAAGGAAAAGATGCTCGAATTCATCAACACCTTCCTTGCCCTGCCCGAGCATCAGAGGATTGCCCACTATAATTCCGTTCCATCCGTGATCTGATAAGGGAATTCCTGCAGTGTGCGGTTAAAACCAAGAAGCCCTTTGTTTTTCCCAATGATTCCAATAAAATCTACTTTTTTGCTTGACTTATGAGCCGTTTTGACTTTAAAGCTCCATTTCTATGACGAGTATGAAAAACATAACCATCAGCACCAGCTTCTTTTTCTTCTTTGTTTAGGTCTACCTGCGTACACGCTTTTTAAGATCTGACCAAAGAGAACGAGGAAAAAAGCCGTAGGTAGACCGAGTCGGTCTACCTACGGCTTTTTTTATGCATTGTTCCTTGGGAAGCCCATGGAGCATGCATGGAGATATCATATCAAGAAGGGGGAAACAGTATGGTGAGAGGGTTAAAATTTTTGATCAGTGCGGTGGCAGGCATCGCAGTCTTCTGCGGGGCCATGTCGGCATCCGCAGAGAACATCAAGGTAGGCGCGGCAATGAACCTGACCGGCCCTGCATCAACCTGGGGGCAGTACCATGCCAAGGGCCAGCAGGACTACTTCAGATACGTCAACGAGGTAAAAGGCGGCATCAAGGGCAGAAAGATCCAGATGATCACCGTGGATACCGCCTACAAGGCGTCCGAGGCGGTTGCTGCCGTCCGGAAGTTCGCCATGCAGGACAAGGTGGACATGATCGCCACCTGGAGCGCAGGAGAAGGCATCCAGGCGAAACCGCTGCTCCAGCAGTTCAAGATCCCTGCCATCAACTACTCCACGGCCTGGGAGATCCTGCAGCCGCCGGTCGATTACATGTACCTGCCTTTCGGCAACTACAAGCTCGACTGCCAGGCCGTGCTCGAGTACGTCGTTGCCGTGCACAAGGGCAAAAGTTCACCCAAGGTCGGCCTGCTGACCTACAACAACCCCTACGGCCGCTCAATCCACGAGCCGAGCAGGGAGTATGCGAAAAAGAAGAATATAGAGATCGTGTCCATCGAGGAGTTCCCTCCTCAGACCGTTGATCTCACCACCGAGCTGCTCCGCCTCAAGCAGAAGGGAGCCCAGTACGTATTCGTCCAGATGCTGCCCGCAGCCATCATCAGCACGCTCAAAAGCGCTGACCGCATCGGCTACAACCCGCAGTTCATCGGCACCTGGACCTCTACGGACCCGGATTTCTTCAAGAACGGCAAGGGCCTCATCAAGGACCGGGTGAAAATGCAGTTCTGCGGCGCGCTTCCTTCGGACAAGACGCCCGGGATCAAGCTGATGGAAGGTATCTGGAAGCGCTACAAGACCGTTGATTCCTTCGATACCGCCTACTGGGAAGGCATGGTTGTCGGCATGATCATGGAACGGGCATTTGCAAGGGCCCAGGAGAAGTTCGGAAACATCACGCCCGAAAACATCAACAAGGCCATGGAGACCTTCAGGAACGAGGACTTCGGCGGGCTGGTCCCGAACATCACCTACACCAAGAACGACCACGGCGCATCGTTCAAGGGCAGGATCGTCCAGATTCACGAGAACGGGACCTTTACCCCGCTGACCAATTTCTTCACCCCCGGCAAGGACAAGATCAGAGCTCAAAGTGAAATAACGTGAGAGGCGAATGGGTTTGGCATGAGAATCCGTCCTGATACCACCGGGATTCATGCCGGTGGTATCAGGCACAGCACATGATGGGCGTCACTCCGGCACATGCCGGGAGTGACGCCGGATAAAAGGACTTATTGTGAGGGCATTTCGCGGACAACCACGAATCTTCTCCGCCGACAAGATGGCGCAGAGACGGGCCGAGCTCGAGGTAAGGGGCCTGTCTCTTTCCTTCGGCGGCATACACGCCGTCAGGGATGTGGATCTTTCCGTCCATACCGGGAGAGCTCGTGGCCGTCATCGGGCCGAACGGTGCAGGCAAGACGAGCCTCCTGAACTGCATCACCGGGTTCTACAAGGCCACGTCGGGCGATATCGTTTTCAACGGCCGGAGCATTACCCGCATGCACACCCACAAGCTCACCTCTCTGGGCATCGGCCGGACCTTCCAGAACATCGAGCTCTTCCCGGGCATGACCGTGCTCCAGAACATGCTGCTCGCCCGCCATACCCGCTCCTCCTACAACTTCGGGCTGGCCTGCCTGTTCTCTCCCTCGGTCAGGCGTGAGGAGGTCCGGCACCATGAGATCCTCGAAGAGATCATCGATTTCCTGGAGATGCAGTCCATCCGGAAGGAGCTCGTGGGCTCGCTGCCCTACGGCATGCGCAAGCGGGTGGAGCTGGGCGGGCTCTGGCATCGGAGCCGAGCCTGCTGGTGCTCGACGAGCCTTTTGCCGGAATGACGCTGGAGGAGAAAGAGGACATGGTGCGCTTCCTCCTGGAACTGCACGACGGCTGGGGCCAGACCATGATCCTGGTGGAGCATGACATGTCCATCGTCATGAGCATCTCCGAGCGCATCATCGTGCTCAACTTCGGCGAGAAGCTCGCCGAGGGCCTGCCTTCCGAGATCCAGGACCATCCCGAAGTCATCAAGGCCTACCTCGGGGATACCACGGACCTGGACCCGGACAAAAAGGAAACGGAAGAGGTCCATGGATGGCCGGTCATTCGCGGAAAGTCAGCGCTGGAACGCCTCGATGCGCTCGAACTCCTGCACCCTTCCCCAGGTGCTCTTGAGACAGGCCGAAGTTTTCGGGAACAGGCATACCGCCATCCGGGAAAAGGCCTACGGCGTCTGGCAGACCTATACCTGGGAAGACTACCTCCAGTACGTGAAGTACACCGGCCTCGGGCTCAAGGCCCTGGGCCTCAAGCGCCACGACCACGTGGGCATCATCATGAACAACCACCCCGAGTGGCTGTTCTCACAGCTCGGGGCACAGGCCTTCGGCGCGGTAACGCTCAACCTCTTCACCTCGGCCGTTGCGAGCGAGCTGGCCTCTGCCCTGAACCGCATCCAGGCGAGCTTTGTCATCGCCCAGGACCAGGAGCAGGTGGACAAGCTCCTGGAACAGCTCGCCAAGCTGCCCCACGTGAAGGCCATCATCTACGTGGACCCGACGGGCATGAGGGGCTATGCGGACAACAAGCTCCTCGTCAGCTATCAAAGACCTGCTGGACCTGGGGAAAAAGCATCGATGCCGAGCACCCGGGGCTGTTCAGCGAAGAGATAGCCAAGGGAAAGCCGGAAGATACGGCCCACATGATCCTGACCTCCGGCACCACGGGCCTCTCCAAGCTCGCCATGCTCTCGCACCGGAACTACGCGGACATGGGCAGGAAATGGATCGAGGCCGCCCCGGTGGGCATCGGCACGAACTGGCTTTCCATGACGCCGCCCGCCTGGATCGTGGACCAGATGTGGGCGTTCGGCGTGGCGCTCCTGGGCGGCATGACCATGAACTTCCCCGAGACCCCCGAGACCGTGACCGCGGATTTCCGCGAGATCGGGCCCGAGCTGCTCATCTCCTCGTCGCGGTTCTGGGAGGACCTGGCCTCGAAGATCAGGGTCAAGATCGACGATGCGGGGTTCGTCAACCGCGCCATGTTCTGCCTGGCCGAGCGCATCGGGTCGGCCGTGGTGAACCGGAAGGCGAAGAAAGAGCCCGTTCCGCTTGCCTTGAAGCTCCTCCACGGCCTGGCAGCGCAGCACTGGTGTTCGACCCGCTGCTGGACCGCGTGGGATGCTCCCGGTTCACCAGCGCCTACACCGGAGGCCACCCCATCAGCCCGGACGTGATCCGCTTCTTCCGGGCCTGCGGCCTGAACCTCAAGCAGTGCTACGGCCTCACCGAGACCTGCGGCATCTTCCAGGTGCAGCCCGACGACGAGGTGAAGCCCGAGACCGTGGGCAAGGCTCTGCCCAACACCGTTGGTCAGGATCTCCAATGACCAGGAGGTCATGGTGCTTGAGCAAGTCTGTCTTTTCCGGGTATTACAACGACTACGAGTCCACGGAAAGCACGTTCGAGAACGGCTGGTTCCTCACCGGCGACGCCGGGTACTTCGACGACGACGGCCACCTCGTGATCATCGGCCGCAAGCAGGACATCATCCGCGACAAGGAAGGGAACGCCTTCTCGCCCGGATTTCATCGAGACCAGGCTCAAGTTCTCGCTCTTATGTCAAGGAGGCCGTCATCTTCGGCGAAGGCCGGCCCTACATCACCGCGCTCATCAACATCGACCAGGGCAACGTGGGCAACTGGGCGGAAGACGCGCATGATCCCGTACACCACCTACACGGACCTGTCCCAGCGGCCCGAGGTGGAGGGCCTCATCCTCGCCGAGGTGAAGAAAGGTCAACGAGCAGCTCCCGACTGCCCATGAAGATCCGGAAATTCATCCTGCTCTACAAGCTGCTGGATGCAGACGACGAGGAGCTCACCCGGACCGGGAAAGTGAGGAGGCGTTTCGTGTACGGCCTGTATCTCCCCATGATCGAGGCAATGTATTCGGGCTTGAGCGAGCTGCCGGTCAAGGGCAAGGTACGATACCGGGACGGCCAGGTGGGCATGATCGAAACGATCGCCCGGGTCATCACCGTGAACTGATACGGTAAATTTTAGGAGCTTAAACTATGGAATTCTTCTTACAGCTGCTTATAAACGGACTGAGCATAGGGCTGCTGTACGGGCTTTCGGCACTGGGCTTTGTCATGATCTTCAAGTCGTCGTCCGTGCTCAATTTCGCCCACGGCCAGCTGCTCGCCATCGGCGCCTTCTTGTTTCTCGTCCTGGTCTCCTGGTCGAAGGTGCCTATTGCCGTCGCCTTCCTCATCACCCTGGCGGGAAGCTTCGTGCTGGGGTTCGTGGTGGAGCGGATCTTCCTGCGGCCGCTCATCGGCGAGTCACTGATCTTCGTCATCATGCTCACCGTGGGGCTGGCCTCCATGTTCAAGGGACTGCTCCTCTTCTTCTTCGGCGGCAATCTCCAGACCTACCCGGACTTCCTGCCGCCAAGCTGGCCATCCAGATGGGCAACATCTACATCCCGCCGGTATACGTGGCATCTTCGCTCATGGGAGGGGTCTTCCTCGTGCTCTTCGGGCTTTTCTTCAAGTACTCGCCCCAGGGCATCTTCATGCGGTCCGTTGCCGACAATCAGACCGCGGCCCTGTCTCTGGGCGTCCACGTGAAAAAGGTCTTTGCCCTGTCCTGGGCCATCGCGGCCATGGTGGCGGCATGAGCGGCATCGTGCTGGGCATCATCAACGGCATCAACGTGCACGAGATATCATCCATCGGCCTCAAAGTCTTCCCGGTGGTGATCCTGGGCGGGCTCGACAGCATCGGCGGTGCCATCATCGGCGGCATCATCATCGGCCTGCTGGAGACCTTCACCAGCGGGTACATTTCACCGTCGCTCCGGGACGTCGTCCCCTACATCGTCCTGGTCGTGATCCTTCTCATCAAACCCTACGGCCTCTTCGGGCTCGTAGAGATCGAGCGGGTATGAGATGGATATGCCGGTGAGGAAGCTTACATTCCATCCCTGCGGAAACTACAAGGAGCATTACAGCCCGGGAGCTCACCATCTTCGAGACCGACTTCGGAAGAATGTGGGCGTTCATCGGGCTTATGCTGCTCTTCGGCGTCGTGCCCTTCATCACCTCGCCCTACCTGCTCTACGTCCTCAACATGACCGGCATTGCAGCCATCGCCGCGCTGGGCCTGAACATCCTCGTCGGGTTCACGGGCCAGATCTCGCTGGGGCACGGGGCTTTCTTCGGCGTGGGCGCCTATGCAGGGGCCATCCTGGCCACCACGTTGGGCATGCCCTTCTGGGCTGCCGTGCCTGCGGCCGGGCTCGTCACCGCCTTCGTGGGCATGATCTTCGGCATCCCCTCGGGCAGACTCAAGGGCCTCTACCTCACCATCGCCACCCTGGCGGGCCAGTTCATCATCGAGTACATCCTGGTGCACTGGGACAGCCTCACCAAGGGGACCATGGGCATCATGCTGCCCAGAGCAAGCCTGTTCGGGTTCGAGATCAACTCGGACCTCCGATTCTTCTACGTGATCTTCGTCTGCCTCACCTGTGTTACCCTCGTGGCGTCGAACCTTATGCGCACCCGCTACGGCAGGGCCTTCATCGCCATCCGGGACAACGACCGGGCGGCCGAGGGCATGGGCATCCCCATCTTCTTCTACAAGCTGCTCTCCTTTGCCATCAGCTCCTTCTATGCAGGGTTCGCCGGGGCGCTCTGGGCATACTACATGCGGAGCATCTCCACCGAGCCCTTCACGCTTGGGCCTGTCCGTGGAATACATCGCCATGGTCATCATCGGCGGCCTGGGCAGCATCCCGGGCTCGATCTTCGGTGCGGTCTTCATCACCGGCCTCAACGAGGTCTCTGCGCTTCGCCACGGATGCCATGATGAACTTGGCGGCCTTGAGCGGGTTCGGGCTCAATATGGCATCTCTGCGCGAGTTTGCCTTCGGCCTGGCCATCGTCCTGTTCATCCTCTTCGAGCCCAAGGGGCTTGCCGAGCTGTGGCGGATCGTCCGGTCCACCTTCAGGCTCTGGCCGTTCTCCTACTGAAGGGAAAAGTCATGGAAAACGTGAAGACCGAAATCCTGCTCCAGCTCAACAACATCAGCGTGGTCTACTCCGACGTCATCCAGGTGCTCAAAGGGGTCTCCCTCAAGGTGCCCAGGGGACGGATCGTCTCGCTTCCTGGGCAGCAACGGCGCGGGCAAGACCACGACCCTGAAGGCCATCTCCGGGCCTGCTGAAGCCCGAGAACGGCAAGGTGACGGACGGCGGGATCATCTACAACGACCATCACATCCAGAACCTGTCCCCGGAAGAGATCACGCGGCTGGGCATCATCCAGGTGCTGGAAGGCAGGCAGCCCTTCAAGTATCTCACCATCGAGGAGAACCTGAAGGTCGGCACCGCGACGCGCTGGACAAAGCCCTACAAGAAAGACCTGGAGCTCGTGTACCACTACTTCCCCGCCCTCACGAAGCGCAGGAAGACCATGGCCGGCTACTGCAGCGGCGGCGAGCTGCAGATGGTGGTCATGGGCAGGGCGCTCATGGCCCACCCCAAGCTGCTCCTGCTGGACGAGCCGTCCCTGGGCCTGGCGCCCCTGGTGGTAAGGAGATCTTCCGGATCATCAGGCGGATCAACGAGGAGCAGGGCACCACCATCATCCTCGTGGAGCAGAACGCCAACATGGCGCTGCAGATCGCCCACTTACGGCTATGTCATGGAGAACGGCAAGATCGTGATGGAGGGCGAGGCAGAGGCCTGAAGGAGAACCCGGACGTGAAGGAGTTCTACCTGGGAGTCGGCGCTGGCGGCGCACCCGGTCGTACCGGGACGTGAAATCCTACAAGCGGCGGAAGAGATGGCTGTAAGCTGAACGTATAACTGCCTTTTCTTCAGCGTGAAGGTAACTTGATAGAATCTCCCGCCATTTTGCCGGGCGGCGAAGGCATTAAAAAAGGGGGCGATCTATGAGTACATATCTCGACGATCTCGAAACCATGACCCAGCCGGAGCGTGAGAGCATATCAGGATAACCGGCTCGCTCGAAATGGTGCGGCTCGGCTATGAGCGCTCCGCCAGGCTCAGGGCAATGTTTGACGATCGCGGGCTTAAACCCTCCGATATACGGACCGTAAAGGACCTCGCCAAGCTCCCGGTCATCAACCGGGAACAGACTCGTGGAGATTGAGGCCGAAGAGCCGCCCTTCGGCGGACTGGCCGACCCGAAGCCCCATCGAGCGCATCTTCACCTCTCCCGGCCCGGTGTACGAGCCGCACCTCGGCTCCGACGATCCGCTCTGGGCAAGGGCATACAAGGCCGCAGGGTTCGGCAAAGGCGATATCGTGCTGAACGCCTTCTCCTATCACATGGTGGCTGCAGGGCTCACCTTCCACGGCGGGCTGAACCAGGTGGGCGCCACGGTGGTGCCCTCCGGCGCCTCGGCCACCCAGCAGCAGGTCCAGCTCATAAAGGATCTGAGCGTCACCGGCTATACCGGCACCCCGAGCTTCCTCATGGCCATCATCGAAAAGGCGCGGGAGATGGGCTTCGACTTTGCAAAGGACTTCCGGGTCGAGTCGCGCGTGCTTTGCGGCAGAACCGCTCCTGCCTTCGCTTGCGGCAGCGCTTCGAGACCGAGTTCGGCATCGACACCTACCAGATGTACGGCGCCACCGAGGTGGGGGACGTGGCCTACGAGTGCCCGGAAAAGAAGGGCTGGCACATCTGCGAAGAAATCATCGTGGAGATCGTGGACCCGGCCACCGGGAGCAGCGTGAAGCCCGGCGAGCTGGGCGAGGTGGTGGTAACCAGGCTGAACCACATCTTCTTCCTCTTCCGCTTCGGCACCGGCGACCTTTCCAGCCTCATTGAGGAGCCCTGCTCCTGCGGCAGGACCTCGTACAGGCTCTCCGGGATCGCAGGCCGGGTGGGGGATGCGGTGAAGGTCCGGGGCATGTTCGTGGCGCCGAGCCAGGTGAAGAAGGTAACCGAGAGTTTCCCCGGCATAGCTGTCCAGCTCGTCATCACCCGGTCGGGCCACAAGGACATACTGACGGCCAGGGTAGATACGAAAGGATCCGGCATCGACACTGCCGGCCTTACGTCCCGCTTCGAGAAGATTTTCCAGGAAATCTGTACCGTGAGGATAGACCAGGTGGATTTCGTCAGTCCCGGCAGCATTCCGGATGGCGCCAAGCTGCTCGTTGACGAGAGGGAGTGGAAATAAAAGGCATAGGCAGGGCAGCTTCCTAGAGGGCACAGGCCTCCTGTCCGCTGACATAGAAATTGCTGACCTGCTTACCCATCCGGTTCATAGCCCTGTTGATGAATGGGATAAAATCTTGTGCTGCTTTTGCGTTGCCTTCTGCATTGGGAAGGCTGTCTTTCGCGTTGCCAGATGGATACCTGAGCCAGTTGGAGGCCCCGCAAAAGGTGAGAACATTATAATAGTCAAAGGCAACCACATTCCGTAAGGGGTAATTTTTCAGCCATCCGGAGTGGATGTTTTTAAGCCAGTTGTTGAAAGACCGGGCCCTCTTTCCGGTCTCATCGGCCTGGTCCTGGCCCGACTTGCCGAGAATACGCCGGAAAATCCCCTGGGCCGGTTCCGGCTTAACGATCGGGGGGGCAGTGACTGCAATGAACAGCGTTTGGGGCTCCTTCCGGAAATATTCCAGCAGGGACCGGTATGCAGCCTTATAGTCGGCAACGGTTTTCTCGGTGGAGTCCGGGTTGCCGGGCTCAGTCCCGTCAGCCTCGATCCAGTTGCTGAAATCACCGGGCTGGAACATCACCACCTTGTTTCTGGTGCTGTCGGTGTAGAGCGTATCCTGGTACCTGGTCCTGAGGATTCTCTCCATGTGGTCACGGAATTTCCGGTTCCAGTGGCAGATATCGGTTCCCTCCCCGATCTTTGAGCCATATGCCGCTTCGTGGACAACATAGTTGTTTCGCCCAAGCAGGGGCCTTAAGCCTCCCGCGTTCGGATGCGTCTTCAGGATGCTGGATTCACCTCTCACGCCGCCCCGGTCTGCCATGAGCTGGCCTCCGACCGAATGGTGAATGAAAAGAAGGTGAACAGCGTTTCCAGGCTTGACTGCCGAATATGCCGAAAGGTCAAGTTCTATGATATTCATGCCTTCCCTGTTGCAAGAACGCGGCCGCAAGATACGATAAAAACAGCATAAGGTGTGCACCCTGCTTGCTCGTGTACTGTATGCCGAGGGATGAGAGCCACTCTTTTAACCGGCTGCTCAACAACGGATGACTCTCTTTCCATAGCCGAAAGTGTGATCCGATTTTCTTTTTTGTTACCGTGGTAATTGTGACGGATCTGCCCCTGTTTTCTTCTCCCCGTTTTTTCTCCTGAATTCTTT
>CAVVYZ010000010.1:0-3397 GCA_963752595.1 uncultured delta proteobacterium
GTCTGGCGGCTGACGTTTAGGAAAGGAGATTTCTATGCCTGAACAGTACAAGATTGCTCCTCGTGAATCGGCCCAGCCCGTCACCGTCGAACGTTTCGACGGTGACGTGGACATCGGGTGGTAGGCAGCGGAGCTGGCGGGATAACGTCTGCGTTGTTCGCCCGTTGGCTGGGCGACAAGGTCGTGCTGCTGGAGAAGGTGCCGGAACTGGGTGGAACCACAAGGAAATCCTCGTTCTGGTTCTGGATACCGAACAACGGGCCGATGCGCGCCATGGGTCTCCAGGATTCGCGGGAGGGCTTCCTGCGCCTCGTCTCCCGGCTCTCGCGCCCCACCCACTACGACCCCGGCAGTCCCACTTTCGGCATGACGGACTGGGAGTAGACGAGGACTTCCACCGAGGCGAGACACCCATCCAGCTGGTGTTCAACGGGGCGGTCAAGGACGAGCCCGGCCGCAAGAACCCGACAATGTGGCCGATCAGCGGCAGCGGGCCATACTACGCAGCGCTGGTGACCGGCGGGACGCTGGATACCAAGGGCGGCGGCGACACGTGAGAAGCCCTCCGCGTCGGCCTTGCCGCCTCGATCGGAGCAGGGATCAGCCTCCGGGAGCTCTGCATTTTATTTTGTTACGAATACGGAGATGAACCATATAAAGAATGCAAAACAGGTGAAGCAACCTGTTATGCATTGTGCGGGGGGCTTCAAGAGGCACTCCTCCCGGCCCAGGCAGGCCGGACGGTATATGTCCTGGTGGGGAACATGTTACGGGGAGACGACGGGGCGGGGTTTTCATAGCGGAAAATCTCCCGGCAGATCATGACAATAGTATCATCGTTAATGCCGGCGATAGCCCCGAGCGAGTCTTCTCCCGTGTCGTGGAGGCATGTCCCGTTAAAACCGTCATCATCGATGCCGCCGATTTCAACGGCCTTCCCGGCGAGGTGCGGACATTCTCGCATTCTCGTTTGCATGATGCACCGTTGAGTACGCACCGTTTTCCCCTCCATGTCATAGCGCAGCTCATAGAAAAAGATGCCGGATGCGAGGGAATACCGCAAAGGAGTTAAAGCAGACTGCTGGAGGAGAGGTCTCCTTGCGTGGCGAGAACCTCACTCTCTCCGGCTATAACTAGGGCAGAGATTATGGAACGGTAGCTAAAGAATTTCCGGATCTCAAGAATGAAAGATGGCGTGAGGTTATCTATGGACAGGTTGTTTGGATGTATCCATATCATCTGAATGAAGCCGGAATAAAAAAATAGGGCATCAGCCGGGGCGTATCCGGATGCCCCGGCTGATGCGATTCATTACTTCGGGGGAGTGCCCATCCCCGGCATCATACCTTGGGGCATGCCCTGAGGCATCTTCGGCATCTCGAACTTTTTCGGTGTTTCGGTTATCAGTGTCTTGGCGCCTGTACCGGAACCCAGGAGCACCATCTCGAAATCCTTTGCCTTGGACTTGATGAGCCCGTACGGCGGCACCTTCTCGCTCACCCAGGCATCCACGACATCCGCGCCGTCCTTGTACTGCATGTGCTTCGCGGTAAAGGTACCCGCGGGCACCGTGACCTTTTCCATTCCCTTATCGACGAACTTGCCTGAGGGCTTCTGCGCTTTGCCCTGCTGCTTCCCCATGCCCATGCTGGAAAGAGGCATTTCCATGGCCTGTTCGTTGCCCGTTTTCATGATCATCCGCTTGAGGTTCTGCTGGTCATTCGGGTTCCCTGCAACGAGCATCTTGGTGACCATGCGCATCTCGCCCTGCATGACGGTCTCATACCAGTAGTTCGGCCCCTCTTTACCCACAACGGCCACTTTCATCTTGGTTGAAGGCGCTCCCTTGGCGTTCATCCGGTATTCGGCCCAGCTGCCGACAACAGGCTTGAAATCGCCATAGAATTTCGGACCCTGCCGGCCACCCCCGCCGAACTGGGCGTACGCCCCGGTAACCGCGATAAAGAACAACAGGATCGAGATCGATAGAATTTTCTTCATGCTTCTCCCCTCTTATTTAGCTGATTTTGTGGATGGATCGTTTACCCTGCATTCGATCCCACATTTTTGTATTATCTTCATCATAGCCTGACGAAGCAAGCCTTTTTACGTGCAGGGAGCTCTTCACGAATGCCCCCTTGCAGCTAATTTTCATAAAAGTTTCCGGCCGGCCCCTCGGCACATGAAGAGCGAAGCAGGGCTCTTGAAGAGAATATCAGGATCACTGGCCCTGCCCCACCTTGCCCTGTCATTTTTTTTGTATGGTTTCGGAGAATTCCCTTCCGAAGGAAACGAGCATCGATGTAAATCCAAAACCGCCTTCCATCGATTGCGAATATTCTTACTGTGCGTGCTTGTGTTCAGGAGCTTCCTTATCCTGGTTCGCTTCATGATGTCCGCCCGCTGAAGCGGCCGTGTCATAGATTGCCTCCACATAATGCACGAAGGGCACATATGCGCCGACATATGCACGGCCCGCATCCACGGAGTGCGCCGCGTGTTTCTTGAGTTCCGCAGCTCGTTCGTACCTCTGCCTTATACCCTGTGCAACCTCGTCATTAACCAGCTTTACCAGCGGCTCAACCGAACCGGTCTCAAGGGCTTTATCCGCCCCGTTCACAGCCGGTCCGAGATCTGTTCCTGCAGGCTTGATGCCGGTATAAGGCGCCCCTTCTCCTGCACGATGAATCCGTACCAGGGTCTCGAAGAAATACCTGTCCGCGAGATCTTTCGCCTCGGGTCCGAGCTTCCTGACATTGAGCGTCTCCTGGAAGGCACGGCGTATTTGTCCCTCGTCTTTCTCCTGCACCCAGATGAGCACGGAATCGACCTTGCCCGTTTCAAGGGCCTTGCGTGCGTCTGAGATAACCGGGCCGCTCATCGTGTCGCAATGGGCCAGGACGTCGCCGGCGACAAAGAGTGCCAGCATTAATATAACGAAACCGGAAACTATCAACCGGATTGCCTTTTCCATGAATTACCTCCTCATTGGTATATGCTCATTATAATACCAATGAAGAAAAGAGATGCCCTTGACCCAAGTCAAGACCGGATAGTATTCCGGGGGTCCATTTTTTACATTATTCCAGGCAATTTTTTAAGAATGTGATCTGATCCCCTATTGTCTGCTCGAAACGCGGGTGAACGTACACATCAAAGTGGCCGCACTTGTAGACGATGAGCTGACTTTTCGGAGCCTTCATCGCAGCACGAATGACCGGTTTCAAGGGAGTGGTCAGGTCGTTCGATGCGACCTGCACCAGCCAGGGCATGCACAGCTTCGGGGCCAGACGTCCCGGTGAATAGAGACCGACCGACAGGAAAATACGTGCAGCCACATTCTCATTCGGCTCGAAATCTTCAGGATAGAGTTTTTTGACTCCTTCTTCCGCATCCG
>CAVVYZ010000011.1:0-21922 GCA_963752595.1 uncultured delta proteobacterium
AGATCGGGCGCTACGGGCTCGGGTTCGCAAAGGATTTTCATGAAAAAGACCTGAAGACGCTGCTGGATATGCTGGGCGAGCCTTCGAGCGAGCGCCAGTTCATCATGTATGAGGCCCTGCGCAAAGGCGCATCGGTTAGGAGCTGCACAAAAGACTCATATCAAGAGATGGTTCATCGAGCAGATGAAGGAGCTGGTTGAAGTTGAAGAAAAAATACTGGCCTGCAAAGGCGGCAGGAGATACCCGGCGACCTGCTCGCGGCAGGCCAAAGAAGGACGGGTTTGCCGACCGCTACCTCGCGGGCTCCTGGGCGTAGCGGAGAAGGAAATCCGGAACGGCGTCTCGGCCTCGGCGTGGTGAGTCCTGGGAGGCAGTGCCGGTCAGCGGCGTGGAAAATGCCGAGTACTATTATTCCAATTACAACGGCCAGACGACAGCCGGTGAGCGCGAAAAAAAAGATCCTGGTGCTGGGCGGCGGCCCCAACCGGATCGGCCAGGGCATCGAGTTCGATTACTGCTGCGTGCATGCGGCCTTCGCGCTCAAGGACATGGGCGACGAGTCCATCATGGTGAACTGCAACCCCGAGACGGTGTCCACCGACTACGACACCTCGAACAAGCTCTACTTCGAACCCCTGACCGTGGAAGAGGTCCTGAGCATCTACCACAAGGAAAAGCCCGAGGGCGTGATCGTGCAGTTCGGGGGCCAGACGCCGCTGAACATCGCCGACGAGCTCGAAGAGCGCCGGGGTGAAGATCCTGGGCACCTCGCCTTTCACCATCGATCTGGCAGAAGACCGCGACCAGTTCGGGCAGATGATGGCCAAGCTCGGCATCCCCATGCCCGAGTGTGGCATGGCGAGCACACTCGAACAGGCCCTGGCCGTGGCGGACCGAATCGGGTACCCGCTCATGGTGCGGCCCTCGTATGTGCTCGGCGGCCGCGGCATGGAGGTGGTGCACGACGAGGACATGCTGCGAGAGTATGTGCGGGCGGCCGTCGATGTGACCCCGGAGCGGCCCATCCTCATCGACAGGTTCCTGGAGAACGCCATCGAGGCCGAGGCCGACGCGATCTCGGACGGGGTGGAGGCATTCGTGCCCGCAGTCATGGAGCACATCGAGCATGCGGGCATGCACTCGGGCGACTCGGCCTGCGTGATCCCGCCCATCAGCATCCCCCGCAGGCACATGGACACCATCACGGACTATACCCGAACCATCGCCATCGAGCTGGGCGTGGTGGGGCTCATGAACATGCAGTACGCCATCTACAGGATACGGTGTACGTGCTGGAGGCCAACCCCCGGGCGTCGCGCACAGTGCCGCTCGTGTCCAAGGTGTGCAATATCCCCATGGCCACGGATTGCCACGCAGGTCATCCTGGGCAAAAAGCTCTCGGAACTGGGCCTGAAGCACGGCCACATCACGCATTACGGCGTGAAGGAGGCGGTGTTCCCCTTCAGCATGTTCCCCGAGGTGGACCCGCTTTTAGGCCCGGAGATGCGCTCCACCGGCGAGGTGCTCGGCATGGCCGAGTCGTTCGGCCTGGCCTACTTTAAGGCTCGGAAGCTGCCTCCCAGCTCCTGCCCCGGGAGGGGACCGTGCTCATCACCGTGTCGAGGCGCGAGCGTCCGGCGGTGCTCGAGGTGGCGAGGCTGTTCAACGAGCTCGGCTTCAAGATCAAGTCGACCCGGAACACGCACGCCTTCCTCCAGGAGAACGGCATCGCCTCGGAGATGGTCCTCAAGCTGCACGAGGGGAGGCCCAACATCGTGGACGGCGTCAAGAACAAGGAGTACGACCTCATCGTCAACACCCCGAGCGGCAAGCTGAGCAAGCACGACGACTCGTACATCCGCAAGGCGGCCATCCGGTTCAAGATCCCCTACATCACCACGCTGTCCGCAGCCGTTGCGGCGGCCAAGGGAATCGACGCCTTCCGGCACGGAAAGGATACGGTCAAACCGCTGCAGCAGTATCACCAGGATATTCAGGACTGCGAAGGAGCCAGAAAAATTCTTGATCCGCCGGGGCTTATAAGGGTATGATTTATCTGTCTCCTGTGCAGGCATCAGGTTAGAAAAAGGGGGCTTTAAAACGGTGTTATTCTGAAGTGTTCATGAGATGATCGTCTTGTGACATAGCAAAACGAATTTATTGTATGAAATTTTGCACAGGGGACATTCCTTTTCCGGAGCCGTGAGGAATCTTTTTGGAATACACGGCTTCCCCTCATGAAGGGCATCGTCAGATAAGCTTCACCGTAAGGGTCAATTCGGCAGGTTTTGTTCAGTTTTTCACTCGGGAACGCCTGAAGCAATGCATGAAAGGTCTATGATCTCCCTTATTTTCAAGGAAAGATCCTGCAGGCTGAAAGGCTTCTGGATAAAGCCGTTGCATCCCCTCGTCAGGATCTCTTCAGCCTGTCCGTCACGGCTGTATCCGCTCGACAAAAGAACCTTCACCCCCGGATCGAGCTCTTTGAGCCTCTCGTATGTCTTTAACCCGCCCATACCGGGCATGATCATATCCAATATCACCAGCCCTATTTCGCTCATGTGCTTCTGATACAACGCCAGGGCATCCTCTCCGCTGTGTGCGCTCAGAACCGTGTATCCCATGCTCCGGAGCATGTCTGTCCCCACATCGACAACCATCTCCTCATCATCGACCAGGAGTACGGTTTCGGCGCCTTCCTTTACCTCATTCTCAACTTCCCGTTCATATTCGGGCTCCCTGGTACTCGCAGGCAGGTAGATGTGAAATGAAGAACCCGCGCCGGTCTCACTCTCAACCGTGACGAAACCGCCGTGGTTCTTGAGGATCCCATATACGGATGCCAGGCCCAGGCCGGTGCCGATGCCCCGTTCCTTGGTCGTGAAGAACGGGTCGAAGATCCTTACCCGTGTTGCTTCATCCATGCCGATGCCTGTATCCTTTACATCGAGCTGCACAAACCTGCCCGATTTCAATGCATGCGGCCCCACGATTCCGTCTGTCAGCACCTCATTCCTGCACTCAACGAACAGTTCGCCGCCGTCGGGCATCGCCTGCCATGCATTCACGAACAGATTCAGAAGCACCTGCTCCATCTGTCCATGGTCGACTTCAACAGTCCATAATCCTTCTTCCACCTTGTAGTGCGTCCGGATTTCCTTCTTGGTCCGGGCGAACATATCCAGGCTCCTTTCCACATACTCGCCTAAATCCGTTACCCTGACCTCATACTTGCCGCCACGGGCAAATCCCAGGAGCCGCTTGGTCAGTTGGGAACCCCTGAGTACATATCGCTCGATGTTCTTCAACCGCTCGTAATCTTCCTCTCCGCCCTTCTTCCCCATCAGGATCGGAGAGATGTTCCCCAGAACCCCCATAAGCAGATTATTGAAATCATGGGCAATGCCTCCGGCCAGGGTCCCTACGGCCTCCATGCGCTGCGCCTGCTGGAACTGCTTTTCGAGATGTTCCGTTTCGGTTACATCGATGAACACGACCTGCATGGCAGTCCTGCCCATATACGGTACCGGCGCCGCATTTACCTGGACCCTGATGAATGACCCATCCTTCCTTACTCCGGTGTATGTCTCGGGGGAAGAGTAAGGGATCCTACTGCTGATCTTGGAAGCCACCCGGTTTTTCAGATTCTCGTGCTCGTCGGGTGTATTACATCCCATACCAATATCTCCTGCGTTTCCGACATGGTATATCCGAACATCCGGCACGCCACTTCATTGATGAGGATGAACTGGGCGGTAGGTATCTCGAAAATGGCAAATCCGAAAAAAGTGCTTTCGACGAAAGAACGGTATCTTTCTTCACTCTGCCGCAAGTATACTTCGGCCTGTTTGCGGTCGGTGATATCACGGCTAACCCCCACGAGACCTATGACGTTTCCCGTTTTGTCGCAGATAGGCGCCTTTATAGTGTCGAAAAAAATCCGGCTCCCGTCGGGCTTCTGGAAATATTCCTCCAGGTGAACGGTTTTGCCGCCCCTGATTACGGCTCATCGGTCATCTTCTGCCTCGAGGCGAACTCCGGAAGAAAGATCTCCCCATCGGTTCTGCCTTCGATTTTGTCCTTGGGAAGCCCTGCAAAGAGCTCGAAAGACTTGTTCACCGAGATGTTCCGGCCTGCCGCATCCTTGAAGTAAACGATATCGGGTATCGCCTGGAGCAGCGTATTGATCTGCTCGTTGATCTCAGAGATGCACTCCGTGGCCTTTACGCTCTCCGTTACGTCACGTCCCACCGCAACGATAGAAGACATCTTTCCATGCCGCACGAGGGAAACGCTGGTAACGGTGCCGACACGACGGGTCCCGTCCTTGGCGATGAATTCATACTGTTCAGGGTCGACCTGGCCGCCTTCGCTGATATGTCCGAGAAGGATCAATGCCTTGTTCAAGGAGGCCGGCTGCAGGATGCCCATCTCGTAGATCTTGCCCGAAATAAGCTCTTCGGGCTTGTACCCAAGCATCTTCTCGACGCTGGGTGAAACACTCAGGATCTCGCCCTCTGAACTGATGGAAAACATGACATCCGTGGACTTTTCAAAATAAAGCCGGTACTTTTCCTCCAGCTCGAGGAGATCAAGTTCCTTCTCTTTATATCTCTCAAGCTCGGTTTGTAACTCGTCCACCCTCGTCTGCAGATCTTCGCAGGATTGATTTCCTGTCACCCCAAAACCCCCACAAGGTTCTGTTTTATCGACCGCATTACCTTTAAAATAACCACATATACTTTACAGTCAATATATTCGATCATTTATGACACTATCTTGAATAAAATATCATTATCGGGACGACCATACCCGAAAGACAAGGACCATCATTGAACATGCCTTAATTTTAAACAGGATTGACAAAATGGATATTTTATACCATCTGATTGCACTTGGAAGTCTTTGTTGATATCCCCATGAGGAGGAAAGAAGGTGAATACCATCCGCATCGTTGTGCTGTGCCTGCTCCTTACCGCTCTTACCAGCTGCAAATTGAGCAGCGAAGCCATGCTGGTCGACCATGACGGACGCATATACTATGGGGGATTGAGTTTCGATGCCGAGTATCAGATAGGCTCGATCACGTTCCCCGGCACTCCCTATGGAGACCTTACCGGTCTTTTATCATGATTACCACAGACGAAAAGAAACCCGTCATAAAGCTCGATAATATCCCCCTGCAGCAGTTTTCCGGAAAGGCACAGCTGGGGAACAAGGAAAAGCGATTCCTCGAGTGCGATATCACCGCCGAGTTCAAGTCAAAGGAAATGGGTGACATGAAGATGATCGGGTGCGGGACATGCTATGACGGGAACAAGAACACCTATGACATCTCATTCCAGTGATGAAGAAGCGGCGGAAAAAATGAAATGGGCTGCCAGGAAATACCTCGGATGAAAGCTGGTAGCGGGGGGAGGATTTGAACCTCCGACCTTTGGGTTATGAGCCCAACGAGCTACCAGGCTGCTCCACCCCGCGTCACATGAGTCTTCTATAATGTATCAAAAGGAAATGTCAAGGAAAGATTTCCAGGGTTTTTAATTAAATTTCAAATGATATCGTATAGATAAAAGCTCTTCTCCTTTGAAGGCCACTTCACCGAACCCCGATCGGGCAGAGAATGGATGTTTTACTGCTACCCGAAAATGGCTTCTTTGGTTTTTTCCAAAAAAAAAGCAGGTCGGTTAGACCTGCGAACATATGAGGAGGTTCTACGGGGAATGAATCTTGAAGAACCTATTACTTTGTATCGACCCGACTTGGGTTTACTTAACCCTTCTTTTTAATTTTTTATAAAATTTTTTCTCTGGCCGGTTTTTATGCTATAGCTAGGTGTATGGAAAAGCACATCCCTCCTCTTGCATACAGGATCAGGCCCCATTGCATCGATGAGCTCATCGGGCAGGACGAGGCAAGGCAGTTTATCGACAGCTTCATCGCTGGAAACCTTCGCTCGGTCATACTCTGGGGACCTCCCGGAACAGGGAAGAGCAGCGTGGCGCACATCATTGAGATGCTCCACCCGGATTCGTACTTTTCGGTCAGCGCGGTCACCAGCGGGGTTCAGGATATAAAGCGGGTTACGAAGGATTCTGAAAAAGCGGCCTCCCAGCCCATCGTTTTCATCGATGAAATACACCGGTTCAACCGGATCCAGCAGGATGCCCTGCTCCCTTTCGTTGAACGGGGAGACATCATCCTGATCGGTGCGACAACGGAGAACCCGTCCTTCTCCATCACCTCGCCGTTGCTCTCGCGGCTTCAGGTTGTCATGTTCCATCCGCTCAATGCCGCAGACATCGAAAGGATTCTGAATCGGGCGGTTCTGTCCGACGAGAGCCTGAGATCCCAGAACAAGACCGTCTCGGAGAAAAGCATAAAGGCCCTTTCCCATGCCGCTGACGGAGATGCGCGGGCAGCACTCAACCTTCTCGAACTGGCCCTGACCACCATAGAGAAAGAGCAGATCGAGATCCAGGACTTAAGCTCCCTTCTGGAGAGGCCGTTTTATCACGACAAGACCGGTGAAAAGCACTACGATATTATATCCGCCTTCCATAAGAGCGTGCGGGCAAGCGACATCCATGCAAGCATCTATTGGCTGGGCAGGATGCTCGAAGGCGGCGAAGACAGGCTCTTCATCCTGAGGCGGATGATCAGGATAGCCTCGGAAGACATCGGCATGGCTGAGCCAAATGCACTGCGCATGGTGATCTCGGCTAAAGACGCGTTCACCACGCTGGGGTCCCCCGAGGGGGAACTCGCCCTCTACCAGGCCGCAGTGTATCTCGCCTGTGCGCCCAAGAGCAACGCGCTGTACCTCGCCGAAAAAAAGGTCCGCGACCTGATCAAAAAGACCGGCACGCCGCAGGTGCCTTTGTATCTGCGCAATGCACCGACGAAGCTGATGAAGGAGATGGGGTATGGAAAAGGGTATATCTATGCCCATGATGATCCCCACGGCGCCCTTCTCATGAACTATTTCCCTGAGGGCGTCGAAGAAGTGAGGCTGTATATACCCAGGGATGTCGGGTTTGAAAAACGGGTTAAGGAGATCATGAATGCTCGAAAAAAGGCTGCTGCAAATCGGGCAGGACCGTATCGCAAGACTTCTTGAGGCAGGGGCGCCGTTCATATCCGGACAGGCAGTGGAGAGGGATCTGGATATTACCGATATTGCACTGGTGAATGAGCTGATGGAAGGGAAACACCTGTATCAGGACCCCCCCCTTGAGGATGTGGAGCCCGCAGAGGTGATCCCGGCCTCCTTTGACGCCACCGCTGCAGCAGGACAATACCGCGGGCATGGCGAAGACCTCCTCAGGAGAGGCGCCGTCGCAGCGCTTGTCGTTGCAGGCGGCCAGGGCTCCCGTCTGGGAATCAATGCACCCAAGGGAGTGGTTGGAGTAAGCCCTGTCCGTTCCAAGAGCCTTTTCCAGATACATGCGGAAAAAGTACTCGCCCTCTCGCGGAAATATTCCAGGCCCATTCCCTTGTTCATCATGACATCACGGGAAAATGACGAAGACACGCGTTCGTTCTTTGCCGAACATTCCTTTTTCGGCCTTGATGAGAAGAACGTCTTTTTCTTTGTCCAGGGCATGCTTCCCTCCGTTACCGAGGAAAGGGGCTTCATCATCTCAAAAGACGGCGGTCTGTTCATGAATCCCGACGGCCATGGAGGTACACTGACCGCCCTCAGGAAGAACGGGTGCCTGGAGATCATGAAAAGCAGAGGCATCGAGGAGATCTTCTTTTTCCAGGTGGACAATCCCCTCGTATCGGTATGCGACCCCCTCTTCATAGGCCTCCATGCCATGAAGGCTTCAGACATGTCTTCAAAGGTTGTAAGAAAAAGGGATTTCGATGAAAAGGTCGGCGTCATCGCGAAGGTCGGCGGGAAAGTACGGGTGATCGAATACAGCGACATGAGCGATTCCATGCGCTATGCAACCGATGACAGGGGTGAGATGATCTACTGGCCCGGGTCCATAGCGATTCATATGATCAGGCGGGATTTTGTCGAAACGCTCACCGGAACCGGGCTGAGGCTTCCTTTCCACCGGGCGGTCAAGTCGATTTCCGCCCTGGATTCCCAAGGAAACCCCGCCGATGTGAAGGGAATCAAGTTTGAAACATTCATCTTCGATGCCCTGCCCCTGGCAAAAAACTGCGTCTCCATGGAGGTGATCAGGGAGCATGAATTCGCCCCGGTGAAGAACAAGGCGGGAGAAGATTCCCTGGAAAGTTCTCTTGCGATGCAGAGCCGTCTGCATAAAAGCTGGCTTGAGGATCTCGGCATCGAAGTACAGGGGGAGAGCCTTGTGGAAATCAGCCCGCTCTTTGCCCTTTCAAAAGATGATCTGAAAGCGCACGTTGAACATTTACCCAAGAAAATAGTAGAAGATACGTATATCGGTTGACAGGAGGAACTCCCATTAAGAACTCCATAAAGCGGCATACCATCACCATTAAAGAGACGGGATGGGAAATACTCATCTGGATGGGAAGCTTTATCGTTCTGGGTTTTGTGGTCCTCTTTGCCATGTATTCCTACCGAAGCGTGGAGCGGGAAATGGCACAGCAGTTCAACCGGGAGCAGGGGCTGCTCGCCCAGCAGACCGCCATGGGCATCGAGCAGTACATGCACGACATTACCAACATCCTCAACCTGACCATCCACATCAAATCAGTAGCCGATGGCGACCCGGAAGCCATAAAGATCGCCCTCGATAATGCCTACCTATCGCTCAAGAATAAGGTGACCTTCGTGTTCTGGGAAAATTCCCAAGGGGTCATGACCTACCATTACCCGGAAAATATCCTTCCCGGTCTCGAAGGAAAAGACTTCAGCTTCCGGACGTACTTCCGGGTAGGCAAGGAACTCGGGGTCCCCTTCGTATCCGATGTCATCACGGTTGGAGGCGAGAAGAACAAGGATATACCAGGCCGTTTCGAAACCTTCATCATCTCTTTCCCCCTCAAAGACGAAAATGACCGGTTCCACGGGGTGATCGGTTGCGCCATCGACCTGGCGAATATCACTGCCCATTACGTGGCGCCCATCAGGCCATCGGAGACCGGATATGCATGGCTTATGGACGAGACAGGGACGATCCTTTACCATCCGAATCCCCAGTGGGTTGGAATGAACCTCTATGACATCGTGCTGAAGATGGAGAAACAGGGATACAGCATTTCGGGCATCCAGACCGTCAGGCGGGCCATGGAGCTCAAGAACGACGGCATGTACGAATTCACCTTCCCCCACTACCCGAATCTCAAGCCGGTGAAAAAGCTCATCGCCTTCTCTTCCGTCCATTTTCTGAACCGCAGATGGGTCACCGTGGCCACCTCGCCCTACAGCGAGGTTATCTACCTCATGTCCGACACCTTCAGAAACGCCCTGCTCTTGGGATCGGTAAGCATCGGATTCGTCATCATCGCCACGCTGGTCCTGCTGCGCATCAACAAGGCGCGGGCCACGGCATCGGAGCGCAACAAGTGGGCGGAACGGGTCCTGGTAGCGCACAAAAGGCTGGAAACCATCTTCAATGGCGTCCCCCACTACCTTGCCATGATCGATTCCGCCTTTTTCGTTGTGGATGTAAACCAGCGTCTGTGCGATCTCTATGGGAAAAAACGCGAGGACGTCATCGACAAACACTGCTCGCTGGACTTTCCTGAAAGCGAGCGCATGTGCCACTCGAGCATTGTGGAAAGCTGCTTCAAGACAGGACAGATCGTCACCGAGAGGGACACGAGAGTGGATATCCACGGCAAGCCCTACTTCTTTGACATCAGCGCCATCCCCCTCTTTGACAACAAGGGCGAGGTCGACAATGTGGTGCAGTATGCCGTTGATATTACGGACAAGAAAGCCCTGACGGAAAAGCTCATCCAGGCGGAAAAACTCGCCGCTGTGGGGCAGATGTCCGCCCATGTGGCCCACGAGATCCGCAACCCTCTCACGTCGGTACTCCTCCACTCCGAGCTCCTGGAAGACGAGATCAAGGAGCACGGGGACAACAAGGAAGCCCAGGAGCTCATCAGTGTTATCCGCAACGAGATCGACAGGCTCTCCCAGATTACGGAGGAATACCTTTCCTATGCGAGACTGCCCCTTCCCAAAAAGCAGCTCGTGGACCCCGCGGCAGAAGCGAATTCGGTCGTATCCATGTTGATGCCCGAACTGAAAAGAAGGAATATCGAGGTTGAGGTCAAGTGCTCGGAAAAGCTGCCGAAGATCATGATAGATCGTGGACAATTCAAGCAGCTTCTGATAAATTTGATCAAGAATGCCGAAGATGCAATGCCCTCGGGAGGGAGTCTGGAAGTAGCCCTCATGGGAATTAAGGATAACTTTTTGCTGCTGGTCAAGGATACAGGGTATGGTATCCCCCAGGAGCTCACGAGGAGAATATTTGACCCGTATTTCACTACAAAGGACAATGGGACCGGTCTGGGCCTGGCGCTTGTCCAATACATAGCCGGCGCACATGACGGATGGGTAGACGTGGAGAGCCAGAAAGGTACGGGGTCTACCTTCATCTTCTCCATACCCATTCCCGTGGAAGGATATTCCAAGGAAGAGGTACTCGCACAATGAAAAAGCTTTCCCTCATTGCACTATTGATTCTTGTACTCCCGGCAACCACGTACGCAG
This sequence comes from uncultured delta proteobacterium, assembly GCA_963752595.1. Lineage (GTDB taxonomy): Bacteria > Desulfobacterota > Desulfomonilia > UBA1062 > UBA1062 > Phosphitivorax. The sequence continues at coordinate 10,670 of CAVVYZ010000011.1, forward strand.
CCCGCCTGCAATGCATCCTGCCGCCGGAAGTGACGGAAGCTTGTCTCCTTTCGGGTGGTACGACTGCAGTCCTGAAGCATTTCAGGGGCCAGTCCGATGTAGAGTTCCGCAAACTGCGCGCCGAGTATCAGATGGATATCCTCGAAGATCAGGCGAGAAAAGCAGAAACACTCATCAATGAAAAAAAGCAGGCATATTCCGGAAAGGTTGCCGAGATTCGCAAGAACTATCTTTCAATGCTGGAAATTACCATCCATTCCAGCCAGGCAGCCATAAACCCCTCAACATCCGCACTCGGTGATGTTCTTTACCGCGGAAAAAACAACACCGAGTGCGGATGTTGAGGGGTTTATGGCTGCCTGGCTGGAATGGATGGTAATTCCCAGCATTGAAAACCAGCAAAGTTCGTTCCGGAATATGCCTGCTTTTTTTCATTGATGAGTGCTTCTGCTTTTCTCGCCTGATCCTCGAGGATATCCATCTGATACTCGGCGCGCAAACCGGATTCTGGTGCGACCAGCCCCTAAAATGCTTCAGGACTCCATGCATACCATCCGAAAGGAGGCTGCGGGCTTCCAGCGCGCGGGGTCATTGCAGGCGGCTGCGTACATGGTTGCCGGGAGTACAAGAATCAAGTTTGCAATGAGGGAAAGCTTTTTTCCATTGTGCGCGTACCTCTTCCTTGGAATGTGCTGCCGCGGGAATGGGTATGGAAGATGAAGGTAGAACCCGTGCCTTTCTGGCTCTCCGCATTTACCCATCCGTCTGTGCATCGGCCTGGACCAGGGCCAGGCCCAGACCGGTTCCATTGTCCTTTGGGTGAAATAAGGGTCAAATATCCTCCTTGTAAGCTCCTGGGGAAACCATACCCTGTTTTTTAACAAGCAGCAGAAAATTGTCCTTAATTCCCATGAGGAATATTTCAAGATTCCCTCCCGGGGCATTGCATCTTCGGCATTCTTGACTAGATTTATCAGAAACTGCTTGAATTGTCCACGATCTTATTCATGATCTTCGGCAGTTTTTCCGAGCACTTTGACCTGAGCCTCAATATCCTTCTTTTTCAGTTCGGGCATCAACATGGATACGACCCGAGAATTCGCTTGTACCGCGGGGTCTACGAGCTGCTTTTTGGGAAGGGGCAGTCTCGCATCAGGAAAGGTATTCCTCCGGTAATCTGGGAGACCTGCTCGATCTCGGATTTCGGATAACGCTGATGAGCTCCTGGGCTTCCTTGTTTGTCCCCGTGCTCCTTGATCTCGTCTTCCAGGAGCTCGGAGTGGAGGAGTACCGACGTGAGGGGGTTGCGGATCTCGTGGGCCACATGGGCGGACATCTGCCCCACGGCGGCGAGTTTTTCCGCCTGGATGAGCTTTTCCGTCAGGGCTTTCTTGTCCGTAATATCAACGGCATACTGCACCACATTGTCGACCTCGCCCTTGTTGTCGAAGAGGGGGATAGCGCTGATGTCAAAGGCGGGCTTGCCATGGATATCCACTCTCGTGTCCCTCTCGGTGACGATCTGTCCTGTCTTGAAGCAGCTTTCCAATGCTCGAGTAGCACATGCGCTCGCTTTCAGGAAAGTCCAGCGAGCAGTGTTTGTCGATGACGTCCTCGCGTTTTTTCCCATAGAGATCGCACAGACGCTCGTTTACATCCAGCAAAAAGGCGGAATCGACATTGCAAGGTAGTGGGGACACCATGAAGATGGATTCCAGCCTTTTGTGCGCTACCAGGACCCGTTCCGCCCACTTGTTGCGCTCCGATGCCGTGAGCCGCGCCTTGTTGATGCGCAGCAGGGACCAGCGTGGCGATGATGCACGAATCCGATGCTTACCGATCCCAAGAGCAGGGCGTTTCTGAAGGTGTCGGACATGAGGTAGATAACCTCGCTGTAGGGCGAGGTGGCCACGGTGACCCATCTGCGGTTCAGAAAATGGACGGAAGAGAAGGCGAAGAGCTTTTTCACCGGCTTGAGATTCGGGTAGTGGGGGAAGGTGAATTCGTACATGCCGTCGTTCTTGAGCTCCATGGCCCGCCTGACGGTCTGGATGCCCGAAATGCTGTATCCCTGTTTCTCCATCTTCAGCACGATGTCATAGAGGTTCATTCCAACCCACTGGGGATTCGGATGGTAGAGGATCGTGCCTGTCTCGTCCATAAGCCATGCATATCCGGTCTCCGATGGCCTGATGGGCGCGACGTAATGGGCAGTGATATTCGCCAGGTCGATGGCGCAGCCGATCACCCCGTGGAACCGGTCATTTTCGCTCTTTGAGGGGGAAAGAGATGATGAAGGTTTCGAAACGGCCTGGTATATCCTTGTTCTTCTCGCCTCCAACCGTGATGATATCGGATACGAAGGGGACGCCGAGTTCCTTGCCTACCCGGAAATAGGTCCGGAAGCTGAAGTCTTTGCCTTCGAGCCCGGGAAGGACGTTTTCCGGGTAATGGTAGGTCATGACCCCTTCGGAATTTTCCCAGAAGACGAAGGTCACCTTGTTCTTCAGCGACAGGTAGGCATTTTCCAGGGCGACCTTGATGGCTGCCGGGTTGCCATCGGCAACGGACTTGATGTGGATGGTCAGGTTGAGGATGTTGGTGATGTCGTGCATGTACTGCTCGATGCCCATGGCGGTCTGCTGGGCGAGCAGCCCCTGCTCACGGTTGAACTGCTGGGCCATTTCCCGCTCCACGCTCCGGTAGGAATACATGGCAAAGAGGACCACAAAGCCCAGCACGATGAAGCTTCCCATCCAGATGAGTATTTCCCATCCGGTCTCTTTAATGGTGATGGTATGTCTCTTTATGGAGCTCTTAATGGGAGTTCCTCCTATCAACCGATATACATATCCTTTACTATTTTCTTGGGCAGGTTTTCAACGTGCGCTTTCAGATCGTCTTTTTCCAGGGCGAAGAGCGGGCTGATCTCCACAAGGCTCTCCTCATCCACTTCGATGCCGAGATCCTCAAGCCAGCTCTTGTGCAGAGGCTCTGCATCGCCTTCGAGCTTTCCAGGGAATCTTCTCCCGTCTTGTTTTTCACCGGGGCGAACTCATCCTCCCTGATCACCTCCATGGAAACGGAGTATCCTGCCATGGGAGGGCATCGAAGATGAAGGTTTCGAACTTGACGCCCTTCACCTCCGCGGGGTTTCCTGGGTCCAGGGCGGAGATGGCCTTGGCCGCCCGGTGGAAAGGGAGCCTCAGGTCGGTTCCGGTGAGCGATTCGACGAAATCCCGCCTGATCATATGGATCGCGATGGACCCGGCCCAGTAGATCATCTGGCCCCTGTCCTCGGTTGCAAAGCGCATCGCGTCGCTCATGTCGCTGTATTCGATCACCCGTGCTTTCCCGCTTACCTTCGCGATGACCCCGACCTTTTCATCGAAGTCCCTCTTCCTTACCACCTTGGAGGACATGTCTGAACCCTTCATGGCATGGAGGCCGATGAAGAGGGGGTCGCACACCGACACGAGGGGGTTGTCCACCTGGAAGAAGAAGATCTCCTCGATGCCTTTGCTCTCCATGATGTCCAGGCACCCGTTCTTCTTGAGGGCGGACAGCGTGCCGCCATGGCCGTCGGGATTCATGAACAGCCCGCCGTCTTTTGAGATGATGAGCCCCTTCCTCGGTAACGGAGGGGAGCATGCCCTGGACGAAGAAAAAGACTCTTCTCATCAAGCCCGAAAAAGGAGTGTTCGTCAAAGAACGAACGCGTGTCCTCGTCATTTTCCCGTGATGTCATGATGAACAAGGGAATGGCCCGGGAATATTTCCGCGAGAGGGCAGGACTTTTTCCGCATGGATCTGGAAAAGGCTCTTGGACCGGACAGGGCTTACTCCAACCACTCCCTTGGGTGCATCGATTCCCAGACGGGAGCCCTGGCCGCCTGCAACGACAAGCGCTGCGACGGTGCCTCTCCTGAGGAGCTCTTCGCCATGCCTCCGGTATTGTCCTCTGAGCGGTGGCGTCAAAGGAGGCCGGGATAACCTCTGCAGGCTCCACGTCCTCCAGGGGGGGTCTTGATACAGGTGTTTCCCTTCGATCAGCTCATTCACCAGTGCAATATCGGTAATATCCAGATCCCTTTCCACTGCCTGTCGGGAGATGAACGGCGCCCCTGCCTCAAGAAGTCTTGCGATACGGTCCTGCCCGATTTGCAGCAGCCTTTTTTCGAGCATTCATGATCTCCTTAACCCGTTTTTCAAACCCGACATCCCTGGGTATATACAGCCTCACTTCTTCGACGCCCTCAGGGAAATAGTTCATGAGAAGGGCGCCGTGGGGATCATCATGGGCATAGATATACCCTTTTCCATACCCCATCTCCTTCATCAGCTTCGTCGGTGCATTGCGCAGATACAAAGGCACCTGCGGCGTGCCGGTCTTTTTGATCAGGTCGCGGACCTTTTTTTCGGCGAGGTACAGCGCGTTGCTCTTGGGCGCACAGGCGAGATACACTGCGGCCTGGTAGAGGGCGAGTTCCCCCTCGGGGGACCCCAGCGTGGTGAACGCGTCTTTAGCCGAGATCACCATGCGCAGTGCATTTGGCTCAGCCATGCCGATGTCTTCCGAGGCTATCCTGATCATCCGCCTCAGGATGAAGAGCCTGTCTTCGCCGCCTTCGAGCATCCTGCCCAGCCAATAGATGCTTGCATGGATGTCGCTTGCCCGCACGCTCTTATGGAAGGCGGATATAATATCGTAGTGCTTTTCACCGGTCTTGTCGTGATAAAACGGCCTCTCCAGAAGGGAGCTTAAGTCCTGGATCTCGATCTGCTCTTTCTCTATGGTGGTCAGGGCCAGTTCGAGAAGGTTGAGTGCTGCCCGCGCATCTCCGTCAGCGGCATGGGAAAGGGCCTTTATGCTTTTCTCCGAGACGGTCTTGTTCTGGGATCTCAGGCTCTCGTCGGACAGAACCGCCCGATTCAGAATCCTTTCGATGTCTGCGGCATTGAGCGGATGGAACATGACAACCTGAAGCCGCGAGAGCAACGGCGAGGTGATGGAGAAGGACGGGTTTTCCGTTGTCGCACCGATCAGGATGATGTCTCCCCGTTCAACGAAAGGGAGCAGGGCATCCTGCTGGATCCGGTTGAACCGGTGTATTTCATCGATGAAAACGATGGGCTGGGAGGCCGCTTTTTCAGAATCCTTCGTAACCCGCTTTATATCCTGAACCCCGCTGGTGACCGCGCTGACCGAAAAGTACGAATCCGGGTGGAGCATCTCAATGATGTGCGCCACGCTGCTCTTCCCTGTTCCGGGAGGTCCCCAGAGTATGACCGAGCGAAGGTTTCCAGCGATGAAGCTGTCGATAAACTGCCTTGCCTCGTCCTGCCCGATGAGCTCATCGATGCAATGGGGCCTGATCCTGTATGCAAGAGGAGGGATGTGCTTTTCCATACACCTAGCTATAGCATAAAAACCGGCCAGAGAAAAAATTTTATAAAAAATTGAAAAGAAGGGTTAAGTAAACCCAAGTCGGGTCGATACAAAGTAATAGGTTCTTCAAGATTCATTCCCCGTAGAACCTCCTCATATGTTCGCAGGTCTAACCGACCTGCTTTTTTTTTGGAAAAAACCAAAGAAGCCATTTTCGGGTAGCAGTAAAACATCCATTCTCTGCCCGATCGGGGTTCGGTGAAGTGGCCTTCAAAGGAGAAGAGCTTTTATCTATACGATATCATTTGAAATTTAATTAAAAACCCTGGAAATCTTTCCTTGACATTTCCTTTTGATACATTATAGAAGACTCATGTGACGCGGGGTGGAGCAGCCTGGTAGCTCGTTGGGCTCATAACCCAAAGGTCGGAGGTTCAAATCCTCCCCCCGCTACCAGCTTTCATCCGAGGTATTTCCTGGCAGCCCATTTCATTTTTTCCGCCGCTTCTTCATCACTGGAATGAGATGTCATAGGTGTTCTTGTTCTCGTCGTAGCATGTCCCGCACCCGATCATCTTCATGTCACCCATTTCCTTTGACTTGAACTCGGCGGTGATATCGCACTCGAGGAATCGCTTTTCCTTGTTTCCCAGCTGTGCCTTTCCGGAAAACTGCTGCAGGGGGATATTATCGAGCTTTATGACGGGTTTCTTTTCGTCTGTGGTAATCATGATAAAAGGACCGGTAAGGTCTCCATAGGGAGTGCCGGGGAACGTGATCAAGCCTATCTGATACTCGGCATCGAAACTCAATCCCCCATAGTATATGCGTCCGTCATGGTCGACCAGCATGGCTTCGCTGCTCAATTTGCAGCTGGTAAGAGCGGTAAGGAGCAGGCACAGCACAACGATGCGGATGGCATTCACCTTCTTTCCTCCTCATGGGGATATCAACAAAGACTTCCAAGTGCAATCAGATGGTATAAAATATCCATTTTGTCAATCCTGTTTAAAATTAAGGCATGTTCAATGATGGTCCTTGTCTTTCGGGTATGGTCGTCCTGATAATGATATTTTATTCAAGATAGTGTCATAAATGATCGAATATATTGACTGTAAAGTATATGTGGTTATTTTAAAGGTAATGCGGTCGATAAAACAGAACCTTGTGGGGGTTTTGGGGTGACAGGAAATCAATCCTGCGAAGATCTGCAGGCGAGGGTGGACGAGTTACAAACCGAGCTTGAGAGATATAAAGAGAAGGAACTTGATCTCCTCGAGCTGGAGGAAAAGTACCGGCTTTATTTTGAAAAGTCCACGGATGTCATGTTTTCCATCAGTTCAGAGGGCGAGATCCTGAGTGTTTCACCCAGCGTCGAGAAGATGCTTGGGTACAAGCCCGAAGAGCTTATTTCGGGCAAGATCTACGAGATGGGCATCCTGCAGCCGGCCTCCTTGAACAAGGCATTGATCCTTCTCGGACATATCAGCGAAGGCGGCCAGGTCGACCCTGAACAGTATGAATTCATCGCCAAGGACGGGACCCGTCGTGTCGGCACCGTTACCAGCGTTTCCCTCGTGCGGCATGGAAAGATGTCTTCTATCGTTGCGGTGGGACGTGACGTAACGGAGAGCGTAAAGGCCACGGAGTGCATCTCTGAGATCAACGAGCAGATCAATACGCTGCTCCAGGCGATACCCGATATCGTTTACTTCAAGGATGCGGCAGGCCGGAACATCTCGGTGAACAAGTCTTTCGAGCTCTTTGCAGGGCTTCCCAAGGACAAAATCGAAGGCAGAACCGATGGGGAGATCTTTCTTCCGGAGTTCGCCTCGAGGCAGAAGATGACCGATGAGCCCGTAATCAGGGGCGGCAAAACCGTTCACCTGGAGGAATATTTCCAGAAGCCCGACGGGAGCCGGATTTTTTTCGACACTATAAAGGCGCCTATCTGCGACAAAACGGGAAACGTCATAGGTCTCGTGGGGGTTAGCCGTGATATCACCGACCGCAAACAGGCCGAAGTATACTTGCGGCAGAGTGAAGAAAGATACCGTTCTTTCGTCGAAAGCACTTTTTTCGGATTTGCCATTTTCGAGATACCTACCGCCCAGTTCATCCTCATCAATGAAGTGGCGTGCCGGATGTTCGGATATACCATGTCGGAAACGCAGGAGATATTGGTATGGGATGTAATACACCCCGACGAGCACGAGAATCTGAAAAACCGGGTGGCTTCCAAGATCAGCAGCAGGATTCCCTACTCTTCCCCCGAGACATACACCGGAGTAAGGAAGGATGGGTCATTCATCAGGGTCCAAGTAAATGCGGCGCCGGTACCGTATATGGGCAGGACTGCCATGCAGGTCGTGTTCATTGATATAACCGAAACGGAACATCTCGAAAAGCAGTTCCAGCAGGCGCAGCGCATGGAGGCCGTAGGGACTCTGGCCGGAGGCATTGCCCATGATTTCAATAATCTGCTTATGGGGGTTCTGGGGAACATCTCTCTCATCCTGATGGGGAAGAAGGGCGGAGAGGAAGATTATGAGCGGTTGAAGAACATCGAGCGGTATGTACTCAGGGGTTCCGAACTGACCAAGCGGCTCCTGGGATTTGCCCGTGGCGGCAAGTATGAGGTCAGGGTAACGGATTTAGGCGAGTATGTGGAGAGGAGCCTGGATATGTTCGCCCGGACCAAGAAGGAAATCCGGACTCACTACAAGGTGGAAGAAGGATTATGGACTGTTGAAGTCGACCACGGACAGATGGAGCAGGTGCTTCTGAATCTGTTTGTGAATGCATGGCAGGCGATGCCCGATGGCGGCGAACTGTTCGTTGAGTGCAGGAATGAGGTGCTGACAGACGGAATCGTGGGGCCGCATGCATTGAAATCGGGCAGGTTTGTGCAGCTCGATGTAAAGGATACAGGCATCGGCATGGATGAAGCAACACGGGTAAGGATCTTCGACCCGTTCTTCACGACCAAGGAACGGGGCATCGGCACCGGCCTGGGCCTGGCATCCGTATATGGGATCCTCAAGAACCACGGCGGTTTCGTCACGGTTGAGAGTGAGACCGGCGCGGGTTCTTCATTTCACATCTACCTGCCTGCGAGTACCAGGGAGCCCGAATATGAACGGGAAGTTGAGAATGAGGTAAAGGAAGGCGCCGAAACCGTACTCCTGGTCGATGATGAGGAGATGGTTGTCGATGTGGGGACAGACATGCTCCGGAGCATGGGATACACGGTTCTGAGCGCACACAGCGGAGAGGATGCCCTGGCGTTGTATCAGAAGCACATGAGCGAAATAGGGCTGGTGATATTGGATATGATCATGCCCGGTATGGGCGGGTTAAAGACATACGAGAGGCTCAAAGAGCTCGATCCGGGGGTGAAGGTTCTTTTGTCGAGCGGATACAGCCGTGACGGACAGGCTGAAGAGATCCTGACGAGGGGATGCAACGGCTTTATCCAGAAGCCTTTCAGCCTGCAGGATCTTTCCTTGAAAATAAGGGAGATCATAGACCTTTCATGCATTGCTTCAGGCGTTCCCGAGTGAAAAACTGAACAAAACCTGCCGAATTGACCCTTACGGTGAAGCTTATCTGACGATGCCCTTCATGAGGGGAAGCCGTGTATTCCAAAAAGATTCCTCACGGCTCCGGAAAAGGAATGTCCCCTGTGCAAAATTTCATACAATAAATTCGTTTTGCTATGTCACAAGACGATCATCTCATGAACACTTCAGAATAACACCGTTTTAAAGCCCCCTTTTTCTAACCTGATGCCTGCACAGGAGACAGATAAATCATACCCTTATAAGCCCGGCGGATCAAGAATTTTTCTGGCTCCTTCGCAGTCCTGAATATCCTGGTGATACTGCTGCAGCGGTTTGACCGTATCCTTGCCTTTCCGGTAAGCCTCGATCCCCTTTGCTGCGGCCGTGGCTGCTGCTAAGGTGGTGATATACGGCACCTTGTACCTGATTGCAGCCTTCCTGATGTAGGAATCGTCATGCTTGCTGAGCTTGCCGCTCGGGGTGTTGATGATCAGGTCATACTCACGGTTCTTGATCCCGTCTACGATGTTTGGCCTTCCTTCGTGGAGCTTGAGCACCATTTCGGAACTGATCCCGTTCTCACGCAAAAACTTGTACGTTCCCCTGGTGGTCTTTATCTTGAAACCGAGAGAGCTGAAGAGCCTGGCGGCTTCCAGAACAGCCGGCCGCTCTCTCCGGGAGACGGTCAGCAGTACGGTCCCTTCCTTGGGAAGTATCTGCGATGCAGCCTCGGATGCTTTGTAGAACGCCAGCCCGAAAGACGGGGCCATGCCGAGAACCTCGCCGGTGGAGCGCATTTCGGGCCCGAGCAGCGGATCGACCTCAGGGAACATGTTGAACGGGAATACCGCCTCCTTCACGCCGAAGTGGGGGATGATCCTCTGGTGCAGGTCAAAGTCAGCAAGTTTCTTGCCCAGGACGACCTGGGTAGCGATCCGTGCCATGGGGATATTGCATACCTTGGAGACGAGCGGCACGGTTCTCGATGCCCGGGGGTTCGCTTCAAGAACATAGACTGTGTCTTTGTGGATGGCATATTGCATGTTCATGAGGCCGACCACGCCCAGTTCGACGGCTATCCTTTTGGTGTACTCGGTGATGGTTTCGAGGTGCTTGGGTGGTATGCTGATGGGAGGGATCACGCACGCCGAATCGCCCGAATGGACTCCTGCCTGTTCGATATGCTCCATAACTGCCGGGACAAAGGCATCATGGCCGTCCGAGATGGCATCGGCCTCCGCCTCGATGGCATTGTCGAGAAACTTGTCGATGAGGATGGGCCTTTCCGGGGTGACGTCAACGGCTGCACGGACATATTCCTTCAGCATATCTTCATCGTGCACCACTTCCATGCCGCGTCCTCCCAGCACATAAGAGGGCCTCACCATGAGCGGATAGCCGATCCGGCCCGCCACGGCCAGGGCCTCTTCGAGGGTGCTTGCCATGCCGGATTCGGGCATGGGGATGCCGAGCTTGTCCATCATTTGGCGGAACTGGTCCCTGTCCTCTGCGAGGTCGATGGTATATGGAGAGGTGCCGAGAATCTTCACGCCGGCCTTTTCGAGCTCGCTGGCGATATTGAGCGGCGTCTGGCCTCCGAACTGGGCAATCACCCCTTCGGGCTTTTCCTTCTCGTAGATGCTCAAGACCTCTTCCACGGTAAGGGGCTCGAAATAGAGCTTGTTCGATGTGTCATAATCAGTGGAGACGGTCTCGGGGTTGCAGTTCACCATGATCGACTCGAAATCCATGTCCCTGATGGCGAATGCCGCATGCACGCAGCAGTAATCGAACTCGATGCCCTGGCCGATCCTGTTGGGGCCGCCGCCGAGCACCATGATCTTTTTCCGGCCGCTCACCGGAACCGTATCCTTGCCGTTATACGTGGAGTAATAGTATTCGGCATTCTCCACCCCGCTCACCGGAACCTTGTCCCATGCATGAACCACTCCGAGGGCGGTCCGCTTCTTCCTGATCTCTTCTTCGGTCTTGCCGAGCAGCTTGGCAAGGTAGCGGTCTGCGAATCCGTCCTTCTTGGCCTGTACGAGGAGCTCGTCGGGCAGCTCCTTGCCTTTGCAGGAGAGGATCTTTTCTTCGAGGTCCACGAGCTCTTTCATCTGGTTGATAAACCAAGCTTTCAGGTGCGTCCGCTGTTCGAGATCCGATATGCCCGCGCCTTTCCTCAGGGCCTCATACATGATGAACTGCCGCTCGCTCGAAGGCTCGCCCAGCATATCCAGCAGCGTCTTCAGGTCTTTTTCATGAAAATCCTTTGCGAACCCGAGCCCGTAGCGCCCGATC
>CAVVYZ010000012.1:0-45861 GCA_963752595.1 uncultured delta proteobacterium
CCAGAGAGCGGATCGACTTCTGGAAGGCCTCTTTATAATTCTTGCCGATGCTCATTACCTCGCCAACGGCTCGCATCTGGGTGCCGAGCTTGTCCGGAGAGCCCTTGAACTTCTCGAATGCCCAGCGTGCGAATTTGATGACCACATAGTCGCCCCACGGCTCGTACTTGTCGAGGGTGCCGCTCCTCCAGTAGGGGATGTCCTCGAGGTTGAGGCCCGCTGCCAGCTTCGATGAGACAAGTGCAATGGGAAAGCCTGTTGCCTTGGATGCGAGTGCGGACGAGCGGGATGTCCGGGGGTTGATCTCGATGACCACGACCCTGCCGGTCTTGGGATCATGGGCGAACTGGACGTTGGTCCCGCCGATGACCTCGATGGCCTCCACGATGTCGTACGAATGCTTCTGGAGCCTTGCCTGGAGTTCCTTGTCGATGGTGAGCATGGGCGCGGAGCAGAAGGAATCGCCGGTGTGGACACCCATGGCGTCTATGTTTTCGATGAAGCATACCGTGATCATATTGTTCTTGGCATCGCGCACGACTTCGAGCTCGAGCTCTTCCCAGCCCAGAACCGATTCTTCCACGAGCACCTGGCCGATGATGCTGGCGGAAAGGCCCCTGCTCGTGACTGTCTGCAGCTCCTCGACATTGTATACCAGCCCGCCGCCGGTGCCTCCCATGGTATAGGCAGGCCGGATGACCACCGGATATCCGAGCTCTGATGCGATCTTCTCCGCTTCTTCAACCGTATATGCCAGCTCGCTCTTCGGCATCTCGATGCCGAGGCGGTTCATGGTCTCCTTGAATGCGCTTCTGTCTTCGCCCCGCTGGATGGCATCCACATTGACCCCGATGACCTTTACCCCGTACTTGTCGAGGATGCCTTCGCGGTAGAGATTCGAGGTGAGATTCAGGCCCGATTGTCCTCCGAGATTCGGGAGGATGGCATCAGGGCGCTCCTTGGCAATGATGGCTTCCAGGGTCGGGATGTTGAGCGGCTCGATATAGGTCGCATCCGCCATGCCCGGGTCGGTCATGATGGTTGCCGGGTTCGAGTTGACGAGCACTATCTCATACCCGAGCTCCCTCAGGGCCTTGCACGCCTGGGTTCCCGAATAGTCAAACTCACATGCCTGCCCGATGATGATGGGACCCGAGCCGATGATCATGATTTTGTGGATGTCGTTTCTCTTTGGCATACATACTCCCCTATTGATGAATAACTTCCCTTGTTCTTTTTCCGGCTCCAGTCGACCTATCAGCTGGGATCAGGGCTTCGCAACTCTTTTTCCAGAACAAAAAAGCGGAACACGCATTGGGCCCCTCTGGAGATCAATATTAATTTAAGCGGAAGAACTATAGGAAAGCATGGTCATTCAAGTCAAGTTAAAACAAAGAAATACGACTGCTTCTTTTGCGGTCAGCTATCAGGGAAAACCCTAGAGCTGATATAGGGTTTTGGAGTGCAATTTCAGGTCACAAAAGATACGGCCTTTCCCCTTCCGATCCCCTGATATCGAGGAGGGAAGGGGTCAGGCACGCTGTTCACTGTCTGAAAAAAATCTACAGGCCTTTCTGCACGATGTAGTCCGCCAGATCGGCCACCCTGCAGGAATATCCCCACTCGTTGTCATACCAGGCAACCAGCTTGGCCATGTTTTTCTGCATGACCTGTGTATATTCGATATCGACGATGGACGAGTGCTCGTTGCCTTTGAAGTCGATGGACACGAGAGGCTTGTCCTCGCAGGGCATGATGCCTTTGAGGTTGGTCTTTGCAGCCTTCTTGAGCTGAGCTCCTGAGTTCGTCCGTGGTGGCTTCTTTCGTAAGCTGGACCGTCAGGTCCACAACCGATACCGTGGATGTGGGAACCCTCAGGGCAAATCCGTCGAGCTTGCCCTTGAGCTCCGGAATGACCAGGGACAAGGCCTTGGCCGCACCGGTGGACGTCGGGATGATGTTCATGGCTGCAGCCCGGGCACGCCGGAGATCCTTGTGTGGCATGTCGAGGATCCTCTGGTCGTTCGTGTATGCATGAACCGTGGTCATCCAGCCTTTCTCTATCCCGAAGGCCTTGTGTATGACCAGTGCCGGCGGTGCAAGGCAGTTCGTGGTACAGGATGCATTGGAGATGATGTTGTGCTTCTTCGGGTTGTACGCCTTGTGATTCACGCCCATGACGACGGTGATGTCTTCCTGCTTTGCCGGGGCGGTGATGATCACTTTCTTTGCCCCGCCGTAGAGATGGGCCGATGCATCCTGGCGTTTGAGGAAGAGGCCGGTGGATTCGATGACGAGATCCACCCCTTCATCGTCCCAGGGTATCTGCGCAGGATCCCTGAATGCAAAGCTCTTGATCTTGTTGCCGTTGATGATGATGGCGTCTTTCTTTGTCTGACACCTCTCCGGTGAAATGCCCGTAGTTCGTATCATACTGGAAGAGGTGGGCATTGGTTTCCACGTGCGAAATATCATTGATCGCGACGACCTGCAGAGTGTCGCCGTGCCTCTCCATGATGGCCTTCAGAACCTGCCTTCCGATACGGCCGAAGCCGTTTATTCCACATCGGATCATACTATCGCCTCCTTATCAATTGTCATCCAGACGATACTTGTGGGCCACAAGCAGGTCGTAGTTTGTCTTGAGAGCCTGGTGGAGCCGGGCATTTTCGAGGGCCATGGCGCTCAGATTGGCAACGGCTTCCAGGAATTTCGTTTCCTGTTGATTGAATTCCCTGACCTTGTCCGTGTAGACCCGCAAGACCCCGATGACATTCTTTTCAACCTTCAGGGGGACACGATAACCGACTTTGATCCCCTCCGCCTTTGCTCCTGCTCCGTACTGGAAGTCAGGGTCGGTCTGGGCGTTCTTGATCCAGATGAGCTGGCCCGTGAGGGCCTTCTGGTCGAGACCGCTTTCCTTGACGAGCACCGGGCCTTTTCTGATATAGCCCTTGGAAAGGCCGTAGGCGGCACCCATGATGAGGGACTTTTTCCGGGAATCGAGGAGACGGATGGAAGAAGCCTTGGCCGACATGGTCAGGGCAACCGATTTCACGATCTCCTCAAGCACCGTGGTCATATCGAGCGAGGCATTGACCACCTTCACCACCTCGTAGAGTGCCTGGAAATAATCTTTTTCTTTCACCTTTCTTCTCCTCTCCTCCATTTATTTTGTTGTCCCACAGGTGTCTTTCCTTGATTGGTTCTCATGTGGTATTTCTTCACCCCCATGATTATGCTATATTCTGTAAATATCCAACATACATATGAGTCAAGATACCTTTTCGGATTACGCAATAATTTTCTGAAAAATACAGAAATCCGGTGAAAACTCAATGATCGCGGTTGCGATGTGTACTTCAGTCCTTGATTATTTCCCGTGGCTGCCCAAGTCAAGGCTATATCGCTACCCGAAGTGTCAATGTGCATGGAATCATGTGCTTGAAAATGAGCCTGTTCCGTGCAATACTCTTTTTTGCAGTCCATGCACGGGAGGAAAGGTTCGCACATGAGAAGTGATCAATACCAAGAAATCTTTTGAGAAGGCACCCCACCGTTCCCTGCTCAAGGCAAACGGCTCACCGACGAAGAGATACCACGGCCGTTTGTCGGGATCGTGAACTCGGCCAACGAGATAATCCCCGGTCATATACACCTGGACAGGATGGTCCAGGCCGCAAAGGACGGCGTGCGCATGGCGGGCGGAACGCCCATGGAGTTCTCCGTCATCGGCATCTGCGACGGGATCGCCATGAACCACGAAGGGATGAAGTACTCTCTCCCTTCCCGGGAGATCATTGCGGATTCCATCGAGATCGTGGCCATGGCCCATGCCTTTGACGCACTCGTGCTCATCCCCAATTGCGACAAGATCGTGCCCGGCATGCTCATGGCGGCGCCTGCGCCTCAACATCCCGGCCATCGTCGTCAGCGGCGGCCCCATGCTGGCGGGTCTGCACCGGGGCAAGGCCGTGGACCTCATCACCGTGTTTGAAGGCGTCGGACGGTTCAAGGCCGGGAAGATGACCGAGGATGAGCTTGAAGGAACTCGAAGGATGCGCCTGTCCCCGGCTCGGCACCTGCGCAGGCATGTTCACGGCCAACTCCATGAACTGTCTCACCGAGGCCATCGGCATGGGCCTGCCGGGCAACGGCACCATCCCCGCGGTCTTCTCTGAACGGATCCGTCTCGCAAAGAAGGCGGGCATGAAGATCATGGAGCTCATGGAGAAAGGCATCACGCCCGCGGGAAATCGTGACCCCGAAGGCATTCAGGAACGCCATCGCCGTGGACATGGCCTTCGGTTGCTCGACGAACACGGTTCTTCATCTGCCGCCATGCGCTACGAGGCAGGCATCGATCTCGACCTCGATGATTTCGACAGGATGAGCAAGCGGCGCCCCATATCTGCAACATGTCTCCCGCAGGGCCGCACTATCATCGAGGATCTCTACCGGGCAGGCGGGGTCCAGGCGGTGATGAAGAGGCTGAGCCGGACGGCATCCTGGATAGGGAGAGTTATGACCGTTACCGTTCGCCGTTGAAAGACAATCTCGCACGGGCCGAGATCATGGGGGACGACGTGATACGCCCCCTGGATAACCCCTATCATCGGGAAGGCGGGATCGCCATTCTCCGCGGAACCCTTGCCCCGGACGGCGCAGTGGTGAAGCAGTCGGGCGTCCTGCCCGAAATGATGCAGCGCGAAGGCACGGCCAGGGTATATGATTCCGAAGAGGATGCGACCGCCGCGATCATGTCGCGGGGCGATCCGCGCAGGAGACATCGTAGTGATCAGGTACGAAGGCCCCAAGGGCGGGCCGGGCATGCGCGAAATGCTCACGCCCACATCGACCATTGCCGGGATGGGACTGGACAGGGATGTCGCCCTGATCACGGACGGCAGGTTTTCCGGCGGCACGCGCGGTGCCGCTATCGGCCATTGTTCGCCCGAGGCGGCTTCCGGCGGTGCCATAGCACTGGTGAAAGACGGCGATCGCATCAGGATCGATATCCCGGCACGGAAACTCGACCTCCTCGTGGATAAAGGCGAGCTCGAAGAGCGCAGGAAGGCCTTCTGCCCGCCTGAGAAAAAGCTTACCGGCGTACTGAAGCGTTATGCTGCGGCAACCCTGTCTGCAGATAAGGGTGCCAGGTACAGGGATTGATGAAAGAGGCACGGTACTGGAAAGGACTTGATAACAGCAGCCGCGTGCAGTGTGAGCTGTGTCCGCACCAGTGCACCATCGGACCTGAAAAAACCGGCGTATGCGGGGGGAGGCAGAACAAAGGAGGGGTGCTCCGGAGCCTTGTATGGGGAAGGAGCGTTGCGGGAAACGTCGATCCCATCGAGAAAAAGCCCCTGTACCACTTTTTTCCGGGTTCGCTGGCCTTCTCCATCGCCACGGTGGGATGCAACCTGCGGTGTACCTTCTGCCAGAACAGCGACATCTCCCAGTACCCGATCCATACCGGGAAGATCACCGGTGATGAGCTGCTGCCGGAGGACGTTGTCCAATCCGCCATCAGCAAGGGATGTGCAAGCATTTCCTATACGTACACCGAGCCCACGGTTTATCTGGAGTATGTGATCGACACTGCCCGGATCGCTCATCAGAGCGGCATCGCCAATGTCATGGTCACGAACGGGTATATCAACCCGGATATAGTCAGGCAGGACCTTGCCGGGCTCATCGATGCCGCGAACATCGACCTCAAGTCCTTCTCGGACGGATTTTACAAAAGGCTGTGCTCCGCGAAGCTCTCTCCTGTCCTCGATGCCATAAGCGCATACCATGAGGCAGGGATATGGATCGAGATCACAACGCTTATCATCCCGGGCGAGAACGATTCAAAGGAAGAGCTGCGGGAGATCGCCAGGTTCATCAGGTCTTTGAGCCAGGACATCCCCTGGCACTTAAGCCGGTTTTATCCCCGGTACCTTTATGACAAAGCTTCTCCTACCCCGGTGGAAGAGCTGGAGGCTGCACGGGAGATAGGATTGAGCGAGGGGCTTTTGTACGTGTACACCGGGAATGTTGCAGGGCATGCGGGTGAGAATACATTTTGCCAGCGGCTGCGGGCAGCGGATCATCGCCAGGATGGGGTTTTCCATCATGGAAAAGGCGATGCGCGGGAAGAGATGCAGCCGTTGCGGTCAAACCATACCAGGGAGGTTTAAGTGAAAAACCGGAATTACATGCTCAAGGTCGTTGATGCCAAGAAGGCCGACATCAGAAAGGCCCTCAAAGAGGCAGGGATCGAGGTCCGGTCCATAACTGAAATCTATTCCGAAGATGC
Organism: uncultured delta proteobacterium; assembly: GCA_963752595.1. GTDB lineage: Bacteria > Desulfobacterota > Desulfomonilia > UBA1062 > UBA1062 > Phosphitivorax. The sequence goes on from CAVVYZ010000012.1 coordinate 6,305, forward strand.
AGTGGGGAAGGGAGGCGAAGGAGACGATGCCGCGAAAACGAACGACTGATAAAATAGACCTTTCACAGAAGATCAAATCCGGATGGGAGATTCTTGAAGGCAAGGTGGGCGATATCGAGTCCTATAACAAAGGCTATATCCGGTTTCTGACAAAAGTGAAAACCGAGCGGGAGGCAGTGGCCTATATCCGTGAACAGGCCCGGGGCGTAAAAGGCCTGCACCTCATCGAGAACAGGGGCAAGGCGATCGCCGTATGCAGGAAAGGCAAGGCACCGCTTCGCGACGGGGTGAATATCGTGATCGCCCACATCGACAGCCCGCGCCTCGACCTCAAGGCAAACCCCCTCTACGAGGATACGGATTTTGCCATGCTCAAGACCCACTACTACGGGGGGATCAAGAAGTATCAGTGGCTGGCCCGGCCTCTTGCCATCCACGGGGTCGTCGGCAAGGAGGACGGGAGCCTTGTCAATATCACCATCGGCGAAGAAGAGAATGACCCCTGTTTCACCATCGAGGATCTTCTTCCCCATCTGGCGGCGAATGCCCAGTATTCGAAGAAGCTCTCCGAGGCATTCCAGGCCGAGAAGCTCAACATCATCATCGGTTCCAGGCCGGACTTCAAGATCAAGGACAACAAGGTCAAAGAGCACATTCTTGCGCTGCTCCACGAGAAATACGGGATAATCGAGCAGGACTTCGTCTCCGCCGATCTTGAGATCGTCCCTGCCGGCCCTGCCCGAGAGGTGGGCATCGACCGGTCGCTGGTCGGCGGCTACGGTCAGGATGACCGGGCCTGTTCCTGGGCCGCATTCTCCGCTGTCCGGGATGCTCATTCGGTCTCCCGTACATCCATCACCATGCTCGTGGACAAGGAGGAGATCGGCAGCGAGGGGAACACCGGTGCAAAGAGCATGTTTATCGAGGAAGTACTATGGGAGCTTGCAGAACTTTTCAAGGAGAACATTGTCCCTTCCCGGGTCCTGTTCAGATCAAAGGCCATCTCCGGCGATGCGAACGGCGGTCTGGACCCGGATTATCCCGAGGTTCATGAGAAGACGAATGCCGCGCGGATTGGCTATGGCGTGTGCGTCACGAAGTTCACCGGTTCGCGGGGCAAGGTGGGTTCCAATGAGGCCCATGCGGAGTACATGGCGCAAACCAGGTCCTATCTGAACCGGAATGCCGTCCCCTGGCAGACGGGAGAGCTGGGCAAGGTCGATGAGGGAGGCGGCGGGACGGTGGCGAAGTATCTCGCCGAATACGGCATGGATATCGTCGATATGGGGCCGCCGCTCCTTTCCATGCATTCTCCGTTCGAGCTCTCCTCCAAGGTGGATACCTATTCCACCTATCTGGCATATCGTGCATTCATGGAGGAGGTATGAAGGAAAAGGTGCTGCATCATGTCGGTTCACTCATGGGAGGGCTGGTTCACAACCTGAACACTCCCTCATGTGGATCATGGGGAGGGCACAGCTCGTCCAGTCGAGGAACGAGAAGCTCGATACGGACAAGGGGCTTACCCCGGAAGAGCTCGCGGTCGTCAAGGAGAAGAACAGCAAGGACCTCCACTCCATCCAGGAGGGCGCAGACAAGATCGACCAGATTCTGAAAGCTCTGGGCTACAAGATCCAGATGGTCAGCGAGGGGTATACCTCCATCGAGCTCAAGGAATACCTGGAGATGGAGCTCAATTTTCTCATGGCGGATATGCGCTTCAAGCACGAGACGAAGCGGGAGGTGAAGATCGACTCACGGTCCTGCTATGTGAAGAGTGACTACAGTGCCTTATCATATGCCGTTACCGGCGTCATCAGCACGATCATCAACGCCACGGAGAGAGGAAGGGCCCTGAATATCACCATGGACAGCGGGACCATCAGGATCGGATGTCCGGATCTCGTCCTTTCACCCGATCTCAAGCTGGAGGTTGAAGATAAATGCTGCGGGCTCAAAAACAGGGCTGACATCGCAGTAGACGGGACAAAAGGGTTCGAAGTGTCTATCTGGATAAAGGACAACTGATGCCGACAACCGAAACGCTGACGTGCCCTGCCTGCGGGCACGGCATCACCCGGTACAGAAACCCTGTACCGACCGTGGATACCATCATCGAGTATGCATCGGGGATCGTGCTTATTCAAAGGAAGAACCCTCCTCATGGCTGGGCTCTGCCCGGAGGGTTCGTGGATTACGGCGAGACCGTCGAGCATGCCGCCATGCGCGAAGCGGGCGAGGAGACGGGGCTTGACCTCCGGCACATGCGGATGTTCCACGTATACTCGGACCCCGGGAGAGACCCGAGACAGCACACCATCTCCATAGTCTTCACAGCGGAAGGCTCAGGCGAGCTCGTGGCCGGGGATGATGCCAAAGGGGCGGCCGTATTTTCCGAAGGCCATCTCCCGGAGGATATCGCGTTCGATCACTCCAGTATTATCAGAGACTATTATTCCTGGAAGCACGGGAAAAAAGAAGGGATGGTCCGGCAATAATGAACGGGAAAGAAGTCTATCTCATCGACGGCAGCTCGTACATTTACCGGGCGTTCTATGCCATGAGGAACCTCTCGACCTCCAAGGGCCTGCCCACCAATGCAGCCTATATCTGCTCCCGGATGCTGATCAATCTCCTCAAGGAGAAGAATCCCGAGCACATCTGCTTCGTGCTCGATTCCAAAGGCCCCACCTTCCGCCACGAGCTGTACAAGGATTATAAGGCTACGAGGCAGAAGATGCCCGAGGACTTGAGCGTCCAGATTCCCTATATCCTCCGGATCGTCGAGGCTCTGGGCATACCCCTGACGAGCAGGCAGGGCTTCGAGGCCGACGACATCATCGCAACCCTGGCCGCAAGGTGCGGCAAAGGCTGCCACGTGTTCATCGTCTCGGGAGACAAAGACCTCATGCAACTAGTGGACGATGACGTCGTGGTATGGGATACCCTGAGCAACAAGGTGTATGACCGCCAGGGAGTATTCGAGAAGTTCGGGGTCTACCCCGAGTTTATCCCGGACCTGCTGGCTATCATGGGGGACTCATCGGATAACATACCCGGGGTGCCCGGGATCGGAGCCAAGGGTGCTGCCTCGATCATCCAGGAAAAAGGGCACGTACAGGACATCCTCGATCACATCGATTCCCTCACCGCGCCCAAACAGCGAAAGGCACTGGAAGAAAACAGCGGGCAGGCCCTTGAGGGCCTCAGGCCTCGTCACGCTCGACAGGGACGTGCCCCTCGACTTCGGCGTAGATGACCTGGTGAAACGTGCGCCGGATAAGGAGGAACTCGCCAGGCTCTTCACCGACCTCGAGTTCAAGGCCCTGCTGTCTGAGCTGGATATCGAGCACCCTGCTTCCGCACCTGCCAAGCATGATGGTGAAATAGAATTCGCCTGCAGGGCGGACCTTGCGGGAGAGCTCGGCATGTACGTCGCCGAAGGAGCCGGGTCGGCGCTCACGCAAGGCGAAACCACCTATGTCTGTTTCGAAAGTGAACTTTACCTCGACCCTCTGAAAAATACCGAGGCCCATATCACCATGCACGATGCCAAGCAGGCCTTTGTATCGGCCATCAGGCAAGGGATTGATATCAGGGCAGGCATCGATGACGTCATGCTCGGCGCCTACTGCATCGATGCGGCGAGCGGGAGCGTGCCTCTTGAAGACCTCGCGAAGATGTACCTGGACAAGCATGTCCTGAGGCTCAAGGACCTGACAGGTTCGGGAAGGAGCTTCAGGGAGTTCTGCGACATCGACCGGAACGACCTTGCCGGGTGCATGGCCGGGTATGCAAGCGTGCTGGTTCCCCTGAAAGGCAAGATCTCGGAGCGCATGGAGAAGGTGGGGGTGGATAAAATCTACGCCGATATCGAAATCCCGCTCACCAGGGTGCTCGCCTCGATGGAGGCCGGCGGGGTTCTCATAGACCTGAATGGCCTGCAGAAGATATCCAAAGAGATAACCGGCTTCCTCGACGATATGGAAGGACGGATCTACGGCATGGCAGGGGAGAAATTCAACATCAACTCCCCGAAGCAGCTGGGCGAGATCCTGTTCGAGAGATTGAAGCTTCCGGTGGGGAAGAAGACCAAAACCGGGTATTCCACGGACAGCAAGGTACTGGAATCCCTTGCATTCCGGCATGACCTCCCGGCCCTCATCCTGGAATACCGGATGTATGCAAAGCTGAAAAACACCTATGTGGATGCCCTGCCTCACGATGATAGATCCCGAGGACGGGCAGGATCCACACCCGGTTCAACCAGGCCAGTCACGGCAACGGGCCGCATCTCTTCCTCCGAGCCGAACCTGCAGAACATCCCCATCCGCTCGGAAATGGGCAGGCGGATCCGGGAGGCCTTCATAGCGCCCGCAGGGCTATACGATCCTGAGCGCCGACTATTCCCAGATCGAGCTCCGCATCCTGGCCCACATCACCGGTGACGAAACCCTGATGCAGTCCTTTACCGAGGGCCTGGACATCCATGCCAGGACCGCTTCCGAGATCTTCGGCATCCCCCTTGACGAGGTGACCGACAATCATCGCAGGGTGGCAAAGACCATCAATTTCGGCATCATGTACGGCATGGGCCCCCACAAGCTCTCGCAGGAGCTGGGGATCAAGAGGGATGTGGCCAAGCTCTACATCGACAACTACCTCGCCAAGTATCCCCGGGTGAAAGAGTACATGGATGCCGTATCGTCCAAGGCAGAGGAGGACGGATGCGTCACGACCCTGCTGGGCAGGCGGAGGTCGCATCCCCGAGATCAGGTCCTCGAATTTCAACGAGCGCGAGGCGGGCAGGAGGATCGCCATCAACACCCCGATCCAGGGAACCGCGGCCGACATCATCAAGATGGCCATGGTGAGGATCCATGAGCGCCTGCAAGGGTATAAGCAGCAGGATGATCCTCCAGGTCCATGACGAGCTGGTGTTCGAGGTTGCAGAAGACGAGCTCGAATTGCTGACCAGGCTCGTGCAGGGACGAAATGGAGAATGCCTATCCCCTCGATGTGCCCATCAGAGTCGACATCGGTACCGGCAGAAACTGGGCCGAAGCGCATTAAAATCAAGATTGAAAAACATAAGATTTTGAACAGGAAGGCGGGGCAGGCAATTGCCTGCCCCGTTTGATTATTGATTCTCTTAGCGCATTCCGAGGACTGCCCTGGAGACGACGACCCTCATGATCTCGTTGGTGCCTTCGTAGATCTGGGTGATCTTGGCGTCTCTCATGAGCCGCTCCACGGGGTATTCCGAGCTGTAGCCGTAGCCGCCCAGGATCTGGACTGCCTCGATGGAGGCATCCATGGCCGTATCGGAGGCAAACATCTTTGCCATGGCGGCTTCCTTCTCGAAGGGCAGGTGGTTGCTCTCGAGCCATGCAGCCTTCAGGATGAGGAGCTCGGATGCGTCGATGCGGGTGGCCATGTCGGCCAGCTTGAACTGGGTGGCCTGGAAGGCGGAAATGGGCTTGCCGAACTGGACCCTTTCCTTGGAATAACTGACCGACTCTTCAAGAGCGGCCTTGGCGATGCCCAGGGCCTGGGATGCGATGCCGATGCGGCCGGAGTCCAGCGTGGTGAGCATCTGCTTGAAGCCCGAGCCCGGATCGCCCAGGATGGCGTCCTTGGGGATTCCGGCGTCCTGGAACACGAGCTCTGAGGTGCCCGAGCCGCTGATGCCTAGCTTTTCTTCGACCTTGCCCACGGAGAAGCCCTCGGTCTCCTCAAGGTCGATGACGAACTGGGTGATGCCTTTGTATCCTTTGGTTTTATCGGTAACTGCAGCGATAACCGCATATTTGGCGATATTGCCGTTGGTGATGAACTTTTTCTCGCCGTTGATGATCCAGTGAATCCCCGTCCAGGACTGCCGTGGTCTTCATGCCGGCCGGGTCGGAGCCGGCGTTGGCCTCGGTGAGGCCGTAGCAGCCGCATGCTTCTCCGCTGGCAACCGGGGTGCTGAATTTCTTTCTCTGCTCCTCGGTCCCGAAGTTGAAGACCGGGAAGCCGTAGAGGGAATTGTTCACCGACATGATCACGCCGTGGCTTGCGCATCCTCTCGAAATTTCCGTGAGGATCAGGGCATAGGCCACATAGTCCATGCCTGCTCCGCCGTACTCGGCCGGGATGGCCACACCCATGAAGCCGTTCTCTCCCATTTTCTTCAGCACTTCGTCGCTGTGCCGGTGGTTCTTGTCCACCTCGGCTGCTATGGGTTTGAGCTCCTGGTCGGCGAATTTCCGCGCCATTTCTTTTACCATCTTGTGCTCATCGCTTAATGAAAATCCATATCTATCCTCCTAATTGGTAGTGAAACAAGTTATGCCCCGGATCCTGATCCGCCGTACCGGAAAAGCGCATGAGAAAGAGCAGTACCACCTGAATGAGCATTCATTTTCTATAGACCTTTTCCGGCATTCGTGTCAACATGATCCATATTGAGAATCGAAGGAGTTCTCTGTAATATGCTTCATATAAATACTTTACCGGGGTCAGGAGTTTAGTATATAATTAATTTCTCAACCCTTATTGAGGAGGAACAAATAGTATGAGAAGTGTGTTCAATTTTAACCCAGGGCCGGCGGTATTGCCCGAGCCTGTTATAGAAAGCACGAGCAAAGCCGTATTGAATTTCGCGAATACCGGCATGTCCATCATGGAAGTGAGCCATCGGTCCAAAGAGTTCGATGCATTGCTCGTTGAAACCGAGTCTCTTCTGGCAGAGGTCATGGGTATCCCGGAGAATTACAAGGTTCTCTTTCTCCAGGGCGGCGCGAGTCTTCAGTTCGCCATGGTCCCCATGAATCTTCTTACCTCGGGCAAGGTTGCCGACTATATCGACACCGGCAACTGGTCGACGAACGCCATCAAAGAGGCCGTGAAGATCGGGAAGGTAAATGTCGCTGCATCCACCAAGGACGACAAGTATACCAGGATACCTGCCCAGAGCGAGCTGAAGCTGACCCCCGATGCGGTCTACTGCCATATCACTTCCAACAACACCATCGAAGGGACCCAGTATCATACCTTCCCGGACACGGGCAATGTCCCCCTTGTGGCCGACATGTCCTCAGACATCCTTTCCAAGAAAGTCGATGTGAGCAGGTTCGGGGTCATCTATGCCGGCGCCCAGAAAAACATGGGGCCTGCAGGGGTCACGATCGTGGTCATCCGGAAAGACCTTGCCGACCTGGTGCCTGAGAATGTTCCCGTGATGCTGAAATACTCCACGCACATCAAGGCGAGCTCAACATACAATACCTGCCCGGTGACCTCGATATTCGTTGTCCACGAGGTATTGAAATGGCTCAAGGATATCGGCGGGGTGGCTGAGATGGAAAAGATCAACAAAAAGAAGGCTGCCATAATCTACGATGTGCTGGACAACAACAAGTTCTACAGGGGAACGGTACAGAAAGACTCCCGGTCGCTGATGAACATCCCCTTCAGGCTTCCCGCTGAAGATCTGGAAAATGAATTCATCTCCCAGGCCTCCAAGAAGAACCTGAAAGGCCTCAAAGGACACCGCTCGGTGGGCGGCATCCGTGCGTCGATCTACAACGCATTCCCGGTCGAGGGAGCCCAGGCGCTTGCCGACTTCATGGCCGAATTCGCGAAATCCCATTCGTAACAGCAAGACGGGCAGAGGTGTAATCCTCTGCCCGTCTTTCCCTTTTTTATCCCACCTCCGGAGTATTCGTATGTCCTCGTGTAGAAGTTTATGATACAACTTCCAGAAATGTTTGACATTTCAAATAACTAACGTTATATAACATTCTATGAAATGAGAGGTTTTCTATGCCGGTGAAGAATAAGTTCAGTTCTGAAGACATCATTAACGCAGCCTTCGCCATTTCCCGCGACCAGGGGGTTGAGAGCTGCTCTGCGCGTGCCATTGCAAACAAGCTGAAATCTTCGACCATGCCGATCTACTCGAGCCTCAACTCCATGAAGGAGCTCGAAGATGAGGTGATCAAGCGGGCCATAGACCTCCTGATCAGCTATCAGACAAAGGAGCGGACCGGTGATGTTTTCCTGGATATGGGCATCGGCTACATCATGTTTGCCAAGATGGAGAAGCACCTCTTCAGGCTGCTGTTCCTCTCGGAGAGGAAAGAGGGGTATGAGGAAAAGAGGAAGCGTTTCAAAGAATATGTGATAGAGTCACTGCTGCAGAAACTGAGCGACTTTGAACCCTTGAAGGCATTCACCGATGACCAGAAGCGTGGGCTCATGGACCGGATGTGGATTTTCAACCACGGGCTCGCCATGCTCCTGAATTATTCCATCATCGAAGACCTCGACGAAAAACAGATTGCCGAGCTGCTCCTGGATACCGGGATATTTGTCATCACTGGAGAGAGAATGAGGGAGCAGGTCTACAAGAACAAAGATGTAAAGAAGTTTCTCAAGAGATCGGGCTTTGAATATTTATGCGATCAGAAGGGGGTCGATTTCAAATTGTTCTGATACGGGATCGATCTGGGATCGGCTGGAGAATATAAGCAAGAGTAACATTCTTTGCATTACACCTTTAAGCAGGATAATAAGGTCCTTGCATCGACCGGAAACTGCTTACGGATATTCTCATTTCATTGGATCATAAACAGAGTATGATTCAAAGGGCATAACGTTGATTTTTTCATTGTTGGGGAGGGAATATGGTTTCTCGATCAAATGCGATACGGGCTTGTATGGTAATTATGATTCTATCCGTGTCTTTTACGGGATGTTCGACGAATAAACTCATGGTCAAGTCCATGGACCCGCTCATGGAGGAGATGAATACGGCCGTGAACAGGAACCCGGATGTGGACATGGTGCGGGATGCACTTCCGGCGAATCTTATCCAGCTCGACGGATTCATTGCCGCAGCGCCGGAAACCAAGCTCCTCCTCCGTGCATCCGAGGCATATTTCGGCTACTCGTTCGCATTCGTGGAGGATACCGATAAGGATAGGGCGGGCTATCTCTACCTCAAGGCAAGGAATTATGCGCTGCGGGCCCTGACCGGAAGCGAATCCTATGAACAGGATATCAGCAAGCCCATTGAGGAATTCAGGACATACGTCAATGATCTCGGAAAAGGCGATGTCCCTGCACTGTACTGGTCCGCAAACTGCTGGATGGCGTGGATAGCCCTGAACCTGAGCAATCCGGCCGTGCTCATGGATGTGCCCAAGGTCGAGGCCATGCTCCAGAAAGTCGTAGAGCTGGACGAGAAATTCTATTACGGTGCTGCCCACGCAACACTGGGAGCCTTCTACGCATCCCGGTCCAAAACCATCGGCGGGGATCCGGATAAGGCGAAACAGCATTTCGATCGGGCATTCCAGATCTCGGAGTCGAAGCTGCTCTTCATCCATCTGCTCTATGCCCAGTACTATGCCTACCAGATCCAGGACAGGGATCTGTTCGAACAAACGCTCCAGAAGGTGATATCAACACCCGTGAACTTCTTCCCGGAAAAGAATTTTGCCAATGAAGTTGCCAAGAGGAAGGCAAGGGTGTTGCTGAATAATATTGATGAATACTTTTAGCGGGGCTTAAAAGCAAAGCGAATACAGAGGGGGTTCAACCGGTATGAAAAAGATGCTGTATGGATTTCTGGTTCTCATCTCAATGCTGTTCTTCATCTGTCAGGGTGCATATGCGTCCGGTCAAGCGGGCAAAGTCACGATAAAGATAGCGACGATTGCTCCCAAGGGATCGAACTTCATGAATACCTACGAAGAGCTGGTTCGACAGATAAAAGCAAAGACGAACGGCCAGGTCGATTTCAAGATCTACTGGGGAGGCGTGCAGGGCGATGAGAAGGACGTCCTGAGGAAGATAAAGCTCGGGCAGCTTCACGGCGGAGGCTTCATGGGCCCCGGCCTGGGAGAGATCGTTCCCGAGGTGCGGGTTACGGAGCTTCCGTACCTGTTCAGGAATTACCAGGAGGTGGCATACGTCCGGGCAGGCCTGAGAGACACCATGAACAAGCTCTTTGAGGAAAAGGGATATGTCGTGCTCGGGTGGATGGACTTAGGCTTCCTCTATACCTTCTCCAAGACACCGCTCACCTCGCTGGAGATCGCACGGAAGCAGAAGTGGTGGACACTGGAAGGCGAGCCTATCGGGCGCGAGATGTTCAATGTCCTCGGGATATCGCCCATCTCCCTTTCCATTACCGATGTCGCTACATCCCTTTCAACCAATATGGTCGATGCTGCAAACACCACGCCCTACGGTGCAGTGGCCTTCCAGTGGTACTCGAAATTTAATTACATGAACGAATTTCCCACCTCGAATATCGTGGGCGCCACGATCATAACGAAGAAAATGTGGGATAAGATCTCGCCTGAGAACCAGAAGATCATGATGCAGGTCTCGCACGAATGCCACGGGAGGCTCGTGGAGGCGACTCGCAAAGAGGATGCTCAGTGCGTGCAGATCCTCCGCAAAGCAGGCATCAAGGTCATCCGCAACAACGGCAATCTCAACAAGGATATGAAGTACATCTTCGATGCAGCGAAAACGACTAGGGAAAACCTGGTAGGCAAGCTCTATCCCCGGGAACTCCTCAACCGGACGCTCGCACTGCTCGAAGAGTACCGGCGTGCCCATCCCAAAGACACTGCCGTGATCCACATCCAATAGGGGGGTTGAGGCGATGCGGTGCACCCAGTGCGGAAGCGACAACCTAGGCGGGATGACAGAAATATGCCCTGAGTGCGGCGGGAGGATCTCCCCTCCGCACGGCCTGCTCAAGGTCATTTCCTGGGTGGAGGATGCTGCCATCTCCTTCATGCTGCTCAGCATGATCCTGATCGTGCTCGTTCAGATTTTCTTACGCAATTTTTACTCCACCGGGGTTTCCGGCGGAGCTGAGATCGTGCGTCATCTCGTGCTCTGGGTTGCTTTTCTCGGCGCAGGCATCGCTGCCCGGGAGCGGAAACACATCAAGATCGATATCGCCCAGAGGATGCTCTCGCCCCGCCTGAGGTATCTTGCGGAATTCATTACCGACCTCTTCACGACGGTTATCTGCGGGATCCTCCTGTACGCATCCATCCAGTTCGTCATTTCCGACCGCGATACGGGTACGACCATCGCCTTCTTCAATATATCGATCTGGGTACTCGAGCTGGTAATACCGCTTGGTTACTCCGCGGTCACGATCCGGTACTGCATATACTGCCTGCAGTCTCTCGTGAAACTTGTGAAGGGGGTGTGAGGCCATGATCACCGCGCTGATTATCCTGTTTCTCCTCATGATGTTCCTCGGCGCCCCCATGTTTGCTATCCTGGCGGCCTTTGCACTGCTCGGGTTCTACATCTCCGACATCCGGTTCGCCGCCCTGATCGTCGACATCTACAGCCAGTTTTCCAATAACCCCGTGCTGTATACCATCCCCATCTTCACCTTTGCAGGGTTCATCCTTGCCGAGAGCAAGGCCTCCATCCGGGTGGTGAACTTCTCGCAGGCGATCCTCGGGTGGCTTCCCGGAGGACTAGCCATTGTGGCCCTGGTGGCGTGCGCCTTTTTCACCACCTTTACCGGAGCATCCGGCGTGACCATCATTGCGCTGGGAGGGCTGCTCTATCCGGCGCTCATGAAGGGGAAATATTCCGAAAATTTCAGTCTCGGGCTCCTGACGACCTCCGGCAGCCTGGGTCTGCTCTTCTTCCCGAGCCTGCCCATCATCATCTATGGCGTGGTGTCGGAGACGAGCATCACCCAGCTCTTCGCGGCAGGGATCATCCCCGGGATCTTCCTGATGATCGTGCTGTCGATCTACAGCTCCTTTGTCGCGAAGAAAACCAAAGCAGAAAGAACCAAAACCTCCATGAAGGAGATCATTGCAACGACACGGGCCGCCAAATGGGAGCTTTTCATCCCCGTGATGCTCGTAGTGGGAATCTTCGGCGGGTTCGTGACCCTGGGCGAGATCGCTTCCATCATGGTGGCATATGCGTTCATCGTGGAGGTGTTCATTCACAGGGACATCCGTATCAGGCAATTTCCGGTTATCATCCGCGAGAGCATGGTGCTGGTCGGCGCAATATTCATCATCTTCAGCTCAGCACTGGCGCTGACTACCTACATGATCGACGCCGAGATTCCCATGAAGATACTCGATGTGCTCAAGGTGCACCTCACCTCCAAGATCACGTTCCTCATAGCGCTGAACATATTCCTGCTCTTCGCAGGCAGCCTCATGGAGATCTACGGAGCGCTCGTGGTCGTGGTGCCGCTCATCGTGCCTATCGCCCAGGAGTACGGCATCAATCCCGTGCACCTGGGGATCATCTTTCTGACCAACCTGGAGATAGGGTACTCGATGCCTCCGGTGGGCCTGAACCTGATCATCTCCTGCATCAGGTTCCAGAAGCCCGTTACAAGCCTTTATCGGGCTTGCCTACCTTTCATCGTCATCATGATTATTGCGCTGATGGTGATTACCTATGTGCCTTGGATGAGCCTGGCGCTCATCGAGCGCTTCGGCATCCGGTAAAGGAGGGGAACTATCGTATCAGGCGACTTCGACGAGTTCGATGTCGAATACAAGCGTTTTCCCTGCAAGGGGGTGATTGGCGTCGAGGCGCACCGATTCATCCTGGATCTCGCTGACCACGACGGGAAGCTCTTCTCCGTTATTGTCCACGATGATAAGCCTCATGCCCGGTTCGGGGCTGATATCTTCGGGAAAATGCTCTTTCGGCATTTCGACGACGAGGTTGTCGTTGTAGGGTCCGTAGGCTTCTTCGGGTTTGATAGAGATTGTCTTCTTTTCGCCGACGTTCATGCCGACAGCCGCTTCTTCGAAACCCGGGATCACCTCGTTGCCTCCGAGGGTGAATTCAAGAGGATCCCCACCTACTGAAGAGTCGAAAACCATACCGTCCTCAAACCGGCCGGTATAGTGCACTTTTACGGTATTGCCATTTTTAACTGATTCAGTCATTCTTTTTCCTCCGGGAGTTTGGATATTCTTTTCAAACGTAACAGATACGGGTATAAAACACAAAAGGAATAAATTCATATGCTTCATACGTTCCGTGATCTGTACCTTGAAAGAACTTACGATCAAATCATTGATATAGGTATTCCTTTGAGAATGTCCATACCTTCAGGTATACTATTTTTTCACATGACTGATTCTCTCGAAGGAAGGGAGGCTTAAGCGGCATGGCCAAGGTCGAGTATGTACTGGACGAAGGCGTTTCAATCGTCACCATGAACAGTGGGGAAAACCGGTTCAATATGGGCTTTATCGAAGAATTCATGGCAGTGCTCGATGCAATCGAACATCAGACCGATGCGAAGGCCCTGGTGGTCAGATCAGCCCATGACAAGATCTTCTGCAACGGGATCGACCTCGACTGGCTCGTTCCCGTAGCTAAGGCAAACGACACCGAAACGATCAGGAAATTCTGCTTTGCCCTCAACGGCCTGCTCCGTAGGCTCCTGACCTATCCCATGCCCACAATCGCAGCAATTACCGGGCATGCCTTTGCAGGGGGAGCCATCATGACCTGCTGCTTCGATTTCCGCTTCATGCGCTCGGACAGGGGCTTTTTCTGCTTCCCCGAGGTAGACCTCGGCATACCCTTCTGGCCGGGCATGGTGGCCATGGTGAAAAAGGCCATCCCTCAGCACACCCTCGATGAATTATACTACCTGGGCAAGCGCATGAGCGGCAAAGAATGCGAGGAGCACCACATCGTCATGAAGTCTTGCCCCATGGATGAGCTTATGCCCACAGTCCTCTCTTTTGCGAAAGGGCTGAACAAGATCCGCCGGTATTATAAAGCTCAGAAGGACAGGATGAATGCCGGCATCATGCGCATCATCGACGAGGAAGACCCGGCGGTGATCGGAAAAGGCTCGATCTCGGCATAAGAGATTCATCCCAAACGGAGCGCCGCGCGATTATCTTCCGGGAGGAGAGAATTCTTTCTTCCGTGCTTGGAGGTCCGACCAATTTATGGTATGAGGATAGTACCTTTCCGATCCGCGAGGAGGATGTATGGCAGAGAAGAATTATGTCCTGGCTATCGATTCCGGCACGCAGAGCATCCGGGCAGTGCTCTTTGACATTCAGGGCAACGAGGTTGCCATAGAGCAGGCGCATTACGGGCCGTATCTATCGCTGAAACCCGGTTGGGCCGAGCAGAGGACAGAAGACTACTGGTCAAAGCTCTGCGAGGTCACCAAAGGCCTCATGGCCAAGATCTCCATAGACCCGCAGGACATAGCGGCAGTGGGCATAACCACCCAGCGCGGCACGGTCATCCCCATGGACAAGGACGGCAATGCCCTGAGGAACGCCATCATCTGGCTCGATCGCAGAACCGTCTCCAGCCCTCCTCCTTTCGGCATCGCAGAAAAGCTGATCTTCGGTGCTGCCGGCCTGCTCGATGCCATGAGGTATGCCCAGAAGCACTCGTATTTTTTATGGATCATGCAGAACGAGCCCCGCATCTATGAAAAGACGCACAAGTTCGTCCAGGCCTCCGGGTTTTTCGTACGGAAGCTCACCGGCGAGTTCCATGATTCCATCGGCATGGTCACCGGGATCTGGCCCTTTGATTACAAGAAGCTCAAGTGGCACCCTATCAATCTCGCCTACGGTCCGCTGGGCATGATGAAAGAGCAGTGCGTCACCCTGTTTCCCCCGAATGAAGTCCTGGGGCGTATCACGAAACAGGCTGCGGCCGAGACAGGCCTGCCCGAAGGGCTGCCGGTCGTGGTGGGCGCCGGCGACAAGCAGAGCGAGCTCTTAGGAGCAGGCGCGCTGGACCAGAGGATCGCGGAGATCAGCTTCGGAACCGCCACCGCCATGCATGTGATGACCAAAAAGTACATCGTCGATAAGGACATGCGGTTTTTCACCTGGCCCGCTGCGATCCCGAACACCTGGGACATCGAGATGTTCATCTTCCGCGGGTTCTGGATGGTTACCTGGTTCAAAGAGGAATTCGGGCACCGTGAGGCGCAGGAAGCCCTGAACCGGGGCGTTGCGCCCGAGGCGATCTTCGATGAGGTCATCCGGGACATTCCGCCCGGCTGCATGGGCCTCATGCTCCAGCCCTACTGGTCTCCCATGGTTTATAACAAGTATGCGAAAGGCTCGATCATCGGCTTCACCGACGTTCACACCCGGGCACATATCTATCGCGCCATCCTCGAAGGTATCGGCTTCGAGCTCAAGCGCCTTGCCGAGATCGTCCAGAAGAGGATCGGCGTCCGGTTCGAGGAGATCAGGGTAGGCGGCGGCGGATCGAAGAGCGACGTGGCTGTCCAGATTGCAGCGGACATGTTCGGTCTGCCGGTTTCGCGCATGGCGACATCCGAGATCTCTGCCCTGGGCGCTGCCATGGATGCAGCGGTTGCCGTGAAGATGCACACGGGCTTCGAAGACGCGGTCAAGGCCATGGTCAGGAAGGGCAGGACCTTTGAGCCGAACTCTTCGAGCAGGGACATCTACAACGACCTGTTCAACGAGGTATACATGAAGACCTATACCGCCGTTGAACCCCTGAACCGGAAGATCGCCCAGATCACGGGCTATCCTGCGGAAGATTAAATCTCCTCTTTGCAAACGTAAAGAACACCAGCCGGTCATTCCTATTAAAAATGGGCATGGCCGGCTTCTCTATACGTCTTTCGAACCTTTCACCTCCCCCCAAGATAACTATTCATAATTTTAAAGGGAAATGCCGATTTACCCCTTGACATTATGAGACAGTTCAAGCACATACACAAAACTAGATTAGGAGAAATCCTTTAATTGAAATGAGAAGGCTTACTGGGGAAATATTTACACTAGGTGTACTCTACCTCCTATGCATCCCGGGGGTTGTCCTCGCGTCGTCTTTGCAGATTTCCTGGAATCCCAATACCGAAACCGATCTGAGCGGGTATAAGATTTATTACGGAAACGCCTCGGGAGTGTATACTTCTTACATAAATGTCCGGAACAATACCTCTGTGGCCATCGGCGGGTTTTTCGAAGGAAGGACGTATTACATCGCCGTCACCGCCTATGACTACTCCGGCAACGAGAGCGGCTATTCCCAGGAGGTCAGCGTCTCCATCCCGGAAGGCCGGCCGGGGATTCTCAACACGATTTTCAGCTGGGCTGCAAATCTGCTCAGCGGGTGGCAGGGAATCGGATCTCAGCTTTCCCAATATAACCTGAAGGATTTTTCCACGTCGAATCAGCAGGAGATCGAGTATCTGCTCAGCATGGTGTGGGTTAGTGAGTCGTCGGTGGTTCCCGGTACGGATCAGCTGGTTGTAGACCAGTCGGGATACATGGTCCGGGATATCATTGCCGAGGTCGGCATACCCCTGGATCTCGCGTCTGTCTATCCGGATGGGACATATTTCTTCCTCCCTATCACCGAGGCAGCATCAGGCGTTCAGGACAATACGTTTTTCTCATGGGAGCCCGGTGCGTATCTTTTTATGGTTGCAGACTCTTCAGGCGAGCTCCTGCACATCCTCAGGGTGTCCGCGCTTGAAAATTTGAGCGTTGGAGGTGAATATGAGGGCGGGGTAGAGTTCTTCATCGAAGACCCGGACCTCGGCATCACCCTCGCACTGTCTCCCAATGCCATCTGGGGCAATGTCCCCATCGGCATCGGGATGGGCTTCTCCGAAGGGAACCCGGCCAGCGCACTCTTCTGGAACAACGGAGGCGCCATAGAATTCACCATCGCCCCCTACGGCCTTATCCTCTCGGAGCCTGCTGAGGTTGGATTGGTATTCAGCGGCTCCTCTCCTTCAGTCGAATACTATGATGAAACCGAGAAAGCCTGGGTGCCCATCCAGGATGTGCGCGAAGAAGATGGAATGGTAATCTTTTCCACCCAGGCCCTGGGTCGGTTTAAGGTGTATTCTGCAGCGCAGGGCGAGGGCTCCTACGATTCACAAGGCGGAGGCGGATGCTTCATCTCCACCTGCGCCGGATAGCAAAGAATCAAATCCCAAGCTCCCAAGCCCTCCGACACGTTCATCAAAGCCCCAATCATCTCCATAACAAAGGAGCAAAAGCACGCAGCACGAATTTCACTCCAACTCTTGCAAACATGAAAGACCTCTGCTAATACTTCGCAATATTGCCGGAGTGGTGGAACTGGTAGACGCGTCGGACTCAAAATCCGAAGAGCCTTGCGCTTGTGGGGGTTCGAGTCCCCCCTCCGGCACCATGAATTCAATGACTTACAAGGCGCAGGTGCCGATTACTAACGTTCTTTTTTTCTGATTGCGGAAATAAAGCACGGGTTTATTAAGGCCTGCTACAATCCAGTAGAGGACCTGGTGAAGATGCCGAACAAGGCCGCATTTGTGAACTTGGAAGAGTATTACAGTACCCTCTATCATGAGCTGACTCACGCTGCAGGCGCACTATCCAGACTCAATCGAGAAACCCTTTCAACACCGGCGACTTTCGGATCGAAGAGCTACGCCCGAGAAGAGCTTATAGCTGAGAAGGGAGCAGCTTACCTGTGCACGATCACCGGCATTGCCCACGCCACAATTGAGAATTCAGCGGCATATATCCAGGGATGGAGGGACACGATCAGCAAGGACTCAAGACTTGTCGTCCTGGCCGCAGCACAGGCCCAGAAAGCAGTCAACCACATCATCGGCCAGCAAGAAGGTGATGATCACGAGGAAGAGCAGGGGTAATATCACGCCCCTTAAGGCCGCCGGGCTTCGCCCGGCCTGTTTTTCAAAGCTAATACGGAAACTGTCACATATACGTCAGGTACATTCTCTTCGCAGGATTTTGGGAACTTTATGCCACTGGTTGCTATTTTTGTGGTACAATAGAAATAATTAAAAATGACAATGGATTGAAATGAAGAGGAGATGGGGAGCCCTCAAAATCAGTAAACTGATGAAACATCCCTCTTTCCCTAACTCAATTTGAAGGTAAGATGTTATGCTTTATGGGAAAACAACTTATACTGAAGAACCATTTGAACTTGAGAAAGAATTAGAAGAATCCATAATTGAAGTTGCCGGAGAGCTGTTCGGCAGGAATCGCATCTACCTGGATGTCAAAAAGAAAATCGGTGCAAAGGGTAAGGTTAACAACATACCCGATGGTTATCTTATTGATCTATCAAGCACTAAAGAGCCGAAATTGTATGTGGTTGAGGTTGAGCTTGCGAAACATGACCCGCTTAAACATGTATCCGTTCAGGTTCTTGAGTTT
Source organism: uncultured delta proteobacterium (assembly GCA_963752595.1). Lineage (GTDB taxonomy): Bacteria > Desulfobacterota > Desulfomonilia > UBA1062 > UBA1062 > Phosphitivorax. The sequence goes on from CAVVYZ010000012.1 coordinate 24,535, forward strand.
TCGTTATCTTTTGAAACAGCCCCTATTCTTGTTAAAAACATTCTGAAAGAATCTTTATTGTCGGATAATACTGCTGTATCAAGATGCCAGAAATACGTGCAGGAAAATGGATATGATAATATAGACGTCCTCCTGGAAAAGATAATTTATGGCTCAGGTAAATTTAATGCCTTGGTAATTATAGATGGATTATTACCCGAGCTTGAAACTGTCCTAATAAGCCGGTTCAAATTTCCAGTAGAGATATTGACCATTGAGCGATACCGATCAAAATCAGGAGAAAGGCTCTATCGCTTCCAGCCTTTCTTAAATGACCTTACATCAACGGAAGAATCCAAGCTACCTCCGCTCGATCCATCAGAAATAGACACAATCGTTGTCCCTGCAAAGGAAGATGGTTTCAATGAAGTATTCATAGGACAGAATCGTTGGTATTCAATACGAATTCACGCAAGCATGATCCCCAAAATAAAATACATAGCAGTATATCGTGTTGCGCCTGAATCAGCCATAACCCATATAGCTAAGGTTGCATCTATCGATCTATGGGAGGACACAAACAAGTATGTGGTGAATTTCGCATCTCCAGCAGAAGAAATAAAACCGATCAAACTCATAGCCAAGAGTAAAGTAAAGGCCCCTCAGGCTCCTCGGTATACTTCTAAGGATAGAATTGATTCAGCAAAGAATCTTGATGAGGTTTTTTAAATATAAGAATTGGTTTAAAATTAGAGAATGAGCCGGAAATGACCAACGGTACGACTACCCTTAACCAACTTGAATCCCATCTCTGGGAAGCCGCCAATATCCTGCGCGGCCCGGTGGATGCCGCCGACTTCAAGACCTACGTCTTCCCGCTGCTCTTCTTCAAGCGCATCTCGGATGTGCATGACGAGGAATACGCGGCCGCGCTGGCGGAATCCGGCGGCGACGAGGAATACGCCCAGTTCCCGCAGAACTACCGCTTCCAGATTCCCGGAGGGCTGCCACTGGAGCGATGTGCGCGCGGTCACGACCAACGTCGGCCAGGCGCTGCAGAAGGCCATGCGCGGCATCGAGAAGGCGAACCCGGAAACGCTCTACGGCATCTTCGGCGATGCGCAGTGGACCAACAAGGACCGCCTGCCCGATTCGCTGCTCCGCGACCTCATCGAGCACTTCTCGCGCATCAACCTCGGCAACCAGGCGGCGCAGGCGGACATCCTCGGCCAGTCCTACGAATACCTGATCAAGAAGTTCGCCGACCCACGAACAAGAAGGCGGGCGAGTTCTACACCCCGCGCTCGGTCGTGCGGCTGATGGTCAACATCCTCGACCCCAGGGAAGGCGAGTCCATCTACGATCCCGCCTGCGGCACCGGCGGCATGCTGCTGGAGGCCATCCACCATGTCCGCGAGAACCACGGCGACGACCGCACGCTCTGGGGCAAGCTCTTCGGCGCAGGAGAAGAACCTCACCACCTCCGCCATCGCCCGGATGAACCTCTTCCTGCACGGCGCGTCGGATTTCCAGGTCGTGCGCGGCGACACGCTGCGCCAGCCGGCGTTCTTCTCCGGCGACAACCTCGCCACCTTCGACTGCGTCATCGCCAATCCGCCCTTCTCGCTGGAGAAGTGGGGCGACGAGGTCTGGACCAGCGATCCCTACGGCCGCAACTTCGCCGGCATGCCGCCGGCCAAGAGCGGCGACTACGCCTGGGTGCAGCACATGATCAAGTCCATGGCGCCCGACGACCGGCCGCATGGCCGTGGTGCTGCCGCACGGCGCGCTCTTCCGCATGGGCAAGGAAGGCGAGATCCGGCAGAAGATCCTCGGCATGGACCTGCTCGAAGCCGTCATCGGCCTCGGGCCGAACCTCTTCTACGGCACCGGCCTGGCCGCCTGCATCCTCGTCTTCCGCCAGCGCAAGGCGAAGGACCGGAAGAACAAGGTGCTCATCCTCGACGCCTCGAAGGAGTTCAAGACCGGCCGGGCCCAGAACGAACTGCTGCCCGAGCACGTCGAGCGCATCTACGGCTGGTATCGCGACTACAAGGACGTGGAAGGCGTCGCCCGCGTGGTCACGCTGGACGAGATCGCCGCCAACGACCACAACCTGAACATCCCGCGCTACGTCGAGCCGAAGATCGAGCAGGAAGTGCTCACGGTGGAGGAGGCGATGAAGCGGCTGCAGGAGAGCGCCGAGGCGGCCTTTGCGGCGGAGGAGAAGCTCGATCGCCATCCTCAAGCGGGAGGGTCTGCTGATATGACCGCCCGCATCACCCAGCAGCAGCTCGAATCCTACCTCTGGGGCGCGGCCGCGCTCCTGCGCGGGACCATCGACGCCGGCGACTACAAGCAGTTCATCTTCCCGCTGCTGTTCTACAAGCGGCTGTGCGATGTCTTCGACGAGGAGACGCAGACCGCGCTGGCGGAGTCCGGCGGCGACGACGAGTTCGCCGCCTACCCGGAGAACCACCGCTTCCAGATCCCGCCCGAGGCCCACTGGCGCGAGGTGCGGCAGGCCGCCAAGAACGTCGGCCAGGCGCTGCAGTCCGCCATGCGCGCCATCGAGACCGCCAACCCCGACAAGCTCTACGGCATCTTCGGCGACGCCCAGTGGACCAACAAGGACCGCCTCTCCGACGCCATGCTGCGCGACCTGGTCGAGCACTTCAGCACGCTCGAACTCACCGTCGCCAACCTGCCCGAGGACGAGCTGGGCCAGGGCTACGAATACCTGATCAAGAAGTTCGCCGACGACTCCGGCCACACCGCCGCCGAGTTCTACACCAACCGCACCGTCGTCCACCTGATGACCGAGATGCTCGAGCCGCAGCCGGGCGAGTCCATCTACGACCCCACCTGCGGCTCCGGCGGCATGCTGCTCTCCTGCATCGCCCACCTGCGCCGGCAGGGCAAGGAGTGGCGCAACGTCCGGCTCTACGGCCAGGAGCGCAACCTCATGACCTCCTCCATCGCCCGGATGAACTGCTTCCTCCACGGCATCGAGGACTTCCGCATCGAGCGCGGCGACACCCTGGCCGAGCCGAAGTTCGTCCAGGGCGACCGCCTCATGCGCTTCGACGTGGTGCTGGCCAATCCGCCCTATTCCATCAAGCAGTGGGACCGCGACGCCTTCGCCTCCGACCCCTGGGGGCGCAACCTCTACGGCACCCCGCCGCAGGGCCGGGCCGACTACGCCTTCTGGCAGCACATCCTGTGCAGCCTCGCGCCCAAGACCGGCCGCTGCGCCATCCTCTTCCCGCACGGCGTCCTCTTCCGCCAGGAGGAGGCGGAGATGCGGCGCAAGCTCATCGAAGCCGACCTGATCGAGTGCGTCCTCGGCCTCGGGCCGAACCTCTTCTACAACTCGCCGATGGAAGCCTGCGTCGTCATCTGCCGCACGGCCAAGCCCAAGGCGCGCAGGGGCAAGATCCTCTTCATCAACGCCGTGAACGAAGTCACCCGCGAACGCGCCCAGAGCTTCCTCACCGACGACCACATCGAGCGCATCGTCGACGCCTACCGAGACGTTCAAGGACGAGCCCGGCTTCACCCGCGTGGCCACGCTGGAGGAGATCCGCGCCAAGGACGGCAACCTGAGCATTCCGCTGTATGTTTCGCCCTGCTGAACCTCAAGGCGTGATGGAAAACGACAGCGGCCAACGGCGGACCTGCGTTGGATCGAGTGCTCTCCGACTGGCTGGAAAGCTCGCGCCTCGTGCGGCAGTCATTGGCTGCCATCCTGAAGGAGCACCCATGACCGGGAAACGGCGCATCTTCATAAGCTCGGTGCAGAAGGAGCTTGCTCCCGAGCGCCGTGCCGTGCGCGATTTCATCGCAGGTGACGCGCTCTTGCGCCGCTTCTTCGATGTGTTTCTATTCGAAGACCTCCCTGCTTCCGGCCGGAGGCCCGATGAGCTGTACCTGTCGGAGGTGGACCGCTGCGCCATCTATCTCGGCCTGTTCGGCAACGAGTACGGCTACGAGGATGCAGCCGGGATCTCGCCCACCGAGCGCGAGTTCGACCGCGCCACTGCCATGGGCAAGGAGCGGCTCATCTTTGTCAAAGGCAGTGACGACAAGGCCCGCCATCCGAAGATGCAGGCCCTGGTCGCCAAGGCGAGCGCCCAGCTCAACCGCCGCCGGTTCGGCAGCCTCCCGGAGCTGACCGCACTGGTCTATGCCGGTATCGTCGATTATCTCGTCGCAGGCGGCGCCGTGCGTACCCGTCCTTTTGACGCCGCTGCCTGCCTTGATGCCACGATAGACGGCCTTTCTCCGGAAAAGCTGGCCGATTTCCTTGCTCGGGCACAGCACAGCCGCGGCTATGCCCTCGGCCCGGATACGCCCATGCACAAGGCGCTGGCACACCTGAACCTGTTAGAAGGGGACCACCCCAGCCACGCTGCCGTGCTTCTCTTCGGGAAGGAGCCCCAGCGTTTTCTCATCAGCTCGGAGGTGAAATGCCTCCACTTCCACGGTACCGAGGTCCGCAAACCCATCCCCTCCTACCAGGTCTACCGGGGCACGGTTTTCGAGCTGGTGGACCAGGCCGTGGACTTCGTCATGTCCAAGATCAACCGGAGCGTGGGCACCCGCTCCGGAGGTCCGACGGCGCCGGTGACCTATGAAGTGCCCCGCGACGCCGTTGCCGAGGCCATCGTGAATGCCATTGCCCACCGGGACTATGCCTCCGATGCCTCGGTCCAGGTCATGCTTTTTGCCGACCGTCTCGAAGTCTGGAACCCGGGCCATCTGCCCCCCACGCTGACCCCAGAGGCGCTCCGGCATCCGCACGCCTCCATCCCCCGGAACCCGCTCCTGGCCGACCCGCTCTTCCTCACCCGCTACATCGAGAAGGCCGGCACCGGCACCCTCGACATGATCGCTCTGTGCCAAGAGGCGGGCCTGGCTTCGCCCGGCTTCCGGCAGGACCACGGCCAGTTTGTCCAGACCCTTATGCGTCCGCCTGCGGCAGCCGCACAAGTCGCTGCAGAGGTCCTTACCGACGATAAACACCTCTGGGACTTTGCACTGGCCGGCATTGCCCGGGCCTTCCCGGCCGCCACCGCACAAGTCAGCGCACAAGTCGCCGCACAAGTCGCGCTCTTCTGCCGCGAGCCGAGATCGGCGCGGGAGATCATGGATCACTTGGAGCTGAAGCACTGGAAGACCTTCCAGGGAAACTACCTCAACCCGCTGATACAGGGCGAGCTGCTGGAGCGCACCATCCCGGACAAGCCCACCAGCCGCCTCCAGAAATACCACCTCACCGTTCAAGGACGGACCTGGCTCGCCGGGGGGAAGCCATGAACGCCGTGCTCCATCAGCTTGGCAGCCTCCGGCCCAACCCTGACTGGGCCAGCCTCCCGATCTTTGAACGCAAGGGCTGGAAGCGTCTACCGTTCGGCAAGTTCGCAGACAGCATCAATGAACGGGTTGATCCTGCAAATGCCGCGGAGGAAAGCTACGTGGGCCTGGACGATCTCGATCCCGGCAGTCTGCATATCCGGCGCTGGGGCAAGGGCAGCGATGTCATCGGCATCAAGCTCCGCTTCCGGAAAGGAGACATCATTTTCGGACGCCGGAGGGCCTACCAGCGAAAACTGGCCGTAGCAGAGTTCGACGGGATCTGCTCGGCCCATGCAATGGTAGTCAGGGCAAAGCCGGACATGGTGCTGCCGGAATTCCTGCCGTTCTTGATGATGAGCGATAAGTTCATGAATCGGGCTGTGGAGATCTCCGTAGGCTCTCTTTCACCCACTATCAACTGGACTACGTTGAAGCTCCAGGAGTTCGACCTCCCACCGATCGAGCAACAACGACGAATCGTAGAAGTTCTTTGGGCTACGGATGATGTCATCCATTATGAAAATCATTTACTTTATTCATCACATACCGCCTACGAGACGAAGGCTAATGATTTTTTCTTTGGCCATGATCAGAAGCATAGCTTATTTAATCCAAAATGGAATACGGTGCGGTTACAGGATGTCAATGATCCCAATTCGCCAATCCGATATGGAATTGTTCAGGTAGGAGCGTATTGCAAGTCAGGTATCCCAACTGTTGCGATCAAGAATCTATCTGGTAATTTCAAAGATGATCTACATTATACAGCGCCTGAAATAGAAGCGCAGTATTCAGGTAGCAGGGTTAAGCCTAAGGATTTGCTACTCTCAATAAAGGCTACAATCGGTGAAGTTGCAATCGTGCCTGAATATTTTGAGGGGAACATTAGCCGAGACATTGCCCGAATTAGATGCAACTCGTTTGTTGATCCTCGATTATTTCTTCACTTATTTCGATCTAATCGTTACAAATCATATATTGACAAGTATGTTGTTGGATCTACACGGAAGGAAATATCCATTCATCATCTTCGGAAATTTGAGGTCCCAATCCCGCCACCTAAAGCAGTTCAATACTTCCTTGAGTCTGTTGAGGAAATTTTAAAAACTTTTTCATCGATATATGCTCATTCTAGGGCATCAATAGAATTAAGAAACAGTATTATCGGAGGAGTATTCTAATGTTCACAGAGTCAAGTACCGTCGAACAGATGATCCTCGATAGCGTTGCCGTCCAGCCCAGTAAAGAACCGGTTCCGGCGCATGATCACATGGCACCGGGCTGGGGCGAGTCCCTCGGACGACGAGTTGCGGCCGGCCCGCTGGGAGCTACCTGCCCGCCGCCCAGCTCCCGCGCCAGAGCGGCGACGTGATGGTGGAGCCGTGGGTGCGCGAGGCGCTCATCCGGCTCAACCCCGAGATCGCCGCCCAGCCCGACCGCGCCGACGAGGTCATCTACAACCTGCGGGCCATGCCTCCTCTCCGTGCAGGCCGACGGCCTGGTGCGGGCCAACGAGAACTTCATGGCCTGGCTGCGCGGCGAGAAGACCATGCCCTTCGGCCCCAACGGCGAGCACGTGCCCGTGCGGCTGGTGGATGCCGCCAACCCGGCCAACAACCGGCTCACCGTGATGCAACCAGTGGACCTACCAGGCCGGCGCGGTGGAGAAGCGGTTCGACGTGGTCTTCCTGGTCAACGGCCTGCCGCTGGTCATCGGCGAGGCCAAGACGCCCACGCGCAGCGCGGTGACCTGGTTCGACGGCGCCTTCCAGATCAACGAGATCTACGAGAAGCAGGTCCCGGCCATGTTCGTGCCGAACGTCTTCTCCTTCGCCACCGAGGGCAAGCCTGTTCCGCTACGGCTCCATCCGCATGCCCATCGACATGTGGGGGCCGTGGCGCGACGAGGAGAACCAGGAGGAAGGCCAGCTGCACCACGTGCAGGCCACGGTGGAGAGCATGCTCCGGCCCGAGGTGGTGCTGGACATCCTGCAGAACTTCACCCTCTTCGCCACGGACAAGAAGCACCGGCGCATCAAGATCATCTGCCGCTACCAGCAGTACTACACCACCAACCAGATCGTGGACCGCGTGGTGAAGGGCTACCCGAAGAAGGGCCTGATCTGGCATTTCCAGGGCAGCGGCAAGTCGCTGCTGATGGTCTTTGCCGCGCAGAAGCTGCGGATGCACCCGAAGCTGGGCAACCCCACGGTGATGATCGTGGTGGACCGCATCGACCTCGACACGCAGATCACCGCCACCTTCAACGCCGCCGACGTGCCGAACATGGTCGGCGTGGCCACGCGCCAGGAGTTGCAGACGCTGCTCGGGCAGGACGTGCGCAAGGTGCTCATCACCACCATCCACAAGTTCGGCGAGGCCGGCGGCAGGCTGAACGAGCGCTCGAACATCATCGTGATGGTGGACGAGGCCCACCGCACCCAGGAAGGCGACCTGGGCCGCAAGATGCGCGAGGCGCTGCCCAATGCCTTCCTCTTCGGCCTCACCGGCACGCCCATCAACCGCGCCGACCGCAACACCTTCTGGGCCTTCGGCGCCGACGAGGACGAGAAGGGCTACATGAGCCGCTACTCGTTCCAGGACTCCATCCGCGACAAGGCCACGCTGCCGCTGCACTTCGAGGCGCCGGAGGTGAAGCTGAAGATCGACAAGGCCGCCATCGACGAGGCCTACAAGCAGATCACCGGCAACCTGAGCGAGCAGGACCGCGACGACCTGGCCAAGCGCGCCGCCAAGATGGCCGTGCTGGTGAAGAACCCCGAGCGCGTCCGCGCCGTGGTGAAGCACATCGTCAAGCACTTCCAGACCAAGGTGGAGCCGAACGGCTTCAAGGCGCAGGTGGTGGTCTTCGACCGCGAGTGCTGCGTGCTCTACAAGCAGGTGATGGATGAGCTGATCGGCCCGGAGGCCAGCGCCATCGTCATGACCGCCGCGCAGGGCGACCCGCCGGAGTGGAAGCAGCACGTCCGCGACAAGGACGCCGAGGAGAAGCTGCTCGACCGCTTCCGCGACCCGGCCGACCCGCTCAAGTTCGTCATCGTCACCAGCAAGCTGCTCACCGGCTTCGACGCGCCCATCCTGCAGGTGATGTATCTCGACAAGCCGATGAAGGACCACAACCTCCTGCAGGCCATCTGCCGCACCAACCGCACCTTCGGCCAGGAGAAGACCCACGGCCTGATCGTGGACTACATCGGCATCTTCGACGACGTGGCCCGGGCGCTGGACTTCGACGAGAAGGCCGTGCAGCAGGTCGTCTCCAACATCGACGAGCTGCGCAAGGCGCTGCCCGTGCAGATGCAGAAGTGCCTGGCCTTCTTCCCCGGCGTGGACCGGACGCGTCGGCGGCTACGAGGGGCTGATGGCCGCGCAGCAGTGCCTGCCCAACAACGAAGTGCGGGACAAGTTCGCCGCCGAATACATCGTGCTCGGCACCATCTGGGAGGCGCTCTCGCCCGACCCGTGCCTCAGCCCCTACGAGAAGGACTACCGCTGGCTGACGCAGGTCTACGAGTCGGTGAAGCCGCCCAGCGGCAACGGCAAGCTGCTCTGGCACGCCCTCGGCGCCAAGACCGTCGAACTGATCAACCAGAACGTCCACGTCGAATCGGTGCGCGACGACGTCGAGACGCTGGTGCTGGACGCGCAGGTGCTGGAGGAAATCCTGAAGGACGCCGATCCCGGCAAGAAGGCGCAGGGAGATCGAGATCAAGCTCATCGCCCGCCTGCGCAAGCACCTGGGCAACCCCAAGTTCATCGCCCTGGGCGAGCGGCTGGAGAAGATCAAGGAGCGCCACGAGCAGGGCTTCCTCACCAGCCTGGAGTTCCTGAAGGCAGATCCTCGAACTGGCCAAGGAAGTCGTCGAAGCCGAGAAGGAGACCGATCCCGAGGAGGAGCGCGACCGGGCCAAGGAGGCCCTGACGGAGCTGTTCAACGAGGCCAAGAGCAAGAACACCCACATCATCGTCGAGCGCATCGTCGCCGACATCGACGAGATCGTGAAGAAGGTCCGCTTCCCCGACTGGCAGCACACGAGCCAGGGCGAGCGCCTGGTGCAGAAGGAACTCCGCCGCACGCTGCTCAAGTACAAGCTGCACACCGACCAGGAGCTGTTCGACAAGGCGTACGGCTACATCCGGCAGTATTACTAGGTGCAGGAGAGAGGATCTCTGGGTAGCTGGACATGAGAATCGAGATTAATAAGATTAGAAGTGTACCGATTTTAGGGCGGACTAAGATAAGTACCTTTCTCAAGTTCTCGGGAAATATTTATTGATAAGATGAAAGGGAATCTATGGAAAATAGATTCGAGGGAGCAATAGCAGTTTTAGACATCCTTGGTTTCCGGTCGCTAATGGAAACAATGGAAGAGGTGGCTCCGGTTGTTTGGACAGGGGATGGCGATTTATAAGTGGAGCCTTGCCGCTATTCCCATTAAGCTGCATCGGGCATACTCTCCCGATAACCGAAATAAATCTCATCCGGGGTTGATCTGTCAAGTTTAGAGTGTGGTCTGTGATGATTGTAAAAAGTCAGATAGCGTTCCAAGCCGCTCCTTGCTTCACTGACACTGTCATAGGCGTGCAGATAGACCTCCTCATACTTGATGCTTCTCCAAAGCCTCTCTACGAACACATTATCACGCCGGCATCCTCTCCCGTCCATGCTAACGGCAATACCCTTTTCTTTCAAAAGATCAGTGAATTCCACGCTGGTAAACTGGCTGCCCTGGTCGGTATTGAAGATCTCGGGCGTGCCGTAGAGGCCGAAGGCTTCCCTCACCGCATCGATACAGAAATCTGTGCTCAGCGTATTAGATAGCCTCCATGAGAGTACCTTTCGTGTTGCCCAGTCCATTACCACGAAAAGATAGACAAAGCCCCGCTTCATCGGAATATAGGTGATGTCTGCTGCCCAGACGTGGTTTGGTCTATCTATCTTTATATTCCTAAGCAGATAGGGGTAGACTTTATGAGCAGGGTGACGCTTGCTGGTATTGGGCTTACAGTAAAGGGCATTGATGCCCATCTTTTTCATCAGAGTGCTTGTGTGACGACGACCGATCTTATGCCCTTCACGTCTGAGTATACTCATAAGCATGCGGGCCCCGGCAAAGGGATATTCAAGGTGCAGCTCATCAATCCTGCGCATCAGCACAAGATCGGAAGGCGTAGCCGGCCGTGGCAGGTAATATACGCTCGAACGCGGCAGCTTCAAGGTACGGCACTGTTTCGCTACCGGCATTTTGTGGCTGGGATTTATCATTTTCTTGCGCTCAATCGACCCACTTTGATGAGCGCATGCTCAAAAAAATCATTCTCCAGGGTCAGCTCTCCAATCTTGGCATGCAGATCCTTTAAGTCCGGCTCCTTGTCCTTCTTAGAACCGTCAAAGACCGTAGATGCACCATCGAGCATCTGCTGCTTCCAGTCCGATATCTGGTTGGGGTGTACATCAAACTGTTCAGCTAACTCCACTAGCGTTTTATCCCCCTTGATTGCTGATAATGCCACTTTCGCTTTGAAACTTGCCGAGTGATTCCGTCGCTTCCTCTTCATGCTCTTGCTCCTTTCTTTGACCGTATTTCATCGGCCTGTTTTGAGCAAGACCCACTAATAGACCTGTCCGAATTTGCGGAGCCACTTCTGCTTTCCGGGATACTCTCGATAGGGTTAAAAGGGATCAACCCATGATAGATGCCTGTGCCCTGATAAGGTCATGAAGTGTTACAATGCCGACAATCATTCCTGTCTTTTTATCAAGCATGATGATGCATCCATGGGGGGATTCGATGAACCTGTTGCCCACCTCTCGGACGGTCTGTTCTGGATGGCAGTTCACAGCGGCATAGAATTCAGGGACAGCCTTGTGTTTGAGAATGGATTCGATCTGCTCACGGGTGATAAGCTCGATGCGTTCATTATTCAGCACTAATGGAAAGCAGTTGTAAGGGTGTCTTTCGAGAAATTCTCTGAGATAGCTCTCAGACAGGCTCCTTACTATGACCGGATGAGGATTGGCAATGGACGAGATGGGAAGATTTTGCCAACTCCTGATATCGATGGGTGGCCTGATTTTTATCAGCTCATGCCCATCTTGCAGGAGTATCGAGTCGTAAAAGTTTGCTTTTGTAGCAGCGTGTGAAATGACTACACTGATGATTGTCCCTACCATCAGGGCAGGGACAATGGAAAACTGGTGGGTCATCTCGAACACGATCAGAAGAGAGGTAAGAGGTTCTCTGACTACAGTCCCGAGACAGGTGCTCATTCCCACTGCCGACAGCACGATCCTGTCTGATGGTGATAGGGGCATCCAGAGACCGGCGATCCCGCCGATGAAATATCCGCACATGCCTCCGATGAAGAGCAAGGGCGAGAATACCCCGCCACACCCCCCGAAGGCGAGAGAGACGACGGTTGCCAGGACCTTGGCGACCACGAGAATCCCTGCAACCCACCAGATGAAATTATTGTCCAGGGCATTCGAGAGATCTTGATACCCCAGACCGAAAACACCCAGCTTCCCGGTGGTATAAAAGCAGCAGACCCCGATTATCCATACGATGAAGCCACCACAACAGGGTTTGAGCCAGGCCGGAATAGCATGCTGTCTCCTGGCCTGCAGCCGGAAAAAGAGAGTCATACGCTGAAAGATCACCCCGATAAGTGAAGCAACGACTGCGACAATCGGAACGATGAGATAATGCACCGGAGATATCGAATCGACTGATGGGAGTCTGAAAGCAGGCTGCTCGCCGATGAGAGCGAATACGACAAATGCACCGATTACCGAAGAGAGCACTATTCTGCCTACGAAACGACTGTTGATATCGCCTACGATCTCTTCGAGAATAAAGGCGATTGCTGCCAGAGGTGCATTGAAGGCAGCAGCTATCCCAGCTGAAGCGCCTACGATGACGGCGCTCCGCCGCCGCCGTACCGGTGTCCCGAGAGAACCTGAGATATTTGATGCAATGCCCCCGCCGATATAGATTGTGGGGCCTTCACGACCCAGGCTGGCACCGCCGCCTATACTTAAGACGCCGGCAATAAATTTGACGATAACAGGAGCCCAGGGGATATATCCCACTTCCTTCCAGTAGGCTTCCTTGAGTTGTGGGATACCGCTTCCCGCTGCATCCGGGGCATACTTTGACAGCAGGATGCCGACTAGGAGCGATGATCCCATGATCAGGAGGAAGCTCGAAAGTAGAAAGAGGGGTAGTGAGTAAGAAGAAAAGACAACATAGGTGTGCTCATAGGCAAGATTGAGCAGGACCATGAAAGCGACCCCCGATGCTCCTGCCGCCAGTGCATAGATGATTGTCTGCACCAGGGTACGGGTATTATCCGGGAGACCCCGTAAAAAAGAAATAACTGAGTATAAAGAATCTTTCCTGCCCATTTCCTCAATGTTCATGACGGATTATACCATTTCACCAGGCATGAAAAACGGATACGCTACACTGTAAGCAAGGTCAAGTCCCCTCTTCTTACTCCGCGAATGAAATATCTCCCGTGCTTAGGCCCCTCGGTTTGCTGCACAGGCTGGATGAAGAGGCAGTTGCGCGAATAGCCTCCCGGTATCACCGGTTATCATGCTCGACAGCATCGTTCAGCCGGTCCTGAAAATCCGGTATGGCTGCACTTATCCTTACCCATGCACTCATCATTGGAATGCCGATGGGGTCTGATGAGAATTTTCGCGTGGCCTCCTTGAGCGAGCTCACGAATGCCTCTGTTGCCTCGATCTCGCTGTGGCGGTCATATGAGATCCCGTTCAGAAGAGACAGCGCATTGTATTTTTCAATGGCGAGCCGGGATTCCTCGATGTAGGAGGTGAACATTGTCCTGAAGAAGGAATCGCTAAAGACCATGCCTCCCTGGCTTAAGATCCGTAGCAAGGTCTCGGCGATATCCGTGGCCATAAGGTTGAGCCCTGCGCTGGAATCGATTTTTTGGAGCCCTTGATGCTTGTGCTCATAATTTTCAGCGATCTCGACCTGGCAGATCCGGTTTGGAGCGGTCCGGTGATATACTTCGTTGAGCATTGATACTTCCAGACCCCAGGTCGGAGAGATGCGGATGCCGCGGGCAATAGTGGAGAGCATGGCAAACTCTCCCGAGAGTGCATACCTGAACGACCCCAAATATTCGAGGAAGGGGTTGTAGCCCACGATCCGTTTCAAGGTATTGATAACAGGGAGGTAGAAGAGCCTCGTAACCCGGCCATAGAGTCTGTTCGTCACCCGGGCGTAGTACCCCTTGCTGAAATCATAGTCGAGTGCTGGGTGTACTACAGGGTAGATGAGCCGGGCAAGGATCTCCCGGGAGTAGTTTATGATGTCTGTATCATGCAGGGCGATGGCGTCCACGTCCTTATCGGCCAGGATGTAGCCAAGTGTCATCCACACGGACCGCCCTTTGCCGGGTACTTCCAGCTTGAAATCATTGCCCCTGAGCTCCTTATAGAGTGCTTGCAGCCTGGGGCCGTCATGCCAGACGATCCTTACTCCGGACGATACCTCCGCCATGATCTTCTTCACCCGTTTGAACTGACCTTCATCTGCTCTATCGAGAGAGAGCACGATCTTATCGAGGTACGATACCTGCTTGAGCTCGGAAAGGATCTTGGGCATGGCCGGGGTATCGAACTCCGATACAAGGGCAGGCAGCAGCAGGACCATCTTGCGTTTTGTAGATATCTCATAGAGCTCGTTTTCAATCTCTCCCACCGGTCTTTGCCGTAGTTTCTGCAGAGTTGCTATCATGCCGTGCTGATAGAAAATCCGCCATAATACTCCTCCTTACTTCCAGATTTGTATGAGATAGTCCTTCAGGGCTTCGAAGGACCTGGACCTGTTCCTCAAAGAGCGCCTCAGCCTGAGCGAATCCTTATCCTTGAGCTCGTTCACCAGGGATGCGACCCTGGCGTAATAGAGGGGGACCATGGTGTTCAGGAGCTTCATCCGCTGGCGGGGCGTCGAGTGAAAGGCGTTGGCATACCGGTAGACGGTCCGTACCCAGGTATCGACGGGCAAGAGGAAATCCTCTTTGCCTGCTGTCATGGGCCAATGCTTTGATGATTGCCAGATCCTTTTCTTCCAGGATTTGCTGCCATATGCCGCCGAAGTTCCAGAACCCGGTCTGGAAGTACTCGATGAGATCATCCTGATTAATCTCAAAGGCCGGCGGCTCCTCGTGATGGGTAATCGCCTAGCGTGGGCACATCGCGAAGGCATTTGGATCTGTTTCCAGTAATCTTCATGTATCTCCATGAGCTGGAAGATGGTCCCCACCACCTGCCGGTACATGGGCCCGAGGTCTGCGGACGGGTCTTTCTGGCCGTGGATCTTGACACCAAGCCTTGCCTGGCAGATATTGAACCCGCCTACGATGGCGTTGTGGTCATCCAGATGTCGATTCCGAACCGCGCCATATCGGTCTCCCAGACATTTCCTGGTCGAGGTAATGCTTCACGAGCTTGAGGAAAGCCCGAAGTCCCCGCCGATAGGCTGGCGGATCGCATCCCGTACAGGGAGCGGGTGAGATTGTAGGCGATGGTGTTGGTGATGGTGGCATCGAATTTGTAGCGAGATAGTCGGGCGCGACAAAATCATAGCCTTCCAGTACCGGATCAATGAGATTCTTGACCCATAGTGGTGATGATGGAGATAAGGTCGGAATCAAATACTGCCACAGCCTTGGGTTTCAGGAAGGCAGCCACCTCGAATACGGCCCGGAGCGCCGAGCCTTTGCCGGGAAGGCCCCGATAGACGGTCACGATCTTCTCGATGTTGAAAGATTTACCGTCATAGGATCTGGCGATGTCGCGGGTATCGTCGGTGGAGCCGCCGTCGGAGATCATGATCAGTGCACGCGCATCGGGGTAATGGGTTTCAAGACCGCCGCAGATCGTCTTGACCACATGCCTGATGGAGCCGTCACAGTGGTAGCAAGGTATGCCGATGACGATATCGGCGTACCCGAGGCGCTCGATCTTTTCCCTGACATAGTCCCTGAGTGCTGTCGAGAACCTTCGTGTATCCGTCATGATGAACCTCCCCCATGAATAGGATCTGTAACCTGGATAACCTTAAAAATTTCGGCGCTCATACCCTTTCATCTCAGCCGAGAAGGGCGCATACAGTCTCGTTCCAGCCTCTGCTACCTGGAAAAGGGGCCCGGATAAGGTTCGGCAGCTGGATGTCCTCAAAGGAGCCGCCCGGATTGGGAATCAGAACCGGTATGTCCACCTGTTTGAGCATCGGCAGGTCGTTGAAGCTGTCCCCTATGCCGATGCTCGTAACCTGAGATGAATGCACACTCTCAAGTATTGCCTTCGTCATCCTTACGGCTTTGCCCTTGTCGTTCTTATGGCTTATGAAATGAAAAAACCTCCCTCCCCGCGTTATCTTGATACCTGCATCCCAAGCTACCTCTTCCAGGTAGGGGAGCTGTTCTTCACAATCGATGAGGAACGGTTCCGTATACTCCCTGAATTTTGCCAGCCTTGCCGCCTGGAGGGATAATCCTGTCCGCCATGCGATCTCTTCTGCAGCCATGTCTCCGAAACCGCGGATCGGGTAGTCGTCTCCGAGTTGTTTCATGAACGATCTGATGCGGTGATAGGAAATGCCGAGCCGGATGCAAAGATAGTTATCGAAGCCCTTTTGGAACCTCAAACCCTTGTATGCGGCTGGAAAGAACACTCCTCCTCCATTTTCCACTATAAAAGGTTCGTCCATGCTCGTTTCTTTCCGGAATGCATCGACTTCCTTCCGAGTCTTGCTGGTGCACAGAACCAGCGGTATGCGGTGATCCTGTATCTTCCTGAGGGCAGGGACCGCCTCCTCATAGGAGTAATCATCATGATTCAGAAGGCTCCCGTCCAGATCAGTGAAAATTACCAACATATGATATCCTCACCTCTTGTGCCTCATACTGCATAGGCACTTTTTGTGATCCATCAAACGATTGTTCCGCTCATTTCTCTCCGGTCTGCTCTTGTTGCATCCGGGATAATATTTGAGTTGCAGGCAAGTATACGGAGAACCGGGTTCCTTTCCCGGGCTCACTCTCTGCCGTGTTGGTGCCGCCGTGATCCTTGATAATCCCGTGAACTGTTGCAAGCCCCATCCCTGTGCCTTTTCCGACTTCCTTGGTAGTGAAGAAGGGCTCGAAGATATGATCCAGCACTTCAGGGTCAATACAGGCACCTGTATCTTTCACTGTAAGCTCCAGATACTCGCCTGCCGTCAGTTCAGTTTGAGGAGCTCTATCTTTAAGGTGTTTAGCAGAAAGGTGTATCTCTATAATGCCCGTCTTTGATTCAGGGGCATCCGCAGCATTTCTGCACAGGTTCGTGATGGCCTGTTGTATCTGTGTTGCATCGCCCAGGATCGTATCGGATACGGCATCGATCTGTGTATGGATTTCAATGGTGCTCGGCAGGGAGGATCTTAAGAAAGCAAGCGTCAGCGGCTTCATCTTTACCGGGCAGTTCGTTCTCTCTCTGCGCCTGTTGAAGGTGAGGATCTGCTGTATGAGATCTCTTTGCCGGTATGCTGCCTGGATCACCTCCTGAAGGATCTGATGAGAAGATGATCCTGGATCGGTATCCTCCGGAAGCGTCTCGGCGTTGATGACAATCGGAAAGAGGGTATTGTTCAGATCATGTGCTATCCCCTCTGCAAACCCGCCGAGGGCTTCCATTTTCCTGGCCTGGATGATCTTGGACTCGAGATCTGCCTTTTCTTTTTCCGCCTGCTTGCGATCCGATATCTCCTTTTTGCGCTGCTCGTTTCTTGCCGACAGTTCGTTGTCCGTTCTCTTACGATCTCGTCCAAATGGTCCCAGTGTCTCCGGAGTTCTTCCTTCTGTCCGCAGGCCTGATCATTGATCGCGTCACGTTCCATCAATGCTTTTTCTAGGCTGTCCAAGAGAAGGATGACCAGATGTGCCATCACGGCACCGGCAAGCAGAGTTATCATCGTCGATGCCATTATGTAGAGCACTCTTTGTCCCGGCAGGATCAGGTACAGCTCGAAAACAGCCATAGCTACGAAAATACCTGCTGTGGTCCAGAGAAGAGCCTTGCGCCGTGTCCAGATGCAGAACAGCAGAGGCAATACATAAGTCAGCGGGAAGAATACTTCGTTAGAGATGACAAGACGAATCAGCCCCCAGGCAACGATGATCCCGATCGTCATGGCCCAGGCAGCAGCTCCCGATGGTTTATGTTGTAGTAGTCGCAGAAGTTTTTTCATGGTTATAAAAATGGTCCTTTATCTTGTCGGAAAAGAAATACATTCTTCATCCAAGTCATCGATACATTGTGATCCGGTTGAAACGACCCCCACAGTTTTCAGTTGTTAAACCTTTGACCTGATTCGGATAGGATCCTTAATGGAAAATGAGTGCCGGGACTGGTACGCCCGGCACCATCGGAATCTTAAGAAAGAGCTTCAACGGTAAAAAAACAAAAAAGCCGCTATCCGTTACCTCCGGATGGCGGCCCGACCATCACTATCCTTCGGCATTGAGCCGAACCCTTGTTATCTTTACTTTGTTTTTTACAATAAGGGCGATGTCTTGTCAAGGCGGTTAATATAATATATGATCTTAACCTATTAATAAACAAGTATGTATTGATTAATATTCAAATGATTGGTATACAAATGAACAAAGATTCTTCGGGAAGAGAGACATATGGGTAGAAAGACCTTAGTAATAGCCGACATCATCGACAACCTGCGCCGGGTATTCCAGGTGGTCAACGAACAGTCCAAGAAGGCTGAGTTCGCGACCGGACTAACCGGCCCCCAACTCTGGGCCATCAAGATCATAGCCGATTCCGGCCCGATCAGGGTCTCGGACCTGGCCGGCAAGATGTACCTTCATCCGGCCACGGTAGTGGGCATACTCGACCGGCTCGAATCCCACGGTATGGTGGAAAGGGTTCGCTCCACGGATGACCGGCGGGTCGTGAAGGTTGATCTGACCGATTCCGGACATGAACTCGTCTCCAAGTCACCGGAGGTTGCCCAGGGCCTGCTCGTCGCCGGATTAGAAGTCCTGCCGGGCAAAGAACTCGAAAGCATTGCGACCGGGCTGGATCACCTTGTGAAGATACTGGGCGCTCAGAAGCTTCCGCCACAGCTGATCCTTTCACCGGAAGTCAATCTATCAAGGAAGAAAGCGAGGGCGATTCATAAAATGTAAAAATTGAGTGGATTGGGACGCCTATGTTTTCTCCGCGTCGGTTTCACTTAGGAGAAAACCGTCTTTTGTTTGGAAGGGATAAATAATTCTGAAGAGGAGAAGCTGTTCATTCTACTACGGAAGTTATGTGAGGAATTATGAAATTGACGGGGAAACTTGTGAATATTCTAAAGGATCGTAAGGCATTATTTTCCTTGTTCCTTTATTTGGCCCTACTGGTTGGTTCCGGTATTTACTGGAGTCTGGATCTTCAAAAGAATGATACTGCCGGAATCTCGAAGGAGCGGAGCAGGATTACTACCGGGCTGCCCGGAAAATTCTGGATAAAACGATAGACACAAAAGGGAAGGGGTATACTGTTGAAAAGGGAGCTACCTTTTCGGGCCTGCTGAAAGAAAACGGCGTGCCCAAGGAGGAAGCGCTGTTCATAAACAATAAAACAAAATCCATTTTTGATTTTTTCAGGACCCCGCCGGGAAACGAGATTCGATTGATTATCCGCTCGAAATCAGGATCTCATCAAGATTGATCACGAGATTTCCGACCTGGAATATCTTGAGATAAAAGTTCTGACGACCGGATTACAGCGCTCAGGATTGAGAAAGATGAAGAGTAGAATAGTATTACTGCTGCTTATAGCAACTGTTTCCAGAGACACCTGCTTTGATCGGCTGCCCTGGACCGGTAAGCAATGGGATGTCGTGTAAAAAATCTGTGTCTGTAATAATCTTTATTTTATCCTTTCAAAGGATATCCTATCAGTTTCCTATTGGATGGGGCGGAGAAGGAAGGGATAATAATGAGAGGGATACACAAGTCATTATGCCTGCCAAGCTTATATACTTTCCATATTATTCCTGGTCCATTTTCATCTTCCATCAGCACAAGGTAGGCATCAAACCACTAAAATGTAAAAAGATGATAATTGTGAACTGTTTCTTAAAAGGGAAAATACGAAGTAATTGTGGAAACCTAGTACTACAGTAGTGGAGTAGGACATCGGACTTTGGATTCCTATATGCATTTTTTGAGAGAGAAACTCAGGAGAGGAGCACGCAATGGGAGAAGAAGACGAAGGACGATGGAGCAGTGGTCTCAGGCTTTTGAAGAGATAGAGAGCCGAATACATCATCTGTTTGCCCGGTATCAAAGCCGAGAGCGGGCGATGCAATATATGAAGAGGACTCTGAGCCCTGTGGAGCGGAAGAATTCCTGGCAGCCGGCAGAGGCAGCGGAAGAGAAAGACCCTTACCGAATCCGGTATCTGCTGGGGAAAGCGGACTGGGACCCGGACGCCATGAGAGATGATCTTATCGAGTACATGGGGATCACGTTCAGGATACTGATGGGGTCATTGTGGTGGATGAGACGGGATTCTTAAAGAAAGGCACGCGCTCGGCAGGGTTTGCCGTCAGTACAGCGGGACTGTGGCGAATTGAGACAGCCAGATCGGCGTGTTTGCAGCATATGTCACCGCTAGTGACCATATACTTATTGACCGGGAGCTCTATCTGCCCAAAGAGTGGATGGAAGATGCCAAGAGGCGGTCATCGGTAGGGATCCTGAGAGAGGAAGTTCAGCAAGCCGAAGCTTGCCCGGATGATGATAGAGCGGATTATCTTCTCCGGCCTTGCGTTCAAGTGGGTAGCCGGTGACTCCGTGTACGGCGATGACCGCAGCTTACGCATATGGCTTGAGGAGAGGGAAAGGCATATGTGTTTGCCGTGTCGGGAAAGGAATAAGTCTTTGTTGGATTTAACCGATACCGGGTTAGCGATATCCTCGCATCTCTGCCCAAGAAGGGCTGGTGAGGATGAGCGCAGGGGATAAATCGAAAGGACCGCGGATGTATAACTGGTTACTCCTTGAAACCAACTCCCCATTACGCAAGGGATGGAAGAGATGGCTGCTGGTGAGGCGGAGCGTGAATGATCCCAAAGAGATTAAAGCACACGTTGCCTGCGCTCCTGCACAGACAGAGCTCTCCGAGCTCGACCGGATTGCCGGGGTCCGGTGGGCTATTGAGGTGAGCTTTGAGGATGCGAAGCAGGAGACCGGGCTTGACGAGTATGAGGTCCGGTCCTTTTCCGGGTGGTACCGGCACATACACATTCTAATGTTTGCCTATGCCCTTGGGAGTGTGCTCAAGGGGAGCGCCGGGAGGCGGTTAAAAAAACCAGCCTGTCAGCAAGGGGAGCCTTGCTCACTTCAAACGGCATTAAGTCTTGGGCTCCTGTCTCCCTTTCAACAGTGGGAGAGGATAAGGCAGACTCCTGTGGGATCCTCCCTGAGGGAGAGTAGAAGCTTCCCAGAACTGATACTTACCTGGTCCCATTTCCAAAGGACTCATTGGGCCATTGCCAGGTATTACCATTACAAAAAACAACATGCCCTGGATTCACTGTCTGAAGCTTTACTACTGTGAGTACTCAGGGAAGGGGTGTAGCTATTTCAGGCACTCTTTTAAATAGACAGCATGCATTAGAAAACAACTGATTCGCTATGTGGATCTGAGTGACTCAATATAATCCCTATGCAATTATTCGTCAAAACATCTTTTTCAAGATATAGCCGGGTTAACAAAAAACAATGACCATGTTTTACAAACAGTGCACTCGCGATAGAATTTGCATCCGTCTTTATGGACGCGCTCCTTTGTGCCCATGTTTATCACAAGTGATATTAATGGGGGTGTTGCCGTCACAGGAGAGGCACTTGAAGTAATAACCGAATTTGCCGTAC
>CAVVYZ010000013.1:0-249221 GCA_963752595.1 uncultured delta proteobacterium
AAGGTTATCTGTTGGGGCAAGAACGGCATCTTCACTTTCCATCCGGTCACACTGCGACTTTTCGGCGGGCAAGGGTCAGGGAACATCGAGGCGGATTTTTCCGGTCCCGTTCCCCGTTATTCCGTCCGCTCATCCCTGTCCAAGTTCCGGATCGAGGAGTACCTCAAAACCCTTTCCCCAAAGAAGGTCGCGGAAGGAGCGATGGACTTCTCCGCAAACCTGTCGATGCGGGGGAATACCAAAAAAGAGATCACGCAGACTGCCGGAGGAGAGGTCTCTTTGCGCGGCGAGAATCTCACGCTCTACGGCAACGACCTCGACCGGGAGTTTGCCCGGTTTGAGTCCAGCCAGAACTTCAACCTCGTGGATGTCGGCGCCTTCTTTTTTGCCGGCCCCATCGGCCTTGCGGTCACGAAGGGGTACAACTTCGCGAGCATCTTCCAGGGATCGGGAGGCAGCAGCAGCATCGGGAAGCTCTTCTCCGACTGGAAGGTCGAGCGCGGCATAGCGCAGGCCAGGGACGTGGCCATGGCGACCAAACAGAACAGGATCGCTCTCAAAGGAAGAATCAATTTCGTCAACGAACGTTTCGATGACGTAACCATAGCGCTGATCGACGCCCAGGGGTGCGCCAGGGTGCAGCAGAAAATCCACGGCCCTTTCCGGAAACCGGTGGTGGAGAAGCCAAACGTCCTGATGTCCCTCGCAGGACCGGCGCTCAATCTGCTCAAGCAGGCCAGGGACCTCTTCACTGGACGGAAAGTGTGAAGTATTTTATACCGGTTCGGTCGAAGCGCCTCAATAATGACCAGCCTGCACTGAAAACTTCATCGATCAAACCATTGCTACTTCTTCCCATCCTACTGCCAAGGACATAGATTCCTGCGATAAATGATCGGCTTTGTACATACCGTAAGACCGATGATCTCCTGATGCTATCTCCAATAAGGACCACCTTGAAATATCCTCACGAGATGTTCAATTTCTTAGAGGCAGTTTTTTTAAACAGTTCGTGCCAGAATCATAAGTCTGATTTTTATTTCAAAAAGTATAACTCTCACCAGGAACTCATAGGTTTTAAGAAACCGATAAGTTACCGCAGTTATCTGAGGAACTGGTCTCAGTAGGAGAAGCTTTTGATCTTGTAGTTGCCATTGCAGGCTTAATGCATAGGAGGAAATCGTGAACGGGCATGGAGTTCGTTAATAAGGAGAATATGGTACTACCAGAGTTCATCAGCCTTCTCCTTCTGCAAGGAAGCAGAAGTATGGCCTTCTCTGAGTAATATTTTCAAATCGATTACAACTGTTTCTCCCTGGAAGTTTCTCCATACCTTGATTTACAGGAGCCTTTCTGTTAAACGTTGAGAAAGTAATGATTGGGAATACAGCTTTCAGGCTTAGCGGCGAAGAGGCAACAAGCCAACCCTGCTGTGATTGGCCCGTGGAGTGAGCTGCTTGTTGCTCAATTTAAACGATTATAGCCAGTAATGATATGCCTTTCGTTGAGACCGGTTTCAGGTGCTTATAGATGGAATCAAAGGGGAGAGAAAGCGTTGTCTGTTCCACATTGCAGTGAAGGTTGCATGGAAGTTAAGTCTTTGCACCAGAGTCAAATCACTCACCATTTAGCGACGAAAGCATCATAGACTTGCACAAACTGGATCAGGACGAGCCTTCCCGTTTCATTTAGAGGAAAATAGTGGGAAACAGGTGGTTCATATTACTTGCCATAATTTTTATTCTGGCCCCGGCAGCTGTCCAGGCTCAGCAAGGAGCCCCTCTCGGGACCAGCAACTTTAGCTTTAAGCTGGATTATATAACTTTTACTGACAACCTATGGACCCCTGATACTCAAGGCGGGTACATGGGACTTGAAGGATATGTGCTAATCTACCCGAACGTGTACCTCGGTGGAGAGATCGGAGCCAGTTCCAGCGGGACTTTATATGGGGGAGAAGCGCTCCATTATAATCCATGTGAGTTGGACCTGAAGTATGCAATGGAGGTTCTTCCCAACCTGGTCGCAGATTTCGGTACCGGTGTTTCTTACTCATACGCCTCAGTTGAAGGTGAAGAATACATATCGTCGTACTATAAAAAACATGAACACGATTGGCTCTTCGGAGGACAAGTCTTTGCAGGCTTGACGTACAAGATCCAGCGGCTCCCCTTTATCACGTTTGCCAGTGATGAAGCCCTGCCCTCCATCGGCGTCAATGCAAAGTACCAAGTTACCCAGGATTTTAAAGGCAGGGATGTTGATTTTAATAACTGGAGGCTGGGTGGTCAGCTGAGCTGGTTGATCGGCGTGGAACATGTTTTGCCCCCGTCAGACGTTCAGGCGGAGCAAAAAGCCCCTCTTGGGACCGGCAACCTTGCTGTGAAGGCGGGTTATATCACTTTTACCGATCATTTTTTCAGGCTTATCGATGAGGAAAGAAGACCCTATACGGGCATTGAAGGATATGGAAAGATCTACAGGGATGTGTACTTGGGTGGGGAACTTGGGTTCTGCAGTGTGTCAAACGATTTTCAGAATGACGACCTTCTTCATCAGCACAGAGCGTATGATACGGATCTCATGTTCCTGGAATTGAATGCAAAGTATACTAAAGATCTTAGCCCTTATTTTGTCATAGCTGCCGGGGGCGGGCCCTCCTGGATCAAACTCGACGGCACTTTCGAAGTTCACAATTTCATCCTTGTGGGCGACCGGTATATACAGACTGTGGACAGAAGAGTGCCTGAATCTGATTGGCTTCTTGGCGGACAGATCTTCACGGACCTTACCTTTAACTACCACTGGCTCCAACTCGGTATCAACGCGAAGTACCAGATAACCCAAGAGATGAAAAGCGAGGGCAAGGATTTTGATGTGAACAACTATAGGCTGGGTGCGCAGATTGGGGCATTATTTTAGGGTGTTACTCCTCTTATACCGGGGGAATACCACCCCGTAAGCCCCCTGTATCAAGAGCGCTAAAAAAAGGTGCGGCATGCAAAAGGTTATGATTTCCATCATGTTATGCCTGGTTTTATCGATCCCGAGCCGGGCTCTGTGCGGGACGGACAAGGACACGAAAAGCTGGACAGGGAACGTGAATCTCTTTTTCGGAGAAAAGTTCCTGGACAAAGAGGACTGGGAACCTTTGGACAAGCAGATCGAAGCGGGCATCCTGATGGATGTCAAACACCACAGTGTTCCATTCAGCATCGTCTTCGACGTTTTGTATTCCAAAGACAAAGAAGACATTGACAGCCTCGATCTGGGGATTGGTCCTTTTTACACAAATGTAGAATCCCGTATCATGGAATTTGATGTCGGTGTCCGGAAGATCTGGGAATGCCCGAAAAATATCCGGCCGTTCATCGGGATCGGATTGGCAAGCATCGATGGCGAGGTCAGGGCTCAGTCCTTCGGGCGCTCTGTGTCTGACGAAGACCTCGGATACGGCATGTGGGCCGACATCGGTGCATACATTACGCTCGCTGAGCGCTTCAACATCGGGATCGAGGCACGATGGTCGAACGTGCAGATCAATCTCTACGGAGCAGAGGCCAGGGTCGGAGGGTGGCATGTCGGTGCGCTGTCAGGCATACACTGGTAGAGATTGTTCCTCGAGGGCTGTCTTTCAAAGGGGAGACGATCATGGGTAAACGATCAGTTGTTCTTGTTCTGATGAATGCGTGTTTCCTTGTCTTCCTTCTCCTCTGTCTCTTTTTCCCGGGCACTCCTTCCCGGGTACAGGCCAGCGATCCGCACTCAGCAAGATACAGCACTGAAAGTGGCAAGATATTCTGGTTTCTTATCATATCCGATGTCCATATCGGGGCATAGGGTTTCACGGGAAGCGAGGACCTGGAATGGGCCGTAACAGAGGCAAAAGATGTCATAAATCCATCTTTCATCACGAATCTCGGAGATCTTACCGATTCCACAAACTGGAGCGAGGAAGCGATTCCCGACGGACCGCATCCTGAAGAATGGATCGAATACCGGAATGTGCTGGACAGAAATGGAGTTGATGCAACCTTCTATTATGACCTCCTGGGAAACCATGATCTTTTTGGCGATAAAAACTTCGATTATTATCTGAATTACTCAATCCAGGGTTCGGCCACCGGAAAGACCCAGCTCTCCTGGACGCGGACCTTTGATTTCGGGACGTATCATTTCCTGGGCATCAACACGAATGGGAACGACGGTGCAGATTTCAGCCCGAATCCGCCTTACTATGGGGACAATGCGGGGCTGGATACTGCTGAGCTGGAGTTTATCCGGGACGATCTGGAAGCGAACAAAGATGCCGATCTCACCATGATCTTCGGCCACCATCCCATTGTTACGAGAGAGACGTTCTTGTCATACTATACCACGCACGACCTGAGCGAGAGTGCGACTCAGACTGCACTTGTATACGGCGCTGAAGGGCTCATAGCACTGATGGAGTACTACAATCCGCTCATGTATGTATACGGTCACAGCCATCAATACAGGGAGGAGTTCTTCACCAATGACATGTCCGAAGGCGTCCTTTATCTCAATGCGGCTTCATTGTCGAGGAACAGCGAGCATAACTACAATATCGTTGCGATAGACAACAACGGCATTTCAACGACGGCCCCTACTAAAGGTGTATGGCCTGCCGTCATTATTACTGCTCCCCTGGACAAGAACCTCGGCATGGAAAATGACCCGTATACCGCAGGTGCCGCTGATATCACCGGTGGTTCGACTCCGATCAGGGCCCTGGTTTTTGACAAAAACCCGGTAACACGGGTTGATTACAGGATGTATAAAATTAATGAAGACGTCGGAGAGATTGTAGAGCGCGGGGTGAGCATCAGCAGCGGCCTCTCCGAGAGTGAAAATATGTGGCACCCCATGCAGCAGGTGGAGTCCTCTCATCCGAACTACCCGTATTTATGGGTAGCCGACTGCCCAAATCCGATGGAAGGAGGCAGGTATGTCATCGAGGTCCGTGCCACGGGTTCGTCTACGCAGCGGGATGCCGTACCTACAGTCTTTGCTGCAGAACCTGTGGACGATTCGGGGTTCTGTTTCGTTTCTACTGCGGCCGGGAATCAGAGAATAGGGACGCCAGGAAAGAATCGTACGGTGGTGACATGCTCGAAGCGTGTGAAAAGAATTGCAACTCAAGCCCGGGAGATTTTCCCATGCTGGTGACGATTGGCAGGACTGCAGTCTATCTCCTCAGTGTGATGCTTCTCTCCGGGTGTTCCCTGATTCAGAATGGAGGGTACGAGGATAGTTGCCTCACCGGGCGTCAGCGTGTGCTCCGTGCCCTGGATCCATCGAACCTGTTTGTCAACCTTCTCGGCAGATCCGGGCTGATCTCCACCTCTCTGCCGAGCAGCAGCATGAATCCGTTCAAGCCCTTGAAGGAGCTCGATCCGGATGGGGTGCGCGGCGGTCGACCCTTCAGCATGAGGCTTGCTGACGGTACGATTGTAGGTGGGCTGTTCTTTGAGTACGACGACGGGACATCCGATCCGAAACCCCTGCTCATGGCGAGCTTCGGTTTCCTACAGGACAGGTGGGGAACAGAGGCGGCAAAAGTTTATAAGCTCTACCTGGGAAAGCCCTCCGAGCGGATTCCTGCCCATGTTCTCATCCTGGACCATCCCACTGCAGGCACTTTCCTTGCCAATAACGGTTACCTGAGCGTGGGCTCTTACGATGACGCACGGATGTGGATCGAGATTGCCCTGAAACTTAAGAATGATATGAAGCTGTCAGGCATCCACCTCTTCGGGGTCAGCATGAGCGGGCAGACCGTGGTGCATGCACTGATTGAAGATAAACGGCTGGGCCTGAATCTCTTTGATTCCGGCATGGCAGTCTCCATTGCCCCTGATTTTCAGAAGGCGCCCGGAGCTCAGCTTGCCCAACTGGGAACACCCAAAGGAATCGAGAATCCCTGGTCAGCTTATTTTAAGACAGTGCCGAAAAAATCATTTGTCGATATGATCCAGAGCCAGGGACTTTGGATGCTGATAGACAAGCAGTTTGTTCCCCACTATCACTCCGTTCGTACCACGGACACGGTATTTGATCTTAAACGCAGCGATGTCCCTGTCTTCCTGCGGGATGCCTTTGACAAGAGAATAGCTCTGCTCCGTGAACAGAAACCGGGCACATGGAATACTGAGTTCAGTCTCGAGAACCTTGATGCGTTCATGACCTCAACCCGGATTGCCGGGCTCATAGGCCGGGTACGCACCCCGCTGGTGCTGGTGAGCGCGTTCGATGACCCGGCGGTACAACGCACAATGTTTGAAGAGGTGATGCTGGCCGCTGAGGACAACCCGTGGATTGCAGCTTTTGAGACAGACCAGGGCGGGCACTTCGGGTTCAATCTCCCCTATGGGAAGAACTACCTCGGCGGCGTCATCCGACTCATGATCGATCCGCAGGTACTGGGTACCTGGAGCGGACCCCGCTGACTGCCCTCCCGCGAAAGGCTCCTCACTACCCTCTTGCAGAACATCGTCAAACGAACCAGACGCCGTTTGTCATGAGGCAATCCAAGGAATCCAAGGCCATATGAATCACCAGCCCTATGCCGACGTAACGGAGCTTCGGGATAAAACAAAGTGAAAAATAAAGTGCAATCGGTAAAAAACCATGTAAAGGGTGGAAGCATATGCTGCAGCGCCCTGGATCATACACCGGATTTGCAAGTAAATGGTCGATGTCTACAAGCATTGTGGAGATCATGATAAAATATGCCCATTTCCATTCTCTCCGAAAAAACAAGGCTACAACAATTGCAGGAATGAGAAAGTGTAATAGAATATGTATCATCGAATCCTTTTGCTTATTGTGCTGATCGCGTAACAGTTAATATCAGCTCTTTAGATTTAAGTCCATAAGATTATATCGGTTATTAAAGATAATATGGGTTGGATCCCTGTTTTGGGCATATAGATTCTTAAAACTATGGATAGCTTTGAATATCTTAACAGGATTATGGTTTTCTAATAGCTTTTGTACCTATAAGGGGATGATCAGAGCTAAGAAAGTAATGATTTCAGAAAAAGATAGAAGCTTTGTAGCTAGCCTGTAAGTTATACTATCCGGATGATATCTCCCATATAAACCAATGTAATTTCAGTAACTAATAAATATTGAATTATGTATTGATAAATAATATAATAATAGATGCAAAACTCACAGTTTGCGATAATATTGCAACAAGCAATATAACTAGTTGAAATAATGAAGAGAATGCTCTATTCTTTTTGTGTCGAGCAAAAAGAAAGGAGTAACAATGAGCACTCTCTTCGACATCTGGCATACCACACAAACGAGACTTTTTCCATGGCTAGAAGAGAGGCTCGATCCATTGAGCGAGAAGGAGCAGCGGTTTGTGCAGGTTGTTTCTCTTATGGATCTGAGCAAGCATATGTGTGAGTATCGGTGGATCGGGTATAGGAAGAAAGCGCGAGGATAGAGCATCGATAGCGAAGGCATTTGTAGCCAAGGCGGTATACAATTTTGAGACGACGAAAGTGCTCATAGAATATCTGTTGGCATGCAAGAATCTGAGGCGGTTATGTGGATGGGAGACACGGGGAGATATCCCATCGGAGTCGACCTTTTCCCGGGCGTTTGCTGAGTATTCTCAGGGATGCCTGCCTCAGAAGATTCACGAGGCCATGGTAAAGACCCATTGTGAAAGACAAGATCGCAGGGCATGTAAGCCGGGATGCGACGGCCATTCAGGCAAGAGAGAAGACGGTAAAGAAAGCAAGAGGAAGAAGACCACCTGGGCCGAAGAGGAAGCGGGGTCGCCCGAAGCGAGGAGAAGAAGTAGCCCCCAAGGATCCGAAGAGGCTGGATCTTCAGGTTGGGAGAAGTCTTGAAGAGAATCTGTAGGATCTGCCGTATCATTGTGTCGTGGGGACCAAGAAGGACAGCAAGGGATACAAGATGACATGGCGGGGCTACAAGCTGCACATCGACTGTATCGATGGGGACATTCCGGTGAGTGCATTATTAACCTCGGCATCATTGCATGATTCCCAGGCGGCGATACCGCTTGCCCAGATGACCTCTGATCGGGTGGTAAGCCTGTATGATCTCATGGATGCCGCCTATGATGCCCCGCAGATCAAGGAGTTCAGTGAGAAACTCTCTCATGTGCCGATCATTGATCCCAATCCCAGGCGTGGAGAGAAGATACCCCTTGATCCTGCCAGGAAGGCCCGGTTTGCGCAGAGGAGCAGCGTTGAGCGGGTGAATTCGTATCTGAAAGATAACCATGGAGGAAGTCATATACGGGTTAAAGGGAGCGTCCAAGGTCATGGCGCATCTCATGTTCGGGCTCATTGTCATTACTGCGAACCAGTTGTTCCAGATGCTTTATTGAAGGATAAATGCGAAAAAATCGGATATATTCGCAGCGCCTATTGGAGTAGGAGATGGATAGCTGTGCTCGGAAATCAGACATAATGGGTGATGTTGAGGATAGAATCACCGTGGTAAATGGCGCGTTATGATCTTTAATCTTAGAATGTAGACAACTGGATTATGCTTTAATAATCTATAACGGAAGAGAGTTTTGCAATTGGCTCAATATTGATTTAATAATGAGTCTTAATCTTTGATTGAATAAACTTTACCTCTATGAACAAAGGAGGATTTCAATGGTTATCAAACATCTTAAGCTTGTTTTCATGCTATCTTCTGTTCTTGCCCTGCTTGCCGGCTGCGGAGGAGGTGGTGGTGATGATGGAACGGCAGGGCCTGAAGAAAAGGACAGCACCTGGGAGACAAAAGGTTCATCCTTCACGGCAGAGGGAAACAAGGGATATCATATTGATGGTGACTCACTGGTGACGATCACTCTTCCTGCTCCATACACTCTGAGTATAGGTGACACCATCCATATCGACGGTGTAGGTACCGGCGGATGGAATATCGCTCAGAATGCAAACCAGAGAATCAACACGGAAAACATTCCACCAGTCGCTGTTTTATGGACTGCACGTGAATCAAACAGAGGTTGGTCCTCTGTGGCATCATCTTCCGATGGCACCAAGCTGGTCGCGTCAGTTTACGGAGGACAGATCTACACCTCGACGGATTCCGGTGCAACTTGGGTTCCACGAGATGTAAACAGAAATTGGTCCTATGTGGCCTCGTCTTCCGATGGCACCAGGTTGGTTGCGGTTGTTGATGGCGGACAGATATACACCTCGGCAGATTACGGCTTAAACTGGTATCCACATGGCCCAACCGAAATATGGACCTCCGTGGCATCGTCTTCCGACGGTACCAAACTGGTTGCGGTTAATTTATCTGGGCAAATTTACACCTCGACAAATTCCGGTACAAACTGGACAGCCCGTGAATCAGCCAGGAATTGGTACTTCGTGGCCTCGTCTTCCGATGGCGCCAAGCTGGTCGCGGTTGTTCTCGGCGGGCAGATCTACACCTCGACAGATTCCGGTGTAACCTGGACTCCGCGAGATTCAGACAGAAAATGGACCTGTGTAGCCTCGTCTTCCGACGGCACCAAGCTGGTCGCGGTTGTTGGTTATAACAGTCCGGGACAGATCTACACTTCGACGGATTCCGGTGTAACCTGGATTCCAAGGGATTCAAGCAGATATTGGTACTCCGTGGCATCCTCTTCTGATGGCACCAGGCTGGTCGCGGTTGTTGGCTATAATAGTCCGGGCCAGATCTACACCTCGATAGATTCTGGTGTAACCTGGACCGCGAATGAATCAAGCAGAGGTTGGTCCTGCGTTGTCTCTTCTGCTGACGGCTCAAGGGTTGCCGCGGTTGTCTACGAAGGACAGATATACACTTCAAAACTCTATAACCCTACCACGACACCAGGAACGGCTGGTTATATCACTGGGGGGCAGAATAATTCCCTCACACTTGAATACTTAGGCAACGACACCTTTGACGTGGTGGAATATACAGGTAATCTTGTAGTTCATTAAGGGATGCTAGGCTGGGTTTGCACTAGGCTCATGAGAAGCAGAAAGGGGGTCCGGATATGATCCGGTGCTCCCTATAAATCTTGCGATAGAATGCTCGCTTCCATACCTTGAAAACTAACGGTCTGCAGGAGATATCCTACGAAAATCTTATCTACTCACCTTACGCGCTCCCCCTCACCCCTCCCTCTCCCCGGAAACGGGGAGAGGGCTAGGGAGAGGGGCTCTTCCATGATGAATTGCGTAACATGAATTATCTATATAAATCTATACCACTGCACGAGCGTTTAAATGGCCTCTCAAAAAGACCACATATCTTGAGATAACACGATTTCCCTAGACTGAAGATTTCTTTCACATATGTAAATAGGTAGTTGAATTACCAGCACTTATGGTTTCTATAAGAACTGGAAGGTCTGATAATATTCCAGGTTTCTGTAATAGATGAATGCTTTCATATCGGTCTGAATAGAAAAGGTTCTCGGAAGCTATCTATACTTTGGAACGACAAAAATAATTGGAATGAGCCTTGAGCTTTCTCTTATGAGACTGTCGAAAAAGTCCGGCGAGCTCGGAAAATATTAAATTTGGACCATTGAAACACAAGCCCTGATCAAAAAGCTTCCGAACTCGTGCATTCTGTGAGGTCGTTTTTTTAGTACTTTTCATTCCTTGAGTTTTTCGACAGTCTCTATACTTACAGTTACCATCAGCTTTATTAGTCACTACAGTTTCTTATGCTCCGTTACCAATATATTTTAGCCCTTGATATGATGCCCCTTAAGCTTGGCGTAAGGGGTTATCCCTTCTTCCTCTCCCCGGGGCACCCGCAAAACGGGTCGTGAGAGGATGCAGGAGAGAGGGCTTGCTTAAGGGGTACTTCATTTCCGGCCTGATCAGAGCAGGCAGGCAATAGCCCCGGACACGGTAATCGCCACCGTGGTATTCAGGGCTACCGAGTACGAGGCCACCTTCCAGCCTCCCTCTTTCCACAGCGTTGAGATGGTTGCGATACAGGGGATGTAGAGCACCGTAAAGACGACGAGGACGAGGATCTGATTAAGGGTCAGGACCGAAGCCACATTCAGGGTGTCCAGCGCCGAGTTCAGCATGATGAGGGTGAGCTCTTTCCGGAAGATCCCGAAGAAAAGGGTTATCCCCAGCTCGTTCGGGAGATCGAGAATGCCGGAGGTGATCGGTGAGAGAACCCGGTTGATGATGCCGTCTATCCCGACGTGAGACAGGAACGCCAGCGCAATACTGGAGATCGCGATCACGGGCCAGGCGAATGCCAGAAACTCGACCAGCCGCGCCCATACTTTCTTGAATATGATGTGGAGGTAAGGTCTCCTCAAAGGCGGCACATCCATAATGATGCCGGGTGAATCGTCCACCTTTAGCCGCGACAAGGCAAACGAGATCGCGAGAGCAACGGCTATGTTGCCGAGATAGATGAGCGTCGTATACGTAGCCCCCAGGTACTTTCCCGCCAGTGCGAAGATCACCACCGTCCGTGCAGAGCACGAGATGAACGGCACGATGAGCATGGTGAGGACCCGGTCGCGCTCGTATTCCAGGTTCCGGGCCGCCATGATCGCGGGGACATTGCAGCCGTATCCCAGGATGATGGGGACTACGGACTTCCCATGCAGTCCGAACCGGTGGAGCAGGCCGTCCACCATGAAGGCGATTCTCGGCAGCAGCCCCGTATCTTCGAGCAGGGAGAGCAGGATCAGCAGGGGGATGAGGTAGGGCAGGACAATGCCGACACCGGCCGTAAACCCGTCATAGAACCCTGTGAGAAGCACACCTGCGTATCCGCCCGCAAGCCCCTCCAGCTTCAGTCCCAGGGCCTGCAGCGGTTTATCGAGCAGGCCGGAGATGAAATTTCCAATCTGAAACGATGCATAGAACATCATGAAGATCAGACCGGTGATAGTTGCCAGGCCGCCCACGGGATTGATGATGAACCGGTCGATCTGTTCGCCGAGGGAGGGCTTCGGGCGGGACTTTACCACGGCCACCTGCTCGAAGAGATCAAGCACGATCGCGTGCCTGTGCGACGCGAAAACCCCGGCTTCCGGCCATCCGTGCACCTCTGCGAGGAAGCGCCTGTTCTCAGCCACATATTCCAGGAAGGCCCCGTCAGCCTCTGCAGCTTTCTTTTCAAACTCCTCATCCATTTCGAGGAGCCTGATGATGACGAAGCGATCGTCGATCTTCCAGGTTTCTTTCAAAACAGCGGGATAGCGTTTTGCAATCCGTGCAATGCACTCCTCGACATCTTTATCGTAGACCGGCTTGACGTGGCGATAATTCCCGTGGGCGACCCGAAACGCTGCCTCGAAGAGTTCCTGTACCCCGCTTCCCTGTACGGCAACGACAGGATATGTCTCTACTCCGGTCAGGGAGCTCAGTGCGCTCACATCGATTTCAACGCCCTTTTTCACGGCCTCGTCATGCATGTTCAGCGCAATGACCATGGGGACATTCATCTCGATGAGCTGGATGGTGAGCTCCAGCGAGCGGGCCAGGATCGAGGAATCGAGCACGTTTATAATGACATCTACGGTTCCGGAAAGCAGGTAATCACGCGCAACCTTCTCGGCGATGTCATGGGTGGAGATGGAATAAGTGCCGGGCAGATCGATGAGACGGAAGGTGCGGCCGCCGAGAAAGACCTTTGTTTCCGTGAAGGATACGGTTGTTCCGGAAAAGTTGCCGGTGTTTACTTTGAACCCGGCAACTGCATTGAAGATGGTCGATTTTCCGCAGTTCGGCTGGCCTGCCAGCGCAATGACGAGCTCTTCACCGGGCTTCTTCATCGCGGATCTCCACATGGGACGCAATGCCGCGGCCGATCATGGTCCGTGCTCCCGTGAGGATATCCTCAACGAGCAGCGGCCCCTTAAACGGTGCAGCCTGGATGATCCGTATCTTTTTACCCTCGTACAGGCCAAGCCCTGCCATGCGGGCAGCTATGCCGTTGCCTCCCGTAATCTTGCTTATGACAGCGATGGTCCCTTCTTTTAAATGAACTAACTTCAAATCTTATCTCCTTTAATTTCCAAACGAAAAAATTCCGGCAAGATTCCCCTATGGCACGAATATCTTTGTGCTCTCCGCAGGGATATGACGATTATCCGTAATCAGCAGTGAATGCAGCGAGAAGGCAAAGACGGGCTGTTTCATGCATCCTGGTTGCTCCTGCAGTCAGGGCACAGTCCTATCAATTCAAGGTGGTGGCGTTCGAGGGTGAATCCGTGCTCCCTGGCAACGGCATCCTGCAGGACCTCGATGGCCGGATAGCTGAATTCAACCTTATGGCCGCAGCACGAGCAGACAAGGTGGTCGTGATGCTCTCGGCCCCAGACGTGTTCATACCAGGCTCCCCCGGACCGGGTGTCTTCCTGCACGATGGCCCTTCGGATTATGCCCGCCTCTATGAGCAACGCCAGGTTGCGGTAAATGGTGACCAGGGAGAGGTTGTAGCCCTTTTCCCTCAGGAGTTTCAAGAGGTGGTCGGCGTGGAAATGCCCTTTCATATCGCAAATAATTTTCAATAAATCGAGCCGTTCCTTCGTGAGCCTTCCGCCGTTAGATTTCAATATTGAACTGAATTTGTCGAAGCAATAGCCATCATGTGCGCATTCGGAACAGGCAGGTTTTAAGGTATCTTGTTGCATATAATTTTCATTAATCGAACAAGCCTGCTTTGTCAAGAGATTGAGCAATGCATGGATGTATCCGGCATGGACATAGGGGCGCACGATAGGGTAAATTTGCCCAAAGCAGCAATGCCCTGGCTTTGGAATGCCGCGACCGGCTTAATTGTTTCATGTATGGCATAGCTGCGGATCTCCTGATACGAAAAGAGAATGCACAGAGCAGCAGTGACGCCTGAAAGGAGTTAT
Source organism: uncultured delta proteobacterium (assembly GCA_963752595.1). Classification (GTDB taxonomy): domain Bacteria; phylum Desulfobacterota; class Desulfomonilia; order UBA1062; family UBA1062; genus Phosphitivorax. The sequence continues at coordinate 13,898 of CAVVYZ010000013.1, forward strand.
GGATGACAGCCGGAAAGGCAAAAAAAAGGGCAGTGATTACCCTGGCAGTGTTCATGGTGATTATCGTGGGCAGTGCGGTAGGTTTCCGAGTTGCAGTGGGGATATTGAAGAACAAGGTGGTTGAGGCGCTCGGGCCGGACAGCGAGATCGGGAGATTACGGGTCGGCTGGGATGGATTGGATATCGAGGGCCTGAGAATCAGGGGAACGCACGGATGGCCTGCGGAATATACGCTCCGTGCCGAGAGAGTAACACTGGTCCCCGGCATCTTGAGCTTCTTCTCCGGGAAGTACCGCATCAGCTCCATAACCATTGTCAGGCCTTACCTTTCGGTGCACCGGACAAAGGCAGGAAAAATCCTGGCAGTCCCGAGTCTTCTTTCCGGGAAAATGCCTGAGGATGCAGTTCCTTCACCCCGCACACAGACATCGTTGATAATCGGGCACATTATCCTGCAAGACGGCGTGGTGGAGCTGTTCGATGATACAACCGGCCGGCACCGCAGGAAGATCCGGCTGGAGCAGATCCAGGCATCCGTCGAGGATATCGATGCCCCGTCGTTGGCGGGCAGGAGCAGGTTCGAAATCAAGGGCATCGTGAAGGGAGCCCGCTGCGACGGGTATGCAGACCTCAAGGGGTGGGCTGAGATCGCTAAAAAAGATTCATCGGTGAACTTGCAATTGAAGTCCGTGGATCTTGCGGATTTTCAGGCATACTTCACCAGGGCAGGCGATATAAGGATCAGCAAAGGCGCCCTTGACCTCGACCTGCAATCGGATGTGAGGAACAACCGTTTGAAGGCGCCCGGTACGATCGTGATCTCAGAACTGGAGCTCGCACCGGGAAGAGGATTCTGGGGCACTTTTATGGGAATGCCCCGCAGTGCAGTTCTGGCCGTGCTCAAGGACAGGGGAAACAAAATCAGCTTAAGCTTTGTCCTTGAAGGAGACATCAATAACCCCCGGTTCTCCTTCAACGAAGCCCTTTCCACACGGCTGGCCGTTTCCATGGCGGATACCTTGAAGGTCGGCATCGGCGGGGTGGCAAAAGGTGCGGGCACCCTGGGGCAGAAAGGGATAGAAACCGCTGCCGGGGCGGTAAAAGGCGTGGGGAGTGCCGTGAAGAATCTTTTTGGAAGCGGGAAGTAAGGCCGGGAATTGCTTTCATGAAAAGACTGAATGTGGTGAAGAGACCCGGCTCAGTTTGCTTCGCAGAGCCGCACCGCGGAATGCCCTTTGGCCGGTGCTGCTTCCTGCTCTATGGGGTCTTGCCCTCCTCGCTGCCGGCCATGCCGATGGAACCGCCGGGGGAAGGCGGGGTATCGGCGTCAGCAGATGAGGCAGCGTCTGAATAACCGCGCTTTTCCTCTTCGGGAGGCGCTGCCGGGCCGGATGTGTCTGCCGGTTCCCCAGGAGATGACGCCGGAGTATGCTGTTCTTCTCCAGGCGACATGAGGCCGGAGGTGTCCGCTTCCCCGATCAACCCCTCAGCCGGAGGCCCATCCGACTGGGCCGTCTCCGTCTCCTCCGGTGCGTGAATGACTTCTTCATACTCCGGTATCACGATACCCCGCTGGACCATGATCCGGTAGATCATCTTCGAGCGGGCGCGGACATATTTCTTTTTGCCTTTCGGGTTGTACCGTATGGGGTTGGGGAGCACGGTCGCGAGCCTGGCAGCCTCCTCTGCAGTGAGAGCAGATGCATTTTTCTTATAGTAATGCCGTGCGGCGGCCTGGATGCCGAAAATACCGTCTCCCCATTCGGCGGCATTGAGATAGAGCTCAACAATACGCTTTTTTGAAAGGGTGCGCTCCATCCGCCATGCGAGTATTGCCTCTTTAAGCTTTCGTACGGGATTTTTCGAGGGAGAGAGATAGAGGTTCTTCGCCAGCTGCTGGGTGATGGTGGAGCCGCCTGCCTTAAACCTCTTCTTCTTGAGATCCTTTTCAAAGGCCTTCTGCATAGCTATGAAATCGAATCCCTCGTGTCTCCAGAACTTATCGTCTTCCGCAATGATGACTGCCTTGATGAGGTAGGGGGATACTTTTTTCAGGGGCACCCACTTCTGGACGATCTTTTTATCCGCGCCCTCCTTTTCCCACTGCTTTTTGCGGTACTCCATGAAGGCGGTCTCTTTCAGGTGGGCCTTCTTCAGCGCGGAAACGTCCGGATAGACGAAATAGACGGATATGTCTGCAAGGAGGACCAATGTGATAATCAGAACCGGAAAGAAGATATACTTTTTCAGCATCGTGATGCCCTAACCCTGAGGTTTAGATTCCATGAGTCATCTCATAGAATATTTTCACAGAATAATCAAATGGGCTAAAAAAATTAAGTTTGCTGCTTCATTGCCGGGAAGGGAAACGGAGGCGGACTCTATGCATTGTTTTTAAGGTGCAGCCGAGCCACAGAAAGTCAAGGAGGAATGTCCTCCTTCAGCCGTACCTCGGATATGCATGAGGGAAGGATCGGCCTCCAGGCAAAGTTCTCCCTGGGAAGGGAAATGGGGATTATAAAAAGACCCTGCCTGAAGAGGATGAGACACGCTCGTGAATCGTGTATTATTTTAAGGGGAATTGATCACCGTGGTATCTAACTTTCCTCCGGGAAAGGAGCCGGCTTGAGAGGCTGATTCCATACATTAAAATGTATGCTCAGCCCTCCCCCAAGACCGTTGATGAGACGTTTTGTTTTATCGGACAGACACTTGGTTCATCCGCGGTACGCTCCGTATTAGAAGCGTCGCCCGCCGCCGCCAGGCCTTCCGCCACCACCGCCAGGCCTTCCGCCGCCGCCGGGTCTGCCAAAGCCGCCGCCGGGTCTGCCGCCGCCGCCTCTGCCGCCTTCGGTGCGCGGGCGAGCCTCGTTGACGGTAAGATTTCTCCCTTTCATCTCTTTACCGTTCATCGTTTCGATTGCTGTTTGGGCTTCGGCCTTTCCGGGCATTTCCACAAATCCGAAACCTTTTGACTCGCCACTGAATTTGTCCTTGATCACGTTGGCAGATGCAACCGGCCCAAAGGCCTCAAAGGCGTTTCTCAAATCATCTTCGGTGACGTCACGGGATAAATTACCTACATAAATATTCATCCTTACTCCTTTCTTTTGTGAAAACCATATATACTAATTTACTTTCATTAAGCTACGTAATAATGAGGTTATAAATATTTACTCGGCGGAAGAAATCAATAGATGTACGGCTCGAATGCATTGTGACAACTGAATGAGGATAGAGGCTTTTTCTCTTGGAGTCATGCTCAAAGGCAAGAGGATCGGGGAAAGAGAGAACAAAGGAGCCCAAAAAGAAAGATGAGCTGCCGATGCGGGCGCGTCCCGTTTATTTGATTGGGGCTTCCCGGCCGTTATAATTATAGTAGCGGCAATTATTCATCTGAATCCTAAACGGTTCTTGCCTAGGCTTATGTTCATTTCTTTAATTGCCGCTGCAATAACCTTGATGTCAAACATGCCCGGGTATTCAGAGGGGATCCGGGGCCTGGTGTTTCACGTATTGCTTCAGATGATTGCAAAAATACAATACTTGAGTGAGGGTTTATAATCTCTTACCTTAAGTCGATCCCATGGAGAGTTGGGAAGATGCCTGATATTGTCCTGCTGTATCCGTATAGCCATGAGCAAAACCGCAGCACAATGCTCTTTCACCCGCTTGGTATTGCGCAAATAAACGCACTCCTCCAGGAAGCCGGGATGGAGGCGTCTGTCATGGACCTTACCTTTGAAGGGCTCGACGGGGTAGTGGATATGCTGGCTATGATGAAGCCGAAGGTGGTGGGCATGTACGTCATGCTCACCATGATCGAAAATGCAGGGCTGCTTGCAAGATTGATCAGAAAGCATTTCCCGACAATGCTCCTGGTATGCGGCGGGCCCATGCCTACATTAAGGCCCGAACAGTTCAGCCGGGATTTTGATGTCGTATTCCGCGGGGAAGCCGCACGGGCGTTTCCCTTGTTCTGCCGGGATTTCCTTACCTCCGGGGATATCGGTGATGTCCTGCAGCATCATAATCTCTACCCGGGTCTCTATGCCCGCAATCCCGTGAATAATGAAATTCTCGGCACGCCTGTGCAGCCCCTTGATGAAGATGGGATCAATGACCTGCCCATCCCCTGCCGGAAAGATTTCCCCCATCATCTCTACCAGCAGACATGGAGCAGGAGGGAGGGGTTTTCCCCGGCAGGCATCATGACGAGCTATGGATGCCCCCATTCGTGCAACTTCTGCTCCAAACCGATCTTCGGCAGTAACTTCCGCCGCAGGGATATGGGCCGGATCAGGGAAGAGATCCGTGATATCAGGTCATGGGGATACGACGGGCTCTGGATCGATGATGACTGTTTCACCCTGGATCTCGGACATGTCAGGTCATTTTGTGAGATGATGATCCGCGAGGAGTTTTCCATGAAGTGGATCTGCCTTTCACGCACCAAAGATATTCCCCATAAGGTGGTCGGACTCATGAAAGAGGCCGGGTGCAAGAAGGTGTTCTTCGGGCTGGAGTCGGGCAGCAATACCGTCCTGAAGCTCATGAACAAGCATACGACGGTCGAGGGAGCAGAGCGCACGATCCGGCTCTTTTCCCAATGCGGCATCGAAACTGCCGGATTCTTTATGGTGGGATACCCGGGAGAGACAATTGAGACCATTGAAGCTACGTTTGCATGGGCCCTGACGCTTCCACTCAATGAGATATCCTTTACCATCCCGTTTCCTCTCCCCGATACGAAGCTTTTCCAGCAGGTATCCGGATTACAGGCTGATGCCGACTGGCGGTATGAAAGCGAGAACCGCCTGATATACAAGTCGGAGTTTGACGAAGAATATCTCCACAAACGCATCGAGGAAACAAATGCACGATTCGCAGCCAAAGACAAGACCGGCAGCCGGTAAAAGGACCGGCGTTCCTTTTGAGGAGAGGCATGAGCTCGTGATATCTCAGGGGCTGTCCCTGGTCCATGATCCCTCTGTGCACCGGGGCAAGACCGGCGGCATGGACAAAGGGCTTTTCTTATGCCTCCGGGGAAGGCTCTGCGCCGGAGAATCCGCAGGGCTCGGCCTGCCTGTCTGGAAAACGAACGGTCAGACGTTTTTCCCCGCACTCCGGTCCATGGAAATTACCGGGACCACAGCCATTCATAAGGTCTTCAGCATGAACCGTGTGATCGCATGGCGCATATTCGGGAGGAAAGCACCTGAGAGGTTCGCCCGGATAATGGAGCGTCTTGTGGATGTGTATATGAAGAAAGCAACAATGCAGAGACTTCTGTTAAAGGTGCGCAATATGGTTTTTTCGTCGTTCCAGATCCGGAGTTCGATGGAGCCGTGCGAAGGAAAGGGCTGTTGTGAGGTCACCTATGAAGCGGCCCCTGAAGGGGTGCATGTGCATGTCGAAGGCCGTTTGCCCGGAGGGCAGGGACGCCTGATAATGCTCAACGAAATGGACGGAGCGTTATTCTCCGCATTGAGAACGGGAGATGAGTTCCTTGAGGGGCAGGATATCCCGGCATGGGAAAAGGCATCATTCAATGCAGTACTCGAGAGCCCTTTGTTGAACATCGGGTGCTCGATCTCCCCAGGGGAAGGGGAAGACCCTTCGGACTACACTGTTTTCTGCGGACGAGAGCTCGGACTCGGGCTTGACTGGGCGGGCATCTCCCTCATGAACGGACAAAGCAGCTTCAGCTATCGAATCCGGGTCAAACCCCTGCGGGGATAAGGGTGATCTCCGGAAGAGGCGGCTTTTCGTTCGAGAGCGTATGCGACCCTTAACATCACCATGCCCATACCGGAGATCGATACATCATGCCCTTACGAGCAGGACCTGTGATTTTGCATTTTCCGTCACCCTGTCCGCTACGCTTCCGAGCAAGTGCCTCGTAATGCCGGTCTTACCATGGGAGGCTATAACGATAAGGTCGATATCCTTATTCTCCTGCTCCTTTAATATTTCATCGTACGGGACCCCTTTTTTAATATCGAATTCTATCTCGACAGAGGGCCGCGCGGATATCTTGGATATCTCGTCCGACAGCAGTTCCTTTGATTTGGTAAAGCTCTCGCGCTCCAGTTGGTCGACAGTCTCGTTCGGCAGGCAGTAATCGACGACGCACTGCTGGATATTCTTGTCGATTACGTGGAGAAGATAGATCTTTGAGTTGTACTTCTCCGCGATGTCCACGGCCTGTTTTAACGCCTTGTCTGAGTGCTCTGAAAAATCGGTTGGGACGAGTATCTTTTTCGGTCCGAACATGGTCTCATTCCTCCCTTCAAGAATGTGGTCATTGAAGACGTAAAAGTTTGCGGTATCGGACTTTATAGTAAGTGCTTATTATTATAAATCAATGACATCTTCCTTCGAGCAAGCGCCTGACGTATGTCCGGGGATTACGGTGAAAAACTTTCTTGTCTTGTTTGTCGGGGTTTCGCAGGGATAAATACCCGTTTACCGGTATTGATTCAGAGGTGCTGCCTTTCTACCTATCTATCTAGATGAATCCACTAAGCCCTTAAAAATGAAGGGAGGTAAGAAATATGGGTACAATGAGGGTACATGCCCTGAGGCAGAATCTCGAAAATCAGATCACTGCTTCAAACCCGGTACTCTTGAGAGATTTCCCCTTAAGAACGTATATGGATCTGATCGGCCGGTATCCGAAGATCGGCAACTACACCTACATAAGCCCTGAGGTAAGCCGGCTCGCGGATAATGTCTCCAGGAGCTGCAGCAGAACCGTGTTTGAATCGTATCACAAGTGCCTCATGCTCTCCCTCATCGAAAAGGCCCTGGAAAAATTGGAGCACGTCAGCCTTCCGGGTGAGATCAAGACGTATTATCACATGAATTTCGAAAGAATAATCGATGACATCGAGAGCGGGTTTCATGAAACAGGGTTTTATTTGTATCCCCGGGATAAATTCTTGAAGGACCTCGGGATATGCAGCCTCAGGCTCATTCCTGCAGGTGTCCAGAAGATCAATCTCGCTCCGTTGCCGCCCGAGTTCCTCTTCAGGAACGGGGCTTCCCAGTTCATAAGCGGCCTGCTGTATGTCCTGTTTGAACTCAAAGGCTTCAAGCCCCTCTACAATATGCATACGGATTCCCACGATACTCATCTGATGTCCGAGTTCAATCCCGATGGCTGGCGGAATTTTTTAGTCCGGGCTGCAGATTTGATCAAACTCAATCCTTCAGTCAAAGGGGTATTCGGAAAGACCTGGTTCGTAGACCCCCAGCTGGAGAAGATCAGTCCCCGGCTCTGCTATGTACGGCACATCTTTAACCGGAACGGGGGCAGGTTCTTCTACCTTGGCCCGTGCACGAGCGGGATCGAAGATGCCGTCTACAAGTCCCCGACAAGGAAGAAGCTCTACGAGCATGGGAAATACATACCCAAGGACTACCTGGGAGTCTGGTCGGGCAGGTCCCTGATAAAATGGGCTGAGTGTCAGAAAGCCCTGATGAAGTAAAGTTGAAACGAGACTTCGGTTTCCTATTCTAATCACTATATTCGGATTAAACCCGGTTTGGCGCCGGATTTTATGTTCCCTTGTACAGGAGGTTATTTATGGTGTGGAAGACTTTTTTCTCGTCATATGTCCTTACCCGCTGGGTCATTTCATATCTCTACAATCAATTGTGGGATGTTCCAAGGCCGGTGCATGTAATCTTCTGCATGGTCGACCATTTCGAGCCGGGAACCGGAAATGTTCCGGTCGAGGTCGAGATGGACCGGATGGAAATGCTTCTGAGAGAGTTCCCCGGAATTGCTGATAACCACCGGGACCATAGCGGGAGCTGCCCGAAGAGGACGTGGTTTTTCCCCCCGCATTACCATCGGAACAGTAATATGAAGAAGCTGGTTTCCCTGTGCGAGAGAGGGTATGGTGAGATCGAGCTCCATCTCCATCATGGGAAAACAAAGCCCGACACGGCTGCGAATCTGGAGAAGACCATCCATCAATGCATTAAGGACTACTCCCTTTTCGGGATATTCGGCACGGAGAACGGCAGGAAGAAGTTCGGTTTCATCCATGGCGACTGGGCTCTGAATAATTCGTGCGGCGGCCGGTATTGCGGGGTGAACAACGAGACACAAATCCTGCTTGAAACAGGCTGTTATGCGGATTTTACCTTTCCGTCGAAAGGTGAATCCAACCCCTTGCTGATCAATGCGATATTCTATGCATACGATAATCCCGGCAGGCCCAAATCCCACAGAACAGGCATTCCCGTAAGGGCATCGGGGAATGAAAACGGCGGCCTGATGATGATCCAGGGGCCTGTATTTCCTTTTTTTAAGGATAATACACTATCCGGCTTGAGAGTATTCGGGGATGCGATAAGCCGGAATCCCGTATCGGAAAGGATGATCGATTCATGGGTCAGGACGGGGATACACGTAAAGGGTAAACCCAACTGGATATTCGTCAAGACCCATACCCATGGCGCCGCGGATTACAAGACTGTGCTCGGCAAGGACATGGACAGTATCTGCCGATACCTCGAAAAACGATACAATGACGGCAGCGAGTATGTCCTTCATTATGTAACGGCCAGGGAGATGTATAATATTGTAAAAGCCGTGGAAGCAGGAGAAGCAGGGGACGATCCCGAGGCTTACAGGGATTATCGAATCAGTGCGCCTCTCTATGACAGTTCTCCTGCCTGCGAAGAGGCCTCGTGGGAACTGAAGCAGCTGGTATCCGCCACCTATCCGTACGATGGGCAGAAGATCCCCGGCATTCCGTTGTCTGCGTAACGAGCCGGGCCATAACGACCGGGAGCTAAACCATTTCCTCCATAGGGAGGACGAACGCCTTCATCCCGGCCTGTTTGAAAGAAGCGATAATGTCATAATCCGCTGCCTGGGAATAGACAACAAAGACCATCTTCATTTCGCCACCCTATCCTTGCCGTATTTCCAGTCTCCCGTGGATTCATCCGTATCCGAAGCATGTTCTTCTTTCTTAATAAACCTTTTCAACCGCTCTTTCCAGTCATCAAAGAGGTCATACGCTGCGGGGACCACTGCGAGCGTCAGGAAGAGCGAGGTGAGGAGGCCCCCGATCACCGTCACCCCCATGGGAGACCGGATGTCGGACCCTTCTCCAATGCCCAGTGCTACCGGGAGCATGCCGAACACCATGGCAAAGGTGGTCATGAGGATAGGCCGGAGCCTTACCGGGCCGGCATGCAGGAGGGCCTCCCTCCGGGACATGCCCCGTTCTCTTAAAGTGTTCGTGTAATCGACCAGCAGGATGGAGTTCTTTTTTACCAGGCCCATGAGGAGGATCAGGCCTATGAAGCTGATGATGCTGATGGACTTGCCCGTGATGAACAGAGCCCCGAATGCGCCGATGAAGGAGAGCGGCATGGCCAGCAGGACGGTTATGGGGTGCATGAAGCTCTCGAACTGCGAAGCGAGGATCATGTAAGCCAGAAGGATGCCGAGCATCATTGCGAACATGAGATACTTAAACGATCTTCCCATCTCTTCAGCCTCGCCCACATAGTTGGTGTTGAAACCGGGCGGCAGGATTCTGGCAGAAATTCCGCTTAAGTCCTGCATCGCGGTTCCCAGAGGTTTGCCTTCGAGGTTGGCGAAGAGCCACAGCGAGCGCTGCCTGTCTTTTCTCGAGATACTGCTCGGCCCGCCTCCTTCCTCAATCTGTATGACGTTCTTGAGCTCCACGAGCTTGCCGTCCATGGCCCTCACGTAAAGTCTGCCGATGTCGTCCGGGCTCATCCTGTCTTCCGGGTTGAGCCTGACACGGACGTCATACCGTCTGCCCCTGGCATCATCCTTGAATTTGGTGATGTCCACCTCTCCGCTGATGAGGAGGTTCACCGCCTCGGCAATTGAGGCAGTGCTGATACCCATGTCCGAGGCCTTGTCCCGGTCGATGTAAACCGAGAGCTCGGGCTTGCCTGCCTCTACCGATGTATCCACATCCACGATGCCGGGTGTCTTCGAGAACTCTGCGGCGATCTCCTTTGTATATTTTCTCAGTTCTTCCATAGTGCCGCCGCTGATGACATACTGGACCGGGAGGTTCCTGATGCCGCCTCCCATCATGGAGACGTCCTCGATTGTTGTCTTGAGGCCCGGGACCGTACGGAGATTTTTCCTCAGCTCGGCCATGATTTCCTGCTGGGTCTTCTCCCTTTCTGCCCTGGGAACGAGGCGCGTGAACATGCCTCCCTTGTTGATCTGGCCTGTGCCTCCCTGGCCCATACCCTGAACAAAGAAGAGGCTCTTCAACTCGGGCCGTTCACGCACGATCCTTTCGGCCTGGAGAAACATCTCCCCTGCCTTTTCCATGGAGTAATCGATGGGCGCCTCCATCCTGACCACGAACTGGCTCTGATCTTCCTGGGGCTTGAACTCCTTGTCGATGAACTTGACCATATACATGCTTAAGACAAAGATGACGAGTGCCCCGATGAGCACGGCCCCCCTATGGTCCAGGCTGAACTTGAGGATCGGCCGATATGAACCTTCTATCTTCTTGTAGCCGAGCTCCAGGGTATCACTGATTCGGGTGAGAGCACCGGACTTTTTCTCTGCGGACGGGTTTTCTTTCTTGGCATGGAGAAAAATAGACGAGAGCATGGGGGTGAGCGTCAGCGAGACCAGGAGCGAGACGAGCACGGAAAAGACGACGGTGAGCGCGAATTGGATGAAGAAGCGGCCTATGATCCCCTTCATGAATGCCACGGGCAGGAATATGGCCACAATGGCCATCGTGGTCGCCATGACCGCAAGCCCGATCTCCGAGGTGGCGAATGCCGCGGCTTCCCTCGGCGCCATGCCTTCTTCGATATGGCGGTAGATGTTCTCGATGACGATGATGGCGTCATCAATAAGGATGCCCACAGAGAGCGTGAGCGCGAGCATGGTGAGGTTGTTGAAGGTAAAATCGAATGCCCGCATCAGGGCAAAGGTGGCGATAATCGATACGGGCAGCGCCACGGCGCTGATGAGGGTTGTCCGGACGTTTCTCAGGAAGATGAAGACCGCGAGCACGGCCAGGAGCGCGCCCAGGATGAGGTGCTCCCGCACCTGATCCATGGAGTTGATGATGAACGTGGACTGGTCGAAGCCGATATTGAGCTCCATACCGGGCGGCAGGGTTGGGCGGATGCGCTCCATCTCCTTCTTGACCCGGTTCACTACCTGGACCGTATTGGTGCCGGTCTGCTTCTGGACGCCGATACCCACTGCCGGGACACCATTGAATCGAGCGTAGGAGCGCCTCTCCTCCATGCCGTCTTCCGCGTGGCCGATATCCCTGATCCTCACCGGCGCGCCTTGGTGATAGGTTACGATAAGATCGTTGAACTCGGCCAGGTTCCGGAGCGACCCCTTGACCTTGATTGAGTACTCCTTGGTTGTGCTCTCGATGCGTCCGCCGGGAAGCTCGACGTTTTCCCTGCCCAGGGTTGCGGCAATGTCGCTCGGCGAGATCCCGTACGCCCGGAGCTTGTCTGCGTCGAGCCATATCCGGATCTGCCGCTTCTGCAGCCCGCCGAGCGTCAGTGCGCCAACGCCCTCGACCTTCTGGAGCTGCTCCTTGAGCACCTCGTCCGCGTACATGGAGATCTCGCGCTGGGATTTATGTCCGGTAAGGGTTACCCACATGACAGGGCTGGAATCGGTATTGACCTTCTGGATGACCGGCTCGGTGATGTCGTCGGGCAGTTTCGACCGGACGGCTGAGATCTGCTCCCTCACGTCCTGGACCGCGAGGTCGATGTCCCGCTCGAGTTCGAACTCCACTACGACGCTCGAAGACCCTTCAAGGCTCGTGGACGAGATCGTCTTCACGCCATTGATGGTGTTGACAGCCTCCTCGATCTTGTCCGTGACATCGATATCCATGATCTCCGGACTCGCCCCGGTGAGCCGTGTCGTGATGCTCACGATGGGAAAGTCGACCTTGGGGAAGAGATCGACCCCGATCTCGGAGTAGCTCACGATCCCCAGGACGACCAGGGCGAGGATGAACATGGTGGCAAAGACCGGCCTCTTTATCGACGTATCAGAGATCCACATAACCCATCATCCTTTCTTGTATCTTAAGCGAATATCTTTTAAGGGCATGAGCCCGCCATTGCAGAGTTAAGCCCTTTCTTTACTTGACCACGTTGATCTTGACGCCGTCCGAAAGGTTGTTCTGGCCTACGACGATGAGGCTCTCGCCCCCGGTAAGCCCTTCCAGGACTTCCACCATATCTTCGTACTTATCTCCGATCTTCAGGAACCTTTCTCTGGCAATACCACCTTCCTGGAGGAATACCCTTACTCGGGTGCCCTCGTAGAGGATCGATGTCGCAGGGATGACGACAGCCTGGCGTGCAGAGCCGGTATATACCTTGACCTTTGCGAAAAAACCGGGTTTGAGTTCCAGGCTTGGATTCGTCACCGTTGCTTCGGCCTTGAGCGATCGTGTCCGCTCATCCAGGCTGGGGTAGATAACGCTCAACTTTCCATTGAATTCCCTGTCCGGAAAGGAATCTACGGTGAAGATGACATCCTGGCCGGTTTTTATAGCGCCCACATCCTTTTCCGTAATGGTCAATGAGAGCTTGAGCGGGTCGATCTGGACAATGGTCAGGATGGGCATGCCCCCCCTGATGAAATCCCCCGAGGTCACTTTTTTCTCCTGCACGATGCCCTTGATGGGGGAGGCGATTGTAGCTTTGCCGAGTTTTTCCCGGGTAAGCGAAAGAGCCACCTTTGCACGGTCGAGCTCCTGGCCGGCAACGGTCAGACGTGTGGAGACGTCGTCAAACTGCTGCATTGTCACCAGTTCTTCCTTGAACAGAGCCTCTTTGCGCTTGAACTCGATCTTGAGGTTGGCAAGGTTCGCTTCGGCCTGCTTGAGGGCAGCCGAAGCATTGGCAGCACCAAGGCGGTAGTCCGTGTCATTCACCAAAGCCAGAACCATGCCTTTTGCGACCGGGGTTCCCTCGTCCACGCGTATATTTTTCAGGATGCCGTCCACCTCGGAGCTGATGATCACCTCTTCATTGGGCAGAAGGCTCCCGATTGTATCCAGGTATGGCCGGACAGACCTCTTCTCGGTTACCCAGACCTTGACATTGGATATTTTATCAGCCTTGACCTTTTCCTGCTTTTTCGTGCACCCGGGAATCAGTACCATGAAACACAGGACCAGAACGATCAGACGGGTAACACCGTTATCTGTCCTCTCCCCATATTTTATAGGGCTGCTTCCGCAGGGCTTTCTCTGTCCAGCCATCACTACTTTCCCCTTTCTTTATTCTTTCGTACGAGCCTTTTCGTTGATTTCTTTCATGAATGTCCCGGTTGCCTGTTCCACTGCCAGAATGGAAGTCTGGTAGGAATAAAGGGCCTCGGCCAGCTGCCGCTCAGAAGATACCAGCAGGTTGTTCGCGTCGATTACATCGATGCTGCTTGCCAGACCATTTGCGAACTGCCGGGTTATTGCGCGGTAGTTTTCCTGTGCAAAGGCGACCTGATCCTGGAGAAACTTGATGGTGCCTTTGTTGGTCATGAGGTCCAGGTAGGTGCTCTCCACCTCAAGATCCACAGTCTTTTTCAGGTCATCATATGCGAGAATTGCCTGCCGCTCCCGTACCTTTGCCTCCTGGACCTCAGCCCTCCTCAAGCCTCCTTCGAAGAAAGGAAAACTGAACAGGAGCGCTCCATAGGTGCTTTCCTTGTTCAGAGTAGGCGGCTCGGGGTCCTGGTCGGTCTTCTGGTATACGCCTGCGATCGAGAGAGTGGGCCAGTATGCGCCTTTGGCGTAGGATACCTCCTGTTTGGCTATCTTCACCTGATATTCAAGGCTCTTTATATCCGCCCTCTGAGAAAAGGCGGTATTTTTCAGTTCCGGCAACGGAGCAACCTGTATATCGCGGTACGGTTCCTCTCTGAGAGTGAAACCCGGAGCAATGCCCACGAGCCGCAACAGGGCGGACTCGGCCAGAGCAAGGGCGTTCTGGGCTTTCACCAGGTCTGACTTCGACCCGGAAACTTCGCTCTCGGCCCGCAGAAGCACGGTTTTTGTGACCTCGCCTACCTTCAGCCGGGTCGATGCCGCATCACGGTACTTTGTGACCCGATCGAGGTTCGACTGCGCGATATCGAGCCCCTTACGGGCCATAAAGACGTTATAATAAGCCTGACCGACAAGGAGGAGATAGCTCTCTTTTACGAAGGCAAGGTCAAAGCCTGCCCGGTGGATGTCTTTCCGCGCTTCGCTCAAGGCAATGAACTCCCTTAAGGAGAGCGAGAGCGTCTGGTCCACCCTCAGGCCCCTCTGCTGGGCGGTATCGGGTTGAATGAGTACATTGCCGGCATTGTACCTGTCTTTTGTATGTCGCTGGTAATTGCCGAAGGCCGTGAACTTGGGTACCAGAGACGCTATGGCCCTGTCCTTTTCCAGCTCGGCAAAGGTCACGTTTTCCCGGGATATCCCTATCCTTTCGGAGCGTTCGAGCGCAATCCCGTAGAGATCTGCAAGGGAGTACTCCTCTGCAGATACCGGTAACGCACTCCAGCAGGAAACAAACAGAATGAAACCGATACATATGCTTGATAATTTCATTTCATGTACCCCTAATCACTAAAGGTTTGCTCTTAAAGCTCCTTTTAGCGGAGTCCTTATCAATTTTCATACGAAAAAAACAGTTGTCCACTATGCATTCTTCAAGCCGGCGAAAAAAATCCTTACCATCTGATTGATTGCGTCCAGGACGCGCTCGCGCTGATCGTAGAACGCAAAGGTATGGTCACAGCCGAACATGGACGCTATTATGATAAGTGATACCAGCTCGAGGTCGCGGATGGGCTTCAGCTCGCCCCTTTGAATGCCCCCCTGCAATATGCCTTCGACCAGATTCTTCTGGGCGTGAAGGTAAGTTTCCCTCTCCGGCTCGAAAACTCCCTCCAATGACCTGAACTCGCTGATAATCTCTTTGTTTGCACGAGAAGCCTTTTCCCAGATGAACTGATGACGGGCTTCGCTCATAGCCATCATCTTTTCTTCAGCGGTATCTGCCGCATCTATGGCCCTGGTCGTTATATCGAGAAGATGGTCCATGTCATTTCTGATAATGGCCCTGATGATTTCGTTTTTATCTTTGAAGTAATAATACAGGGAAGTCTTGGCCATACCGGCACGTTTGGCGATATCTTCCAGGGTCGTTTTCTGCGGGCCGTACTCCAGGAGTACATCTGATGCCGCCTGCAGCAAGAGCTTCTTTTTCTCCTCTTTGGTCATGTCAATCGCCGACTAAAATTTTAGAATAAAATGTTTGAAAATTCTATACAAGTTTGGGGCAATTGGGTCAAGGGGATTTCCGATGCCGATAGAATCGGACCATTAAGGATCACTTCATAATTCTCTTACAGCTTATAGCTGCAGCCTTCGGCAGGGTATGGTGAAACATTCGGAAATTGCAAAAAAGGACTTGAATCGGGTTGGATCGATTGCCTTGAAAATAAAGAGCGAACAGCGGCCGGACAGCTTCTTGTCCCGAGCCCTTACCGCTGTCCACTGACTAAAAGTTATTTCTGTCCGTATTCCAGCGAGCAGAAGTGCTTGTTCTTGTAGAACTCCAGCAGCCTCAGCACATCGTCCTTGCACTCGCCGCACACCGTGCCCACCTTGGTCTTCTCCTGGAGCTCGTAGAAGGTCCTGGCGCCTTCGAGCACGGCCTCCTCGATCTCGTGGTCGGTGATGTTCATGCAGTTGCACACGATGCGCGCCTCCTCGGTGCTGCACCTTATCGTCCATGCCGTTGCGGAGATAATAGTCGTTGATGGCGGCCCGAAGCGCCTTGTCGCCCAGCACGGAGCAGTGGATCTTGTGCTCGGGCAGGCCGCCCAGTTCCTTGGTGATGTCCTTGGGCGAGAGCTTGTAGGCGTCTTCGAGCTTCATGCCCTTGACCATCTCCGAGAGACCGAGGTGCTGGCGATGGCGCTCGCGCACCCGTAGGTCTTCCACTTGCAGTCCGTGATGGTGCCCTTGTCCTTGTCCACCTGGATGACCACGAGCATCTGGTCGCCGCACTTGACGTTTCCGGCGATCCCCCTGCCGTCTTCCTTGTAGGCGCTCTCGTCCATCGAGGATGTTCTTCGGGTTCATGAAGTGATCGAGGACCTTGTCGGTATAGAGCCAGTTCGTCAGTTCCATCACTGCCTCCTTGCAGTATGCGGTCGACATGTCCCTGATCCGCCTGATGACCTTCGGGAGCATGTCCAGCATGTAGGCGATATCTTCCATGGTGTTCTCCCTGCCGAGGCTGAAGCGGATGGATCCGTGGGCGCACTCCTGCGGGCAGACCCGTGGCCAGGATCACGTGGGACGGGTCCAGCGACCCGGAGGCGCAGGCCGAACCCGTGGACACGGCAATACCTTCGAGGTCGAGGTAGAGGATGATGGCCTCGCCCTCGGCGCCATCGAAGGAGACGTTCAGCGTTCCCGGCAGGCTGTCCATGGGATGCCCCACGAAGCGAATGTCCGGGAATGCTGGTCCTCGATGCCTTCCCTGAGGGCCTCCTTCATCTGCAGCAGGCGTTTCGCCTCCTCATCCATCTCGAGCGCCCGCATCTCGACAGCCTTGCCCAGGCCACGATGCCGAGGGTGTTCTCGGTGCCTGCCCGCCTGCCCCTTTCCTGGTGGCCGCCCCTGATGAGCGGGCAGAAGGGGGAGCTTCGCCTCACGTAGACCGCGCCGACGCCCTTGGGGCCGTAGATCTTGTGGCGCCGACAGGGTAAGGAAATCCACACCGAGATCCTTCACGTTCACCGGGATCTTGCCCACTGCCTGGACCGCATCGGTGTGGAACATGGCGCCCTTTGGCATGGGCGATATCGGAAATGGTCCTGATGTCCTGGATGGTGCCGATCTCGTTGTTGGCCATCATCACCGAGACCAGGCCGGTATTCTCGGTGATCAGATCCTTGAGCTGGTCCATGATCCACCTTGCCGTCCGCGTCCACCCGGCGTAGATGCACCTCCATGCCGTTCTCCTGGAGGCACTTCGACGCCTCGAGGATGCAGGGGTGCTCGATGGTGGTGGTGACGAGCTCCCGTCCTGCGGCACGAGTGAACTCGCAGCCCCCGGACTGGCAGGTGAGGATGGACAGCACCGTATTGTTGCCCTCGGAGCCGCTGCCCACGAACATGATCTCGTCGCTGGAGGCACCGATGAAGCGCGCCACCTTTTCCCTCGCCTGCTCCACGAGGCTTCGCGACTGCCTCCCGAAGGAGTGGAGGCTCGAGGGGTTGCCGTAGAATCCATGGCCTCGATTATGGCCTTTTTCACCTCCGGATGGAGGGGGGTGGTCGCATTGTTATCGAAATAAACTCGTCTTTTTTCCATGGTCACCTCCGGTAACCGGCTTCGGTCTGTATCCGAAATATTCTGATATATGTGTTCATGGATGAATACATAGTGCGTTGATTTATTTTTTTCCAGTACAAAGTATATTGAAAGGACAAGAATGCAAAAGCTTTGTAACTACATCACTTCCTGATTCGTCTGGGCCACGGCCATGTCGATCTGGTTTTTCAGTTCCGCAGGCAGGCCGGGTATGTCAACGCTCATGAACCCGTGCACGATGGTCGCCGTGGCCTCGTCTTCGGAGAGCCCGCGGGCCATGAGGTAGAGAATCTCGTCCTGGTTGATCTTGCCCACGGCCGCTTCATGCGACATCTCGACGCCTTCGGCCTTGCCGTGGAGCTCGGGGATCGCCAGGATATCGCCGCCTTTGAGGATGAGCCCTCGGCATTCGAGGTGCGCCTTGACCCCAGGCACTTCGCCCATGAGGTGGCCCCTGCTGATGATGGTCCCGCCGTTGCTGATGGCCCGGGCAATGATTTCGGCCCGTGTCTCCGGTGCGCTGAGAATGATGCGGCCGCCAACATCGAGCTCGCTTCCCGGATGCCCGACGAGCAGGCTGTAGAAGCGTGCGACGGCTCCTTTACCGATGAGCCGTGTCGAGGGGTACATCTGCAGCGATTTGAGCGGCCTCATGCAGACATAGTTGTTGAGGAAGAGCCCTCCTTCCTCCACCACGCCCACCGAGCGGGGCCGTACCATCATGCCTTCGGCCCAGTGGTGGATCATGGTGAAGCTGAGCTTTGCATTCTTCTTGACAAAGAACTCGGAGACGCCGACGTGGAGCCCTTTGTTCACGTGCGATCCCGAGACGCACCCCGTGATGACATGCAGCTCGGAGTCCTCGCCCGCGATGATGAGGTTGTGGACGTTCTGGCTCAATGCATCCTGGTGGAGATACAGGCAGGCCTGGACCGGGAAGGTGACCTTTGCCCCGGGCAGGGATCTGATCACATAGCCGTTGTGGAGGTCGGTGTAGGCGAGCGATGTATACTTGTCCTGGTCAACGGGAACGAGCTTCCAGTAGTACTCGTTGACCCAGCGGAGTTTCAGGGCCTCCTTGATGGGCAGCACCTCCAGGCCGTCCATGAGGGACGTGGCATAGATCGCGGTCGTATCTTTCTGGATATACGAGCCGGACCGGCCTTCCTCGCTCGTATCGACCCCGGCCTTGAGCATGGTGGATTTTTCCTCTTCGGGAAGATCTTCAGGGTTTTCCACCGGAAGATGGCACTCGCCTTCCGTACAGTAGGTATCGAGGTCGATATCAGGGCCATAGGCGGCCTTCTTTTCTTTTGCCTCTTTCGCCTTCTTCTCTATCTCATGCATTTTATACACTCCTGATACCCGGCCTTGCTGATGGTCTGGAAGATTTCCTGGGGATTGCCCCGGCAGGCCATGACGCCGTTGAACAGCACCTGCCCGCGGTCTGCGGGGACATAGTTGAGGATGTACCCGGTATGGGTGATGATGAGGCCCATCTTGTTCCTGTGGCGGTGCGCCTTTTTCCGGCTCATATCCGCGGGAGCGATAAAGTTGCGCTGGAGCATGCCGGCGATGCCGTTTCCGATGAGCGCGATATTCTCAATATCCACGCCTGATTCCGGTTCATCGAAGAGCATAAGATCGGGATTCTGCGCCATGAGCTGCAGAAGCTCCGAGCGTTTGATCTCGCCTCCGGAGAACCCTGCGTTGAGGTCTCGATCGAGGAAATCCGTGAAATTGACCCGGGCGGCGAGATCTTCCACATCCCGGCCGTCGTCACGGGCGCAGATCTTCACCATGTCCCTTGTCTTGAGGCCATGGATGGTTGGCGGACGCTGGTAGGACATGCCGATGCCCAGCCTGGCCCGTTCGTCCACCGGCATATGGGTAATGTCATGTCCCTTGAAGCTGATCCTGCCCTCGGTTACCCGGTACTGGGGATAGCCCATAATGGTCATGAGCAGAGAGGTTTTGCCGGAGCCGTTTGGTCCGAAGAGGATATGCACCTCGCCGGTACCGATCTCCATGTCGACCCCTTTGAGGATCTCCTTGTCTCCAAGTACGACATGCAAGCCTTCGATTTTGAGCATGGAATACTCCTTACAGAGCTCCTTGAAATTACACACGACTCCAAGGGCGTCACTCTCCATACTAGAGTCTCGCAATACACAAATCAAGTATTATGAGAACGCATTATTCCTGTTCATCAGGTATTATCCGCTCCGGATACTGATGGGAAAAGCCCTCCACCATGGCTTTCTCTGCAGTGTCACATGCCTGCAGTGATGCGCTTTTCCCAGGGTTCGAGCAGGTTTTTAGCGAAATACATTGATTTTAACTAACAGTTTATATTACATTATTCATATAAGTAAAGAAGATTGGTAGATTTATTTATGGAAATTAAAACATGTTGCCGATAATGAAGAAGAAAAGCCGTCGGAGCCGGCATGTTTTTTTAATTACCGGGTATGAAAAAGGGTAGTGGAAGGCTTCCGGGGAATGGCGGCAATGAAATACAGAAAGAGGAGGAGTAAATGACAAAGGCTGAATTAACGGACGTATTGGCAGGCAAAATCGGTATCACCAAATCAAAGGCATCCGATGCCGTGAACACGATCTTCAAGTCGATCACCGGCGCTCTCAAGAAGGGCGACAAGGTGACCCTGGTTGGTTTCGGCACGTTCGATGTCGTCAAGAGGGCGGCCCGGACGGGAATGAACCCCCAGACCAAGGAAAAGATCAAGATCAAGGCAAGCAAGGTTGCACGGTTCAAGGCGGGCAAGGCCCTGAAAGATGCGGTAAAGAAGTAAGGATCGAAGCTGTCAGGGCTTGAACCCTGACCCATAAGAATACCTCAGCCGGTATCCCAATGGCCGGGCTGAGGTATTTTTTCTTTTTAAAAGAAGCAGGATCAGGAAACCAAAAAATTAACGATGCCCCTTCCCCAGGAGCAGCGTCCACTCGATCAGGCTGTTGATGAGCTTTTCAACAAGGGCCTTTGTTTTGGCGTCAATGAGATCCCCTTCTGAATCGAATTTCGCCGATGCATCAGAGATCATGACCTCGGGCCTGCTCATTACGAACATATTCACGCCGTGGAGGATCTGCCGAAGATGGTATTGTGCCCGGGCAGTACCCAGCCTGCCGGGTGAGGCACCCATGATTGCGGCGGGCTTCCTTACCCAGGAGTTGTCGCCGTACGGCCGTGACCCCCAGTCAATGGCGTTCTTCAGCACCCCGGGCACGGAATAGTTGTACTCAGGGGTTGCAAAAAGCACTGCATCTGACGCGCGCACCTTGGCTTTCAGCTCCCCTGCCCTGGCAGGGGGGTTATGCTCAGAATCCTGGTTGAAGGGAAGGATCCCTTCGAGGTCGAAGATATCGATCTCGATGCCTTCAGGGGCAAGGCCTCGGGCTGCACGCATGGCTGCCTTGTTGTAAGAGCCCTGCCTGAGACTGCCCGCAATGCCGAGTATGTTCATTGTCCGCAGTATGTTGCGGCCGTCTTTATTGCTGGGTGAGCGGGGCGAGCTCGAGCTCGACGCGCCTGTTCTGCCGGCGGCCTTCAGGGTTATCGTTGCTGGCTATCGGTCTGGCCTCGCCGAGACCCTGTGCTGCAACCCTCGTGGGATCGATGCCCTGGCTGATCAGGTACTGCCCTACGCTTGTCGCCCTCTGCTGGGAAAGGGTCTGGTTGTATGCATCGCTCCCTGTATTGTCCGTATGGCCGGTTATATTGATCAGTGTTTTGTTGTACTCCTTGAGCACCTTTGCGACGGAATTGAGCACATCGAAGAAACCCGAATTGATTTCAGCACTGTTGGTCTGGAAGGTGATATTGCTGGGCATTTTGAGGATGAGGCGGTCCCCTTCGCGGACAACGCCCACGCCGGTATTCGCGAGCTGCTGTCTCAAGATCGCCTCCTGGCGATCCATATATACGCCTGTTGCACCCCCGGCAAGGGCTCCGACACCCGCTCCGATGAGTGCCCTTTTCCGGCGCTGCTCGCTGTCTCTCCCGGTAGCCGCGCCCGCCGCAGCACCTGCTGCCCCGCCGATAACGGAGCCCCATACAGCCTTGCGCGTCTGCCGTTCTCCGGTATACGGGTTGGTGGTGCATGACTGCAGTGCAACAGCTCCCATTATGAAGAATATGAGCAAGAATGAAGCCTTTTTCATGGTACTTCCCTCCGTCGTATGGTTTTTGCCCCTGGAATGTCCCGGCTCACGAAGGGGGCGGTTGTCAAGCATCCTCTTTCGTGAATCCGTAATTCACTTAATGCTAAGATAATGCTCGCTGCCGCACCTCTCAAGGATGAGGATGCTTCCCGAAGAAAAGGATGCTCCATCGAGGCTTAGACATAGGGACTTGACGATAGGCCGGATGTTCCTCACGTTCAATGAAGGGATGGTTGTCAGGGCAAGCTTCCAGCCTACTTGACGGACTCAATCCTGGTGTCGAGGACGGAACGGACAGCTTTAAGCATGTCGTACATCGTGTAGGGCTTCTGAAGGAAAGGATGTTCGTGAACCTCGATCATCTTGGTCTGTGATTTTTCATCCATGTATCCGCTTGTCATCAGCACCCTCACGTCCGGCTTTTCCTTGAGGAACACTTCCACGAGATCGAGGCCGTTTCTGTCGGGGAGCACCACATCGCTGAACACGAGGGCGAGATGATCTTTATGCCGAGAAAATACATTGTGCGCTTCCGCGGAGCTGCCGACGGGAAAAACTCCGTACCCATGGCTCGTGAGCGCCGTGCCTGCGAATTCCAGGACGCCAGGGTCATCTTCCACGATGAGGATCTTCTCTCCTCGTCCGCGCAAATCCTCGAAGGAAATCTTTTCTTGCCCATCGGATTGCGGCCTTATGGTGACTGCAGGGAAAAATGTTTTGAATACCGTGCCTTCATCCGGTTTGCTCTCGACGACGATCCATCCCTTGTGATGTTTTATGATGCCGTACACGACGGCCAGTCCGAGCCCGGTGCCTTTCCCTGCCTCCTTGGTCGTGAAGAAGGGTTCAAAGATGCGCTTCTGGGTTTCGCCGTCCATTCCCACCCCGGTATCCGTAATGGCGAGGCATACGAATTGCCCGGTTCTGGCAAATGGATATATCCTTGTATACGCTTCATCGATAATGACATTTTCTGTGTTAATGACGATGTCGCCGCCGTCGGGCATGGCATCGCGTGCATTGATGACAAGATTCATGATCACCTGCTCGATGCTGCCCCTGTCTGCCATGACCGACCAGAGGGCAGGTTTCTTCTCAACCTTGGTGGTGATATTCTCACCGATGAGGCGTTCGATGATCTTGAGGATATTGTCCACCGATGCATTCAGATCGATCGGGATGGATTCCATGGGCTGCTTCCTGCTGAAGAGCAGAAGCTGCCGTGTCAGGTCGGATGCACGGACGGCCGCGTTTTCGATGAGCTTGAGGCTTCGCCTCATGGGGCTTGTTTCCGGTGTCGTGAGCAGGCAGAGATCCAGCGAGCCACGGATGGCGGTCAGGATGTTGTTGAAGTCGTGGGCAATACCCCCGGCCAGGGTGCCCACTGCTTCGATCCTCTGGATCTGCTGGATCTGTGATTCCAGCTCCTTCCGTTCGGTGATGTCTTTGAGGATTCCCTCGACCCCGGTTACCCGGCCCAGGTAATCGGTAGTAGGGGTACCGCAGATGATGAAATACCGCAAGGTGCCGTCTTTATGGAGGAGAGCGCCGTTGTAATCCAGGAGTATCTGCTTGTCATCACGGATCTTCTTGAAGATGCGGATATAATCTGCCGCGTGCTCCTTCCGTACAAGGAAAAGGAACTCTTTTCCGATAATTTCATCCCTGCTGTACCCGAGGATATCCTCGATGGCAGGATTGACATAGGTGATGTAGCCGTCGTGCCCCATGCTCAAGATGATATCCGGTGCATTTTCGGTCAAAGACCTGAACCGCTCTTCGCTCTGCCTTAAGGCCTCCTCGGATCTCCTGTGCTCCTGGATCTCGGCGCGGAGCGTATCGCTGTACTGCTGCAGCTCCCTCATGAAGGTGTTGAAGTAATGGCCGAGCCGGCCGATTTCATCCCGCGACGATTCCTCCATCCGTACGGTAAAGTCACCGGTAGCGCCTGTATCGAAGTGCTTCATGAGCCTCTGCAGGGGGTTCGTGATGGACGAGCTTATCCAGAGCGTCATGGCGAGCATGATTGCCATGGCTACGAAAGCGATCATGATGATAATATTCCTGATCCGTTCGAGGGGTTCATAAAATTCATCGAGGTACCCGGATGATGCGATGATCCAGTCAAGCTCCGGGATATAGTTGAGGATGACGATTTTCTTCCTTAGCCTGGATTCTTCCGGGTTCTGCCAGTCGTAGATAATCTTCCCGGTCTTCTGCTTGACGATTCTCATGGCAGTGAATCGCTGGTCGGCGTCTTTGATATCATAGACAGATCCTTTGAGTAAAGGGTGGATGATGATGTTTGCCTTACTGTCGAATACGAATGAATACCCGGTCTTGCCGAATCGTAAGTTCAGGATGCTTTCACGGAAATCCTCTACGTTTACGAGGTCTGCAAACTCCTCGCAATAGGATGAAACCGAAATGATCCAGTCCCAGGGCATGAAATCCGTCATATAGAGTGCCTTGGGTCGAGGGGTGGGTTCTCCGGGGTTCCTCCAGTCATACGTGAGGTACCCTTCCTTTCTTCTTATCTGCTCCTGGACAAAAGCGCGGTAGGAAAAGTTATGCCCTTCAACACCTTTGTCTTTATGAACTACTGCAACCCCGTTGCTGTTCACGCAATAGATGTAGCCGGTCTTCCCGATCTTCTGGGAGAGCAGGATATTCCTGGCCTGCTGTTTTGCTTCATTTTCAGTGAGCTTGCCTGCCTGATGCTGCTGGTAAAAATATTCGACGATCTCTTTGTTTCTCAATGCTATGGCACGGAGATGATTCCTTATAGAAATGTCCGCCGATGCCCTGACCATGGTGAGGATCGTGGAGGTGGAATTTTTGAGCTTGTTTTCTATGCCCGATTCGATGACGCCCCTTACCAGGTAATGGATCGATACGCTCGCTGAAACGATGATGAAGACGAATATGACTCCATACCCTGCAAGCAGTTTAGAGCGAATAGATGTCTTCCTTGATGGAGATAGCATAGTCAAGCTCCTCATCTATCTCTCGGTAAAGCTTCATTTATTCTTGAAAGAATGAGGCCGTTCCCAAGAAAGGAGCATGATATCCTTGATTACGAACCGGTCTTTACGGCTTTGGTGAGGGAAGCTCAAGTTCCCGATGCGCTCTCCCGCGGGAGGATCACGGTAAAGATGCTTCCTTTGTGCAAAGAACTCCGGACAGATACCGAGCCTCCGAATGCCTCTGCAATGGCCTTGACCAGGCTCAGGCCGAGACCGATCCCCGGCTCGGACCTGCTTGCATCGCAACGGTAGAACCTCTCGAATACCTTGGGGATGTCGGATGGCGGTATACCGACACCGGTATCTTCAAAGATCATGGAGACAGTGCCGCCATGGTCCTCGATTTTTATCCGGATGGACCCTCCTGGAAGGGTATACTTGATGGCGTTATCGAGCAGATTGGTAATAATCCTCTGGATTTTTGACTTATCGCTCTGTATGGTCACTGAACGGGGGACCTCTGCGGAGAGCCGGAGAGATTTTTCCTGGGCTATCGATTGGAACAGGTTGCATGCATTCAGGGTCAGCCTGCTCACATCCACATTCTCTGGATGCATCTCCCCAACCCCGGCTTCTGTCTCGGCAATATCCAGCATGGTATTGATCATGACGATGAGGTTGTCGCATTCTTCAATGGTGGTGACAGCCATGTCTTCATAATCCTTATCCGAGCCCCTTGCCATGAGCGTTGTTTCGGCAATGCCCCGGATGCGGGTCAACGGGCTCCTGAGGTCGTGGGCGATATTGTCGGTGACCTCTTTCATCCCCTGGATAAGTGTCTGGAGACGGTCCACCATTTTATTAAAGGAGTCGGCAAGCCGATCGATTTCTATGGACCTGTGTCGGACATCAACCCTTTTGTGGTATGCCCCTTCGGATATCTCGCCGGCTATGCGGGATACCTCGTCGACCCCGGAAAGAGCCCTCTGTGCCATGAACCAGCCGACGATCGCCGCAAACAGGAACACGGGGAGCAGGAGACGGAAGATCAGCTTTCGGAAAACGTGGAGGTACCGTTCGTTGCTCTCCAGAGAAACGCCGATCTGCATGACGAGCGAAGGACCGATACGGCTGTACACCATACGTGTCTCATGCTTCTGCCCGGGGAGCTTCATGGTGAGGAATACGGGCTTTCGGTCAGCGAAGGATTGCAGGAAATGCTCATACGAGACATCGATCGGCCCCCACGAAGCCATGTTAGAGGATGCAAGGACTTGCCCGTTTTCCGAGATCAGGCGAAAGAAGACGTTGTGCGGGCCCTCGGATGCAGACTCCAGTTTCATTCCCCGCTCCACCTGTTCCCTGCCGTTCTCCTTGAACAGTTCCGTGAATTCGGACAGCTCGCTGGAAATGTCCCGATCGGTGTTCCTCACCGTTAAATGCTCCATACGCACGGAGAAGATCATGAGAACCAGCAGTGATGAAACCGTAAAGATGAGCGCGTAGCCGAGGGTGAGGCGGAATGACAGAGATTTCCTGATATTATGGATTCTTTCTAAGAACATACCCGACTCCACGGATCGTATGGATAAGCTTTGTATCGAAGTTCCTGTCGACCTTGTCTCTTAAGTAGCAGATCTTCGATTCCACGATATTGGTGCCCGGGTTGAAATTATAATCCCACACATGCTCGATGATCATTGTCTTTGACACGATATGGCCGGCATTGCGCATAAGATATTCGAGAAGAGAGAACTCCAGGGGTTTGAGGTCGATCTCTTGGCCGGATCTTTCCACCTTTCTGGTCAGGATGTTCATGGTCAGGTTCTCGACGGAGAGGGTTGAAGGGTTCGAGAGCTTGTTCGCCCTCCTGATCAGGGCATGAATCCGTGCCAGGAGTTCCGAGAAAGAAAACGGCTTTACCAGGTAATCGTCGCTTCCCACGTTGAGCCCTTTGATCCTGTCATCGACCGAGCGCTTTGCGCTGAGGATGATAACAGGGAAATTCACTTCCCTCCTTCGTATTTCTTCTATCATGGCCAGGCCGTCGAGCTTCGGCAGCATGATGTCCACTATCGCAAGGTCGTAAGGGTTGGTGAGCGAAAAGTGCAGGCCGTCTTCGCCATTGTCGGCATGATCCACCGCAAAGCCCGCCTCCTTCAACCCTTTTATCATGAAGAGGGCAATCTTCCGGTCATCTTCTACCAAGAGCAGACGCATATTGTTGCTTTCTCCCGTGACAGGTGTAATAAGGCTTTCCGCCGATCTGCCGTCCCATCTCTTCCCCGATGTCGATCGAGGATACTATTAATGACATCATTTTTGAAATATTTGAAACATATTTTCTTCAGCTCAATCGAAACACCGGATCTAACCTGGTGCAAGCTTCTTTGTGTCCCCGATAGAAGCACGGCACGGGCAAAGATTATAAAAAAATAATGTGTATGTAATCTTTATATAATCTGATGTGTTCTATCAATGTCCCTGACTGCAACAGGTACATGCAGAAGAATCAGGCAGCTATGGAGAACAGAGACGTGCATCACACAGGGGATATGGGTTCGTTTTCGGGCAAAACGATCACCATCACAGCACTCCTTCTCCTGGTTCTTTTTCTTCTTCCGGGGATCAACCACGGTTTATGGGGGCCTGATGAGCCGAGGGAGGCAGGAATATGCTCGGCAATGGTCCGGACCGGCGAGTATCTGATCCCAAGGCTCAACGGAAAGCCGTTCCTTGAAAAGCCACCCCTCTATTACATTGTGGCAGCGTCCATCGGGTCGCTGATTAAGACTGACAACGGAGTCCCTTACCGCCTGGCATCGCTTTTTTTCGGAGCCCTTACCCTGCTTGTCGCTTTCTCTCTGGTATCGAGGCATTACGGCCGCACCGCCGGATTGATCGCTGCAGGCATTCTTGCAAGCTCCTGGGGTTTTTTCAAGCTGTCGAGATGGGTCCTGGTGGATATATCCCTGGTCTTCTCGATCACTCTTTGCCTGTCCGCATATCTTGAATTCCGGAAAAGAGAATCTCTTCAAGCTGTGATCGTTTTTGGGCTGGGGCTCGGGACCTCGTTTATGGCAAAGGGTCTTATCGGGCCGGCTATTGTTGCATCGGCAGTTCTCATGGACACAGTCATGATGAAGGATTTTAGCATCATCCGGAGATTGCGGCTCCAACTTGCCCTCCTGATCATGTTTGCCACAACCGTCCCCTGGATTGTCTATCTCTATGCCCATGGTGGATGGCCTTTTGTGCGTGAGGTTATCGTGGTAAACGGCATCATGAGGTTTACCGGTGCACCGGAAGGTGCAGCCCTTGGGCATCAGCATGGTATGACCTACTACCTGAGCCTTTTTCCGGAAATTTTTCTCCCCTGGACACTCCTGTTCATCCCTGCGCTGATATCAGCAGTCCGAAAATACAGGGATAATCCCTTCCTGGCATGGTTTGCGGGGCCATTTATCCTGATATGCATCGCATCAACGAAGAGAGGAATCTACCTGGTGCCTCTTTTCCCTGCAGCTGCAGCCATTACCGCCTTATGGCTGTGCAGCACGCCGAAGAAGAAGTGGGAGCTGTACTGCATCAATGCGGGATGGGCTTCGGCCTTGGGTGCATGCCTGCTGCCCCTTGCCGGGATCTTCTATGGGAGAGCGCTGCTCGGGCTCACAGCCTCAATACCCGGCATGATCATCCTGTTTCTTGTCATCAGGAAACGTATCGCTGTCCCGGCCCCCCTTCATCTCGTCGTGGTGATGTTCATCGGGGTGATCATGAGCATGACGGTATTTTTCAGCATCATGACACCAAGGGAAGACTACTTAAGCTTTGCACGGGAAGCTATAGTGCTGGCTCAAGGGAGAGACATCCGGGTGAGCGGAGGAGACGAGCTTTTCCGGGGCCTCATCCCCATGTTTACCGGAAAGACATGTCATGAGGCAGATCTGTCGGGGATTCTTGGAAGCGGCATCTATATCTGGCGGGCATCCGACATCGGAAAACCACCGGCGGTCTTGAATGAGTCCTGTATCAAAGTGATGCTTGAAAAGAGGATCGGCTCAAAAAAAGCAGTAATGGCACAGGTGATGCCGTGCCGGACCGGGATGCTTCCTTTTCGCGAGGGTTTCCCTCAGTCATCGAACGAAAGAGAACACACCCTTTAATCTATGGAGGAAACAGTGAAAGAATCATACAAGGTCTGGTACCGGCTGAGAGGAGCTCTCATCGTTCCTTTTTACCTCTTTATTGTGTTTTGGTCTGTCGGTGAGGTAGAACAAAACCATATCGTTTTCCCCTTAGGCGGCCTTCTTTTCGGATTTGGCCTGTTCATCCGCATATGGGCTCAAGTACATCTGCACTACCGTCTGAAAGAGCATAAGAAATTAACCTTGACCGGCCCGTACAGGTATGTCCGCAATCCGATTTATATCGGCAATACACTGGCTCTGGCAGGGGTTACGGTTTTGTCCGAGCTGCTGTGGTTTGTCCCGGTTATGCTCATGGCATGCGCATTCACTTACCATATGACGGTCCTCTACGAAGAAAGGCACCTGGCTGTGAAGTACGGCCAGGACTATGTGGATTTTACCCACCGAGTACCCAGATGGATTCCCCGCTTTCCCGGGGTAAAGGCAGAGGCAAACGGCAATTTCCGGAAGTACCTCTTCCCGAGCATTCTGGCCGAGCTCCATATCCTGCTTCTGACCTTGCCGCCGATCCTCAAGGAGCTATTGAAAAGCTGATCGGGAAAAAGCGTAAAAAAAGTCTGTCCGGATCTATCCATGGGCAGGAGGCGTGCCTCGTTCAGAAGTGCTGAATGGCGAGGCTCCTCCCCGATCCTTGAGTATTCAGATTTAAGCCCTACACGCGTGTGAGCTGCCGGTACTTGATCCGGTGCGGCTGGTCCGCGGCTTTGCCGAGCCGTTTCTTCCTGTCCGCCTCATACTCGGAGTAGTTGCCGTCGAACCATACAACCGAGCTGTCTCCTTCAAATGCGAGAATATGTGTCGCGATGCGGTCGAGGAACCACCGGTCGTGGCTGATGACGACCGCGCATCCCCCGAAAAATTCCAGGGCCTCTTCCAGGGCGCGCATGGTATTTACATCGAGGTCGTTGGTGGGCTCGTCCAGAAGCAGCACATTGGCGCCTTCCTTGAGCATGCAGGCGAGGTGCACGCGGTTCCGCTCTCCGCCCGAGATGGTAGTCACCTTTTTCTGCTGGTCCGTCCCGGAGAAATTGAAGCGGGCCACGTAAGCGCGGGAATTCACCTCCTGCTTTCCGAGCTGCACCATGTCGCGGCCGCCGGAGATCACTTCCCAGATTGTCTTGGAAGGATCGAGGGTATCGCGCTCCTGGTCGACGTAAGCGACCTTGACCGTCTCGCCGACGCGTATGCTGCCTGAATCGGGCGTCTCAAAGCCGGTAATCATCTTGAACAGGGTTGTCTTGCCTGCGCCGTTGGGCCCGATGACGCCCACAATGCCGCCTGCAGGCAGGCCGAACGTCATGCCTTCGAAGAGGAGGCGGTCGCCGTATGCCTTCGACACGTCCTGTGCCTCAATGACCACTTTCCCGAGCCTCGGTCCCGGCGGGATATAGATCTCCAATTCTTTCTCCTGCTTATCGTTGTCCTGGGTCAGGAGGTTTTCGTATGCGCTGATGCGCGCCTTTGCCTTTGCATGGCGGCCTTTCGGTGACATATGGATCCAGTCCAGCTCGCGCTGGAGGGTCTTCTGGCGCTCGGATTCGGACTTCTCCTCCTGCTTCAGGCGGTTCTGCTTCTGGTCGAGCCAGGAAGAATAGTTTCCCTTCCAGGGGATGCCGTGGCCGCGGTCAAGCTCAAGGATCCAGCCGGCAACATTATCCAGGAAATACCGGTCGTGCGT
This sequence comes from uncultured delta proteobacterium, assembly GCA_963752595.1. Classification (GTDB taxonomy): domain Bacteria; phylum Desulfobacterota; class Desulfomonilia; order UBA1062; family UBA1062; genus Phosphitivorax. Next base: position 44,341 of record CAVVYZ010000013.1, read on the forward strand.
GACCGCGATGACCGTGCCTTCATACTGCTGGAGGTGGTGTTCGAGCCAGGAAACGGTCTCTGCGTCGAGGTGGTTCGTGGGCTCGTCGAGGAGCAGGATATCGGGTTTCTGCAGCAGGAGCCTGCACAGCGCGACCCGCCGCTTCTCGCCGCCTGACAGGACCCGGACAGAGGTGTCTGCAGGGGGACATCGCAGGGCATCCATGGCCATGTCCAGGCGGGATTCGATATCCCAGGCATCCATATGATCGATCTTTTCCTGCAGCTCGCCCTGGCGCTCCATGAGGGCGTTCATCTCGTCGTCGTTCATTGGCTCGGCGAATTTTTCGCTGATGGCGTTATACTCTTTCACGAGGTCCACGACCTCCTGCAGGCCTTCTTCAACGATCTCTTTCACGGTTTTGCCCGGATCGAGAACCGGTTCCTGCTCCAGCAATCCCAATGAGTATCCGGGAGAGAGCAATGCTTTGCCGTCGAATTCCTGATCAATGCCTGCCATGATGCGCAGCAGTGAGCTTTTGCCCGATCCGTTCAATCCGAGGACGCCTATCTTTGCGCCGTAAAAATAGGAAAGGGATATGTCTTTTATGACGGGTTTGTTCTGGTAGCTCTTGCTCACTCTCATCATGGTATAAATGATCTTTTCTCCGCCGTTACTCATGTAAGGACTCCTTTTCGATTTCTCCTGATAATACGGGTAGTGCATGTGATTCCTGAATGGTCATCGCTGAACGGAAAGAGGATATGACGCTGCATTCACAAATCAGGTTCCATAACCCGCGCATACCTCATATAAAGAGCTTCTCTTCTTTTTGGAAGAGAAAAAAGCATCAGCTTAGGATAAGAGGGAGGATCGAAGGAAATACCGCAGCCGTGCATTGCCCGGGGTCGTATCTCCCGATAATTTTATTGCAAATAGTCCGCACGTAGTATATGGCACTGTGCGCGCCGATAAGATATGAATACCCGCGAGGTTTAAGGAATCAACATGAAACAGCTGATAAAGAACGAAAATATCAGGAATGTCGCCATTATCGCCCACGTCGATCATGGCAAGACAACACTGGTGGATGCCATGTTCCGGCAGAGCGGCGTGTTCCGTGAAGGCCAGGAAGTTGAGACCAGGGTCATGGACAATCTGGAACTGGAGCGGGAGCGCGGCATCACCATTGCAGCCAAGAACTGCTCCGTACATCTGGAACGGGGTTAAGATCAATATCATCGATACCCCGGGCCACGCCGATTTCGGCGGCGAGGTGGAGCGGGCCCTGTCCATGGCGGACGGTGCCATTCTCCTGGTGGACGCCTCGGAAGGACCCCTTCCGCAGACGCGCTTTGTCCTGAAAAAGACCCTGGAAGCCGGTCTCAAGGTCATCGTGGTGATCAACAAGATCGACCGCAAGGATGCCCGATCGGAACAGGTCCTGAACGAAATGTACGACCTCTTCATCGACCTGGATGCCGACGATGATCAGAGCGACTTCCCCTGCCTTTATGCCGTCGGGCGGGACGGGATTGCCATGAAGACACCCTGATGAAGAAGGCCGAAGAACCTGCAGGTCCTCTTCGAGGCCATCCTCTGCGGAGATCCCGGCCCCTGCATACGACCCGGACGAGCCGTTCCAGATGCTGGTGGCGGACCTGGACTACTCCGATTACGTGGGCCGGCTCGCCATCGGCAGGGTCTTCCACGGACATGTCGCGTACCTAAACGAATGCCCTGCTCTGCATCAATGAGAAAGGGAAAACCGTCCGCTGAAGGTCACCAAGCTCCAGGGCTATGAGGGTGTGCACGTGCGCGAGGTCGACAGCGCCGAGCCGGGGGATATCGTGATGCTTGCAGGGATCGAGAATGTAATGATCGGCGACACCATCTGCACCCAGGAATGCACCCAAGGCCTTGCCGCGCATCACGGTGGACGAGCCCACCGTTTCCATGCGCATCTTTCCCAATAATTCACCCCTTGCCGGTACGGAAGGATCGCTGGTCCAGTCAACCAGGATCCATGAGCGCCTTCAGAAGGAAACGCTGCGGAATGTTGCCATCAGACTGGAGGTATCCCCGGAGAGGGACTGCTTCATCATCAAGGGCAGGGGCGAGTTTCAGCTTGCCATCCTCATCGAGACCATGCGGCGGGAAGGGTTCGAGCTGTGCGTGGGCCGACCCGAGGTCATCTTCGAATACAAAGACGGCGCCGTCGTGAGCCCATCGAGCACCTCTTCATCGACTGCGACGAAGATTATCTGGGCATCGTCACCGAGAAACTTTCCATCCGGAAAGGCCGGATGATCAACTTCATCAATCACGGCACCGGCCGGGTGAGGATTGAATTCAGCATCCCTTCCCGCGGTCTGATAGGCTACCGGGATGAATTCCTCACGGACACCAAGGGAACCGGCATCATGAGCTCGTATCTATCGGGATATGAAGAGTTTCGCGGGGATTTCCCCAGCAGATTCACCGGCTCCATCGTTGCCGACCGGAAGGGCAATGCCGTTCCCTATGCCCTGTTCAATCTGGAACCCAGGGGCAAGCTCTTCGTATCACCCGGAGACCCGGTCTATGAGGGCATGATCGTGGGCGAGCACAGCAGGGAAAACGATATCGACGTAAACCCCTGCAAGATGAAGAAGCTCACCAATATGCGCGCTGCAGGCAGGGACGACAATATTCTCCTTTCACCCCCCATCCCCATGACCCTGGAAAGGGCCCTGCAGTTCATCCGGGAAGATGAAATGGTGGAAGTGACTCCCAAATCCGTCAGACTCCGCAAAGTAGAGCTGTCCTCAAACAGACGCCATAGCGCAAGCGTTGCAAAAAAGAAGGCGGGTTAAACAAACAAGCGCCCCTTCTCCTCCGGACCAAGTCCTTTTAAACCTATCCTGCGATATTAGCAGGTGAGAAAGCACTTGAAGTATCAGCGATACCTCGGAGACTTTGCCGTTGGGATGTCTCAAGAGTGCTGTTTGGAGGACGGGTATCTCCCGGTTCGCTTATTCCTCGTGGATGACATTCTTGATGATATAGCTTCCGGATTTTTCATCCAGCTTGAGCTCGAGAAGACTGCGGTCGCGGGCTTCTTCCAGGAGGCGGCTGAAGGATCGGAAGCCGTAATAGGATTCATTGAACCCCGGTTTGCGGCGCTTCAGGGCCTGTTTCACCATGGAACCCCAGATCTTGTCTTCCTCGCCGCGTTCAGTAAATAAGGCAACAACCGTCTCCACCACCAGGTCGAGGGCCTTCTGTTTCTTGTCCTCTTCAGCGGTCTCCTTGTGATCCGTCTTGACCGGCGTGCCTGTAATGCTCTTGGCGAGCGGTTTTTTGCCTTTGCGTTTCTTTGGTCTCGCTCTCCCGCACGATGTCGTCATAGAAGATGAATTCATCACAGTTGGCCACCAGGAGGTCGGACGAGGAATTCTTCACTCCCACGCCGATCACGGTCTTGTTGTTTTCCCGGAGCTTGCTCACCAGAGGGGAAAAATCCGAATCGCCGCTGATGATCACGAAGGTATCGACATGGAGCTTTGTATAGCAGAGATCCAGGGCGTCAACGACCATGCGGATGTCGGCGGAGTTCTTTCCCGGACTGCCGGATATGGGGGATCTCGATGAGCTCGAAGGATGCTTCGTGCATCACCGGCTTGTAGTCCTTGTAACGCTCCCAGTCGCAGTAGGCCTTCTTCACGATGATGCTCCCCTTCAGCAGAAGCCTCTCCAGGACCTTTTTTATGTCGAACTGGGAATACTTGGCGTCCCTCACGCCCAGGGCAACATTTTCGAAATCGCAGAACACCGCCATATTCTGGGTCTTATCCTGCACGGACATTACGCTCTTCCCTTTCACATGCGTATTAGGAGCGCCGGCAATACCGGCCCGTCTCCCGTTTATGTGCCTGTCTCATACCATGTTGACCGGCAGAGTAATTCAACCTTCCTTTTCATACGCTGTCAAGCAGCGAAATCATAAATGATTATTATCAATGTTTCTTATTCCCTTTTTCTTTGAGCATGTCCGCGAGTTTGGCAAAGGGGCTGTGGTTCATGGAAATCGTCCCCTCGTCGCTGCGGTCGACATCTTCACCCTCGCCGAGGTCTCTCCCGTGCTCATGGTCATGGCAGTAAACGCACAGGTTTTCCCAGTTGCTCCCGTTAGGAGGGTTGTTGTCGTGATTGTGATCTTTATGATGGACGGTAAGCTGGTTGAGGTTCTTCAAGGTGAATTGCCGTCCGCAGCGGGCGCATACCCAGGGATGGATTTTCAACGACTGCTCGCGGTAGCCTTGCATGCGTTCGGAATTGAGCTGGCGTGCCTTTGCAACGAACTGATCCATCTCTTCCTTGCTTAATGTAGTGCTCTCGGGCTTCCCGTGTTTTGAACTGTCAAAGCCCATACTATCCTCCTTGGAAACTTGGTACGGTGCAGGCTCATAACCAAATTGAACAACAGAGGCCTGCTTCTCTTGATCTATAAATACTTTTAGACGGTTTATCCAGAGCATTTTTTAAAAAATAATTCAATACCCGTACGGACGTGAGAGTTGAGAAACAGTGGTAGGATATTACTTGATCTTATAAAGAATTCCCGAATTGTACATAGGTATTTTGCACAGCTGTCTTTGGATTTTCTATAAGGAAAGAACGGGATGGGAAGGGCCCACAGGAGGTGTATCGACTTCAATCTTGCCTGGAAGTTGACAAGATATGCTGCAATCGTATCCCTGGCATTAAGCCTATGCTTCTGCGTAAATCTTAAAGGGGCCAAGACCAAGAAGGAAATTGCCCGCTCTTCCTTTTCGTCGAATTGCGGCAAATGCCATGATTCGGATGCTCAGGGCGACGGCCGGTTACACTCGAACTTCATTCCGCCCCCTGCCAACCTGACCTTGGTCCGTGATGCGAGGGCCATGTTCCTGTCCATTGTCTCAAACGGCATACCAGGCACTGCCATGCCCCAGGTACCGATTGATGATTCCCGGGTGGAGGCAGTCATGCAATACGTTGCCGGCCGACCGCCGGAAACCTCCATCGAATGGGAAGTGCCCTGGGAATTGGAAAACAAGACACCCGATACGGAAAACGGTTCAGCGCTCTTTATTACCGCCTGCGTCGGATGCCATGGGGCGGCAGGAGACGGCACGATGATGCCGCCCTTGTGGCGCTGGACGCCGGAACGGGCAAGCCGGCCTGGAAGACGGGCGGAGGCCCTGCCTGGATGACCTGCACGTATGACGCCGAGACCAACACGATTTATGCCGGTACCGGCAACCCTGGTCCTGTCATAAACGGCGAAGGGCGGAAAGGGAATAATCTCTATACCGATTGCATCGTTGCCCTGAATGCCGACAGCGGCAAGCTCAAGTGGTATTACCAGACGATACCGCATGATGTATGTGGTCTGGACAATGTACTGGAGCCGGTTATCGATGATATCACGGTGGACGGCCGCATCCTCAAGGCAATCATGTTCGCCTCGAAAAACGGCTACTTTTATGTCCTTGACCGGTTGAGCGGAAAATTCATCTATGCTGTTCCCTTCAGTCACTTCATCAACTGGGGTACAGTCGGGCTGGACGGCAGGGTCATCGTGGATGGAAGCAAGTATCCGGTGGCTGATAAATGGATCGAGGTGTTCCCGGGGACTGCAGGAGGGAAGGAGTGGGTTCCGGCCGCCTATGATCCGCGGATGAAGCACATGTTCATCCCTTGTATAGAAAACGGCCACCGGCATAAGCTCATCGAACAGGGATTCAAGCCGGGTCTTCGCTATTGGGGCGGTGTCTCTCGACCCATCCCCAATGCAGCATATGGGCATGTGACAGCCATTGATATTGAAAAGAAACAGATCGCCTGGGATATCCAGACTATGTTTCCCATGGTGTGCGGCATAACCTGTACTGCTTCCGGCCTGGTGATCACGGGTACCCCGGATCAGAAGATGATTATCCTGGATGCGGATTCCGGCAGGGAGCTCTGGAGTTTCAAGGCTCAGTCAGGCTGGCACAGCGCCCCTGTAGTGTACTCGGTTGCCGGCAAGGAATATATCGCCTTTGCCAATGGGTGGGGCGGCTGGGTAGCAGGGTTCGATCTGATGGGGACTCCCGGTCTCCAAGGGTTGCCGAGGGATAATATCCTGTATGTATTCAGCCTGCCCTAGCAGCAGGAGAATAGCCGCAAGATAAGTGTTTACCGGCAGATCCTGCCTGCCATTGCCATATCTGTTGCAGCCATTATCATAAATTGTACGGACGGTCATCCACTTCATTCATGAGGTATTATACATGCATGTATACGTGCCGATATCAAAGAGAAAGGAGAGGGGGTAATGCTGAGCCGGACATACTTTTTTCTCATCTTTGCAGTTTTAGCAGGTATCCTCGGGTTCGGTGAGTTCCTTGGAGAGGCCTCCTCTGGAGCCAAGATTATCTTCATTCTCTTATTAGCGTTTTCTACCATATCCTATCTCCTTGGGAAAAGGCCGCCGATTACATGACCATTTTTTTGTGTCGTCCTGATTAGTAACAACGGGGAAGAATTGCTTCCCCGATCTTTGTTGCTGCTTGACTTTCCCTGCCGCGAGTGATCCTATCGCCTTCATTCATTGTTATTCTCAAGGATATTCCATAAATCCATATAGGGCTTCATGGGCAGGCAGGATTGCAGCATGATTCATCTTTTTGTCAAGAGATCTTCTTTATTGGTCCTTTTTTGATGCTGTTGTTGCCTTGGGAGGAGCGCATCCCTAAATATACAGTGAATGGAGAATGAGACGCAGGTGATAAAAATGAAGAAGAAATATCTCGCTATCGTGATTGCGGTTGTTGCAGTGCTGTTTACAGGTCAGGTGAAACTCGATGCATCAGCAGGCCCGGTGATCAAAGATGATGTGCACAGAATACAGGTCGATCCCAAGTTTCAGCCCCGGCTCGGGACCTACTATTATACGATCGAGCTGAATGGAATAAATATCGGCGGGGCTTCCATTACCATCGGCCGTGATGAAGATCTGTACAAGATGCAATTTGATGCCAGGACGAACAAGACGATCGATCGTGTCTATAAGGTGCGCTACAGCGGACAGAGCATTATGGATCCAGATCCCCTGTCCCCGGTAGAGACAAAGATATGGCAGAGGGTAAGGTCGACGAATAAGGACACCTCAATATACTTCCAGGATAACGGAACAATCAAGGCAACCGAAGAAGAATCAAAGGGCGGCAAACCGGTTGACAATGACGTACGGGAGGTCAGGGCCGAGAGTCTTACCCTCGATCCGTTCTCGGCTACCTACTTGATACGGAGCTTTGACTGGGGCGTAGGCATCGAGCACACGCTCAATATTTTCAATGGAAAACATATCTATGAATGGAAGCTCACATGCGAAGATACTGCGGTTATCGATATCGAAGGCAAGAAACGCACGGTATGGGTAATCAGTCAGGAGTATAAAAAGCTGGATGACAAGGAACAGAAAGAACTGCCCAGGGTACAATCCGGGCAAAGCTTTATGTTTCCGCAGATGAATTCAAAGACGTACTCAAGATTGAGGTGAGCCGGAGCATGGGTCACTTCCTCGCTTCACTGGATAGATTCGAGCCTGCGCAAAACCAGGGTAATACTAAGGGCGGGGCAGGAGAAACGAGAATCGCAACTAACCGGTAAGACGGATATGGGTTGTCATGACCGCTTGCCCTTGGCCCTGGGTAATGGTATATGGCAGTGACTCTTGGAAGCCGGGTAATGACTCAATGATCATGGTTGGCATGGCGAGGGCGCGCCGATTTTGTTACCTCTGAATCTCCTCTCGATATCCGAGAGGCAACATTCAATGGCTGATCGGGAAACCATTCCGGCAGTTCGCCAGAGGGAAGAGCAAAAAGGCAAGAGTGTGTATTATAAGGTACGGGGGATAAGCTGCCTCTGGGAGTACTATGAACAGGACCAGGTTATATCTTGCAATAGCAGTGATAGTAGCGGCATTGATCGGGTTGATATCGCTCCAAACTTCTTCTTTTGCATATGAAATATCCTGGAGTATCTTTAATAAGGATTCCGAGTACTTTAAAGAAATCCAGAGCAATCCGAGGCGGCTCATTGAAGAATACTGCGAGTCCGAATTCAACGGGGTTCAGGACTTAAGGATCAAGGTGGCGAAGTTCACCCCGAAACGAACCCCCGGCGATAAGGATGCATCTGTAGAGAATGCGGAAAGCATACGGAAGGTGATCAATTTTTATAGCGATCCTCTCATCGTGGTTGATTCTTATCAGATACGCAAGGCGAATGTCTTGGATAACCGGGCAGAGGCAACGGTGGTCTATAAGCGGCTGGCCCATTCTGCAGGGATCGACGGCAGGAAATATGCGATTGATAAAAGCAGCCAGGATGCCATCACCCTGACATTGGAGTATGACGGGTCACGCTGGTGGATCATGAACCCTCCTTTGCCGCGAGTTTCAAAATGGGCTCTCATCGAATTTTCCGAACGGATGATATCGAGCATGGATGACCTCATCAAGACAGGCAGGGTATCAGAGGGACAGAAAAAGTATTACATAAATAACAAAAATATCGTGATCTTTCTCAGGAGCCTGTAATGGGAGAGCTCCCTCTGCGATACCCTCATATCAAGTGAAGGCCGGGGAATAAAGCCCCGGCATCTGGTATCTAGTCGACAGATTTGGAAATCTGAAGGATCTCCATGGGGAGCTGGATACCCAAGTCTTTCAGTGTTTTCGTATCAACCATGATCGTGAGATCCTGTTGTCTCAGAATCGGCATTGTATCAGGTTTTGCCCCGGTTTTCAGGATCTTCACAACCTGCTGGACAGGCAGCGAGCCCATGGTCGTGAACTCCGAGCCCACATACAGAGCCCCGCCGTGCAGTTTCTGATGGATAAAGCTTACAATAGGGATCTTTGCCGGCTTCGTTACTTCGACCAGATCAGTGGTGGGCTCGTTGTTTCTCATGCCGTAATAGGTGTCAAGCGGTACGATGAACACTTGTGCACCTTTACCGATCAATTCCTTGACAGCAGGTTTGATTGAGTCACTCTTGCCGATCTGTTTGGTAACAATCGTAAAACCTAAGGCCGGTCCTTCCTTTTTGGTCATTTCGGCGTGGGCTATGGCATTATCATCATCGGAATGGACGATCCCGATGGTCTTCACCTTGGGGAATGCGAGTTTCACGATCCTTAAGGCATCCTTTACATTCATATACAAGGTGGTGCCGGTAAAGCCGGGCCCTGCTTCCGTCAGGGACTTGCATCCGGCAGCCTGCGGAACGGCAACACCGGTAAATACCAGAGGAATGCCTGCGGAGATGATTGCATCCTTTCCATACTTCGTTGCCGGGGTGCCGATGGTCAGGACAAGATCCGGCTTGGTTCCGGCAATCCTGGATGCTTCGCTCTTGATACGCATGAGCAACCCGATTTTTTTCCAGAGGCCGGCTTTCTCCACATCGAAATCTATGATGGTGCGGTTTATGGTCAGGTTCTTGCCCTTAACCAAGCCGTTTTTTTCCAGATCTTTTACGAAGGTATCGTAGATCGTCTGGAACGGGGCTACAGCCGCAACCTGAAAGACTTCAATTTTATATTTCTCCTCTGCAAAGCCCGGTATGGCAATCAATAGGAACGCAACTATATACATAGTAATCCGTATTACTCGCTTCATCTCGACTCTCCTTGATATTGGATGGTATATTTTAATATCGGGATGCCATACGATTTTCTGAAGGTAAAAAAACAGCTTGTTACAAATGCTTGGAGATGTCGGCGTTTCCGGGCTTCACTGTCAGCCGGTACTCCGATGGGGTCATTCCGGTCATCCTTTTGAATATCCTGTTAAAGCTCGCCTTGGAATTGAAACCGGATGAGAACGCAATATCGAGGATCGAACCCTCAGGGGCGTCCATCAACAGTTCTTTTGCCTCACGGACACGGTACGAGCCGATCAGGTCGGTATAGGTGGTATGAAGATGGATGTTCAGGAACCGCGAGAGCTGGTACGGCTCTATATCAAGCTCATGGGCGAATGCGGCTATCGTCAACTCTTCATTGAGATAAACCCGCTCGTGTTCAAGTTTCCAGTAAATTTCCCGCTTGAGCTCCTCGGGGTTTATGGAGAGATGCATCTGCCGGTCCGGCTTTTTTAAGGGCCGGTCAGGCACTTGGCCGGGATTCATGCGCAGATGATGCAGCCGCAAAAGGTGGTTGGACTTTCTGATGATATCGGTGGCACGTCTCGACATCACGACCTCTTCGTACAGATACATCTGCTCATCTTCCTTCTCAGGAACACTTTGATCAAAAAAAGTCTCGGATCGGTCCGGAGGAGGCATTTCTTCCTGCTTCAGGAGAACAAGACCGGGACCGGGTGGATTACCGGCCCGGTAGCTGCTGCCGGCAACAGGCCCGGCGCTCAAATGAATCCGGGACTCTTGGGCATTTCTTCGGGATATACAGTACATCGCCAGCGCAGAGATCAGGATGAATAATATTGCAATCCCGGCAATGGTAACAAGAAGACCATATCCCATAGCTTTTTCTCATATTTTTTCTATAATAATAAATGCCTTTCCATTAAAGTACAAGATGTACGGCAAGGCAGATGCGACAGTATGTAATATTTCAAAAAGGCATTTCGCACGTTCAGCGATTGGTATCCATTACTTCTATGAACCCCTCCAGCCTCGTCTTGACCTGTTCGGGCAGGTATGCCCTGGGATCGGAGATATCCATATTGAGTGTAAGGAAAGGAATTCCGAGCCTGGAAAAGGTTTTCTTGAGCACCATATGGGCGCTTTTCGAATGACGGCATGCAGGAGTGGCAAACAGGATTGCACCATCAATCCCATAGTTACCTACTGACTCCTCAATGCCCTCCAACCTCCTGGCTGTGGTGCCCAGGAAAGGATTCTTTAGGCATTTGAGGGCCAGGCCTTCAAATGGATTGTCTTCATCTATTTCATCCCAATAAATCCTGCCGGTCTCGCAAAATGCAACATTTACACAATGATTCTTTAACGTCTCGAACAGATTGGATTGGTACACCGGCAGCCATGCAAACCAGTAAATCCGGTGTTTTTCAGGTCTGCTGCTCCCTGAGGAGATCCTGCCTTTGAGCTCTTCAAGAAGCTGGCCTTCCAGCATTTCCTTGGTGTTTCTCCCCCAGAACAGCTGGCCATTGATGGAGTACCCGATGTTGTCCTGAGCACTGAACGGAACCGGACGTGTTTTTAACACCTCATGAATCTCAAGCTGGAGTCTGCGCGACCGGTTGGAGCTTCGCACCGCCTCCTTGAGCCTGTCCTCATCAAGCCCCTGCCCGGCGATCCTGCTTATTATGCCGGCGGCATGCTTAAGCTGTTGTTCAACATAGCGTACGGATTCCTTTGTGACAACCTGGGGTACATACAGGTAGAAGGATTCCCTGCCTGTAAGACAGGACAGTATATCATTCGTCTTGCCTTTGCCGTCACAGTAAAAGGAGGTCGTAATCAGCAGGTCCGGATCGGGCAGGTAGGATTTGAAATATCCGCCCAGACTTGCCCTGTGGAACGAGCAGATGTCCTGGGAGTATCCCTGCGCTTCAGCCTCCTCCATCAGGGATATGCCCATGTTTGCTGCCGACATCAACGCACCTGCTATTTCGAAGTCGAAAGGGATTACATCAAAAGCGGCGAGGATCTCCATGGGGAACGCATAAATGGATGTGTATACTACGCTGCGGTCCGGTTCGTATGCCTTGAGGAAGAGGTCGGCCCATTCTCTATACCACAAGGCTCGAAAGCTCTTCCGATCCTTCAGCCCTGCCTCTGTCATCTGCTTCATGCTTTCCAACATCATTTTGAGCATGGGAACCTCCTTATGAAGGAATCATCTCGAGGAATGCCTCGACTTTGGTCCTTGCCTTTTCCGGATCAGACCACTCATAATCATTCTCCAGTACCAGTACCGGGATGCCGAGTGCCTTGATGCCCTCCTGGAGCAAGGGGAGATTGTATAATATCTGATCGCAATACTTTACGGGGGTGATGATAACACCATCAGCCCTGGTATCTTTCACCAGGCTCGTCAGGTATTCCACCTGATGCGTGATTCCTTCCATCCGGGGGCAGGGAGGCCGAGTGAGGTAGCGTTCTGCAATGGCTGTAAACGGGTCGATGGTCCTTTCCAATACCTGTGTTTCATAATGCTTCACGCCGAAACACGTGTCAAAGGCCACGATTTTCGCTTTCCTTCCTTCGATCATCTCGATGATCTCCTGCTTGCTCAGGATAGTGCCGGAAATAATGATCCTGCGTATTCCATCGGGAGGAAGTTCTCCTGTCGGCCCGGCAAGATCCTGACCCAGCATGACTTCATGTTCTTTGATCGAGGAAAAAGATTTCTCCAGGAGCATGGGGAATACATCCGATCCCCTGACAGCTGAATCACGGCCGGCTAAAGTTTTCCATACGCTCCTCGCTGCTGATCGGATCGTATTGCATTCCTGAATTGCCTTGTTCAGCTTATCCACTGTAACAGGTAAGCCATTGAAATTTTCTTCGAGTGTAGTCGCAAGCCTTCTCAACTCCGAGGCAAAATACCGGATAGAATCGGCATCCTTCTTTTTGGGGATATCCAGAAATATTGCAACGGGATGGTCCACGGCATCAACCCAGATATCGAAAAGTTTCCTCATCCCATCGCATGCATTCACGAAGATTATGCTTTGGGTTTCGGAATATGCCCCGCTTCGGAGGGCTGTCAGCATACTCCTCAGGTAACAGCATGTATTCGGATGCATCAGGGAGTCTGCCTCAGTACACCGGCCTGCGGGGACCAGTCTCAAGGGAGAGAATCCCGCTGCCATGATGATCTCGACAGGTACATAGGAACAGGCATAACCAATCTCATTCATTCCGGTCTTTCTCATATCCGACTCCTATTTCACGATATGATGAAGAATAGGATAAAAGAACTTCTCTGTCGCCTCAAGTTAGCATTATGAGACCGAATGGATCATTGTGCATATCAAACTGAAGTGCCGGGTTTTTAGTCCCGAGTGCTCGTCTCTTCTTAACTGCTCTTCCTGTCTTGTTATTCCATAAGGATATTTCTTGACAGGGACATATGATCCCTTATAATTAACCATATGGTTAAAATAAATGGTTGGTTTAAAAAGGCTTGGTTCTTTCCGGAGGGATTAAAATGACAATCAGGCAAGTCGGGAAGAAGGGCAAAACCGTTGCACGGATCCTGGAAGCGGCAAAGGACGAATTTGCCGAGAAGGGTTTTGCCGGTGCACGGGTGGACGAGATTGCGAGGAGGGCAGGGGTCAATAAGGCTGCTCTCTATTATCATATCGGCGATAAAGATGCTCTCTATGCAGAGGCTATCCATGATGTCATCGGGGCAGCGGCACAGAGGCTCGCTGAGGATATCGGCAATACCGAGACGCCCGAAGAGAAAATAAGAACCTATCTCAAAACACTCATGAAGACCTTTGACGAGAATCCCCAGATGCCCCGCATGATGATGCGGGAGATGGCTTCCGGCGGACATAGCCTGCCCGGTGTATTTTTTCAGGACCTTTTTTCGATCTTTGGTGTTTTGAGCGCTATCATTGAAGAAGGCAAGGAAACGGGTGTATTTATCGATACGTTTCCGCTCCTGGTGCATTTCATGGCCATAGGCACAACGGTCATATACAAAACCGTTGTACCGGTCCTTCTTGCATCTGAGCATGCGCCTGATGAGGTGAAAAAATTCGGGCACAGATATATCCGGCATGCTGCCCGGGAAATAGAGAAGCTGATCCTGAAAGCGATTTTAAAATGATGAGCAGATAGTGAATATCCGGGAGGAATAATGAAGAAGCGTATCATTATCATTATCTTCGTTGCACTGCTTGTCTTAGTGAGCGCACTCGTCTACTACGCGCAGAACAGGGCGAAAAAAGGCGAGATGTACTATTCCGGCACCATCGAGGCAACGACGTCCAATCTGGCCTTCCAGGTGGCCGGGCATGTTACGGCTGTCCCTGCACAGGAAGGCAGGGCCGTCAAGAAAGGCCAGACCCTTGCAGAGCTCGACAGTGCGGAATTCATGGCCAGGCTCGATCAGGCACAGGCAAGCCTGGATAAGGCGTTCAAGTCAAAAGAGCAGCTGAAGGATCTGCTCCGGATCTATACGGACACTCTCCCCGGAGATGTCAAACGGGCACAGGCCAATGTTTTCATAGCAAAAAACACCATGCTCGATGCGCAGAGAAACACTGAAAGGTATGAGGAGCTTTTCAGGCGCGGTGTGGTCTCGGAAAAGGAGCGGGATACCGTGAGGCTCAACTCCGAGAATGCACAGGCTAAGTTGAATGAGGCGGAAGCGGCCCTGAAACAGACAAGGGGAAATCTCACGAAGATCGATGCGACACGGAAAGACATCGAGTCGGCTCAGGCTCAGATCAGATCTTGCCAGGGCAACCTTAAGTCAGGCCAGAATCCAGCTCGGATACACCCGGCTCGTCTGCGCCGTATTCCGGCATTATCACGAGCAGGAATGTGGAGCCCGGCGAAGTGGTCAGCCCCGGCAGGGAGGTGATTACCCTTGTCCGATCTCTCCGGGTGGACCTGAAGATCTTTGTGGATGAAACGGATATCGGCAAGGTTAGGCCGGGCCAGAAAGTCAAGGTCGTGGTGGATACCTTCCCGGGCAGGTTTTTCACAGGGTATGTCTCCTACATATCCCCCCAGGCAGAGTTCACCCCGAAGATTATCCAGACAAAGAAAGAGCGGGTCAAGCTCGTGTACCTCGTAAAGGTATCCATCCCCAACCCGAAGCTTGAGCTGAAAACAGGGATGCCTGCGGATGCATTCCTCAAGATAAAAGCTTTATCAAGGTCAACGATGTCTCCATGAGCTTCGGCCGGACCGAAGCCGTCAGCGGTGTAACCATGGAGGTGGAAGCCGGCACCATCTTCGGCCTCGTGGGCTCGGACGGGGCAGGAAAGTCGACCCTGCTCAGGATGATCGCCACCATGATAAAGCCGATCTCCGGGACCATCACGGTTGCAGGGATCGATGTGGTCGAGCAGACGATGGAGGATCAAACCGCTGCATCGGTTACATGCCCCAGCGTTTCGGCCTCTATCAGGACCTGACCGTGGAAGAGAACATGGATTTCTTCATGGATATTTTCGGAATCAGGGGCGAAGAGAGGAAAGCGAGAAAGGAGAAATACCTAGGCTTCTCAAACCTGCTGCCTTTCCTGGACCGTCAGGCCGGAAATCTGTCAGGAGGGATGAAGCAGAAGCTCGGCCTTGCCTGCGTGCTCGTGCACGAGCCCTCAGGTCCTCATCCTGGACGAGCCGACCAACGGGGTGGATCCGGTGTCGCGCCAGGAATTCTGGGACATCCTCCTGCAGATGGAGGCGGCCGGCATGACCATCGTGGTCTCCACGGCCTACCTTGATGAGGGCGAGAAATGCGATATGCTCGGGCTCATGCACAAGTCTCACCTCCTCACGGTTGCAGCACCCTCGGAAATCCGGTCGCAGTACGAGACCCTTGAAGAGGCGATGATCAGACGCATTCAGGATGTGGACAAGGAGATCCTCCATGACACCTTCAAGCGATGACGTGATCTTCGTGAAAATCTGGAGAAGAGGTTCGGCGACTTCGTCGCCGTGAACAGGATCAGCTTCTCGGTGAAGAGAGGGGAGATATTCGGCTTCCTCGGGAGCAACGGAAGCGGCAAATCCACCACCATACGCATGCTCTGCGGCATCATAACCCCGACATCGGGCGAGGGATGGGTGGCAGGGCACGATATCGTCTCGGAGGCAGAGGAGGTCAAGCATTCCATCGGCTACATGTCCCAGAAATTTTCCCTCTATGAAGACCTCACCCCGCTGTGAGAACATCCGGTTCTTCCTCGGCCTTTACAGCGTACCGCAAACGGTCTGTGGAAGGAGCGCACGGAGTGGGTCCTGGAGATGGCCCGGCTGCAGGAGGTGAAAAACCGGCTCACCAGGGATCTTCCCCAGGGCTGGAGGCAGAGGCTTGCGCTGGGCTGCGCCCTGCTCCACAAGCCGGAGATCCTTTTTCTGGATGAGCCGACATCCGGCGTGGATCCCATCACCCGAAGGCATTTCTGGGAGTTCATCCGTGAGCTGTCAGCGCAGGGGATCACCGTGTTCGTGACCACGCATTACATGGACGAGGCGCGAACTGCGGGCGCATCGTCATGATCAATCTCGGGGACATCGTTGCCCAGGGGAGCCCTGACGAGATCGTCTCGGCAGCATGTCCCGGGCAGACCCGGACGCCGATCTGGATGATGCCTTTATCACGCTCATGGCGAGGGGGAAGCAGTGAGCCTCCGGAAGATCAATGCAGTCATGCGAAAAGAATTCTACCACCTCATCAGGGATCCCCGGAGCCTTATCCTGGCATTCATCATACCCTTGTGCCTCATCCTTCTGTTCGGCTATGCCCTGAGCCTGGATGTGAACAATGTCGGAGATCGTGGTCGTGGATTACGACCGGTACGGATCTCAGCCGGGACCTGGTACGGCACCTGGATGCCTCGCCGTATTTTCCCGTGAGGAGTCTATGCTTGATAATGCCGGCGAAGTCGCCGAGTTACCTGGATCACGGGTGGGCGAGCATCGGAATAATCATCCCACCGGATTTTGCACGGCAGATCAGGTCGGACCGCGATGCCCCCGTACAGATTCTCATGGACGGCAGCGATCCCAATTTCTCGAATATCGCCAGGGGTTATATCAACGGCTTCATGGAAGGGTATAACCAGCAACTCCTCGTACAGTATCTAAACCGCAATGGCATAGAGAAGATAAACCCGCCAGTGGAAGGACGCATACGGGTCTGGTTCAATGAAGATCTCGAGAGCAGGAAATTCATCATCCCGGGCCTCATCGCCGTAATCATCATGATTGCAGGCGCTATGCTCACCTCGCTCGTCATCGCACGGGAATACGAGAGCGGTACCATGGAGACCATCAAGTCGCTGCCGCTGACAGCCGGTGAGCTGCTCATAGGGAAATCCATACCATATTTCTTCATTGCATTGACCAATGTGCTCATTTCGGTGTTGCTTGGCCAGGTGCTCTTCGACGTGGTCATGAAGGCCGGTTTCTGGCTTCTGATCCTCGCGTCGTCCCTCTATATCTTCGTAGCGCTCAGCCTGGGGCTCCTGATCTCCACGGTCACGAAGTCCCAGCTCGTGGCAAACCAGGGCGCCATCCTGATCACCTACCTGCCTTCGCTCATGCTCTCGAATTTCGTGTTCCCGGTCACGAACATGCCTCTGGTGCTCCAGCTCATTACCTACGTCGTGCCTGCAAAATACTATATCGATATCCTGAGCGGCATCTACCTCAAGGACCTGGCATTTGGAAGCCTCTGGCCCGACTTTGCCGTGCTGGCATTCATGTTCGTGCTCCTTGCGGCGCTCAACGTGAGGCTGCTCAAAAAGGAGGGGCTGTGAGCTGGATAAGGATCAGGGAACTCGTGCGCAAGGAGTTCATCATCCTCTTCAGGGACAGCAGGAACCGGCGGGTGCTGATCGTTGCGCCGATCATCCAGATCCTCCTCTTCGGCTACGTCGTGAACTACGACATCAAGGACATCCGGGTGGCGGTCATAGACCAGTCCCGCACCCTTGAGAGCCGGATGCTCATCGATTCCTTCGACGGGAACAGGACCTTCCGCGTCACAAATTACCCCGGAGATCAGAAAGAGCTGGAGGAGCTGCTCCTCAAGGGAAAGATCGACCTGGGTATCAAGATACCGCCCGATATGGGGAGACTCGTCAGGGAGGGCCGGACCGCCCCTGTTCAGATCCTGGCCGACGGCAGCATGAGCAACATGGCATCTATCAGGCTTTCGTATACCGTGCTCGTCCTGGATGAGTTCAACAGAAGGATGATCAGGGAGATCAGAGGCCGGAGCATGGAATACGGCCGGATCGACCCCCGGATCAGGGCATGGTACAACCCGAACATGGACAGCCGGAACTTTTTCGTGCCCGCCATCGTGGCATTCGTGATCATGCTCATCTCTCTGCTGCTGACATCGATTGCCGTCATCAGGGAGCGGGAACAGGGCACCATGGAGCAGCTCATCGTGTCGCCCATCAAGGCCGGCGAACTCATCATGGGAAAAACCATCCCCTACATCGTCATCTCGGTCGTCCAGATGATCGCGGTCACCATCCTTGCCAAGTTCTGGTTCAGCATCCCCATTGCCGGGAGCCTGGTTCTGCTGTTTTTCGCCACCTGCCTCTTTCTCCTGAGCACGCTCGGCGTAGGTCTCTTCATCTCGACCGTTTCTTCAACCCAGCAGCAGGCCATGATGACGACATTCTTCTTCATCCTCCCGTTCTTCATGCTCTCGGGCTTCGTGTTTCCCATTTCCAATATGCCGCTCGTCGTGCAATGGCTCACCTTCCTCAATCCATTGCGGTACTTCCTCGTTATCTTACGGGGGATATTCCTCAAAGGCGTCGGGCTCCATGTCCTCTGGCCCCAGTTTCTCGCGCTTGCAGTCCTCGGGGCAATTCTTTTTGCCGGAGCAGTGAGCAGGTTCCACAAGAGGCTCGATTAACAGGAATCAATGATAGATGGAATGCGGCAGCCGGAAACGGTTTGCACTGAATATCCCTATTGTCAATCAATACTGTTGGATGATAAAAAGATGCTATCTTGATATCGTGAAGGGAGGAGATTCGTATGGCAAAATCGGCAGATACAAAGAAAGAGGAAAAGAAGAAACCCCAGAAAACTGCAAAAGAAAAGAAGCAGGCAAAGGCGGAAAAGAAGAAAGGCAAGTAGCTGATTTTTCGTATTTTCAAATAATTTCCTTTCCTTGTTCCGGTGGCTTGAGCGAAACGACCAGTCGCTGGGACAAGGAACCTTCTGCAAAGCAGCGTACGGCTGCTTATCATTTGATTATTAGATGCTTTAAGGAGCACAATTATGAATATCATCGTTTCCGGATCGCTGGCCTATGACAGGATTATGGATTTTCCGGGGTATTTTTCGGATCACATACTCCCGGACAAGATACATGTCCTGAATGTCTGCTTCCAGGTAGACGGCATGAAAGAGAAATTCGGCGGAACGGCAGGCAACATCGCCTACGCGCTGACTCTCATGGGGGAAAAGCCCGTCATTTCTGCTACCATCGGTCAGGATTGCCACCGGTATCTCGACTGGCTGACCAAAATCGGGATCTCTGCCGAGGGTATCAGGATCATTGAAGACGATTTTACGGCAAGCGCCTATATCACCACTGACCGCGCCGACAACCAGATCACCGGATTCAACCCCGGCGCCATGAAGTACTCTTCCGAACTTGACCTCGACAAGCTCGATGCGGAAAAGACCATTCTCATCATTTCTCCGGGCAATCTCGGTGACATGGTGAGCTATCCGGGCATCTGCAAGGCAAGGGGGATCGGGTATATCTTCGATCCTGGCCAGTCGCTGCCCATGCTGGAGGCAAAAGATCTGGTCCGGGCCATAGAAGGGTGCAGGATCCTGATCTCGAACGACTATGAGCTGGACCTCATCATGAGCAAGACAGGACTAAGCAGGAAGGATCTGGTGCAGAAGGCAGGCGCTATCATCACCACCCTGGGCGAGCTGGGGTCCCTGGTCGCCACGCGAGACGGGGAAGTAAGGATTCCCATCGGCAAGGCCAAGCAGGTACTGGACCCGACAGGTGCCGGCGACTCGTACCGGGGCGGCCTTATCTGCGGCCTCGTACAGGGCAAGACCATTGAACAGGCAGCCATGATGGGCAGCGTGTGCGCTTCATTCTCGGTAGAGTGCTACGGGACCCAGTCCTACAGCTTCTGCACCGAGGAGTTCAACGAAAGGCTCGTCTGTTTTTAGCTGACCCGTGCATGTAACAAAGGCTACGATGCAGCATTGATCCCGGATATCCGGGTTTTTGCTTCCTCGCTCAGGAAAGCCCAGAGGCCGAGCCCTTTGAGGGTCTCAACGGTCGGTATCCCGGAAGCTGTCCAGCCTCTCTCCCGGTAATACTCACTGACCAGCTCCTTGAGTTGGTCTTTCCGGTACTTCATCAGGGCTTCCCTCTTTTCGGCCGTTGCCATGGTCCGTACTTCGGCCGGAGCCTTGCCGAGGATTTTGGCAGCTTCCCGATCGTTATAATCTTGTTCTGCCTCGTATAGGCTGTCATCGATCGGCCCGATGGCCCGGTCGGGGATCCAGTCGTATTTTCCGGTATCAGTACCGAATGCCATGGCATTCATGACCCGCTGCAGATTGATATCGCGGTCCGTCCGGGCGAAGATTTCCTGCCAGGTCATATCCGTTCCCAGCATCCCGTTATAGAAATCCGCATAAATCTCCTGGGAGGCAGGGTTAATATAGATGTCGGTATTCTGCATCTTCTCTGAGTCCGGATTGAAGACATCCACCCAGGGAAGCTTGCATAAACCCAGATTGTCGTTCCCGAGCCGCACCCTGGGATAGGTGATCAGTGCCCTGGCCTTGTCCTGAAAGGTCGGGAAGGCGCCGAGCAGGTCGACCTTGATGAGCCATGCTGCGGCGTGGTGTGCTCCGATATCGCTGGCAGCAGCATAGGAGCCCTGCATGGACAATGACCGGTGCGTCCGGTACAGCGAGAAGGGAAGGCCTTTGCTCTGCATGGCAAATCGTTCGAGCTCTTTTTTCGGCGAACTCTTGCCGGTGCGTTTTATATAGGTGTCGCAGACCCAGTCGATGAGAGCCAGCATGCCTTTCCCTGCAACACGTGCCGCTTCCGTCTCCCGGCGGACGATTCTATGGAGGAACTCGAGCGCCGCTTCCTCATTCCCCCAGCACAACTCGATGCCGCCCATGTCTTCCCCGGTCAGATACCCCCTCTGTGAGCACTCCATCAGGAAAGCCATGATGACTGCCGCTGTAATCGTATCTATCCCATACTCATCGCAGTACCAGTTGGCCTCCATGATGAACTTAGGATTCCACATACCCAGGTTGGAGCCGAACCCTGCAGCGGTTTCATATTCCGGCCCGTCCACCCACACCTTCCGGCCCTTCTTGTCGCCGGACGTGAGCGTTACCCAGCCGCCCTTGGTGCACTGGAGGTTGCATCCCGGGAAACACCCGTCATTGCCGCGATGGTCGAACAGATGCTCTTCATAATACTTACCGCAGATATTCCCGGCTTGCGGGTCTGTGCCCAGTTGGTAATTCTTGACCGGCAGGGACTGGTAGTCTTCCTTGTTCATGAAGGCGATCAAACCGGCTGAGCCTTTGCGGGACATTCTCAAGGAATTCGGGTCCACTTCCCTGACGACCTTATGGAGCCTTGCGCCCGAGTTCTTGACTTTTTCCCAGTCGTGCGCGCCGTAAGGATTTTCGCCGTGCGGATAGGAGGCAAGGACGACCACGGCCCTGATCCTTTTGTGCATCATGACCGTGCCCAGGCCTGTCCTTCCTGCCTGTTTGGTCCTGAAGAGGCCTTTATTGCCGTTTACCGGCTTGGTCGGATCGAAGTAATGGCTGTTGATGCACCCATAGGTGGTATTGGCTGCGCCGATTCCTGTCGTGACAAAAACGATGTCTCTCTTTTCATGCCCTTTTTCGCTGAATTGCTCGACGATCACCTGCTCGAGGTCGAATACGCGGTCTATGGCAGGAGCATCTACGATGGATACCTGCTGTTTGAAGCCGTCGATGACGATCATGATGTCTTTATCCGAAGCCCCTGTCATCTCAAGGGCATCGAAGCCGGCATACTTGAGATATGCCCCGAAATGTCCACCGAAATTCGATACTCCGGGAATGCCGGTAAGCGGAGAAAGGGAAATGGCCATGCATTTGCTCGTTCCGGGGAACTGGGGAATGCCGCCCAGCGGACCCGGCGCGAGGATAAGGGGATTCCCGGGATCATAAGCAGTCATCCCAGGGGTTATTCTCCTGTGGAGCAGATAGAGCCCCAGCCCCCTGCCACCGATGAAATAGTCCCTGGCTTCAGGATCGAGACCGGGCACGGCAATGTCACCGGTTCCCAGATCCACGGTGAGAATTTGATTGGCATATCCTCGTTTGAGATGTGGTTTCGAATAGTTCATATCCCAATTCCTTTCTTGAGAAGCCGCCTTTTTTCTTACGGGTAGCATTGATTGCCTCGTAATTACCGGCAGTTTTACAAAGGACGTAACATAGGATAAACAGGCTTTCCTGTCAATGCGTTATCTTCCACGCAGCAGGTCTGTACCTCATGTATCGGTTATTCCCGAGCGGATTTACTCGATTTCCTCCTTGCCGGCCGGATCATAAAAACGATATAGTGTTACGGAAGAAACGGCGAAAGAATATTGTATGGGGCATTTTAAAATCGATTTTCTTTATCTCGTCATTACGGCTTTTGTCTCCCTCTTCATGACGATAGCCATCGTCTACATGATGGATTTCATCCGGCCCGGATTGATTGCATCAAAGGGCGGAACCAGCGTTTTCATCTACATCGGCGTTTTTACTGCAAACCTCATCATAGAGGCCTGCCGCCAACGTGTCGAGAAAAATCGAAGGATGTAGCAAAGATCCTTTATCTCCGCTTCCGGAGTAGTGCATTTCCCTAAAAACCATCCTGTTCCCATCGCAAACCCTGTCAGCCCTCCTTCGATATATGTATTTTCGACTAAGCTCAGGAACATAAAAAGAATCAGGGTCATAAGCATATGGAGTCTTCTTGAGAATGGCACCGTCAGGGTTAGAATGGAGATACTATATAGTGATGATCCGCAAAGGGAGGATAATCCTATGGCACGAACTGAAAAAAGGAGATCTGAAGAGATCCGGGCCGATGTATCTTCCCAGCTTTTCTGGGATAACAGAATAGACGAATCGAATATCAATGTCGATGTTTCCGACGGCAGAGTCATACTGACCGGAACGGTGCCCACCTATTCCGGCCGGTGGCAGGCCGAGGACGATGCATATTTGATCTCCGGGGTCAGGTATGTGGACAACCGCCTCCAGGTAAGCCCAACCACTTTCCCGGTCCCGGGCGATACGGAACTCGCTTCGAATATCCGGAACATTCTTGAGTGGAATCCGACCCTGGATTCTTCACGGATCAAGGTTTTAGCACATGAAGGTATAGTAACGTTAACCGGATCGGTCGATTCTTATTGGCAAAAATCCAGGGTAGAATACCTTGTCTCTAATGTGGGCGGGGTGATCGATGTACAGAATCTCCTGCAGGTAGAAACTGCAGTCGGGATTTCGGACCAGGACATAAAGAGAGATATCGAGAGCACGCTTGCCAGGAATACCTTGATCGATTCCACCAGGATAAAAGTTCAGGTTAACGACGGCGTAGTGACTTTGTCCGGTACGGTAGACGACTATCTTACCTGCCGTACTGCACAAGACATAGCCAAATACACAAGCGGGGTCATCGATGTACTCAATGATCAGGTCATTGCCTGAGGCAAAAGCTTTGATCAGCAATACCGGAGAACCGGCTTTCGGCCGGTTTACGGGCCACAGGGGAGAGTAAACATGGAGTGTGTGGTAAGCCTTGAAGGAAAGAAAGGGTTGATCTTCGGGATAGCCAATGAGCACAGCATTGCCTATGGCGTGGCAAAGGTCTGCCGTGAAGCGGGTGCAGAGCTTGGGGTCACCTATCTGAACGAGAAAGCCGAGCCCTATGTGCGGCCGTTGGCCGAGGAGATCAAAAGCTCCTTCGTCATGCAGTGCGATGTCCAGAAGCCGGGGCAGCTCGAGGGAGTGTTCGAGCAGGCGCAAAAGAAATGGGGGAGATTGGATTTTCTATTGCATGCCTTGGCGTATGCGCCTCTGAAAGATCTCCGCGGCCGGTTGGTCGACTGCTCGTTGGAAGGATGGAACATAGCGATGGACATTTCAGTCCATTCCTTTATCCGCATGGCCAGGCTTTCCGAGCGTCTCATGCCGGATGGGGGGTGTCTTCTTACCTTGAGCTATCTCGGCGGCGAGAGGGTGATCAGGGGGTACAAGATGATGGGCCCGGTAAAGGCTGCCCTTCAGCAGGCAACTGAATACCTGGCAGCAGAATTAGGTGCAAAGCACATCCGGGTGCATACGATTTCACCTGGCCCAATCATGACGCGTGCCGCATCAGGACTGGCCGAGTTCGAAAGCCTTCTGCACGAGGTGTATGACAAGGCCCCGGAGCATGAGCCCGTAACCATAGAGGACGTCGGTTTCCTGGCCGCATACCTGGCGAGCGACCGGGCGATATCGATGACGGGCAACCTCATCTATCTGGATTCAGGATATAACATCATGGGTGATTAGCCGTTCGTTTTCCCGTCGCATCATCCTTTCCAAATATCGAAACCATGAATATTTCCATTCTTTTATTCCCATAAGGCCTCAGCGGTATGAGAAGGGATAGGCTTGGGATTTTCCAAGTAAAAACCCCCAGAGGCCGACTTCAAGATCTCTTCATCCCTTTCCGATAGTAAAGAGAGTATAATCCTGAGGAGGTATGAAGATGCAGAGATTATCTGGGATTTCCCTTATTGTTTTCTTGTCTGTCTGCTGGGGAATTACGGCCCATGCCGAAACGGCATTTGAAATATCGCCCGGTGCCGGTTATCTGATGGGAGACTCCACATACGCCATCGGTGACGTGCCTGCTGACCAGGATCCCTGGGGAAGGGACCCGTACTTCCCTATCAGTAAACTGAAGTTTCCCTTGGGCGTTTATCTCGCTACGCTCGATGCAAAGCTGACGGTCGGCAAGCTGGAGATCTCCGGGGGGATGAAGCGCAATATAGATGACAGAGCCGGTCACATGAGAGACTATGACTGGGGCATCCCGTTCTGGGATGATGACGGTGAGCATGGCCCCGGATGGTATGTCAATGTGTGGGATAACGGTACGAACCAGTGGTACATGCTGGATATCGAATCCAGCAGCAAAAGCGAGATCGATGTCACGATCTGGAATGCTGAGGTCTCCTATCCGATATTCACGCACCGGTACGATTACCGGTACCGGGAGCTGTTGGACAGGAAGTTCCATTACTATAAGGGAGAGTTGTCCGGATACGTGGGCATCGGGTATGAAAAGCGGGCCTTTGATTACGAGTGCAGATTGATCAGGCAGTGGTCTCCTTCGGGAATCCCTGGTGCAGACTACATCGGCGACGGTTCGGTCGGCATAACCTATAAGGTCGGCTATTCCATCCCCTATATCGAACTGGCATTGGCAAATCGCGGGGAAAAGCTCGACTTCGAAATGGGCATCGGCTATTCGCCCTTTGTCCGCGCCAAGGATGAGGATGTTCACCTGCTGAGAGTTCCCGGTCCCATCTATGCCGAAGGGGATTGCGATGGACAGGCCTACAAGTTAACCGCAGGCATCCGGTATAATTTCACCCCCCACTGGTTTATGAAAGGCGTCTTCGATTATCTTTATATCAGGGCCTTCGGGGAGCAGGATAACAACCTTTATGCCGGAACCTCGAACGGACACCCATGGAATAGTGAATCCTGGACCACGGATGAAAGGATTACCAGCAAAGAGTCTTTCTTTGCGGTCAATGTAGGGTACCGCTTCACCCTGCCGTAAGAAGGTCTGCAGAAAAGAAACGATTGTTCCGGCCCGGAAGAGTTCCGGAGAAGCGGAAACACCAGGAGTGAGCCTGCAGCAGTGAAGAGAAAGTCTCTTCACATTGAAGAATGCCCAAGGTCTTTTTACGAGAAGCTGATTTATCCAGGTTTCTCTACAGCACCTTCTGAAGGAAGGTCTTTATCCTTGGGTGTTCCATGCGGTCCGAGAACAGGTCTTCGGGATGGCCTTCGAAGATGAATTTGCCGTTGTCCATGAAGATGACCCGGTCGGCGATCTCCCGGGCAAAGCCCATCTGGTGGGTGACGATCACCATGGTGATGCCTTCTGCGGCCAGATTCTTGATGGTGGTGAACACCTCGCCCACGAGCTCGGGGTCCAGCGCCGAGGTGGGCTCGTCGAAGAGCATGAGCCTGGGCCGCATGGCCAGGGCCCGGGCGATGGCCACCCGCTGCTTCTGGCCGCCGGAGAGGAATGCCGGGATAGACGTCCTTCTTGTCCAGGAGCCCGACCCTGCCCAGCAGGTCCAGGGCGACCTTGCGGGCCTCTTCGCGGGGCTCCTTCTTCACGGTGACGGGCCCTTCCATCACGTTCTGCAGCACGGTCATGTGCGGGAAGAGGTGGAAGTGCTGGAAGACCATGCCGATCTCGGACCGGAGGGCGCAGATGATATCGGGCTTCTCCATGACGAGCCTGCCCTTCTTGTCCTTGCGGTATCCCACTTCCTTGCCGTCCATCAGGATGGCGCCCTCGTCCATCTTTTCGAGGAAGTTGATCATCCGGAGCAGCGTCGTCTTGCCCGAGCCCGACGGGCCGATGATGACGATCCGCTGCCCCTTCTCGATATCGAGGTCCACCTCGTCCACAGCCGTGAGGCTGCCGAAGCGCTTGACGACTCCCTGAAGCTCTATCATCGGTTTTCGTAGACCCCCAGCCTGTCTTCGAGCTTCCGGAAGGAAACGGTGAAGATGCTCGTGAGAACCAGATAGATGATGGCGGCCTGGACGAGGATGTAGACGTTGAACGTGGCGCTGAAGATCTGGTTTGCGGCCCGCATGAGCTCCACCATGGCGATGGTGGAGACCAGGGCGGTGTCCTTGATGAGGGCGATGAACTCGTTGCCCACGGGCGGCACCAGCCGCTTGTATGTCTGGGGCACGATGATCCTCCGCATGGCCTGCCAGTAGGTCATGCCGATGGCCTTGGCCGCCTCCATCTGCCCGGCATCGATGCTCTCGATGGCGCCCGCGCATGATCTCGGCCAGGTAGGCGGAGTAATTCAGGCCCAGCCCGAGTACCGCCGCAGTGAACGGCTCCAGGGTGATGCCCAGCGAGGGCAGCCCGTAGTAGATGAAGAAGAGCTGGAGCAGCAGCGGCGTGCCCCGGAATATCCAGATGAAGAACCAGAAGAAGGACGAGACCGCCTTGTGGCGGCTGATCCTGCCCAGTGCGATGAAGAGTCCGCCGATGGGCGATATCGACCATGGTGATGAAGACCAGGAAAAGCGTCATGGAAGTGGCCTTCACCAGGGTGGGCAGGTAAGTTTTCATATCCTTGAGGAATTGGATCCATTCGGGTGTCTGGGCAGCCTGTATCTGGCGTAGGAGGTTCTTGGCCTCGAGGTTATCGGGCAGTATGCCAGGATCTCATTGCACATGCCGGTGCTTGCGCTTGATAATCCTTCTTGCTGAAAAGGATCTTCGCAGCTTCCATCCGGGAGCGTACGAACACCCCGGCATCTTCCCCGTGAGCACGGTGGGGCACCTGTCCTGAACACCTTCGACGGCCCCATCCAGCTTGCCGTCCTGGACGAGCCTCGTGCCCTGGGCCAAAAGCTCGTACTGATCGGGCTTGCCGGCTGTGTCGGCCCTGGGAAGCCCGGCAGGGAAAAGGATGCGAACAGGAGGCTCAGCGCGCTTGTCAGCACGCCGAGCCCGATATGAGCCTTGACTTCTACTTCCAGGACGTGATGTCATCCCCAAACCACTTGATGGAAATCTTCTTCATGGTGCCGTCTTTGAACATGCCGTCGAGCGTCTTCTGGATCTTGTTTTTCAGTGAAACATCTTCCTTCCTGAGGCCGATTCCGATGGGCTCGGAGAGGAGCGATTCGGACAGGACCGTGTACTCGCCCAGGCTTCTGCGAAAGGTAGTAGCGGCCCACGAGCTCATCGACTGCCAGCGCGTCGATTCTGCCGATCTTGAGATCCAGGAAGGCATCCGTGTTCTTGTCGTACTTTTTGATCTCCTTGAATTTCTTGTTCAGCTTCGCGAGGGCCTCCTCGGATGTGGAGCCGAGCTGCACGCCTACGACGGTTTCAGCGCCGAGATCCTTCAGTCCCTTGATCTTCTTGTTTCCTGCCTTGACCACGATCACCTGCTTCTCCATGATGTACGGCTTGGTGAAAGCGATCTCTTTCTCGCGCTCTGGGGTAATGGACATGCCGGACCAGACAACGTCGAACTTCTTGGACTTCAGGGACAGGATCACGGTATCCCACACGGTGGGCATGTGTTCGACCTTGATGCCGAGCCTTTTGCCGAGCTCTCTGGAGGCATCGATGTCAAAGCCGACGAGTTCGTTCTTGTCATTGCGGAATTCCATGGGAGGAAAGGCATCGTCAATGCCGATCTTCAGCACTCCCGCCTTCTTGACCCTTTCCCATGAGCCGTCGCCTGCGGCGAATGCATTCGATGCAAACAGACATGCCAGGAAAATTGCCAACCCTGCGGTCAATACATATTTTTTCATACTATCTCCCCCTCATAATGGTTTTGAGAACACTCCTATTTAATCCTAAACAAGGTTAATTACAACTAACAAAGGCATGCTGCCATAAGCATACCCACTGGGTGAAATCCCTTGCCATTGCCGGGAGAGCCCGCGGTGTGGAGGAGAGATCCGATCGGTTATATTATTATGTTCAGGAACCCACCACCATGAGAGAGGATAGGTCTCTTTACATGTTCACGGGCATGAATCCGGTTCCGTTACTTCTATTTATAGGGAGGAAGAATTGATGAGAGGAATTTCGATACCTGCTGCACGTCTCGGTGCTCTTGCGGTCGGTGCATTTGCGACAGGTGCCCTGGCTATCGGGGCGTTTGCCGTCGGTGCACTTGCAATAGGATTTCTTACCATTAACAGATTCAATGCCCGTCAGATAAAAATCAGCTCTCTCGCTGTGGATGAGCTCACCATAGGGAAGCTCAATATCAGAGAACAGGCAGGCAATCAGGAAATCGGGTAGGCTTACAGTATTGGACAAGTCATAGGCAGCATTCTTTAAGGGGCAGGGATTTCAACCAAAAACAGGAACATTGGAAGGAGGGGGTTACGATACGCTGGAAAGGAGGTTTCTATCATGGTACGCAGTGGAGAGAGAAAACCCGAAGAGATCAAGAAAGACGTTTACTCTCAACTGATCTGGGATACGAGGGTGAACGAATCTGATATAAATGTCGAAGTATCTGACGGCAAGGTCGTATTAACAGGCCTGGTACCTACCTGTCCCGACCGTCTGGAAGCCGAGGACGACGCGTATGCGGTTTCCGGTGTCAGATATGTGGATAACGGTCTCAGGGTCAGCTATCCACCGTCCTTCCCGACACCAAGGGATCCCGACATCGCCTCAAAGGTCCGGAGCCTGCTGGAATGGAACCCGAACATCGATTCAAAAAGAATCGACGTAGCAGTGGACTGCGGCCAGGTTACGCTGATGGGGTCCGTCGGCTCCATATGGCAGAAATACAATGCCGAGCATATCACGGAAAACGTCAGCGGTGTGATAGGTGTAAGAAACCAATTGAAGGTCGAACCCCCAAGAACGGTAACGGATGAAGATATCAGGACCGATATTATCAGCTCGCTTGTCAGAAATTCGTTTCCCGATGTCACCATGGTAAATGTTCACGTGAAGGATTCTATCGTGACCTTAAGCGGCACGGTGAATGACTATTTTGAATGCCGTACAGCCGAAGACATCGCCAGATATACGAACGGGGTCGTAGATGTGAATAATAACCTCGTGATCGCGTAGTCTGCTTACGGAATCCATATAGTTTTTACGACTGCTTTTGGTTGAATCGATATCACGGCCTCGCGTACGGAAGCGCCTTTGTTGCAACATCGGCTTTCGTGACCAGTTCCATATGGTCATAATCCCATGGAGTCTTTTCAATTTTTCTGAGCCAAAGATAACGGCAGGTTACTTAAACCGGCCGCATACAGGGCACCCCTGCATGGAAAGAGGTTTCTCAAGGCGGCACTCCTCAAGAAGCTCCAGGTCGGAAAAAATTGCATGCGTCTGTCCGTCAGCCCTGATGCGCCCGCCATGGAGCACGATGGTGCGTGCGCATAAGTCCAGGACAAGGTCGAGGTCGTGGGTGGCAATGATCTTGGTGTGAGTAAATTCCCTGAGCAGTGAAATGATCTGCCGCCTGCCCCTTGGGTCTAGGCCCGTTGTGGGCTCATCGAGGACAAGGATATCGGGTGTCATGGAAAGCACCGTGGCAATGGCAGCCCTTCTCTTTTCCCCTGCAGAGAGATGATAGGGCGGCCGTTCCTTGAGGTGCTCGATGCCCATCCGGGAAAGGGCATCGGTGACCCGCTTCTCCACTTCCTCCCGCGGCAGGCCGAGGTTGTGAGGCCCGAAGGCCACGTCCTCATGGATGGTAGGCATGAAGAGCTGGTCATCGGCGTCCTGGAAGATCATTCCGACGGTTCTCCTCGCTTCTCGAAGGGTTTCTTTCGTGAGAGGGTAATCTCCGATCCGTACGGTTCCCGAGCTGGGGGTGAGATAGCCGTTGAGGTGGAGCAGCAGGGTCGACTTGCCGGCACCGTTCGCCCCGACGAGGGCCACCGACTCGCCATGGGTGATGCGGATGCTTATATCCTGGATGGCGGTCGTGCCGTCCGGGTATACATGGGTGAGATCCTTTACCTCGACGATGTGGTGGCTCACGATGCCGCCCCCATGATGATCCGGCCTACTGCCTGTGGGAAATCGACAAAGCGGAGGGTGATGAAGATCGTGCACCAGGCAGCCGTGAATGCCGCATCGTACAGGCTGATCTTAAACGGTCTCCTCGGGTAGAATTCGCCGTGAAATCCGCGTGAAAGCATGGCCATGTGGATTCGCTGGGCCCTGCCGAATGTCCGGAGCAGAAGGTATCCGATGAGCGATCCGTATGACCTGATACCCATTCCCTGCCTTCCGAAGGACCTGAGCTCCCGTGCCCTCGTCATGCGCACGGCTTCGGATACGAGCACGAAAAGGTAACGGTGGAGCATCATGAGCTGAACGCTGAAGGCCCTAGGCACCATGAGCCGCTCCAGGGCAGTACAGATACCCTGGAAGCCGGTCACTGCCATGAGGATGAGGGCGGCAAGGACGGTGAGCACGAAGCGGACGAGGATCGAGGTGAATGACAGAATGCCGCCCGATATGGGGATGCCGGAGATGCTCATCATCACCTCCCGGTCATAGAAGGGATTGAAAATGCCCATGAGCACGGCGAAAGGCAGCAGGAAGACGATTTTGCCCGCCAGATAACGAGCCGGGATACTTGCCAGTGGTATGATGACGGCAGGGAAGAAGAAGTAGGGAATGAGCGCCGAGACTTCATGCTTGGGAAAGGAAACCACGCACATGATGAATACCGTGGTTGTGATGAGTTTTGCCCTTGCATCGATGCGATGGACAGGAGAATCCAGGGATGAAAGGGTGTCGATGAAATTCAGCTCATGAAAGGATCGTGCGATATCAGCCATGGCCGATCCTGTCCGGGAGATGTGCGGACTGCTTTACCGTGATTTTTTTCAGGGCAAATCCAAGAAACAGCACCAGCGCCAGGGTGACCGCACCCCCGATAATCCCGGAAAACGAGGTGCCGGCCTCCGGAGAGACGCCTTCAGGCAATGCGGCAACTCCGGCGGGCCGGGAAGCGTATCCCGGCCACATCGAGGTCTTTTCCTGGATGGATGCAAACAGGCGGTGGATGCTCCCGGTTCTCTCGATTTCTTCTTTTCCCGTGATGCGGGAGGTTGCCCATTCAAGGCCGTCCGGGTTCCCGGAGGCGTGCCGGGAGAGGAATCCTGCCATGATGACCGATGCGGCGAGCAGGACTGCGATCACGATTTTTGCCGGCATCCGGCCGGCAGGTGCTTTCCGCAGAGACCGGTCCAGGATCAGAGGGCTCGCCTTCCACACGAAGGAGACGACCGCTGTTGTCACGATCCCCTCGATGAGTCCTATGACAAGGTGGATGGGCTGCATGAGTGCAAGAAACGTGAGAAAGGGAAGCTCGGTGATGCCCGAGGCCTTTGTTTCAAGCACGACGCTGAAAGCCCCGAGCTGCAGGCCGATAACGGAGGAGAGCGTTATTGCTGCGACAAGGCGGGTCTTCGCGATGTCTTCCCCGATGATCTTCCGGTAGATGAAGGGATAGGCGATGAATGCCGGAAAAACCCCGAGGTTGAAGATATTGCAGCCGAGCGCAAGGAGGCCGCCGTCTGCAAAAAAGAGGGCCTGCACGACCAGGACCGATGCAACCACCAGGAATGCCGCGTGAGGCCCCAGCAGGACGGCGAGCAGCATCCCGCCGCCGATATGACCGCTCGAGCCCGTTGCCGGGATGGTGAAATTGATCATCTGGGCGGCGAAGACAAAGGCGCCGAGCACCCCCATGAGGGGAACCCTGCTATCGTCGAGGTCTTCTCTGATCTTCCGCGAACAATAGGCTATCCCTGCAGCGGAAACCGCCCACATGACACTCCCGACCACAGGTGAGACCATCGCATCGGCCATGTGCATGGGGACTACCTCGCTCCTCTCATGAAGATAATAATACCATCCAGGTAGCACAAATAAAATATATGTGCTACCAGCAAAAGAACTTATCCGAAGAAATCAGTTTATATAGGTGGCCAGGGCTTATCGTGCAGGATGAGTGGAGCGATTACACTGCAAAGGGTGCTCCCGCCGGGATGGCGTGAAACCCTACCCGATGGATTTGCCGGTGCTGGACATACTCAAGGTGCCGTGCCGTACCCCCTTGACTGAGTGCAGGGCATTGGCAAGCTTCTGCACCTCGCTGGCCTTGCCTTTTACGGCAATGATTTCAAGGCAGTTGTGGTGGTCCAGGTGGATGTGCTGGGTGGATATGATGGTCTCCTGGTGATTGTGCTGGAGGTCGGTGAGCCGGCTCGTAAGGTTCCGCTGGTGGTGATCGTAGACAAAGGTGATGGCACCCGCCACCTCCTGGTCCTCTTCCCACTCTTTCTTGACCAGCTGCCGGCGGATGAGGTCGCGCAAGGCTTCGGACCGGGTGGTGTATCCCTGCTTTTCGATCAGCCTGTCGAACCGGCCCAGCAGGCCCTGTTCCAGGGAAACCCCGAATCGTACGAGTATAGACATGCGTCGTCCCCCGGATGAAACGTGCCACAGGGCGGTGAGAGTGTCAATGAATTCTTGACTGTGCCTGTTAACGAATGCGTCAGGCGCCTGGGGCTTGGATCTAACGCCCTGCTGAAGGGGCAGCTGTCATGGGATGAGCCCTATCCCGGTTTCCCATGCTGAAGGCTATTCCGGTTCGGGGGATCCGGGGCCCTTGAGGTACACGGCATAGGATGCAAGTTTCTTATCCTGGGTGAGGATATGGCGGATCAGCCAGCCGTTGAGAAAAACCTCCACGTCATGGAGCGGCTTTTCCTCAGGCACTTTAAGCTCTTCATTCAATGCGAATATCTCTTCAATGAGTCCTTCGTGGATCATCCTGTGTGATAAGGCTTCGTCGGCAGGGTATCCGGCCAGATCCATCACGGTCTCTTCATCGCGGAAGTGTTCTTCGGCATAACGGATAAGGGAATTGAGGATCGGCAAGAGGATATCCTTCCCCTTTTTCTCCTTGATAGCTGCATGGAATTCATTCACGATATCAAGGAGCTTTTTATGCTGGTTGTCGATATACGGCACCCGGGTGCTGAACATCTCGCTCCATATCACATATTCCATAGAAACCTCCGGTAAGGAAGTGGATATCCGTATCCATAGAATGTATAGCATCTTACGATATTCCAGGATGGAATTCCATCGGGAAATTATCATACGGCAGGATTTTTCCACCTTTTTCACCCCGGTTGCGGCGTCATATGGTGCACTGGTTGCATGATATGATCATATGAGGAGGATGTAATGAGGAGAGTCATGGGAATCGGCAGTACTTTGATTATAACTATCGGTATTTTATGGTCTTGTTCGAACAGCAGTTCCGGAGGAGGTATTCAGGCAGGCACGAACTCCCCGGTCACAAATGAAACTCTTGCTGCAACAAACGTAACTCAGCCTGTCTTAAGGAAAACGCTTCCGGCGAGCTGGGACGAAAACTGGTTCGCATCGCCTTCCGTGTTCGATATCGATCGTGACGGGAAGCCGGAGATCATAGCAGGCCGTCACAGCGTGCTGTATGTCTGGAACTCTTCAGGAACGCTTCTCTGGAGGGCACCGGTGGGCGAATCGGCTTCTTCGACGAACAATCACGGTTCGTCCAGGCAGTATGCCTCACCCGTGGTCGGAGACCTGGACGATGACGGGTACGGAGAGATCGCCATTGCCTACAGCAACAAGGTGGCGCTCTATGATCGAAGCGGCAGCATCAGGGCCGGTTGGCCGAAGGAATTCCCCGGCTCTCAAGATGAAATCAGGTCGATTGCCGCCATCGATCTCGACCGTGACGGCCATAAAGAGATCCTGGCCCAGAAAACCGGCTCCGGTCCGGTAACAATTGTCTGGAAACTGAACGGCGAAACCGCCCCTGGCTGGCCGCAAGTCCAGGGGTGCGACCAGTGCAATGAATACGGCGGCTACAACCAGAACATCGGGGCTGCCGACCTTACCGGCGACGGCGTCCCCGAGGTGGTGAGCACCTATGACTGCTGCCACATCGGGATCATGCGTGGGGATGGATCGCCGCTTCCGGCCAACCCAATGTATCAAGGCCCGTTTGTGAGCAGCGTACCCATGTTCCATGCGATCGAATTGGCCAAACAGGGCTGGGGTGCGGATGGAAATGACCGGGACGAATTCACGGATTCACCGCCGGTCTTCGGTGACATCGACAACGACGGCCTGCCCGAGATCATCCTCTATTCCGATCATGAGCGGGCAGGGGAATACATCAACAGGGGGAATTCCCTCTGGGCTTTCAATGCAGACATGACCAGGGCGCCGGGTTTTGAAAGGCCGATCGTGTTCGGGCGAGCCGCTCTACACGGGGTATGAGAACAACATCGTGCAGACGGCCCCGGCGCCTGCACTGGGCAAACCTACAGGAGAGGCAGGCCCGAGATCGTGGTCCCGTCCTATGACGGCATCATGCGGTGCTTTTCGCCGGATGGCGCACTGGTGTGGACATACCGCTTCGATTCCGCCGGGGACCCATTCATCGGCGCATCAGGGGCAGCCATCGGCGACCTGGACCATGACGCCTCACCCGAGATCGTCTTTACCACGTATTCCACGGCACAGAACGTGTCTCACCTCATCATACTCAACGCCGGCGGCGCAGTTGTGCACAAAATACCCGTTTACGGACGGGGCAGCATGAGCGTGCCGACGCTGTCCGATGTGGATGGCGACGGAACGATCGAGATCATCATGTCGCTGAAAGATACCCTGGGCTCAGGATTGGGAGGTGTCCAGATCTGGGATGTGCCTTCGGCTGGAACAGGCTCCCTGCCGTGGCCGACCGGCCGCGGAAACCTCTTGAGAAACGGCCGGGGAGGAGAGTGAGCTTTGGTATTACTGCCCCTTTCCCCTCAACAAAAGCCGCACTTTGCTTCCTTAAGGACGGGTGGAGCCTTTAGAATCTTATTTCGGGAGCTTTTTACCCAGGATCGACCAGTACATCTTGACGCCCGCGATCTTGAAGTATTCGATATCCTGTATCTTGAAGCCGGCTCCTTCAACGAGCCCCGGATAGTTCCATACCGGATGGAAGACCGCTTCGGTGGTTGAGCTGTAAAAAGTGATGGCGAAATACCAGTTGAGCCTCTGGATGAGCCCTTGCAATCCACTCATGGGAAGGACAAATTCTCCGACGACGAAATAGCCGTCGGGTTTGACGAGCGTACCAAGGTGATTTGCCACCTCTTTCACCCTTGTTTCATTGAAAACGTTCAGGAAGAAATTCGAAATGACCATATCGTACTGCTCGGGTTCTTTCATATTGAAGATGTCGTCGTGGACGACGTGGATCTCCTTCGGCGGGTTTTCCCTTGCTATACGTTTGCGGAAATGCTTGAGCATGGTCTCGGACAGGTCAATGGCTGTGACATCCGCCCCGAGCTTGCTTGCCTCGATTGCTTCGGTTCCGTGCCCGACTCCTGCTACGAGAACTTTCTGGCCCGGTTTCAGATGTTTGAGCATCGCTGTCTTGCACCGGGGAATGCGCCCCAGGCTGTAGAGATTACCAGTCATCTCATATTGAAACCCGACCAGTTTGTATCCGTCTTTCATCGTCAACCTCCTCACGTATCATTGCCTTTTATCAGGCTTGAAATCTCATCACTTGGTGCCGTCTGTAATCCTGTGATAATAACCTCTTAGGGGAATGAGAATATCCCGAGCGGTCATGAATGTCAACGAAGGAACTTCCGGAGGCTCCCCGGGCCTGCAATCCTGCTGCACTGGATACATACCGGTTCAAGAAGGATCACCATAGCGCAGTAACTGTCCTGAGCGCCCAGGCGGAGGGGCGGCTTTTCCGGTGCTCCTCCCCCGGTTGCAGAAAGAGCGTGCATAGTTTCTCCGGCTGATTCCTGTCTTATAGTATGTCAAAAGATGCAACCAGCTGTCTTTTTACCGGTTATAATTGACATGAATATCAATTCAGGTTATACATCATGCCTTAAGAAAGTACGGGTACATTACTTGAGTTCCTAAAAAGAGGAGATGGATCGATGAGCAATATTATCAACCGTGACACGATCGGCGACATGGCCCGGAGGGCAGCAACAAAATACGGCGACAAGACCGCCATCATATTCCGCGACATCAAGCTCTCGTTTTTCGATCTCGAGCGGGAAGCCAGGCGCTTTGCCCACCTGATGACCCGGTACGGGGTCAAAAAGGGCGACCGGGTAGCCGTCTATGCATACAATTCCCACTATTATCCCATCAGCATGATCGGGCTCGCCAAGATCGGCGCAATCCAGGTCCCCATCAATTACATGCTGAATGCCGAGGAGATCGCCTACATCATCAACCACTCAGGGTCTAAGGTCTTCATCGTCGAGGACGCCCTGTATCCGATCATTGCCCAGTCCCAGGCCAGATTCGCCACCGTGGAAAAATGGGGATTCATCCCCTTGAGCGATTCGATGGTGCCGGACGGGTTCTTCAACCTGATCACGGAAATGGGAGCCATGCCCTGTGACGAGCCCCAGGTGGAGGTCAGCGCGGAAGACGTCGTCCAGATCCCCTATACCAGCGGCACGGAATCGAAGCCCAAGGGGGCCATGCTCTCGCACAGGGCGCTCATGTCGCAGTACCACAGCTGCATCTTCGACGGCCAGTACGACACCTACGATGTGAGTCTCCATGCCCTGCCGCTCTTCCATTGCGCCCAGCTCCACTGCTTCCTCATGCCGTATCTGTACATCGGGGCCACGAATGTCATCATGCACAAGGCGGATCCCCTGGAGATGATCAGGAACATCGAGAAATACCAGATCACCCACATGTTCGCGCCGCCCACCGTGTGGATCGGCATCCTGAACCATCCCGAATTCAAGAACTACAACCACGGCAGCCTGAAAAAGGCGGCCTACGGCGCCAGCATCATGCCGGTGGAGATCATCAAGCAGCTCTCCGTGACCTTCCGGGGCCTGAAGCTCTGGAATTACTACGGCCAGACGGAGATGGGACCGGTGGCGACCATCCTGAAGCCCGAGGACCAGCTTCTGAAGCCGGGCTCGGCGGGCAAGCCGGTGCTGAACGTCGAAACACGGCTCATGGACGATGACGGCAAGTTCGTGCCCGACGGCGAGGTGGGCGAGATCGTGCACCGCTCGGGCCATGTCATGACCGGCTATCTCAACGACCCGGAAAAGACCGACGGAGGCCTTCGCCTTCGGCTGGTTCCACAGCGGCGACCTCGGCAAGTTCGACGAGGACGGCTATCTCTACGTGGTGGACCGCAAGAAGGACATGATCAAGACCGGCGGCGAGAACGTGGCCTCACGCGAGGTGGAGGAGGTGCTGTACCAGTATCCGGGCATCGAAGAGGTGGCGGTCATCGGCCTGCCCGATCCCAAGTGGATCGAGATCGTCGCAGCCGTCGTCGTGCCGAAAAAGGGAGCGTCCCTCACCGAAAAGGAGATCATCGCCTACTGCAAGGAGCACCTGGCAGGGTTCAAATGCCCGAAAAAGATCGTCATTGCCGACAAGCTTCCGAAAAATCCCTCGGGCAAGATATTGAAGCGCGAACTGAAGGAGCAGTTGGGGAAGTAATCCTTCGGTGTTCCTTTAGTCTTCTGCCCTGAGAAAATCCACCAGGAGTGGATTGACCTTGTCACTGCACTCCTGGTGTGGATTATGGCCGCAGTCTTCTATTACACTCAATGTTGAGTTGTTGATCTTTTCGTTGAGCGTCCTGCCATTTTCGACCGGGACCCAAGTGTCCTTCCTCCCCCAGATGATCAGCACCGGGTTCTCAATCCATTGGCAGCTCTGCGCCATCTTCTGAAAACCCGGAGAGTAAAACTGCTTCTCCAGGGATATGAGCGTCTTCCAGTATCCCGGCTTGCTGATGGGACGGGAATATTCATCCACCATGGCGGCATCGACCTTGTCGCTGTCGTAATAGGCATCTTCCAGTCCCATCCTCACAGACCATCGCCCTCCGAAATGGGAAGACAAAAACTCCATGCCCGGCAGAGCCATGAGCTGGACTTCCGGAGGCTTGGACCATACGGGATCGATGAGCACCGTTTTCCGTACTCTTTTCGGGTGGTTCGCTGTAATATACAAAGCGATTCCGCCGCCCATGGAGTGCCCGACGATGCTGAACTTCCATACGCCCAGTTTCTCCGTGAGCCGGACGATCGCCTTTGCCTGGTTTTCTATGGAGAATTCATACGGCTCGGGAGGGATATCCGACCTGCCGAGCCCGGGCTGGTCCATGATGATCAGCCTATAACCCGCATCTTTTAGGGGAGGTACGTTCTCATGCCAGCAGTAGGTTGAATCGGCAAATCCGTGCACCATGACCACCGGCTCACCTGAGCCCATATCGATATAGTGCAGGGAGTATCCGCCCATATCCACGGTCTTCCTGAAGGAGGCCGTCATGTCGTTCCATGCTTTGTCCCCTTCACCGATCTCGGTCTTGCACGACCCGAGAAAGATGCCCATGAACAGAAGGGAGGAATACAATAACCGGGTTTTCTTCCGTGTTGTACAAGTGAACCGGGGGCTCATAGTGGTTTACCCTCTCCTTTGAAGACAGGATCGTTTATACCGGAAACAGATCGCTTTTCACGACTCTCATCCTGGCAAGCCTGAACAATAAAGCGGTCTGCAGGCATCCGAAACCGTATTTGATGCTTCCGGCAAAGTTTATCGATGATGCTTCTTCAAAATAATTCGTAGGGCAGCTTACCTCGGCGATGGTGTAGTTGAGCCAGAGGATCTGTGCAAGCATCTGGTTGTCAAAGACGAAATCGTCCGAGTTCTTCTCAAAGGGGATCCTCTTGAGCAGTTCGCGGGAAAAGGCCCGATAGCCCGTGTGATATTCAGAGAGCTTGGCATTCATCAGGATATTCTCGGCCAGCGTCAGGAACCGGTTGGATACGTATCTCCATAACGGCATGCCCCCTTTTAATGCATAACCGCCGAGGATCCTCGACCCGAGAACGCAATGGTACAGGCCGCTGCCGATCATGGAAACCATGGCCGGGATGAGCTTCGGGGTATACTGGTAGTCGGGATGGACCATGATGATGATATCCCCTCCCTCCTGCAGGGCAAGCTTGTAACAGGATTTCTGGTTGCTCCCGTAACCGGTGTTTTCTTCGTGCCTGTACACGAGCGTCTTGGGCAGTGTCTTCGCAACCTCAACCGTCCGGTCTTTGCTGTTGTCGTCGACAACGATCACCTGATCGACCACACCATGCATCATCACCTCATCGTAGGTCTTTTTCAAAGTAACTTCAGCCTGGTATGCAGGCATGACCACGATGACCTTTTTATCACGATACATTTTCTACCCCTTTTTACGTTATTCAATTACAATGGGCATTACCTTTGGCAACGAGCCCATCCTTGGCAGTACCCCTGCAAGTTTTTATTATTATATCTTACTTGGCAGGGCAGCAAAAGGGGCTAATCCGGTATTTTTATCAAGGAAATTTCCAAAGGGCCGTATGTGAAGGTTTTCCCCTAAGCTTTTAAGCGCAGGTCATGAAGACATCAGGGCACGGTCCAGGCAGGAGCCGTGCGTGATACTCGTTACTCTTTACTTTCCGATGTCCTGAATTTCTGAACATCCTGCGCGAGTACGGTTGCCACGGTGCGTAGGTTATCGAGCGTGCTCGCGAGTTCTTCCACGGTGGAGGCATTGTGCTGGGTGGTGCCGTCTATCTGGGAGATGGCCTTGCGTCAGCTCGCCGATGTTCTGCGTCTGCTCCGTACTGGATGTGCTGATCACCTCCATCATCCTGAAGAAGAACTCCATGCGCGACATGAGCTCTTCCAGCGAAGGAGGAGGTCTTTTTCATCATCTCATCGCCGTTCTTGATCCGGCCCACCGTGCCTTCGATCAGGGCCTTGATCTCACGGGCAGCCTCTGCCGAACGCTGCGCCAGAGACCTCACCTCGCCCGCCACGACGGCGAACCCTTTCCCGTGCTCGCCTGCCCTGGCCGCCTCCACCGAGGCATTCAGGGCGAGCAGGTTCGTATGGAAGGCCACCTCGTTCACTGTCGAGACGATGTCACCTATCTTTCTGGAATCCTGGGATATCTCCTGGATGGCGTTCATCAACTGCGCAAAGATATCCTTGCTGTGATCAATGAGTTTGGTAACGGCATTCGATGTCTCCTGCCCCTCATGGATGAGCTCGCCGTTGTGCTGGATCGTCCCGTTCATTTCCTCGATGGATGCCGAGATCTCCTCAACGGAGGCCGCCTGTTCCTGGGTCGCCTGGGAAAGGTCCTGAGAGCCCGCACTCACGTCCTCTATGGTCTGATGGAGCTCGAGAGAGGTCTGCCTCACATCATGGATGATCTGCTCGATATCATCCATGAAGGCATTGAACCAGAACGCGAGTTCGCCCACCTCGTTCAATCCCGTCACCTCGAGCCGCTTGGTGAGGTCGCCCTGTCCCTTGGCCACATCCTTGAGCATGAACGACATCCTGCCCACGGAAAGTTTGAGGCTCTTCATGAGGAGATAACCGTTCAGCACTGTCATGATAACTGTCTGCACAATGATCAGGAAGAACCCTAACTGGATGGATTCCAGCTTCAGGCCGGTATAAATAGACAGGTAAATGAGGCCCAGCAGGTTTCCGATGGGAGGGATTGCTATGAGAAGGATCGTAATCAGGAGCTTTCTGTTGAGGCTCATGCGGAACAACCGGACTTTACCGTCCAGGATCCCCTTGAGGTTACTCTGCATATAGAATGGAAACAGGCCGCTTTCCGATGCAAGATAGGTAAATGGCATAATGGAAAATGCAGTCATGACGAGGGCATTTATTCCGAATGCTGCCTCGTTCATGTCGATGTGACCTCTCATGTAAAAGGGTATGACACTTATGATGATTGCGGCAAGAGACCACCTCAGGAAGACGATAACGGTCTCCGCTAACGGCAGGATGGCGGCGGAACTCACGGCACCCTGCAAATCACCGGACCTTGAAGTGCCATTGTCCATGACCTCAATGGCGGGCTTGACAAGAATATATTTTACCAGAAATCCCAATATAAACCCGACCGTAGCTGTGGTTGATGCAAGGATGGCAGCTTCGAGGAGATTAGCCCTGAACCCGGGGATTGCATTCATAAAAATGAAATAAATAAGGGGGACAAGTACCAGGGCGGATACGGATTCCTGATATATAAACGGTTTTACGAACAGGACTTTTGAATTCTCTGTCATGAATATCTCTTCCTTTCCCTGATAAATGAATGATGCGTGATGCTTGGGAGCATGAAATGAGTATCGGGTTTTTTTCAGGCAGACTTAAAATGTATTGGAATTTATTTTCAAAGGATTATTTATATCATCTGTATCCAGGGGATCGAGGCTGGGCCTTACTATTTGCCTTTGGCTCTTTCCTGAGAGATTCAGGCAAAAAGCAAGGATCAAGCCACCTTCATATTCAATCGGATGATTCCCCTGAGTGCTTACTCACCTAGGCATTCTTCAGGCTGCAAAAACCCCGGTGAAGGCGTACGGAGC
Source organism: uncultured delta proteobacterium (assembly GCA_963752595.1). Taxonomy (GTDB): domain Bacteria; phylum Desulfobacterota; class Desulfomonilia; order UBA1062; family UBA1062; genus Phosphitivorax. Next base: position 86,422 of record CAVVYZ010000013.1, read on the forward strand.
CTGCCTTCATTTCCATGGTAGGTATACAGAAGCAGTATCGTGTTTATCTCATCGGAACGAAATAAGCTTGGCGCCGAGATACACGCCTGCCCCTCCGGCCATGGCCCGCGTTGTTATGGGGAGCGGTTTGGAACGTAATGCCACAGGACCCAGCATGGGCTTGAGCTTATATCCTATCCTGATCCCTCGCGCCGCACCCGGAACAGCTTTTTCCAGGTCGGAATAACTCTGGGGCAAACCGCGTGCAAGGCCCGGCCATCCGTTCACCATATACGCCATAACGTGAGGCGTCTTGTCTATCCCGCCCCGTACGACGCAGGCACCCTCCGGACTGGTCAGCTCCTCGAGTGCCCGATGGAGTGACGGAGCGTGCGTCCACATATTGTAGAACGACATGCGCCCCTCGCTGCTTATCACGTAGGTCGGGTGTGAAAGGCCGCCGTACACCTGGTGGACCCTGCCTTCGAGATCATCCACCAGCACGCGCCAGGGGATTTCTTCGGCATCCCGGTATCTCCGTGCATCCTCCATCTTCTGTTCATAGGTGTCATATGCCGGGGCCAGGGGGCCGGGGTGGGCCTGGCGGATGAAAACTTCCAGAAACTGTACCCTGTCGCCCCAGCTGCAGTACAGCTTTTTGAACGGCTCGACCGAGCCGATTGTAGCCGGTCAACTGATTGATCCGAAGCGCAGGAGCACCGGCTTGCCTCTGAGATCGCCGAGTCTGATCCTGTTTCCATCCGTATCCTCCAGCTCGAAATCAGGGACAGGACAGCCGGGGCCGATGCCCTTGCCGGCCATAGTCCTTCTGGCATCCATCATTGCATACGGCCTCAGGAAATGATCATAGTTGTATTCATCTATATCCTGTCGGTCTATCATCTTGTCGAACAGTTCCGCTACCGTTCTCTGTTCCATATGTCCTCCCGGTTCCGGTAATGATTTTTTAAGGGAATGAGCAATACGTCATAGAGGAAAAGTAGAAAAAAACAGCCGGATCTCAATATGCGGCCGAAATTTCACATCGGGTTTTCAGCCGATGGGTTTTCAATGTGTGAGAGCCATGAGGGCCAAGGAAATCAGCTCCCGGCAGGTCAACCGGCACGCTTATCCAGGGCTTTTTTCATCCGGTCCAGACCCTCGGCAAGAATGCTGCGGGGACAGCCGAAGTTGAGGCGCACAAAGCCCGGCATGCCGAAATCCGCGCCGCTGGACAGGCCTACACCGCTATCTTCAAAGAAGGCTGCAGGGTCTTCCAATTCCAGCTCCCGGCAGTCGATCCACGCCAGATAGGTAGCCTCGACGTGCCGCATGCTGATGCCGGGTGTCTTATCAACGAAATCTTCCACCAGGTCGCGGTTCTGCCTCAGGCAGGCAATGAGTTCGAGCCGCCAGTCTTCGCAGTCACGGTATGCTGCCAGGGCAGCGGTGTAGCCCAAGGCGTTCACATGGGGTACGATCCCTTCCATAGCTTTTCTGAAACACGACCGTAATCCTTTGTCAGGTATGACGGCCAGGGAGCAGCCAAGGCCGGGGAGGTTGTAGGTCTTGCTCGGTGCAAGCAGCGTAATGGTCTGCCTTGCGAAATCCTTATCCATCGCCGCAAGGGAAACGTGCCGAGCATCGTTGTCGAGGACAAGCCCGCAGTGGATCTCATCCGAGCAGACAACAGCCCCGCGGCTCATGCAGATCTTTGCAAGGCGTTCAAGCTCTGCGGGGGTGAATACACGGCCGGTAGGGTTCTGCGGGTTGCAGAGCAGGAACATCTTCGTGCGCTTTGTAAAAGCCTGCTCGATGCCTTCAAAATCAAAGGCGTATCCGTTGCGTTCACCGATATGGGCCACGGTGATCAGTGTGCGCCCGGAGAGTACAGGCGCGCTCAGGAAAGGGGGATAGGCGGGGATAGTGGTCATGACCGCATTCCCTGGTTCGCCGACGGACCGGCAGGCGACGTTGATGCCGGTCACAAGCCCGGGGAGCCAGACGATCCATTCAGGCTCGGCCTTCCAGGAGTGTGTCCTTTCCAGCAGAGCCAGGACTTCATCCACGAGGCCGTCCGGCGGCAGCGTGTAGCCGAATATGCCGTGGTCGATGTGCCTGTGCAGGGCAGCGATGACGGCAGGCGGCGCCTTGAAGTCCATATCCGCAACCCACAGGGGGATGATGTCCCTGCCTTTATATCTGTCCCACTTCAGGCTCCCGGTATTCCGGCGGTCCACGGGGGTATCGAAGTCAAAGAGTGTCTCAATCCGTCTTGCCATAATACACGCAGGTAGGCTGTGCAGGATAAAACGGGGCAAGGGCCTGTCCGTCCGGCACCGGCTCATGCCCCGTTTTACGCTGCAGTATCTTTAAAAGGCGTTATTTTGCCCCGCCTGCTTCCGGCATCCGGCCGGGAGCAACAGGAGGCAAACCCGGCTCGGGCATGGGCTGGCTATTCGCTGCTTCTGCCTCTGCCTTCTTGAAATAATCCTCATTGATCGTGACAGGGGTAGTCTTCTTTATCTGCTCGATGAGGGTTTTGACAGCTTCCTCGCCCTTCCGGCTCCGGATCTGTCGCTCGATGGTTTCCCGTGCTTCGGTGATATCCACCTGCCCTCCGGCATCCACATCGTCACACATGATGATGTGATAGCCGAAGGAGGTTTTGACAACGCCACTCATTTTTCCTTTTTTGAGGGCAAACGCAGCCTTCTCGAATTCGGGAACCATCATCCCTTTTGTTGCCCAGCCCAGATCTCCTCCCTGCTGGGCAGACGGGCACTTGGATTTTTCCTGGGCAAGTTTCGAGAAATCTCCGCCTTTTTTCAACCGGGCAAGGATTGTCTTGGCCTCGGGCTCGCTTGCGACAAGGATGTGGCGAAGCTTTACCCTGGGTCCTGTGGTGAATTTCTCTTTATTCTCATTATAGAACTTGGATGCCTCTTCATCGCTGACCTTGATCTGTTCAAAAGATGATTCGGCAAGCCCCCTTGCCAGGATCTGATCGCCCATGAAATCAAGCTTGCGTTTCATGTCCGGTTTTTTATCCAAGCCCTTTTTCTTTGCCTCGATAGCCATCACCTTGATCTCGGTAAGGCTGGCAACGAACTCTCTCTTTCCTTCAGGGGAGGTATACCGGGCTCGGGCCTGCTCGGGTAGCTGTGAAAGGAGCGCATCGACATCGGTATCCATGATCTTCTCACCCCCGACCGTTGCCACGACGTGAGTCTTGTCCGCAACACCGTCTCCGGCGGCAGAAGCGCTCTTTTCCTTGGTACAGCTCGCCATAGCCAGTACAAGCATCATTCCCAACACTATAAATTTTTTCACTAAGGTCTCCTTTTGGGCAATATTCATGATGGAGTCCCTGTAGCATACACCGGCTATGAACGGGAAAGGAAAAAAGCAGGGATAAAAAAGAGAGCGGGGAGACAGATATATCCGCCCCGTTCATCCCGGGCTCAAACCTACTTGAACTGCTCCATGAAGGCGCTTACCTTGAGTCTGAATGCATTGAATTCCAGGCGCAATGCCTTGAGCTCCTCTTTGAGTTCTGCTGTCCCTGGAGGTTCCTCCCGGGCAGGAGTGCCGTCCGATGCAGAAGGGCTGAACCTCTCTCCCTGTACATCCTCCGGAATGCCGGACAGGAGATGGGCATAGCGGGACTCTTTCTGTCCGGGCATGCGGGGGGCCTTCATGACATACCCGGCTTCTATCAGGTCGTTCAGCGTTTCATCGACACTTTCCAGGTCGGCAAATTCGTGGAGCCGCTCGGTGTGAGCCTTGATTTCCCCTATGGTCTGGGGTCCCCTCAGCATCAGCATGCAGAGCACTGACGCCTCGCTGTTGATCAGTTTGTTATTCTTTACAAGCCACTGCTCATACTTGGGCACCCGGCCGGAATCGCTTTTCCATACCAGGCGCTTTTCCTGCAGCCTGACCAGGACGCCAAGCACGAGCTTCTCATCATAGGAGACTACCGGAAACCGGCTTGTCTTCTGATTGCACGCATTGAGCAGTGCGTTCAGGGTAAGGGGATAGTACTCCGGGGTGGTCATCTCTTTTTCCAGCAGGCTGCCCAACACCCTGACCTCTTCGTGTGTAAGCGTGATATCCATACGATCTCCTCGATCCGGTAAACGACGTGACCGGGCTATTACCATGGCTCCAGATAATACAAAGGATTATCAGTCTCGCCGTTGATGTATACTTCAAAATGCAGGTGAGGTCCGGTGGATGCCCCTGTACTGCCCGACAGCGCAACCACTTCTCCCATCCTCACAGGGCAGCCTTTGGTCACAAGGCTCTCCCGGAGATGCCCGTATAACGACTGCAGGCCGTCACTATGCTGAATCCTCAGGACATTCCCGGCCCATTTATCTTTCCGCACCTCGATCACCACTCCGTCTTCCACTGCAAATACGAGAGAACCCCGGGGAGCGCCGAAGTCGACCGCCCGGTGCCCCTTTGAATATTCATTGGTGATGAGCGTGGTTTCCACGGGACGGAGCAGGTAGCCGTCCGGGTTTTTCCTGCTGTAGGCGCATCGCCTGCATTTCTCCACCCATCTGATGTTGTCCCTTGCCCCGCATTGAGGACATGACCACACGCAATCTCTTTGGCCTTCGCACCACCAGGATGCATCATAGTGCCCGGCGGCGTCTTCGCGTCCGCACGACGTGCACATCTTCCTGCCGGAAAAGCCGGGATACAGGGATCGGGCAAAGTCGTATGCATCCGGCTGCGAAAACAGGCCGAATACGAGAATGCAGGCAGCGAAAACGCCGAGCAGGGTTTTCATGTGAGCAAGACCGGTTTTTCTCCTCATACGCCCTGTTGGATATTTCTCCTTTAAGGATTAACCGCAATCATCTCTTAGGATGGCCGGGGGATCAAGCCTTTTTCTTACCTGTCCAAAGGTGCGGTCATTTCGTCTTTTCCTGGATGATGGTTTCACCCTGCTCGATGATATGGATGCTCCGTTGATAAAAACAATTGCCGGCCATTCTTTTCAAGAGAGGGCTTCCATTCAGCAGAATGGACCGTATTAAGAATACAAGGATATTTAAAAAGACATTTTCTCGGACTAGGACGAGAAACACACAAGGAGGGGATATATGATTGGATTGCCGGATTTACCATATGGCAAGAATGCTCTTGAGCCGACGATTAGTGCCAAGACCCTGGAGTTTCATCACGATAAGCATCACAAGGCGTACGTGGACACCGCGAACAAGCTCATAACAGGGACGGACCTGGAAAAGGAATCGCTGGAGACTATTATACGCAAGGTTGCCGGCGACCAGTCAAAGGTGACGCTTTTCAATAATGCAGCCCAGGTCTGGAATCATAGCTTCTACTGGCAGTGCCTCAAGCCGGGAGGCGGCGGTGCGCCGGCCGGCACCGTCGGCTCGAAGATCACCTCGATCTGGGGCAGCGCCGGGAAGTTTTTCGAAGAACTGAAGAATGCCGGAGTCACGCAGTTCGGCAGCGGGTGGGCATGGCTGGTGCTCGAAGGCGGCGAGCTCAAGATTACCAAGACCGCCAATGCCGACACCCCGCTCGTACACGGGCAAAAGCCCCTGCTGACCATCGATGTGTGGGAGCATGCCTATTATCTCGACTACCAGAACCGGAGGCCGGACTACCTTTCAGCCGTAATCGAAAAGCTCATAAACTGGGACTTCGTGAATTCCTGCATGAGATAGTGGGCGGGGCTCTTGTCCCGGCCCGGCCGTATTCTTTTGCAAAGAATGCGGGTTTTGTTCCGATGCCTGACAGGCATCCATGTTTGTCTCACTGCTTTTACAGGCCTGCGATAAAATGTCTGGTGACATCGTGCGGATAAGGTATTAAAGAGACAGGCAATGAGATCTTCCGAAGTTCCCTCAGCAGCGGGCGTGCTCTCCGTAACGGAGCTGTGCAAGCAGTACGGCGATACTATAGCTGTTGACGGTATCTCGTTCGCTGTGGGCGCCCGTGAGATCGTCGGGCTCCTGGGGCCGAACGGGGCAGGGAAGACCACGACCATCAACATGGTTCTGGGCGTATTGGAGCCGAGCTCAGGCAGCATCCGCATCGAAGGTACGGACATCCGGGAGAACCGCTCCCGGGCTCTCGAACGCACGAACTTCGCAGCCGTTTACGCCCCGCTTCCCGGGAACCTGACCGTGCAGCAGAACCTGCGGATCTTCGGCCTCATGTACGGGGTGGCCGATCTCCCGGCGCGCATCGAAGAGATGCTCAGGCAGTTCGATCTTGCGGCCTTCCGGCATACGAAGTGCGGCGTGCTCTCTTCGGGAGAGCAGACGCGCGTAGGCCTTGCCAAAGCCATGATCAACCGCCCGAATCTCCTTCTCCTGGACGAGCCGACGGCATCGCTCGACCCCTCAACAGCCCGTGAAATCCGCATGAAGATCCGCGAATTTATCGCACAGGGAACGGGTGGCGTGCTGTGGACTTCGCACAACATGTACGAGGTGGAAGAGGTCTGCGACCGCGTGCTCTTCCTTTCCCGAGGAAAGATCCTCCTCGAAGGAGACCCCAAAACCCTGCCGGCCGAGCACGGCAAAGAGAATCTCGAAGAGCTTTTCATCGCCGTGGCGCGCGAGCCGCTCACGTTCGGGGAGGGCCTTTAGGCCGTGAATGCAGGGCGCGTCTTTGCCATCGTGCTTCGCCAGTTCTATCTCTTGCGCGGGAGCTTCTCCCGTGTCATGCCGCTTTTTGCCTGGGTCGCAATCGACATCATCCTCTGGGGATTCATCACGAAATTTCTCAATACCGTCACGGCGGGCGGCTTCAATTTCGTGCCCATGCTGCTTGGGGCCGTTCTCCTCTGGGACTTTTTCATCAGGGTCATGCAGGGGGTGACCATGGCGTTCTTCGAAGATGTCTGGTCGCGAAACTTTCTCAATTTCTTTGCAACGCCGCTTTCCATATCCGAGTATGTGGGCGGCCTCGTGCTGACGAGCATTGCAACGAGCTCATTGGCGCTTGTGGTGATGCTCGTCCTGGCCACCGCGGTTTTCGGCCTTTCCTTCTTTCTCTACGGCCTCATGCTCATCCCGTTTCTTCTCGTGCTGTTCCTGTTCGGCATTGCGCTCGGCATCTTCGCGAGCGCCATGGTGCTCCGGCTCGGGCCGTCGGCAGAATGGTTCGTCTGGCCTGTCCCCGCGCTCCTCTCGCCGTTTGCGGGGGTGTTCTACCCGCTCTCGACGCTGCCGCAGTGGATGCAGTATGTCTCGCACCTGCTCCCGCCCGCATACGTGTTCGAGGGCATGCGGGCGATCGTCTTCGGCAAACCGGCATCAGTATCCGGGCTGCTGTTGGGCGCCTGCCTCGCTGTCCTGTACATATTCCTTGCGAGCCGTTTCTTTGCCCGAACCTACCGTCACGCCGTGCGTACCGGCCTCATCGCCCGCTATAGCGCAGAAAGCCTGAGCTAGCACGCAGGTGATGAAGCAATACGGAACCAGCCCTGGATAGTCGAACTAGAGTTCAACCACTCAGTCATCCGGCATCCCTCTGGGATCTCCGGGTATTCTGGATCCGGGCAGCCTGATAGATTGAGGGGGCAGCACTGTTTCTGTTTCCGGCGGTACAACCGCAGCATTCGCCTGAAGCTGCTGCAGCTCCTTCTGTCCGGCCCGGATCTCCGCTTGTTTATCGGTCATCATCTGCCGGAGTCCATTGGCCTGGGCCTGCGATTTATTGAGCTTTGCCTGCCATTCCTTCATCGCCTTGTCATACGCTTGCCAGGCTTTGCTGTCGTTCCCTCGAGGGGTTTCAGGTTTGCTGCCCAGGAGGGAGTTCTGTTCTTTCATGGCTGCATCGAGCTGCGGCTGTATTGCCTGCAGCTCCGCCTGTAATTGCTTGATCTGCGAGTGAAGGGCTTGAATCCGTGCTTGAACCGACGTGGCTCCCTCGGCGGAAGCCTGAGAAGAAGAGCTCCCCGTGGGAATCCCGCCGTGGGTTTGGGAGCGAGCATCGCTAAAGGTCATGATTATTGCCAGGAAGCATGAAAATATGACGAGAGGGTAACAGCTTTGTTTCATCGGTTCCTCCTTAACCTCCTTCATAAGACGTCATCCGCTTTCTTAAAGAGCCTGAAGCGGAAATTACAAAAAAGCCGGCTCTTCCGCACCGGCATAATCCCCCTGCATGGTTTCCTCGCCGGGTTTGTACACCCTGATCCCTTCGGCGGAGAACAGCTGTTCGACGGTTAAAAGTTCTGCATTCGTGGGCACGCGGAATTCAGGGCCGGCCGGGAGCCCCAGCCATCGGCGCTTGTTCGCCCCCATGGGATGATAGGGCACGACAGTCAGGAAAGGTATTCCCAGCCCGCGGAGAAAGCTTGCCCAGCCTTTGATGTTTTCCTGCCCGTCCGTCATCCCCGGTACAAGAGGAAGGCGCGGCCGGATCAGAGGGCCCTCGTGCCTGCCCCGGGCCTCTGCAAGGGATTTGAGGTTCTGCTTGATCACCGTGTTATCAACGCCGCATACCCGGTGGTGCTGCTCGCTGTCATAGATTTTTATGTCGTAGAGCACGACCTGGAGCTCCCGAACCAGGGGCGAAAGCTTCTCCATATCAAAGAACCCGCAGGTCTCCAGTGCTGCATCGATGCCTTCTTGGCGCAGCAACCCTGCCAGCCTGGTTGTAAACTCCGGATAGAGTGAAGGCTCGCCGCCCGTAAAGGTCACGCCGCCTCCTGAGGTCTTGAACAGGGGGAACTCGGGCCGCAGCTCCTCCACGATCTCCTCCGGGGTCCGATGAATGCCGAAACGCGTCATGGCGCCCGAAGGGCAGCTTTCGGTGCAGGCAAAGCAGAGGCGGCACACTTTCACATCCCGTTTCCCGACTTCTGCCAGGGCATGCTCCGGACAATTTTCCACACAGGTGCCGCAGTTGATGCAGAGTGCGGGTTTGAAGGCGATCTCGATTTCAGCTTTCCAGGATTCGACGTTCTGGCACCAGGGGCAGCGCAGGGGGCAGCCCTTGAAAAACACCAGGCTCCGTATGCCGGGGCCGTCATGGAGGCAGAAATGCTGCAGCGAGAAGATGAGCGGCTCAGCCGAGCCCATGGGCCGTCCTCTCGATGATCTCGTCCTGCACATCGGGCTGGAGGTCATTGAAATAGGCGCAGTACCCGGCCACGCGCACCACGATCCCCGGGTGGGAGGCAGGGTCTTTCTTCGCCGCCTTCAGCGTCTCTGCATCGAGCACGTTCACCTGAACCTGCATGCCGCCCTGGGCGAAATAGTTCCTGAAGAGGCTCATCAGGGCATTGCGTCCTGTTTCTCCCTGGACGGTCTGCTTCTCGAATTTGAGGTTCAGGGCACAGCAGTTCATCCACTTTCTGCTGTCCAGGGAGACGGCCGAACGCAGGACGGCAGTCGGCCCCAGGTGATCGGAGCCGTCTGACGGGGCAAGCCCGTTGGAGAGGCGCCGTCCGGCCAACCGCCCGTTGGGCAAAGCGCCGGTCACGCGGCCGAAGCCGATGTGGCAGGTCATGGAGTAGAACCCCGGCACGTACTGCCCGCCGCGCGTGTTCTTATTCGCCCACAACGCATCGGCAAAGGCATCGGCGGCGAGCTGGGTCATCCTGTCGGCTTCCTTGTTCCCGTTGCCGTAACGGGGGAGCTTCGTTGCCAGCTCGACCCTTAAACCTTCCCGGCCGCGGAAGTTATCTTTCAATATATCGACGAAATCTTCCAGGCCCATGCGCTTCTCCTCGAAGACGATCCTGTTCAGGGCATACAGCGAATCGCCCGTATCGGCGAGGCCCGCCGCCTGGATGGAGGTATAGTCGTAGAGGCCGCCTCCCCAGGTGACGTCCTTGCCCTTGTCGAGGCAGCCTTCGGTGAGGATCGAATTCACCGGCGTCGGCCGGACAGTGCGGGATGCTTCTTCCAGCCAGCTTATTACCTTCACCAGGTCGTCGATCCCGTGGCGGACCTGAGCCCGGAAGGCCTGGAGGACATCGCCAAAGGTCTTCAGCTCATACACCGGGGGCGTGGCGGCACCGAAGCGGCGCCTTCCCTCGATCCTGGCCTTGCCGTGGAAGCGCATGCCGCCGTTCAGGGCCAGCTCCAGGCAGAGCGGCAGGTTGAAGAGCGCGGCATCCGAGGAGTTGTATGTGCGTCCCTGGCTCGCCATCTCCACGCAGCCGATGACCGCGTAGTCCCGGGCGTGCTCTTTCGTCATACCCGCTTCCTCCAATGCCCTGACCACGGCCGTGTCTCCGAAGAAGGAGGGGCGGCTGGTGCCCAGCTGGAGAAGCTCCACACTTTTCCGGAAGAACCAGTCCGGGGTCTTTGGATGGATGCGAACATGAACCGCGGGTTCACGGGTCAGGACCTGGGCGTATGCATTGAGGATCAGGCCGGAAAGCTCGTTGGACACGTCGTTGCCCTCAGCGTCGGTGCCGCCTAAGGTGAACGCCTGGGCCACGCCGTTGCCGCTGAAGAACCGGTCGACCCGCTGGGAGTAGAGCGGCATTGTCTCGCAGGCCTTCAGGCAGAAGCTTGCCGTTATCTCCACGGCCCGCTCGAAGGTCAGCCTGGCTTCTGCGATATCGGCGCGGTAAAGGGGGAGAAGGATCTGGTCCATCCGGCCGAAGGACAGGCCCTGTTCGAAGTCTTCCAGGTTCATGGCCACGTGGACGAGCCAGACCGCCTGCAATCCTTCCAGATAGGTCCGGGCCGGTTCAAAGGGGACACGACGGCAGGCGGCCGCCGACTCCAGGAGCTCGGCCCTTCTCTGCCCGTGAACCCCGGGCAGGGAGGCTATCCTTTCGGCTTTGACAGCCAGATTCCCGGCCATCTCCCTGATGCCGTCGATCGTGATCACCACGGACCGGTAGAACGCCCTCTGATCGTCATCCAAAGGCGATCCGTCCGCGAGCCTGCCCTGCTCCAATCTCTTATTAGCCTCTTCATAAGGTGAGCGAAGGCCTTCTTGTACGACCATCCGATAGTTTCCCACCTGATGGGCAACACCCGCTTCCTCAGTCACGAAGTGACGCTTGGCCCGGAAGAAATCCAGGAAGTAGGAAAAACGGCCGGGCCTGATGAGCGCTTTGGCGCCCACGCTTCTGAAGGCGGTTCTCAAACCCATGAGAAGAAGCTCCGCGGTCTCGGGGCCGGATAATTGTAAGGGTATGGCCCGTTTCCCCAGACGGGCCAAATCCTCCAGGATATTGATCGACCCGCCCTCGATGTAGTAGTTGGCGGCGATCCGCTTGGATGTCATGTTGCCGATGATGAGCTCGCCGTCATAAATGCGGGGCTTGCGGTGGGAGAACACATACTGCAGGGCAAGGGCGCGGCGGACAAGGGGGTGCTCCTCCCCGGTGCTCCGGCGCCCTTCGGCCGACCGCCGGAATTCCTCCAGGAGCTTGGGCCTCTCCAGGCAGATCGAATACGGTGTTTTCAGCAGCTCCGCCCTGATGGCCGCAATGCGTGGAGTAGGGCCGATGAAGCCTTCACGCGGGGTTTGCGCCTCCAAAGCCCCGGATATCCTTTCGTTCGCTCCGGTAGTCATGGGACTGTTCCCTCCTCGCTCAATACCTAAGTATTATTATAACTTTCCTGTAGAAAAAAGTAAGACATTATTACAAAGAGATGATAAAGAAAAATTTAAATATCGTGTCATTATGTGCACTCTCATATGAAGTTATCCTTGTTATAGATATCTTTTTCAATATGGGTAAAAGGGAAGAAATCTGTACATAGACAGGAAGGTAGGCTTTTTAAAACATTTGCCATTTCTATAACACTGGAGTATCATTACAATTTCATACCAAGTGCGAGCCGTTTCATGCAGATCCTCCCCGTTGACGGTGACGACATTTGCATTTTGATAGAGAGAAACGCTTCTTCACAAGAGGCATACAAAATATAATCAGGGGGTGGCATATCATGACATGGAAGTTCAAGGAGAGTTTTCTCATTCTGGTCCTGGTGGTCGTGATGCTCGCGGCAGGAGGGTGCGGTGGAGGAGGCGGGGGAAGCGATTCCGGCGGTCCTGTCAAGCCTGAAAATATTGAAGGTGATGCTATCTTAGATATTCGGATTGTCGACGGTGGCAGTAATAAAACACCACCAGCTCCGCCAGCGGGATACGCGTTGCTGGATATCGACCTGAATGGTGGTAACACCGGCGGGAATTATATCTGGCTTTATTATAAGGTCGGGAAGGCTGACGGGTCGGAAGGAGATCCGATAAGCAAGATCTACACAGTGGATGAGTTTGACGGCGAGAAGGATACCCAGGGAGGTACGCAGCTGCCGGTCAACCTGAACAATGGCGATATTGTGAAAAGCCACGAACCACTATGGCTCTATTACATTAAATCGGACTGGCCCGTAGTCCGATGCATCGCTGTCTACCAAAGAAACGGAACGTCGAAGGTCGTTAAATACGGCCCGCCTGAGGCAGCCGGCCAATATGATATCGTGTGGGTGGAGGAGTTGTTGCCTGATGATTTGAAGTCTCCGTATGATGACATTCCTCCCGATGCCCAGGATCTGAACGAAGGACAGTCCAATCCTTTTATATTATTAATGAGCGATTACATATACATCGGGTACGGCATAGACTAAACGGGTCTCAACACTGCTTTGCATATAACTTTCGTGCCGCGGCGGGGCTAAAGATCTGGCCTATGGTTTATCCAGCTGTTTCTTACAATGGTCAAAAAGGGCAACCCCCGCCTTATGGCGAGGGTTGCCTTTTCATTGATGAACTATTGAAAGAAACCCCAATCCGTTATGAATTCCCGGTCATAGGCATCTGTAACACTGAAAATCAACTCTGCATTTTCACTCGGAGCCGGTTTGCCTGTGGTATCAATAGTAAATGAGGTAGATCCGGTTTCGTAAGAACCAAAAAATACTTGAGAGCCAGATGCGGAATTATACCCGAATACAATCCAACCGGGTCTCGTGCCGGCAGGGGCAGAAACGTTCAGGCTTATAATTCCACCCAAATTGAGGTCTGACAACTCATGAGACGGGGGAGTGAGCGTGGCAAACATGTCCGAGTTGAGACTCTCCCAGGGCATCGGCCCTTTCTTGAGAGTGATCTTGTATGATTTCAATATAGTGGCTGTTGAAATATCTTTTCGCAGTACGAGCTCAGATGCCGTGTTCATGCAGAGGTTGAGCCCGGATCTTCCGCTATGCACCCTCTCTGCGGTCTTTCGGAATAAGCGGCAGCTTCGCGGCATGCCTGGCATGCGCACGGCCGAAATGCCATGCAAGCAACAGGGATATCGAGAGCGCTCCCAGCCCCACGATCAGGGCATCAAAGGAAAATGCAAAGGCAAAGGGGCCGAAGCCTGCCGGCAGCACATATCCAATGACAATGTTCACGAACCCCCAGAGAACGTTCACCATGGGAGAAGAGAGTCCTACAGTGGGAGGAGAGGCAAAAGGCGATTGAAAGGGTTGCCCGGAGATTCCGTGGACGAGGTGGGGGATGCTGTTTGCCAGGAAAATGCCGGCAAAGAAATGAGCGAGATAGACGTACCACTCCATCCTGATACCTCCCTTTCGCAAAGAAATGAGAGATGCCTCAAGATTACATGAGTGGTCGCTTGTGAGAGAATTACAAGGGGAAGCTTCCCGGCATATTGCTTACAATTATGTTTATACTGCCGCCGGTTTTGTATAACGGCTGAGCCGGCTGCTTGGTGCTCAAGCGCTTATGCCGGATATCCCGAAAAACGGTTCCGCACCGGAAGCAGTGATGGTCAAAAAGAACGGTGCTTTGTTGCGGGCAACTTCGGCTTCGACAAGTGCACGTTGCGCGGCCGGGTTATTCTTCAATCGTTCGTATTCAGCGGCATACAGACTGAAGTGTTCTGCAGCCCGCAGCAGGCTCGATTCCGCCGAGATCTTCGCATAGCGTTGCTGCAATTCGGGAGTATCCTTGAATAGTTGTTCGATCCTGTCTTTATCAGGGTGGTCGTTGGCTACCCGCACATATCCCTGGGAATCGTTAGTGAGGACAGGATCGGGCGGCACGCGGATGCCGGCATCATGAAATTTTTTCCTGACCTCTGCGGCAAAATCTGCCGTATCCTGGGCCAGTGATTCGCGAGTGGGTATATCCAGCGGCGTAAGTTTTAAGCCCGCTTGTGCTGCTTGTGCATGAGACGAAGTGGCTGAGCGGGCGAATGTAATGGGCTTGTAAGCTGCCGGTGCCGTAATAGCAGTGACGTTCATACTTGGACCTCCTTCACTATATACCAATTATAAGCAAACACCATGCCCGCAATCCGGTTTCCGGATTTGCCCGAACGTATCAGTGGAAAAGCTCACCGGAATGGCTCTGCCGCGTCTGTAAGCCATCCGCTGGAGCTGGAGAGGGTTTTTAGAAAAAAATCTGTCCGCTTTTTCCTAAGAAAGCTATTTCGAAATTCCTTTGGCCACGATGCGCTGCAGATCAGCGTTTTCCCATGCGCGAATATTCTTCTCAATCCATGCCCTGCCGATACCATTGGCAAACTGCGCCAGTGTTGCGGGATTGCCTTCTTCCTTATTCAGGATCATATAAGCGGCCTGCTCCCGATTACTCTGATCGATGGAGGTGTCATCCGGCTTTTGGCAATCAAACACCACTGACTTCAACAGCTGGAGTTTATCATCAGGTGAAGCATTTTCCGCCTGTACCGGCTGGCCCATAACGAACTTTACCACCTCTTTGGAATTATTTGTCTGGATCGCTTGTTTGACCGAGGTAATGGCCAATTGGGGTTGCACCCTGGTCCCAGCGGGCAGCTGCCCCGCCGGTAAGACCTTAGCCGCTTTGAATCAATCCGGAATAGAAAAGGCGCATGCACCGGAAAACATTAAAAACCTTTTAAAAACTTCCTGCGAATCATCTTATTTCTCCTTTCTTCAAGGTTTATCAACAAAATGATAAAGTGACGATTATTGTTCAGACGGTCAACACCTTACATACGGCATCGATCTCCGTCTTGTACGTTCCGACCAGCTTCTTTGCCTCGCTCTTGAGGTTTTCGATGTTCCCGTTCGTCGCGTTGTCCATGTCATCGGAAGCAACGGTTAGGCTTGTTTGAAGCCGGACGTATTGTTTGCCGAGAAACAGGTTCATCTGGTAGTTTGATGCGTCTGCCAGGCCGTCAAACATGCAGCTCAAAAGGGGAGCAACCCAGCCTGCTTTGCCCCAGTCTTTGGCTTCCGCATAAGCAATCGGCCGGATCAATTCACCTGTCCCGAGCGATAAAACAAAGAAGTCGTTTTCGTCGGGAAAGATCCTTTTTGCTTCAGCGTATGCAGAAACAGACGGAGAGTTGATAAAAACGCCTCCGTCGACCAATGCCCTCGTCGCTCCGCCGACAGGGACGAGAGCCGGTTCAAAATACGTAGGGGCAGCAGACGTTGCCCGTGCTGCGTGCTTCATCTGCACCGAGCGGTACTCTTCCCGCCAGCTCTTGAAAAACAGCGGCTCGCGATTCTGGATATCGTAGCTGGTGATCAATGTTCTTGTTAAGCACGATCCCAGCGGCTCATCCCCGAAGTACTCATCCAGGACCTTCTCAATTCCGCTGTGGGAGTACGTCTCATCCGCCAGACCTGCTACCGACGACACGCCTTTCCACAGGGAACGCGAGAAGATCTCCTTCCCTCGCGACTGATAAATGTCGGCCAGATCCTTTGCAGAATACTGCGCCTTGCCCTTGCCGTTATCTTTGGAAAAGCCCAGCGCGAGTATCCCGCCGGTGGAAGTGCCGGCTATCAGGTCGAAGCTTTCCGCTGTCGGTCTCCCGGTCTTTTCTTCTATTTTCGAAAGAACAAGGGCAGGGATAAGACCACGGATACCACCTCCGTCAATACTAAGGATTTTCTTCATCTTACCTCCTGCGATTAAATTTCAATAACGCGCATCAGCGGTCGTGACCGTGACGCAGACCGTCTTATTACAATTGTCCGGTCAGCCGTTTTAATCGTGGGCCGACCTCTATGGCATGAAACGCCATGTATGTTCCTTTAGCTTTATTCTAAGGGGTCAATGTGCAGATCAGTTGCGGCTGAAAGCCGTCCGGTGGATTAACGGGTTGGGTTTTTTGCCGCTACTGTACTTCTGGACGATCTGTGCCGCATTGCCAACAAGTCGTGAATTGAGGGCCGAGTAATTCACGGCATTTTGGGCATTTCCACGAATGGCCTTTGATACCAGGTGAGCCTTCATCGTTAATGTATCTGGATGTTATTGATGCAGCTATCTCGAATTGGCTATCATCTAAAATCCATACCGAAGGATGACCGTCTGTTGTAGCTTGCCCTTTTAATAGAGATTCATTGCGAATTAAAGACAAGATACCTTCAGCCTCAAGAAGAGTTTTTACAAAGTATGCATCGCTTAATCTGTAAGCTGTAAAGACTTGCTTCATTCACATCTCCTGGAAATCCAGAGTCAGTCATGACCTTCGGTTGAAAGCCATAATACACCCCCAAGAAAAGTTTTGGAATTGGAGATGGACACGAATAGATTACAGAGTCTTATATTGCTAAAGAAGGGAACTGAGTTTCCATGTGAACTTCCCCAATTACCCCCCCTATGAAACTATGCAAATGTGTTACCCATGTACCCAGAATATTCTGTTACCTATGTCCCCGTTCGCTCAATGTGTTAATTATTGAAAACATCATAGATGGATTGCTTGAATTGCCCTTTCTCAACAAACTTATCAACAACTATGCGATAGAGATCCCAATTCCACTCGTTGATGCTAAATGGTTTTTTCCCATAACGCATGAAAAACAAAAATTCCTTTAGTTCCTCTGCATAACTTGTGCTTCCCATCTGACGATTCCTCACCGCTCCTTTTATGCGGTAAGAAATACGTTCAACGGAATTCGCTTCTTCTTCTGCAACTTGGATAATCTCATGGTAATCTTTGTCTTTGATACGATCGATGAAATCAGAGAAACTGGATCTTCTGTTTGTCATAGCTCCTCTCTTTCAAAGGCAATGGTATAACGCCACGCGTCACCGGCGGCTTAAGCCGTCCGGTGGATGCGATGGTTAGGCTGCTCTATCCAAAAGCCTCAATGCATCTTTTTTTACAGACAGCAAAGAGATCCCAGCTTTCTGGATCTGCTCAGCATTCCATGTATCCGGATCACGCCAAAATCTACTTTTATCATGCAATCTAAAGGCAAGTTTACGATCAATTCTCATTACCAGGAATGAAGTATTAGACCATAATTCAGCCAATTCATTTTCTATTCTTCTATCTCGGTCTGCACCCTCAGCCCTTAGTCTACAATATGTCTCCAGTTTTCTCCGCTGCTTCGACAACGACACGTAAAGTTTCAGCAGTCTTGCTGTTACGGGTAACTTTTTTTGCTTCAATATATGCCAAGAAAGCAGTAACAGCAGAAACTAATGATATCCAATTTGATATTTCATCACTCATAGATCCTCCAAGCACTCATTTGATTAAGAATTGAGATTTCAAATTATATGTTAAAGCCTAACGTGCGGATCAGCGGTGGCTGTAAGCCGTCCGCTGGATTTGGTTGGGCTGTATCATAATGTCCCAATATGTACAGAACTCGACATGACTCCAGGAATCTTTGCGACAGCATCGACAATTAAATTAATCCTGTGGAAGTCCTCGACTATCAGTACTGCGACTAGGTCTACCGAGCCCAATGTACGGGTAACTTCTAATACTTCCCGGAAATGCTTTGAGTTCATTCTCGACATCTTCAAGGAATTTAGGGTGAGAGAGTGTAAGGTTCGCGTACACCTTAATCTTCCCCCCTCTTGGCGGTATAACTCCTTGCTGTGTAGTCTGCTCTTTTGACCACTTCTTATGAATTGTTTCAATTAGCTGATCCGTTGCACGGCCTACATTACCATCGCGTAAATCGAGATATACAACGTCACGGAGAAGGGGTGGGATCTCAACATCATCCAGCAAGATTGGCAGTAGTATTGCTTGCCCCTGGCCTGAGATTTGCCAACTCATTGCTGCATTCAATTCTTTTTGAGCCCAAGCACTGCTTAGGGATTTGTTCGAAATAAAGAATGCAACAAAATCGGATGAATCTAGTCCATGGGCGATGTTTTGAATCAGACTATCGCCTGTCCTAATTTCTGCTTCATCAATCCATACTTTTATACCGCCTTGTATAAGCAGCTCAGCCACATTGCGGACAATACCCTTGTCAGCATGAGAGTGACTGAGAAATACCGTTGGCTTTTGGTCAGCGTTTGCAGTAGCCGCAACTCTAATAGTACGGCGAATGGTCGACAAGATAAGGTCGCGTGACAATCCAAGTTTTTCAGATTCGCCCACGAGTTCCTCTATATCAGACTGCTTAAGGCCAGAGTTGGAGTGGCTTTTCCCGAATTCCTCAATGGTCTGCATTGTACGCCCAAGGTCAGCAGCCACACGAACAGCCAAATCATGCCCATTTTTGAAGTATGCAACTGTGTGACGTTCCTGAAGAACACTTTTCCATCGGTCGAGTAGACGAATTTTTTCAGGATCGCGTTCTATGTTTCTTGGCAAAACCGGAGTGTTCTCATCAAGCATATAGACGAGACATGGCTTCCTTAGTCGAAATCCTTCCTCATATTCGGCTTCCGAGAAAGAGATGCTAAGCCCCGATACAAGACTTCCATAACGATGTCCAACTATCACAACGAGAATATCGCTCTTTCTTACCTCCGCTAAACAGGTCTCGATTGGCACATCTGGACGGGCACCAAAAAATTCCATTGAATCATGCTGCAACTGCAATTTCCGAACAGCATCCAACACAGCCTCTCGTTCGTCCGCCAAGTCAGAAAACGTGCTGCATAGAAATACCATCAAGTTTCGTTTCATCTGATCGTTCCTGTTATATGCCTAACGCTAGGCATCAGCCGCGCGGCTATGCCGCGTCGGCCTGGATGCGCTGGTTAGGCTTTTACTCGTCTGACTAAGGACCGAACCCATGACATAGCAGACTCAATGGCCCAGTCAGTTTGAGGTTGTGTGAGCGTTGGCATTGGCTCTGATCCCGGGCCATGCCCAAGTGAGTTCCGAACCTTCCGAAAATAGTCTTTTAATATCTCACCCTCCCACGGAGCGAGGAGGCTACCATTGTTCTTGCTCACTAGATTATCTATGTACGCGGCAGCGCCGGTTTCAGTTCCACGTGTCCAACCCTTTATGTCTGAAACGATTTTTATTGCGCTTTCAAGCGCCTTTGCTGCGAATATGGCTGGGTCTTTATCATTTGAATCTCGACGATCAAGCGCCTCCTTCATATCGATGTCCACGTTCGCCCAAATCGGGTCAGCAACTAGCTCCCAAAAAGGCTTTGCGATGTTCTGCTCGATCGTCTGATCGTGGGAAACTTGAATAAAACCGTTGTGATATGTCAAAGGTGCTCCGGCGCGGCGAAAGCGCTCGTTGAGTTCGGTAACTTGTTCACGAAACACGTTATTAATGGACGCATTCCAAGCTTTGGCTCCGTCCACTGCACTTCCCTGGACCCTGAAAGCTCTACTTGGAGTGAGATTGCGGAATGCCGCAACATCAAGTGTTTGGGGTGATTGTGCGTTAATTCTGGCGACTTCTTCCTCTCGTAAACGCATTGCGAGTTCGATGAAGCTGAGCCTATCTTTGATGTAACTGTCAGGATCTTGAAGTCCAAGGTGAGGTTTTGCTGTGACGAACTGCTCGCAAACATGGTCCCAGCCAAACCAACCTGAAATTGGGAACTCTTGCCCTAAGGCATTCTTTTGTGTGTATGAATAGTAGCGTTGAGCAAGCTCTTTGAGACCGAGTTCTCTAGCTAGCCTGTCGTGCAAACCCTTCCACTTAACTTTGTTTGATGCGTGTTCCTTGCCGTCAGAGTCATAGTAGGGGAATAGGTCCCTTGCGATAGCGATTGTTTGCGTTAAAAGACGCCCCTCGTGCTCTGTATAGGTGGACCAGATTGGGAACTTGAGATACCTATATGCAAATATGTCTGTCAGCATTTTTCGTCCTCTGCGAATATTCGATTTGTGTCCTTAAGCCTAACGTGCGGATCAGCGGCGGCTGAAAGCCGTCCGCTGGATTTGCTGGTTGGATTTTTTCATATACGAAATCACTTAACAATTATTTATTTCTATTCTTCAGCTTTGCTTTGCCCTGCGGACCTTCTGGCCTAACTTCAATGTTTACCCACACAGCTGATCCTTCACCTTTTTCAATTTTGTGGGATTTTACAGCATCAAAACCTAATGCAAAAAGTTCGTGAACTAAAGCCTTTGATGCTTCTATACTTTGTTTATCACCTGTACTTGCAATTGTAATTCCTGTTTCATTAGGTGATACTGAACCAAAAGGCGCACCAGATTGTGCTAAATTAATTTTCGATGCAGGTGAAAAAACAATCCATTTTGCAGACTGCAGGGCACTACCAAGTTCCCATGCTAAAGTTTCAGCTTCTTTATCGCCCGCACCATACCATATGCTGACTGGCTGTCCTGAAAAAGATGCAAGTTTCGTGGTGATTAATTGTTGTTGTTCTTTCGATAACCGTCTCCAAGCGAGATCCTCTTCAAGTCTTATGCGTTCCAATCTTTCACTCTCTGCTTTTTCATTTGCTTCCGCTGCGCGTGCATCAGCATTAGAAACAGCAACTCTTAGCTCCGTAGATTGTTTTTCAAGAGTTGCAGTGCGTTCACGAGAGTCAGCGAGCTCCCGATTGAGATATTCCTCTTTAACATTTCCCATCCAAACAACCAATACGGTTGAAATGATGCCTATAACGAGACCAATAATTAATCCAACATTTGAGACGTCATATAACCATATTGCGGTCTTCAAAGGTGGCCACATATTTTTTCTCCTTGGTTCTGTCAAGTAACACTGATGACAATCCAACGATTACTATACTGCATATTTGCAGCCCAATATGATAATAGGGGTAGTTTTACGACTATATTGGGAAAAACTTATGGACTTGATCAAGTTCTATTCCTCCGGAAAATGAGTGCACTCCGTACATGCTGGGTGAGCGTTATTTTTGATGGTAATCTCCTCTTCATTGCATGATTCATTCGATCCTGATGTGGTGGGTCCGGGATGTATTGCATTATGATCTTGTTGCTGAATGTTAACAGAGGGTTAAGGCAAAGTAAAGGGAGGATAATAAAAGAAGAGCCCGGAGAAAGGTCCGGGCTCATGCCATAGAATTATCTATCCGGAAAATCCGGTATAATTCTTCAGTTCCTTGTTTTGGATTGTGCCATCATCGTTTCCGTGATCGGGTGCTCTTCCGGCAGATGATCCGGCAGGGATTTCTCCACGAGCAGCGTGTCGTTGTTCTCTATCGGGAGCACGTTGAGCGTGTCGGCAAAGGATATCCAGTGGGGCAGGTTGAGCTTCTTGCCCTCCGGGTGGTTCCAGGTGCGGTACCAGAAGAGGTCGTTGACCGATTTCCTCTTCTCCATTGCCTGGCGCTCCGCGATCATGGCGTCCTGCTCGCGCTTGGCGCAGATCGAGATGACCGCCTGCATCTTGTCGCCCGGCTTGATGGCAGGGGCGAGGACGTCGGCAAATCCGACCGCGGTGCTCGTTACAAGCTGCTCTTCGCTGTCGAGGAGCTCGGTGGAATGGATCGGGCCGGTCATGCAGAAGGCGCCGTATTTCAGGTCGTCGCCCTCGGGGATGTCGGTCGTCCCGTCGAGGTGTATGGAGTTCAGGCCGCACTGGATCGCTTCGCCCACGGCATGCTCCACGACATCGATCGCCAGTTTGTACTTTTTCACCATTGCCATGTCGATGGCGAAGAATACCACCCTGTGGCCGTCCTCCCTGGGTTTGAGAACCTTCTTACCCATTTCGACGATGATCTTCGCATACTGCTTGTAGGTCTCGAAATCGCAGGCGCTGAACCTGGGGTCTTTCTTGTTTATTTCAAACGCATCGAGCACCTCGATGAATGCCTTGTCCATGCCTCTCTTGGCGCGGTTTCTCATGAGAGAAAGGATCAGCTTGCCCTTGGGCGTGGTGCCGTCCATGATGTGGAGCTTGACTGCCTCGCGGACGCCCAGCCTGCTGAAGGTGTAGTTGCAGCTGCCCACGAAGTTGTCGATGACCCTGTCCGGAACCGTCAGGCTGAAATCGGCATTCCGGCGCTCGCTCTTGCGCTCGATGAGCTTGGCGCCTGCAACGGCCATCATCTGGGGGTCGAAGGATGCCCTGTCCTCGATCTGCTTGAATCCGAGCTGGACGATGGTCACGATCTTTCCGCCCTGGTCCATGCCCGGGAGCATGACGAGGTTTTTCAGCATCTTGTAGCCCTCGCTGTTCAGGCCGTTCGCGAGCTCCTCGGACAGAGAGTGCCTGATCACGTTCATCCCGATGTTTCCGCCGAGCACTGCGCCGATCCCATTGATGAGGTTGTGCTCGAAGGTGCCCATGTCGAGGTTCTCCAGGCTGCGGACGCTGGGAGGGATGGGCTTCCGGCGTAAGCCGAGAATGTCCATGAAGTCTCCCTTGTAGCCCGTGTTTATCAAAACCACCGTTGCAAAGGCGTTTTCTGCAAACCTCTCGCATGCCTTGACCACCTTCATTTTCGAGAAGGCTTCTTTGCATTCGGTGTTGAAGGTCCAGTCGAAGTACATGCCCTGCCAATGCTGGGAATAGGTTGCGCACGAGGCCTTCAGCCCGCATGCCAGCACCTGGCCGAGCCTGTATTTGTTCGGCGTCTCCTTGATGTTGAACGGTGCGAAGTCCTTGCCCTTATAGAAGCTCGAGCGCCAGATGTGGCGGATGGCCTGGTTCTGCTTCTCCGTGATGGAGGTGGGGCAGATCAGGTAGGGTATCTCGCAGGTGCCGGGGTGGCGGGCGGGATACCATTGCGACCGGTGTATCGCAGCGTTGCCCTCCCTGGCGATCTTCCTTCCGTCATTTTTCCCGTATACTCCGCTTTCGCCCTGTTTTTTAACCATAAATCCTCCTTCTTAAGATGGTGTAATCATCGATGCTGAAAGATAGACGATCCTTTGTTTGGTGTTCCTCCGGAACGAAAAGAGCCCTATGCGCTCCGTTCCTCCGGCGGGATGAAAAACCGTTTCCCGCCGGCTTTTTCCCCGACAAACCCGTTGAACAATGTCTCGAGGATTACAGGCAGCTCCTCCTGCAGGGAATGTCCCATGCCGGACTGCAGCCATTTGTATACAACCCCGTCGATGAAACCCATGATGCCGTAAAATGTCGTATAGAAGTTCATGGTCTTCACCTTGCTGCCGGTGTTCAGTGCAACGATGCGCTCTTTGAGCATGGGCAGCCGGTGAAGGATGGTATGATAAAACATTGCCTTTCCTCCCGGCCGGTACATGATCTCCTCTTTCTGGATCAGGCGGTAGAGCAGGTGGTTTTTTTCGATGAACAGCACCCAGCACGAGAGCGCTTCCTCTGCCAGCGTGAGAATGTCGTCCGCCTTCAGGAGCACGTCGTTGAAGATAGCCACGATCTCGTTGATTTTTTCAGCCAGGAGCTGCTCTAAGAGGTCTTCTTTGGTCTTGAAGTTGCGGTAGACCGTCCCTTTGCCGACGCCGCTCAAGGATGCGATCTCATCGACCGTGGTGTTGTGGAAACCCTTTTCGACGAACAGCTGCAACGCGGCGGTGAATATGTTTTCCCGGTTCACCTGCGGAGCGCCCTTCTTGACTTTCTGCGCAGGCGGCTGGGTGTGGGTCAGGACCATGCGGAGCCTCTCGGGAGGGACCGAGATCTTGCGTACGTTTGCCAGGGATGCCTCCTCGACCGCGGCACGGAAAAGCACGGAGGCTTCTTCGTTCAGGCCCTTTTCCTCCAGGTAGCCGGTGATCTTTTCCAGGAGCGAGGAAAGCCATTCCCCGGCCTGGTTCTCGAAGTCATCCCTGTTCTTGGCTTTTGCGTTTATGAGTGACATGTTTTCCCTGATGTGGGTGCGGAAGGTATCTTCGTCCGGGTGTCCGTCCGGAGAGAAATATTTCCCTACTTCGGCGTAGAGATCGAATCGCCTTCCCCCGGATTCGAAATGTAATGATCCTTGATCGTCCTTATCCATTCTCAAACAGCTCCTCATATAAAACATAACGGACTAGTCCGTCCTATAAATTATTCCCGGCCCTTTGTCAATGAATATTACACAAAATAAAGTTACATATGCAAAGAACGGTTAAGGCCGGTAATATAAACGAAACATGTGCCTGATAAATACGTCTAAGTTACACACAATGGGGCATGTGATTATGCGCCGTGTGGTTCTCCTGCCCCCTCTTCCCCGTTTTCGGGGGAGAGGGATGGGGAGAGGGGGCAGCAGGGCTTTATTGAAAATTAATTCGGGATTAATCAGGGTAGTATTTACTCTGTAAGGCCTTATTATTAAAACACCCCCTCTCCCTGTCCCTCTCACGACCCGCTTTGCGGGTGCCCCGGGGTAGAGGGGACGTGGGGAAAAACAAAAAAGGGATATTTTTATCAGGAGGTTTATCGCATGAAGAGGATTTTCGGGACATTGCTGCTCATCGTTTTAATCGGCTGCGGCACTGTTGCCTATGCCGAGGATCTGGATGTTGACTGTGATTGCAAGAAGGGCGGGCTGGGCCTTCCCATCGGGAAGTTCATCATCGGCATCGGCTTCAGCCAATTCAATGCAAAACCAGGATGCGACCAGAGCATCGGGGTGGGCATCGGCATTGGAAAAGAGACCCATCGCATCCAGCTGGGGGCCGGGTATAATCAGGGAGTCTTCGGGCTGGGCATAGGGTTCAAAGGCCCTGAAAAGGTAACGGTAATCGGACCGGTTATAGGCTATGACTATGGAGACTGCAGGCTGGTCTGGCCCTATGAAGAATAGTTTTCATTGTACAGCCGGAAGGCAATGCTTTATTGTATTGATATCGAGTGTCTGGACATAATCATATACTGATACGACAAAGGGTTTTAAAAGGGGGTTTTGATGCATATTCGTAAGGTCCTGCTGCACGTTCTGCCCCTGGTGGTTTCGGTCAGCCTTACGGGAGGATGTGCCGCGAAGATCGCCAGAATGTCGGTCGACGGCATGAAGCCCATCATGGTGGAGATGCGGGGCGCCACGAACAAGAACCGCGACTCGCAGCTGGTCATGGATGCGATGCCGGCAATGCTCATCCAGATGGACGGCTTCATAGGGGTATCGCCGGAAAACCGGTATCTCCTCACGAGCGCGGCAGAGGCCAACATGGGGTATGCATTTTTCGCCGTGGAAGACAAGAACAAGGAACGCGCGAAGTTCCTCTATCTCAAGGCACGGGACTATGCATTGAGAAACCTCATGCTGAACAAGACCTTCAAGCAGGGCTTCGCGCAGGATGATATCGAGGTGTTTACCCGCGCCCTGAAGACCGTCCACAAGAGGGACGTCGCGCCGCTGTTTATAGCGACGAACAGCTGGATGTCGTGGATCAACCTCGCGCATGCCGACAACCCGTCGGCCCTGAAAGACCTTCCCAAGGTCGAAGCCATGATGGACCGCATCCTTGCAATCGATGATACATACTATTACGGCGGCGTCCATGCGCTGCTCGGTACGTACTACGTGCCCGGCCCGAGATGTTCGGCGGCCGGCCTGAAGAGGCGAAAGAGCAGTTTCAGGAGGCCTTCGAGATATCGGAGTCCAAGTACCTTCTGTGGCAGTTTCTCTATGCAAGGTATTATGCGGTCCAGACCAAGGACAGGGGGCTTTTGTCGCCACCTTGAACAAGATCGTCTCCTCGCCGCCGGATATCCTGCCGGAAGATGCGTTCGCGAACGCGGCGGTAAAGAAGAAGGCGGCGGAACTGCTGCTTCACGTCGACGACTATTTCCAATAAACCATGGCCGTATTCGCGATTCCGTCCTTCAGTGAATATGGCCGCAGCATGCACAGGAAGCCATGAGACAGTACATCCTCAGGCGGATTCTCTACTCGTTTCTCATCCTTTTCTTCATATCGATCTTCATCTTTACGCTGGGAAGGGTGCTTCCCGGAGACCCGGTGCAGGCCGTGCTCATGACTTCCCGGATGGGCCCGGTGGATGCTGAGGTCATGGAGGATCTCAAAGCCCAGTTCGGCCTGGATAAGCCTCTGCCCGTGCAGTACCTCGTCTGGGCCGCGAACTTCATCCGGGGAGACTGGGGCATTTCCATAGCGAGCGGCGAGGAGGTGCTGCGCCATGTTCATGCACCGGCTGCCCATCACCCTGGAGCTTTTTTAGGCTCGGTGCTTCTGGGTCGTGCATCATCGGGTTCCCGTTCGGCATCATCTCTGCGCTCAGGCGCAATTCACGGCTCGACGTCTCGCTGACGATCGGTGCCATCATCGGCATTTCCATCCCGGTGTTCTGGGAGGGGATCGTCATGATCTATCTCTTTGCCGTGATGATTCACATCTTTCCGCCGTCGGGCTATGTGCCCTTTTCCGAGAGCATGAGCGGCAACCTCCTCTCCGTTGCCATGCCCACCTTCATCATGGGCACCCAGGGGGCAGGGCTCCTCTGCAGGTTTGTACGGTCGAGCCTGCTGGAGGTTCTGGGCCAGGACTATATCCGGACGGCATATGCCAAGGGCCTGCACAGGACAGGCGTGATCCTCCGGCATGCGGTGAAGCCTGCAATGATACCCGTGGTCACGATCGCCGGCCTTGCCTGGGGCTATGTGGTGGCCGGGTCTTTTCATCGTGGAGTACATGTTCGCCATCCCGGGCCTGGGGCGCATGGGCGTAAACGCGATCTTCGCAAACGATTTCCCGGTCATCCAGGCTACCCTGGTCATGGTTGCGCTCAATATCCTGACCGTGAACCTCATGGTCGATCTCCTGTACGGATACATCGACCCGAGGGTGAGGATGCAACAATGAAGCCGGATAGAGATTCTTCGACCGGGATGACGTGCCTGCTCCGCCTCCGACCCCCTCACAAGCTGTATTCCGTGCCCTGATACGACACAAGATAGCGCTCATAGGCATGGCCATCATGCTGTCTTCTCATGCTTGTAGCGGTATTCGCGCCGCTCATCCTGCCCCGTACGACCCGAACGAGCAGGACCTCTACCATGTCCTGGAAGGCCCATCCCGGCAGCACCTGCTCGGTACTGACGACGTGGGCCGGGACCTGCTGTCGCGGGTCATCTACGGTTCGCGGGTAACCCTGATGATGGGCGCCGTCTCCACCCTGTTCTCGGGCCTTATCGGCGTGTTGCTCGGCCTGGTAGCGGGCTACAAGGGCGGGATCATCGATATGGTCATCATGCGCATCACCGACACCTTCATGTGCATGCCTGCCCTGGTCCTGATCCTTGCCATCATGGCCGCCATGGGCCCGGGCATGGAGAGTGTCATCCTCTCCATCACGATCCTTGCGTGGACCGCGTTCGCGCGCATCGTGCGGGGCCAGGTGATGCTGGTGCGCGAGCTCCCCTATGTGGAGGCGGCCCATGCCATGGGCGCCTCGGGTTTCAGGATCATATTCCGGCACCTGCTGCCCAATGTCATGGCCCCGATCATCGTTACCACCACCATCGCGCTGGGCGGAAACATCATGCTGGAGAGCGCGGTGTCCTTCCTGGGCTAGGCGTCCAGCCGCCCACGTCGAGCTGGGGAAACGAGCTGCGGATCGGCTATTCCTACCTGGAGATCGTGCCGCTGTTTTCCATTGCGCCGGGATTGATGATAACCCTGGCGGTCCTGGCCTTCAACTTCATGGGCGACGGCCTCAGGGATGCCCTCGACCCGCGGCTCCGCGGAAATGACAGGATGATGAAATAAGGTAAAAGATATGCTGCTCGATGTGCAGAAACCTGACCACGCATTTCCTTACCGATAACGGCATCGTCAAGGCCGTGGACGATGTCTCCTACGGTCTGGATGAAGGAGAGACGTAGGCCATCGTGGGCGAGAGCGGCTGCGGCAAGACCGTGAGTGCCCTTTCGCTCCTGGGCTCATCCCGGACCCGCCGGGCAGGATCGTCAAGGGCGAGGTCCTGTTCGAGGGCAGGGACCTCCTGAAGACTGAGCGAAGACGAGATCTGCCGCATCCGGGGCAACCGGATCGCCATGATCTTCCAGGAACCCATGACCTCGCTCAACCCGGTGCTGACCATCGGAAGCCAGGTCATGGAGCCTCTGATGCTCCACAAGGGCATGAACAGGAAGGAGGCGCTCCGGGAATGCATCGAGCTGCTGAAGATGGTGCGGATCCCCGATGCCGCGAGCCAGGGTCAACGCCTTTCCCCACCAGTTCAGCGGCGGCATGCGGCAGCGGGCCATGATCTCCATGGGGCTGGCCTGCAACCCCAGGCTCATCATTGCCGATGAGCCCACCACGGCCCTGGACGTGACCATCCAGGCCGAGCTCCTGGAGCTCATGAAAGGATCTCACCCGGGACCACGGGACCGCCCTGATCATCATCACCCACAACCTGGGCATCGTGGCCCGGTATGCGGACAGGGTCATGTCATGTATGCCGGAAAGATCATCGAAAAGGCCGTGACCAGGGACCTCTACCGCGACTCCGCTGCACCCGTACACGGTCGGGCTCATGGAATCCGTGCCCCGGCTGGACCAGGACATCAGGCAGAAGCTCATGCCCATCGAAGGTCAGCCCCCGGACCTCTGCCAGGCTGCCCCGGGCTGCGCCTTCCACCCGCGGTGCAGGCATGCGCTTGACCGGTGCAGGGAAGAGGCCCCTGTCTCTGAAGGAAGATCGCCGAAAACCATGAGGCGGCGTGCTGGACTCGATGCATGACATGAACAGAGTGATGTCCTCATCCGGGTCAAGACCTGAAAAAGCATTTCCCCATCTATCAGGGAGTGATCTTCAAGAAAAAGATCGGCGATCTCAAGGCCGTCGACGGCGTGAGCTTCACATCCACAGGGGGAGACCCTCGGGCTCGTGGGCGAGAGCGGCTGCGGCAAGACCACCACCGGCAGGACCATCCTGCAGCTCGAGCGACCGACCTGCGGAGAGGTACTGTTCGAGGGCACGGACATCACCGGGCTCGGGAAGTATGAGCCAGGAAGCTCAGGAAGCACATGCAGATCATCTACCAGGACCCCTTCGGTTCCCTGGACCCCCGGATGACCGTCGGCGACATCGTGGGCGAGCCCTTGATGATCCATCAACCTGGCAAGGGGAAGAGGCGAATACGCCGACCGGGTCGGAAGCCTGCTGGAGACGTGGGCCTGAACCCGGCCATGGCCGTCGAGGTATCCCCACGAGTTCAGCGGCGGTCAGCGGCAGCGCATCGGCATAGCCCGGGCGCTGGCGGTCAAGCCGGACTTCATCGTCTGCGACGAGCCGGTATCCGCCCTGGATGTGTCGATCCAGGCCCAGATCATCAACCTCCTGGAAGACCTGCAGGAAAGGTTCAGCCTCACCTACCTCTTCATCGCCCACGACCTGCCGTGGTCAGGCACATCAGCGACCGGATCGCCGTGATGTACCTGGGCGAGATCGTCGAGATCGCGGACCGGCGGCGACCTGTACCATAACCCGGCGGCACCCCTACACCCGGGCGCTGCTCTCGGCCGTGCCCATCCCGGACCCGGAAGTCGAGTACGACACGGGAGCACTGCATGATACAGGGGCGAGGTGCCGAGCCTGCTCAATATCCCGGACGCGTGCAGGTTCCATCCCCGCTGCCCGCTGGCGCAAACGATCTGCACGGGAGACCAAGCCCGTGCTGAAAGCACTGGATACAAGCGGGCACATGGTCGCCTGCCATTTCGGGATGATAAGACGCTGAAACGTTTCAAGGAGGTCATGAGGAACTGATGCGAAAAGATACTGTTCACGCTATCCTGCATCGCAAGCGGGGTGCTCATCTTCCTTGGGGATGATCGCCCTGCCGCCTGCCCGGGCGCAGGAAAATCCGAAGGCGAGACCGGGCTGGATGGAATGGGGCCCGAAATATTCTCCCGCAAAGCCTGTCAGGGGCGGGAACCTGCGCATAGCCTTTCCGGTATACATCGGGGTGATGAACCCTAATCACTTTCCTGTCCTGGACTGGCCCACCATGAGTTATATGTACGAAAGGCTCATCCACTTCGACAGCAGCTACAGGCCGACGCACCCTGGCTCGCCGAGTCGTGGAAATACATCGATGACGTTACCGTGGTCATGAAGCTAAAGAAGGGCGTCATGTTCCACGACGGGTCCCCGTTCAATGCCCGGAGCCTCAAATACCAGATGGACTGGATCATGGACAGGGACAACATGGCCTGGACCAGAGCCTGGATCGAACCCCTGAAGTCGGTCGAAGTGGTGGACGAGTACACGGTCAGATGGCATTTCAAGAGGCCCTGGGGATCGTTCCTGGGGACCATGGCAAGCGTTCCCGGGTATGCCGTCTCGGCCAAAGCCCTTGAACGCGATGCCGCAAGAGCAAAGGCGAAAAGGATCGAGCGGGAGCTCGTCACTGCGCGGCGCAAGGCCAAGAATGGAAAAGACCCGGATAAGGCGGCCAAGGCGGCTCAGCTCACGGTCGACCTGGAGGCGCAGCTGAAGAAATACACGGAGCTTGCTAAGGGCGCCGGGCCGCTCGATATCAACCCGGTCGGCACCGGGCCGTATATGTTCGAATCTGCCAGCACGGATAATTACATACAATTGAAGCGCAACCCCGACTGGTGGTTCGGCAAGAGCATAGGGCATCCCGACATGCCGTATTTCGACGGGATCCGGGTCTCGGTCATCCCGGATCCGTCCGTCCGGCTGGCAAACCTCAAGGCGGGCAAGCTCGATTTCATTCTGCTCGATGCCACCCAGTACCGGCTCGTGAAAAACGATCGGAACTTCAACTCCGGAGCCATGCCCATGAACTGGCTGGTGTTTCTCACCTTCAACCATGCGAAGGGGCCGTGCTCGGACATCAGGGTCCGTCAGGCCATCTCCCATGCCATAGACCGGAAGGCCCTGGTCATGGGGACCCAGTTCGGGCTCGGAAGGGTGTCGAGCTGCGTGTACCCCGACGACCACTGGGCACATAATCCGGACCTGAAGCCCGTGAGCTATGACCCCGGGCTGTCGAAGAAGCTTCTTGCCCAGGCCGGGTATGCGAACGGGCTCACCATAAAAGGCTTTACCCTCAATACACCCGAGGCCCAGGCCTTTGCAAAGGCCGTGATGGCCATGCTGGCAAAGGTCGGGATCACGTGGCAACCGGTCTTTCTGGGCATCACCGGGATGATCGAGCCTTTCCGGAAGCTGGACTTCGACGTGATCGGAAACCTCTACCCCTGGATTCAGGAGCCGGACCACGCCGCCACGCTGCTCTACGATCCTGCCAGCCCCTTGAATAACGGCAGGAGCAATAACCCGAAGGCGTTAGCACTCATCAAAGAGGGAAGAACCACGGTGGACGAGGCAAAGAGGGCAAAGATCTACCATGAGCTTGAAAAGGTGCTTTACGGCAATTACGAAGATGCCTGGCTGTGGTGGCCGACGGCGGTCCTGGTCAGCAGCAAAAATGTCATGGGATACAATAAGGACATGCACCGGCAGTATGGGGAAGGCTATATTTTTTCGCATCCGCAGTGGTTCAGGGACGGGCATCCGTGATCTGACCCATTCAGGTCGGACCAGGTACCTTGTCAATTTTGCATAAGGGGAGACAATAATAGCCCCCTGGCCAAAGTATTTCAAGTTCCCTCGCCCCCGGGGCACCCGCAAAGCGGGTCGTGAGAGGGACAGGGGGAGGGGACTTAGGTCTAACAATCCGAGGGTACTTCATTTGTCCGGCTCCGGTTCTCCCTTTTCAGTCGGCCTTTGGGAAGGCAGCGGCTTTATCCGCACCTGGTCCACCCGTTTGCCGTCCATCTCCACCACCTCGAAGCGCTTGTCCGCGTACTCGAAAGCGTCACCCTCGGTAGGAATCCGGCCGAGCATGGCCATGACGAACCCGCCCAGGGTGTCGAACCCTTCTTCTGCCTCCTCGGGCAGTTCTCTCATATCGAGGTGCTCCATGAACTCCTGGAGCGGCAGTCGGCCGTCCATGAGCCATGCCCCGTTTTCAAGCCGTATCGATTCGGGCTCTTCGGGCAAGCCGGGGCTGCGGATCTCTCCTACGAGCGCTTCCACGATATCCGTCATGGTCACCAGGCCGTGCGTGCCCCCGAATTCGTCGATTACCAGGGCCATGTGCTGCCCCGATTGCTTGAACAGCTCCAGCATCTCAAGCGTCGATTTGCTCTCGGGCACGAACACCGGGGGCTTCATGAGCGTGCGTATGTCGGCGGGCGGGCTCATGAGCTGCCGGGTGAGCACATCGCGGCCTCCCACGACGCCGATGACATTGTCCAGATTCTCTTTCGCCACCGGGAATGAGGTATGCGGGCTGTTCACGACCGTGGCCAGGATGTTTTCAAAGGCGTCGTCGACATCCAGCCAGACAACCTCCATGCGCGGGGTGATGATCGCGCTCACTCGCAGGTCGTCAAGGCGCAGGGCGCTCTCGATGATATCCTGTTCCGTGGGCTCGAATATGCCCGCCCGTTCGCCCTGTTCGAGCAGGATGCTGATCTCTTCGGCGGTTACCGGCAGCTCCTTGGCCTGCCTGATTCCGAGCAGCCGGACGAGCAGGTCTGTCGAAGCGCTCAGGAGATAGACAACCGGGGCAAGGAGAACCGAGATAAACCGCATGGGCCGGGCCATGGCCGAGGCGAGGCCTTCGGGGTTGCTCAGTGCGATCCGCTTGGGCAGGAGCTCCCCGATAACCAGCGTCAGGTATGTGATGACCAGCACCACTACTCCCAGGCTGACGGCATAGGCATAGGGTCCGAGTACCGGAATCCACATCAGTTCAGCCGAGAGGAACCCTGCGACAGTTGCACCGCCGAATGCTCCCGCCAGTATGCCGACCAGGGTGATGCCGATCTGAACGGTCGAAAGGAATCGCGTAGGCTCGGATATCAGTGCCAGAGCCATCCGGGCGCCTTTGTCACCGGTGTCGGCACGCTGCTGCAGACGCGCCCTGCGGGCTGAGATCACGGCTATTTCAGCCAGGGCGAACACGCCGTTTGCGATGATCAGCAGCAGGATGACGAGGGAGTCTATAAGGAAGCTTGACACATCCCATACCTGATACGGTCAGTTTTTATACAATAAAGTCTAATGGGAATAGCCAAGCATTCAAGTAAATGCACCGGCATCCTATGAGGAAGGCCGGGAAGAATCGTCACTTTTCCCTCAAAGTGAAGCAGAAAGGAACAATATATTATTGAAATAAAGCATGGCTCACAAGTGACTCCATGGGCCGGTAGAGAGGCAGAATAAACCGACTTGAGATATATACTGCACCACATATTATAACTTACACGAGCCGTATGCATTACCCGGAAGGGATGAGTAACAGCCAGCCCGAAAAGGAAATACATATGGCTCGATTTTTGTCATGGCCCGGTCCGGACAAGACACTTTGGATATATACCGGACCGCCTGCACATGGACAACCGGTATCCATGCATGATCAATAAGCCAAGCCGTGGTGAAAAGCCGACAGCAGATCGATTGAAAAGGAGAAGTAAAATCCATGCCGATCTTTTTTCTTATCGCAGCCATCATTTCCGGCATACTTGCCTTTAAAATCTTTTTCGGGCTTGTATCCCTGCTGTTTAAAATCCTGCTCATCCTGTTTTTTATTCTCTTTATCGTGACGTACTTCAGGGGGAGGGGACGTGCAATAACATAACCTCCGGACCGACGGGCAGGGATATCGATTTTCAATCCCCTAAGCCACCTGTGTCCTGCGAACGGTCTTTGTTTCAGGCGCATTTTCTCAAGCCTCATCCGCTGCTTGTAAAATTATCCACACCTCTTATCATCAGTTATACGAGCCATCTGTACCTCCTTGAGGATCAATTTCCTCCTATGCCGAACGGAGATGCTTTTGGCTCGTTTTACTGTGTATCGGAGGTATGGGAATCAGGTTTTCACAGCGTACCATACGGGTATTTGAAATCGGGAAGGATACTTCTTCTGCACATCTCTTCCATACCCGTCTTTGTATAACTGGCGGTCCAGCTCATAAACCAATAAACAATGGAGTAATGCCATGGATGATCAACGGAAAAAACTGCCGGAAACAAAGGCAGACCTGCAGGGAAAGCCCACAAGCCTCTGGACTGATACTACGCCGGAGACCGATTTTCCCAAGCCGGGTCATGACCTCCATGTGGATGCGGCGGTCGTTGGAGGAGGCATAGCGGGTCTGACCACGGCCATGCTGCTGCAGGAGGGAGGCCTGAATGTCGCGGTGATCGAAGCCCGAGGCATCGTCACAGGGGTGACAGCAAACACGACGGCAAAGATAACCGCTTTGCACGGAACTGTCTACAAAAGCCTGATATCCACGTTCGGACGCGAGGGAGCCCAGATCTATGCCCAAGCCAATCAAACGGCCATCGATAAGATCGAGGACTTTGTTGATAAGGAAGGTATAGACTGTGATTTCCGTCGTGATTTCTCCTGCACCTATACCTCTTCTGATAAGATGGTCAGCCGGATAGAAGAGGAGGTCAGAGCTGCCGAGAGTGCAGGGCTTCCTGTGTATTTTACGGAAACCACCACGCTGCCGTATCCTGTCAGGGGAGCGGTTTGCTTGAAAGACCAGGCCAGGTTCCACCCCAGGAAATATCTGCTGGGAATGGTCCTGAAATTTACGGGAGCAGGGGGAAAGATCTTCGAAAATACCCGGTGCAGAACCATTCGAAAAGGCAAGTCCTTTTCTGATGTGGTAACGGATAACGGCATTGTGCGTGCAAAGGATGTTGTTATTGCCACAAATTATCCTTTCTATGACCCGGCCTTTTATTTTTCACGGTTGTATCCCTACCGGTCGTATGTCCTGGGGGTAAGGCTGAACACCCCTTGCCCGGAGGGGATGTATATCAGTATCGAAGAACCGTTTCGTTCCGCTCGCAGAAATCCCATCGAAGGTGGGGAGATACTCATCGTAGGAGGGGTGCATCATAAAACCGGCATGGTAGAAGATACCGTACGACTCTATAAGGATCTCGAAGGATTTGCCCGCAGCAGCTTCGATGTGAAGTCCATCGATTACCATTGGTCAACCCAGGACAATTCTACCCCGGATCACGTCCCCTATATCGGGCAGGCCTCGCCGATTCACAAAAATATTTATATCGTTACCGGATTTAAAGGATGGGGAATGGCGCACGGCATGGTGGCGGCAATGATTCTCTCGGATGCCATCCTTGGGAGGAAAAACGACTGGGCTTCCCTCTATGACCCTTTGCGCTTCAAACCGAGCAGCGCCTTCGAATTTGCGAAGGAAAACCTGCAAGTTGCAAAGAGCTTCGTGAAAGATCGCCTGCTGCCGATTTCCGATCATCTGGATACGCAGAACCTGAGGCCGGGAGAAGGGGGAGTCTTCCAGGGTAAAGATGCGAAAACGGCGGTTGCAAAGGACAGCCAGGGAAACCTTCATGCCGTTTCTCCGGTATGCGTGCATATGGGGTGCATGCTTTCGTGGAACAATGCGGAAGAAACCTGGGACTGCCCGTGCCACGGGTCACGGTTCGATGCTGACGGGCATGTGATCCAAGCCCCTGCGAACAGGGACCTGGAGAAAAAATCAATCTAGGGAGGCACAAAAAATGGTGAAAAAAAAGCGTTGCTGCAGGCTCATTGCAAGGAGACGCAAGAGACGTTGTTGTATCGTTTAGCCCCGGCAGAGGTTGTCCTTGGCTGATGAAGTCAGTTCATCGTAACCTTTTTCGAAACAGTACGGGAAAGAGACAGCACCTAAAAGGGTGAAGGAGGGTGTAAGCAGCGTGAAGATTGCCCAGGTTGCACCCCTATATGAGCCTGTGCCGCCAAGGCTCTACGGAGGCACGGAAAGGGTTGTATCCTATATTTGCGAAGAGCTTGTCCGGAGAGGGCATGAGGTTACGCTCTTTGCAAGCGGCGACTCCAGAACAAAGGCGGAACTCCGCAGTGTGATACCCAATGCCATCCGGCTGGATGATCATGGGCCCGATCCCTACGCGTTTCACGTTATGGAGCTGACGGAGGTCTCGGCAAAGGCTGATGTGTTCGACATCATACACTGCCACCTGGAATACCTTGCATTTCCCTTCAGCAGGTTCTTCGGGACGCCATCCGTACACACCCTCCACGGAAGGCTCGATCTTCCCTACTGGGAACCTATGCTGAAGATTTATCCTGATATTTCTCTGGTATCCGTAAGCAACAGTCAGCGACTCCCTCTGGATGGTTTAGAGGCGCACTGGATGGATACCATCTATCACGGTCTGCCCGATCACTGCTTCCGGCTCTATCCCGGCAAAGGAAAGTATCTGGCATATTACTCCAGGATGTCCCGGGAAAAACGTCCCGACCTGGCGATAGAGGTGGCAAAGAAAACGAACATTCCCCTGAAGATGGCCGGGAAGATCGGCAAAGAAGACGAAGACTATTTCACCCGGAAAATAGAGACGGAACTGGATCATCCCCTGATCGAATTCATCGGTGAGATCGGAGATAAGGAGCGGGCAGTTCTGCTCGGGAACGCCATGGCGCTTCTCTTTCCCATAGAGTGGCCCGAGCCCTTCGGGCTGGTGATGATCGAAGCGATGGCCAATGGAACGCCGGTGATCGCACGCCCCTTCGGCGCGGTCCCGGAGTTGATCGACGAGGGAGTGACCGGTCTGATCGCACACGATGTGGACGGACTGGTGGAAGCGGTCGGAAAAGTCGGACAGATCGACCGAGAGGGCTGCTATCTTAAGGCTCGGGAGCGTTTCTCGGTGAAAGCCATGGTCGACCGGTATGAAAAGGTATACCTGGCACTCATGGGCGAGGGGATGTGACCTAAGAGATTTACGCATGGAAGATGTCATCAAGGTTTCCGGCAATCATTATGTCCTGGCAACGTCTGCCCTGGGCGCTGAACGGAACCGCATCGTAAAGCAGTCGCATACGTTTGCGGTGTTTGACAGCCTTGGCGATATCCGCTCGGTCGTCTTCGACAATCAGGGCATCTTCCACAACGGCACCCGCTATTTATCGGGGCAGCAGTTTTTCATCGAAGGCAAACGGCCGCTGCTCCTGAGCTCGGATGTCACGAGGGACAACCACCTGATTACCGTAGACCTCACCAATCCTGATCTCATCTTGAGCCCCGATGATCAGATCCCCAGGGGCACGGTCCATGTATTCCGTTCCAAGTTTCTCTGGGAAGGCCGGTGCTATGAAAAGTACCGCATCAGGAATTTCGGCCTGGACAGGCTGTCAATATCCGTTACACTGAGGTTCGCGTGCGATTTTGCAGACATCTTCGAGGTCCGGGGGATGAAGCGCGTCCGGAAAGGCGAATTCCGTGAAATCGTTACAAGCCCGCGCTCACTTGAATTTCCCTACCTGGGGCTCGACGGGATCCTGCGCACGACCCGCATCGAGTTCTCGCGGGAGCCGGATTCTTTACAGCGAGACGAAGCGGCGTTCGATGTCGCGCTGGATACCCATGGGGAGATGGAATTCGAGACCGTGATATCCTGTCTTTCCGAGGGCGATGAATATATCGGGCCGATGCTTTCCTATGTCGATGCATATACGTCATCCTCCCGGTTTTTCCGCATGGCTCGCGGCAAAGAGTGCAGCATCAGGACCTCGAACGAGTATTTCAATACCGTCATGGAGCGTGCCGTCTCGGATCTGAGGATGCTGCTCACCGATGAGGGCGGTAATGTCATGTACCCCCATGCGGGTATCCCCTGGTTTTCCACTCCTTTCGGGCGGGACGGCCTTATCACGGCCATGGAGACGCTCTGGTTCAATCCTGACATCAGCAAAGGCGTTCTGGAGTATCTGGCGAACAATCAGGCGAAAAGCTTTAATGACACCCAGGATTCCGAGCCGGGAAAGATCCTCCATGAAATACGGATGGGGGAAATGACCAACACCCAAGAGCTTCCCTTTGCCAGGTATTACGGCAGCGCCGACTCCACGCCTCTCTTCATTCTGCTTGCAGGACGGTACCTCCAGAGGACCGGGGACATAGGGTTTGTCGAAACGATCTGGCCACATATCAAGCGGGCTCTTGACTGGATCAATATCTACGGCGATACGGATGGAGACGGGTTCGTGGAGTATGCGAAGAAAGCCGAATTCGGGGTCAGGAACCAGGCATGGAAGGATTCTCCCGACTCGGTCTTCCATGAAGACGGCAACCTGGCCGAAGCCCCCATCGCTATCTGCGAAGTGCAGGCATACATCTTCGCGGCAAAGAGGCAGGCTGCTTTCATTGCCCAGCACCTCGGGCTCCAGCAGATTGCATTCGAGATCCTTACCCAGGCAAAAGAGCTGCAGAGGAACTTCGAACATATCTTCTGGGATGAGAATCTCCCGGGGTATGTCCTCGCGCTTGACCGGGAGAAAAAACCTTGCCGGGTGAGGACATCCAACATGGGACACTGCCTGTTCGCGGGCATCTCCTCCAATGAACGGGCACGCATCGTTGCCGAGTCTCTGATGGACGAATCCTTTTTCAGCGAGTGGGGCGTGCGGACCCTTGCCAAGGGCCAGCCGCGCTACAACCCCATGTCGTACCACAACGGCTCCGTCTGGCCCCACGACAATGCCATGATTGCCGAAGGGTTTTCCCGATACGGCTTCAAGGAGCAGACAGGGCGCATCATGAACGCCATGTTCCACATGAGCCAGTTTACCGAGCTGAACAGGTTTCCCGAGCTCTTCTGCGGCTTTGAGCTCAGGGCAAACCAGGGGCCGACGCTCTACCCGGTCGCATGTTCGCCGCAGGCCTGGTCCGCAGCGAGCATCTTCTCACTCCTGCAGTCCTGCCTCGGACTCACCATCCATGCCATGAACCGGCAGATCATATTCAGCCAGCCCTATCTGCCCGAGGCTCTGAAAGCGGTATTCATAAGAAACCTTGCCGTAGGGGATTCGGTTATCGATTTTGCCGCAGAGCAGCACGAAGACAATGTCATAATCAAAGTTCTGAAGCGTACCGGCGATATTTCCGTGATTGTCAGCAAGTGAATTCTTATCCGGGATCCTGATCCTGGGGGTATCAACCCATTCCCTGAACTGATCGAGAACCGTCATGCGCTCCTCGGGAGGAACATGGCGGTCGGCATCATCATCGGGGCGGCATTCGGAAAGATAGTCTCCTCGCTTGTTGCGGACGTGGTCATGCCTCCCATCGGCATGATCATAGGAGGGGTCGATTTCACGGACCTCGTGTTCACCATGAAGGCAGCGAGCTTAGGCGTGCTGGCCGTTGTGCCGGCATACGGCAAGTTTATCCAGACCGTCGTTGATTTCACCATTATCGCGTTTGCAATCTTCCTTTTGGTTAAGGGGATCAATGTAATAAGACGTCCTGAAGAGAAAAAAGCCGCCGGTCCGTCGAAAGAAGAGACGCTGCTCACCGAGATACGCGATCTGCTCAAGGATAGACGGTAAGGAGGGAAAGGCCATTCGCAAATCCACTTCTCACCTGCCTGCTCTGCCTCACTGATGAGGTCCCAGAGACCGTGTACGCCTTTCCACTGATCCGGATGTTTTTTCACATATGCCTGGAATGCAGCCTTTTCAATATCCGTCATCCTGAAGTAGAGGGTCATGGGCTGCACCAACCCGTCCCTCTCCCTGCCTATTTCATAGGACGCTCCTGCGTGCGCCGCCATATCTCCGTCTCCCGTACAGTCGATAATCTCCTGCGCTGATAGCATATACCATCACGGGCGCCCCGACCTCATGGGCTATGGCGACTTCCCGTAAATAGGTCTTTGCATCTGCATCGTAAATGATCCCTCCTCCTCCGAGGATGAAGAGATCAAGCCCTTCAATCTCGGGAATGACCTCGCTCCGAGTCAATTCCCCTGGATCCACTGCCTTCTTCACGGTATACCGGCGCATGGTGTCTGAAGGGTTGCGGGAAAAGACGGTTATCCCGACAGGCAGGGAACCCTGAAGCCGGGTGATGATAGACTCGAGGATTGCCTCATCGCCCATATTGAGGCCGCCGTAGGAACCCGAGATGACTACGCGGTAAGTCAGGTTATCGCTCTTCATGCGTCGTGCACCCATCAAACAGATTTTTTTACCTTCCGTGTGCCTGCCCACGGGGAAAACTGCAGAGGGGGAGTGGAATGAGACACTTCACGATGCCCCTTTTAGAAAACATACTGTATGGTGGAGATCGGGAATTCAAGCCGTGGCATGCCCGGAAGGATCTTAAAAGGAGAAAACTTTGATTTTTTCTGGTGTGCCGCACGCTGATAAGTGGTAGTATTCAAAAGATAAGATGCTGCTCCGGGAGGAAATACGATGCTTACCGTAATAGCCGTGCTCAAGGCGAAAGAGGGCAAGGAAAAGGAATTGGAGAATGCGCTTTCAGGGATCGTTAATAAGGTTGAGGCAGAGGAAGGCACCCTTGCCTATGCGCTTCACCGTGCCAAGAAGGAACCGGGCAAGTTCCTTTTCTATGAAAAATACAAAGACAAAGCGGCCTTAAGCGCCCACAGCTCCACGCCGTATTTCATAGAGCTTTTCGGAACGATCGGCCCGCTTCTCGACGGCAATCCCTCGATAGATATCTATGAGGAGATCGCATCCATCCCGTCCAAAGGCTAATAAGGAGCCTACCCGGCGCTGGCAGGTTTGCATGGGCCGGATAGCCCTCGGGGTGTGCATGCGAGCCTGAGCTTAGGCGCCAAGCCCTAAATCGACGTTCTTTTACAAAAGGACGGAGAATCCTTATAGCTACAAGTCTTACGTGCACTTTGCCGTTTGCGGGTATGACAGAGAGCATGTACGCTCTCGCATATCAGCAGGTCTGTGCGCTCGCGGCTTTCGAGCCTCCATTGCCGCATCTGTCGGGTACTGGTCGGTATTCCGGCTATGTTATGGTTCTGACCGGCATTGATGAATAAAAACGTTTTCTTATAATGAAATATTATTGATTGATATGAAGAGAGGAAGGCAGATGAAAAATACCCTTGTAAAAACAGGCATGTTCCTTGTTTTATTCCTGATAATCCAGATGGGCTGCAGCATGCCGGGGAAGGTGTGGCCACAGAAGGATATAGAGCTTTTCCAGGTGAACGATCCTTCGACCAAAACCCGGGTTTTGGTCGCTTCGCGGGAAAGCGGGTTCAAGAGCGCCCTCGTGAAGAGGATCCGGGGATATTATGAGGGCAGACCCGTGTATGTGAAGTGTACAGGCATTGATGCGCTCTCCCGGGAAAATGCCGGGGATTATTCATGCATCGTGCTCGTCAGCACCTGTATCGCCCGGGGCCTGGATCCGGAGGTGCTGAATTACATCGAGGCAAACCCGTACTATTACGAATTCATCGTTCTGACCACTTCCGGAAACGGTGCCTGGATGCCGGAAATAAAACATGAAGAGGTGGATACCGTCTCTTCGGCTTCTGTGATGGCAGATGTCGATGAAAAGGCACTCGAGGCCGTTACCCTGATCGATGAGCACCTGAAGGAGAACTTAAGGCTGGTCCAATGATCAGGCGACTTTATTGAGGGCTTTCCTCGCCTCATGCCTGGTCTCGTAGATGTGGGGCGCGAGCTTGCGCTCTTTCAGCGCGTCTCCCAGCTTCATCCTCAGGAAGGTGTTCGTGGTGTAGCGGGTCACGCCGGTATAGTACCTGTCAACGAGCCTCTTGACCATGTCGGTATACTCATCCACGAGCTCGGGCAGGATGTCGAAATTGTCATAGTTCACGACGGTATAAACCTTTCTGCCAAGGGGCGAGAGGATGCCTGCGACCATTTCCTCGACTTTCTCGATGTCTTCCTGGGTCCGTATCTTGTAGCCTTCGAAGTTGACGAAGAAGAGATCGTCCTGCGCGTCGTAGGTGAGCCGCTCTTCGAGCGTCAGGCCGAAGATGCAGTCTTTGAGGTTCATGGGCCCTTCTTCGAATATCCGCTTGTCCATGAGCTTCGGGGGCTTGTCCATGAGCGGCACGAATTCCATATTCTTCAGGATGTCTTTCTCGATATCGATGCCGGGAGCAACCTCGACGAGCTCCATGCCTTTATCCGAGAGCCTGAACACGCACCGTTCCGTCACATAATAGACGGGCTGGCCTTTCATGGCTGCATACTTGCCGCTGAAGGTGATATGCTCCACGCGGTCGCGGAACTTTATCTCCCTTCCTTCCTTCTCGATGGCAAGCTTTCCGTCCCGGACCGATACTTCGAGGCCTCCTGCCGTGAAGGTGCCGACGAACACCACCTTCCGGGCGTTCTGGCTGATGTTGATGAACCCGCCCGCGCCTGCCAGCCTGGTGCCGAATTTGCTCACGTTCAGGTTCCCCTCCTTGTCGGCCTGGGCGAGGCCCAGGAAGCAGCAGTCCAGCCCCCCTCCGTCATAGAAATCGAACTGGTACGGCTGGTCGATGATGCAGTCCGGGTTGGTGGCTGCGCCGAAGCTCATGCCTCCTGCCGGTACGCCGCCGATGATGCCCGGCTCCGCGGTCAGGGTTATATACTCGATGATCTTCTCCTCGTTGGCCACACTGGATACACCCTCGGGCATCCCTATGCCCAAGTTGATGATGCTGTTTCCTTTGAGCTCGAATGCTGCCCTGCGGGCGATGATCTTCCGTGCACCCATCTCCATGGCCGGCAATGACCCCATGGGGGCCTTGACCTCGCAGCTGAACGAGGGATCGTACTGCACGGCAAAGGTCTGCCAGTGATTCTCGGGCTGAGAGACCACGACGCAGTCCACCAGGATGCCCGGGACCTTGACCTGCCTGGCATTGAGCGTTCCGCTTTCGGCTATACGCTCGACCTGGGCTATGACAAACCCGCCTGAGTTCTTTGCCGCCATGGTGATGGACAGGACCTCCTGGGTCAATGCCTCCTTTTCCATGGTGATGTTGCCGTCCGTGTCGGCGGTCGTGCCCCGGATGATCGCCACGTTGATGGGAAAGGTTTTGTATGCCAGGTAATCCTTGCCGTCGAAGTTCATGATCTCGACAAGGTCTTCCTGCGTGACGCTGTTGATTTTCCCTCCGCCCAACCGGGGATCGACATAGGTCCAAATGCCTACCGTGGTCAGCGTGCGGGGCTTGTGGGCTGCAATATCCCTGAACATGTGGGAGATGACCCCCTGGGGGAGGTTGTAGGCCTCTATCTTGTTCTCTATCGCCAGCTTGCCGAGCTTCGGCACCAGGCCCCAATGTCCTCCGACCACCCGCTTGACCAGTCCTTCGTGGCCGAAATGGTTCAGCCCCCGATCCTTGCCGTCACCCTGACCTGCGGCATAGACCAGAGTCAGGTTCCCGGGCTTTCCCGTCTCGAGAAAGCATTCCTCGATATGGAT
This sequence comes from uncultured delta proteobacterium, assembly GCA_963752595.1. Taxonomy (GTDB): domain Bacteria; phylum Desulfobacterota; class Desulfomonilia; order UBA1062; family UBA1062; genus Phosphitivorax. Next base: position 129,770 of record CAVVYZ010000013.1, read on the forward strand.
AAGGATCTCTTCCGGGACCCCGATGCTTACGAAACCGCCGGTCGCGATTGTATCTCCGTCCTGGATTGCGCGCACTGCCTGTTCGGCCGATACCACCTTGCCTCTCCGCATCCGAGACGGCGGCAGCGTGGAAAGCATGGGATGGATATTGGTGTTTCTCGCCATGGACAACCTCCGGTCCTTGTCTTGATGTACCTCATGACTGGTGCTGTTTGTGTTTTACTGGTCGTTCCATTTTTTAGGGTTTGCGCCTGTTTGTCAATAGGCGAACCTTTAACACCGTGCAAGGCCCGGCCTCAATGTCCTGTCGTATATCCTGTAACAATCCGTTAAACCCCTGGATATTTTTCCCGGTATCTGTATCTTGTTAACCTGGGAAGGAAAAATGAGGGCACGAGCGTGAGCACAAAAAAGATCCTGCCGGAAGAGGTTATCCCCTGGGAGCAGTATCTGCATATCGACCGGGTGTGCAGCGGCAATCAGGGGGTGCAGGCCCTGCCCGTCATTGCCGCATTCCTTGAAGATCGAGGCCTGGCGAGGATCGAGCTCGACAGGGATATCGTTGCAGGCTATGTCTCGGACAGCTCGAACCTGCCCGGGAGCGCAGCTGCCCTGGCAAGGCCAAGGTCTGTGGGGGAATGCGCCGCCCTTTTCCGGGCATGCTTTTCTGCGGGGATACCGGTTACCGTTTCCGGCGGCCGTTCGAATCTCACCGGCAGCGCAACTCCGGAAGGGGGCATGGTCATCTCGCTCGATGGCATGAAGCTTCCACCGGTCAGTACGGACAGAGACGACAGGATCGTCAGGAGCCCTGCAGGGATTATACTCGAAGATATGCGCAGCACCGTCCTCGGACAGACCGGGAATACACTGATCTTCCCCGTTGATCCCACGAGCAGGGCCGATGCCATGGTGGGCGGAACCATTGCCGGCAATGCCTCGGGGTTCACCCCCGGGGAGGAAGGCGCCATGAGGCACTGGGTAGCCGGCCTCGACGTGCTCCTGCCCAGCGGGCTCATGGTACGTTCCCGGCGGGGACAGCATGTATCGGAAGACGGCTCCTTCCTGCTCTGTCACCGCGGATCGGAGACCGTGCTCCCCGTACCGAGATATCGGAGGCCTGCCATAAAGAACGCGAGCGGCCCTTTCTCATCCCCGGACGGGTTGATGGATTTCATCGACCTGATCGTAGGAAGCGAAGGCATTTTCGGCATCGTGACCGGATGTACCTTACGCCTGAAGCAGCGGCCCCAAGACTATCTCGACATCTTCTTTTCCCTGCCCGATGAGAATGTGGCGGTCGCATTCCTCTTCTACCTCAAAGAGTTCTTCTCCGGAGACTTAAGCGCTCTCACGGCGGTGGAATACTTCGGGGTGAACAGCCGGAAGTACATGGATCATGAGAAGAAATTTTTCAGCTCCGAGCATCAGGTGGGGATCTACATTCAGGTGCCTCTCTATGACAAGCCCCTGGAGCAGGCAGCCGGGGAGTGGCTGGATATCCTTATTGGCAGCCCCTGCTCCATCGAGGGGGAAGCGGTCAGGATCATGGCGACGGACCGTGATCGTGCGCTCTTTCTGGATGCAAGGCATTCGATGCCCGCCAATTCCATCGAGGTCGTGAAGAGACGGGGGACCCATACCATCCTGACAGATACGGTCGTGCCTCCCGGGCATTTTTCCGAGTTCCTGCGCTATACGAATGAGCTCATCGGCTCCGAGGGGCTCGACTACCTCTCCTTCGGCCATCTGGGCGACTGTCACCTCCATTTCTCCATCATGCCGGAAAAGGACCAGCTGAGCAAAGCCCTGGAGGTGTACGATAAGATCGTGGAAAAATCAGCTGCCCTTGGCGGGGTATACTCGGGCGAGCACGGCACCGGAAAGCGTAAAAAAAAGGACTTTCTGAAATGCTACGGCAATGGGGCTGCAGATGAAGTCAGAAATACCAAGAGGTCGCTTGATCCCCTCTTTCTCCTGAACAGGGGGAATGTTGTCGATCCACGCTGACGTGTGACCTTCCGCAGGTTTCAGCCCATATCTACTGCAGGAGCGCCTTCAAACCGCGATAAAGGAAGAGCTCGTTTTTTAGAAGATTACAGCCGAAATGTATCCGACGACCGAGGTGTTGTCGCCGGTGATGTGCCCGGAGTGGGCATACTTGAGTATCTTCGCTTCCGTCCGTCCAAGGGCTTTTGCATAGCTGAGTGCAGTCATGATGGGCCCGCCGCCGCAGGCCTCGCTCTCAGACCCGCTCAAATCGTTTTCCAGGGATTGTATGGCCAGCTGCTCGATGTTTTTTGCGACACGGGCATCCATGGCCTCTGCGGTTTTGGCAGGATGGAAGTGCGAGAGGTCGGAACTCGCCACGATGAGGACATCTTCAGGATTATCGATGGAAGCCATCAGGGAGTTGCTCAGCTCCCGGCACAGCTCCAGGTCCTGCCGGCCCATGATCAGCGGGCAGAGCCTGAAGGAGGGCAGGACGGTCTGGAGAAACGGCAGCTGGATCTCCAGGGCGTGTTCGGTTTCATGGGGCCGGGTGTTGTCGGTAAAGATTACAGATGCATCCATGAGTTTTTCACATAAGGCCTCATCCACCTCGATGCTTCCCAGAGGCGTGGAAAAGGACCCTTTGGGCCACACGGAGACATACGGGAAATAGGCCCGGTGCGAGGGACTGATAACGACCACGGTGTTGTAAGCACGGCCTGCTACGGCCTTGTATCCATGGGCAGCCACCCGGCCTGAATACATATATCCCGCATGAGGGCTGATGATCGCGGCCGGTTTGCGGGGGATATCCCCGATAACAGCCTCTTCGAGAAAGCGGGTGATTTCATCCCGCAAGGTAGCAGGATCGTCAGGATACCAACTCCCGGCAATGACAGGTCTGCGTACGGGATCGCTCATGATCGTACCTCCACAGTATGCCAGTATGGTGAAACTCTCTTAAGTCGGCTTATGAAACCCTACGGATCAATGACAAGACGGGTCTCCCTGATGATGCTCCCGTGGAAGCCCTGTATAATAATTTCCACTTATACTGCTTAAGATTAAGGGAATAGGGGTAGGTAGTCAAGACCCTGGGACTCAGGCAAGCCGAACATGATGTTCATGCTCTGGACAGCCTGGCCCGATGCGCCCTTGGTGAGATTGTCGATCACGCTGACAATGACGGCATTTTTCGTCCGGTCATTCTTTGCAAGGCCGATGAGGCAATTGTTCGTCCCCCGGACATCCTTTGTCGAAGGGAAATCCTGCTTCCACACATGGACGAAACGCGAATCCCTGTAGTAGGAGGTAATGCAGTCCTTCAGGGAGGATTCATCTGCTTCCGTAGATACATAGATCGTGGAGAGCATGCCCCTGGTGATGGGGATCAGGTGGGGCGTGAACTCGATGGTGACCGGCTTTCCTGCAGCAACGCCGAGCTCCTGTTCGATCTCGGGGATGTGGCGGTGCGAACCTCCGACCTTATAGGCCAAGAAAGATTCTCCGGTTTCGCAGATATGGCTTTTCAGGCTCAGGCCCCTGCCGGCGCCCGATACGCCGCTCTTGCTGTCGGCTATGATCCCGTCTCCGTCAATCATCCCACCTTTCAGGAGCGGTATCAGGGGGAGCAGGATGCTCGTGGGGTAGCAGCCGGGATTGGCAACGAGTGAGGCCTGCCCGATTTCCTCCCGGTATACCTCGCACAGGCCGTAAACAGCCTTCCGAAGTGTCTCGGGAGAGGTATGCTCGCCGTACCAGGCCTTGTAGGTATCGAGATCGCGGATACGATAATCGGCGCTCAGGTCGATAACCTTGACCGGATCCGCTATCCGGGAGATGAAATCCATGCTTGTGCCGTGCGGCAGGCAGCTGAAAACGACGTCGCACCGGTCATGCACGGCCTGGGCATCGAAATCTTCAAGGACGATATCGAAGGTACCCTGAAAAAAGGGCAGTATATCGGCGATCTTTTTACCGTTATACTGTCTTGAGGAGCAGTAGGTGATCCTGGAGCCCTCGTGATTGTGCAGGATTCTGATGAGTTCTGCACCGGTATATCCTGTGGCACCCAGGATCCCTATAGATAGAGACAAGGAGAACTACCTCTTACTGAACTGAGGTCTCTTTCGTGCTTTGTGAAGCCCGAACTTTTTCCGCTCCACCATTCTGGGGTCTCTGGTGAGAAACCCTGCAGACTTGAGCCGAGGCCTGTACTTCTCTGTGTCGAATTCGGACATGGCCCGTGATATGCCGTGGCGGAGAGCGCCTGCCTGACCGGCTATACCGCCGCCGCTCACCGTGGAAAAGACATCGAAGTATCCTTTCGTATCCGTTATTTCAAACGGCTGCATGGCGGACATCTTCAAGGTTTCCCTGCCGAAATATTCGTCGAGAGGTCTTCCGTTTATCGTGAACTGTCCTGTTCCGGGGGATAACCATACCCGTGCCGTCGAGTTCTTCCTTCTGCCGGTAGCATAGATCCGTTCTGCCATAGTGTATCTTCTTCCCTTTTAAAGATTTATCGCCTGTGGCTGCTGAGCCTCATGGGGATGGGCTTCGCCTTTATATACCTTGAGTTTTTTCAGCATGCTGTTCCCGAGGCTGTTCTTGGGAAGCATGCCTTTGACTGCATGTCTGATGATCTCCTCAGGCCTCGTTTCCATAACCTGACGAGCCGTACGCTCCCTGAGTCCGCCCCTGTATCCGCTGTGGTTGTAATACATTTTCTGTTCCATTTTGTTTCCGGTGAGCTTGATCTTCTCGGCGTTGATGATCACGACAAAATCTCCCACATCGGTATGAGGCGTATAGGTGGGCTTTGTCTTGCCCCTCAAGATGGATGCAACATCGGCAGCAAGCCTGCCCAGGACTTTGTCCTTGGCATCGACGAGCACCCAGTTTCTCTCGACCTCGTCTTTCTTTGCGATGAACGTACTCATTCTTAATTCTCCTTACCTGCTAAATAGGGTTCGGATATAGCCGACATTGTGCATGGATGTCAAGCATTGATCGAAAATTCATAGGCATTCTCGTATGGAGAAGCGCCCCTGGGGTAAAAACATAGCCGGTGCTGCCTTTTAGGCATACATAATATATAATGGTTAAGTGATCGGGAAATAGTACGATACATTCTTATAGAACCGATATATTTGATAAGTGGGAAGGTTTTATGAAAAAAGTGCTGATAGTCGATGATGACCCCGGTGTTCACAGCATCATCAATGCGATCATCCAGAAGATGATGAAGGAGTGCACTTTTCTTTCCGCTTATAACGGTCTGGATGGAATCCGGACAGCAGTAGAAGAAAAGCCCGACGCGATCCTGCTGGATGTCAGCATGCCCGGCATCGACGGCTTTGAGACGTGCAGGCGCCTTAAATCCGATGAGCATACCCGCCATATCCCGGTCATCATCTTTACCGGCATGGCAACTGATTCGGATGGGCTCTGCTCGTCAACGGACTGCGGCGCTGATGCGGTCCTGGCAAAACCGATACGGAAAGACAGACTCATCGAAAAGCTCACATCGGTCCTTGAAAGCCGAAGATAATCACATCGTTTTTATATCCTCAAAATGTTTATCATTTGATTTACTTTCGAAACTGCATTATCTCTTAAGATATGCCCGGTTCGATCAGGAGATACAGGGATCAATCATCTTGACATAGTTAAATCTTTTTTATTGATAGGGGATTATGGGAGTCGATGTCGTAATTACTGCCGGTGACGGAAGAGCCGCACGTAAGGTATTCAAAAAGAACAAAGCGCTGCTCGATGTGGCCGGGGAACCGATTATCAGGCATATCGTGGAGGTGCTGCTGAAGTGCGACGAGATCGATAATATCGTCGTGATCGGTCCCAAGGAGGCATTTGAGGAGGTCATCGGCGATCTCGATGTGCGGATTGTCCAACAGAAAAGAAGCCTTGCCGAGAACGGCTGGGAAGGGTTCCTCAACACGATTGACGAATACCGGCAGACGGGCAGGCTCACTCCAGAAATTATCGAGGCATACCGCAACAAGCATGTCCTTTTCGTTTCCGGTGATATCCCCCTCATCTCTGTGAAGGAGATCCGGGAGTTCATATCCCAGTGCGATATGGAGAAGTATGATTATGTTGCAGGGGCAACCTCCGAGGAGATCCTGAAGCTCTTCGGCCCAAGAAAGGGGAGGCCGGGGATCAAGATGGCCACGTTCCACTTGCGGGACGGCAACGTACGGCAGAACAATCTTCATATGGCAAGGCCGTTCGTCCTGCTGGAGAGCATTGATCTGGTGCTCAAGGCATATGAGTACCGCTATCAGAGGGAGCCCTTCTATATCATACGTTCTCTTGGCGAGATCATCAGGCTCGGGAAAGGGAATATCATCCAGACCCTGTGGATATACCTTGCACTCCAAATTTCCGCAGGCCTCTCGGCCATAGGTTTCGGGCGGGCCGCCCGCATCGTGAGCTTCCCTGTTACCCAATCCCGGATCGAGCGGTTGATCTCCCGGATACTGAATGCACGGTTCAAAATCGCGAAGACGACCGTAGGAGGCGCTGCGCTCGATGTGGACAATGAGAAGGACTACATCATCCTCTCGGTGATGTACCGCGACTGGATGAATCAGATCAGCGAAGCATGATCACCATTTCGCAAAGTGGTCCTCTGCGAAGCCCGGGCACAAGTCGATGCGGATTACCTCACCTTCATCCGTCTTCAAAGTCCCTTCGAAGACCCCGAACAGCTGGGTGAACCTGGTGGCAATGAGCAGGGCGTTGATCTTCTCCTCGCGGGAGGCCTCGGGATGAAAAGTCAGGTCGATCTTTTTGTCGCAGGAATGGATGTGCCACGGCGAAGAGAGATTCCCGCGTTCGAATTCGAAGTCAACCGTGTCCACCTTGGTCATGATTCCGTTGATCCAGAATACGTTTTCCGTATAGCTTGTTTCATTAACCCCGCAGGAGAGGTTTAATCCGAGGCTTCTCCCATCGTCGAGGCTGAAGGCAGTCGATGCCCAGTTCCAGCAGGTATTCCTCCGCATGAAGCCGCATGTCCAGTCCGAGAGTGCCCAATAGGCAGGGGATGAGAGGTCGTGCCGGCTGGATCTGTGTGTCATGCTCCCTTTTATGCGCATAGGACTTGTCTTCTGGGTATACACCCATCCCCTGTACCCGGCCCTGGTACATATCCTTAAAGGAGAGGTCGAATTCGGGTCGAGCGAGACCTCGAGGGACAGGTCTTTCCCCAGCGCTTTCAGCGAGTCTTTTTTCATGTCGATGACCATCTTGCCGCTTCTGAAAACGCTTCTCGGCTTCTCGGGGAACGGGTCGATGGCAGTGGATGAAAAGGGAAGGGCGATCTTTTTCGTTTCCGTGATTTCCCCGGTCTCCCGGTCATAGAGGTAGAAAAAACCGTTTGAGAGATACTTGAGATCCACTATCCCGATCCCTGCAAGGATCTCCGGGCCGATGATCCCGATGAAATGGAACTGGTTCGCCAGAAACCTTCTGAATACGGAGGGGATGCGCAAGCCGAGAGGCGTTTCCAGAGGATAATCCTCATAGTTGATCCTGCCCACAGGCTCGCTGTACATTCCCCATTTCACAAGGCCTCTACCGTTGACGAGTGCATCCATGGCAACCTCCGGTGATTCATAATGGCAAAGCAGAGTATACTGTAATTCCCTTATCATACATGTATAATATTGGATAGGCAGGAATCTAGCGAGAGGATGAAAAATGGGAGGGGTTAATCGAGATAATCTTCGAAGCCTGGTGTACCTGAGGACGAGGGTTTTCCGGAGACGGTCGTGATGTCTTTGCTCAGCTCTTTTACCTGCTGTTCCATGTAATCCTCGAACCCCGGGTTGTCGGTGCCCATGGCCGGTTCTTTTTTCTCTTCGCCGGATGTCTTTGCGTTCTGATGTTTACTATCAAGATAATCTTCAAAGCCGGCTGCATCTTCATGAAACGTCTTTTTAGGATTTGCGTGTGCATCAGCCGGCTGCTGCTTCGGCTGCTCAGGAGTGTGGTGAAGATCCAGCATTTTTTCATTCTTGATGTAGTTGGTTTCCACCACATCAGAGATTTCCAGCATCTTTTTTACGACATTTTTGATTTTGATTGCCTCGGCCTTGACTTCATTCAGGTTGCCGATCATGTTCTTGTTCGCGCTCGCCTCTTTGGTGAGCATATCGAGCTTGAGGAGTATCGTGGTAAGGGGTGAGTTGATTTCATGATTGGCCGCTATGGCTGTCTTTGAAACCGCAGCGAGTCTCTGGGCCTTGATGTTCTTGGTGATGAGCATTGCCCTCTGGATAGCCTGGGCCCCGACCTCGGCAATGGTTCGAAGAAGCAGGAGTTTCTGGTTCATTTCATCCTGCCCTGCATGTTCCTGGGGCATGGCTTCGATCACGCCGATGACCTTATTGTCCACCCTCAGCGGCGCGTGGATGAAACTGATGCCCTTGGGGTAGACGCCGTTCGTGCGGTCGAGCAGTTCCTTGGTCCCGCCTGTCATCCCGCTTTTCGTCTGGGGGGTATTGCTGATCCAGAAGGATTCTGTAATCATGATCCTTAAATTGTTCAGGCGCATGAGGCACCGGGTCTTTTTTGCATCGAGGATGGTGAGCGCACTCGCAGTGAGTATGTTGAGAATGTCGGAGAGCTTCAGCGATGACTGGAGCTGGCTGCTCATCTGGTTGAGGCTGGAGAGCTCGACGGTCCTCCGTTCCAGGGCCATTTTTTTCTGTTCGAGGTCGAGGCTCAGCTTCCCGAGCTGGGCATTCGCGTACTGCAGGACTTCAAAATACGTTTTCGGCTCTGCCTTTGGTATACCCATTTCTTCGCTGATGCTGGATATGCTGTCTTTCAGCGAAATGGAGACATCCTGAATATCGTGGCTTGTCAGGTTCATCTGGGAGAGGAGAGAAGGATCGACAAACCCTCTGTCGGATTGGCCTATGCCGAGCCCCAGGTGGTTTGTCACGATATCGGCAACATGCACGATGGCGCAGAGCCGTCCGGCTTCATCGTCATTGGTAACTTCGGCGATGCTGTGGTGGTACCCCACGGTCTTGCACAGAATCGCAGGCAGGTTCCATTTCTCCATGAGACACCTGCCCAGGCTTGCATGGTCTACACCGATGATGTTCTGCTCTACCTCGATTATATCGGTGTTGGCGCGATTCATGACCTCCAGCACCTCGGAGTATTCTCCATTCTTGCACAGGACCTGGTCGGCTACCACCTTGCCCAGATCATGCAGAAGCCCGGCAATGAAGGCATTCTCCGCCGATGAGGGGAAGATCTTCGCAGCAATATTTTTTGCGCATACCGCACAGGCGATACTGTGCTGCCAGAATTTGTAGAAATCCAGGGCACATTTGTCCTTGCTGCTGAACATATTGATCACGCTTATGCTCAGGACGATGCTCTTAAGCACATTGAACCCCAGCAGCACCACGGCCCCACGGATGGTGGATATCTCCTGAATCCTCCGGTAAAAAGGCGAGTTTGCCACTTTGAGCACCTTGATTGACAGTGCCTGATCTTTTTCCACCAGATCGGCTATCTGTTTGGCGCTCACCTTCGAGTCGAGGGTCTTCTCCATGACGGCAGTCGCGATAGAAGGTAACGTAGGGATATCGATGTCATCCAGCATCGATTTAATCTCGTCAAGTGCTTTTCTCATCATCTAAGACCTTATCGTTTAAAGATGTTCCAATCTTGAGTCCGAAGGATGAATATGATAGTCAAAATGTAATGAAGTCCCACCGAGAGAAAACGAAAAGGATTTTTCTGGGTTCCGTGCCCATAGGCGATGGCGCACCTGTTACGATCCAGTCCATGACGAATACGGATACGAGGGACAGGGGAAAGACCATATCCCAGATCCATTCCCTTGAAAAAGCAGGCTGCGACATAATACGCATCAGCATCCCGGATGGGGAATCTGCATCAGCCCTTAAAGATATCAAGAAAGATGTCCGCATCCCTGTCGTGGCAGATATCCATTTCGATTACAGGCTCGCCATCGCTGCAATTGAAAGCGGGGCGGACGGCATCAGAATAAATCCCGGAAACATCGGCGGCTCGGAAAAGGTCATGGCCGTGGCCAGGGCAGCTAATGAAGCAGGTATCCCGGTTCGCATCGGGGTAAACCTGGGTTCGGTGAAGAAGAGTATCCTCGATGCATATGGAAACGACCGGATTGGAGCCCTGGTGGAGAATGCCAGGCAGTATGTGAGCATGCTTGAAGATATGGGCGTGCAGTCCATCAAGGTTTCTCTCAAGTCCTCGGATGTGCTGGAGACCATCGAATCCTACCGGCGTTTTGCCCGTATCTGCACCTGGCCGCTCCATCTGGGCGTGACCGAAGCGGGAACCCTTTTTTCGGGTGCGATCCGTTCCTCTGTCGGCATCGGGGCGCTCCTGCTGGAAGGTATCGGAGACACTATCCGGATATCGCTGGCCGCAGATCCTCTTCAGGAGGTTCTTGCAGGCCGGGTGCTCCTGGAGAGCATAGGTCTACGGAAGGAAGGGGTGCGGGTCATCGCCTGCCCCACCTGCGCCCGGACGAATGCCGATGTTGCCGCTATCGCATCAGAAGTCGAAGATGCCTTGAAAGATGTGAAGGAACACCTGGTGGTGGCAGTCATGGGATGTGTGGTGAACGGCCCCGGAGAGGCGAGGATAGCGGACCTCGGGGTTGCCTGCGACAAGGGCGGCGCTATGCTGTTCGTCCGCGGGGAGCCGTTGCGCAGGATCGAGACATCGGAAATCACGAAGAGTCTGTTGGATGAAATAAAGAAGGAGTTATCGAAATGAAATTATCTTCCATGTTTTTGCATACGCTGAAAGAAGACCCGCGGGATGCGGAGGTCATAAGCCATAAGCTGATGCTTCGCGCCTCCATGATCAAGAAGCTCGCCTCCGGCATCTACTCCTACCTTCCCTATGGGCTTAAGGCCTTAAGAAAGGTGGAGAAGGTTATCCGGGAGGAGATGAATACGGCCGGCGCCCAGGAAGTTCTGATGCCTGCGGTGCAGCCTTCCGAGGTCTGGAAGGAGAGTGGCAGGTGGAACGTGTACGGAAAGGAACTCTTAAGGTTCCAAGACAGGAAGGGCGGCGAGTTTGCCTTGGGTCCGACACACGAAGAGGTGATCACCTCCATCGTCAGGGACGAGGTGCATTCCTATCGTGACCTCCCGGTCAACCTTTACCAGATCCAGACGAAATTCCGCGACGAGATCAGGCCCCGGTTCGGCGTCATGCGATCCCGTGAATTCATTATGAAGGATGCCTATTCCTTCGACATCGATGACCAGGGGGCAGAGAAGAGTTACGAGGCCATGTACAAAGCCTACGAGCGCATTTTCAGCAGATGCGGGCTCAAATTCAAGCCGGTTGAGGCAGACACCGGCCCCATCGGGGGCAACTTCTCGCATGAATTCATGGTCCTGGCCTCTACCGGAGAGGACATCATCCTGAGCTGCGCGAAATGCAGCTACGCAGCGAATCTGGAAAAGGCCGAGATCGCACGGCCCGCGTCCCTTGACCTGCGGCCATCCCCTGCAGGCAGCCCTGAAAAGGTACATACCCCGGGTGTCAGGACAGTGGAAGAGGTATGCGGGTTTCTCGGGGTTACCCCGAAAGACCTCGTCAAGACCCTTATCTATACAACTGACAAAGGGATCGTCGCTGCCCTGGTGCGGGGTGATCACGAGGTGAACGAGGCAAAGCTCAAACGGGCGGCAGGCTGCGAGACGCTGGAACTGGCCGATGAGGCTACCATCGAGAAGTATACAAAGGCGCCCCGGGGATTTGCCGGCCCCGTCGGCCTTTCCATAAAAAAGATCGCGGATTTCGCTCTCCTGGAATCAGGTTCCAGCGTCACCGGGGCCAACGAGGAGGATTACCATCTCAGGAACGTATGGCTTTCCCGCGATGCTCAGATCAATCTTATAGCGGATATCAGGAATGCACAGGAAGGCGACACTTGCCCCCGGTGCGAAGAGGGGACCCTGGGCGCCATACGGGGTATCGAGGTCGGGCATATCTTCAAGCTGGGCACAAAGTACTCGAAGGCCATGAATGCATGCTATCTCGATGTGAACGGCGACCTCAAGCCCATCATCATGGGATGCTACGGGATCGGGGTAAGCCGCGTGCTGGCTGCTGCAATCGAGCAGTATGCGGACGAGAACGGGGTTGTGTTCCCTGTCCCAATCGCGCCCTATCCGGTCGTTGTGCTTCCGGTGAGTATTACCGATGAGAAGGTCATGAGCGAGGCGCTCCGGATCTATGACGAGCTGAACCGTCGAGGGATCGATACCCTCATGGACGACCGGGATGCACGGCCCGGGGTGAAATTCATGGATGCGGACCTCATCGGCGTCCCCTACCGGATAACCGTAGGGGCGAGAGGATTGAAGGAAGGCATTGTCGAGGTAAAGGAGAGGAGCTCCGGAACCGTTGAAAAAGTCCCCCTCCAGGAGGTAATAGACTACTGTTTTGCACGAGTGAAGGTGTTAGGATAAATTATTGACAGTACGGATCAATGACATACTCGATGAAGTGTCTGCATATATCTCGGATGCAGACAAGAGGATCATAGAAAAGGCGTACGTTTTTTCCGCCCGGGTACACCAGGGGCAGACGCGGCTGAGCGGCGAGCCCTACCTGAACCATCCCCTGGAGGTCGCTTATCTCATCGCTCAGATGCACCTGGATACAACCGCTGTGGTGGCGGCACTGCTCCACGATGCCATCGAAGACTCCTTCACCAAGCTGGAGGATATCAGCGCCCAGTTCGGAGAGGAGGTCACCCAGGTCGTGGACGGGCTTACCAAGATCTCCAAGATCGACTTCCGATCCAAGGAGGAGCAGCAGGCTGAGAACTTCCGGAAGATGATCCTTGCCATGAGCAAGGATTTACGGATTCTCCTCATCAAGCTCACCGACCGGCTTCACAACATGCGCACCCTCCAGTACCACAACTCGGCCTCCCAGCAGAGGATTGCCCGGGAAACCCTCGACATCTATGCGCCGCTGGCAAACAGGCTGGGCATCTACTGGCTCCAGGTTGAGCTCGAGGAGCTGAGCCTGAAGTATCTCGACCCGCAGGGGTATAAAACACTGAAGACCAAGCTCGACTCCATTGCCAAGGCCAAGGAAGAGTACCTGAAGGAAGTAATGGGCCAGATCCAGTCTAAACTGGGTGAGTCAGGGCTCAAGGCCGAGGTCAAGGGCAGGATCAAGCATGTTTACAGCGTGTATCAGAAGCTGAAAAAGCAGGGGATCCCCTTCGAAGATGTGTATGATGTCCTCGGGGTAAGGGTACTCGTCGGATCCGTGGCGGAGTGCTACGAGACTTTGGGCATTATCCACTCCGAATGGAAGCCGATTCAATCGAGGATCAAAGATTTCATCGCCATGCCCAAGACAAATATGTATCAGTCGCTCCACACAACGGTTTTCGGCCCCGGCGGCGAGCGGATAGAAATCCAGATCCGAACCAGGGAGATGGACTTCTTTGCAAACGAGGGGATTGCGGCTCACTGGCGGTATAAGGACGGGACCCGGGTGAGCGAGCAGGACGGCGAAAAGCTTACGTGGCTCAGGCAGCTCCTGGAATGGCAGAAGGAGCTCAAAGACCCCAGAGAGTTCCTCCAGAGCGTCAAGATAGATCTCTATCCCGAGGATGTCTATGTATTTACCCCCAAAGGGGAGGTAAGGCGTTTCCCGGTGGGGGCAACGCCTCTGGATTTTGCCTACAGCGTGCACACCCAGCTCGGGAACCAGTGCACCGGCGCCAAGGTAAACGGCAAGATCGTGCCGCTCCGGTACAAGCTCAACAGCGGAGACGTCATCGAGATCCTCAGGTCATCCAAGCAGCGGCCGAGCAAGGACTGGCTCCGTATCGCCAAAACGTCCCGGGCAAAGACAAAGATAAAATCGTGGCTGAGGACCCAGGAGATCGAGCAGAGCATCGCCCTGGGCAGGGAGATCCTGGAAAAGAAGATCAGAAGTCTGCATCTGGTCAAGGATCTCGATTATGAAGAGCTTGCAAAGGAGGCATCCCATAAAAATGTAGATGACCTCTTCATGGCCATCGGCTTCGGCAGGATCTCGGTAAACCAGGTGCTGGCCAAATATGCGCCTGAAGAGCAGAAAAAAACCCAGAAAACGCCGGATCACAAAAAAAAGCAGGACTCTTCGAGTATTGTCGTCAAGGGGGTGGAGAACCTCCTCGTGCGGTATGCAAAGTGCTGCAGGCCGATACCCGGAGACGATGTCATGGGATTCATCACACGGGGGAGGGGCATCACGGTTCACCGGTCCAATTGCTCATATGTGGCAGAGATAGATGCACAGCGTCTCATCCCCGTCGAGTGGGACACGGAGATCTCGGAAAGCCACGAGATAGAATTTTCGGTGACGTGCGTAGATAAACCGGGCATGCTGGGTCTCATTACCGCAGCCATCGGGGAGAAGAAAATCAATATCTCAACCATGAAGGCCTTCTCCGTGGTGCACGGGAGTTCGGTATGCATCTTCAGGGTTATGGTGAAGAATCTCTCGGAGCTTAAGGATCTTTTTAACGATATCAGAAAATTAAAGGGCGTTGAAAAGATCGAGCGGCAATAGGAAGCGGCAATCTGCCCGTCATCCGGGCGACCTTTCTCGTGCTGCGTTCCTTACAGCTGGGTCCTGATCTTTTCGATGATCCTGTTCTCGATGACCTTATTGGAAATGCATTCATGCCATTCCTGGGAAACATTCCTGTCGTAGGCCTCTATATGTGCCGTGACTTTGACCTTGGTGCTCATATCGTTGATGGGGGTGATCAGGATGCTTAAGGTATATCCCACCTGAGACCATATCGCCAGCCTGGCTGCGGAAGGTTTCTGGGCAATGGCATCGATATCATGGTGCGCCTGGGGGCCGACAGAGTAGTTTACGAACTTCGTAATGATGACGCCCCTGTCCTTGTTCATGGAATCAATGGGGATCGATTCCTCGCTTAAGGTAACTGTGGCAGCGTCCCAGATCTTATCAAAACGTGCAAGGTAAAATGCAGTGTCATCGACCGGTTTCACGGGCTTGGGTGAGGATGCACACCCGGATATGAGAATGAGTGCCAGCAATGCCGCTATATACGATACGTTCTTCATTTTCTTCTCCTCACTGCAATACCATGCACGGAATCAAAAATGGTTAATTATCAGAATTATACCAGACTTACAAGGGAAAATACAGCAGCCTTTGATGCAACAAAGGGTTCCCCCGGATAGGTGTTGAGATGCTTTGTGCATCCGGGGCCCGGTCTGAACCCCATAGACTCCGGGTATTCGCTTTTTAATGTTTACGAAATATACCCGTTAAACGATGATCTAAAAAGGCTGCAGAAAAGACCCCAAGGGATGAGCCCGGATAAGGCTCCCCTTTCATTGGATTTTCTCATGAAGCATGGGAAAGGAGGTAAAGCTTGCCTGGATAAAAAAGAATCAGGCCGTATGTTTCTGTATTCTTCCAGATTTGATGCACTGCGTGCATACGGTTACTCTCCTGGCGCCCTGAGATGTATCGACCCGCACTCTCTGCAGGTTGGGTAGCCAGACCCGTTTGGTTTTGTTCTGAGCGTGAGAGACGTTATGTCCTGACTGCGGGCCCTTTCCACAAATATCACACTTTCTTGCCATGTATTCCTGACTCTCTCTTTCTTGAGTATCGTATAAAATTTGGTGCCGAAGCCGGGATTTGAACCCGGACGGGCGTAGCCCACTACCCCCTCAAGATAGCGTGTCTGCCAAATTCCACCACTTCGGCGTAAGTCCGGTTTTGTTAATAACAACCAAAGCCACCACTGTCAATATGGAAAATCAGGTGGGAATAACTGTACAATCGTCTTAAGGCTTGATCAGAAATTGACATTTTTACCATGACTCAAAGTTGATATGTTCTGCCGTCAAAGTCTGTTCAGCTCGTCTCCCGGCATCATCAGAGACTGTATCCATGCACTTTTTACATTAGCCGGATTTGACTCTTCAACCTCATGGATTATTAAAGATCTTGTTGTAATAAAATAAGTAATTACTTGACAGATAGGATACTAATAGGAATGATTATCATTAACAAATAAGTGGAGGATATGGGCATGACGAAAAGCCTTGAGATTTACAAGTGCGAAGTATGTGGAAACATCGTTGAGGTAATTCATGAGGGCAAGGGTGAACTGGTCTGCTGCGGACAGCCCATGAAGCTTATTACGGAAAATACCGTTGATGCAGAAAAAGAGAAGCACGTGCCGGTCATGGAAAAAATATCTGACGGGTATCGTGTAAAGGTTGGGAGCGTGACACATCCCATGGAAGAAAAGCACTACATCGAGTGGATCGAGCTCATCGCCGACGGCACGACATACCGCAGGTTCCTCAAGCCGGGAGAAGCTCCCGAAGCGTTTTTCTGCATCACTGCAAGCCGGGTAACGGCACGGGAATACTGCAACCTCCACGGCCTCTGGAAGGCAGACCAGTAAGGAAAAGAAGGTAAAATACAAGGAGAGTGCCATGATCAATAAAAAGGTCGAAACAGCAATCAATAAACAGATAAATGCCGAGATCTATTCAGCATATCTGTACCTTTCCATGAACGCCTATTTCAATTCCGTCAACCTCATAGGGTTTGCAAACTGGATGCGTATTCAGGCCCTTGAGGAGCTGACCCATGCGGACAAGTTCTACAATTTCATCGTCAGCAGGGGCGGCAGGATCAAGCTTGAAGCGGTTGCAGGCCCGCCGGCGCAGTGGAAATCGGCGCTGGCTGCTTTCGAGGATGCACTGAAGCATGAGCAGAAGGTTACCGGGCTTATCAATGATCTCGTCGATCTTTCTCTCAAAGAGAAGGACCACGCGACAAACAGCATGCTGAAATGGTTTGTCGATGAGCAGGTCGAAGAAGAATCCAATGCCGAAAACATCATCCAGCAGCTCAAACTCATGGGCGAGAGCGGCCACGGGCTGCATATGCTCGACCGGGAACTCGCCCAGCGTGTTTTTGTCCCTCCTGTTCAGGCGCAACCATGACATAATAGGATAAAAATATTAAATAAGGGAGATCGCGACCATGAAATTATATTTCAATGCAGACGAAATATTTGAGATGGCAGAAGAGATCGAGAGGCAGGGTGCCCGTTTCTACCAGAAAGCCGCTTCCTTGTTCAATGAGCCGGAAATAAAGGAAATGCTTTCCGGTCTGGCATCCATGGAGATCGGACATGAGGAGGCGTTCGCAGGAATGCGCTCCAAGATCCTGAGCGACACCTATAAAGGGTACGACCCCGATGAGCTGGCAGCTTCGTACATCAGGGCCTTTACCGACGGAAAGGTCTTTGATCTCAAAAAGAATAAGGCTGATCTGATATCCGATAAATCCGCACTGGACGACATCCTGAAGATGGCAATCGATGCAGAGAAGAACTCGATCGTATTTTATACGGGCATCAAGAAGGCGGTGCCTGAGCTTCTGGGTAAGGATACCATCGACCAGATCATTGCCGAAGAAGTGAAACATATTGTCATGCTCGTGGAGAAACTGGGGAATCTATCCTTATAGGGGGGTTGCATGCCTGTCTTCAAACCGATAAAATTGACCGACCATGTTTACTGGGTGGGCGCCATAGACTGGACGATCAGGGATTTTCACGGTTACACGACCAAACGCGGGAGTACCTACAACGCCTACCTCATCCTGGCGGATAAGATCACCCTCGTGGATACGGTCAAAGCGCCCTTCAAGGAATGAGATGATGGCCCGGATGGCATCCCTGGTCGACCCCAAACGCATCGATTATATCGTATCGAACCACTCCGAAATGGATCACTCCGGATGCCTTGCCAGAAGTCATCGATGAGGTCCGGCCGGAAAAGGTCTTTGCCTCCGCCATGGGCGCCAAGGCGCTGAAGGAGCATTTCAGAATCGACCGGGAAATCGTGCCGGTCAAGGACGGCGACGGAGCTCAGTCTCGGCAACCTCACCCTGTCCTTTACGGAAACCCGGATGCTCCACTGGCCGGACAGCATGTTCAGCTATCTCAAGGAGGAAAAGCTCCTCTTCTCCCAGGATGCCTTCGGGATGCACCTTGCATCGTCGGAGAGGTTTGCCGACGAGGTGGACGAGTCGATCCTCGATTACGAAGCGGCAACCTACTATGCCAATATTCTCCTGCCCTACTCGCAGCTCATCATCAGTCTCCTGGATAAGGTGGAAAAGGCGGGCATTCCCATCGATATCATCGCCCCTGACCACGGACCGATATGGCGCAAGGACTTGGGCAGGATCCTTTCCGGTACCGGAAGTGGGCCCTGCAGAAGCCTGGAAACAAGGCGGTCGTCCTCTATCACACCATGTGGCACAGCACCGAGCTCATGGCGAGGGCCATCGAGGAAGGCCTGAGAGAAGGGGGGCACCGCGACAAAGGTCATGTCCATGGGCTCGTTTCACCGGAGCGATGCAGCCTACGAGGTCCTCGACGCAGGAGCGCTCGTTGCCGGGTCATCAACACTCAACAATAACATGCTTCCCGCCATGGCGGATGTCCTGACCTACCTGAAAGGTCTGAAGCCGAAGAATCTGATCGGCGCGGCATTCGGGTCCTACGGCTGGAGCGGGGAAGCAGCCTCGCATATCAGGGATATCCTTGCAGAGATGAAGGTAGACCTTGTTGCGGAGCCGGTAAAAGCGAAGTATGTGCCGGATGAGGAGATTCTGAAGGCATGCTTTGAACTGGGGAAGACCATTTCGGCCAAGCTTAAAGAGATTGCGTAAGGAATCAGAGTAATTTAAAAAACCATGTGGAGGAACGAATGCAGAAATACGTGTGTCAGGTGTGCGGCTATATCTATGATCCCGAGGAGGGAGACCCCGAGGGCGACATCGCTGCAGGAACCCCGTTCGATAAATTACCGGATGACTGGGCCTGCCCGGTGTGCGGCGCTTCGAAGGATGAATTCTCCCCTGAGGCGTGATCTCCTGATCCTGTCGCAATGGCGGGCTTCCAGAGGATCGATCATTGAAAAGAGAAAAAGGTAACGATTTGCAGGAACGGCTTGAAAGTGTGAAAACGAGAAAGGAATTGCAGAGGGAACGGATACCTTCCCCCGGCATGAGGGTATTCATTCAAGAGATCTACGAGAGATACCACCGTGCCGAATTCATCTCTCCCGATCCCCTGGAGGTGCTCTATTTTTATGAGGACCCTCTCGATCGCGAGGTCGTAGGCCTGATCGCCTCTTCACTTGCCTATGGAAGGGTTCCGCAGATACTCAAGAGCGTGGGAAACGTATTGAAAGCGATGGGTCCGTCTCCGAGGGGGTTTCTCGAAGATGCCTCCGAAGCCTCTTTGAGGGAGGCATTCCGCGGATTCAAGCATAGGTTTACGACGGACGCCGAGCTTGTGGATCTCCTCCTCGGCATTCAGGGTGCTGTCCGGAAATATGGATCGCTCCAGGCATGCTTTCTCGCGGGGTTTAACCTTAATGATGAGACCGTCCTGCCGGCGCTGTCTGGCTTTGTCCGGGAGATAGGGAAGAGAAGCGGCCGCGAGTACACCAGCCTCGTCTCGATACCGGAGAAGAAGAGCGCATGCAAAAGGCTCAATCTTTTTCTCCGATGGATGGTCAGGTCGGATGAAATCGACCCCGGATGCTGGACAGGCGTTTCTCCGGCAAAGCTGATCATACCCCTCGATACCCACATGTTCCGTATCTGCACAGGGCTGGGCATGACTTCGAGATCACAGGCCGACATGAGGACCGCCCAGGAGATTACGGCATGGTTTCGAAAGATCAATGGAAAAGATCCCGTGCGGTATGACTTTTCGCTGACCAGGCTGGGTATACGCAAGGTCGGAGGATTGTCAAGTGTGTTGAAAAAATACACAGGTCCTTTGGTATGAGGCCGGAGGAGAGGAGGGTGATATGGATGACAGAGTGCGTGAAGCCATGTTTCAGGCCTATACAGGTGAATCCAAAGCGAGCCTGAGATTGAAAGTCTATGCGGATAAGGCTCAGCAGGAAGGGTATCCCCAGCTGGCAAAGCTCTTTCAAGTGATCTCGTTTTCAGAGGAGCTTCATGGCAAGAGGGCTTTGAGGCTGCTCAAGGAGATTAAGAGCACGGAAGAAAACCTTGCAGCCAGCTTCGAGTCCGAAACAAAAGTCGCGGGCGTAGCCTACGATCAGTTCATCAAGTATGCTGAAGAAACCGGTGACAGGGCTTCGTCGCTCTATTTCAGCCAATCCAAGGATGTAGAGGAAATCCATGCCAAATTATATAAGGAGGCGATGGACCACGTCCTGGAAGAGAGAGAGACTACCTATTTCGTCTGTGATGTCTGCGGTTTCGTATCAGACGGCGTTCTCCCTGATGAGTGTCCGGTCTGTGCTGCGAAAAAAGAACGGTTCGTCGCATTCGAATAGGGTCGTGAAGGAATCGAAAGGCGGGACCGAAACAAGGGAATATTCTCAACGAATGGTACATGGCTTTCGAAGATAATACAAAGGTGTGAGGCGTTCCTTTGTCTTTAAAATTCAGTGATCAAGGATTCGCTCTGATCGGACACCAGACTGCGGGCAGGACGCCCCAGGATATCCGACCAATAGGCCTCGTATTCGCGGCAGCCCTTTTTCAGGCCGCCTAGTGTCTTGATGCCGAGTCGTGCAAGCTGTTCCAAGATCTCTCTTCTTGTCAGCGACATGATCTGCTACCTCGCGTTACGCCCTCATATCCAGTTCAATACAGTACTGACACATCTCTATATATCAAAAGAGGAGAACCCTGCCAAGGAAATAATGAGTGTTCAATGTTGCTTCTCTTTCCGAAGGCCGCTGTCACTCTCTTTCCGGGGAGGAGGCCCATCTCCAGTGCAAAAGGTCCGACAGGAATCCGACCTGTCCATACTCCGGGCCTCGTTCATAGGAGAAGAGGAACGACAGGCAAAAGCGCGATTCTGCATTTTTTCTGCAATAGGAAACCGTATGCCACAGGATATCCAGCTCCGATGATTCGGGAGTGTTTTTTCCATTGGCCAGGGTCAGCAGGGGGAGGTAGTTTTTCCTGAAGCCTTCATCATGAAAGGGAAAGACCCAGGGGAAATACCACAGTGAATGATCGGGAAATTTGTGTTTGTGCCACAAAGGCCACACGGTGAGGGATTCGGATTCGACCACCTCTTTTTTTATCGTTTTTGCTTTCGAACCCAAGATCAGGATACTCATGGTATCCTGCCGGATATTCGTACGGGAATCAAAGCTTGAAACGTGCCGGTAAAAAGGCCAGAGGATCGTCTGCATCCGATAGGCATCCCCGTCGATCTTCGACCAGTAGAAGGGGAGGAACTCGCGTTCTTCATATGCGCCGGAGGCATAGCGTACAAGGGGCCACGGGAAGCTTACGCTCGTATGCTCAGGACTGGTGTTGCGGTTGTAGGTAAAGAACGGCCAGAGGATTGATATTCCCCGGTAGGTGTCGTTCCGGCTGTAATAGAAGAAGGGGAGGAACGCGTCTATGTTCTCGACCCCTCTCCTGTGGTGGATAAAGGGCCAGAGGACGTAGTCATGCCGGTAGTTGATGGTCTTTTCATAACCGTAGAGGGGGAAGATCTGGAATTCCCTGCCGCTCGAATACTTCAGGAACGGCCAGAGGATAGAGTAGGTCTCCTGGTCGTCATCGACGGTCTCGGTGTAGAGAGGCCAGAGGACGAAACGGATCCTGTCGTGGCCGAAGCGGTTCAGCAGGTTCCCGTAGAAAGGGAAAAACCCTCCATAAGTCTGATCATGGTATCTGCCGTATGTGAAGAGCAGAAGGTCAAAGGTTTCTACATCTTTCTGATCCGAATGCTTGAACAGGGGAACGAAATATGAATTATTTGCTGTGCTCCGGCCAAGGGGATAGAGGATGTCGGTTTGGGTATCGTCCCGGTAGAAAAGGGGTCGTACTGCCGTTGAGCCGGATGAAAACTCCAGGAGGGGGCCGGCGATCGAGAGGTCATACTGCTGGTCGTCCGATTCGTAGCGTAAAAGGGGGGAGAAGTTGATATGTGCGGCACGCACACCGTCCGCGCCGGGAAAAGAAATCATCACGAGGCTGAGAGTCAGGAAGGCAATCAGCCGGTAACGCATGTCTTGCTTACCAGATGAAGCCCAGGATCGTTCCCATGACCGTGATGGGCACCTGTTCGTTGAGACCCTGTGCGGCAAGGTTCGCATTCCGGACCGCTTCGTTGAGATTCACATACAGCTCATCGTCCGAAAGTATCCGGCCCAGGGTGCCTTTCCCGGTTGCGAGGTTATCGGTAATGATCTTGATGTTCTCGGAAACGGTTACTAGGTTGTTGTAGAGAGTCGGGTCGCTTAGGAGCATGCTCAATGATCCGTCTTCCTCTATATTCGAGGAGAGCTTCTGGAGCGATTCCAGCGAGCTCTGGAGCGAAATGTAGAGGCTGTCGTCATACACCAGTTTTCCGATCGTGCCGTTGCCCGATTTGACCGTGCCCATGATATCGTTTAAATCCCGGGATGTACCGGTAAAATTCTCGGAAATATCTACCAGGGCAACGCTCACATCTTTCATGCTCGTTATGATTGTCGAGATGTCTTCTTTGTTTTCGGCTATTAAGCTCGCAGAGTCTTCACTGAGCTGCTGGAAGTTGCTCAATATCGCGTGCAGCCTTTCTTCATCTCCGAGGGTGTTGTTCAAGGCTCCGGTCAGCTCTGTCAGATTGCTTGCGATCTGACCGATCTGTTCGAGGAGGCTGTCCAGGGAAGGGGGAACGGAGGTACGGGCAAGGTTGCCTTCGGGTTCGATCGTATTCTTGGAAGTGCCCGGCTTTATGATGATGACCTTATCTCCAAGCACGCCTTTTGTGGCGATCGATGCCGTGCTGTCGATGGGGATCCTGATATCCTCGTCGACTGCCGCCGTTACTACCGCCGAATAATCTTTATTCAGGGATATCCCCTTTACGCTCCCGACCTGAACTCCTGCCAGTTCGAGCTGAGAGCCTATTTTCAGTCCCTCGACCGTTGAGAAAACCATGGTGATGTTGTACGTTGCTTTCTTCCCGAATTGCAGCTCACCTATCTGGAAAGCCAAAACGATAAAGGTAACGATGATGGCTACGACAAAGATGCCCACCTTGACTTCATTATTCATAGACACCCCGTACTCCGGCACATCAAGTTATTTGAGCAGCTCATGTATCTTCTCTTTCAGTTCATCGCGCGGCTTCGTACTCAACGCAGAAGACTTGAGATAATAATCGAGGGCCTTCTTGTTTTTCCCCATGCTTTTCAGAATATCTCCCATGTGTTCATGGATGGTAGGATCCGTATCGAGTTTTTCAACGGCTTTCTTAACGTATTCATATGCCTTCTGCAGCTTTCCCTGCCTGTAGAGAACCCAGGCCATGGAATCGAGGATATAAGGATCATCGGGCCGTGCTTTCAGTGCCTCTTTGATCATCTTATATGCCTTGTCCAGCTTTATTCCCTGGTCTGCCAGGACGTATCCGACCAGATTGAGTGCAACCGGGTCATGGGGATTGCTCGAAAGGAGCTTGTTGGCGATATCAAGTCCTTCATCCCTCCTCCCCACGGTGTCCAGCTCGGTGGCAAGCTGATATCCCACCTCGTTGCAGGCGGTTTTCGGTGAGAAATAATCCCATGCGGAAAGCAGCTCGTTGATGGCCTCTTCCTGTCTGCCGAGCTCTTTTAAGATGGATGACCTCAGCATCGCAGTTTCGCATCCGAACCTGCTGGTGACAGGAACTTCGGAAAGTGCATCCAGCGCATCTTCAAACCTGTTGAGCTTGGTATAGGTAATGGCGAGATAATACGAGTCTTCGATCGTCGGTTCCTTGATGGCGGCAAGGTTGGCCAGGGCATCTTCATAGTTGGCTTCCTGAAGATTGAGCAGTACGAGCTTTCGCACGATCTGAACGTCGTCATTGAGCTGCTTGAGCTTTATGAGCTGTTCGATGGCGTCTTTATACCTGTTCGTCGAGATGTAGAGGTCGGTAAGCGCGATGAGGGCTTCCAGCGAATACGGTTCGAGCTCAAGGTACTTTTTATAGGTAGCTTCTGCCTGCTTCGTCTCTTTCGACAGCTCATAGGTCTTACCCAGGTCGAGGTAAGCAGGGGCGAATTTCGGATTCTGTTCGATAACCTTTTTCAAGGCTTCTTTGGCACAGACGTAATCTTTACTCCCCTGGCAGGCCTTGGAAAGGGTATACAGGATCATGCCGTCATCCCCGTTCTTTAAGAGGCCGCGAAGGAGTTTTTCCGCACCCTTGAAATCGGATACGATGATCTTGAGATTGGCAAGGAACAGCTTGAGCTGGCCATTGTCAGGGTATTTTTCCGCGAGGACCTCGGTGTCCTTGATTGCCTGCTGCCAGTCGCCTTTGCGGGCATAGATCTTGGTTCTGAGTTCAAGCGCCTCATCGACATGGGAACCTGTTTCGATGAGCCCATCGACAAATTTTAAAGCATTGTCCGGCTGATTGAGGATAAAGTAGATCCTTGCCTGGGCCAGCAAGGCAAAGGGATCTTTGATCTTCGCGTAGAGATCCAGCGCCGTGCTCCAGTTTCCCTGATTCTCCTCATACCGTGCAAGGAGAAGCTGGAGATACGGGTTGTCCGTCTGGCCGGGTGAAACAGCAGCTTTATCGGGAGAGACGTGTGCGCATCCGACAATGCTGAAACAAAAGGCAGCAGCAACGATCAGGTTAATGAATCTGGGCATTTGCAATCTCGAACATCTCCTTGATAGTATTTTCCGGAGAGCTGCTGTTGAATATGCTCGACCCGGCAACGACCACCCCGACCCCCTTGCGTAAGACCAACCCGAGATTATCCTTTCCTATTCCGCCGTCGATCTGGATGAGGATATCCTTACCCGATACGAGCTTGGCCGCCTTTTCGATCTTGGGGAGTACGGCATCGATGAATTTCTGTCCGCCGAACCCCGGGTTGACGCTCATGATCAATACGAGGCCGGCAGCATCCAGACAGTACTCTATGGTGTCCAGAGGGGTTGCGGGGTTCAGGGACACGCCCGGAGTGCATCCCAGCTCTCGTATCCGCGTGAGGGTCCGGTGAAGGTGGGTGCATGCCTCCACATGGACGGTGATCCCGTTTGCCCCTGCTTCGGCGAATGCCTCGAGGTATCTGTCAGGGTCTGAAATCATCAGGTGGCAGTCAAGGTATGCTGTGGTAACGGCCCTGAGTGCCGTACCACAAGGGGGCCTATCGTGATGTTGGGCACGAAACAGCCGTCCATGACATCCACATGGATCCATTGTGCCCCGGCCGATACGACCTTTCCGATCTCTGCTCCGAGGCGGGAAAAATCAGCTGACAGTATTGACGGCGCAAGGATCATCTTTGCATTTCCCTTTATTTTCACCTTTTCGATCTCTGATAATTCGATCAACCTGATATTTTCTCTCTCTTCCTACCACGTATCCTTCAAGATTGCTGCACATATTTTGCCCGATATTACCGGCCTTACATCCTGCCCAGCATCATTTCCCTCGCGTGGAGCCCGACGGAAAATGCATGGCCGTCCATTGCCTTCTTCCCTTCGAGCTGCAGATTTTCAGGGACGATGAATCCCCCGGAGCAGGCAATCTTCAGGCCCTGTCCCGTCTTTGAGCATTGTCCCGACGGGCCGTGCTCATGAGTGCCGAGCTAATATCTGCTGCGCAGGATTTTTAATATCTTTGCCTCCAGGTACGTATACGCACACGGCCAGGGAACAAGCCCCCGGACCATGTTATGGATTGTCTTCGGATCCTTTCCCCAGTCGATCTCTCCTTCTTCCTTTGCGAGCATGGGGGCGTAGGTGGCTTCCTCGTGCCGTCTGAGGCACAGCCTTGATATTGCCCTGCCCGAGAAGCTTCAGTGTCTCAAGGAGTTTTTCGGCCCCGAGTTCGCTCAGTCTGTGAGACAGGCTTATCGCATCATCTTCATCCGTGATCGGGGCTTTAGCTTCGAGGAAGACAGGCCCTGAATCCATGCCGGAATCGATCTGCATGATGCTCACGCCGGTGATGGTGCATCCTTCTATGATCGCCCGGTTGATCGGGGCTGCGCCCCTGAAGCGTGGGAGCAGCGATGCATGGACGTTGACGAAGCCGTGCTTCGGGAGGCCCAGCATCCTGTCAGGAATCATCTTCCCGTATGCGACAACGATGACCGCATCTAGGTCTTCCTTTTTTGACGGCCTCGAGAATTTCAGGATTTCCTTTGAGCTTCTGGGGCTGGAGCACCGGGATGCCATGCTCCAGTGCAAGAAACTTGACCGGGGGCATCTGGAGCTGCACGGCCTCTTCCTTTAGGTTTGTCCGGCTGGGTGATGACTATTGACACCTCATGGGCCTTTTCAAGGATCAATGCCTTGAGGGTCGGCAGGGCAAACTCCGGAGTGCCCATGAAGGCCAGTCTCATATCTTCCCTTTTCTTCTCTTTTTCAGATAGATGGATCTTTTCAGGAAGGAGGCATAGTCCAGAATAACGACGCCGTTGAGGTGGTCTATCTCATGCTGAAATATTCTTGCAAGGAAGCCTTCGGCCTCTATCCGCACCTCTTTGCCCTTGAGGTCGATACCCGAGTACCAGGATCCTCGTTGACCGGGTGACATCGACGGATGTCTCGGGTACGCTTAAGCACATCTCGCTGTCCGTCTCGGCCCCTTCTTTCTCGATGATCACCGGGTTGGCAAGCACGATGAGCCTATTCTCTTCCTTGCCGGTAGTCGGGTCGACAACAATGAGCCGCTTATGCTGTCCGACCTGGGGCGCGGCGAGACCCACTCCGGGGGCGGCATACATGGTCTGTGTCATGTCTTCGGCAAGGTTGACGATATCAAGATCGATATTTTCTACCTCGTCAGCCTTGGATTTGAGGACACTGTCGGGATAGAGTACGATTTCTTTTTTCGGCATAATAAATATAAAATAAGACTAAAGGTCTTACTCTGTCAAGTAGGCCTATTCCTTAGAGTTTACCTGTTGGGGAATAATGGGGGATTCCGGTACTTCTGGTATTGGGAACACTTAGTATTGTACCTGCATACCTTGCAGACATCGAGTGCTACCTTGGGTGATCCTTTGCGTTTATGGCATAAAATATATGTTCTCATGGAGTTTTGTATCCTAAAGATGAAAAAGCTGTTCTTGTGATGTCGTCCGATACCTTAAAACACGGCCTGGAGCTTAACAAATCCATCTTCACTCCGTGATTTCACCATAGCATATCCGGAGACGAGGTCAAGCCTATGATGAAGGGTCCCATTGGATAAAGAGGCTCCCGTCGTAACCATCGCGATGAGCCCGATTCAGTACGGAAAGCATACGGCATGTACCGTCATCTTTTTTCCCGGACTTCTGTTCGAGGTGAAGAGCACCTCCCCCGCCTTCCCTGGATGAGGAAGTCGGAAACTTGCCGGTAAGCGGGGTGGGCTCCCAGTTGATCTCGATCACATGGCAGTTCGACTTCATGCAGTGGGATACCCCCGATCCCCCTGAGGAGGGAATTCATCCCTTGGCGATCCTGGGCAGGGAAGCGGCGGGCTCCACCTGGGCGGAGGTGCCGATCACGAGCATGAGGTCGCAGTCGTCCGCCTCACGGAAGGATCTCTTCAGCGCATCCTGGGGTATCGCCTCGCCGAAGAAGACTGCATCGGGCTTCAGACCCCTCTGCACCTGCATTTCGGCGTGAACGGCCCTTTTCCAGCTCCTCGAGCACATGCTCATAGCCATATTTTTACCGCATTTCATGCACCTTGCGAAGAGCATGTTGCCGTGGAACTCGATGACATTGCGGTTGCCGGCCTTCTGGTGGAGGTTGTCCACATTCTGGGTGATGACGGTCTTGACGATCCCTATTTTCTCCAGATAGGCCAGCGCCTTGTGGCCCGGTATTCGGCTGGGCATCCCAGAGCGTGAACTCGCTGGATCGGTGCATATCGAGCATGCACCTCCAGACGTCTTCAGGGTCGGCGAGAAAACGTTCGATGAAAAACATGGTAGGATCGTACCGCTCCCATATCCCGCCGGGGGATCTGAAGTCAGGCACGCCGGATTCCGTGGATATCCCGGCACCGGTGAGAACGACTGCATGGGCTGCTTCCAGCAGGAGATCCACGGTCTTATCAATGAGGCGCAAATCCATGAAATCGCTTTATCAGAGGCGGCAGTTAAGGTCAAATAGAAGATACCGTCAGGCAATAGGATTATAAGATCATCTCCTCATTCCTGCGGTCACTGCCGAGCACCAGGAATATCCCCGCAAGCAGGACGTATCCCAGACTGATTGCATAGTGGGCAGTCGATGCAACCTTCCAGGGAAGGTAAACTTCCCCTGTGGGCAGAATGGAGTGGATGATGCCGAACAGGGTAAAGACGGCACAGGTGATGGCATACAGAGCCGCCATCCTCGGCTTGCGGTCAATGACAAAGGCCACCATGCCTCCCCAGAGCAGGGCAGTCATGATAAACCCGTTGCTGAGGACCGTTAAGGACTGGAGCATGACCTGCAGACGTACCGGAAGCTTGTCAGGGGTGATCCCGCCGGCTCCCAGATATTGTCCGAGTATGATCATGATCAGGCTGGCGATCACCGGCAGGAAGCTGAAGCTCACCGCTTCGGAATGCTCGGGAGGAGACTCTTTATAGGCCTGGCGCACGATCTCGAATCCGATGAACAGGAAGATCGGTGCCAGCACTGCACGGGGAATAAGGCTCACTCCCAGGGACAGCAGGCCCACCAGTGATCCCAGACCCACCAGCAGCCCGGTGAGCAGGGTGTACCACTAGGTTGCGCCCATCTTCTTATACGCCGGATGCCCGATATAAGGCGTTGTCTGGGCCACACCCCCGAAAAAAGCAGCGATGAGCGAAGTGAATGCCTCCGTGAGCAGGATGTCCCGGGTCCGGTACTCGTCTCCGGCCAGCCGTGCGCTTTCGGTATTATTGATCCCCCCGATGATGGTCAGGATGCCGAACGGAATGGCCATGGGCAGATACTGAATCGCCCTGGGCAGGGCCGTCAGGAATCCAGGGAAAAGACGGCAGGCACAGGCTTGTCTCAAAGGAAGGTTTCTGAAATTCTGGGAGATACCCGTTGTATCCCAGGATGAAATGCAGTCCGGTCCCAAGCAGTACGGCTGCCAGAACCCCGGGGAATCCTTCCGGGAAGCTCGAGCCGTCCGAGGAAATACGGCAAAAATAAGGCCCAGCGCCACCATGCCCACTACGACCTCGTTGAAGATCTCGATCATGGGCAGAAAACCCAGGAGCAGGAGGCCCACTCCGGCGATGGAGCCCAGGAGGCCTGCCGTGGGAATGACACGCTGCACGAGCCGCCGATAAAGGAGGTGATGACCTTGACGATGCCGATCATGAAAAGGGTGGCCATCCCGATCTGCCAGGTGAGCTCGGCATCGCGCGTGGCAATATAGGCCGGCCCGATCACGGCGTAGGCCAGGCCGATGGATGACGGGCGTATCCAGACCCAGGGGCATGGCGGTGACGTCTTTCCTGCCTGTCTTTTTCCCAGCCGGAGGGCCAGCCAGGTGTAGATCAGATCCCCGAAGAGAACGCCCATGGCCGTCCCGGGGATCATGCGCTTCAGGATGATCTCGGCCGGATAGTTGAAGGTGAAGATGAGGATGGAGCTTAGGAAGACGAGCACTCCGAGATTATCGAGGAAAAGGGCCAGGAATGCGGTCGTTTCACCCCAGAATCTGTTCCTGTCACGCATGGATACTCCCTTCATGCCTTCCCTTAAGCATCCTTGCTCGGGCAGACGCACCTGAGGTTATCGTGATTTCAAATGCTCCATGACCACCTGATGCATGAGCTCGACAGGGGCTTCCTGGCCGGTAAACAGCTCGAACTGCAGGGCAGCCTGGTTGATGAACATCTCGGCACCGGAGATCACGGCAAGTCCGTATGCCCTGGCATCGCGCAGCAGCTTCGTTTCAAGGGGGTTGTAGACGATATCGAGCACCACCTGATCCGGACGGAACAGGGAAGAGGGTATGAGGGAGACATCCTCATTCGGGTGCATGCCCACGGGTGTACAGTGGATAATGATATCGGACGTCTTCATGGCCTCTGCGAGCGAGTCCCGGCCCAGGGCGGCAGAACTGATGCATGCATCCGTGCCGGCCTTAAGGTCGGCTGCGAGCATGGTAAGCATCTGCGTGTCGATGTCCAGGATAGAGAGTGAAGCAAGCGAGGTATTCCGGGCAAGGGTAAATGCTATGGCCCTTGCCGCACCGCCCGAACCCAGCATCAGGACGTTACGGCCGCCTACCTCCACCCCGGCATCCCGTATGGCTTTGAGCGCCCCGGGTCCGTCCGTGCCCGCACCAAGAAGCTTGCCCTGTGGATGGATAATCGTATTGATCGAGCCGATGGAACGGTCTATCGGGGCTATTTCATCCACATGGTTCATCGCTTCGATCTTATGCGGTATCGTGACGCTCATGCCGCGGAAATTCTCCAGGGCACGCATGCCTGCCAGGGCATTCTTCACATCCTCCACCCGGAAAGCCACATAGATGAAATCCAGCCCCAGCTCCTGGAAGGCGGCATTGTGAATTGCCGGAGAGAGGCTGTGAGCAACCGGATTGCCGATCACCGCACACACCTGGGTGCTGGTCTTGATTGTCCGAACATCTTTCATAACAAGTCCCTCATACAACAAACGACATGACAGTGAATCGATTCTCCAAAGGGTGTTATTCCTTGGCTTTCTGGGACTTTTCACCCGGATTTCCGGTGCCGGCCAGGCGGAAGAGCTCGCTGCTTACACCGGTATCGAACCGGTAGCCCTTGAGCCGGATATCGCTCTGGTTCCCTGTTGCATCCTTGAGCAGGATCCTCTTGATGGCATGAGACCTTTCCGTCCATACCGTGATGTGCCCCGAACCGCCTTTGGGATAGAGGAAGAGGGCCTCATCGCTCTCCTTGATCTCATACCCTTCGCCGATGGTATCAAGGCCGGAGAAGAAGCCCAGGACATTCTGGGTCGCCATTTCCGGGGGCAGCTCCTGGGTCTGGGTGGTACCTTCCTCGGGGAGGTGGACCATAACCGTCTGTCCTTTGAGGATAATGACCTGCCGCTGGGGCGAGGATACATCCATCCGGACGCCCGTATGGCGTTTGTAGGAGACCTTGCCGGTGAAATGCACGGTCTTGTTCACGAGGCTCTGATACGTGTCCTGGGTGAAGTTTACGGTGAAGTCCTCATACTTTTTGTAGAAGTTCTGTATATTCTTCAGGCTCTCTGCATGCAGGGAGCCCGCAGCAAAGCAGATGAATATGGTCATTACGATACTAGTCTTCCAGTTCGGTTGCATATGACGTTACCAATACCTTTCGTGGTTTTCCCGCTGTATCTGACGGGCCTATGATTCCTTCGCGCTCCATCTGTTCCACGATGCGGGCTGCCCGGTTATACCCGATCCTGAATCTCCGCTGGATCAGGGATATGGAAGCGCTCCCCTTGCTGGTGACGAATTCCAGTGCCTCATCATAGACCGGATCGTATTCTTCATTCAGGGTCGAGCCACCGCCGTTACCGTTACTGTCCTCGTCTGCGAGCCGGGCTATCTGATCGCCGAGGCCTTCGATGTATTCCGGACCGCCCTGCTGCCTGATGAAATCCACCACCTGATCGAGCTCATCCTCGGAGACAAAGGCCCCGTGAATGCGAGTAAGCCCGGAGCTTCCCGGGGTGAGGAAGAGCATGTCTCCGAGGCCCAGGAGCTGGTCTGCTCCTGAAGAGTCGAGGATGGTCCTCGAATCTATCTTCGAGGAGACCCTGAAGGAGATCCGGGAGGGGAAGTTGGACTTGATCAGGCCGGTGATCACGTCCACGGAAGGCCGCTGGGTTGCGACGATCATATGGATTCCGGCTGCGCGTGCCATCTGGGCAAGCCGTGCGATATAGGTTTCCACCTCGCGGTTGACCATCATGAGATCTGCCATCTCGTCGATGACGATGACGAGTTTGGGCAGCAGACCGGTCTTTTCATGCTCGTTCTTCAGCGTTGCCAGAGTGGGGCATGTTTCCTTGGTATTTTTCTTCACTTTTTTGTTATATGAATCGACCCCTTTGACGCCTAAGTCTTTGAACCATTCATAGCGCATCTCCATCTCGGCCACGGCCCACTTGAGGACCGGGATGGCCTCCTTGGGATTGACCACGACCGGATAAAGCAGATGGGGGATGCCTTCATAATGGGAGAGCTCGATCCGCTTGGGGTCGATCATGATGAATTTCAGCTCGGCAGGGTCGTTGCGATAGAGGAGCGAGAGGATCATGGTGTTCAGGCCCACGCTCTTGCCCGTGCCGGTAGCGCCTGCGATGAGCAGGTGCGGCATCTTCTCCAGGTTCGTCACGACGGGGATGCCTTCGATATTGCTCCCGAGCGCTAGCGTCAGCGGCGAGTTCGACATGACGAACTCCTTGCTGGCAAGGGTGTGCTTCAGGTAGACCATCTCCCGCGATCGGTTGGGGATCTCGATGCCCACGGCATTTTTCCCCGGTATGGGCGCCACGACGCGGACCGGCGATGCCTTGAGCGCCATGGCGAGGTCGTCTGCCAGGGAAACGATCTTGTTGATCTTGATCCCCGGGGCAGGGGTGAATTCATACATGGTAATGACCGGGCCCGGCTTGATTTCGAGGATCTCTCCTTCCACCCCGAAATCCTTGAGTTTGCCGATGATGAGCGTTGCATTCGCCTTGAGCTCTTTCTCGGTGATCACCCGGTTTTTTGACGGGGGCTTGCTGAGGAGGGACAGCGGAGGCAGCTGGTAGTTATTCACGAAGTCGAGCGTCGCCTGCTTCGGAATCTCCGTAATGATCTTATCCTCTCGACCTGAACCGGAAATGGTGATCTGCGGTTCTTTCTTGCCTGCTTTGCTCGTTTTTGCAGGCGGCTCGTCTTCGATCTCTTCGGATCCCTTTTTCTGGGGCTTCGGCTTCGTGCGATTTTCCAGCTCCTTGCGCCGTACCCGCACTTCCCAGTTTTCTCTGAGCGCTCCGGTGAGGTCCTTTATCGTATGGTACGGGGTGGCGAAATCATAGCCGATCAGCGCCCCTGCACACAGGAGCATGAGCAGCAGCATGAGCGACCCCCATGCATTGAGGTACTTGTACAGCGCTCCGCCGATGATCTTCCCGAGCAGCCCTCCGGAAGGCATGGTGGTTGAGAAGAGAGAGATATCTTTCATGAAGATATCCAGGAGACCTAAAGTCGAAAAAAAGAGGATGAAGATGCTTAATCCTTTGACCCAGCCGGCCGATGCCGTCTTCCTGAAGAACCTGACCGAAAATTCTGCCAGAAAAAGGGGAATGATCAGCGCCGTCACCCCGAAGAGGATGTAAAGCCCGTTAGCGGTATACGACCCGATGATTCCGATCCAGTTGTTGATCTCTTTGACCTTCTGATAATGGGAAAAGCTCGGATCCGATGGATCATACGATATGAGGGACAGGAAGAGGAAAACGGCAATAAAGAGTATGAATATCCCCGGGATAGGGAAGGGGATCCTCGTTTCTTTATTCTTTTTTGCCATCTAGGATCCTTTCAGGGTATCGATTATACCATAGAATACCCCTGCAGCCCAGCAATTTACGGGAAAGTCGAAAAAGCTGCGGCATTGTACAGTCCATACCAAAATTATCAGAGAAATCAAGCTTTCGATAAAAAGTCATCCGATGAGCCTTAATCCTAAATCTCCATGATGATGGGAATCACCATGGGTTTTTTCCCGAGGCGGGCTTTAAGCCGTATGCCGAGGGCCTCGCGGAGGCGGTTCTGCAGTGACTGGACATTGATCTCTTTCTCCAGGCACGAATCAAGGACTTCACCGGCGTGGCTCCGGATATCGTCTATGAGCTCCTGCTCCATGCTCGCCGGCACGACCCCCTTGCACATGATATCGGGGCCGAGTACGACAAGAGGCTTGCCCGAGTCGATAACCACAAAGGCAACCACGAGACCGCCCTCGGATATGTGCCTGCGGTCCCTGAGCACTACATCCCGGATGTCACCGGTGAGTTCTCCGTCCACGAAGCACCTGCCGTGAACGGTTTCTCCGGTCATCTGCATGCCGTCCTGCCCGATCGTCCAGATCTGTCCGGGCTTGGCCAGGACGGTATCTGCATCGAGCCCGGGCAATGCCTCCACGATCTCGGCCAGTGCCTTCATGTGTCTGAGTTCGCCATGGATCGGCATGACGATCTCGGGCTTCAGGAGGGTAACGGCCCTGCGAAGCTCTTCCTGAGGCGCATGGCCCGTGGCATGGACCTCAGCGGTATCAGGATAATAGACCTTTGCGCCGAAATCGATCAGTTTATCTATGCACCGGGTGATGGCAAGCTCGTTTCCAGGGATGATCCGTGCCGAAATGATCACGCTGTCCCCTTCCTTTACCTTGAACTTGTGCCACCCCCTGGCAATGAGCGACAGCACAGAATAGATCTCTCCCTGGGTGCCGGTGCAGATGATCAGGACCTTGCCCCTGTCCATGGAGATGATCTCTTCAGGTTTGATCACATCCCGCGGATCGAAGCTTAAGGCTCCCAGGTCGGTTGCAATATCCACCACCTGATTCATGCTCCTGCCGATGATCGCGATCTTCCTTCCGTTTTCCACGGCCAGGTCGTAGAGCATCTGGATCCGGCGCACATGGCTCGAGAAGGTCGATACCACGACGCCACCCGAGGTTTTCTTGACGATCGCTTCCAGCGATTTCCGGACCCTGCTCTCGTCTGCGTACCGCGGGTTCACTTCTGCATTGGTGCTCTCGCACATGAAGAGCTTCACATCATGCCCGAGGGTGCCGTACTCAGGGGGCGCTTCTTTCAGGTCTCCCGAATGGACGATCTTGCCCTGGGGAGTCTGGATGCTTAAGGAATAGCATCCCAGGGTGGAGTGTGACACCTCGATGAAGGTGATCTCCATTCCTGCAAGCGTTATCTTCTGACCCGGAAGGACGCTTTGAAGCTCGATAGGGCCTTCCATATCAAACTCCCGTAGCTTTCTCTTGACGAGCTCGAGGGTAAAGGGATGGCCGAATACCGGAATAGGCGCGTCTTTGAGGAGATAGGGCAGGGCGCCGACATGGTCCTCATGCCCGTGGGTGAGGATAATGCCTTCGAACGCCTCCTGATTCTCCTTGACATACGTAAAGTCGGGGATGATCTGATCGATGCCGGTGGGATTGAACTTAGGGAACATCAGTCCTGCATCCACGAGGATCGATCCGGTGCCGGTTTCGATGACCGTTGAGTTGAGTCCGAATTCCCGGACTCCCCCCAAGGGTATCACACGTACAAAGCTCAATGAATTTCTCCTGACAATTGCTTGATGCGGGAACTCAAGACCAGTTCCGCATCGGATATGTCGCTGACTTTCTGCTGCGGTAGGGGGATATGGGGCAGGGTAAGGGCCTCGCCGATCCTTACCTTTACGGGGGTCCGCTCTATAGTCGATTCCCACCGGGGCATCAGTGAATAGGACCCGGATATGCCCACTGGGATGACCGGCTTTCCCAGCGCGAGGACAAGGCGCATGGTGCCGCGTTTGAAGGGAAGCAGCCGGTTGTCCCAGGTCCTCTCGCCTTCAGGATATATGCCCAGGATGTGTCCCTGCTGGATGATGCGGATGGCATTGCGCACGGCCTGCGTGTCGATAGTATACCGCCTCACGGGAAAGCCCCTTGCATGCCTGATTGCCCAGGTGAGGAGCGGGTTCCTGAGTTCGGAATTCTTGGCCATGAACCAGATGTGCCGCTTTGGGAATGCGCCGAGGATAATGGAATCCAGAAACGACGTGTGGTTCGAGAGAAGTACGGCGGCCCCGGTTCCAGGTATGTTGTCGAGCCCCTCGATGTGGACGGAGAACAGCGCCTTGACAATGGGCCTGGCGATTGTCCTGACCACGGCCAGGGGTATGCTCGAATCCATAGCGTACCACTTCTTCACCGGCACGCTTAAAGTTTTATGGCCCGGTGCCTTTGATGGTTTTTCTTTGAGTGCGCTCTCGAACTTAAGCCGGGGGTAGAACTCCACGATCTTCCCCGGCGAATGGTGCTCGGTCAAGGCCTTGCGGATGAGGTCTTCCCACTTTTTCCCGGATTCGTTCTGAAAATCGAAAAACAGGATCCCATGCCCGCGGCTGATGAGGATGATCGTATTCGATTCGATAGTGACCCCGCAGAGATCGTCAAAGGGCAGCGTAAAAGCTTCTTTGCCGCCGGTGAAGACAAGCTCGCCCGTCTTCAGGATGAGCGGGCCCTCATCGGAGACCGACCTGGTGAAGTGGGTAGCAAACACGCCTGCAAAGCCCCGGAATATTCCTCTCGTTGCTTCCCGGGAGAGGATCACCCGATTGCCCATGAGAATCGTACCGGCATGATCCGAGGGCAGGCCAAAGGAGCGGGTCTTGTCATACCAGTGCCCAACGGTGTTCTTCTCTCCGTTGATGGATATCTCCGAGCGGGAGATAATCTGAACATGCCCATGGCAGAGGGTGCACCGCCCGCCGGCGAGCCAGTCGAATTCGCCGCACAAAGGGCATCGATAGAGGATGTCGGTAATCATAGGCTAAAAAGTATAGCCTAATTTTATCGAGTTGTACACCTCTTCCATGAGGGTGTTTACATCCTTGTCATGCGGGTCGACAGGCGTGCTGATGTTCAAAATGATTTTCCCCGGCCTAATCCTCTTGCCGTGTTTCGGCAGGACTTCACTGGAGCCGGCCACTATATGGGAAATGTGAGGTAAGATCATAATAATAACAAATATATATGAGCCTGCAGCAGAGGGTGTGGTCCAGAACATGAGGTACTTTTACAAAAGATTTACATTAATGTCAAACGTTCGGAAAGATTGAAGAAAAAAATGGCAGTAAATAAGGGGGGAGCGTCAGTCTTTGCCGGTGAGCACGCTCATGAGGTCGTTCATCATTTCTTCCCGGGTGCTGATGGCGCTGAGCACGGCTTCGAAACCCCGCTGGGCAAGGATGATATCGCCGAATTCTTCGGGGAGGTCGACATTCGAAGTGAAGTGGCCGTCCTCGGTGGGGACGCCTTCCACGGTCGATCTGGACGTCACCGTATCGACGCTTCCGCGGGCACCCTCGGTGATCTTTGTTCTGATGGATTTATAGTCCTGGGTGTTCATGTTGGCCATGTTGGACGAGGCGTTGGAAAGAAGGATTTCATTCGCGCGGAGCCCTGACAATAATATATCCGACATAATCTCACCCTTGCTCATGTATCGGTTGAACGGCTATAATCTTGAATATGAAAAAGCCGGGATTGCTCGAAAAGCTCATTGTGGCCTACGCGGTATTCGTCATTGTTCTCCTGGGCCTTGCGGTTTTCCTCGTGTACGTATCCTCCAGACTGGGCAATGTCTCTGCAGATATCTACTACCTGGACCAGCATAAAAAGGAGGTCACGAATAATCTCATCAGTGACCTCATTTCCCTGGAAGAGACCGGTAAGCAGTATCTTCTCCTGCAGAAGGAGTCCTACAAGACCCTGATAGGAGAGCAGGAAGAAGCGATAACCCGTGCCTGGGAATACCTCTGCCTGGATGGTGTGTGCGTCAAGCAGGATGAGATCAGAGCGGTGAGAAAGGGCATACAGGTATGGGGGACATACATCGAGCGTTTCCATGCGCAGCTTTCCGATCCGCCGAAGGACTTGCGGAGCCTTGACAGGATATTCAAAGAAAACAGCAAGGACATGGACAGCATGGTCAAGGTTGTGCGTCTGGTCAATACGGGTGTACTCGAAATCCCTCGATGAAAAGATCGTTTTTCTGAAAGGGCTCGGCGAACAGATCAGGCTGTTCACCTGGTGGGCACTGGGCATTGCAGCCACCATAGGACTGCTCATCCCGCTCCTCATCTATAAGAGCATCACCAACGATCTCGTGTCCATCAGGACCGGGATCAAGCATATTGCACAGGGTGACTTCTCCTACAGGATACCCTTGTATTCGAAAGACGATCTGGGTTTGCTTGCCGAATCATTCAATGTCATGTCATTGCGCCTGAAGGAGCTCGACAACATGAAATCCGAGTTCATTTCCATTGTCTCCCATGAGCTCAAGACCCCGCTGACCTCGATGAAAGAAGCGGCAAACCTCCTCAAGGAAGGGGCGGTCGGTGAGTTGAATGAAAAACAGACGAGGCTCATCACCATCATGGAGCAGGGGATAAGCAGGCTTCTCCAGATGATCGCCGAGCTTCTCGAGATATCGAAGCTCGAGAGCGGCATGGTGGACCTTCGGATCGAGGCGCATGAGATAAACGATGTGGTTTCGGGATTCATTTCCGAGATACACCACTATGCCGAGAAAAAAGGGATACATATCCGGGTCAGCTATCTGCCCGACGGATTCAACGTGCTCATGGACAGAAACAAGATTGTCCGGGTGTTGACAAATCTGACTCATAATGCCATCAAGTACTCGGATGACGGCTCTGAGATAGAGCTGCGGGTCAATCTGGAAGACGATCATCTTATTGTCGAGATCGAGGATCATGGGAAAGGGGTTCCGGAAGAAGATATTCCTTTGATATTCGAAAAATTTTACCAGTCGAAGGCAACAAGAGGACACAGTGGGATAGGTCTCGGGTTAGCTATCTCCAAGAGCATTGTCGATGCTCACGGGGGCAAAATATATGCAAAGAGCACTGTCGGTAAGGGGAGCACGTTTTCTTTCACTCTGCCTGTTCATCCTCACATTACTGCAGACAGGCTGCACGGCTAGTCTTTTCACCAACGAGCTTGCGAAAGCCGAAGGCAGCCTTTCCATGGGCAAGCCCATGGGAGAGCAGATGAAGATGACACCTTTCCTGGCACCGCCGTCCGTGAAGGCCAGGCACACCATTGCCATGGCCGTAGATTCCTCACTCAGCGATAAATACGATGAGAACGAGGCTGCAGAAGCCAGGAAGAATCTCGCTCAAATCAGAAAAGACAAGCTTTTGCCCCAATCCATCAAGGTTGAGGCCGGCTATGTACTCGAACTTCTCGAAAAGATCGAGGGCTTCAAGCGCCAGATGAAGATAGCTTCCCAGCAGAAAGAGAAATTGGCAGCGGAGAACGACAAATTGACAGCAGAGAACGACAAGATGAAAAGCGTGCTGGAGGAGTTGAAGTACAAACTCGAAAAGATCGAAGAAATCCATATCAAGACCGAGATGAAACGGGGCAAGCAATGACCAGAAAGGCCAATATCTTCATTCTGGACGACGAGCCGAACATCGTCGAGGTTATCCTGGCCAGATTGGAAGTCATGGGTTTCGGAGCGAGGGGATTCACCAAAGCGGCAAATGCTCTTCATGCCTTGAAGGAAGATGACTGCAGTGTCCTGCTCACCGATCTCAAGATGCCGGATATGGACGGCATGGAGGTGCTCAAACGGGCCAAGGAAATCGATCCTGAGGTTGAGGTGATCCTGTTCACCGCATACGGCTCCATTGAAGGCGCAGTCGAGGCTATGAAGCAGGGGGCTCATGACTATCTCGTCAAACCGTTTGAAGCAATCGAGCTCATGGCCAAGATCGAGAGCGCCATCGAGAAGCGGGAGCTCAAGCAGCGCGTCCGGTATCTCGAGGAGGAAGTCGAGAGACACATCGACCATCACATCTACGCCGAGAGTCCTTCCATGAAAAAGATCATGGCCCTTGCGAGACAGGTGGGCAAGTCGGATGCCACGGTGCTGGTCCTCGGAGAATCCGGGACGGGAAAAGAGCTTATCGCCAAGATGCTCCACATGGAAAGCTCCCGGAGGGACAGGAAGTTCGTGATCATGGACTGCGGTGCGACCCCGTCCACCCTTATAGAGGCCGAGCTGTTCGGGTACGCCAAAGGCGCATTCACAGGAGCCTTGAGAGACAAGAAGGGCATCATCGAAGAGGCGGATACCGGTACGCTTTTCCTTGATGAGATCGGGAACATCTCGCCGGAGATGCAGACAAGGCTGCTGCGCGTCCTGGAGACGGGAGAGTTCAGGGCTGTCGGACAGGTCGACCAGAAGCAGGTGGACATCAGAGTGATCGCTGCAACGAATGCGGACCTGAGGCAGAAGGTAAAGGACGGGACATTCCGGGAGGATCTTTACTACCGGCTCAAGGTGATCACCATCGAACTGCCTCCCTTGCGGGACAGAAAAGAGGATATCATTGGGCTTGCCCGGGTTTTTCTCACGGCGTTCTGCAACAAGAGCGGCAGGAAGATTACGGACTTGCCCAAAGAAGTCGTCGATATGCTCATGGCACATCAGTGGCCCGGAAACATACGGGAGTTGAAGAACGTGATCGAATCGGCGGTCGTGCTGTCCGAGGATGATGTCATCACCCCTGATGTGATCCTCCTGTCCGATATGGATGAAGACGATATCGACGTGGATGAAAGTGAATTGAATCCACTGGAAGTCCAGGAAAAGGCCATGGTGGTCCAGGCCCTCAAAAAGGCGAACGGGGTCCAGAAAGACGCGGCGGACATCCTCGGCATATCCCGCAGGGTCATGCACTACAAGGTCAAGAAATTCAATATCCAGCCGGAGAAGAAGCTGGCGTAAGGGCTACTCTTCCTTCTTATCCATTTTCCGGTACAGGGTCCGCGTGGAGATCCCCAGGAGTTTCGACGCGAGCCCCTTATCGCCCTTCGTATGCTTCAGCGTCTCCTCCATCAGGATCCTCTCGACTTCTTCCAGCGGGGTTCCCAGAGGAATGGTTACCGAGTCCAGAGACCTCACGCTCGAAGACGTTATCTCTCTCGGGAGGTCGTCCAGACCCAGGATGCCGTCCCTGTCGAGCACCACGCACCGCTCCACGATGTTTTCCAGCTCTCTTACATTCCCCGGCCAGTCATAGTTGAGAAGGTTCTCCATTGCGGTCGATTGTATGCCGTGGACGAGTTTGGCATTTTTCTTTGAAAACCGGTTGATGAAATGCTGCACGAGGTTTGGGATATCCTCTCTCCGGTCCTTGAGCGGCGGCAGCTGAATGGATATGACGTTGAGCCTCCAGTACAGGTCTTCGCGGAAAAGGCCCTGTTTTATCATGGAGGAGAGGTTCTTATTGGTCGCTGCAATTATCCTCGTATCCGTTTGGACGGTCTTGTTGCTGCCCAGGCGTTCGAAGGCTCCTTCCTGGAGGATCCTCAGGAGCTTCACCTGTACGGCCTGAGGCATTTCCCCGATCTCGTCGAGAAAGATGCTGGATTTGTCAGCAACCTCGAACCTGCCTTCCTTCCTGCCCGCAGCACCGGTAAAGGCGCCTTTCTCATAGCCGAACAGCTCCGATTCGATGAGCGTCTCGGGAATGGCCGCGCAGTTGACCTTCACCATGGGTCTCGCTGCCCTGGGTGAGAGCTGGTGGATCATGTCCGCGATAACCTCTTTGCCCGTGCCCGATTCTCCCAGGATAAGCGCGGTTGCCTGGCTCGGCGCAACCTGGCGCACAAGGTCCACGATATTCTTCATCCTGGGGCTCGACGTCTCTATGAGCGGGCCTGTCTCGAAGGCCTCGATCCGCTCTTTCATCTTGATGTTGTCCATGGTCAGGATCTGCTTCTCGATTGCCTTGTTGACCGCACGCAAGATGTCGGCCTTCTTGAACGGCTTCGTAATGTAATCGTACGCCCCCTGTTTCATGGAATCCACCGCGGTATCAACGGATGCATACCCGGTGATCATGATGACCTCGGTGAACGGGGAGACCGATTTGCATACCTTGAGCAGTTCCATGCCGTCCATGCCGGCCATCCTGATGTCGGTAATCAGGAGGTTGATATATCCTTGCCGGATGATTTTGAAGGCATCTTCGCCGTTGGATGCTGTTTCCACGGCCATCCCTTCCTTCTCCAGAATCTTCTGCAGCGATTCACGGATGCCTACTTCATCATCTACGACGAGTACTTTTTTATTCATGGCACGAAGGGATCCTTTTTCATCCGGGTATATGTTTCCTTCTGCTTCTTTTCGCCTACGGCGATACTTTCGAATACCGCCCTGCCCTTGCCGTTGCTTGCATAAACAATATAGGATCCGGGAGCGACATCGTCGAAGACATACCGGCCTTTCTTGTCAGGGTGAGCCGAGTAACGCACCGAGGAGGCCTTCAGGTCGTCGAGGGATTTCTTGAGGAAACTGTTCGTTTTTGCCTGCCGTGCCGTGTACTCTTTGACGGCAGAGGAATATGCCCCTTTTTTCGCTATTGCATCCGCTTCCGCCTGTTCGACTGCAGTCTGCATAGGTCTCAACAGTCCGGAAAAGGCTTCGCTGAAGGTCAGCGGCTTCATCTGGCCTTTATAGCCCTTCTGATAAGAGAAGTGCATATCTACGACATTGATGCTGAACGCTCTGCCGAAGGCCGACCGGATCTTATTGAGTTCTTCCGGGGGAATCTCGCCGATGAAAAAGGAAAATTTTTCCGGATCATGCCCGAGGTTTGTCATGGTCTCATGGGGGCCGAGACCTGACTTGAGTGTCTGGGGATCAAGAAATTCGAGTACGAGCGAGGTCGTTGTCGGGAGCCCCTTCCCATCGATGATGGGCTTATAGGTGATATCCGTGATGGTCTTATCGGTGTTGTTTTTCGCGGTAAAGAAGTAGGTCACATCACCGAGTGCGGATGTTGAGGGGTTTATGGCTGCCTGGCTGGAATGGATGGTAATTTCCAGCATTGAAAGATAGTTCTTGCGAATCTCGGCAACCTTTCCGGAATATGCCTGCTTTTTTTCATTGATGAGTGTTTCTGCTTTTCTCGCCTGATCCTCGAGGATATCCATCTGATACTCGGCGCGCAGTTTGCGGAACTCTACATCGGACTGGCCCCTGAAATGCTTCAGGACTGCAGTCGTACCACCCGAAAGGAGACAAGCTTCCGTCACTTCCGGCGGCAGGATGCATTGCAGGCGGGCTGCGTACGTGGTTGCCGGGAGTACAAGAATCAATAGTGCAATGAGGGAAAGCTTTTTCATTGTGCGAGTACCTCT
Source organism: uncultured delta proteobacterium (assembly GCA_963752595.1). Classification (GTDB taxonomy): domain Bacteria; phylum Desulfobacterota; class Desulfomonilia; order UBA1062; family UBA1062; genus Phosphitivorax. The sequence goes on from CAVVYZ010000013.1 coordinate 172,858, forward strand.
TCCTTGGAATATCCTTCCACGGGAATGGGTATGGAGAAGATGAAGGTAGACCCCGTACCTTTCTGGCTCTCCACGTCTACCCATCCGTCATGTGCGCCGGCTATGTATTGGACAAGCGCCAGGCCCAGACCGGTCCCATTGTCCTTTGTAGTGAAATACGGGTCAAATATTCTCCTCGTGAGCTCCTGGGGGATACCATACCCTGTATCCTTGACCAGCAGCAAAAAGTTATCCTTAATTCCCATGAGGGCTACTTCCAGACTCCCTCCCGAGGGCATTGCATCTTCAGCATTCTTGATCAAATTTATCAGAAGCTGCTTGAATTGTCCACGATCTATCATGATCTTCGGCAGCTTTTCCGAGCACTTGACCTCAACCTCGATATTCCTTCTTTTCAGTTCGGGCATCAACATGGATACGACCGAATTCGCTTCTGCCGCGGGGTCTACGAGCTGCTTTTTGGGAAGGGGCAGTCTCGCATAGGAAAGGTATTCCTCCGTAATCTGGGAGAGCCTGTCGATCTCGTTGCGGATAACGCTGATGAGCTCCTGGGCTTCCTTGTTGTCCCCGTGCTCCTTGATCTCGTCTTCCAGGAGCTCGGAGTGCAGGAGTACCGACGTGAGAGGGTTGCGGATCTCGTGGGCCACATGGGCGGACATCTGCCCCACAGCGGCGAGTTTTTCCGCCTGGATGAGCTTTTCCGTCAGGGCTTTCTTGTCCGTAATATCAACGGCATACTGCACCACATTGTCGACCTCACCCTTGTTGTCAAAGAGGGGGATAGCGCTGATGTCAAAGAAGTAGGGCTTGCCGTGGATATCCACCCTCGTGTCCCTCTCGGTGACGATCTGCCCTGTCTTGAAGCAGCTTTCCACAATGCTCGAGTGGCACATGCGCTCGCTTTCAGGAAAGTCCAGCGAGCATCGGAATGAATCGGCGCAGGATCAGGGCGGACAACAGCATCTATCTGGACCGGATCCGAGCCCTCCCATGTGATCCTGCCGATCATCCCGAAGGCGAGGTGAGACCTGCGGACAGGACCCCGGAACGAGCCGCGGACCCGGGCGACGCGGAGTGGTTGCCGGATCCTGTCGCCGCTTAGATTAGCTCTTCTCCACCCGATCGCCGGAGAAGGACCGGGTGGTTACCCTTTCTCATACACCACCTCACCCCCGATGATGGTCTTTAAAACCTCAATATCCCGGATATGAAGGGATCGATCGTCAGCGGGTTGTCGGACAGAACGACCATGTCCGCCAATTTGCCGGGTTCGATCGACCCCTTGATCGCCTCTTCGAAGGAGGCGTAGGCGCCGTTGATCGTATAGGCCCGCAGGGCTTCCAAAGGGGTCAATCGCTCATCGGGACCGATATCGGCACCGCTGCGCGTCTTTCTGTTTACGGCGCACCAGATCCCCCATAGCGGATTGGCCGGCCACACGGGATCATCGGGCATGCAAACCGGGCAGTCCGAATGGGCGCAGGCGACAATGCCCATCCGCATCGCCGTCGCGACCGGGACCATTTTGCCGGCGCGTTCCGGGCCGATGAAATTCTCGATATGCTGGTCGCCCCAGAACCAGGGATGAAAAAGGTAAAAATTGGCAATAATCCCGAGTTTCTTCATTCGATTCAGGTCTTCGGTCGTCGGGCACAGGGCATGTTCGATCCGGTGTCTGGGATCGGGTCGGGGATATTTTCTCATGGCCCGTTCGATCGCATTCACCGCCACCGTAATGCCGTAATCTCCCTGAGCGTGAATCGCAACCTGATACCCCAGCCGATGCGCATCCGTCACGATCTCGTCGAGGCGCTCCTGAGAATAGCGCAACCCCTCCCGACCCCGTCGTATTGCTTGTGACATACGGCTCACGGAATGCGCAGGTGTAACACTGAATCGAACCATCTATGTAGAGCTTTACCGGACCCAGCCGCAGCTGGTCGTTACCGAAACCGGTCCTCAGCCCCAGATCGCGTTGCCGATAGAAGTTTTCGCGGATCATCAGGTAGGTTCTTGTTTTGAGCGTGCCCTCCGCCACCGCTTCCTGATAGGCCCGGTAGGGCTCCGGCCGGTCGGTTGCGCCCGCATCGCCGGTTGAGGTTACACCGGTCTTGATGTACGCCTCGCTGATTTGAACCAGGGCATCCTTGATTTCCTGCAGCGTTGCCGCAGGGGGAACCGTCCGGATGGAGAGCACGTCGCGGAGAACCCCCGTAGGCTCACCTGTCACCGGATCCCTCTCGATAACCCCACCTTCCGGATCGGGTGTGTCCCGGTGATGCCGGCCAACTGGAGAGCTTTGCCGTTGACAACGCAGGCGTGACCGCCCCGAATGGAGATCATCAATGGATGGTCCGGAGCGATGGCATCCAGCTCCTCCCGGGTGGGCCACCGCTCTCCCGAAGTCCCTCGGGATCAAAATATTTTCCGCCGATCCATTTCCCCGGGGGGGTCTCCCTCACTTTCGCGCGGATCTTTTGCAGGAATCCGGAATCGTTGGATTGAGCTCCGCGGCCAAATTCAGCAGTTTGAAGCTGTATCGGAATTCCGCCAGATGGGCATTGTGGGTGTGGGAATCGATGAATCCGGGGACCACCGTCAAACCCTGAAGGTCGATCACCCGCGTGGCAGCCCCGATGAGGGGCCGCATCTCGTGTCGGTGCCCACCCGGACGATTTTCCCGTCGCGTACGGCAACCCCTTCGGCGAAAGGGGCCTGGGCTGCCACCGTGATGACGTTTCCGTTGGTGAGGACCAGATCGGCAAAAAGTCCCTTCATGTTCGCGCCTTCTCTCCGGGGAAACGGTTTCGAAAGCAATCCTTTGGGCCGGGTCGCCCCTGCCCGCCAGCCTCTCCAAAAAAAGGCGGGATGCCCGTCACGCCGTTCCGCAGCCCGCTTGCTGATTGCAATGGAAGCAGGCGACAAAATGATCTTGCCCGACCTTGACGAGGTCGGGATTTCCCGGATGCAGATATCCATCCTGACGGGGCAGCGCGAATAGAACCGGCAGCCCGGCAGCGGATCGATCGGGCTCGTCGCCTCGCCGATGAGTGAAAACGGCGGCTTGTTCTGTTCGATTTCGGGTCCGGCAACGGGATCGCCGACAGCAGACTGCCCGTATAGGGGTGCCGATGAAGTCTTGTAGAGCACTTCGGACGGTGCGATCTCGACGATCTTCCCCAGATACAACACCGCGATCCGGTCGCTGATAAACTCGACCGCACTGAGATCGTGTGCGATAAACGAGCATCGTCAAATGGAACTCCTCCTGCAGCTCCTTGAACAAATTCAGGACCTGCGACTGGATCGATACATCGAGCGCCGAAACCGGTTCATCCGCGACGATGAACTCCGGATCGACGATCAACGCCCTCGCGATGCCGATCCGCTGCAATTGCCCTCCCGGAGAATTCGTGCGGATAACGGTTCATGTCCGAGGCCCGCATCCCCACCCGTTCCAGAAGGTTCATGATGCGCTCCTCCCTCCTTCCCGCATATAAACCTTGCACGTTCATCGGAAAGGTGAGGATCTGTCCAATGGTCATCCTGGGGTTCAACGAGGCATACGGGTCTTGAAAAACGATCTGCATTCTCCGGCGCATTCCTGCGCATTTCATGCTTGGGCAACTCATGCAAATTCATCCCGTCAAACTCGATCTCCCCCGAGGTGACGGGCATCAGATTCAAGATCAATCGACCGATGGTCGTCTTGCCGCAGCCGGACTCCCCACCAGACCCAACACCTCCCCTTTCCGGATCTGGAAATCGACCCCGTCCACCGCCTTCAACACCCTTCCCCGTGAAAGGGGGAAATACTTGCAAAGCCTCCTGACTTCGACCAACCCTCCGGTCCCATTCATCGCCTGTCCCCATTGATCGGATAATGGCACCTTACCTCATGCCTGTCGCTCAGGTGCTCCAGTTCCGGCGGTTCCCGGCGGCACCTCTCGGACGAATAGGTACATCGCGGTTCGAACGCACAGCCCGGGGGTAAATGATTCAACTGAGGAGGTTGCCCGCCGATCGAATCCAGACGATTCCTTTTTGCGCCCAAACGGGGCAGGGAGCGCAACAATGCCTCGCGTGTAGGGGTGTGCGGGCCGGCCGAACAGCGTATGGACATCCGTGTACTCCACGACCCGCCCCGCATACATGACGGCCACCCGCTCACACATCTTCGCGACTACGCCCATGTCATGGGTGATCAATAAAACGGCCGTCTGGCGCTCCCGGCAAAGCTCCTTGATCAACTTCAGAACCTGGGCCTGGACCGTCACATCGAGCGCCGTCGTCGGTTCATCGGCAATCAGCAGCGCGGGCTCACAGGCCAGTGCCATCCCGATCATCGCCCGCTGGCGCATCCCGCCGCTCATCTCATGCGGATAGTTCTTAACCCGTTCCTCCGGTGACGGGATCTCCGTCGACTTCAGAACCTGAATCGACGCGGCCCAGCTCTTCACACGATCCAAATGTTTATGAAACCGGAAAACCTCCGAGATCTGATATCCGATCCGCAATACCGGATTAAGGCAGGTCAGCGGATCCTGAAAGATCATCGAAATCATCTTCCCGCGAATTTTTCGAATCTCATGATCGCTGAGGCTTCTCAAATCGTTTCCCATAAACTCGATTTTCCCGTCGACGATCCGTCCCGGGGGAGAGGCCACCAAACGGAGGATGGACAATGCCGATACACTCTTTCCGGAACCCGACTCCCCGACGACGCCCAAGACTTCCCCTCTGTTGATCTCAAAATCCACCCCGTCGACGGCTTTGACGACCCCTTCGCTCGTAAAAAAATAGGTCTTCAACCCCGAAATCTTCAGAATCGCTTGTCCGTTCCCGCTCCGTTCCATTGATTCGGTCACCTTTGAGAAAGTCTCGGATCCAACGCATCCCTCAATGCATCGCCTAAGAAATTGAAGGCCAAAACGGCAAACACGATCGCAAGGCCGGGGAAAACGGTCAACCAGGGTGCAAGTTCCATGAACTCGCGGCTCTCATTGAGCATCCCTCCCCAGGAAGGCCTGGGCGGCTGTGTCCCCAAACCCAGAAAACTCAACCCGGCCTCTATCATCAGCGCATGGGAAAGATTGAATGTAGCCTGAACAATGATCGGTGATAAAACATTGGGCAGGATGAATTTCAGCATGATCGTGATATCGCTTGCGCCGACCGAACGGACCCCCTCAATAAAATCCTTTTCCTTGATGGAAAGGACGGAACCACGCACGATTCGTCCGATCCGGGAACTGTAGATCACCCCGATAATCAACAGCAGGTTGAAAAGACTCGGGCCAAATGCGGCGACGGCGGCCAGGGCCAGCAGGATGGTGGGGAAGGCAAAAAGGACATCCAGCAGCCGCATGATGACGCTGTCAATTCGTCCCCCGAAGTAACCCGAGATGAGGCCGATGAAGATGCCGAAAATCGTTGCAATGGCGACGGCTCCGAAACAGACGATCATCGAGACCTGTGACCCCACGATCACGCGGCTCAGCTGATCCCTTCCAAAACGATCCGTACCCATGAGATGGTTGAAGGACGGGCTTTGGAATGAATCGGCATAGATCATCTTCAGCGGGTCATAGGGTGAAAAGTAGTGGCCAAACAGGGCCGTGGCAGAGCAGTAAGATCACCATGACCGTACCGATCATCCCGATCTTGTCGCGTTTAAATCTCCTCCACCCCAGTTTGGCAGGGGAGAGGATCTCTCCCTCCTGCCCGGCAGACTCAACCGTATGCTTATTTCTCAGGCTTGCCTCCATGGTTTCCTCGATCCCAGAGTGGAAGGGACAACATCCATTCATCCCCTTTCTATTTCGGTAATACCCGCGGCACTTCCTTCTCCCTTCGGGGGGCCCTCTTTTTCGGTAAGAATCAGTACCGGATCCTTGGATCCAGGAAGCTGTAGATGATATCGACGACAAGATTCGCCAGGACAAAAGCGACCGCTAGAAAGAGAATGCCTCCCGTGACGGTCACCAAATCCCTTTGTTGGATCGCCATCAGCAGCATGGTTCCCAATCCCGGAATGACAAAAACCTGCTCCGTAAGGACGAACCCGCCGATCATCACCCCGACCTGAAAACCGAGAATGGTCACGACGGGGATCAGGGAATTCTTCAATACATGGACGAAGATGACGACTTTTTCCGTCGCGCCTTTGGCACGTGCCGTTCGCACGTAATCCTGACGCAAGGTGTCGAGCGCCGTCGATCGGCTCATCCGCGCAATCAGGGCCATGGTGCTCAGCGCCAGCACAAAGCCGGGGATCAGCATACATTTGATATTGGCGAGCGGATTTTCAGAAAACGGAACATAGGTCAAGACAGGCAGCCATTTGAAGTAGAGCGACCCCAGCAGGACGGCAATCGTGGCTGCCCAGAAGTTGGGCACGGAATAGCCCAGCGTGGTCAGAAAACGGACGATGTGATCAAACAGGGAATACTGCTTGTAGGCGGACAGGATTCCTACGGGGATCCCGATCACGAGGACAAAGAACATCGCAACCGAAATCATTTCAAGATTCACCGGGAGTCGGCTCAGGATCTCTTCCGTCACCTTATGGCCTGAGACGAACGACACCCCCAGGTCGCCCTGAACCGCCTTCCACAACCATAAGCCATATTGGACATAGAAGGGCTTGTCCAGATTGAAACTCTTCCGAATCTCCTCTTGCGCCTTGGGATCGCCGAAGGCCTGATCTCCCATCATGATATCGACGACGTCACCAGGGACAATCCAGAACAGGGAGAAGACAATGAACGAAACGCCCAGCAATACCGGGATCAAGGTGAGTATTCGATAGGCAGATGTATTTCAACATGGTTCCAAACCCCGTTCAACCCCAAAGGGAAGGTGCCCGGCCATCCCGGGTTCATAAAGATGGCCGGACATCCCGTCGATTACTGGGCGATCCACGCGTATCGGATATATGCTCGCCCGTTATTGCCCATGAATTTATATCCCTTGACCCTCTTGTTCACAAATTCATTTCGGCTCTCCATCGCATACGGGAAGATGCCGGATACATCTTCCGCCATCTTGTATTGCAGCTCCCTGAAATACTTCTTGCTCTTTTCCAGGTCCGGTTCCGTCTGGCAGAGGTCCATCAATTTGTTGATCTCCGGGTTGTTCTGCCCGGTTTCATTGCTCTTGAGTCCTCCGCGGAAGTAGTCATAAAAATAACCCGCCGCATCCGCGCGCCAACTGCCGGCATAATAGGTGGCCTCATAATCCTTTGTCCGGCGGACTTTTTGAAAAACCCCCCAATCCATTTGCTGGATTTTGGCTTTGATTCCCACCTTGGACAACTGCTCGACGATGATTTCGGAAGCAGGAATAAAGTCAGGGCTATGGGGAGAAGTCTTGATCGTGAATTCAAATCCGTTCGGATAGCCGGCTTCCTTGAGGAGTTTCTTGGCCATTTCATAGTCCTGTTTATAGTAGGGAAGTTTGGCAATCTCTTCCTGGGAAAGGACATAAGGGGTCGTACACGGCGGGATGACGCTGGAAAGCACCCCCTCGCCGGAGAGTACCCTGTCAATGATGGCCTGCCGATCCAAACTGACCGAGACGGCCTGACGTAATTTCACGTTGTTGAAAGGAAAGCGTTCATGATTCATCCAAAAGCGACCCTGCCGGGAGGCCAAACTCTTGGCCGCGATGACATTCGGTTCTTTGGCGGCCAGTTTGGCCATGTCAATCGACTTTACCCAGGCGATGTCGTAGGTGCCCCGCCTGATCCCCGCCAGACGCGAAGCCTCATCCTTGACAACGATAAAATCGAACCCGTCGATATAGGGAATGCCCGGTTCCCAATATTCGTTATTCCGGACGTAGGTGGCGCTGACGCCGTGTACGTATTCCTTCAATTTAAACGGGCCTGTCCCGATCATGACTTTTTGCAGGGTGCCATGCTTCTGGATCTCCTCTTTGGGAACGATGGCCGTATTCCGCTCAAATGCGGCAAATTTCAGGAAATCGGGAAAGGTGTCACTGAGTTTGATCCTGACGGTGTACTTATCGATGGCCTCCACACTTTTCACCGGTTTCAGCAGCGAGGCGCTCGGGGATCCGGTCTTGGGATCCAGGATCCGATCGTACGAATATTTGACATCCTCCGATGTCATCTCCCGCCCGTTGTGAAACTTCACCCCTTTTCTCAGATGGAAGATAAAGGTGAGCGGATCCGGCTGTTCCCAGGAGGTGGCCAGGGAGGGTTCCAATTCCATCTTGTCATTATAGCGCAGCAGGCACTGATAGACATGCTCGGTAAAGGTAAAGGTGGACATGACGAGCGAGAGATGCGGATCCAGCCCGACAGCCGCATCATCCGTAGCGACCTTGAGCCAGCCTCCCCGTTTGGGGGTCTGCGCAGACGACAGATCGATCTGGCAGACAAAAATCGATAAGAAGATCGCCAGAATAAAGGCCACGCACCGTTTTCCGAGAGGGGACATCATTTTTTACCTCCTTATAGTCTATGGTAACGTTGATTGGCTCCTTTCGAGGCAGATTTCTTTCCACCTCCTTATCTTCCAGAACGCCGTTGAATCCTTCAAGGCCAACTGAAAGCGAACGGCTCCTTCCCCCGTTTCCTTTTCATCGGCACCAGTTGTAGATCGTCAGGGCAAGTATCTTGACATTCTCGATCAGGGGGTCCAGCTGAATCGATTCATCGATCGTATGGGACTGGCTCAATCCTCCCGGGCCGAGGACGACGGAGGGAATCCCGCCCTGGTTGACAAGATGCCGGCAATCATTCGCTCCGATTCCCGCCATCGTCTCCATCTTTCTTCCGAGCGCCTGCTCTCCCGAAGCCAGGATCGCCGCCACAATTTCGGCCTTGGGGTCCATCCGGTGGGCATCATCATGATGGAAGAAAAGGACCTCCGGCGGATGGTTCGTCAGCCACGGATCCTCGCTGGCGGCCTTCATCACGTATGCACGAAAAGAGTCCATGACCCCTTTGACCGAACCGATGTCGGGCCCGAAGTAGATGCTGCCCCGGAGGGAACAATCTCCGGCGCTCGCCGTGTCGTAAGATCCTCCCCAGACCCGTCCGATGTTGAGGGAGAACGGCATCTCGCCGGCGTACAGGTCACTGACCGGCCTCCTGTTCTGATCGGCTTCGAGTTGCAGGAGGTGCTTGATGATGACGGACAGCTTTTCGATGGCACTGACCCCGTCCTGAACACTCCCGGCCCAGCGGTTCTTGGTGTGCCTCACCTTGCCGGTCAGATTGATTCCCCAATAGACGCCGCCGTAGGAGCCGATCCGCACCCTGTTTTCCGAAGATTCCAGGGTAATGGCCGCGTCGGCGGTATATCCCCGGGCGATACAGGCCAGCGTTCCGTTCCCGGAATGCTCTTCGTTGACCACGCTTTCGAGAATCACGTCCCCCTTCAATTTGATCCCGAGCGCAAGCAGGCACTGTACGGCCCCGATGGCGGCGGCGATCCCCCCCTTGTCATCCGACGATCCCCTCCCGTACAGCGTGCCATCGACCGTCTCGGCGCCAAATGGATCGTGCGTCCATGCATTCCGGGGCTCGATCGTAACGGTGTCGATGTGGGCATTCAGGATCAGTGAACGCCCCCCTCCCGTTCCTCTCCATATCCCGACCACGTTGGGCCGATTGCGGTAATTCAACAGATCGATCATGTTGGAATTGAGCAGGTCCTGATACGTTGGAAGATCGTGGTAGGGCAAAATCAGATCGTGTTCCCAGTGGCTGGGGTATTGGGCGACCTCCGGATATTTGTTGAAAAGCTCCTCCACGTCGGGTTCCCAGACATCGACATCCAGCTTCATCCCCCTGTATTGCCTGGCGACCAGTTCCTGCGCCGTTCCTTCCTCCCCGGTCATGCTGGGAATCTTGATCAACGCCCTCAGGAGATCGGTGATCTCATCCCGCTTTTCCTCGACCTTCTTTACAATCCTCTCTTCCATCCAGCGATTCTCCTTCCGGGGTTTTTGAAATTCTCTGGACATTTGACGTTCGGGAAGGGTGCTTCTTCTCCCGCCCCCGGCAGATCGTCTCAGGCGGCTGCCCCGAATCGGGGAGCGGGAGATTCAACTCAAGGGCGATCTGCTGAAGCTTTTTCCATGTCTGCGGGAGAACGGGGACCTTTCCCTTCCGATTCTTCTGCTTCGCCAAGGCCTCCGGTTCACCAGGGATAAAGATCTCCTCGACCCCCGGCTCCCGGGGCGAACATTTCACTTCCTCGATCAGCAACTCCAAATCCCTGTCAAAGTCATCCCGTGGTCGGAATCCGGAAACTTTCATCGCGCCGAAGAAGTGGCCGATGTTCGCCTCGACCTCCTTCTTGGAGGCCGAAAGCCTGCGGCCGGAATGCGCCCCTGACAGGGGCCCGCACAGGATGTCCACCAGCAGACCTAAACCGTACCCCTTGTAGCCGCCTGTTTCCGCTCTTCCCCCCAGGGGACAGTGAAGGACAGACATGGGGACGACCCCTTCCTCGTCGAGGAACGGCTTGACCGACGGGTAGACCCATCCCTCGGGAACATCAACCCCTTTCCGCACGGCCACATCGAGTTTTCCGCTGGATACCGCGCTGGTCGCCATATCCAGGATGAAGGGCGGCTTCGTCCTCCTCGGGACAGCGGCACTGATCGGGTTGGTTCCCAGGATTCCGGTTGTTCCTCCCGTGGGTACAACCCGCGGGGATGCATTGGTCATGGTTATGCCGATCATATTCTCGGCCAGCGCCATGGAGGAGTAGTATCCGGCGATGCCGAAATGGTTGCTTCTGGAAACCGCCAGAAATGCCGAACCAAATTCTGCCGCTCGGGACAAGCAGGCCTGCATGGCCCGGTGACCCACGACCATTCCGAGGCCGTTCCCTCCGTCACAGCATCCTGTCGTCGGGGTTACCCAGGTGATATCGATCTGGGGTTTCGTCTCTATGAGGCCCTTGCGGATTCTCGTGTACGTGGGGAACAATCTGGAGACCCCGTGGCAATCAAAACCTCTCAGATCCGCCTCTATCAGAACGTCCGCCGCAATCCAGGCATCCTCCTCCGAAACTCCCAGCTCCTCGAATACCTTTTGGGTGAATTTGCGAAGCCATTCGATCCCGAAAAAGACAGGTTCGAAAGTCACGTGTATATTCCCCTCTTTCAAGCTTCTTTTAACACACTGAACGGTAAAAAGCCGATACCATTAACCACTACCCGTGTCAACCCGAAGTTTTTTATCACCGTGATAAGAAAAATGAATGACCTTTGAATGGTTTATTTTTGGTAAGAACTTGCTTTTGGGTGCGTTGAAAATACTTTTGTCAGTCATGAATGTCAAGGAGATTTCGGCGTAATATACTCTGGCGAGAAACGAGACGGCGATATCTTTTTCCCAAATTTATGTCAGCAGGATGCAAGCGAAACCACTATGCAGGTTACGGAAGTCCAAATACCGGTAGATGACCTTCCAAAGATTATAGAGGTAAGAATCCGAGGGATCGCTCAAACCGCTCTTCGTACTCTTAGAGGAAGGATTCAAGTGGATCCTCGATACAGCAGCAATAAACTGGTTGCCTGCGGATATCGCGGGCGATAAACGGCGGCTGGAACAGCCTGGTCCTTCGTCGTCGAGGAAAACGGGCCGTCTCTTATAGGCCGTTTTTATCAAGATAAAAAGTAAAGGAATAGGGCTTTACGCCGCCTACGCAATCTGTTAATGACTCCTTTATTGACCCTTCACAATACGTTGGGATAACACCGTTTTAATAGGGGCGGGAAAGCCGCCATAGCGAATAGAGGAGATCATGAAAACCATACGGACCAGCGACGCCGAATTTGAGAGTTGTTTCAATCAGATCCGTGAACGGGGCCGGGTCTTCGATCCCGAACTCTGGGCCTCCGTCGGACGGATTGTTGAAGACGTGGCCCTGCGGGGGGATGAGGCCCTTTTTGCCTATACCGCAAAGTGGGACGGGCATGCCATCACCGCCGCGACGGTCGAGGCCTCTGTAGAAGAGAGGAAGGAGGCGGCGGCGCGGATGGATCCGGAAGACCTGGAGATCCTCCGTCTGGCCGCCAGGAGAATCGAGCGGTTCCATCAGCGGCAGCGCCAGGAGGGATGGTCGGTGAAGGACGAAGAAGGGATAGAACTCGGTCAATCCCTCCTCCCTCTCTCCCGCGTCGGCATCTATGCGCCGGGAGGGCTGGCCTGCTATCCCTCTACGGTCCTCATGACGGCGATTCCGGCCCGGATCGCAGGCGTGGGAGAGATCATCCTGGTGACGCCGTCCCGTGACGGGCAATTGCACCCCCTGATCGCCGCAGCCGCAGAGCTGGGAGGGGTGACCCGGATCTTCAAGGTCGGCGGCGCCCAGGCGATCGCGGCCCTGGCCTTCGGCACCGCATCGGTCCCCCGCGTCGACAAGATCGTCGGTCCGGGTAACGCCTACGTGGCGGCCGCCAAGAAGATGGTCTTCGGCCGGGTGGCGATCGACATGATCGCCGGACCCAGCGAGGTGCTCATCATCGCGGACGGGACGGGCGATGCCGCCTTTGCCGCCGCCGATATGCTGGCGCAGGCCGAACACGACGAGACGGCGAGCGCCGTCCTGCTGACGCCGGATGCGGCCTTTGCCGAGGCCGTGGCTTCTGAGGTGGCAAGGCAACTGGAGGGCCTGACGCGCAAGGGCATCGCCTCCCGCTCGCTTGCGGCCTTCGGCGCCGCGGTCGTCACGCGGGACCTCGCCGAAGCGGTCGCCCTGGCCAATCGTTTCGCGCCGGAGCACCTCGAACTGATGGTGCAAAATCCCCGGCAGCTCCTTGCGGAGATCAGGAATGCGGGCGCGGTCTTTTTGGGGATGTATACCCCGGAGGCGCTGGGCGATTACATGGCGGGACCCAATCATGTCCTGCCGACCGGGGGGACGGCCCGCTTCGCTTCCCCCTTGGGTGTCTATGATTTCGTCAAGCGGACCAGCATTCTCTCTTTTACACGGGAGGCGCTTCTGAGATACGGGGCGCAGACTGCCCGTTTTACAGACCTGGAGGGTCTTGACGGCCACGGGAAATCGGTCCGGCTGCGTATGGAATGAATCCGGCAGAGGGCCTTCGGTCTTTACCGGGACCGGAACGGCCCTGACACATTTTCAATGTTCCCCGCGAATCTTGCCGCCTATAAGGCTGGGCTTGTCAGGCTCACACTGTCTGTAGTAATTCCCACTACCGGACGCGCCAACAGCCGTTGACCGGGGTGCCGGAGAGGCCGCTCTATCCCCGGTCCCATCCTCCCCGGGACCGCAACTCCTGCACCACCTGCGCGGCCCTCTCCCTGAGGGTGAGATAATCGGTCTTGGCCACCCGGTTGAGCGGGATCTCGCCCATTTTGAGGATCACCACGTGGGACGGGCGGGAATAGGCGGAGATGTCCTCGCAGGCGGCGATGACCTCTTCGGGCGTGAGGGTCTGACCGTCCAGGCATTCCACGAAGGCCATGATCCCCTCGCTGAAGACCTCGTGCTCCACGCCGACGACGGACACCAGGGCGACCTTGTCCTTGAGCTTCGCATGGATGTGGCGTTCGACGTCCTCCGGGAAGACCTGATACCCCTTCGGCTTGATGACGAGCTTGGCCCGGCCGGAGAAGTGAAGCCCCTTGTCATCGTATGTGCCGACGTCGCCCGTATAGCAGATCCCCTCTTTCGAGACGGTCTTTGCCGTATTCTCCGGGTCCCCCAGATAACCGAGGAAGACCTGGGGACCGGAGAAGCAGATCTCCCCGACCTCTCCTGCGGGTTTCTCCGCACCGGCGGTCCCGTCGGAATTCATGAGATGGCGGATGGTGAGGGGGCAAAGGGGGGAGTCATAGCCGATCCCCTGGGCGAGCTCGTCCACATCGGCGTCCACATTCGTGTAAGTACAGAATCCCGCCGTTTCCGTGAGCCCCAGGCCCGTTCCGATCCGGGGGGCCATCGCCTTCATCTTCACCAGGAACTCCCGGGGCACCGCCTGGCCGCCGTAAATGGCGAAGCGGAGGCTGGACAGGTCGTACTTCGGATAATCGGGGAGACGCCATTCCATGTTGAACAGGGCCGGGATCTGGCCGATGATGGTGACCCGGTGTTTCTCAACCGCCTCCAGGGAGAGCTTCGGGTCGAAGATGTGAAGGATGACCGCGACACCGCCGCCGAAGAGGATCGTCCCGAGCTGCTCCGTCGTGCAGCCCACATGGGAAGGGGGAAGGTTGATCAGCATCCGGTCGGACATCTCCAGCTCAAAGCCTTCGCTCAGGGAGATGTTCTGGATCAGGATGTTCTCATGGCACAGAAGCGCCGGCTTCGGGGAGCCGGTGGAGCCTGTAGTGAAGATGATGAGTGCCGCATCCCGCTTGCCGACTTGACGCCGCGCCTTCTTCACCCGGCCGGTGAGGAGGTTCAGGAGAAACACCTTCTTGATGTCCTTGACGAATTCCGTGATCCCCACGGCGCCGTCCATGATCAGGTCCGCCTCTTTCTGGAACTGCACCCAGTGCCGGATAGTGGGGCAGGAGGCCATCACTTCCCTGATGATCGGCCGGAAGTCGGCGACCGGCGTCTTTCCCAGGAAGAAATAGGCCTTCGGTTTCATCTTCCCCATGCAGGTGATGATCTCCTTGGCCTTCAGGCGCAGGTCCAGGGGGGCGATGATGATGCCGACGCGGTAACAGGCGTAGATGAGATAGACATGTTCCTTCAGGAGCGGCAGGCTTGTGGCGATGATGTCCCCTTTGACAAGCCCGATGGAGAGGAGCTTGGCCGCAAAGGCCGAGACGGAGGTGTTGAATTTTTTCCAGGTGACCGTCTCGCCGGTGTTGTGTTCGATGATCGCCGTTTCTTTGGGCCGCTGATCGGCGTAAAGGGAGATATAATCGGCGATGTTCGGAAGGAGGGATGCATACATCTCACGGCAGCGTTCGTCTTTCTGATGATCCTTCATGGCGGTGGCCTCCTGATGGGGTTGAAAGGGAACGAGAATCGAGTCCCTGAAGTACCGGAAAATGTGTTCTTGTGTCAAGGAATATCAGCGGTACCAGAGCCCATTCATCGATCTTCCCACTGCTGTTCAGTGATTAGGTATACAGGCAAAGGGTGAGGGGTGATATTTCCCCTCCGGCCCCAACGCCGGTCTTTTTCAGGGGCGATTGACAGACCTGATGACAAGCCAGACGGTGAGCGCCGCCGCGAGGATCCAGATCAGGACGATCACCGCGGCCGCGATCATCCCCGCCCGCGTTGCTTGTCCCACGATCGTCTCCGATTTCTGACGGCACTCCGCAAGGATCTCCGGCGGGATCATCCGGATGACGAGCATGATCCCCAGCGGGATGAGGATCAGGTCGTCCAGGTATCCCAGAACGGGGATGAAATCCGGGATCAGGTCGATCGGGGAGAGGGCATAGCCGACGACGAGGAGGGCAAGGGCCTTCGCATACCAGGAAACACCCGGGTGGCGGCAGGCCAGATAGAGGGCGAAGGTCTCCTTCTTCAGGGCCTTCACACGCTCCTTCCAGGGACCTGACGATCTCATGAGGGGTTCTCCGGTTCCGTCCTATGCGACAGGGATTTGATTGACGCGGGATGAGAATGCCTTGGTTGTTTTAACGCAGTCATGGTGCTTCCCACAGCAATACGACGATGATAAACCCCGGCGCCAGCGGATATCGAATTTTCAAAGGATGAATTTCCGATCATGGCTTCGGGCTGAGCGATTTATGCAAAAACATTGTGGTGCAGTATTGCATTTTTGGGGTCTTATGTCTATTTTTTATAGGCTTCGATCCATTTCTTGACGAGTCGCCCGCCTGCTGCTGATAGGCCCTGATCTTCGAACGGATGGATTCGGGAAGATTTATTCCGATGGATTTGATGATAAAAAAGGTGTGATTTATTGAAAATTATGCGACAGTAATATCAATGAAGGTCAACGCATATAAAGGATAACCCTTTTTTTAACCCCTAACGTATAGGGGAAATTGGGCGGAATTATTGGGACCCCGTTTCTCGTCATTGAAGAAACGGGGTTTTTGTTTAGGAGTCCTACTGCCGTGAACATGAGCAGTCATACGATCCGTGAGCCTTTGCTCCGCCTGAAGTCGTGCCTTCCGGGAAGGGGCCTTGGGCGAAATCATGCCGGTGACGAGCCACCGCTGCGGGCGGAGTTATTCAGCGCCGATCAGATGGAGCAACACGGCAAGAACCTGGCGGGTTCACACCAATTGAGTCCGGGGCGCGCTCCGGATCTGCTGCTGGCGCGGCTGGCTGAGAACGAAGAGGTCCTGCTCGGCGTCCGGAACCTGTTGACCGAGGCGGTTAAGGCAAACCGCCGGATTACGCCGGCCGGGGAATGGCTGCTCGATAACTTCTACCTGATCGAAGAGCAGATCCGCACCGCCAGAAGGCATCTGCCAAAGGGTTACAGCCGGGAGCTGCCCCGTTTGATGAATGGTCCCTCGGCCGGCCTTCCGCGTGTGTATGACATTGCGCTGGAGACGATCTCCCACGGCGATGGGCGGGCGGATCCGGAGAGTCTCAGCCGGTTTGTCGCCGCATACCAGACCGTCATCGCCCTGAAGCTGGGTGAATTGTGGGCCATCCCCATCATGTTGCGCCTGGCGCTGATCGAGAATCTCCGCCGCATTGCAGCCAGGATCGCTGCGGACAGAATCGACCGTAACCTGGCCGATTATTGGGCGGATCAGATGACGGAGAGCGCCGCGAAGGACCCGAAGAACCTGATTCTGGTGATTGCGGACATGGCCAGATCGAATCCGCCGCTTGGTCAGTTCGTTTGTTGCGGAACTGACGCGCCGCCTGCAGGGACAAGGCCCCGCTCTGGCGTTGCCGCTGACCTGGATCGAGCAGCGACTCTCCGAGTACGGCCAGACCATCAAGCAACTCGTGGATGCGGAGAACCAGCAGCAGGCCGCCGACCAGGTCTCCATGAGCAACAGCATCGGCAGCCTCCGCTTCCTCGGTGCGATGGACTGGCGGGAGTTCGTCGAGACGATGAGCCTGGTCGATAAGATTCTGCGTGAGGATCCCGTCGATGTTTACGGCAAGATGGATTTTTCCACCCGTGACCGATACCGCCATGTGGTGGAGAAGATCGCGAAGTTCAGCCTCTTGTCCGAGGACGAGGTGGCGCGCCTGGCGATCCGGCTTGCCCACGAGGGGGCGGCCGGGAAGGGCGGCGAGGATCGCACGGCCCATGTCGGCTTCTACCTGATCGATCAAGGATCGGCCGAGCTTGATCGACTGGCCCAAGTGCGATGGCCGCCCTCCGAAGCCATCCGGAAATGGAGCCGCCGGTTTCCTTTCCTGCTCTATGGCGGCTCGATCCTCCTGCTGACGCTGCTCTTCACCGGGATGTTGCTGATGAAGGCGCATGCCGGCGGATTGCAGGATTGGCCGCTGGCGCTGATCGGACTGCTCCTGCTTTTCGGCACCAGCCATCTGGCGATCGCCTTGGTGAACTGGCTGGCGACGCTTCTGGTCATGCCGCATCCGTTGCCGCGCATGGACTTCTCCCAGGGTATCCCGACGCAATTCCGCACCCTGGCCGTGGTCCCGACGATGCTCACCGGCACCGAGAGCATCGCGGAGCTGATCGAGGCGATGGAAGTCCGGTTCCTTGCCAATCGGGACGACAACCTGCACTTCGCCCTGCTGACCGATTTTCGCGACGCCCCCGCCGAAGCGTTGCCGGAGGACGAAGCCCTGTTGCGGCTGGCCCAAAAGGGAATCGAAGGCCTGAATATAAAGTACAGCGATCCCAAAGGCGACCGCTTCTTCCTTTTCCATCGCCCGCGCCGATGGAATCCCCGGGACCGGATCTGGATGGGTTATGAGCGCAAGCGGGGGAAACTTGCGGATTTGAATGCCCTGTTGCGCGGCGAGACACAAGGGGAGTCCGGGGACCGCTTTTCGCTCGTCGTCGGCGACACGGCCGTTTTATCGAACGTGAAATACGTGATCACCCTGGACACCGATACGCAGTTGCCGCGCGATGCCGCCTGTCAGTTTGTGGGGGCCATGGCGCACCCGCTCAACCGTCGCCCGATACGACCAGGACCGGGGGCGCGTCTGCGAGGGATACGGGATCCTTCAGCCGCGGGTTGCCGTGAGCCTGCCCGGCATGAACCGGTCGCGGTATGCGGCGCTGTGCGGGAGCGATCCCGGCATCGATCCCTATACGCGGGCCGTATCCGATGTCTACCAGGACCTGTTCGGTGAGGGGTCGTTCATCGGCAAGGGCATCTATGACGTGGATGCCTTCGATCTGGCGCTCAAGGGGCGTTTTCCCGAGAACCGGATCCTCAGCCACGATCTTCTGGAAGGGTGTTACGCCCGGGCGGGTCTGTTGAGCGATGTGCAGCTGTACGAGGAGCACCCATCCCGCTACAGTGCGGACGTGAGCCGCCGTCACCGGTGGATTCGCGGGGATTGGCAGCTCTTCAGATGGCTGCTGCCCGGCGTTCCCGGCCCCGCCGGGCATCTGCAGAAAAATCCGCTCTCCGATTTGTCCCGGTGGAAGATCCTCGATAATCTGCGGCGTTCTCTCGTGCCCGCGGCGCTGACGTGTTTATTGCTGCTGGGCTGGACTCTCCTGTCGTCGGCCTGGTTCTGGACCCTCGCGGTGCTCGGGATCATCCTGATTCCCTCGGTGATGACCTCCATCCTGGATGGGCTTCAGAAGCCGGCCGACGTCCTTTTCGGTCAGCACCTGGCCGTCGTCCTGAGTTCCGCCGGCAGGCGCTTCGCCCAGGCCGCCTTTACGCTCGTGTGCCTGCCTTACGAGGCGTTTTTCAGCCTGGATGCCATCCTGCGCACGGCTCTGGCGGATGCTGGTCTCGCACCGGCGGCTTCTCGAATGGAATCCGTCGGGCGACCCGGAACGCAACCGCGGCGACCTGATCGGCGCCTTTCGGACCCTGTGGTTCGCCCCGGCCCTTGCCGCCGCCACACTCATCACCCTCTGCCTTGGCCAGGCCGGACGCCTTGGGCGTGGCCGTGCCCATCCTGCTCCTCTGGTTTTCATCCCCCGCGATCTCCTGGTGGATCAGCCGGCCGCTGGTGCGCCGCGAAGCAAGGCTTTCGAACGGATCAAACCCTCTTTCTCCGGGCGCTGTCACGGAAAACCTGGGCGTTCTTCGAGACCTTCGTCGGTCCGGAAGATCATTGGCTGCCGCCGGACAACTTTCAGGAGCATCCCTCTCCCGTGGTCGCGCATCGCACGTCGCCGACCAACATGGGCCTGTCGCTCCTTGCCAATCTGTCCGCCTATGACTTCGGTTACCTCTCGGCGGGACAACTCATCGAGCGCACGAAGAATGCCTTTCACACCATGGAGGCCCTGGAGAGGTACCAGGGCCACTTCTACAACTGGTACGACACCCGATCCCTGAAACCGCTGCCGCCCCTCTACATCTCATCCGTGGACAGCGGAAACCTGGCGGGCCATCTGCTGACGCTGCGGCCGGGGCTCCTGGCCCTTCCCGATCAAAAGATCCTGGGGCCGCGGCTATTGGAAGGGCTCGGCGACACCCTGAAGGTCCTTTCGGACATCGCGGCCGCTACCCCGGGAATGACGACCCCTGTCCAGCTCGCGAAGTTCACGCAGCTTCTGAGGCCGCGACCGATTCTCCGCCCGCCACGCTCGCCGCGGTCAAGTCTGTGCCTTGAGCAGCTTGCAGCGTCCGCAGCGGAAGTGGTCGCCGAATTCGCCGGCCTCGATGCCGACCCCGAGAGCCCACTGCAGGTGTGGGCGCGCGCCCTCGCCGGGCAATGCCGGGCTGCGCTCGATGAGCTCGCTTTTTTCGTTCCGTGGGCAGCATGGCCGGTGCAGCCGGATGATCCCGGCGATCCCGGGAGAGAAGGGACGGGATTCCGACACTGCGCCAACTGGCCCGACTTAGAGGAACGGAGGGCCTGCCGGCCATCGGGCGGCGGTTGAACCCGAATGCGGGACCCGAAGAAAGGGCGCGGCTGGAGGAACTTCCCGGCCTCATCACGGAGGCGAGCCGGCGCGCCAGGGAACGGATAGAGGCCATCGAACGGCTGGCACGGCAATGCGGCGAGCTCGCCCGGATCGAATATGGATTCCTGTTCGACAAGGCGCGCAATCTGCTGGCCATCGGGTACAACGTCACTGAACACAGGCAGGATCCGAGTTTTTATGATCTGCTGGCTTCGGAAGCGCGGTTCAGCAGTTTCGTGGCGATTGCCCAGGGGCATCTGCCGCAGGAGAGCTGGTTCGCCCTGGGACGGCTGCTCACCACGGCCGGTGGAGAGCCGGTCCTCCTTTCCTGGAGCGGCTCGATGTTCGAATACCTCATGCCGCTTTTGGTGATGCCGACGTACGAACATACCCTGCTCGACCAGACCATGAAGGCGGCGGTGGCCAGGCAGATCGAGTACGGGAGTCAGCGCGGGGTGCCCTGGGGCAGTTCCGAATCGGGCTACAACGCGATCGATGTGCACCTCAACTACCAGTACCGGGCCTTCGGCGTGCCGGGTCTGGGCCTCAAGCGCGGGCTGGCCGAGGATCTGGTCATTGCGCCTTATGCCTCGGCGATGGCGTTGATGGTTGCACCGGAAGAGGCGTGCCGGAATCTCGAGCAACTCGCGGCGGAAGGGTTTGCCGGGAGGTACGGCTTCTATGAGGCGATCGACTACACGCCTTCGCGTCTGCCGCGAGGGCAATCCAGCGCCGTGGTTCGCTCCTTCATGTCCCATCACCAGGGCATGAGCCTCCTTTCGCTGGCCTATCTGCTCCTGGACCGTCCGATGCAGAAGCGGTTTGAGTCGGAACCCCTGTTTCAGGCGACCCTGCTGCTGCTCCAGGAGCGAATCCCCAAGGTGACGGCGTTTTATGCGCACACCGCCGAGCTCTCCGATTACCATCCGGATTCCGGCCCTCAGGCCACGCCGATTCGTGTTTTCAGCAGCCCGGATACACCGGTCCCGGAAGTGCAGCTGCTGTCGAACGGCCGATACCACGTGATGGTGACCAGCGCGGGCGGCGGCTACAGCCGCTGGAAGGATATCGCCGTCACACGCTGGCGCGAAGACAGCACCTGCGACCCCTGGGGAACCTTCTGTTACCTCCGCGATGTGGAAAGCGGGGAGTTCTGGTCAACCGCCTGTCAGCCGGCCCCCAAACAGGCGGACCATTACGAGGCGATCTTCTCGGAAGGGCGGGCGGAGTTCCGCCGCCGCGACCACGGCTTCGACACCCATACGGAGATCGCCGTTTCCCCCGAAGACGATATTGAACTGCGCCGCATCACCATCACCAACAACTCCGGAAGGCGCAGGACCATTGATGTCACGAGCTACGCGGAGGTCGTTCTCGCCTCACCGGCCGCCGATGCGCTGCATCCGGCGTTCAGCAACCTCTTTGTTCAGACCGAGATCCTCCGCCGGGAACGGGCGATTTTCTGCACCCGCCGGCCACGTTCCCAGGGCGAGCAGTACCCCCTGCATGTTTCATCTGATGGCCGTTCAGGGTGCCGAGATCGGGGAAATATCCTATGAGACCGATCGCATGCAGTTTATCGGCCGCGGAAATACCGTCGCCAACCCCCAGGCGATGACCCATTTGTCGGATCCTTACGGGCAGCGAGGGCTCCGTCCTGGATCCGATCGTCTCGATCCGTTATCGCATCACGCTGGATCCGGAAGAAAAGGCCACGGTCAGCATGGTCACCGGCATGGGGGAGACGCGCGATGCAGCCTTGAGCCTGGTGGAAAAATACCAGGATCGGCGCCTGGCGGACCGGGTCTTCGATCTGGCGTGGACGCACAGCCAGGTGCTCCTGCGGCAGATCAACGCCACCGAGGCCGATGCGCAGCTTTACGGACGCCTCGCCGGCTCGGTGATCTATGCCAATGCCTCGCTGCGGGCCGATGCGGGGATTCTCCTGCAGAACCGCCGCGGTCAATCGGGTCTGTGGGGATACGCCATCTCCGGCGATTTGCCGATCGTGCTGCTTTCGATCGAAGATCCGGCCAATATCGAGCTGGTCCGCCAGCTCGTGCAGGCCCACGCCTACTGGCGCCTGAAGGGACTGGCGGTGGACCTGGTCATCTGGAACGAAGATCACGCGGGTTACCGGCAACTGCTCCACGACCAGATCATGGGGCTGATTGCGGCCGGCGTCGAGGCCAACGTGACCGACAAACGCGGCAGTATTTTCGTAAGACCCGCGGACCAGATATCGAACGAGGACCGCATCCTGATCCAGACGGTCGCCCGCGCCATCATCACCGACGCCAAGGGATCGCTTGCCGACCAGCTCAGCCGTCGAACGCCCTGTGGAAATGGCCGTGCCGCGTCTGACGATGTCCCGGACTCACCGTGCCGCCCTCCCGGCCGTTGCCGCGTTGCCCCGCCATGACCTGATGTTTTTCAACGGGCTCGGCGGATTCACCCCCGATGGGCGGGAGTACGTCATTTCGACCGCGCACGGTCAGGTGACCCCGGCGCCCTGGGTGAATGTCCTGGCGAATCCGCATTTCGGGACCGTTCTGTCCGAGAGCGGCTCCGCCTACACCTGGGCCGAGAATGCCCACGAGTTTCGCCTCACCCCCTGGCATAACGACCCGGTGAGCGATGCGAGCGGGGAGGCCTTTTACATCCGCGATGAAGAGCGCGGCCATTTCTGGTCCCCCATGCCGCTGCCCAGCCGCGGGATGACGCCTTACGTCACCCGGCACGGATTCGGCTACAGCGTCTTCGAACACACGGAGCGCGGCATCCGCTCCGAGGCATGGGTGTACGTGGCCCCGGATGCGCCCGTCAAGTTCACGGTGCTCAAGATCAAAAACGAGTCCGGCCGATCCCGCCGTCTGTCCGTCACGGGTTACGTCGAGTGGGTCCTGGGGGATCTGCGGCCGAAAACGGCCATGCACGTGGTGACCGAAGTCGACCCCGCAAGCGGGGCGCTCTTCGCGCGGAACCCTTACAATACGGAGTTTCCCGACCGGACTGCCTTTTTCAACGCGGACGGTGCGACGCGGACTCTCAGCGGCGACCGGACTGAGTTTCTGGGGCGCAACGGCACGCTCGCGAGTCCGGCTGCGATGAACAGGTCGCGGCTCTCCGGCAGGGTCGGGGCCGCCCTGGATCCCTGCGCCGCGATTCAGGCGTCCTTCGAGCTTGCCGACGGGCAGGAGCGGGAGATCGTCTTCACGCTCGGTGCGGAGCGGGATGCCGTCAGCCGCTCGCCGCCTGGCGCATCGTTTCCGGGGATCGGCGGCGGCGCGGGAGGCGCTGGAGGCGGTGTGGCAGTACTGGAAGCACACGCTCGGCGCCGTCCAGGTGGAAACGCCCGATCCGTCCCTCAATGTTCTGGCCAACGGCTGGCTTTTGTATCAGACCCTGGCATGCCGCCTCTGGGCGCGCAGCGGGTACTACCAGTCCGGCGGCGCCTTCGGTTTCCGCGACCAGTTGCAGGATGTGATGGCCCTCATCCACACCGAACCGCGCCTGGCGCGCGAGCATCTGCTGCTCTGTGCGGCCCGTCAGTTTCCCGAAGGGGATGTCCAGCACTGGTGGCACCCCCCCGCGGGCCGGGGCGTGCGGACACACTGTTCGGACGATTACCTCTGGCTGCCGCTTGCGGCGTGCCGCTATGTACTGACCACAGGGGACACCGGTGTACTGGACGAGCCCATCCCCTTCATCCAGGGACGCCCGGTCAAGGCGGAAGAAGACTCGTATTACGATCTGCCCTCCCGGTCCGGGGAAACCGCCCGCTCTCTATGAACACTGCGTGCGGGCGATTCTCCGGGGTCTTCGGTTCGGCGCACACGGATTGCCGCTCATGGGCTCCGGAGACTGGAACGACGGCATGAACCTGGTGGGCGCGGAGGGAAAAGGCGAAAGCGTCTGGCTGGGGTTTTTCCTCTATGATGTCCTCATGCGGTTCGCCGGGTTGGCCCGCACCCGCGGCGACATCGCCTTCGCCGACCGCTGTGAGCGCGAAGCGGCGAAGGTGCGCCGGAATATCGAACTCAACGGCTGGGACGGCCTGTGGTACCGCCGCGCTTACTTCGACGACGGCACGCCGCTGGGGTCGGCGAAGAACGCCGAATGCCAGATCGATTCCGTTGCCCAGAGCTGGTCGGTTCTGTCCGGGGCGGGCGATCCCGAACGCTCCCGCCTGGCCATGGAAGCGGTGGATCGGCGCCTCGTACGCCGGGACCACGGCCTGATCCAGCTCCTGGATCCGCCATTCGACAAGTCCGCGCTGAATCCCGGCTACATCAAAGGGTATGTCCCGGGCGTGAGAGAAAACGGCGGGCAGTACACCCATGGGGCGATCTGGGCGGCGATGGCCTTTGCCTCCCTGGGCGACGCCCGGCGTGCGTGGGAACTGCTGGCGATGATCAACCCGGTGAACCATGCCGGCTCTCCCGAGGCGATTGCGACCTACAAGGTGGAGCCTTACGTCGTCGCGGCGGACGTCTATGCGGTCCCGCCGCACACCGGCCGCGGCGGATGGACATGGTACACGGGTTCGGCCGGATGGATGTACCGGCTGATCGTGGAGTCGCTCCTGGGGTTGAGGCTGGAGGAGGACAAGCTGCGTCTCTGCCCCGTGTCTTCCGGCGGATTGGAAAGGCTTTACCGTGCACTACCGGTATCGGGAAACGGTCTACCACATCGCCGTCCTGCGAACGCCGGCCGCCGATGGCCAGGCGGGGGTGACGGTGGACGGCGTCGAGCAGACCGACCAGTCGATTCCCCTTGTGGACGACCGCCGGGAACATTCGGTCGAGGTCAGAATAATAAACGCCACGCGCGATTGAAGCTCTCCGCAGCAGGCTGTGGAGAATCTTCGATCCTTGCGTGGAACAACCCATTTCGTTTTCACTCGCTTACTCCGCCGGAGGGATGGTGGGGTTTTTGCATTTTAGAGAATGAATGTCATTGAGATTGACGCCATCATGCCTGAATGTTATTATTTCTCACACTAAGTGAATAAGAAACCAACCTCAGCGGGGGACCATAATGAAACGCGCCAAATCGCATGGAATCAGGATTTTCGCGCTTTTCCTGGCAATCACCGTTTTTGCCGGATGCAACGATTCCTCCGATTCCTCTCCCTATTCCGCCGCCATTGCCGAAGCCAAAGCCGCCGCCCGCGAGGCCATGGCCGAGAGCGAAGCCAGCGCCCTTACGCTGGCCCTGGTGGATGGGGAGCGGGTGATCTGGACGGAATCCCTGGGGTATGCCGACAGGGCGGCCGGAAAAGCGGCCGGCCCGGAGACCATGTTCGGCATCGGCTCGGTCAGCAAGATGTTTGCAACCATCGCCGTGATGAAGCTGGTGGAACAGGGCAAGGTATCCCTCGATGAGCCGCTGGTGACCTATCTCCCCGACTTCAGCATGCTCTCCCCGGAATACCGGGACATCACCGTGCGGATGCTCCTGAACCATTCGGCGGGCTTTCCGGGCGGGGATATGCGGAACGCCGTGACATCGCAGCCCCCTTCACCGGCTTTGCCGCGCAGGTGATGGAGAGCATGAAGTACCAGCGCCTCAAGCATGCGCCCGGATACCTGAGCGTTTACAGCAACGACGGCTTCACCATGGTGGAGAACCTGGTGAAGGCGGTCACCGGCAGAAGCTATCCCGACTATCGTGCAGCAGGAAATCCTGACGCCGCTGGGGATGAACAACAGCCGCTATCCAACGGAGACTGCTGCCTGACGGCTCCTATGCCAGGCCCTATACCGGCGAGACGCCCCAGCCCTATACCTCGCTGAACATCTACGCCACCGGCGGGCTCTACGCCACCGCCACCGATATGGGGAAACTGGCCATGATGCTGATCAACGGGGGGCTGCACGGCTCCCAGCGCATTCTTTCCGCCGCCTCCATCGCGGCCATGGGCCAGGACCAGACCCTGGGATCGTTCAACCCGCTGCCGTCCGACATGGTCCGCTACGGCCTCGGATGGGACACGGTCGCACAGGCAGGCCTGAATGCCGTCGGGATCCGGGGATGGCAGAAGGGCGGGGCCATTGACGGGGCCTTCGGGACCATGTACCGCGCGACCATGATCGTCGCGCCCGACGCGAGACTCGGGGTGGTGGTGATGATGGCCTCGAACAAAATCAGCTCGGATGTGGTGGAGAAGGTCGCCGAGCGGATACTGCTGCGGGCGCTGGTGGATCGGGGACTCCTGGCGGCAATGCCTCCCGCGCTGCCCCAGAACCCCCTGCCGGTCATCGTCCCCGACCGCGGAAGAAAAAAGCGCCTTCAGCGGCTATTATGCGTCATCCAGCACATTGTACCGCCTGAGCTTCGCGGCGGATGATTCCATGCTTGTTGAAAAATACGATGGCACTCTCTGGAAACCGGAGTACCGGGGATTCAAGAAAAGGAGCGACGGCTGGTACGCCGCGGACGGAGACTCCATCAAGGGCGCTGCGCCTGCTGACGCGTGCGGGACGCGGTTATATCGCGCTTCGCGATCAGGGGGGAGCCGGCCACTACGCTTACACCCTGTCTGACTGGCGCAACGCCTCGACGCCAAAAGTCCGATTTCCCCGGCATGGCAGGCGCGCCTCGCCGCCGTCTGGCTGCCGGTGAACGAGGATTTTTTCGCCTCGTTTCCCGACATGGAGGTCGATCCCCGCTTTACGTTGAGCGAGGTTGGCGGTTTGCAGGGATACCTCTTTGCAGGGGACGCACATCCTGTGCGACATGATCCCCCCATCGGACAACCGGCTGGACGGCATGTTCCTGCAGATCCCCCAGCTCAATGGACGGGACCTGGTGGATCTGGCCGTCGAGACATGGGAAAACCAGGAGTGGCTGCGTCTGGGAAGCACCCTCTACCGCCCGCTCTCCGGGGTTCCGCTTGCCGCAGCCGGGCCGACAACGGTAACGATCGGCAGTGAAGGTCATGCGGAATGGCGGGGATTGCCGGCCGCGGGCACGGTTTCCATCAACGGCGCAACGGTCTGGAAACTCTTCGACAGCGACTTCAATCAGCTTGCCTTTGGCAGGGGGAGCGGCAGCGCTGCGTTTTCCGGCGCCGGGAACAAATATCTGATGTTGTTCGGAGCCAAGGGGGCAACGATAACTCTGAATCTGATCCCATAGGTTAAAGCATGTCCTCATCAATCCATTTCGAGGTGACCTTATGATGCATGCCGCCATTCCACCCTTTTCCAAAAGGTTTCGTCTGCTTCTCCCGTTGCTGCTCACCGTCATGACGACTGCGTCCTGCGGGGACGGAAGCGATGCCACCCTTTACGAAAACACGATCAGTCAGATGACCCCCTTCATCGAACAGCAGATGAAGGACGACAGTGTGACCGGTCTGGCGATCGCCCTTGTAGACGACCAGAGGGTCGTTTGGGAGCGGGGGTTCGGCTATGCGGATGCCGCCCGCAACGTCTCAGCGACCAAGGACACCCTCTTCGAAATCGGCTCCAACTCCAAGACCTTCACGGCCTCGCTCGTCATGCAGCTTGCCGAGGCCGGGCGGCTGAGCATCGACGATCCGGTCACCAGGCATTTGCCGGGATTTGCGATAGGACAGCCCCTGGGCTCATTCCCTTCCCCGGGCGGTCCGATTACCATCCGGACCATGATGAACCACCATGCGGGAATCCCCGGGGACCTGCTGAACGGTGCCTTCACGGGCAGTGTCAAGTACCCCGACTACAACGCCCGGCTCATGGCCGCCCTCGCGGGTGAATACGCCGATTACCCCACCAATTTCCTGCTCGCTTATTCCAATACCGCGATCTCACTCCTGTCGGATGTCGTGGCCGCTGCCTCGGGCCGGAGCTTCAAGGAGCGCAGTCAGCAGTTCTTCGCTGACCTGGGGATGGACCACTCCACATTTTACCGGGAAAGTGCGACCGTGCCTGCCAATCAGTCCAAGGGATACGTCCTCGGTCAGGAGTACGGGCCCTTCTACTGCAACATCGAACCGGCGGGATCCATCCTCTCCAGCGCCTCGGACATGGCCAAGTACCTCAAGATGGTCATGGCGGGAGGGATCGGAGAGCGGGGCAGGGTGCTGAAGAGCGAAACAATCAATACCATACTCACCCGGACGAACAGCTCGGTGGCGCTGGATTACGATACCAGCATCGGCCTCGGCTGGTTCCTCAGCGACCCGGAAATGGCCTACGCGGGCCGCATCTGCTGGCACAACGGCGGGACGATCCTGATGATGAGCCACATGGAGGTCCTGCGGGACCACAAGCTGGCGGTGATGGTGATGACCAATTCGATGACCGGCGGGACGGTTGCCGAGAATGTGGCCAAAAAGGCGCTGAAGCTTGCCCTCGAAGAGAAAATGGGTATCAGACCACCGGAGCCGCCCGCCCCCGTGCCCTCTCCCATTGTCACCTGGACGGATGCGCAACTGGACGCCGTCGCGGGGATCTATGTCACTGGGTCGGGATACGATCTCCTCAACAGGGTCGCCGGAGGCCTGCAATGGACCAGCGGGGCGGGATTGGCCACGGCGGCGTCTGGTTCGCTGCCTGGTACAACCCCACGGTTTTCCGCGAACCCGGTGATCCGGAAGCCATCTGCGGGGGCCGATGCAGCCGGGAGCGTCCAAAAACTGGTCCCCCGGGCGAACGGTTGGTTTTCCCTCCCCGATTCCCAGCAGAACCAGTACGAGTTCAAGGAAGTCGAAGGAAGGCGGGTGATGATCGGCCATACCGGCGGCCGCACCAGCCTGCGGGGGGAACGGTATATCCCCGCGGTGATACCCCCATCCTGGATTGCACGGCTCGGGCGGTACGACCTGGCAAACCTCGACGCGGACGATGCCTCCCGTTACCTCCCCGCGGCCTATCGATTGATGAGCTCCGGTATGGAACTCAAGACAAAAAACGGGCTCCTCATCATGGAATGGACGGACGGCGCTCAGTCGGGCCAGCAGTACGTCATCCACCCCCTCTCCGGCGGTCTGGGCTACCTGCGCGGTCTGGGTCGAAACCTGGGCGGCTCGGTCCAGGCGGTCATTGCGGGGGCGGGAGAAGAGATCCAGTTCCTGGGGCTGAGGTACGCAAAGCGCCTGAAATAGAAATAGGGTAGTCCCTCAGCCAATGCTCCTTTGATTCGGTACTGCGATTGTTACGGCACACGGATTCTTGGGTGGACCGAATAAGACCCGTAAGCATTTCGTCCGGCAGAGCGCCTGACCGGCAACAGAGGTGATCGATGCAGGAAATGGAACTCTCGAGAGGGAGGAGAGAGCATCCGCCCTCCAGGCTTTACTTGCAGTATCTTCTGTTGGCGTTCATCTGCATGTCCTTCGGGGCTGCACCACCCTTATTCGGCGCGTCCGATGGAGGAAAACACCTTTTTGTCCTGCAAAAAACCCGCGCCGCACTGGTGGAATATGCCCTTACGGATTTCCACGAATTGAGATCGATCAAGCTGCCCGATGAGGCGTTCAACGAAGTGTTTAAGCCGCACGGGGAAATCAATGTCAACGGCAGCGGCCAGGTCCTGATGTCTCTCTATCCGCCGCATCAGGGTCTGCAGCCTCTGGAATACTGGTTTGGAGACGGACAAAAATCGCAGGTCATGCCGCCCGAGGCGTCTTTGCATCGTGATGATTACGACCAGGACGGCTACGGACTCCCCCGCCCGCTCTTGTCGGCGGATGGGAAAAGCCTGTTCTGGTTTGAGACAGCCATGAAGGTGCGGCGGCGGATAGATCGGGGCGGCTACACAGTCCCGGAAGTAGAGGCGGTATTTCAGGTGCAGCAATCCAACCTGAAAGAGGGGAAGAAAATTCCCATAATCAAAAACATACTGCCGCCCTGTATATGCGAGACGGGTGTCTGCACGGAATCCTGCGCCGTCGGTCAGCTATGGTCGCCTTCGGGCATCGTGGATGATTTTTTCTTCGTTACTTACTGGATTCCCGGTCAACTCGGTTCGACTTACCAATCCACCTATCTTTTTCAAAAAGATCAGGACAAATGGGCCGGTAAAAGGCTTGAGCCGCCCTGTGAAGTCATCCTCGACGCCCGCGATAACGGCACGATGCTCGTGGATGCCGTTCCGGACGGCGGGTGCTGCGGCTGGGTCAATGAGAGTAGTGACCTGACGTATGTCCGCCGCCATGGGCGTAGAACAGAGATTTTCGACGAGGGCAGGAAGTATGACAATTCCGCCTACGATGTGAGCTTCTTCAGCGCCAACGCGCACCTATCCCCGGATTTATCCATGGTTGCCCATACCATTGCCTCTTCGATGGCTGCGGACACAAAAGCGGATCAGTTTCGTTTCAGTTCCTCGGTGGAGCAAAATCGGAAAATGCGGCCGGAAGAGGTATCGAGGTTAAAGGGGATGATCAACCGCCATCCGGTAGTGGAGATCCTTGTCCTGGGCGCTTCGGTCCGGAGGCTGGCTGAAATTGAGAAGGCAACCCTGATCGGCTGGCTGAATGAAAGGGAGGTCCTGATTTTTCGTGAAAAGAAACTTGCTGTGGTCAATGTTCATGACGGGAAACTGATGAGCATCCTGCCTATCACTGCAGAAACGGCCGAAAATGTGTTTTTGAGATAGCCATCGTTGTTCGGAAAACAGGCCTCATGACTCGATGAAAAACGGGGGATCTCCTTAAATCACTTGACACAAGAGCCGCCCCTTCATATACTCCGTGCGTTCAATACGGATCCCTGTCCATACGCATTCGTCATTTTCGGCAGGAGAAGCGTCGAAAATGCGGTTGATATGATGTCGAAGTACCATAAACCTTTTGCTTCATAGGCGAAAAGGCATGGAGAGTCCCGTATCCCAGATATGGCCCATCGGCGGCGGAAAGGGGGGAACCGGCAAGAGTTTCTTTACCGGCAGCCTCGGATTCCTGTTGGCCAAGCATGGATACAAGACGCTTCTCATCGATGTGGACCTGGGTGCGGCAAATCTGCACACGATCGTCGGCGTTCCCAATCCCCCCAAGAGCATCTCGGACTTCATCAACAAGCGGGTCGGTACGCTCGAGGAAACGGTCGTCTCCACCCCCCTTCCGAACCTCTTTCTTATCAGCGGGGCGATGAACAATCTCGACATGGCCAACCTCGCCCACGAGCAGAAGATGAAGATTTTGAGGGGCGTGGCCAAGCTCTCCTATGATTACATCCTGCTGGATCTTGGCGCCGGGACTTCCTTCAACACGATCGATTTTTTCATGATCTCGAAGACGGGCATATTCATCACCACACCCGAACCGACATCCATCGAGAACATTTACCGCCTCATCCGCTCCGTCTATTTCCGCAAGATTCATCAGGTGCTCAAGACATATGATTTCAAGGCCCTGGCCGATGAGGCGGAACGACGAAATCCGAGGGCCACCGTCAGCAATCCGGATCTCCTCCTGCAGGTCATGGGCGAGCTCGATCCGGAGAAAGGCATGCTCCTGGAGCAGGAGCTGGGGAACTTTCATTTCAAGCTGGCGCTCAATCAACTGAGGAAGCAGGACAGCCAAAACATCGGCCCCCTGATCTGCAAGATCATCGAAAAACACCTGGCCCTGCGGATGCAGCATATCGGCGACGTCGCCTTCGACGACCGGGTTCACAATGCGATCTGTAAACGGATGCCGTTCCTCGATCTGTATCCCTATACTCAGACCGCCCTCGATCTTTGGGAATGTTGCCGTAACCTGTTGCCGGCAAAAGAGGCGCATCTGCCCCTGCAGGGGGTCGTGGACTGATTTTGCCTGAAATGAGCCGGACGTGAAACCGTTCAAAGAACAGAATTACTATGAAGTATTAGAAGTTTCCCCCGATGCGGTGCCGCTGGAAATCCGCCGCGCCTATAAAAAATCATTTACGCTTTATCAGGACGACTCTATCGCGAGCTACTCGTTTTTTTCAGAAGAAGAAAGACAAGACATCCTTTCCTGCATAGAACAGGCCTATCTGACCTTGATCAATCCCGAAGCGCGGGCGGCTTACGATCAAAGCCTCATTACATCCGGTCTCCTGGATGAAGAGAAAACATTTTGCGATAAAACGAAGGAACCGATAGCAATCTATGATTTTCAGAAGACCCGCCAGGATAGTACGGCGTCGGCCAGGCGGTCCGATGAATTGAAGTCCCGCGCTGAACAAAATCCGATGATTCGCGATCTCCTTACCCGGGATACCCTTGCGGGATCCGATTTGCAGAAAATCAGAATGGCCCTGGAAGTGCCTCTGGAAGTGATCGCCGAAAAGACAAACATCCGGATCGACATCCTCCGCGCCATAGAAGCGGAAAATATGGACCTCTTCCCGCCTCTGGTCTATCTGAAAGGTTTTTTAAGGTCTTATTTTCGCTGTCTTGAGTTGGATGAACGCGTTGTCCTTGATGCCTATCTCAAGAAACTGGGGCTTCATTGATCGATGCCGCCATGGCCCCGCCGAGAAGAGACGTACGATATGGATGCAGGACAGCCTCGGGATAGCGAACTTGAACGGGAACTGGATGGTCTCTATCGGAAGGTTGCCGGTCTCGATCCACCGGGAGACAAACTCAACCGGACGGTATTGGAGACGAACGGGAAAACGCCTGCTGCGGCGAATATTCAAAAAACAAGTAGAGCCCGCTCCGTACAAAAAAAGCGGCGCCGATTTCGCATTTCCGGTTTTGATTGGGTCCTTGCCTTTATCCTTTTGTCCCTTGGCGCGATTTTTATTCTCTCCATGCCGGGGATGTACCATCATGGAACCATTCATTTCCGGGGGACTGCCTATCCGCTGAAGACCCACCGGCTGACGGGAGAAGCGCGATATTATAACGGGAAAGAATGGCTTCGACCTCCCGCCGACACCGGGGTCATTGCACTCCCGGCGGAAGCACCGAAGAATCAAGCCGCTGCGCCCCTGCCGGTCGAACCCCCACCTGTTGAAGAAAAAGGGAAGACCCTTGCGGAACTGCCTGTCGCCGATACCCCGGCGAAAGACCGACGGGGAGGATACGCCATACAGATCCGGGCGTATCCCGAAGACCAAAAGCAAAACGCACTGACGTTTCTGGAGGATATGCGGAAAAAGGCGCCCGATGTCTCGATGGAGACGGTTTCTATCCCGGGGCGCGGCGTTTGGCACAGGATCCTGCTCGGCAATTTTTCGACGGCCGAAGAGGCCGCTGAATATCAGAAGAACGATGAAGCGGTGCGTGAACATCCCTACAGTTTTATCCAGAAAAGACAAGGGAGCGGTCCTGTTTCTGTTCCCGCCATCGGAAAGCCCCCAACCTGATCGCGATTTTCGGGTCTTAAGAAGACAGCCCTCCGCGCGGAGGCGGCGCCTTCCGCCGTGACATACAGGACAAGGAATGATCCGCGAACCGTCAGCGGGACCGGAATTGGGGTGTGGACTTCTCTGCTTATAAGTGATAGGCCCTGCTTCGAAGTCAAGGGCATGGTGACGATCTTCTGATGGAACGAAAGGGGCTCTGCCTCTTTTGAGCTATTGAGAGGGAAAATGAATTTCTTGGGTCATGATCTGATACGGATGGTGGTGGAGTTTTTCTCGGGAGGGATTCGGGAAGATCACGATCTTGAGGTTCGTCTC
The DNA here is from genome assembly GCA_963752595.1 of uncultured delta proteobacterium. Classification (GTDB taxonomy): domain Bacteria; phylum Desulfobacterota; class Desulfomonilia; order UBA1062; family UBA1062; genus Phosphitivorax. The sequence continues at coordinate 206,445 of CAVVYZ010000013.1, forward strand.
CGGATCAGGGTCATCAATATCATCAGCGCCATCGCCATCCTGGTCCTCACGTTCTTCGGGTTGACCGCCCTTGAAAAAGGGAAGTTGCCGCTGGGTTATTTTGACCTTTCCGTCGCGCTCATCTTCCTCATCACCCAAATTTATTTGAGAAAGACTGGAAATTACAATCATGTCAAATACTTCTGGGTCATCTCCACGGGTGTCCTGTTTGTCTATCTTTTCAATACCGGGGGGATAGAGCATACCGGTCACCTCTGGGCTTACATCTTCCCCTTGGTTGCCGCTTTCCTTTTAGGCGCCAGGAAGGGGGCCATGGCCATCTCCGCTTTGCTGGCCGGCGTGATCGTATTGTGGCTGGTGGATCTTTTCCAGGGAACGGCCGTTTACTCAATCAATCTGGTCGCCAGATTCCTGATTTCCTTTTCCATTATTTCCTTTTCCGCATGTTATTACGAACACTTCCGAAATGAAACCCTGCAAAAGCTCGAAACCAGCAACCTCGAGCTGGACAGGCAGATCGCCAAACTGAAACAGGCGGAAGGGGCGCTGAAGAAAAATCAGGAAGAGCTGGAAAGGCGGGTGGAAGATCGGACAAGGGAGCTCATCGAGTCAAATGAAGAGCTGCAGAGGGAAATAGCCGAGCATCTGAATACCGGGGAATTGCTTCGCGCCAGCGAGGAGAAGTACCGCCTCGTTTTTGATAACTCCTTCGATGTCGTCTTTTCGCTGGACGATCAGTTCAGGATGGTCAGCATCTCCCCGTCGGTGGAGAGAATCCTCGGCTACAAACCGGAGGAGATGATCGGACGGGATCTCATCGAATTGAATGTGCTCCCCTCCGGATACGTAAAAAAGGCCTTCACGCAGATCACGGAGGTGTTGGGAGGCGAGTCGATCTCTGCGTCCGATTATGAGCTGATTGCCAAAGACGGGACGGTCCTGATCGTTCAAATCAGCGGAGCCCCCATCCGTAAGCAGGGGAAGGTGGTGGGCATGAGTTCCATCGGACGCGATATCACCACCCAGAAGAAGGCCGAGGAAGTGCTTCGCCAGGCCCATGATGAACTTGAAATACGGGTTCACCAAAGAACGAGGGAATTGAAGACGGCAAACGAAGCCCTGGAAACCGCCAATCGGGTCAAGAGCGATTTTCTGGCGAACATGAGCCATGAGCTGCGGACGCCGTTGAACCATATCATGGGGTTTACGGAACTGGTGGCGAATAAACATTTCGGGGAGCTCAACGCGGTGCAGGAGGAATACCTGAGAGACGTGCTGCAAAGCAGCCATCATCTGCTTTCCCTGATTAACGACATTCTGGATCTTTCCAAGGTGGAGGCCGGAAAGCTCGATCTCAAAACTGCCGAGATTCGGCTTGGGCCGCTTCTGGAGAATAGCCTGGCCATGGTCGAGGCGCAGGCCGGAAAGGGCAGAATCCGGCTCCTGACGGAGATTGAAGACAATCCCGATACGATCCAGGCGGACGAACGCAAGCTGAAACAGATTGTTTACAATCTTCTTTCGAATGCGGTGAAGTTCACGCCGGATGGGGGAGAGGTGACCCTCTCGGCCCGTTATCTCACCTACAGGGATGACCGTTGGTTCACCCGGGAGGGGCAGCCAGTCGGGTTGCCGTGGGACAGGGATGACCTCCCGGTCCACTGCGAAAGATGGGTGCATATTTCGGTCCGGGATACAGGGATAGGCATCAAGGGTGAAGACCTGAAGCGGATATTTAATCCCTTCGAACAGGTTGACCATTCGCTGAGCCGTCGCTATCAGGGTACGGGGCTGGGTCTTTCCGTGAGCCGTAAACTGGCGGAGTTGCATGGGGGGAAGATCTGGGCCGAGAGCGATGGAGCAGGCAAGGGAAGCCGGTTCAGTTTTGTCATGCCGATATAGTGCGGACTGTGCCTGCCTTCTTCCATGAACGTATGCGGTATCATCGCTGATGAAGGGACCGTGATACGGCCGTTTCAAATCCCGGACGCCCGCAGGGTCTTGGAGCGGGCTTTCTTCGAATGCATGCAGAAGCGCCGGTCCGGGACCCCAGGCGTAGGTGAGTTGTTCGAGCAGGAACCGTTCAAGTCGTCACCGGGTAAAATAGAAAACAAGTTTTTTACAGAGAAACAAACATCGGGAGAACCTATGAAACTGCTTACCTACCAGACGGACAAAGGGCCGCGCGTCGCTGTTCTCACCAAAGCAGGCGTGGAGGATGTCGTCCCCGAGACGGGCGACGCCTATAATATTATCGCCGCAGGCGGCACACCCAAGACCAGCGGCAAGCCAAAACCCCTCGTTTCGTTGAAACTGCTCGCCCCCATCGCCGAGCTCAAACGGCCGGTCATCGCCGTCGGTCTCAACTACAAGAAGCACTCAGACGAGGGCGCCCGCAAGCACGGCCTGCGGAAAGTGGGCGAATACCCGAAGGATCCTGTTTTCTTCTGCAAATGGTCCGGCTCGCACAACAGGCACGAGGGCGAGATCGTCCACCACGCGATCACGCGGGAACTCGATTACGAGTGCGAGCTGGTCATCGTTATCGGCAAGCAGGGGATCAACATCCCCAAAGACCGGGCCATGGACCACGTGTATGGCTACACAATCATGAACGAGGTTTCGGCCCGCGACGTCCAGCGTCGCCACACCCAGTGGTTCAAGGGCAAAGGTTTGGACACCTTCGGTCCGTTGGGTCCGTGGATCGTCACCAAGGACGAGACCGGCGATGGCAACAACCTTGCCGTCCAGAGCCGTGTGAACGGCGAGATAAGACAGAACTCCAACACCAGCGACATGATTTTCGACATCGCCACCATTGTCTCGGTCCTTTCGGAGGGCTTCACCCTCTTACCGGGCGACCTCATCGCCACGGGTACGCCCGAGGGGGTGGGCTTCGCGATGACCCCCCCCAGAACCATGAATCCGGGGGATGTCGTCGAGTGCGAGATAGAGAACATCGGTGTGCTGCGCAACCACGTCGTCGCACCGAAATGAAAGCGGCGGTCAGTTGGTCTGCCGTCAATCCTGAAGGTGACCCCTTTATCAAGACAATGGTGATCATCGGAGGACCATGGGCAGTTGGGGAACGGTATACCCACCCATGTCCTCCGATTTTTTCATCCAGCTTGCGCTTGTAGTAATGACCTACCAATCAGCCTCTACTTTACCCGCATTGATTTTCAATATTCCTTCCATTAGTTTTTTACAAAACCAGGGAGCCCGATGAATCTTCTCGAAGGGCTGTATGAGGTGTGACACGCTCCTTTATTCAGGAACTATAGGGAGGAAACCAAATGGGAAGATCGCCTTATTCAAGATGTTCACGCTGTGGCGGCAATATGGTCCAGGAAAGTTTTTTTGGTCTCGATGAGCAGTTTACGGGATTGAAATGCGTGATCTGCGGGGAGGTCATCGATCCGGTGATCTTAAAGAACAGGCGCTTGATGGAAGCCGGTCAGGTGACGATCCTTCCGAAAGAGAGAAGGGCGGCGTCGGAATATATCCACGCATAAAGACCCCGCGGCCGGACCAAAGGCAGGGAGAAACCTTTCCGGTCCATTAGGAATACCGGCCATTTCATACATGGGGGCGAGTGGACGGGGAAGGGTCTTCTTCGGTCACTTCGCGCGCTTCGCTTTCTCAGCCTTGCAGGACTTCAATCTCCCGATGAGCTGCCCGTATTCCAGCGTGTTCAGCACGTCCTTTTTTTCCAGCCAGCCCCGCCGCGCGACGGAAACGCCGTAGATCATGAAGTCATACTGGCTGATGACGTGCATGTCGGTACTGATGACGAACGAGATGCCGTACTCTTTCGCCAGCTTGACCTGCGCGTCGTTCAGGTCGAGCCGCAGGGGATAGGCGTTGATCTCCATGGCCACGCCGCACCGTGCCGCCTCTTTGAGCACAGCCTCCAGATCGACATCGTAGGCGTCGCGCTCGCCGATGAGCCGGCCCGTAGGATGGGCGATCACGCTCACGCAGGGGTTCCTGATCGCCGACAGGAGCCGTTTCGTGATCTGTTCCCGCGGTTGTTTGAAGCCCGAGTGGATGGACGCCACAACGATGTCCAGGCTTGCAAGTGCGTCGTCGGACAAGTCGAGCCTGCCGTCCGACCGGATGTCAACCTCTGTCCCTTTCAAGAGGGTGAAGCCCGCATGCCTCCTGTTTGTTTCGTCGATGAGTTTGATTTCTTCTGCGAGCCGCGCCTCGTCGAGGCCGTGGGCGATGCCGAGCCCCTTGCTGTGGTCGGTGATCGCGATGTACCGGTAGCCCCGCTTCCGTGCCCCCTCCACGATGGCGTCCAGGTCGTGGCTTCCGTCGGACCACTTCGTGTGGACGTGGAGATCGCCCTTGATGTCCCCGATCGTCACGAGGTCGGGAAGGGTTCCCTTTTCGGCGGCCTCGATCTCCCCCGTGTCTTCCCTCAGCTCGGGCGGGACAAACGGCAACTGAAGGGCCTTGTAAACGTCCGCTTCTTTTTCCCCGCCGATCTTCTTTTCTTCGGGCTCCGTGAACACGCCGTACTCGTTGATCTTGAGCCCGGCGCGCACCGCCCTTTCGCGGAGCTTGATGTTGTGCTGCTTGTTGCCGGTGAAGTACTGGAGGGCGGCGCCGAAGGAATCCTCCTCCACGACGCGCAGATCCACCTGGATGCCGTCCTCGGCGATGATCGATGATTTCGTCGGCCCCTGGGCGAGGATGCGGCTGACGTGCGGGAGTTTCACGAAGGCCTCCATGACCTCTTCGGGCCGCCGGGAAGTACAGAGGATATCGATGTCGTTCACCGTCTCCTTCCACCGCCTGATGCTCCCGGCAACCACGATCTGGCCGACGGACGCCCCGTCCCTGACCCGTCTGACGATGTCCTCGGCGAGGGGCAGCACCCTGCCGAGCGGACGGCGCTCGCTCCCGCGTTTGATCAGCTCTATTCCCTGCAATATATTTTCTTCGGTTTTCTTCTGGATGCCCGGCAGGCCGGCGAGTTCCCCGGCGCGCGTGGCGGCTTCCAGTTCCTCGATGCCCGTGATCTTCTTTTTTTCGTAGAGCAATTTGGCCGTCTTCGGCCCGAGGCCGGGCACGCGCAGCAGTTCGAGCACGCCTGCGGGGATTTCCTTCTTCAACTCCTCGTGCTTGGCCACTTTCCCCGTCGCAAGGTACTCGTGAATCTTTCCCGTGAGGTCCTTTCCGATACCGGGGATCGCCGCCAGCTCCTCCTCGGACATGTCGGCAAGATCCCTGGGAAGCCCGTCGATGTTCTGGGCGGCCCGGCGATACGCCCTGACCCGGAAGATGTTTTCTTCCTTGAGTTCGAGAAGCTCTGCAATCTCGGTGAATATTTTCGCAATCTGCCGGTTTTTCATGATGCCCTCCGGTCAATTGAGTTTCACCCGCCGTGAGCACGAGGAGAGAAAAAGGGAGCGATGGGTCCCCTGACGGCGAGCACTGCCTTAGCCGATCGGGAAATCAGCCGAAGCAGTGAATCGGTGCCGAAGGCAGGATTATACAATGAAAAGGAGGGTAAAGCATGTAATAAATGAAGGGTGTCAGTATCCGTAAGCTGCATTTTCCTGCAGCGGATCGGCTGTTGTTCCTGAAATGAACCGCCTCAGCCGCTCCAGGGAAAAAGGCTTTTCAAAAACACTTACCGGATATTTTTTTTCCTCCTCCAGGAGGGGCGCCTGGAAAGGGCTGATATCCCCGGTCATGTAAATGGTCTGTATCATCGGATCATGGGTCCTGATGCACTTCATCATTTCCAAACCGTTTTTCCCGGGCATTTGGATATCGGTAATAACAAGATCGGGCTCAAAGAGAAGATAGGCCGAATACCCATCGATGCCGTCCTTCGCGGTCATGACTTCGCAGCCTTCATGCTCCAGTACCTCCTGAAGCGTGGAAGCCAGAAGGTGATTGTCATCAACGACCAATACTTTCATGATTTTTTCTCCTTCCGCAGATTCCGGCATTTACCCGTGAGGAAAGGACATGCCACGCGCCGTGGATGATCGAAGCGCTCGGCCAGAGAATGAAAGGGCATCTTTCCCCAATGACGGTTTTGCCGGGAATCCGGTTTCTGCTTCATTTGATAGACACTATGGTAAGGATGGAGAAGAAATACAATGATGATAAATTGTTAGACAATTGGTAGGGGATAACTACCAGGCGGCTCATCCCGGTGAGAGCGCATTCGGAGCCAACCGTTCCTTAGATAAAGCAAAACCGTCTGCCGGAACGGTCATCCCCAGGCTCAGGAAAAAGAGTGGTTGAAGCTAAACAGGTTGGGATAATATTTCCTTGACACGAAAGACACCGTTTCGTACCATCAACATACTCATAAAGGCGTTCTTGTCAATCCAATTACCTCTCAATGCCATTATAGGCTTTCGATGGAGGTTCCCTCATGGACACACGACCAAAAACACCCGTCAAGAAGGTCCTGATCATCACCCTGATCATCGTTTTGGGATTGGCGGCATACGTATATTGGAGCCGGGGAAGGGACGAGTCGCGTCCGGTCGGAGAGACAACCGAAAAGGGAAAAACGGCGGCAGGCGCAGGCTCCGCCGTCCAAGTCCCGCCCGAGGTGAAAACGCCGGGTGCGGGCCTCACGCCGGCGGCGAACGTTTGCCGGGAGAGCCGGGAAAAGCTGCAGGGGCTTTTCGCCTACCTCGACCGGCAGGACTATGTCGCGTCCCGTCAATTGAAGGGAGGGACCTCCGAACATTTCAGGGACCTCCTGGACCGTTTGCTCAAGACGCCGCCGTTCGTGCTGCGGGAGACGGACAGCCTTGTGCAGGTTGTCCAGAACAGGGCGCACTTCTTCCGGGTTTTGGGAAAGAAGGACACCCTGCTGCTGCGGGAAATGCTCCTGAAGGAAGGCGATATCTTGGAGTCTTCCTTCGCGATTCTCTACCAGGCTTTGACTCTGCAGGAGAAGTGCAAAGCGGACGGCGCCGCGCTCCATTTACCCCTGCCGGATGTCTACCCCTACGCGGTGTTCTTCCTCAACACCCTGGGCGGCACAGCCTACCTGATGCGACGGGACTCCCGGGCGAGGATGCTGGCCCAGTACTACTGCATTCTCATCCTCGATCAGGCCAACCAACACGGCCTCAACAAACTGGGGTTCGACATCCGCCCGCCGCTCGAAGCCCTGAAGCGGGATCTCAAAGACGCGGCAAACCTGACCCGCAAAGAGGAATACATCGAGACCCTGAAGAGCATCAGGGTCAAATGACATCACCGGACAAACCCTCTTTCACTATTTTTGACAGCTGATCCGGCAGATGACGAATCCGCCGGGTCTGAGGCGGCAGGGATAATCTACCATTGTTTTGACCTACCATTTTCCTTCCGATGGTTCCTTATTGCCTTCCATCGATCGGTTCAGTACGGTTCGCTCAGTTAAGACAATGGGAAATGATCGACTAACCCAAGGGAGGACAACATGACGGAAGTAACGGTTGATGACACCTGTATTGCGTGCGGAACCTGTGTGGAAATCTGCCCGGAAGTATTTGAGCTCGAGGGTGATATTGCCTCGGTGAAAAATGGTGCTGATCTGTCTATGGATGAGAAAATCATCGAGGCAGCGGAAGCATGTCCCGTGGAGGCAATTCATTTTGAAAAGTAAGCATGTATACAAAACCCGTCCCGCCTGTGTTACGGCTCCTGGAATTGGTGGGTGTCCACCCATTCCTGCTTGAGGACCGTCCACCAGTCGATGGCGAGGTGGTGCAGGACATACTCGTAAGGTAGCCAGCCGTAGCCTCCCTCTCCCCACCCCCTGCCCCAGGAATTCCGGATCAGGACAGCCCCTTTCGTTTCCAGATCCGAGAAGGGGTGGCGGATGACGAGATTGTCGTCGTAGCCCACGGCGGCGACGGCGTGTCCCCCTTCGCGACGGTCGGTCTTGACGGGGAAGGGGATCTGTCCCGTCTTCGCCGCGCTGCCGATGGAGCCGAACACCGTAAATCCGAACATCGCGGGGACGCCCCGATACAGATTCATCTTGATCTGCCTAAGCAGCTCCGGGCGGGTCGTCCGGGCGGCGTCCAGGCGAAAATAGGTCAGTGTCTGGTAGCTCTGGGCGAAGGAGTAGCAGAAGGCCGAAGGCTCCACGTCCACGTTGGCCTGATCGTAGGGGAAGTACTCCTCCGGGGGAACGCCAAATAGAACCATCGCTTCCATCGTCGTACGCAGGTAGGCCCCCGTGTCGCCCGTCCAATTGAGGAGGTTGCGGGTTGCCTTGTAGAGAAAGAGCCGCGAGATATCGATATAGCTTCCGAAGGCCCGCCGTTCGTAGTATTCGATCAGGGCCGCCGCCGCATGGGCCGTGCAGGCGCCGAGCTCTCCCTGGTCTTCGACCGGTGAGCACCACCGCCGCAGATCGACGGATACCGGCAAAGCCGAAGCCGCCGCAACCCCTTCCTTAATTGCGTTCGCATGCCCTTTGGCATTGCCGCTTCCACCGATCTGCCCCATCATGCCCTTCACGGTCTGTTGGCGGTTCAGGCGTTGGAGATGCCGGGGGACGATGTCCGTTTCCATGGTGTGGTCCCGATGGTCGGGGAGATCGGGAAGCCAGCCGAGCCTGCGGCGCAGCTTCTCCTCGGCGGCGGGGGTCACAACGGCGGTGGGGCGCTCCGGCCGGATGCGAAGCGTTTCCGGGAGGATCGGCTGGAGGAATTTCCGCGTATTGACCGTCATCAGTGTCTCCAGATCGGCGGTGCCGAAGAGATCCCGAAAGGCGGCGAAATACCCCTCCAGACTCAGCACCTTCGTCAGGGACGAAACAACGAAATCCGTCCCGAAGAGCAGTCGATCCCGGATGATCCCGCCCCGGCTCCAGATCTCCCACGACTCCGTCGGTTCTCGGCGTCCGTATAGCAGGCCAGGTCGGCAAAGACGCTCGGATAGCCGGTCATCAGCTCCAGGATCTGCCGGGTCCACTCCGGATCGCCGTTGCCGAAGTGGGCGAAATCGAGGCGGAGGGTGGGATGTTTCTCCAGAACCGCCTGCCAATGACTGGGGGTTGCATAGCCGGCATATTCCCAGTCCGACCCGGGCGGGAAGCCTCCGGCGCTCGTGTGGACGGTGATGGGGATCTGGTTTGCGTCACAGTAGCGGTACAGTTCATCCGGAACATTCTCGGGCAGGTATCCGAGCCTGGTATAGAGCTTGACGCCGAAGAACGGTCCCCGGGGGGTGACCAGGGGCCTGCCGTCGTTTAATTCGGGGATCCCGCGGACGGCCATATCGACCACGCCGCGCCGGCGGGGATCGACGGCGAAGAAGGGAAACACCGATCCCGTCCGCCTTTCCTGAAGTCCGATCAGGGCCTCGATCTGGTTCTTGAAGCCCCGCGATATCTCCCGTCCGGAGGTGAGGCCTCTCATGACGCCTTTCTCCGTCTTCTTGCTTCTCGCCTCCCGGAAGATCCGGTCGATCTCCGCTGCCGAGACAGCTGCCGCCCGTTCGGCTTTCAGGGAAACGTAGACTCCCGCGGGGCGGCCTTTCGCCTTGGGTGCCCCTCTCTTTGCGGCCAGGGCGGTGATCCGTTCCCGGAACCGCTCGAAGGCCGCTTCGCTGGCTTCCCTCTCTTCGGTATCGCGCAGGCGTTTTCTCCCCCTCATCGACCGCCCTGTTTTCACTTCCTGCACAGGCCCGCCGGCGGGAGGTCCGAACATATAGTATATATCCATCATCAGGGGCGCGACGACCAATTCCTCTCCTGGGGGAAGGTTCAGTCCCTTGCGGCAGGCCTCCGCAAGGCTTTGGTAGTTCGCTTCATAGCTGCTCACGGCGGCGCCGAGGTCGAAGAACCACTTGACGATATCCTCCAGACGGCTCCAGGAGAACAGCGATTCGGCTGCCGGCGCGGCCTTGGTAACGGCTTCGGCATGGGGGTAATTGCCGGTGACATAGGCCCATCCCATGGCGGCCGCCTCTTCGACGACATACCTCGCGCTGAAAAGGTGGCAATGGGCATCGATCGGTTTTTGGGTCATGACCACTCCTTTCTTTGAATAACCGTAGTTCATACGGAAGTCGCGTAAAGATAGCGGTGCTGCTGTTAGGAGGATAGCATTGTAAAGAAGAGGTATTTACAGTCAGGAGAGGAACTCCCTGTCAGGTATGATAGAGGGGACGGGGAAGAAAATCAAGCCGAAACATTGATAATACGCACCTCATCGCCCTGTCCAGTTTTACGGAGAGGTATATGGGCTGTTCAGACATCCATCAGCAGCTTCACCACCATGATCAAGACTACTCCAATGAAGATTCGCTTGATCCAGACGTTTCCGATCCGGTCGGAATATTGGGCGCTCACGTACGAACCGATGCAGGAACCGGCAAACATGACCAAGGCCAGTGGAAGATGGATGGCGCCGTGATAGGCATAGGTAGCCGCCGAAGTAACGCTCATCATGATCCCGGCAACCTTGGTATTGGCGGCGCTTTCCAGAAAGGTCTGACGAAAGACGAGAATCATGATGTAGGACATGAACGTCCCCATTCCGGCGCCGTAAAAGCCGCCATAGATGCCCAGCGAGGAGGCTCAAAAAAGCTCCTGAGAACGTATCTTCCGGCGGTTAGGGGGCGTTTCGTCGCCACCGCCACCCCCAACCTCGGATTGGCCACCACGACGATCAGCAGGATGACCGTCAGTGCCACGATGAACTTCTTGAGGAGTTCGGGGCTGATCTGAAGTGCGAGGTTAGCCCCGATGAAGCCACCGAGAAGACAGGGAATGCCGACGATGAAGGCCAGACGGTAGCGCATCATCCCCTTGCGATGAAAGGAATAAAGGCCTGCGAGCCCGATCCCGGTGGTCCCAAACCGGTCCGTGCCGATGGCTGTATGGGGAGGAAGGCCCATCAGGATCAGAAGCGGGATGGTGATCAGGCTGCTTCCGCCAACCAGCGTTCCAAAGGTGCTGCAGATCACGCTGGCGGCAGAAGATGACGATCAGTTGTGTGAGATCCATCGCTTATCGGGGATACCTTTCCGTCCGTACCGGCGGGCTCAGGGGTGTTCCGGCGTCCAAAATAATCAATCTGATTCTGATAAGATATTTTTTTTCGTGAAGAGACATAGGACAAGATGGTCTGGGTGTCAATGAAAAGGATAAAAAATATGGATGCTGATCCGAAATTTAAGGGTCAGCAGGTGTGAGAGTGGTACAGTCATGCGTAATGCCATGAGAAATTGTGGCGTGCAGGAGAGAGGGTTCATTTATTAATACGCCAGCTGCTCGTTTATCTTGAAAAACCATGAAAGACAAAGTATTATGGCGACACTGATCGCCATTTTACACATAAAATAACATAGCGGGAAGATTCCCATGAAAAGAGGCTGTCCAATGAAGCTTACCAAACTGTTCGTTTTGAATTTATTGTTAAGTCTGCTTATGGCGTTGATGATTCTGGGGTGCAGCGGCGAAGCCTCATACTCCATTTCCGGCCAAGTGACCTGCGGCGGTTCAGCGCTTTCGGGCGTGACGATGACCCTGACCGGCACAGAGGGAAGGACAGTGACCACGGATACGAACGGAAATTATTCCTTCGGCGAGATGCCAATCGGCAACTATACCCTGACTCCCTCTTTGACGGGCTACACCTTTCTCCCGTCCAACCGGAACGTCTATCTCTACGGCATCGATGCAACCTCTTTTAATTTCAGCGCCGTCATCAGGGGCAGGCTCGCCACGGCGGTCCACACCGTTTACGTGAAGAGCGACGGCACGCTCTGGGGATGGGGAAGCAACAGCAGCGGCCAGCTCGGCAACGGAACGACGATAGATCGCGCCAACCGTCTGCAGGTCACCACCTTGTCTGGCATGAAAGCTGTCGATGCAGGCGAAGACCACACGGTAGCCCTGCAGAGCGACGGCACAGTCTGGACATGGGGGAACAACAGCAACGGCCAGCTCGGCAACGGAACGACCGTCAACAGCTCCGTCCCTATCCGGATCACCTCACTATCGAACGTGATCGATGTGACTGCGGGCTATAAATTCACGGTAGCCCTGAAGAGCGACGGGACAGTCTGGACATGGGGGAACAACAGCAACGGCCAGCTCGGCAACGGAACGACCGCCAACAGTTCCATCCCTGTACAGGTCACCGGTCTGTCCACAGCGGCTAACGGCTGTCTCGGCAGGTTATGACCATGTCCTTTCCCTGCAGAGCGACGGGACAGTCTGGACATGGGGCAACAACAGCAGCGGTCAGCTCGGCAATGGAACGACCACCGACAGCTCCGTCCCCGTACAGATTACCGGTCTGACATCCGTGAGTGCCGTCGCGGCGGGCAATGACTTCAGCCTGGCCCTGAGGTACACGGACTTGACGGTCTGGGCCTGCGGAAGCAATGTCTTCGGTCAACTCGGCAACGGAACGACCACTGACAGCCCCACTATTGTAAACGTCTCCGGATTGACCACCGCAGTGACCATCGCGGCAGGCCATGATCATGCGGTTGCCCTGAAGAGCGACGGCACGGTCTGGACTTGGGGTGACAACAGCAACGGTCAACTCGGCAACGGCACGACGACCGGCAGCACCACCCCCATGCAGGCAACCGGCCTGTTGGGCAGTGTGGCGGTTGCGGCAGGGAGGGATGACAGCGCCGTGATGAAGACAGACGGCACACTTTGGGCTTGGGGCGACAACAGCAACGGTCAGCTCGGTGACGGAACGACTACGGACAGACTGATTCCCGTGCAGGTACCCTAGCCAGGAAGTCCGCAATGGTCTTCCCTTCCGCCAGCTCTCTACTCTGCTGAGTTGTCGTTTCGGCATCAGAACGGCATCTGCTACGATGACAACATCGACGGCTTCACCGCGTTTTAACCGATTCGGTATGGAGTTCTCTCCCGTTCCTATGGAAGTTGCGGCCGTGACAATTTTTTTCTTGGTAAGAAGTTCTAACAGTGGAATGAGTTCAAGATGCGCCGCAGTAAAGGCCCCTGAGGTCATAACCTTGATGTCATGCGTCATGGTATTTAAATTAATTATACGGTCCCTTTAAGAAATTGTACAGAAAAGAAGGGCTATCGAAGAGCCAGCGCAGCTGGAGATGAATAGTAGACTGTGTCCCAAGGGTCAGTTGTGTTCCCGTGTCTTGCGGAAGGCGATATCGGGCCACTCTTCCATGATGAAGCCGAGGCGCCACTCGCTGGCGGCAAGGTAAGTGAGGTGGCCGTCGGCGTCGAGCGCCAGGTTCGCCTGGCACTTCTTCTCAAACTCGGCGAGGCGTTTCTTGTCGTCGCAGGCGATCCAGCGGGCCGTTGCGTATTCGATCGGCTCGTAGGAGGCGTCCACACCGTATTCGGTCTTCAGGCGGGCCATGGTCACGTCGAACTGGAGGACGCCGACCGCTCCCAGGATGTAATCATTGCCCATCAGCGGCCGGAAGACCTGGACCGCCCCTTCTTCCGAGAGCTGGGCGAGCCCCTTCTGGAGCTGCTTGATCTTGAGCGAATTTTTGGTCCGGACCCGCCGGAAGTGCTCCGGGGCGAAGTTGGGGATCCCGGTGAACTGCAGAGGTTCCCCCTCGGTGAAGGTGTCGCCGATCTGGATCGTCCCGTGGTTATGGATCCCGATGATGTCGCCGGGCCAGGCCTCCTCCACGTTCGTCCGGTCCTGGGCCATGAAGATCGTCGCATTGGAAAGGACGATCTCCCTGCCGATCCGGTGGTGGAAGACCTTCATCCCCCGGGTGAACTTCCCCGAACAGATCCGGAAAAAGGCGATCCGGTCCCGGTGGGCGAGGTCCATGTTCGCCTGGATCTTGAATGTAAAGCCGGAAAAGGTCGTCTCCTGCGGCGAGACCATCCGGGTGGTCGCGGCCCGCGGGCCGGGTGGCGGGGCCATCTCTACGAAGGCGTCCAGGAGCTCACGGACACCGAAGTTGTTGATTGCGCTACCGAAAAAGACTGGAGTCTGGTTTCCCTTCAGATACTCTTCATGGGAAAAGGGGCTTGCCGCACCCTCGATCAGGGCGATCTCCTCACGAAGCAGCTCCGCCTGGCTTCCCAAAAGCTCGTCCAACCGCGTATCTAAGAGATCGGTGATCGTGATCCCCTTCTCCTTCCGGCTGTCCTTCCCCGGTGTGAAGAGATGGAGTGACTTCCGGTAGAGGTTGTAGACCCCCTTGAAGTCCTTCCCCATGCCGATCGGCCAGGAGAGGGGGGCGCACTCGATCTGGAGCTTGTCCTCGATGTTGGCCAGGACATCCATCGGGTTCATCCCGTCCCGGTCCAGTTTGTTGATGAAGGTCATGATCGGCGTGTTGCGCATCCGGCAGACCTCCATGAGCTTCTCCGTCTGGGGCTCGACCCCCTTGCCGCTGTCGATGACCATCAATGCGCTATCCACGGCGGTGAGGACCCGGTAGGTATCCTCGGAGAAGTCCTGGTGGCCGGGGGTATCCAGGAGGTTGATCTCGAATTCCCCGTAGTGGAACTTCATGACCGACGTCGTGACGGAGATCCCGCGCTCCTTCTCGATCGCCATCCAGTCGCTCGTCGCATGCCGCCCCGCCTTTCGGGCCTTGACGGCCCCGGCGAGCTGGATCGCCCCGCCAAAGAGGAGGAGCTTTTCGGTCAAAGTCGTCTTTCCCGCATCCGGATGGCTGATGATGCCGAAGGTCCGGCGCTGCTCGATCTCCTGCTGCTGCTGCCGGTCCGGTTTGGGGACCTGTGTTTGAATATCCGCCGGCTTCTCTCCGGTTCCGGCCGGTTGACTCGCCATACTGTTTTCCATACCGATACTTCTTTCGCCCGTCGCCCGGTTTTTATCCCAAAGGCGACGCGGCAAGGTGTGCGTTAAAAAAAACCCCGACAGCCTTCGGGCTCCGGGGACACGATCCTGCCTAAACTGGAGACTTGTTTACCTTATCCGGGGGCGTTTGTCAAGAAAAATCAATCTCCTGTGAAGGGCAAAACAGATTGCAAAACATAAAAGCACTTGACAGGCATGAGGCGCCGCTATAGCCTGCGCATGCTGCTTTTTCATGCATTGAAGGAGGTAAAATATGGCGATGGATCCATCCGCGGCCCCAAAGGTGCTGGCGAGACACGATCTACTCGAGACTTTCTGCAACCAGGTTTTCCGGAAGCTGGGTGTCCCCCGGGAGGAGGCTGAAATCACGTCCAGAACTCTGGTGACGGCGAATCTGCGGGGCGTCGATACCCACGGTGTTCTCCGTCTTCCCCTCTATGCGGCCAAGCTGAGGGGAGGTGCCATGTCGCCCTCCGTGAATCTCACGATGGAGAAAGAGACGATTGCCACCGCCCTTCTGGACGGGCACGACGGGATGGGTCAGGTGATCAGTCACCGGGCCATGGAGATCGCCATTCGCAAGGCCGGGGCAGCCGGTATTTCATACGTGGCCGTTAAACACAGCAACCATTTCGGCGCCGCCGCCTTCTACCCCATGATGGCCCTGGACCATGATATGATCGGCGTTGCGTTCACCAACGCCTCTCCCCGTCTCGCCCCCACCGGCGGCGTCGAGAAGCTCCTGGGGAACAATCCCTGGTGCGTTGCGGTGCCTGCCGGAAAGCGACCGCCGATTGTGCTGGACATGGCCAACAGTGTGGTGGCAGCCGGAAAGATCCGTGTCCTCCAGAAGGAGGGAAGACCGATCCCCGAGGGGTGGGCGCTCACCGAGGACGGCGAGCCGACCACGGATGCCGGGGAAGCCCTCAAAGGGATCCTGCTGGCCATCGGCGGTTACAAAGGTTACGGCATCACCCTGATGGTGGATCTCCTGACCGGCGTGCTTGCGGATTCCAACTATGGCCCGCGGGTCAAACCAATCGACCAGGATGCAGAGAGAGGCGGTGTTGCCCACAGCTTCATGGCCATTGCCCTTGCCGCCTTCACCGATGTGGCGGCATTCAAGGCCCGGATGGACGCCTATATCGACGAGATCAAGTCTTCGAAAAAGGCCAGGGGAAGTGATGTCATCTATGTGCCGGGCGAGCCGGAATACATGCGGGTGCTGGAGAGAATGAAAAAGGGGATCCCGCTGCAGGCCAAAGTCGCTGCAGAACTGCGCGCCCTCGGGAAGGACCTGGGAATCCCCATAGAGCTCTGACGGATAGCATAGCGCCGCTCAGAGGATTCCTGATTGCAATGGGAGGCCAAAATGACGGAAAGACCCTATATTACATACCCGAAGCCGGGCAAGCCTGTCACCAGAACGGAGTTGACAGGGACCATTTTCGTCAATGAACCGGGACAGGTCAGTTTCGGCGCCAACGATTTTTCACCCGGCCTGTTTCGGGCCCTCCACGGCCACCATACCTGGGAGCTCATCATCATTGACGGCAGTTCCGAGGGACCCGGCTACACCTATTTCGACGGTCACTGGTGGCGGGTGGATCCAGGGGCTTCTGTCTTTGTCCCGAAAGGATGCCCTCACGCCTGGTCGTCGGGCAATACCCATGGTTTCAGGATGCTCTGGGTCTACGGCGGCTCCCGTGAAGAGGCCGGACGCATCTGGTATGTCAAACCCGAGGAGGCAAAGGGTATATCACCGGAGGAGGAGAAGAACGCCTTGGTCTGGACGCCGGAGGCGGCGGGGGCTGTTCCGGCAAAACCCTAATTCACCATAAAGGGAGAGAAGCGCATCATGAAAATCTACATTTTGGATCAATTTGTTTCGTCCGGAGTTGAGTTTGCCGCCCAACATGCGGAGGTCGTACGATGGGACGACCCTCGCGCCAAAAACTGGCATGAAGACGCAGACGGTCTTCTGGTGCGCACCACACCGCTCACGGCGGAGGATTTTGCCAAGGCGAAAAAATTGAAAGCCGTGGCGAAACAGGGTGTCGGTGTCAATCTCATCGACCTGGCTGCCGCCAAGGCGCACGGCGTCATCGTCTGCAACACGCCTGGCGTGAACAGCGAGGCGGTTGCCGAAATGGGCCTCGCCCTTGCACTCGCGGTGACGAGGCGCGTGGCGGAGTTCGATCGCCGCATCCGCGCCGGGGAGATTGTCAAAAGGATCAATTTTCTGGGCATCGAGCTCTGGGGAAAGACCGTCGGCGTGATCGGAATGGGCAATATCGGCACCCGGATCGCACGCAAATATCACGGCGCCTTCAATACGAAGCTCCTTGCCTATGACCCGTATATACCGGACGGCCGTTGGCCGGACATCCCCCATGAGCGCGTTTCGTCTCTGAATGAGCTCCTGCCGCGAGTCGATCTGTTGACCATCCACGTGCCCTTGACGGCGGAAACAAAGCACTTGATCGGGCGTCCTGAACTTGCCCTGATGAAAGAGACCGCCGTCCTGGTGAACGTATCGCGCGGCGAGATTGTCGATGAGGAAGCCCTTTACGACGCGCTGAAGTCAGGCCGTCTTTTTGGGGCCGGTCTCGATGTATTCAAGAAGGAGCCGCCGACGACGGATAACCCGCTGGTCGGTTTGCCGAACGTGGTAGCCACCCCGCATGCCGCGGGCGGGACCTTCGAGACGCAGGAGAAGAGTTCGCTGGTCACCGCGCAGCAATTGATCCACGTTCTGGGCGGCGGTCAACCCATGAACCGCGTCGCATGAGGGGGTCTGAAAGACCGGCCGAGTAATCGAAACTTTGCACAGTGAATTTTCATGGAATAATAAGGAGTATTGACGATGGAGCTGAAAAAGAATCCAGTGAAGCAGGCGATCAGGGATGGGCAGACCGTGTTTGGAATATACATCGGCGTCCCTTCGCCCGTGATGGTGGAACTGGCCGGATATGCCGGGTTTGATTTTGTCCGCATCGACGTCTGCCACAGCGCCGTCGATTTGCCTGTCATCTCCGATATGATCAGGGCCGCGGAGGCAAGCGGCGTCACGCCGATGGTGAGGCTGGATTACGATCCGCATCTGATCGCGAAGGTCCTGGAGGCGGGCGCCAGGGGCCTTTTCATCCCTGACGTATCCACGCCTGAAATGGCAAGATCCGTGGTCGACGCCGTCCATTTCGCCCCCATGGGGGACAGGGGCACGTTCGCCGCTTCGAGGATCACCCGGTACGGGGCGATCAGCAGCGGGGAGTATGCAAAATGGTCGAACGAGGAGATCCTGCTCGGTGTGCAGATCGAAAGCAAGGAAGCGGCCGATAATCTGGAAAAGACATTGGGCGTGGGCGGGATCGATATGATCGGCAGCGGGAGAGGGGATCTGGCAAACGCCCTGGGTCTCACCGGACAGAAGAATCACCCGTCGGTTCTCGCCCTGGAAGAGAAGATTTTCGATACCGCCAAAAAGCAGGGGAAATACGTATCGGTCAACCTCGATCCCACCGCCAAGGACTTTGCCGAAACCGTCGCTTCATGGAAGAAAAAGGCCCAGGTCATCACGCTGGGGCATGATCTCACCCTCCTGAGAAAACACTTCGGAGATGCGATCGCCACGGCCCGCCGAAGCTGAAGGCAAACAGGCATTCCATCCGCCTGCATCCGAGGCGTTTGGAAAAATCCCTGAGAGGCTTCCTTCGCTTGAAGGGAATCTCAAGACGTTTTTCTGCATAATGATCAGGCCGGTTTCTTCTTGGGCTTGACGCTCAGCATGAGAACGACGGTGAAACACGAGGCGATCCCTAGGGAGATCCAGGCCCAATAGTAGGTCCCCAGGGTGTCGAAGATGAAGCCGGCCAGCGTCGGCCCGATCATCCCACCGATCGCGGAGGCCCCCATCACCAGCCCGAGGAGGCGGCCAAAGGCCGCCCGGCCGAAGTACTCCCGGAGGATCGTTCCTCTCAGGGTGATCGCCCCCCCGTAACCGGTCGGGAAAATAATGAGAAAGAGGAGCATGATCCACCAGACATCGACGAAACACAGGGCGAACATTCCCAGGCTCATCAGGCCGAAGGAGATGGCGATGATGTGCCGCTTGTCGAAGAAATCCGAAAGCCAGCCAAGACCGAACCGCCCCACGATGCTGAGGACCGTGATGCCCCCGGCGATCAGACCGGCGGTCGTTCGCGGGATCTGAAGTAGATTCAGATAGGGCATGATGTGGGTAACGACGGCGCCCACCGCCATCATCCGGAGCCCTTCGCTGAGGGCGAGAAAGAGGAAGGCCCGCTCCCGCAGGGCCGTCCGGAAGGAGACCTCGTCCGTTTCGCCCTTTGCCTCCCCCGGTTCCGCAGGGATCGGCGGTTCCGTTTTTCCGCCGTCCGGGGCGAGGCCATACTCCTCCGGTGTATTGCGGATGACGAATGCCAGGGGGATGCCGATGACCCACATCCCCGCGCCCAGGATGATGACCGCCGTCCTCCAGCCGAAGTCGTCGATCAGCCACACGATCATCGGGAGAAGAAGGCCGCTGGCGCCGAAACCGGAGGTCAGTATCCCGAGCGCCAGGCCCAGATTTTTCTTGAACCAGTTGGTGGCGACCCGCATGAAGACGACGGCGGTGCAGCCGCCGCCCCCGAAGGCGATCAGGATGAAGCACCCGTAGAACATCCAGAGGGATTTCGTGAAACTCAGGGCAATGAACCCGAGGCCGATGGTGATCACTCCCCACAGGGCCAGCAGCCGCGAACCGTAGCGGTCGACGAGAAAACCAACCAGGGGGGCGAGGATGCTCATCTCGACGCCCCGCAGGCTCATGGCGAAGGAAACCTCGGTGTAGCTCCAGCCGAACTCGGCGACGAGCGGATCGAAGAAGGCGGTGAAGCCGTAAAAGATGATGGCGCCTGCGTACAGGCCGATGATGAAGCAGGCCAGGACGATCCACCAGCCATAGAAGACATTGGTCAGCCTGGCCGGGAAAAAAGACGTTGGTGTGTCATTCATGTCCTGCAGACTACCACAATCACGACGCAGCTTGTCAAGGTGCATCCTGTCCGGCGATCAATGTAATTGACAAAACCTTATCGATCATGCAATTTTAACATTCAATTTTATATATCAGCGGCAAATTGTCGCTGAGTCGAAGATGAGATCCGAAATCACTGTGGACATTGAATGGACAAAGAAGCAACACTCGAAATCATCAGAAAAGAAGTCATAGGGGACGCGGAAAAGAGTGAGCAACGGAAAGACGCCCCGATAGCCGTGCTCCGGGGTCGTAACAGCCTGAGTGCAAGGACCCTGCTCGACCAGGATTTGACGATTCGTTACTTCCCCTTTCATATCGGCAGGGGAGGACGCGCTAGAAACACCTTCATGAGCGAACCGGATCTTTCCCTTGAAGATCACCCCCCCTATCGGCTTTCCCGCCTTCATCTGGTCTTGGAGCGGAGAGGAAAAGAGATTTTTCTGGTAGACCCCTCGAGCCGCCATGGATCGATGGTCAACAGCGAATGCCTGGGTGAAAGTATCGGCGGCCTGAAAGAAATGCCCCTCGCCTCCGAAGCCTGTGAAATCAGACTGGGGGGGGCGACGTCCCCTTTTGTTTATTCCATTGCTGTGAAAGCGGACGAGGAGGTTAATACCATCCAGGAACAGGTGCGATACGGCGATCACACCGTACCCGCCTCCCTGTTGTATGGCAAGCTTTATCAACAAACGCAGCGGATTTTTGCCCATTTTTTAAAGGACGGCCTCGACGGCCTGGGAATGGCCCGCGAAATGCTGCAGGCTATCCTGGCCAACCCGGATATCATCGATCCGCTGTATTTTTTTTCTGCCACCCCCGACACCGGCGACGACGTTATCGCGGCCCATTCTCTCAATGTCGCTATATACGCCATCAGGCTTGCACGGCTGGTTCCCATCGCCGGCAGGGATCTGTTGACCTTCGCTTTGGCCGCTTTTTTTCATGATATCGGCTTGTACGATCTCCCGCGGGATATCATCAACAAGAAGGAAATGGTCACCGACCAGGAATATGAACTCATCAAGACCCATTCATTGTCGGGCAAGACCAAGCTGGAGGCCGTCAGCGGAATGAATGCCCTGATTCCTGACGTTGCCCTGGAACATCATGAGCGGGTGGACGGCTATGGATACCCCAAGGGGAGCAAAACCTTGTCGCAACAAGCGGAAATGATCGCCATGGTCGATTTTTTTGAGGCACTGACCCATTACCGACCGCAGCGGGGACCTGTCACGCCGCATGAAGGAATGCGCATCCTCATTCAACAGCGAAGAGGCATCTTCAGCCCCCCCATGGTCAAGCTTTTCATCCGAGGCTTTTCTCTGTTTCCCGTGTACAGCATCGTTCGCTTGAATACAGGCGAAACGGGACAAGTCGTGGATACCAACCCCGACCGACCGCTGCGGCCGACGGTCCGTATTTTTTTTGACCGTAACGGCAATATGCTGGACGAAGAGAAAAGAATTGACCTCGGCGATAAAAATTGCGTCTATATTTCCAAGGATATTTCCGACCGGGTATTTGTGGACCGTTACTTCAAGTTGTGAATATTCAGGATTCCGATCAACCGTTCGATCCGAGGTCATAAAAGGAGGGAGGAGAGATGCAGAGGATGCAGCAGGGTGCGGCGGTCTGTTTTGTCATATTCTCGGCCTTGGTCGTCTGGGGATCCCTGAGTCTGGAGTATTACACCAAGCTGGGACCGGGGGCCGGCTTCTTTCCCCTCTGGCTGGGGGTTGCCATGGGGACGCTCTCGCTGGTGTGGCTTGTCCAGGTGTCCCGGCGAACCGGAAGATCCTCCAAAACCGCTTTTCTTCCCGACCGCTCGGGAATCATGCGCATCCTGGCCATCATCGCCTCGCTGGTCGTTGCGGCCCTCGTGATGAACCTTCTGGGATTTCAGATGGCGATGTTCCTGCTGCTCGTTTTTTTCTTGTTGGTCCTGGGGAGGCAATCTGTCTGGCTGACGGTGATCATCGCCCTGGCAGGGAGCGTCGGTGTATATCGCGTCTTCGTCGGCTATCTTGATGTCCAACTCCCGGCGTCGTCGCTGGCATTTCTGGCCCGGCTGGGTCTGTAGGAGGAGTCGGCATGGAAGCGATCCATAATCTCATCATGGGTTTTTCGGTCGCCCTGACCCCGCACAATCTCCTGTTCGCCTTTCTGGGATCGGTACTGGGGACGCTGATCGGCGTTCTCCCCGGTGTCGGTCCGGTCGCGGGCGTGGCGATGCTCATCCCCCTGACATTCCAGATGACCCCGACGGGCGCCATCATCATGCTGACCGCGCTCTTCTATGGTACGCAATACGGGGGGACCATCACCAGCGTTCTGTTGAACGTCCCCGGGGAGGCGGCCTCGGCGATCACCTGCCTGGACGGTTATGCGATGGCCAAGCAGGGCCGTGCGGGGGTGGCGCTCTCTATCGCCGCCATCGGCTCATTCATCGGCGGCACGATCGCCACGATCGCCCTGGTCCTGGCGGCGGGTCCTCTGACCAAATGGGCGCTGGAGTTCGGTCCGGTGGAGTTCTTCGCCCTGATCATGCTGGGACTCTCCCTCCTGATGGGACTCGCGGGAAAATCGATGATCAAGGCGCTGATGATGGGGATCTTCGGCCTGATCCTCGCCATGGTGGGGATGGATCCGGTGCGGGGGTTGCCCCGCTTCACCTTCGGCCGGATGGAACTCATGGACGGCATCGGCTTCGTTCCGATCATCATGGGGCTCTTCGGCATGGCCGAAATCCTGGAGAACGCCGAGAAGCCCTTCGCAGAAACGATCATGGCCAGGATGAGTTCCCTCATCCCGAGCCGGCAGGAACTCCGGGATTCCGCAGGACCCATCCTCCGCGGCAGCATCATCGGCACCCTGCTCGGCCTCGTGCCGGGGATGACCGGTTCGGCCTCTTCGTTCCTCTCGTACATCGCCGAAAAGAAGGTGTCACGACATCCGGAACGGTTCGGTACGGGCATGATCGAGGGGGTGGCGGGGCCCGAGACGGCCAACAACGCCCATGCCAACGGGGCCCTCATCCCGCTCTTTACCCTGGGCATTCCCGCCTCGCCCACCGTGGCGGTCATCATGGGGGCCTTCATGATGCACGGACTCATCCCCGGTCCGTTTCTCTTCAAGGAGCATGCGGATGTGGCCTGGGGGGTAATCGCCAGTTTCTACATCGGCAATATCATCCTGTTGATCCTCAACCTGCCGCTCATCGGCATCTGGGTCAGGATCCTAAGGATTCCCTATGGTCTTCTGTTCGGGGTCATCCTGGCCTTCATGGTCGTGGGGGCCTACAGCGTCAGCAACAGCACCTTTGACGTGCTGGTCATGGTCCTTTTCGGCGTGATCGGGTATCTCCTGCGGAAGATGGATTTTCCGCTTGCCCCCATCGTTTTGACGCTCATCCTGGGACCGCTCATGGAGCGCTCGCTGCGTACCTCGCTCGATATGTCCCAGGGAAGTCTCGGCATTTTTCTGGAGAGCCCGATCGCCGTGGTGCTGCTGGCGCTCACCGCACTGGTCCTGATCGCCCCCGCCTTTCGGTTCCTGCGGAAGAAAAAGGAGATCATTGCCGGAGAGGAAGGGGCTTGATTATGGAGGAGCTGCTCAATGCCGGTAAAATCACTGTTTCTTACGAGACGCTCCTGGAGATCGGCATCCGGTACGAGATCCCCAAAATTTGAAGGCTGATTGAACAAAGATCCGGAGGGAAGGCGGGAGCCCCACGATCCGGGAAACCTTGAATGATGAAAGGAGGAGAAACATGGTAAAGACTCATTTTTTCATGAGCAGACTGGTGATGGCGGCGGTCGGCTCTGTTGCGGCCGTTTCCCTGATAGTGCCGCAGGTCGGAGCGGCCGATTTCCCCCAGAAGGGTAAGGCCATTCAAATGCTGGTGGGTTTTGCGGCCGGAGGCAGCAGCGACGCCGGGGCACGGATACTGGCCAGCGGGTATGGAGAAGGAACTCGGCACATCCGTGGTGGTCGTCAACAAGCCGGGCGCCAGCGGACAGATCGCATACACGGCACTGACCCAGAGCCAAACCTGACGGCTATACCATCGTGAATACCAATTTTCCCTCTTCCGTCGTCACCTACCTGGATCCGGCCCGCAAGGCGACTTACACCCGGAAGAGCTTTCGAAGTCCTGGCATTGCACGTGATCGACCCGGGCCTTTTTGCCGTCAAGACGGACAGCCCCTTCAAGACCCTCAAGGACGTGGTCGAGGCCGCCAAGGCGAATCCGAGGAAGGTCCTGATCTCGACGACGGGGATCCAGAGCGACGAGGCCTTTGGCATCCTCCAGTTCCAGAAGATGACAGGGGCCAAGTTTGCCCATGGTCCATTTCTCCCAGGGCATCGCCCCGGCCATGACGGCCTTTCTGGGCGGCAAGATCGACGTTTTCTGTGGGAACGTCGGAGATCTGCTGTCGCAATTCAAGAGCGGCGAGGTCCGCATCCTGGGGATCATGGACGACGAAGCAAGCCCGTTCTATCCGGGGGTGAAGACCTTCGAGGAGCAGGGGTACAAACTGTACAACTCCTCCTCCCGTGGATTCGCCGCCCCGGCGGGGACTCCGAAGGAGGTGGTGAACATTCTCAGCGGGGCGATCAGAAAGGTGGTGGCCACGGAGGACCATAAGAAGCGCATGGCGGACATGGGTCTGACCCTCCGGTACATGGACCCCGCTCAGTACACCAAGTACTGGGACGAGTATGAGGCGATGCTCAAGGAACTGCTTCCGTTGACGAAAGAGTAACAACCATCACGGCCATCACCGGCAACCCAGGGCCGGAGGAATTTCCGTATCACGACGAACGGCTGGACCGGTCAGCCGCCGGAGAGGAAAGGATAACCGAATGACACCCTATCGCATTCTCATCACCACGATCTTTCTCCGCCCGGGTTGCGCCGTCGATCAGCGACTCCGGGAGGAAGGGTGGGAAACCGTCTACAAGCCGCTGCTCGGCCCCCGGAGCGAGGACGAATTGATCGATCTCCTCCGGGGGGTCGACGGGGTGATCGTCGCTGGCGACCCGTTCACGGCCAGGGTCCTCGAGGCCTCCCCCCAGCTGAAGGTCATCTCCCGCACCGGGGTCGGCTATGACGCGATCGATATAAAGGCGGCCACGGCGCGGGGGATCATCGTCTGCAACACCCCCGGGGTGAACCGCCACGCGGTGGCCGAATGGACCTTCGCCCTGATGCTCTCCTGCGCCCGCAAACTCAAGGAGAACCAGTCGGAGGTCCGCAGTGGGGGATGGACCCGCCACGAGGGGATCGATCTGGCCGGGAAAGACCCTCGGGCTCGTGGGACTGGGGACCATCGGAAAAGAGGTGGCCCAGCGGGCCGAGGCCTTCGAGATGCGGATCCTCGCCTGCGATGTCGATACGCGATGCCCAGTTCGCCGAGGCGCACCACGTGGCCTTCGTTCCCCTGGAAGAGCTGCTCCGTGAGAGCGACTTCGTCAGTCTCCATACCTTCTTGAACGACAAGACCCGTCACCTCATCGATGACGAGCGCCTCTCCCTGATGAAGCCGACCGCATTTCTGATCAATACGGCGCGGGGCGGCATCGTCGACACGGAGGCGCTCTGCCGGGCGCTCGCGGAGAAAAAAATAGCGGGGGCCGCCCTGGACGTCTTCGAGGGGGAACCGCTGCAGCGCCGACAGCCCCCTGCGGGCGCTGGAGAACGTCACCCTGAGCCCGCACGTGGGCGGGGTCACCGCCGATTCCCGGCGGCTCTCGGGCGCCAACGCGGCGGAGAACCTGATCTGTGCGCTCAAAGGGGAACGGCCCCCGGGGATCCTCAATCCGGAGGTTCTGGCGCGCTAACCGCCGGGGAATGGGTGATTGCCGACGGATGTTCGGGATCTCGAAATTCAGTCGTGCGGGAGGGCACCCAGCATTCCGTAAATTCAACCGCCGTCGACCGAAGCCACCGAGCACTTCACTCTTTCCGGCATAATACCGACGCCGTTGCAATGAGGGGATCGCGTGTAGGCTGACCCTGGGTGTCATTCTTCCCCGTATTCGTGTTTGACACCTGTGCGACGCTGTGGTACTTCGGGCGTCCTATGAACGAAACGAACCGCACCGATGTCAAGGTCCTCTTTGCCCTGACCATGCTCCATTTCACCGGCGATTTCTATGCCGCCTTCATCAGTCCGCTCTTGCCGGTATTTGTCGAGCGATTCACCCTGTCGCTGACCGAAGTCGGACTGATTGCCGGGATGATGCGGATGCTCGCGTTCGTCGTCCAGCCGGCAGTGGGCTATTTCGCCGATCGCTACCGCTCCCGTATTTTCATTATCGGCGGCCCTCTGCTGTCCATCGTTTTCATCACCCTCGTCGGCTGGGCGCCCTCCTTTCCGGTACTTCTGCTCTTTGTCTCATTGGGATCGATCGGCGCCGCGATGTTCCACCCCTCTATTGCCGGGATGATCGCCAATTACGCGGGGCGCCATATCGGCCTCTCCCTTTCGATCTTCAACATGGGAGGGACGCTCGCCTACGGTCTCGGGCCGCTCTTCATCGCCTATATTGTGGACCGATGGACTCTTTCGGCCTCTCCCTGGACGGCGATCCCGGGGCTTGCCATGATGGTCGTTCTGTTCAAGATTGTCCCCGCCCCTCTGGGGGAAGGGCTCCGGGGAGAGGGATTCTTCCATGCGATCAGGGATGCGTTCGGGGAGGTGTGGAAGCTGGTGATCCTGATCTGGGTGGTGATGGTCATGCGCGCTTTCGTGACTCAGACCTTCCTTGCCTTTGTCCCCATCCTGTATGCGAGGGAAGGCCATACACTGATCTCCATCGGTTTTGTCATCTCCCTCTTCACCGTGGCGGGTGCGGTCAGCGGCGTCGCCGCCGGTCATCTGTCCGATCGGATCGGCTACAAACCTATTTATACGGTCGCCTTTATCCTGGCCACCCCCTCCTTGCTGCTGATGCTCTTCCTCCAGGGCATCTGGGTTTATGTCGCCGCTGCACTATCGGGTTTTTTCATGTTCGCGACCCTGCCGCTGGGGCTTGTCATGGCGCAGAAACTGGCACCCCGCGGCAAATCGATGGTATCAAGCCTGATGATGGGCCTCGCTGTGGGATTGGGCGGCATGATGACGCCCCTCGTCGGGAGCCTCGCCGATCTTTTCTCCATCCGAATGGTCCTTGCGGGTATGGCCCTGCTTCCTCTCCTCAGCATCGGGTTCGTCGTCTTTTTCCCGGAGAAGCGGCTCCGTGAGCAGCCCCTCGTCGGGTGAAAAAGCCCGCGATAACGGGAGGTGCGGCAATACCGTGATGTCAAAAGCTGAATGGTCGCGATAAAAAGTCTGGTTCATCCAGTTTTTTACGTACTTTTAAAAAGCTGCCTTTCTTCCTGAAAGGGTCAGGGAGAATATTTCCACAAAATAATAGATTTTAAATGGAAATCGTGATAGGAATGTCCACAATATGTAAGGGCAGTTGAATAAGTTCCATCCCGTATCAATCATGCTGGAGGGGAATATGGACTGGCTGACAAAACCTCGTTTCTAATAAAAGAGCGGGGTTTTATGTTTTGAGAGATCAAAATGAAATGGCGAGGAGATTTATACAAAAACCAAAAAGTAAAATCTAACCAAGGCATCAACTCGGACGCGCTCCGCTCGCGCGCCGGTTAAACCCAGCGTCGTTAGTTACTATCTTTCAACCCGGAAGCCTCAGAAACGAGATTATTTGAAATCATTTAGTAGTAGGTGAACGAGAGAGAAGTACGCATCAACCGGATGAACCAGAAAAGGATTGGTGACTAATATGAGCAAATTATTCCTTGATGTTTTAGGCAATAAGAAACTTGTCGATGGTTACCAAATTGAAGATTCCATCGCCCAAAAATACAATTTGAAACCCGACACGATATGTCCGTTTACAGGCTTACGTGTGGAAGCTTTATCTCCCCAGCAAGTTTGCGTGGCAGAAAAAGCTGAGCGTCAGAAGAAAATCAAACAGCAAAAAGCTCTTGGAAAAGAAAAACAGAAAGTTGAATCTAAGCTTGCTCAAAAAAAGAAAAACCTTTCTGCTGGTCACAGCAAGATTTCAAGATATGCTGCTGACATAAAAGCGACGACAAAAAGTATTGACCATCCTGATGAGTCTCACGATTTCGCACGCGGGAGGGCACGGTCGGGCCGGGGCCCAGTGAGGCGGAATCGAATATTTGAAAGGGAGGAAGTACGTATGGCGACAGCAAAGAAGGTTCCGGCAAAACCGGCGAAGGCCAAGGTAAAGGCCCCTGCCAAAACAAAGACCCCCGTGAAGGCTAAGGCAAAACCGGCAAAAGCCAAGGCAAAAGCGGCGGCAAAGGCGCCCGCAAAAGCCAAGGCAAAAGCCAAGGCAAAAGCGCCGATCAAAGCCAAGGCAAAAGCCAAAGCGAAAGCGCCGGCCAAAGCAAAAGCGGTCGCCAAAAAACCGGCAGCCAAGAAACCGGCCAAAGCGAAGAAATGATTTCCTGACCCACCGCAGAAAAGCGTCCGCCGGGAACCAAGCACGCTGTCAGGTTCCCGGCGGATAAAGCCCAAGCGGATGGGGAAAGGAAGACGGAACAGAAATGACGCAGGCGGCCAGGGAAATCGAAACGGAAGAGAAGCCCCGTCCGGAGGGACCGCAGACGGCCGAAGACCGCTGATGCGAGAGGATGGGGATGCTTTCTGTCAACAATCTGTTTGAGGATATTCCCGTAAAGATGCCGGATGAGGTTTGTACACGTATCGTCCGGGGCGCCGACATCCGGATCGAGAGAATCGTCTCCCGGGGCCATGCGTCGCCGCCGGGATTCTGGTACGACCAGGAGACGAATGAATGGGTGCTGCTGGTGAAAGGGAGCGCCACGCTGCGCTTCTTTGATGGCCGGGAGATCGCGCTTGCGCCCGGCGATCACCTCCTGATTCCCCGCCATGTGCGTCACCGCGTGGAGCGAACGATCCCGGAAGGGGACACCGTTTGGCTGGCTGTCCATTACACAGGAGAAGCCTCCGTCCCGATGGAGGCATGATCCGACCTATCCGCCGGCGACGGGGGGAAAGACGGAGATCACGTCATCCGCGGCGATGATCGTGTCAAGATGCTGCAGGGATTCGATGTTCCTGCCGTTCTTGAGTATGATGATATAGGGCTTGATATTCCCGGAGGCGTCGAAGAGCTTTTCCTGCAGACGGGGATGGTCTTCGCGGAGGCCTTTCAGCAATCCCCCCACCGTCTCCCCTTCCGGCAGGGAGAGTTCCTGTTCCCTGGCGCCGATGATCTCCCGGAAGTCGGCAAATGTTCTGAACGTGATCTTCATGTTTCTATTTCCTGCGTTCCGTTTGCCCACAGTCCGGGCATGCCGGATTCCGTTCCACGACAATGGAGTCGGCGCTCGCTGCCATGCCGTCCCAGATCAAAAGACGACCGGCCAGCGGTTCTCCCCGGCCGGTGAGAAGCTTGATCGCCTCCGTCGCCTCGATGGAACCGATAACGCCGCACGTCGCCCCGATGATCGGAAAGATCTCCGGCGGCGGGCTTCCGGGGAAGATGCACCGCAGGCAGGGTGTCTTGCCGGGGAGTACGGTTGTCGCCTGGCCGTATAGGCCCCGCACGGCGCCGTGGATGAAGGGGATGCCTTTCCTGAGGGCGGTCCGGTTGAGTAGGTAGCGTGTCTTAAAATTGTCCATCGCATCGACGATGAGGTCGCAATCCCCCGCGATCGCATCGATGCTGGTTTCGTCGATTCTCCCGGCGACTTCCTCCACGCGGATCAGGGAATTGAGTGCGGCGAGCTTCTCCGACATGGAGGCCGTTTTCGGCCGGCCGAGATCGCCGCCCCAGTGGAGGATCTGACGGTTCAAATTGCTCGCCTCCACGACGTCGCAGTCCACAATCCGGAGCGTCCCCACTCCGGCGGCAGCCAGATAGACGGAGATGACCGTTCCCAGCCCGCCCGCTCCGGCGATGAGGACCCGTGCGGCTTTGAGCCTTTCCTGCCCCGCTTCCCCGAGCATGAGGATCTGTCGATGGTACCTTTTGTGCTCTTCCTCAGTGATCATAACTAGTTCGATGCTCACATTGCATTTTTGTATCAAACCGTGTTAATCTACTATAACCAAGCGCTGTAAAAAGGCAACTTTTTTCCGATCCGGGGCCGGTATGCCCGTTTGCAGGGAGGGCCGCCGGGAGGGGACCCGCGAATACATCGACCATAAGTTCCCCAAACGGGACGGAATCCTTTGGTTAATGAAGATTTTTTAGGAGAACCGCTTCAATCATGACGCCATCAAATTGGCGACCTTCACGGATCGGCTCCCAGGGAACGGAGGAGCTCAGCATTCATAATTACGAAGAACTCGCCGCACTGCACGCCATCGCCCGGATATTGGCTCATCCCCAGGAGCTGCGGGACCAGCTCGAACAGGCCCTTCAGGAGATGAGCGCCCGTCTGGGGATGGAACGGGGGATGATCTCGCTGATGGATCGCGAGACGGGAGAGGTCTTGCTCGATGTGGCGCACGGCGTCAACATCGAAGGGATGGACGTGAGCTACCGCCCCGGCGAGGGAATCACGGGCAAGGTGGCGCAGACGGGGCGGCCGATGGCCTGCGCAAACCTCGGCAAGGAGGCGCACTTCCTCGATCGGACCGGCGCACGCCGCTTCCTGAACCGGGCGGAGTTGACCTTCCTGTGCGTGCCGATCATCTACGACGCCCACGTGGTCGGCGTCCTGTCGGCGGACAAGGTGACGCGCCAGGTGGAGAACCTGGACCGCGAACTCGCGCTGCTCTCATCGGTTGCCGAACTTCTGGCCAAAGCGGTCCACAGTCGCGCCCTTGAGGAGGAAAACCGGCGTCTCCGCAAGATCGTCGGCCGCTCCCGGGCCCCCTCCACGGATATCATCGGCCATTCACGGGTGATGCAGGAGGTCTTCGGCCTTGTCGCCCAAGTCGCCGATTCGAACACGACCGTCCTGATCCACGGCGAGACGGGAACGGGCAAGGAGCTGGTCGCCCGGGCGATCCATAAAAACAGCCCCCGTCTGAAGGGTCCCCTTATTCAGGTCAACTGTGCGGCCATTCCGGATACGCTGATCGAAAGCGAGCTGTTCGGTCACGAAAGGGGGGCCTTTACCGGCGCCCTGCACCAGCGGCGGGGGCGGTTCGAGGAGGCCAACGGGGGGACGATCTTCCTCGACGAGGTGGGAGAGCTCTCCGCGGCGGCGCAGTCCAAATTGCTGCGCGTCCTCCAGGAGAGGCAGTTTCAGCCTCTGGGGTCTTCCCGAATGATCCGTGTCGACGTCCGGGTCATCACCGCAACCAACCGGAATCTTGAGCAGGATCTCGCTACGGGGCGGTTCCGTCCCGACCTCTTCTACCGTCTCAATGTCTTTCCCATCTTCCTGCCGCCCCTGCGCGACCGGGGAGGCGACATCCTCCTTCTGGCCGATTATTTCATTCTGAAATACGCGAGAGAAATGGCAAAATCGGTAAAAAAGATCTCTCCCGCCGTGTCGGACGTCTTGCTTGCTTACAACTGGCCGGGAAACGTGCGGGAACTGGAAAACTTCATCGAACGGGCGGTTCTTCTCGCCACGGGGGATACGATCGAGCTGGTCCATCTGCCCCCCTCCCTCCAGTCACGGACCCGAAGCGGTGAAATGAAGGAGCAGGGCAAGCTCAACACCGCCGTCGAGGCCCAGGAGCGGGCGCTGATCATAGGCGCCCTGAAGGAGACCGGCGGCAACCAGACGAAGGCGGCCAAACTCCTCGGGACGACCAAACGGATCGTCCAGTACCGGATCCAGAAACTGGGTATCGACGCCCGCCAGTTCCGGAATAAAAGATCGGCCTCCCCGGCCAGCACCCTTGAAGAATAAGACCCATCGGGCGGCGGCCGGTGCAGGGTACATTATTGTTCATTTTTTTAAGAAAAGAACATTTTTGTTTCACCGGGTCCGGATATTCATCCGGCTGCATCAAACGGTTCCAGGAATGACCGTTGTCCCGGTAGTTTTCTCGATCATTATTTCCTGCCGATTGTAAAAAGTGGCACGGTTTTAGCGTTCTCCAATACCCGGGCCTCTCATCCGCTACAGATCAACAGGCCCGACATACAGAAAGGACAAACGATTATGTGCAGATTATTTGCCATTACAAGCAAGGACCCCCTCTCCCCGATGGTCGCCATCCGCGCCCTCGACGTCATGAAGGAAGGTCACGACGGTTCCGGCGTGGGGCTTTTCCTTACCGATCTCGGCGGGGATTTCGAGCAGTTCAAGGGGGGACCGATCCTCTCCGGGATCTTCTCCAACGCGGGGATCAAGGCCCTCGACCGGTACATGATGGACATGGACTTCATGACGAAATACAAGCTCTCGTTCCGCCCCACGAAGCGCCCCCCGGCGGGGACGCCCCGGCGGGACAATTACCTGATCCGCGTCTATGAATATCCGCCGGATTGGGAGAACCTGCCCGAGGAGGAGATCCAGCGCCGCCTGATGATGTGCCGCCTCCAGCTCCAGGAGATGGGGAAGCAGGACGAATCGATGCTGGTCTTCAGCTTCTGGCCGGATGTGATCATGATCAAGGAGGTCGGCGACCCGACGACCGTGGCGGAGTACCTGGGGCTCAACCGCAAGGAGCTCCAGGCGCGGACGATCCTGGCCCAGGGGAGGCAGAACACCAACTACGCGATCAACATCTACGCCTGCCACCCCTTCTTCATCCAGGGGATGGCCACCATGACCAACGGCGAGAATACGGCCTTCGTGCCGATCCGGGAATTTCTCATGTCGCGCAAGGAGCCGGGCTATGTCGGATACCAGTCGGATTCGGAGGTGTTCACCCATATCCTCCATTATACGCACAAGCACCTGGGTCTCGATCTGGAGACCTACAAGCATGTCATCACGCCCCTCAAGGACGAGGAGCTCATCAGCCATCCGAACGGCGACTGGCTCCGGATCCTCAAGCAGAGCTGCCGGCCGCTGATCATCGACGGGCCGAACTGCGTCATGGGCTGCCTGCCCGACAAGACCCTCTTCATGGTGCAGGACAGCAAGAAGCTCCGCCCCGGCGTGGTGGGCGGGAACCCCGGGATGTTCGCCTTCTCCTCGGAGATGTGCGGACTGGATGCCGCGATCCCGGCGCGCGACAAGAGCAGGGATTTTCAACCGATGAAATATGATACGGTCTTTGTCGGACCGGAACGTCAGGAGGTGGGGCAATGGAGCCAGATGGACAGCTTAAGCCGTCTACACTAAGCACGACGGATCTCCCCTGGCAGATCCTCTGGAGCAAGAAGAAGTGCTGCCTCTGCGGCCGCTGTACGGCGGTCTGCCCCGTGCAGGCGATCGAGCTGGGCGTCCACCGCGAGCGGATGATCCAGGTGCAGGTCGGCCTCAAGGAAAAACCGGGGAACCTCTACGGCGTCTACCACGGGATCCGCCAGCGGACGGATGTCGCCCACGCCTGCATCGGCTGCGGGATGTGCGACATGGTCTGCCCCAACCACGCGATCATGCCCATGCACAACGACGAACCGGACAAGCTCCGCTTCCACATCAACCAGGGAGGCGTCCCGCGGCGGCGCGGGGGACGGCGCAATGCGCCGGAGAGCCTCCTGGACGAGATCAAGTTCGTCCGCATCTCCATGCTGACCGACCCCGCCCTGGACGCCGGCCGCCATGAATTCGAGCTGAGGACCCTCCTGGGCAGGATCCTTCCGCCCGAGGAGGCCCTCCGGGTCAGCCGGGAGGGGGGCTGGATCCCGCCGGTCCGGGAGATCTACCCGCTCATCCTGGGGAGCATGTCCTTCGGGGCGCTCTCCCCCACGATGTGGGAGGGGCTCCAGATGGGGGTGGCCTATCTGAACGAGGAGCTGGGCATGCCGGTCCGTTTCGCCACCGGCGAGGGCGGCTGCCCGCCCCGGCTTCTCCGGTCGCGGTTCATGAAGTACGTCATCCTCCAGATCGCCAGCGGCTACTTCGGCTGGGACGAGATCATCCACGCCCTGCCGGAGATGAAGGAGGACCCCTGCGCCATCGAGATCAAGTACGGCCAGGGGGCCAAGCCCGGCGACGGCGGGCTTTTGATGTGGTACAAGGTGAACAAGCTGATCGCCGCGATCCGCGGCGTGCCCACGGGGATCAACCTCCCCAGCCCGCCCACGCACCAGACGAAGTATTCCATCGAAGAGGCGGTCGCCAAGATGATCCAGTCGATGTCGATGGCCTGGGGCTTCCGGGTGCCGGTCTATCCGAAGATCTCCGCGACCTCGACGGCGCTCGCGGTCCTCAACAACCTGACCCGCAATCCCTACGCGGCGGCCCTGGCGATGGACGGCGAGGACGGCGGCACGGGGGCGGCCTACAACGTCTCGATGAACCACATGGGGCACCCCATCGCGAGCATCCTCCGCGACGCCTACCTGAACCTCGTGAAGATCGGCAAGCAGAACGAAATCCCGATCTTCGCCGGCGGCGGCGTCGGGAAAAACGGGAACCTCGCGGCCAACGCGGCCGCCCTGATCATGCTGGGGGCGAGCGGCGTCCAGGTGGGCAAGTACATCATGCAGGCGACGGCCGGATGCCTCGGCTCTGAAACGGACCGCTGCAATATCTGCAATATCGGCCTCTGCCCGAAGGGGATCACCTCCCAGGATCCCCGCCTCTACCGGCGGCTCGATCCGGAGAAGGTCGCCCAACGTCTCGTCGATGTGGTTCTGAGTTTCGACACGGAACTGAAAAAGATCGTGGCGCCGCTGGGCCGCTCCACGTCGCTGCCGATCGGCATGTCGGACGCGCTCGGGATCGCCGACCGGGATGCGGCGGAGCGCCTCGGCATCCGTTACGCCATATAGATAAGGGATAAGGAGTACTCATGTCTACGAAACCAACCATCATGATTCCCGGCTCGGAAAAAGGGGTCCGGGTGGAATCACGCATCCTCGAGGAGCGGGTACAGAAGGCCGTCGCCGACGGGCATCGCCATATCGAGATCATCGCCCAGGGCCAGCACGGCATCGGCGGGCGTCTCTGGCGGGCGGGAGAGGAGCCGATATTTCTGCGCATCCTCGGGACGTCGGGGCAGCGGGTCGGTGCCATGGGGTTCCCCAACACGCTGATCGATGTGGTGGGACCCGCCTCCGACGACGTGGGCTGGCTCAACGCCGGCGCCCAGATCACCATCCGCGGCAACGCCACCAACGGCGTGGGCAACGCGATGGCCCAGGGGAAGATCTATATCGCGGGGGACATCGGGGCGCGCGGGATGACCATGACGAAGCACAATCCCCGCTTCGATCCTCCCGAACTCTGGGTCCTGGGAAGCGTCGGCGATTCCTTCGCGGAATTCATGGCCGGCGGCGTCGCGGTGATCTGCGGCTTCGGGACGCAGCAGTCGGAGAACATCCTCGGCTACCGCCCCTGCGTCGGGATGGTGGGGGGAAAGATCTTCTTCCGGGGGCCCCACCAGGGGTTCAGCGAGAAGGATGCCCGTTTGACGACTCCCGACGATGAAGAATGGCAATGGCTCACGTCGCACATGAAGCCCTTTCTGGAGGCGATCGCGCGGCCCGATCTTCTTGCGCCGCTGACGGATGACCGCGGCGCCTGGCAGATCCTCATCGCCCGGAAACCCTACGAAAGGGTCGGCGCCGCCGGCCGTACCATCGGCCGTTTCCATGCGGAGGTCTGGGATCAGGAACTGGGGAAAGGCGGGTTGATCGGGGATCTGACCGACCAGGACCGCAGCACGATCGAAGTGATCACGACCGGCGAACTGCGCCGCTTCGTCCCCCTGTGGGAAAACGCGAAATACCTGCCGCCGTGCCAGGCCAACTGCCCGACGGGGATCCCCGTCCAGAAGCGGTGGGAGCTGATCCGCAAGGGGAAGATGCAGGAAGCCGTGGACCTTGCCCTCCAGTACACCCCCTTTCCGGCCACGGTCTGCGGCTACCTCTGCCCCAATCTCTGCATGCAGAACTGCACCCGCCAGACGAAGGCCGAT
Source organism: uncultured delta proteobacterium (assembly GCA_963752595.1). Classification (GTDB taxonomy): domain Bacteria; phylum Desulfobacterota; class Desulfomonilia; order UBA1062; family UBA1062; genus Phosphitivorax. The sequence continues at coordinate 242,300 of CAVVYZ010000013.1, forward strand.
CTTCCGGCAGTGGATACGGCCCTCCTCGGCCGGGCCAGCCTGGAGGCGACCGTGCCGGCCCCGGCGCCGGCCACCGGCATGAAGATCGCCGTCATCGGCGGCGGAGCGGCGGGGCTCTCCGTCGCCTGGCAGCTCCGGATGAAGGGCCATGAAGCGGTCATCCACGATGCGCGCAAGCGCCTCGGGGGAAAGATCACCGAGACGATCCCCACGCAGCCGGATCCCCGACGAGGTTGTGGACCACGAGCTCAAACGCCTGGAAGAGGTGATCCCCCACAAGCACCTGAAGCACCCCCTCACCGAGGAGGAGTTCCGGAAGCTGTATGAAAAGTATGATGTTGTCGTCGATCGCCACGGGGGCGCGGAAGCCGCGGAAGATCCCCGTCCCGGGCCACGAACGGGCTGTCGCCGCCCTCGATTTTCTCCGGGAAAGCAAGCTCGACCGGGCCAAGGTCGGCAAGAACGTCGTCATCATCGGGGCGGGGAACGTCGGCTGCGACGCCGCTGCGGAAGCGGCCCGGCTGGGCGCCGAATCCATCACCCTGATCGACATCCAGAAGCCGGCCTCCTCCGGCGTGGAGAGGAAACACGCGGAGGCCGCCGGGGCGAAGTTCCTCTGGCCCCGCTTCACCAAGGCGATCACCGAAACGGCGGTCGAGCTCACCAACGGCGAAATCCTGCCCGCGGACACGGTCATCATGTCCGTCGGCGATCAGCCCGACCTGAGCTTTCTGCCGGAAGAGATCAAGACCGAGCGGGGGTTCATCGCCGTCGACGAGCGGTTCCAGAGCAGCGATCCCAAGGTCTATGCCATCGGCGACGCCGTGCGGCTGGGCCTTCTCACCGAGGCGATCGGATCGGGCCGGGTGGCCGCCCGGGAGATCGACAACCTGCTCCGGGGACGGGAGGATACCTATGACCAGCTTCCCGCCATCGATACGGAGCGGGTGCAGCTCGAGTATTACGATCCGCGGCTGCCCGCTTTTACGATGCCGCGACCTGCGCCGCCGGCTGCGCCTCCTGCGGCGCCTGCCGCGACTGCGGCCTCTGCGAGACCCTCTGCCCGCAGAATGCGATCTCCCGGAGGGCGCTGGAAGGCGAAGGAGTATGAATATGTCGTCGATGCGGACCGCTGCATCGGCTGCGGCTTCTGCGCGGGGGCCTGTCCCTGCGGGATCTGGCGGCTGACCGAAAACGACCCGACTGGAATAGCCGGTCTTTGGCATAATGATTGCTGTACTGTAAGATGCTTCTCGAAAAGATCGGGCGGAAATGAGACAAAAATGTACTTTTACCGGATTCAGGAAGCACTGATGAAGCGAGTTTCAGCAGAAATGCATCATTGCAAGCCTGAACGACAGTGCCTATTTCGAATAAATGGAGGAAGTCATGGAGCTAACCGAGGTTTTTGGATCGAACGTTTTTAACGATCAGGTGATGAAAGAGCGGCTGCCCAGGCAGATTTACCAGGCGCTGAGGGAAACGATTGAAAAAGATATACCGCTACGGCCCGATGTGGCCGACGTGGTGGCGGATGCGATGAAGGACTGGGCGCTCGAAAAAGGGGCGACCCACTATACCCACTGGTTTCAGCCATTGACGGGGATAACGGCGGAAAAGCATGATTCATTCATCTCTCCGACTGCCGACGGCGGAATCGTCGTGGAGTTTTCCGGCAAGCAGCTGATTCAGGGCGAGCCGGACGCGTCGTCTTTTCCCAGCGGCGGTCTGCGCAGCACCTTCGAGGCGAGAGGGTATACGGCCTGGGATTGCACCTCGCCCGCGATCCTGAAGACCGACGAAGCCGGAAACGTGACCCTGACGATCCCCACCGCCTTTGTCTCGTATTACGGCGAAGCCCTCGATAAAAAGACCCCGCTGCTTCGGTCCATGAAGGCGGTCTCGAAGCAGGCCCTGCGGGTTCTCAGGGCCTTGGGCAACACCACCTCCACGAAAGTGACCTCCACCGTCGGTCCCGAACAGGAGTATTTCCTGGTGGACAAGGAATTCTATCTGGACCGGATCGACCTCATGCTGGCGGGGCGAACGATCTTCGGCGCACCGGCGCCCAAGGGCCAGGAACTTGAGGACCAGTATTTCGGCGCCCTCAAGGACCGGGTCTCCGCTTACATGAACGACCTCAATACCGAACTGTGGAAGATGGGCATCACCTCCAAAACCCAGCACAACGAGGTCGCCCCGGCCCAGTACGAGATGGCCCCCATCTTTGCCACGACGAACATCGCCACCGACCACAATCAGCTCGTCATGGAGACCATGCAGAAGGTGGCCCTGCGTCACGACCTGGTCTGCCTGCTTCACGAAAAGCCTTACGCCGGCATCAACGGTTCCGGCAAGCACAACAACTGGTCGCTCTCCACGGATGACGGCATCAATCTCCTGGAGCCGGGCCGTACGCCGAGCGAAAATGTCCAGTTCCTGCTGGTCCTGAGCGCCTTGATCAAGGCCGTGGACACCCATGCGGATATCCTGCGGGCGACCTGCGCCCATGCGGGAAACGATCACCGCCTGGGCGCCAACGAGGCGCCTCCGGCGATCATCTCCATCTTCATGGGCGATGAGCTGACGGACATCCTGGAGAAGATTGCCAAAGGCCAAAAGGTTTCCGCCAAGGGCGCCCAGTTCGTCAAGGTCGGCGTCGATACCCTGCCCGAGATCCCCAAGGACAATACGGACCGCAACCGGACCTCTCCCTTCGCCTTCACGGGAAACAAGTTCGAATTCAGGATGGTCGGCTCGGCGCAGTCGATTGCCGGACCCAATGTCGCCCTGAACACGATCGCCGCCGAGGCCCTCGACGAAATCGCCACGCGGCTGGAAAAGGCCAAGGACAAGAACGCCGAAGCAGCGGCGATCATCAAGGAAACCTACAAGAAACACAGCCGGGTGATTTTCAACGGAAACAACTATTCCGAGGCATGGCCGAAAGAAGCGGCCAAGCGCGGACTGCCCAATGTGACGAACGCCGTTGACGCCTTGAAGGCATTCATCACGGATAAGGCCCTCAAGCTCTTTGAGAAATATCGAGGTGCTCTCGCACAAGGAGGTGCATTCCCGCTACGACATCTATGTCGAGACCTACGCAAAACAGATCAATATCGAAGCCCTGGCCGCCATCGACATGGTGAAGAAGCAGTTCATCCCCGCGGCAGCCGAATATGCCACCTTTCTGGCCGACTCGATCGCCAGTTTCAAGGCCGTCTCCGTTGCAGCCCCCGTCCAGGAGGATATTCTGAAGAAGCTCGGTGCGCTCATGGCATCGGCCTACAAGAACCTCGGAAAGCTCGAAGCCGCAACGGCAAAGGCGCAGGGGACTGCCGACACCGTAAAGAAGGCGGAAACGTATCGTGATACAGGTGGTCACGGCAATGCAGACCCTGCGCACCGACATCGACGCTCTGGAGATGATCGTTCCCCGGGATATGTGGCCGGTGCCGACGTATGCGGATCTGCTGTTCAAGCTTTAATCCCGGTCGAGCCCAACAAACCATCAAAAGAAAGGATTGGACCATGTTCGAGTTAAAGACAACAAAGGATGTGTTGAAAATCGTCAAGGAAAAGAACGTCAGTTTCATTCAGTTCTGGTTCACCGATGTCCTCGGGGTCCAGAAGATCTTCAGCATCACCCCCTCCGAGCTGCAGGAGGGAATGGAGGAGGGGATGGGGTTCGACGGCTCCTCCATCGCGGGATTCTGCCGGATCGAGGAGAGCGACATGATCGCCATGCCCGATCCCTCCACCTTCCAGATCATCCCCTGGCGGCCCTCCGACCGCCCGGTCGCGCGGATGATCTGCGACATCCAGAACCCCGACGGAAAACCCTATGAGGGCGACCCCCGCTATGTCCTGAAGAGGACCCTCAAGAAGGTCAACGATCAGGGCTATACCTTCTACGTCGGGCCCGAACTGGAGTTCTTCTATTTCGCCTCGGACAAGGCCCCCGAGTTCCTCGACATGGGCGGCTACTTCGACGGCCTCCCCGTGGACCGGGCGACGGACCTGCGCCGCCAGACGATCTTCGCCCTTCAGGACATGGGGATCCGGGTGGAGTACAGCCACCACGAGGTCGCCCCGAGCCAGCACGAGATCGACCTGCGCTACAACGAGGCCCTCAAGATGGCCGACAATGTGATGACCTACCGCACCACGGTCAAGGAGATCGCCCGGCAGAACGGCGTCTACGCCACCTTCATGCCGAAGCCGGTCTTCGGGCAGAACGGGAGCGGCATGCACGTCCATCAGTCGCTCTTCAAGGGGTCCAAGAACTGCTTCTTCGACGGCCGGGACAAGTACAACCTCTCGAAGATGGCCAAGCACTACATCGCCGGCATCATGACCCATGCCCCGGAGATCACCGCGATCTGCAACCAGTGGATCAACTCCTACAAGCGGCTCGTTCCCGGTTACGAGGCCCCGGTTTACGTCTCCTGGGCGCGCCGGAACCGCTCCGCGATGGTCCGCGTCCCGATGTACAAGCCCGGCAAGGAGAAGGCGACCCGGATGGAGTACCGTTCGCCCGATCCGGCCTGCAACCCCTACCTGGCCTTCGCCGTCATGCTGGCCGCCGGGATGAGGGGGGTCGAGAAGGCCTATCCGCTGCCCGAGCCGGTGGAAGAGGACATCTTCGAGATGGACGAGAAGGCCCGCGAGAAGGCGGGGATCACCTCGCTGCCCGGGAGTCTCTACGAGGCGCTGGTCGTCGTGCAGGGGAGCAAGCTCGTCCGCGACACCCTCGGGGATCACATCTTCGACAAGTTCATGGAGAACAAGAAGGTGGAGTGGGATCGTTTCCGCACCCACGTGAGCCAGTTCGAAATCGACCGTTACCTGCCGATGCTGTAATCTGCAAGGCGCGTGTAGTAAACAAGGGAAGGGAGTTGTTTCGGATTTTCCTTTACGAAGGGGGAACTTTCTGATAACTCCCTTTTCCTTTATCGTACAAAGGTGGTATTCTGATCCGGCGAAGGGGCGGGTTCAGCCGCCGGATCATCATCGAGGAGCAGCCATGCTGGGGAAGGAAAAGCGACAAGCCCTGCTGGTCCTGGAGGATGGGACCGTTTACCGGGGAAAGGCCTTTGCCGGGCAGGGGGAGGTCCTGGGCGAGGTCGTCTTCAACACGGGGATGACCGGCTACCAGGAGATCCTGACCGATCCCTCCTACAAGGGGCAGATCGTCGCGATGACCTACCCGCTCATCGGCAACACCGGGATCAACCCGGAGGACATGGAGTCGGCCGGCATCCATCTCGAGGGATTCATCGTCCGGGAGTACGAGGAGTATGCCGAGCAACTGGCGCTCCCGGCAGAGACCTGAAGTCGTTCCTGGAGCGGCACGGCAAGCTCGGGGTGGAGGGGATCGACACCCGGGCGCTGACCCGGCGCATCCGGATCACCGGCGCGATGCGGGGCGTCCTGTCCACGGAGACGGCGGACGTCGAGACCCTCCTCCGAACGCGTCCGCGCCTACCCGGGCCTGGTCGGCCGGGATCTCGTGAAGGAGGTCACCTGCCGGGAGCCCTACCACTGGAAGGACGGGGCGCACGTGTGAATGCGGTAGACATTCAAGACCCAGGACCTGACCCCGTCGGCCGGCGGCGGGTGGTGGTCCTGGACTGCGGCGTCAAGTACAACATCCTGCGGAACCTGGAGAAGCGGGGCTGCGAGGTCCTCGTCCTGCCGGCCACGGCGACGGGGGAGGAGATCCTGGCCCTTCGGCCCGACGGGGTTCTGCTCTCCAACGGGCCCGGGGATCCGGCGGCCCTCCCGTATATCGTGGAAGCGGTCCGGGCGATCCTGGGAAAGGTCCCGATCTTCGGCATCTGTCTGGGCCACCAGATCCTGGGTCAGGCGGTCGGCGGCCGGACGGCGAAGCTCAAGTTCGGCCATCACGGGATCAACCAGCCCGTGAAGAACTGCCGGAACGGCCGGGTCGAGATCACCTCCCAGAACCACGGGTTCGTGGTCCTGCCCGAATCCCTCTCCGGGGAGAGGGAGACGGTGCACGGAAATCTCAACGACCACACCTCCGAGGGGATCTGCTACCCGGCGCTCACGGCCTTCAGCGTCCAGTACCACCCCGAGGCGGCGCCGGGTCCGCACGACGCGGATTATCTGTTCGACGAGTTCATCACGCCATCGATCGAGAAGGGTGAGTCCTGCTGAGAGAGCCTCTGTCCGGGCCTATTATAAAAAAAGGAGCGATAACCGTGATCCTGATCATCGATTTCGGATCCCAGTACAACCAGCTCATCGCCCGGCGCGTCCGGGAACACCAGGTCTACTGCCAGATCGAACCGCCGGGGATCGGCCTCGAAAAGATCCGCGCGCTCAAGCCCGAGGGGATCATCCTCTCCGGCGGCCCCGCCTCGATCTACGAGGCGCGATCGCCGCGGGTGGACAAGGGGATCTTCGATCTCGGGATCCCGATCCTCGGGATCTGCTACGGCCTGCAGTTCATGGTCGACGCCCTGGGGGGCGAGGTCGTCGGGGCGGACAAGCGGGAATACGGCTTCGCGGAACTGATCGTCAAGAAGGCGGGGAGGCTTTTCGCCGGCGTGGGGAAAAGGACGCGCTGCTGGATGAGCCACGGCGATCAGATCGGCCGGCTCCCGGAGGGCTTCACGATCACCGCCTCCACCGAGAATACCGAGGTGGCCGCCGCCGAGGACGCCAAGCGGCGGTTCTACGGCCTCCAGTTCCATCCGGAGGTGGTCCATACGGTCGAAGGGAAGAAGATCCTGGAGAACTTCCTTTTCGGCGTCTGCCGCTGCGCGAAGAGCTGGACGATGAAATGCCTTCGTCCGGGACGCCATCGCCGAGATCCGTGAGACCGTCGGCGACAAACGGGTGGTCTTCGGGCTCTCGGGGGGGGTGGACTCCTCCGTCGCGGCGGTCCTCCTCC
>CAVVYZ010000014.1:0-162677 GCA_963752595.1 uncultured delta proteobacterium
AGAAAGATATCCAGAGGCGGAAACGGTATATGGAGGAAAAAACATGCGCTCCATAAAGGGGAGTTCATTCGCAACCATGATGAGCTGGTAGTCGTGAACCCATATATAGTCGTCTCCATCGAGTATTTCTGACCACTTCTTCAGCGAATTTCCGGTTGACCTTCTGGTAGACATCCCAATAGCACTGATCAAAGTTACAGTGGCTGAAGAGATCATGGAAAAGCGGCCAGAGAATTTCATTGGAGAAACCTTGATAGTATCTGTCGATCTCCTCTTTGCACAAGTGGATATGATTGAGAGAGTAGCCGGTCGTACAGGTGCCAGATGAAGAGATTTTCTAGAGTCTTTACTGGGGCAATCGCTCTCGGGCAGTCCGAGCCATCCGATCCACAACCCTCCGCGGTGCCCAAATACAAGGGCTGTAACAAGGCCTCCCAGACCCGGCTGGATTTTCCATTCACGATGGCCTGTTCTGTTCAATACGATCGGCAGCCTGTTGGAAACAACCACTAACCTTTTAGGCTTCATGACACCTTTCCCTGCTGCTTTTCAGCGGCAGGTAAAACATTCCTCCAAGAACCCCTTGACAGTATGGATATCCGGCAATAAGCCCCTTGCAGCGGTAGGAATTTCCCTTTTCCCCCACGCGAATACCGATGCCCGACGAACGTATCCTCTGAAATGCGTCCTCATCAGTGCTGTCATCGCCGATATACACGCAGAAAGTATCTTGCGGTTCGTCCCGAAGGAGCTCTTCAAGGGCATCCCCCTTATTCCAACCCTTGGCAAGGACTTCCACCCCTCCCTGAAATTTCCTCACCTCCAGCGAGCATCTCGATGCAATCCTGCTCCATTCAAGAGCTAACTTCTTCGAGCCTGCCCGGCAGGAGCTCTTCTCCAAGGCCTCTGGTGTGGAAGGCAATGCTCGCCGGTTTCTTACTACGATATGCATCTCAATTCCCATATCCGGGGATCATGCTGTTGTGGGCATACAGAGGCCCTCCTGCTGCCGAAATGAAATCTTTTTTATGAAGATCTGGCCGGTGGAGAAACGTCTCTCGAACCCGTGGCTCCCGATCATGATGCCTTTCCATGGCTTGAGCAATATCTCCAGCTCGTGCCGGGACAGCCTGATCTGACGGCAAGCGTAGTATCCTCCCGCAGCGATATCTTTTTTCATGAGATCGGGTATGCCTTTGAAAGAAGCGCCTCCATGCGGTGAACATGGAAAGGCGCTAACGTGCGTCATAATAAGGCAGGAAGCAGTTTGCTTTGCCGCAAAGATATCATATCCCAAAAAGTGGGGAATGTGCCGTACATCCGGGGGATAACCCTTCAGGGCAGTTGGTCGTTAACTCAATCCTGTCATTGGCTTCATATACGATTGCTACCATAAGCGTCAGGTATTCCCTCAAGTTCCGTGTGATAAGGAAATTTTCCCGGACGAACTCCCGTGCCTTCTCTCCCATCTCTTTCAACTGCCTCCTTCGCTTGAGAATGTATCGAATGCGTAACGCGGTACCTTCAGGGGTATTAACCAGGAAGCCTGTATGATAGTTGATCACCTGGAGTCTGATCCCCCCGGTATCTCCTCCGATCACCGGCTTGGCTTTCCACATCGCTTCGGTTACGGTAAGGCCAAAGCCCTCCTTGAGGGATTTTGTGGAGGACGATATCGGAAATGCGCTGGATGGCATTGATGGTGAGATTATCGTCCGGAGGCGTGAGGACAATCAGGGTCTTCAGCCGCGCTTGACTGGGCCTCTTTGTATACCTCCTCTCCCCTCGGGGTCGTCTGTAGGGCTCCCCCTTGCCAGCACGAGCTCGATAGGAACGAATTCCTTCACCAGATTGTATGCATGGATACCCTGGGTGTATTTGAATCTGTCAAACCGGGATATCTGTACTTACTAATCGGCCTGCCCGGGTCGAGCTTCCCGCAACCGTTCGTAGGTTTTATCCAACTCACAGTTCTTGTCGCTCAAGGGATCGATGCTCGGGGCCATGGATGTTGCATCTGGGATGCGGCAGCCTGGGTAAACTCCGAACAGACCAGACGCTGGCATTCATAAGCCTGGACAAAATTCCTTAAAAATTTCCATACAGGACGGTAAGGATGGCTTGCATCGATATGGCATCGCCATATCCATTTTCCCTTTCTGGAGGGAATACTTTCTATCAGGGCTGCCGGCTGCGGGTCGTGGATAAAAAACGATACCCGCTTCTTCAAGACGATTCTTCAGTATGCCGAAATTCTGCCTGTTCATGATCTCATAATGGTAAAAGAGATTCCCGTATGTCGACACGCTTTCCCTGGAGGGCATTGTGCATATCCTTTGTACATTGAAAGAAATCGGCATCTCCGGAAACCTTCTCCCAGTGAACATCCAAACCCAACTCTTTCTTCAACAGGATGAGCCTTTGGATAATCTCGGCAACTCCACCCCCTGCCTTTGTGGAATTGATGTGAAGGACCTTTTTCCCGACAAGAAGCTTGGCCAGCTGCTTCAGCTGATCGATTACCTCCGATCCCACTACGTTTTCATACTGTTTTAATAATGCCGTCATCTCACACCCCAGGCTTAAGCATTCCGCTTGAATAGTTTTACAAGCTCGTCTCTCAACTCCATTAGGGTAATGAAGTAAGGATCAATACTGGAAAGCTGTCCGATGAGCACATTGTACTCATTGCCGAAACTCGATAACCAATAGGTGAAATCATCTGTTCCCAAAGAGGTAGGCCTCCTGGCGTCTATGAAGTGATAGATATGCTGCCGAGAGACATATGGGGCATGTATGAATACAGTTCTTCGGGTGAATCCAGTAGCTTGGTATCAAAGAGTACGATCTGGGAACGTACAAAATAGAAAGTGTTCAAGGCCTTGACCCACGGAAGATTGTCACTTTCATCCATCCGCTCTTCGATCGTATCGACGAGTCCTCCGCAGCATCTCCATATCGGCAAAATCAGTCGGATTAACCAGAGCCATACGCTCTGCAAGGGTTTTATCATGGATACTGTGGCGGACCCATATGGCAAAATCGTTCTGGTATTCGGGATCAACAAACCGCGGCCTCAACAACGCCCATAAATGGTAATAGATTGAACTTTCAGGAACGATCTCGGGTCTTATCCCTCAACTCAACCAGGGTGTGGGCATTCTGGCCTGTGGCGATAGCTATCAGTGCACAATCTCGTATGGAAAACGATCCACCCATACTGCTATCTCCTTTCCGAATCATCTTTGATTCTTGGTGCTAAGCCTTAAAACCTTTTAAGGATATCCATGGATGTTGAATTGAATAAATCAATGAAAGGGGTCATTCTATTCAAAGAAAGAAGTAATCCACATGATTTAACAATATATTTATTGCCCTGATTATCAAGGATGCAGCGCTTCGGATGGTCTCGTATCAAGGATTTTCGAACCTTGAGTTTACAGGCGCACTGCCTGTATTTATTATTTCAAGGATGCCTTCTTTCGGGCAGAGAAATAATGGGGGTGTAATATGAAAAAAAGGGTATCATGGTAATGATAGGAATATTGTCGTTATGCTCGCCTTCGGCGGCATGGCGTATGCCCAGGATAAATCAGGACAGGGAATGCAGCAGCAGAAGCAGGTTCAGGGACAGTCACAGGGGAAGGGACAGATGCAGGCGCAGCAACTGGGCGCTAAAAAGCTAATATAAACACTGCAACGGCTCAGGAGATCCAGCGGATACCCGGCTTGAACCAGAACCTGGCGCAGAATATCATAGACTACAGGACTGCAAACGGAGCGTATGGTTCAATCGATGCTTACCGGTAAGCGGCATCGAAAAGCAGAGTCTCGATACATTGCGCTCAATATCTCATGGTGAAATATGACCTGAATGCTGCAACGGCACAGGAACTCAAAGGAGGGTATCCACCAGGCATTGGCGCAGAATATCGTGCGGTACAGAGAGGCGAACGGTCCCGGCTCCGTTGACGATCTCAACAGGGTCTCCGGAATGAATGATTTCAAAATAAATATGATTAAAAAGTATATCCAGGTAGGCAAAGAATAGTTACAGCCCTGGAATAAACCCCGCCTTCGGCAATTGGACACTCTCTTTAAGAGACCGAGACAGATTGGGTGAACTTTAATCAAACCCATTGCCTTTAATCAGGGAGGATTAAGGCCTAATGCAAAAATCATCGTTATAACCAAAAAATTCCGCACCAAGATGAGAGTTCCTTAAAGGGACCTCCCAGGCTATATCTGAGAATGCCTCAGGAAGGCAGACAAACTATGGAGGATAAACTATGAAAAAATCTACATTATTGTCTATAGCAATCCTGGTCCTTATGCTTAGTCGGAGGTATATCATACCGGCAAAGGAAGCATGGACTTTTCTCCGACCAGCAGGGAACCATGGGATCCGACCCGGGTATGAGCAGTGGAACCGGCGGGATGGGTCAGTCATCCGGCCAACAGGGACAGCCGGTATGCGCAGTCAAAGATCGATATCAACACTGCATCGATAAAGGAACTGGAAAGCGTACCCGGCATGACCAGTTCTGGCAAAGGACATGTGAAATACAGGGATCAGAACGGGCCTTTCGCATCGGTTGATGACCTGACGAAAGTCAAAGGCGTCGATAACAAAAAGCTCGACATGATAAGAAAATGTCACGATAGGCCAGCAAGGCATGGGCGGATCGAGCGGAACGGGCGGCACTGGCATGGGCACCGGCGGGACTGGTACTGACGGCATGGGTACCGGCGAATCCAGCGGGACTGGCGGCACCGGGACAGGCTCTTCGGGTTATTAGGAGCTTTCGTATGCCTGACAGATGAGTATGTATAAGAGAATGCCGGTGTCCAACGCACCGGCATTTCCATGCCTCTTAAAGGCACTGCGCTCTGTTATGCATTTTGACTCATTCAATTACTGCCATCAGAGAATTGAAAACAGACAAAAAGGAGGATCAATGAAAAAAATTACTATTATTATCGGGATAATCCTCGCTGTTATGCTGACCCTGAGCGTTACATCCTGTGAAGAAGCAGGGCGCAGCAGGAACTGAAGCAGGAGCTCAGACCAGCACACAGCCGTCAGGACAAGGAGCAGGATCGGAATCCCAGATGGGAATGGCACAGAGCACAATCAACATGAATACCGCATCGGCAACTGAACTGCAGCAGGTGCCCGGGATTGATCAGACCCTGGCTCAGAATATCGTGAGCTACAGAGACGCAAACGGTCCTTTCTCTTTGCAGATCTGAGCAAGGTCCAGGGCATGGACCAGCGGAAGCTCGATTCACTCAGGATTACCTGACAGTCGGGAAGTCATCAGGTACGAGCGGATCCAGTGGCCCCAGCGGGACTGATATGAGGACAGACGGAAACGGATCCAGCGGTAGCGCCGGATCCAGCAGCGGAGGGTCAGGATCGTCCGGATATTAATACGAAAATTACCTTTTAGTACCGTGTATAACGAAGGTAATGCCCGTATATAAGTATCGGCATTACCTTTCAAGTCAAACAAATTTTTATGGAATGGTATTAGACACTGACGCAGAAACATTCTGTAAGGGCAGGCCAACAAGGAGGCAGAGCATGAAAAAATTAACTACCTAGCAGGAGTACTACTGTTAGCTGTGCTCATTTTGAGCGGAGCAGCATTGGGAAGGATACCAACGGGACAGGGTACAAGCAGTGACGGGACTGCATCTCAGGATGCAGCAGGACAGGATCAAAATGCAACCCCTCAGGGCGTGAGCACTGACGGAACAGCAGGACAGGAGGAAAGCGGAGAAGCCGCAGGCCAGGATGCAGCAGGACATGGAATAACCTCTGAAGATTCAGCCATAGGAGAGCACGGAGGCATTAACGGAGGAGATGCAGCACGTCAGACAACCGAGAACGCATACGGTCAGGGAAAGGTCAACATAAACACAGCTTCGAAATCAGATTCATGTTGGTTCCGGGGATGACCAGAACTCTCGCCGACAACATCCTCCAGTATCGGAATTCCAACGGGCCATTCAACACCGTTGACGATCTTGCCAATGTCCAGGGCATCGACCGGAAAAAGCTCGACAGATGGATATTACACGAAGATAAAAGGCCTGACGGATATTCAGCCTGACCTGATCCGGTCAGAGCAAAGCGCCCGTTCCCTGACTATGCTCCGGGTTTTTCAGGCTCCCCCAATAAAATAGGAAGCCCGGATAACCGGGGAATGATGTCTTTTTAGGCTTTGCTGAGAAAGCAGAAGCCTCCTCTGCTGAATACGGTGCCTGTGATAATTCGGCGGCTTTTTATTATAAAGAAGCCTGAACAGGCATCCGGACAAGGAAGTGAACAATGAAGAGGTTAACCATGATCACCGGAGTGATCCTCATGGCGATTCTCGTTCTTCGGCTTCGCATCGTGCGGAAAAAGGAAGAAACCAAGGCGGAGGGAAAGGTCAATATCAATGCCGCAACAGCTCAGGAGCTTCAAAGGGTACCCGGGGTCGATCAGGCCCTGGCTCAAATATCGTAGCGTACAGGAACATGAACGGTCCTTATGTATCGGTCGAAGATCTCAACAGGGTCTCCGGAATGGATAAGGATAAATTCGACTCGATGAGGAATTATATTACTGTCGAAGACAAATCAAGCTCCCGGCAGGGATCACCGCAAGGCTCAGCACAACAGAGTCCGTCAGGGTCTCAACCGAGTCAGGAACCAGGGCAGCAGGGGTCGTCACGATAGAGAATTATCGATCGCATATACCGGGACTGATACGCGCTTTGGCGATGCAGGTATCATGTGACACCTGCATTTCATTATAAAAGGAAATTTTCTTAAGGGGGGGCTTGAATCATACCTTCCTCAAATTTATATTATTAGACCATACAATGCCCTTAGGGGTAATAATCCATGAGGAGGTGAACAATGAAAAGGTGTACCATTTTGGCAGGAGCGATCCTGATTGTCATGTTCTTTGGCAGTATAGCGTACGGACAGGGGAAACGGGACAGGGAAAGATCAATGTGAATACCGCAGCACTGGAAGAATTGCAGCTGCTGCCGGGAATCGGCGAGGCCACAGCAAAGAATATAATAGCTTACCGGAAAGCCAACGGTGCCTTCAAATCCGTATCCGACATCACCAAAGTAAAAGGTATCGGCGAAAAGAAATTCAAGTCATTGCAAGGATACGTCAAGCTGGATGGAAAATCGGACTTCGAGCCGGCAAAGCCTAGAGCTGAGCGCGGGAAGCCGGCCTCCTGACAATCATCCTGGCATAAGGAGAACGCTGGTCTTAAAAAGATAAACATTTGCCGAAGATGTGATGCCGGTGTTTTTATTCCACCGGCATTTTTTCAAAAATACCCTATCACATCCCTTGCGGATTGAAGTTCGATACCTTCTTCAGCTCAGTGAACAATCTCTTTTGCTCATCAGTAAGCTCTTTGGGCATGACGATCTTGATCTGTGCAAAAAAATCCCCTTTACGGGCCAGGCCTCTGCCCTTGAGCCTGAGCCTCTGGCCTGAGGAAACACCCGGCGGAATTTTGAGACTGTATGTGCCGTCCGGCGTATGGATTTCTTTTGTGGCCCCAAGGGCTGCATCCCAGGGAGAAATGGGAAGATCGGCAACGATATCGTTGCCTTCCAGCTTGTACTTCCCATTGGATGAGAGCTTTATCCGAAGGTACAGGTCGCCTGAACCGCCCGGCCCGGGATTCCCTTGTCCTGTGAGGCGAATCTTCATCCCGTCATAGGCACCGGCGGGAATCTTTACATTCAGCCTTTTCCCGCTCCCATGCCCCTGGAGCCGGATCTCTCTGTTCGCTCCGGCATGCGCCTCTTCGAGGGATATACTCACTTCGTCTCCAGGTCGCCGCCTCTGGCTGCTTCCGGTCTCTGCCCTGCCTGGCCTCCCACCCCGAAATCTCCGAGAGACTCGAAGAAATCCGAGAATCCGCCTCCGCGTGCGGAGCCGGTACCGAAATCAAAGGAAAACGTATGTGATCTCCCGGACCTCGATCTTCCGGCGAATGGATTTTCGCCAAAGATATTCTCAAACCCCGGAGGCGGTCTGAACGACTGCCCTTCCTGCCAGTTGCTTCCCAATGCATCATACCTCTGACGCTTCTCCGGGTCCTTGAGGACCTCATAGGCCTCATTGAGCCCCTTGAAACGGTTTTCCGCACTGGGATCATCCTTACAGGTATCAGGATGGCAATCTCGCGCAAGCTTCCTGTAGCGTTTTTTTATCTCTTCCTGGGTTGCGTTTCTCTCTATACCCAGGACTTTGTAATAATCCTTGTATTCCAAGTGTATGTCCTCTTTATTTGTATCTAATCAATCCTTTAGATAGGATCCGGTACTTGGAAAATCAATAGCATCAAAAGCGATGATCAAGCTGAGAGGCGATTGCCGCAGGTATCCGGGTAAGTTCTGCAACCATGAACCCGGTATGACGAATGGCCTCCATGGCCTCGTCGAGATACTTCACGGCAACATCCTTGCTTTTCTTCAGAATCGGCGGGGTAATATGGGGGATAAGGTATTTTTGCCTTTCGACAGGGTCGACGAACCCTGCCGTATCTGCCAGGAGTTGAGGACTGTTCTGGAAGAGAAGAACAAGGGGCAGAGTCGATTTCCCTTCGAGGATATCGTTGAAGGGATCCTTGTTGTCGTCTTTGCTCGGGGTGAGGTTGATGATATCATCCACGATCTGGAAACCCATGCCCACAGTCCTCCCGAAGGAGACCAGCGCGTCGAGGATATCCGGTGCGAGCCCGGCCAGTATCCCTGGAGCATAGGTGCAGAATTCAAAAAGCGAAGCTGTCTTGAGATAAATGATATCGAGATAGACATCCATGTCATCATGGAACTCTTTGGCATACTGGAGTTCTTTGAGCTCCCCCTCCGCCATCTTTTTGATGGTCTGAGCCATTCCCGTCACGAGATCCAAGTGGCCCATCCTGCAGAGGGTCTCCATCGCCGAAGCCGTAATGAAATCTCCGGCAAGTAGTGCCGGTTTATCCCCGAAAACCTGGTTTGCAGTGGGTTTTGCACGCCGTATGGACGTACAGTCGACGACATCGTCGTGCAGAAGACTTGCCGTGTGCATGAGCTCTACCGTATATGCCACGGGCATGACCTTCTCTTCGGGCAGGCCGATAGCCCTGCCGATAAGCGTTACCAGTTTGGGCCTAAGGCGCTTCCCGCCTGAATCGAGGATATACTCGCCGATCTCCGTGGTATACTGTGTAGAACTCTGAAAGATCTCTCTGAGGCCCTGTTCAAACGATCCGTCCATAGCCTGACCTATACCAAAGAGCACAGGCAATATCAACGCAAACATGGGCTTTCTCATTTGTATTTCCCATGTCTTACAATCCGTATGACGAGCTGATATTTTTCTTAGGATCTGCCGATACTTATAAGACACCTATGCCTATATTATTGAACAGAGGAGAAGAGCATGAATAAACTGATGTATTTTCTTTGGGTTATTATTTCTCTATCTCTCTGGAGCTGCAACAGCAATGCCCTGAAATCCCTATCTGATGACTCAGGCAGTGCAGCCCAGCTTGAAGATGCCCGCATGGCGCTGAACGACGGCGATTACCAGGGCGCGATCGATATCCTCGAGCCAGGATACGACCAATCGAATCCTGACCCTGAGGCTGCGCGCATTCTTGCCTCAGCATATATGGGAAAGGCCGGGTTCGACCTCACCTACATTCTGGAAAATTCCGGCAATACTGAAAACAGAAGCTTCGATGTCATTGCCTCGGCTTTATCGCTCGATATCACGGACAATCCCGTAAGGCCGTCTTCCGAACAGGCAGCAGTAGAGGCTGCAGAAACAACAGCCCGATACCTGTCGTATACTTCTGCAAACACATTTCTCGGCTATCTCGAAAATGCCCGGAATTATCTCACGGATCTTGTCGGTGTCTATGGAAACGACGATGACAAGGTCCAGCTGGGAATGGTATCGGCGGTGCACTTCATCCTCAAGGTCGGACTCGAAGCTGCAGATCTGATGGATACCAACATCCCCATCAACAAGACAGCTTATCGCGAGGTGTTTCCCGAACATGGCGATGCGGATTGGAACACCCTTCTCACCAGCCTTGCAGCAAATATCCATGACGATGCTGCACTGGTCCAGTCCCTCCGTGACGATATCACAGCCGTTGATAACGCCGTCACCATCCTCATAGCCAGGATGGGATCGGATGAGGAGGTTGCCGAGAGATTCAACGAATTCCTTACGGATCTCCTCGGAGCCGGCGAGATCGATACGTTTGACGGCCAGGAAGTTGCGAATTATATCGGCGCGAAACTGCTTGAATATCAAAACTAAAGGAGGGGGTGATGAAGAGGATCCTGATTATTACAATCCTGATGGCAATCTCGGCAGGGGAAGCCTTTGGTGAAGAGTATCCTTACATCTACAAGGGGTTGCGGCCCATGGGAATGGGCGGCGCCTTTGTCGCCGTCTCGGACGACGCCAACTCCCTGTTCTATAACCCAGCAGGCCTGGCTAAGATCCAGAAAATCAGGGCATCGCTGTTCCCCCTGGAACTGGAAATCGGGAAAAACGCCTATGACATCTATAACGATGCCGTGGATGTCGATTTCGATAATGAGACCGAGACCGCACAGTACTTAAGGGATAATATCGGCGAGCGGGCCCATGTCGGGCTCAATCTGTTTCCGTACTATGCGATGCCCCGGTTTGCCTTCGGCCTGATCGGTACCGGCAGAATGGACCTCGAGGTCATCGACAGGCAATATCCCAAATTGCAGACCCACGTGATCAACGACCTGGGCGGGGCAGTCGGATATGCCCACCCCTTCTTCGATGAGACCTTATCAATCGGTGCCAGTGTGAAATACATCAACAGGCAGAGTCTCGTGAAGCAGTACACTGTGCTGGACATCACGTCTGATGATCTCGATGAAAAGATCAGGGATGACCTTGAGGACGGGAGCGGGGTGCTTGCAGATATCGGGATGATCGTTTCCCTTGATGCTTTCGGAATTGAGAACGCCCGGGTAGGCGTCTGTGCAAACAATCTCATCGGGAGCGACCTCGGCGATGCAGAAGATCTCGAAGATCATGTCGATATCGGTTTTGCCGTTGACCATGATCTGTGGATCACGAAGACTACCTTTGCGTTTGATTATATAGACCTTTTCTCGCAACTCGGAGACGATAACGATCTGGCCAAGAGGGTCCGTCTCGGGGCCGAATTCAGATTCCCCATGTTCTTCTCGGTGCGTGCGGGCCTGTATCAGGGGTACTTCACGGCAGGTGTCAATATCGATGCAAGGTTCGTACAGCTCGATGCGCTCACCTATGCCGAAGAAATAGGGGCGTATGCGGGCCAGCGGATCGACAGGCGTTATGCCCTGCGCTTCATCATGGGGTTTTAAAGATTACAGAGTACGGATCTTTTCGATGATACCGGTGGTGGAGCGGCCCGGCTTGAACGCAAGGGAGAGCACTTCACCGCCGTATGATTTCACGATATCGGCACCGACGATCTTGTCCGGTTCCCAGTCGCCCCCTTTCACGAGCACGTCCGGACGAAGACCTGAGATGAGCGCATACGGGGTTTCTTCTTCAAAAATGCAGAGATAGTCGACGCACCAGAGGGCAGCGAGGACTGCGGCCCGGGATTCTTCGGCGTTTATGGGCCTTTCTGCTCCTTTGATCTTCTTCACCGATGCATCCGAATTGAGGCCGACCACCAGAGCATCCCCCAATGCCCTTGCCTCCTGCAGGTACGAGATATGCCCTTCATGGAGGATATCGAAGCATCCGTTCGTAAAGACCACCCTCATCCCCCTGGCCTTCATGGCAGCAACCCTCGCTCTCAGGGCTCCCGGATCCTGGAGCTTCCGACCGGAATCCAGGGGCTCGGGCCATGTGCGTGAAGCTATCTTTGCTGTATAGTTTCCAAGCGCCCGATAAGAGGGAAGCATATCCGGGAATTTCTCCTCAAGGGCCTCAATATGTGCCTTCACGGTCTTCCAGTCGCCCCTCTGGATGGGGCCTGTGAGGGCGCCTTTTCCATGGGCCTCCAGGTTTCTTATCGTCCCCTTGATGAGCGGGATCAGGTGCTTCATACCCAGGCCTACTGCCTGCATGAGATCCGTTGCCTGAGCAGCTATGGCCACGAGATAATTCGAGGCGATGACCGCAGCGGTATGGTATATGATCTTATCCTCCCGTGATATGGGAAGCAGGTTTGAAGAAAGAGAGGATATCAGATCGTCTGCTGCCGCTAGCGCCTTGGGGGAACCTTCGAATATGAAGAATGCCTCCCGGATGGATTCCCGGACAAGGCCTTCTTCCATGATTGATTGGAGCGGATGCAGGCTGCCCGTCTCTGCCCCGTACCTGACAAGAGGATCGAGGAGCTCGGATGTATACAGTCCGCTGAAATGATAGAACACAAGACCTTTACAGGATTCCTTCCACTGTTCCGCAATGCGCTCGGCTGTTCCGGCAATGGCGCTGTCGGGAACGGCAAGGAATATGACTTGCGCTCCCAGAGGCTCCGGAGGGACCTGGGTATATCGGGGGATAGAGCCGGTATCCGGTTTTGAAGATACTACCCAGAGCGGACAATGCCCGGCCTGGTGCAGCAGTACGGTCATGGCGCTCCCCACTTTTCCCAGACCTATGACGGCAAAGTCATACCTCATCCGTTATCCCCTGCTCTTTGAGCCGCTTGTATTTATCCCAGTCCATGGTGAAGGAGAGCTCGCTCATGGCCGTACTGGCCATCTCCTTGTATTCCCTCTGTTCGAAATACCGGTGCAGCTTGCCGGCGATCGGATAGATCTGCTCGGACGGCTTCCAGGATGCAGGTTCACCGGTATGAGCATTGCGCAGGCAGTCGAAGGTAACTGCCGAGGATACATCGGCAAGCGGCACCCCTTTAAAATCCCTGATCATGGCCTGAAGCTGGCCTGCATCGATCGGAGAGAAAAATGAATACACCTGGGAATAAATCTCCGAATACAGACGGGAATATATGACGGCGGCATGATAATACTCCGGGATGTCGATGATGGCGTCTTTGCCGGTTGCTTTGCCGAACGCATAGAGCATGCCCTGCATATTCTTCAGTCCCCCCAGACCCGGATATGCCTGGCCCGGAAGCCTCGGTTTGTCAGGTGGAAATGATGCCCTCGGGTCCTGCAGCGCCAGCCATTCAACCAGGAGCATGGAGAGGCCCTCCTGAAAATCAAACCCCTTCACGAAGCTTTGCTTCGGCCTGAATACCCCTTCCCGGAGGATAAGCTCGATCAGCCTTGTTCCCCCTTCTTCGGAACTGGAATTCACATACAGCCGGGAGGTATAATTGTCCTGTTTCGATATATTGATAGTGAGGTCCCTGTACCCCTTCCCGTGCAGGATTTCGATTATCCCTGCCTTCCTGAGCATCCTCATGATCTGCTCTTCATCATACAGGCCGAGGAATCTTGCGGAAGTGAACAGATCCTCCTGCCCGCCCGGACGGGAATCGGCAACCGTATAGGTGATGTCTTCAAGGTACCTCGGCTCTTTTTTGTTGTGGGACCTCGAGGGTGTCATACGGTCCTTCCTACACTCACGAAAATGACATATTGCGCGCCGGCAAGCTTTAATGTTTTTGATATTTCCTGGGCTGTCCGACCTGTAGTGATTACATCATCAACAACCATAACCGATTTCCCCTCCACTCCCCTTGCAGAAAATACAGCCTTGAGATTGCGCTCCCTGTCTTTCTTCGGAAGCCCAACCTGGCTCGGGGTCTTTATGGTTTTATGTAGTATTCCGTATCTCACATCCACTCCCATATAGCCAGATAAATCCCGGGCAATTAGGGCTGACTGGTTATACCCTCTGCGTATCATCCGTGACCAGTGAAGGGGGACGAACGTGAGAATATCCGGCTTAATACCTTTCTCCGAGACCGCCCGGAAAATCTGCTTGGCAAGAAACTTCTTGAATACGGTCGCCCGGTGATACTTGAACCGGTGAATGACATCCTGCATCAGGCCGTCGAATACGCATGCGCTGAGCATCTTATCATAGGCAGGCGGATTGCATTGGCATCCGATGCAGATGCCCGGCGTCCCGAGAGCAGTACCGCAGATATCGCACACAGGCTCGGGAAGGGTATGGATCTGAGCGCAGCACTGCCGGCATACGCCTTCCTCGACGCCGTCATCGTTCGAGCAGATGAGACATCGCGGCGGGAAAAGGTGTTTTCTCAGATGAGAGAACATCTGCATACCATAGCACAAGAATCATTGAACCTCCAATCGATTGGAGAAGGTATTACGAATAGTACTTCGAATAGTTATACTTCTTGTATTTATACTTTTTTGCCGGGAGCTCATCGACTGCATTGAGTATGGTCCCGATGATCTTTTCCTTCGGAAGGATTTCCAGTGCCATCTTGAAATCAGATTCCCTGGTGTATCGGTACCGGGAAACCATAATGATGGCATCCACCTGGCCGGCAAGAATCTTGGGGTCCACCGTCGCCTGGATCGGAGAGGTATCGATAATGATGAATCTGTCATTGTACCGCTCGGAGACCTCTTTGATCAGCGATTTCATATGCTTCGACTCAAGGAGCTCGGAGGGATTGGGTGGTGCCTCTTTCGCCGCGGGGAGAATGGTGAGTTTGTCGATGGGCGTTTTGATGAGACAATCAGCGACATCCGCCTTGCCCTGAATAATCTCCACGACCCCCTTGGAAGGAGGATATTTAAAAAGATTGTGCAAAGAGGGTTTTCTTAAGTCACACTCGATGAGAAGCACGTGCTGGTCCTCTCCTTTGGCAATGGATATGGCGAGATTGGATGCGATGAGGCTCTTCCCTTCGGAAGGCAGCGCACTGGTAACCATGATGACCCTGGGAACCTCCCTGTCCGGCATGTGGAAAATGAAAGTCCTGAGCTTCCGGATCTGCTCTGCAGTATAAGAATACGGCATATAGTACATGTACAGATGATCATCGAGCTTTCCTGTTGAAGCTGCTTCCTTGAAGTACTCTTCATCCTGTTTCTCGAGAGCCTTCCATAAATTCATTTTCTATTCCTCCATACTAATCTTGACAGGTTTTGCGTTTTCGAAACCTTTGCCCTGAAGCTGCTTCGAGTACTCGACGGCCTCCTCCCGGTTTGTGAAGGTGCCGATGGTAACCCGGTACCAGGTATCGCCCCGGGTATCTGCGTACGGATAGATCGTGGCCTGGTGACCTTTGTCGACGAGATCGCCGAAAAGGGCCTTTGCCTCATCCATGGCTTGGAAAGAAGCAACGCTTACGCTGAAGAGGACCTGCGATACGATATTCAATTGGGGAAGGGATATCTTCTGCCCCCTGTGGATAAGGTCAAGGCTTGATATCTCAGGATTAGCCTTTCTTACAGCCTGTATTATTCCGGCATCAATCCTGCCATAATAGTCGGCTGCGAGTTTGGCTACCGTATCACCTTTGTTGACAGTGACGATCTTACCCCGGAACTTTTTCGATTCCCGGATTGCTGGTGAACTATCGGGATCGGCCAGCGGGACATCTCCCACCGGCGTGATATCTTCCTGAACGTTTTTTTTCACCGGCTCCTTTTGAACGGAAACCTCTTTCACCGAGGTATCGGCCTCTGCTTCTCCTCGCGGCAGCACGGCTTCAGGAACTGCCGGAGCCTCTGCCATATGCTGTATCGACAGCACCCGCGAGGCAGACGGGGGAAGAGATGGGGCCTCTTTATGGGAAGAGAGGAACCAGGTGAATCCGGCTACTGCCATGACAAAAAAGGTAAAAACACAGGCCCGTTTGGCCCACAGCATGAACATCTCACTGCGTTCATGCTGATAATACGTTGTTTTTAGACCCTTCTTTGTTGAGTAGGTGCTTTCGAGATCAGAGACCGCTTTGCGGACCAGAGGGGCATTTATCTGCTTTATGCCCTCGGTATACGCCGCGATGAGGACATTGTCACATACGATATTGATAAGTCTGGGATATCCCTTGGAGTAGCGATATACCTCTGTCAGCGCCGATACCGTAAACAGCGGCTTTTCTCTGGGCTCGTAGCCGGCTACCCTCAGCCGGTGATCGATATAGTCCTTTGTCTCGTTACTGTCGAGCGGAGGTATGTGGTACTTGATGCCGATACGCTGCTTGAGCTGCCTCAAATTCGGGCTCTTCAGCTTCTCGTTGAGTTCCTGCTGCCCCAGCAGCATGATCTGCACAAGTTTTTCATGGGTGGTTTCCAGGTTCGAAAGGAGTCTGACCTCTTCCAGCATTTCCACCGACAGCCCCTGGGATTCATCAATGATCAGCACAGCACCGCCCATTTCTTTGAGGCGTTCTTCAAAGGCCCTGATGTGGTCACGGGAACGCTTTTCTTCCGTAAGGCCGATGGCTTCACCCAGGAGAAAATACAGGTTCTCCGGTCTGATATGGGGATTTTTTACCACCACCTTGGGCATACGCGGCGGGAGTTTGAGCAGGAAGGCATTGAGGATGGTGGTTTTTCCTGTTCCGACCTCGCCGGTAATTACCACAAAGCCGCTCGCTTCCTTCAGCCCATAGAGCAAGTGAGCCAGCGCCTCCTTGTGGCCCGGACTCATGTACAGGAACCTCGGGTCGGGGGTAATGGAAAAGGGTTTGAGTGTAAGGCCGAAGAATTCTCTATACATCTTAAAGGCCTCAGAACGGCACTGCTATGGGCAACTCCATCGTCAGATGGGCAAAATGGGAATAGCCGACAATGAGTACCCCTGCAATGATGATTACCGCATTTATGCCTATATAAATTAAGGCCCTGACTTTTCTCGAATTTTTATCAGCATCGGTAAGCGCCAGAGGGACGGCGGTAATGCAGGGAACGCCTCCGCTCCATTGCTCAAGCTGTTTGATACTCTTGACCGTCGAATCCAGGACCTCCAGGAGAAAAATGAACCCTGCACCCGTTCCGAGCCCCAGGACAAGAAAAATAGCAGCTATTTTCATTCCATTGGGACTCACAGGCACCTCCGGGGGCCGGGCATAGTCAACGACCCTGAACTGCTCACCCTGCTGCCTCATTTCCATGCTCTCGGCTCTCTTGGCCTCATATGACCTGTCCAGGAGCCTCTGGTAGTTCTGCTGGGTTATCGTGTAGTCTCTCGAAAGCGCTGCGAGTTCCTGCTCCCTTTTCGGGGTGCTCTCCACCCGCTGCTG
The DNA here is from genome assembly GCA_963752595.1 of uncultured delta proteobacterium. Lineage (GTDB taxonomy): Bacteria > Desulfobacterota > Desulfomonilia > UBA1062 > UBA1062 > Phosphitivorax. The sequence continues at coordinate 17,222 of CAVVYZ010000014.1, forward strand.
ATAAAACTCGATCTTCTGCTGCAACCTGGCCAGATCTCCCTTGAGGCTTTCCACCTCGAGCCCTGCGGTTTTCAACTGGGTCCTGAGATCGATGACCTGCGGATTCAAACCGATGATATCCTTTTTCCCGTCTTTATTTTCCAGATCCTTAATCTGCTGCTGGAGCATTTTCACGCTGGGGTGCTCCGGTGTATAGCGTGCCTTGGCCTCCTCGTAGCGGGTTCTCAGGTCGTTAACCCTCTGGGCCTGGACGGATAGGGTGGCGCCCGGCTGGTTGCTCTCGATCTGTGAAAGCTGGCTCTGGATGCCGAGCCTCCGGTTCATTGCTTCGGACAGGGACCTCTGTATCGACTCAAGCTGCGTCTGGAGGCTGGATATGGTCGATACGTTGCTGTTGAGCTGCTCGGGCAGTTCTCCCATGAACTGGTTGCGATATTCCTTGAGCTTCGCTTCCTGCTGCTGGAGGAGGGTGCTCAGCTCACCGAGCTGCTTGTCGAGGAAAATCGTCGTCTCGGAAGCCTGCCTGGCCCTCAGTTTCAGGTGCGATTCTATGAAAAACGAGGCCAGCTTGTTCGTGACATCGGCAACCTGCTGGGGATCGCGTCCCTGGTAGGATATGCTGAACGAGCTCGTCTCTCCCCTTCTTCCTCCGCTTGTATCGACCTCTATCTTCTTCCGCATGGCCGCCACGATGATATCCATGGAAATGCCTGCCTTTCGATCCTCCTGAAAGAGCTTCATCTCATTGATGATATTCTCGAGATTGGAGCGGGACAGCACCTCCTGGGACAAGGTCATGACTCTCTCTTCTATGGCCTGGCTCACGGTGGACTGTACATAGGCGGAAGGGATTTCTTGGGGCTGGACAAAGATCAGCGTTTTGGCTTCATAGGTCCTGGGGAGGATAACATAGACCCATAAACCGAGAAACACAAAGAAGAGGAGCGGGATGGTTACCCAGAACCATTTCTGTATCAGGGCATCAATGATATCCTGGAAATCGACTCGTTTTTCCTGACCGTTCAATATCGCACCTCTGCAATTATTCTGTATCGGTTTTCTTTCACGGTATCTGAAATCTCTCGAATACGTTCGAGATGCTCATAGGACGGCCGGATACTCAGATACCTCAATGGGGTCCAGTTCAAAGAAACCACGCCGGCGATATTTTTTTCTTTCTCGGTTATTACATTGAATCCTATGTCTGAAACCGGCTTTCGTTCTTCGTAAGTTATATTAGATAGGAGCATCAGGTCTCTCAAGAGGGTTCTTTCCCAAGACGCATAAATACTGCGCGCATCATAGGTCCCGTACCGGTCGGCCGTGAATTCGGCCGTATATTCCCTGGAAGCTCTGATTGAAAGCGTGTCGTTCTGAGTCCGTGTGGTCAGTTCCCCTCGTGCGGCAAAGGCTTGCTCCCTGTCGGCGCCTTCCATGCTCAGCCAGCTGTATCCTCCTGACAGGCGCAGAGAGGTTGACTGGATCAGTGAATATCCCCAGGAAAGAAACGCATTATAGATATCCCCATCGGGCTGATCCTCACGTTCATGGTGCTCGTATTCCAGATCGGTGCCTATGCGGGTTCTCATCGTCACTTGTGTCTCTAACCCGAGGGCGGACCTCAGTTCCCAGGCATCCCCGGTGATTTCGTAGTCATGCACGCTGTATCCTTGCGTAAAACGAACGCTGTTGCGCTGGGAGAGCTGATGGGCCAGGGTCCCGACGAATCCCTGGGACACGATATCTTCATCAGGCGAAGGATTCTGTTCCTGGGTATAGGTATACCCGAATCTGAAGGAAGAAGCAGGCGAGAGCGCCCGGCTGTAATTCAATGTCCCGTTGTGAATCTTCGAATTTCCCGTCACATCGCTTAAGCTGGACCTCCTGCTGCTCTGGATGTAACCGTACCCGAGTTCCACCGTGTCCCTTATGGATGATGCCGAGTACAGTGAATTGAGGAGGATCTCATTGAAATTGTCGTCGTCATATTTCCTGTGGAAACTTCTGGCTGCATGGCCGGAAAGATCGAGAGTTGCATTTGCGCTTCTGCAAAGAAGCTGGGCACTGGGACCTATCTCATAAATACTCTCGCTCTCTTCGTTGCGGGGGATGCCGAGATAATTATCCGTATACTCGTATGAGCTGTAAAAGCCCCCGTGAAACTCGAAGGTTGCGGCATGGGCAAAGGCGCAGAAGCCCATCAAAAAAAGAAATAAAGCGAAAACGGCAGGGATGGGACACCTCCTCACGGGACTACTACGGTATCACCGGGTTGAATAAGTATATTCTCGCGCTTGCCTTTTATGATTTTATCGTAATCCACCTCAAGGCGGACCTGCTCGTTCTTTTCGGTGCGCAGTACAACGATGTCGTCCGTTTCAGCCCATTGATTGAATCCGCCTGCCCTGGAAATGACCTGGGTCAACGTCATGGTGCGGTCGAGAACATATTCGCCCGGCTGGTTTACCTGACCCTGGACATAGAACCGCTTGCTCCGGGGTTCCCGGATGATAACGGCACAGTGCGGTTCCTTGATATATTTGGCAAGGATGGTTTCGATCTCTTTCTGAAGCTGGGGCGGTGTCTTTTCCGATGCCTGGAGGTCTCCCGCCAGGGGCAGGGAAATGTATCCGTCGCTCCTTACCGCCACCTGTCTGGAGAGGGTCTCCTCTCCCCAGACGGAAATATCCAAAAGGTCGGACGGCCCTATGAGATATGAGGCTTCCTCTGCGGTTGCCGTGAGGGGAATAATGATGCCTAACAGTATCAAGAATATATTTTTCATGGATTCAACCTCTTCTTTTACTTTTCAATGCCGCATTCCTTAATCTTGTAGAGAAGCGCTTTGTAGCTTATCTGAAGGAGGTTCGCAGCCCGTTTTTTATTCCAGTTCGTTCCCCGCAAGGCCTTGAGGATCATATCCCTCTCCGCCTTGACCGATGCCTCTTTCGCAGCGATCTTCAAGGGAATGACCTCACCCTCGTTGGGATCGATTTCAAGGGTTTCCGTCTTTGTTTCGCGGACCTGCTTTTCCTGGGGCAGGTGTGCTCCGCTGTTTTTCAAATATTTGATCAGGTCATTGATATCCCCGAGGATAACCAGCCGTTTCACCTGATTTTTCAGTTCCCGTACATTCCCCGGCCATTGGTAAGCCAGACAGAAGGGATAGAGTGTCTCTTTATCGATCTGGATATTCTTGCCGTATTTCTCGTTATAGGCATCGAGAAAATACTCGAACAGATAGGTGATGTCTTCCTTCCTCTCGCATAACGGGGGAATCGTGATATTGACGACGTTCAGCCGGTAGTAGATGTCCTCACGGAAGGTTCCCTGATCAACCGCCTTGTGCAGGTCCCTGTTGGTTGCGGCTATGACGCGGACATACACCTTCACGTCCTGCTTGCCCCCGAGACGTGAGAAGGTGCCTTCCTGCAGAACCTGGAGGAGCTTAGACTGGATCCCCAGATCCATCTCGCCGATCTCGTCAAGGAATATCGTTCCGGTGTTTGCGAGCTCGAACTTGCCGGCCTTGGCCTTATAGGCTCCGGTGAACGCCCCTCTCTCGTAGCCGAAGAGTTCGGACTCGAGGAGGTCATGGGGCAGTGCAGCGCAGTTCACTTTGACGAACGGTTTGTCCCGCAAGGTTGAACCGTAGTGGAGCGCCCGTGCCACGAGCTCCTTCCCCGTCCCGCTTTCGCCTTCGATGAGCACGCTCACATCCGTATCGGCGACCTGTTCGACAAGGTCTTTCACCCGCTGCATTTTCAGGCTGTTGTAAATGAATTCTCCGCGGAGCTCGTCCACGCGCAGCTGCTTCTTGAGGCTTGAGATCTCGGTCAGCAGCTTCTTCTTTTCAAGGGATTTCGTGATGGCAAGCTCCAGCTCTTCCTCTTCGAAGGGCTTCACGAGGTAATCGGTGGCGCCCGCCTTCATGGCCTTTACGATGATGTTCGTCTGCCCTAACGCGGAAAGCATGAGGATGGGCAGGTCGCTCGATATTTTCCGGATTTCATTAAGGGTCTCGAGGCCGTCCATCTCGGGCATGAGGATATCCAGGATAGCCAGAGAGATGTCGGAGCCGGTCCTCAGCTCATTGAGTGCATCCTTGCCGTTGGAGGCGGTCATGACATCATACCCCCCCTGGACGAGCAGCTTGGCTATGTACCTCCGAATACTTTCATCATCATCAACAACGAGGATCCTGATCTTCTCACTTGTCATCATAAGGCCCACCAATACTTAACAATTAAGAATACATTAATCATCTTCCCTATTCAAGGGTATTGTAATTACAAAATGTCCGCCTGCATCCGAGGGGCGGGCTTCCACGGACCCACCATGTGCGTGGACGATCTCCTTGGTGATGGAGAGCCCCAAACCGATGCCTCCCTTTGCCCTGCCGCTGACCCCGACATAGAAGTCGCTGAACAGCTCTCTCGCTTCCTCGGATTTTATTCCCGGCCCCTGATCGAGGACCGATATGATGGCGCTCTCCTGATTCAGAAGCTTAGTCATGGCATTCTGTTCCTGGATACCCCTGGAAACGCAGATCGTCACCAACCCTTCTTCAGGAGAGTGTTTGACGGCATTGTGAAGAAGATTGCACAGGGCCTGCTCGAACCTGATCGGGTCCACAAACAGCTCAGGGACGCTTTCTTCTCCCTTGAACTGAATCTTCACCTTATGTTCCCTTGCCCCTATCTGCATGTTCCTCACAATGCTTTTCACATAGTCGGCGCTACTCACCTGCTGCTTATGCAGGGTAATCTTTTCGGTATTTATCTTTGCAAAATCAAGGAGGGAATTGCTGAAGTGCAGGAGTTTTTCACACTGGCCCTCGATTTCATGGATATTTTCTTTCTGTCCTTCTGAAAGCGTGCACTCCGTATCTTTTGAAAGCATCCGGGCATAGCCTCGGATCACCGTGAGCGGTACCCGTATCTCGTGGGATGCAACGTGGAGGAACCTCGTCTTCAAGGCAAGCAGTTCTTTCTTGCCGGTAATGTCCCGGACAACACCGATATAGCAGTCCTCGTTGTCGATCACGAGCCTGCCGATGCTGATCTCGAGGAAGAGCTTCTTGCCGTCTTTGCGGATCGACTGAATTTCCAGGTTCGGGATGAAGATGTTCCCTGACTGGAGCCTCAAGGAGGAAGCCAGAACGGCTACAGAGTCCTTATCTACGAAGCGCCTGAAATGCTTGCCGGTAATCTCGTCCTGGTGGTAGCCGAGCATTTCCTGGAACTTTCTGTTCGTGAGCAGAAACCGCCCCTCCTTGATGATGTACATCGCATCAAGGGCATTTTCCACCATATCTTTGTACTGATCCTTCACCCTGACAAGCTCCCGTTCCTTGAACCGGTCAATGGTAACATCGCGCACGCAGATAAGGATCTGCCGGGAAGGCTTCATGGGCAGCGCGGAAAGCTCCATGTTCAGCACATTGCCGTCGTTTTCCACATCCAGGGCTATCTCCCGGATCTCGGACTTCAATCTCCGCAGGACATCCTCCGGGACCAGAGGACAGATGTTCCCGCCTGCATCCATGCCGAGCAGATGTGATGCCTTCTTGTTGATGGAGGTTATGATCCCGTCGAAATCGATTGTCATGACCCCGACGGACATGCAGGTGAAGATCCTGAAGATATTCTTCCCGAACTCGGCCACCGCCTTATCCGTCATGGAGAGGTCTGTCTTGAGGATAGAGTTGAAATCTTCCATCTCCTTCATCACCCGCGCATTTCTCAAGGCAAGCGCTGCAGGGGAAAGGAGGATGTTGACGAGCTTCAGATCCTGCTCGTCAAAGGCTTTTGCGCTCGAGTGACTCACGTTCAGGACGCCTACCAGCTCTTTCTTCCCGTAAACCAGGGGCATGCTCAATAGGGATCCGACCCGGATTTTCATATCTTTCGATTTGAACAAAGGATTTTTTGAGGCATCATCGATGATAATGGGTTCGAGATTTACGGCAACTCTGCCTGCAATTCCTTCCCCAAAAGGGAAAACATGCCCGAGAGACGATTCCGAGTACCGTGATATTTTATCCTGATTACCTTTGGCAGCCTTTATCTCCAGCCTATCACCGTCGGGGGAGGGCATCATGATGGAGGCATTTTCCGCAGCCGTCTCGTCAATGACGATATCCAGTATTGCCCCGGCGACTGCCTCGACATCGGGTGCATGGGATATGGCCTCATTCACCCGCCTGAAGACTGTCAGTTCCTTATCAATCATAATTTTCCCGATAGCGAGATCTCTTGTCGATCCTTATCGGTTACGTTTCTTCGCCTTCTTTACAGCCTTTCTCATGTCTTTTCGTTTTTTCAGGTCCACAAGGTTCTTCTTGGGCCTGTTGGGGAGCTGCTCATCGATCATCCCTGCAAGCCCGGGGTCGAGGCCGAGCCTGCCGAGCGCCTTCTTCTTACCCGAACCCAGGCTCCGCATGAGACCCCGCATGGTATTGAACCTGGTCATCAGCTCAACTACCTTGTTCCTCGGCTGACCGCACCCCGATGCGATCCTGGCCACACGGCTGTCGTTCAGGGAGTCGGGATGCTCCCGCTCATAAACCGTCATGGAATTGATGACGGCCTCTACGCGCATGAGTTCACGGTCATCCACCTGCATGCCCTGGGGTACCCCGAACTGGCCCAAAGGAAGCTTGCTGATGATATCCGTCAAGGAGCCCATTTTTTTCATGACCTTAAGCTGTTTGAGAAAATCGTTGTAGGTGAAGTCTCCCCTGAGGAGCTTTTGCGCATCTTCCTCAGCCTTCTTTTCATCCACGACTTCCTCGAAGTCCTTGACCAGGCCCACGATATCGCCGAAGCCCAGGATCCTGGATGCAAGGCCATCGGGTCTGAACTCTTCGAGACGGTCCAGGGACTCGCCCATGCCGAGAAACTTGATAGGCTTTTTGGCGACTTCCTTGATTGAAAGCGCAGCGCCTCCCCTGGCGTCACCGTCGAGCTTCGTGAGGATGAACCCGGAGAGATCGAGCCTCCGGTCGAATTCCTGAGCCACGTTGACGGATTCCTGCCCGATCATGGCGTCTACGACGAGCAGAATGTTTTCCGGGCTCGTGATCTTTTTAATATCCTCGAGCTCCCTCATGAGCACATCATCCACGATGGTGCGGCCTGCGGTGTCGAAAAGGACCACGTTGCAGCCCTTGAACTGGGCGGCTTCCATGGCGTCTTTACAGATCTGGGGAGGCGTCTTTCCCGGGGCGGAGAATACCGGGATCTCAAGGCGGTTCCCCAGTACCTTGAGCTGATCGATGGCTGCAGGGCGATACACGTCGGCTGCAACCATCATGGGCTTTTTCCCGCTTTTTTCAAGATACCTGGCAAGCTTGGCAGTGGTAGTGGTCTTACCGCTTCCCTGCAATCCCACCATCATGATAGCGCTCACAGGACGGGCTCCCAGGTTCAGCGATGTATCGACCGGGCCCATGAGGCCGGAGAGCTCGTCGTAGCAGATCTTGATGAAATGCTGTTCCGGTGTTGCCTTTAATTTTTTTCCGCCGTGGGACACGCGGGTCTGGATGATCTCTCCCAGGGCCTTTTCCTTAACGCGATCAATAAAGGATTTTACGACATGGAATTCGACATCCGCCTCCAGAAGCGATATGCGGATCTCCTTGATCGCATCTTCTATATGCTTCTCTTGGATGGTCGTTTTTCCCTGGAGCAGTTCCTGGGCCTTTTTGAATCCGCCGGATATCATTTCGAGCATGATCAGTCTCCTTCATCCTTGAAAAGGAACGCTATGCTATCGGATATTCATGTGTTTTGTCAACTCTTTGGAAGCTTGTGCAGTAATCGCCTCTTTCGTGAAAAACGGATTGTCCACCTCTTTGGATACGCATAGCCATAGCCGTCATGCCCCTTTGAAATAAATACGGTTATCGCCGACATATTGTCAAGGACATTGAACGCAGTAATCGGGGCACACAAGATTGCCCAAAGACACTATTCTTCACCCGAAGAAACAAAGAAAGCAAAGATGGCGGACCGCCCGGTGATATTACCGGGCGGAAATTTCAGCTTTTCTTACGCTCGCGCGCAGGCGATTATCCGCAGATGCCGGTTAACGGTGATCAGGGCATTTGTCGAAGAAAGATCTTGTCCTTGCCTGTCGTCTTGACGATCCAGTCGACCTGGGCCTCGGGGATATAGGGGTTGCCGCACACGCTGCAGGCGACCATCTTGAACTTCCTGCCCCAGATCTTCCTGACGCCTTTTCCGTCCTCCATGGCGATGGCATGCGTGGGGCATGCATATGCGCAGGCGCCGCACCCGATGCAGGCTAAAGAGTCCTTGTGGTACGGGGTTCCCGGTGTCTTTTCCCGGCCACGGTTCTGCATGGAGATGGCGCACACCCCCACCACCTCTTCGCACACCTGGGTGCACAGCGCGCATGCGATGCATTTGTAACGGTTGTTCTCGCCCTCGTCCTTGAAGAACCGCGGCTCGGTGATGCCGTACTTCGCGGCCATGTCCTGAATGACGTCCGAATCGGGCACCCGGCAGAGGAGGAGTTCCAGCACGCCCTTGCGTATTTTGCGACCAGCTCGGTGTCGGTCTTGATCTCCAGGCCCTTCCGCACCGGATAGTTGCAGGAGGTGACGATCCGCATCCTGCCGCCCTGGTGGGCCTCCACAAGGCATACCCGGCAGGAGCCGCCGCTGCTCTCCACCTCCGGATGATAGCACAGGGCCGGGATGTCGATGCCGTTTTCCCGTGCCAGCCATCAAGAACGGTCTGGTCTTTGATGGCCTCGACCGTCTTGCCCGTCAATCGTTATCGTGATCTTTTCCATGTCTATTATCCTTATCCAATCCTTACTGCATCGAAGTTGCAGACGTCTTTGCATACGCCGCACTTGATGCACTTGCTCTTGTCGATGACGTGGGCCTTCTTCCGCTCGCCCGTGATGCATTCCTGCGGGCATTTCTTGGCGCACAGGGTGCAGCCCGTGCAGGCTTCCGCGTCGATGCGGTACGTGATGAGGCTCTTGCACACACCCGCGGGGCATTTCTTGTCCCTGATATGCGCCATCGTACTCGTCGCGGAAGTATTTGATGGTGGAGAGCACCGGGTTCGCCGCCGAGTTGCCCAGACCGCAGAGCGCCGCCGTAGCTGAGCACGTCGCAGAGTTCCTCGAGCATCGCGATATCGCCGTCCTTGCCCTTGCCTTCGGTGATGTCGGTGAGTATCTTGTGCATTCGCGGCAGGCCGTCCCTGCAGGGGGTGCACTTGCCGCAGGATTCTTCCACCAGGAAGCCGATGAAGTACTTGGCCACATCCACCATGCAGGTGTTCTCGTCCATGACGATGATGCCGCCCGAACCCATCATGGAACCTGCCTCGGTCAAGGCTGTCGAAGTCAACGGGCAGGTCGGACTAGGCTCTCCGGGATGCAGCCGCCCGAGGGGCCGCCGGTCTGGACGGCCTTGAACCTTTGCCGTTCAGAACGCCGCCGCCGATCTTTTCCACGAGCTCGCTGATGGTGATGCCCATGGGCACTTCCACCAGGCCCGTGTTGTTCACCTTGCCCACCAGGGAGAAGACCTTGGTGCCCTTGGAGCCCTTGGTGCCCGAAGGCGGCATACCAGTCGGCGCCGTTTAGGATGATCACCGGGACATTGTTCCAGGTCTCCACGTTGTTCAGGACCGATGGGCTTGTCGTAGAGGCCTTTCTCGACCGAGCGGATATACTTGGCCCGGGGCTCGCCCACCTTGCCTTCCAGCGAGCGCATGAGCGCCGATGACTCGCCGCAGACGAAGGCGCCGCCGCCGCGGCTGATCTTGATGTCGAAATCGAAGTTCGAGCCCAGGATGTTCTCGCCGAGGAAGCCCATCTCTCGCGCGTCGCGCGATGGCGCTGTCTGGAGGTTCTTGACCGCCAGGGGATACTCGTCGCGCACGTAGATGTAGCCCTGTGTGCGCGCCGATGGCATAGGCGCCGATGATCATGCCCTCGATGACCGAGTGCGGGTCGCCTTCCATGATGGAGCGGTCCATGAACGCCCCGGGGTCGCCCTCGTCGCCGTTGCACATGACGTAGCGGACATCCGAGTCGACGGCCCTGCAGGAGCGCCACTTGGTGCCCGTGGGGAATCCGCCGCCGCCGCGGCCGCGCAGGCCCGACTGCCTCCACTTCGGTGATGATGTCCTCGGGGTTCATGGTGAGCGCCTTGGCCAGGCCCTTGTAGCCGTCACGCAAGATGTAATCGTCGATGGAGGTCGGGATCGATATTGCCGATGTTCCGGAGCGCGATGCGCTTCTGGTATTTATAGAAGGGGATGCTCGTGATACTCGGCGATGGTCTCCTTGGTGTTCACGTCCTTGTAGATCAGCCGTTCGATGATCGGCTCGCCCTTGATGCTCTTCTCCACGATCTCGGGCACATCCTTGGGCTTCACCTTCAGATAGAGGATGTCCTTGGGCCGGAGCACAACCAGCGGGCCGTTCTCGCAGTACCCGTGGCAGCCGGTGGTCTTGAAGCCGAGATTCACGTCGATCTGCAAGGCCCTGTTTTTCGATCTCTTCGCGTGAATGCCTCGGCAACGTCGCGTGCGCCGTTTGCCTGGCAGCCGGTTCCGAAGCAGATCAGGACGGTGGGAAGATCCTTGTTTTGAGGACGCCTTGAGTCTTCTCCCTGTACTTTTCCAGCTGCTCAAAAGATGTATTGCTTGCATCTGCATTCACCCTTTATTTGTATTTGTTGAGGACATCCATGATCTTCGAGGGCCTGCGTGTGGCCGTAATAGTCCTCGTCCACCACGACGACCGGCGCCATGGCGCAGGCCCCGACGCAGTTCACGCTTTCTATCGTGAACTTCATCGTCTTTCGTGGTGTGGTTCCGCTTAACCTTGAGCTCGCGCTCGATGGTCTCCATGATCTGGCCCGCACCCTTGAGGTGGCAGGCGGTACCCATGCATACCTTGATGGTATGCTTGCCCCTGGGCTCCAGCGAGAGGGCCTTGTAAAAAGTCCCCATCGCGTAAATCTTGCTCTCCGGGACGTCCATGAACTTCGCTCAGCCGTCTTCATCCCTCTTCGGGAACGTAGTGGAATTCCCGCTGGAAATCCTGGAGGATTGCCAGCAGCGATTCCTCGGATTTATCGTACCTGTGATGATGATCTTCGTCGATCTTTCTTCGTATATCGACAGCCATAATCAACCCTCTTCGCTCAGTTTCAGGATCTTCTGTAGTCTCTGTCCATCTGCTCCTGGATCTTCTCGATGTCCGTCGTCGGTCAGGTGCCGGAACCGGCCCTGTCCCTTAAGGTAATCCTGCACGGGATGAGCTGCTTGACGGCTTGTAGCGTAAGCTTGTACTTGCCCGTCGATCACCTCGTAGAGCGGGAAAACGCAGGAATCCACCGCCAGCCTGCCGTACTTGATGGCATCCTCGGTGGGGATCCGCCATCCGGTGGGGCACACGGAAAGGACATGAACATATGCGGCGCCCGGGGTCTCCGCCGCCCTCTTCACTTTGTCCATGAGGTCGAAGGGGAAGCTCGAGCAGGCCGTGGCGACATAGGGGATGTTGTGTGCCACGGCGATCTGGGCCATGTTCTTCTTCTGGGTATGCTGGCCGATGCTCGCCTTGCCTGCCGGGCTCGTGGTGGTGCTGGCGCCGTAGGGGGTGGAGCTCGAACGCTGGATGCCCGTGTTCATGTAGGCCTCGTTGTCATAGCAGACGTAGACCATGTCGTGCCCGCGCTCCAGCGCGCCGGAGAGCTGGCCCATGCCGATATCGGCCGTGGCGCCGTCGCCGCCCATGGCCACGAAGTTGATCTTTTTCGCGGGGAGCTTGCCTTTGCGCATCATGGCCTTCATGCCCGACTTCGCACACCGGAGATGACCGCGGAGGAGTTCTCGAAGGCGTTGTGGATCCAGGGCACCTTCCAGGAGGTCAGGGGCAGCGGCGAAGAGATGATCTCCATGCAGCCCGTGGACATGGCTACGATGGTGTCCCTGCCCAGGGCCTTCATCACGAGCCGGACGGCCAGCGCCTCGGCGCACCCCTGGCAGGCCCGGTGGCCCGAGGTGAAGTATTCGGTCTTGTTCGACCAGTCGCGCTGAGAAAACCGAGAATTTATCCATAGCTCTCTCCTTATCCTCTCAATCCGTAAAGGGTAAACCCGTCGGTGTCGCCCTGCGGCCGCCTTTGCCTTGCCTTCGAGGATGATGTTCCTGAAGTCGTTGCGCGGACACGTCCCTGCCGGCCAGTCCGGCGACGTAGTTCACGATGGTGGGCGCTCCCTGCTTGTTGTAGAGCGCCGAGCGCAGTTCCAGATGCCACCGGGCCGCCGGGGCCGCCGAAGCTGATGGCGCGGTCGATGACGATGAGGATCTTCTTGCCCAGCACCGCCTTGCGGAAATCCTCGAAGGGGAACGGCCTCCAGAGCCGGATCTTCACGACCCCGACCTTTTCGCCCTCGTCCCGCAGCTGCATCAACGACCTCCATGGCGGTCTCGCCGAAGGAGCCCATGGTCACGATGCAGTAGTCGGCATCATCGCGCCGGTAGGTCTCCACCGGGTGGTAGTGCCTGCCGGTGAGCTTGCCCCACTCCTCCCATGCCTTGAGAATCTCGGGTAGGAGTTCACTAAGGCCGTGCTCCCGGCCCATCTGCGCCTCGGTGTATATCTCGGGCATGCGCGAAACAGCCCATGGACACCGGGTTGTCCGGATGCAGGGCGTTCTTCATCTTGAACTTCGGGCAGGTATTTCTTTATCAGTCTCGTCATCCTCGATACTCGACGGGCTCGATCATGTGGGTGAGGATGAAGCCGTCGAGGTTCATGGCCAGCGGCAGCATGACCTCCGGGTCTTCGGCGATCCTGAAGGCGCAGAAGACGTTGTCGTAGGCTCTCCTGGCCGTTTTCCACGAAGATGTGGATCCAGCCGGCGTCGCGCACCATCATGACGTCCGTATGGTCGTTCCAGATGGAAAGCGGGCCGGAAAGGGACCTGTTGGCCAGCGCCATGACCATGGGGAGCCTCATGGCGGCGGTGATGTAGAAGATCTCGGCCATGAGGGCCAGTCCCTGGGAGCTCGTGGAGGTGAAGGTTCTTGCGCCCACTGCCGCGGAACCGCAGCACACGCTCATGGCCGAATGCTCGCTCTCCACCGGGACGAACTCCGCATCGAGCTCGCCCTCGGCCACGATATCGGAGAGGTGCTCCACGATATGGGTCTGCGGGGTGATGGGATAGGCGGCGATGACATCGCACATCCGCCTGTGCGACGGCCTCCGCCATGGCGATGCGATACTTCGATTCCTTTGCGTCTGCCTAGCCATGCTTATCCCTCCTCGCTTACCATCGTGATGCAGCCTACCGGGCATTCCTTGGCGCAGATGCCGCACCCCTTGCAGTAGTCGAGATCGGCCTCGAAATGACCGTCCGCCGCCTGCTACGATGCACGAGTCCGGGCAGAACAGCCAGCAGACGCCGCACTTGATGCACTGCTGCCTTGTCCACAACCGGCCGTTCGGAACGCCAGGAGCCGGTCTCATACTGCCGGGCGTTGCCTGTCTCCATGACGACCGCCCCGATTTCCAGTTCCTGCCATGTTATCTGATCCATTGGTTTTGCCATGGTCTACTTACTCCCTTGTATGGCAACTTCGTTGAAGGCCCGTTCCAGGGCCTTCATGTTCTTCTCGCCCAGCTTTGCGCCGAATCGCTCCAGCAAGCGGCTCCTTGATATCATCGATCGCGAGCAGCCCCGTCGCCTTGATGAACGCGCCCAGCATGGTGGTATTCACGATGGCCCTGCCCAGTTCCTCTATGGCGATCTTGTTCGCGTCCACGGTGGCTAATCTTGATGGGCTTACCTGCAGCGATTCACGATGCTCCTCAGGGCCTTTTCTTCGTATTGATGATGAGAATCCCGCCGTCGCTTCATGCCTTCAGAGGGATCGAGCAGCTCCAGAAGGCCCGGATCGAGCACGATCACCACATCGGGATTGTAAACCTTGGCCCGGATATTGATCTTCTTGATCGTCGACCCTGCAGAAAGCGACGACCGGCGCGCCCCTGCGCTCGGGACCGAAACTGGGGAAGGCCTGGGCGCAATTGCCTTTGTTGATCGCCGCAATGGCTATGAGCTCCGCCGAGGTGACCGCTCCCTGTCCGCCTCTCCCATGGAACCTGATCTCCAGCATACCGTCTCCTTGCAATATTCTGAATGGTGATTCATATCATCCCCGGTCACAAACTGTCAAGAAAAGATGATGCTTCCTTCCCTGAGTGACACATTATTTTTTCATTTCCGATGGTGTTTATCACAGTCCAATATTATATTGTATGTTCGATATTTACGGCTTTGTCAATTGAGATTAAGCATATTGACAGACAATCCGACCTTCGCGTTCACTGTTTTATTAGATGCACCCCTTGAGAGAAAGATTCATGCAAAGAATCGGCGTTACATGCATCCTTTTCCCCTCCCCGATGAAGAGTGCAGAACCAGATAAAATGAACGATCACTGTAAATATTCATCCTCCCAAAAGGGACTATCTTTTGCCTGACACTGGAATGCATAGGCAAGATGCCGGTTCCTTTCACACATTAAAGCTGCAGGGAAGGATCGATCTGCAGCCGTTTCTTGAGGATGAAGTCATGGAACTTCTCCATGAGAGGCATGAATTTACGTTTCTTATTATGAAGGATATAGAAATCTCTCTTTGTATTGAGATCCTTGATGTCCAATGCCACGAGACTGCCGTTTTTCTCTTCACTCCTGATGACGTTCCTGGAGAGGACCGCCACGCCTAGATTTGCTTCCACGGCCCGCTTGATACCCTCTGATGAGCTCATTTCCATGGTGACGTTGCGCTCGATGCCGTAGCGTTTGATGACATATTCGATCAATCCTCTGGTTCCGGAGCCCTCTTCCCTCAGAATGATCGGCTCGGGCTCAGAGGTGAGCATCTTCAGGGTGAGGTAGTCTCTCTTGGCCCAGCGGTGTTTCGGAGAGCACACGATCACCAGCTCGTCCTTCATGAAGAAGTCGGCATGCAGGTCAGGATGCTTGGGCGGGTCCTGGAGGAAGGCAAAATCCAGCTCGCCCGAGATACACTGCTCCAGTGCCTCCTGCCGGTTGAGGATCGTCAGTGATATGGCAGCCTTGGGGAACAGTTCCTTGAATTCGCCTAAGAATTGCGGCAGCACGTAGATGCCGACAGTATTGGAAGTCCCCAGAATGAGCTTGCCCACGTCGCCCGAGCTGAACTGGTCCATCACTGCGTTTATTTCATCGATAAGATTCAAGAGCTTTTCGGAATAGGAGTAAAAAACCTTACCGGCATCGGTGAGCGTGATCTTCCGATTGATCCTCTCGAAAAGCTTGACGTTGAGGGAATCTTCCAGGTCCTTTATCTGGATGCTCACGGAAGGCTGAGACAGGTGCATCTTCTTGGCCGTCTTCGTGATGCTCAAGGTCTTTGCAGCGATGTTAAAGATATTGACCTGGTGAATATTCATCTAATCCCCGTACCTGATTTACTTTTCTTTAAGCGTACCATAAGATAATACTATTTGACACAGATAAAATAGGCGTTATATGTGGGCATTAGCCTATAGCATTTCTTTCAAGGGCTATAGACCTCCTTTTTGGGCCCACTACCACCTCTTATTGAGTGGGCCTTTTTTTTTGCTAAGATAGTCAAATGGCAAAAAAAGAGGAACCCTTCCACGGCCCCTTCAAGAAACTCAAAGGGGTAAAAATACCGCCCAAGAAGGCGGCACCCCCTCTGGAAAAGAATCCTGCACCCTGCATACGGGATTCCGAGGAGTGCGATTTGTTCGAGCATGCCATGAAAGGGGTTACCCCCATGGACAACGACCTGATCGCACTGGAGCCCGTCGACCGGAAAGCACTGGTAAGCTCGATCCAGGAAAGTCTGAAGCGCCAGGACCAGGAGGTCATCGATACCCTCCATGGGCTCGTCAGGGGAACCGCGAGATTCGATATCACCTGCACAGGCGAATATCTGGAAGGCCACGCCATTCCCATGGATCCAAGCACCTTGAGAAAACTCAAAGCCGGGGAATTCACCATCCAGGCCCATCTCGACCTGCACGGCCATACGAAGGAGGCGGCAGGGCAGGCACTGCAGTCCTTCCTCCTCAACTCCCATGCCCTGGGCTACCGGGTGGTGCTCATCATCCACGGCAGGGGGCTGAAATCGAGCGAAGGCCCTGTGCTCAAAGAATATCTTGTCAGGTGGCTCACTACCGGCAGCCTCTCGCATCTCGTCCTGGCCTTCTGCTCGGCCAGACCCTGCGACGGCGGCACCGGCGCGCTTTACGTCCTGCTGAAAAGGCGGCCGAAAAAGTCTAAATTCAAGCGGCCGTTGTAAAGGCAATGCTCAGGGTCTTGAAATGATCTCTTTGAGCCTGAAGAGCAGATCGCTCATTGCGACACGCTGATTGATATTCTCGTTCACACCCTTGCGGATATCCCGGATGCAGAGCGCTATCTCTTCCGCACCCCCGCTATTGATGCCGTGCAGAACCATCTCCCGCAGTTCATCGTTGATGATGCAATCACCCCCGTGGGAAAGCACAAGAAGATCCCTCAGGATCGATTCCGCCACGAGGAGAAAGACAGAGAGCGTTTCAGCTCCCTGTTCCGTATCCGAGAAATACCGGTTGACCAGCCTCGCAGGGTCGCCTTCCCGGAGCTCCTGGAGAATCCCCGCCCTCACTTCGAGCAGGTACCCTGCATCTCCAGCGGGCAGGCCTCCCATGGTCCCGGATGTCAGGCGCAACAGCACGGGGTCCAGAGAACTCTTTGCAGCAGCAGATGCATCCAGAGGCGCGAACCGTATTATCCGGCAGCGCGAGACGATTGTAGGCAGCAACAGCGACGGCTTATGACTGATCAGGATGATGAGAGAGCCGTCCGGAGGTTCTTCGAGGGTTTTGAGCAGGGCATTGGAGCTCGCCTTGTTCATCCGTTCTGCGGGTTCTATAATGATGAACCTTGTCTTTGCCTCGAAAGGTTTGAGCCCGACCTCCGTGATCATCTTGCGGATGTCCTCGACCACTATCCAGCCGTTTGACGGCCCCACCAAGACAAAGTCGGGGTGAGATTCATTCGAGGCCTTCAGGCATGTGCGACAGGAATCGCAAGGGTCTCCGGGCGATGAAGAGCAGTTGACCGCCTTGAAAAATTCCCGGGCTGTCTTTGTTTTCCCGAGGCCCGGAGGCCCGGCAAAGAGAAACGCATGGGGCACATGGCCGGATTGGATATAGCCTTTGAGCTCCGAAATCTGGTTCTCACAGCCGATGATTTCCTTCCACATGGCATTCATCATATATCAAGCTCTGAATGCAAAGCAATCCCGTTGTCCGGCTTGACTTGCCTACATGTTTTCAGATAATAGCCTATGCTCTATATTGGTCATGGAAGGGAGAACAGATGAGGCGATATCGGACTGAGAACTTAAGGGATGTAGTCATTCTATCTCACTCGGGATCGGGTAAGACTTCTTTGGGTGAGGCGCTCCTGTTTAATGCGAAAGCGACTACACGGCTGGGGAAAGTACTGGAAGGCAACTCCGTTCTGGATTTCGAACCCGAAGAGCAGAAGCGGCAGTCGTCCATTTTCAGCGCGCTCCATAATTATAAGTGGAAAAACATCGGAGTGACCATTCTCGACACCCCCGGCGACTCGAACTTTTCCTCGGAGGCTATCCTCGGACTGAAATCATCCGATAATGCACTTGTTGTCATCGATGCCATCGATTCGATCAAACCCCACTCAGAAAACTTGTGGAACCTTGTCAAGAAAGAAGGACTCGCGGCTTTCTGTTTCATTAACAAGATGGATCGAGAGCGTGCCGATTTCGACCAGGTCCTTAAAGATATCCAGGAGGTATTCGAGATAAAGCCCCTGATCCTGACTTTGCCCATCGGCGCGGAAGAAAACTTCAAAGGCGTGGTCGATGTGCTCAGAAACAAGGCGCTTATCTTTGAGAAGGACGGATCGGGCAAGTTCACTGAGACGGATATCCCGGCCGACATGAAGGATACGACCGAAGAGACATACGGCAGGGTAGTGGAAGATCTCGCAGAGGTGGATGACGCCCTGATGGAAAAGTACCTCGAAGGCAGTGACCTGACCTCCGAGGAGCTTGCCAGTGCCTTGTCCGCAGGACTCGCACGAGGCGTATTCCTCCCGGTCTTTGCCGGTTCGGCCCTGCTGAATATGGGGGTGCAGCCGCTGATGGACTTCATAAACAACTCCGGTATAACCCCACTGAACAGAACGCTGCCCGAGCTGACGAACAAGCAGGGTGAAAAGCGGGAGCTCGCGGCAAGTGAAGACCAGATATTCTGCGGATACGTATTCAAGACCATGAGCGACCCCTACACAGGGACCTTGAGCATCATCCGCTGTTATTCGGGAAAATTGACTCCCGACTCTTCCGTCTTCAACTCATCCCGCGGCGTAAAGGAAAGAATCGGAACCCTCCTGCTCCTGGAAGGAAAGGCGCAGAAGCCCCTGGAGGATATCGGCCCCGGGGATATCTTCGCCATCGCAAAACTGAAAGAGACCAAGACAGGGGATACCCTCCTGAGCGAGTCGTTGAACTTCGTGCTGCCCTCGCCCGAGTTCCCGGAAACCATTATGAACATGGCCGTGAACCCCAAGACGAAGGCGGATGTGGAAAAGATCATGCCCGCCATGCAGAAGCTCATGGATGAAGACCCGGTGCTCACGGTATATCGTGACGAGCAGACAGGCGAGTTTATCATTTCGGGTTTGGGTCAGCTCCATATCGAGATCGCCGTGGACAGACTGAAACGGAGGTTCGGCGTTGAGGTCGAACTGAAAACCCCCCGGGTCCCTTACAAAGAGACCATAACCGGCACCTGCAGAGTCCAGGGCAAACACAAAAAACAGACAGGCGGCCACGGACAGTACGGCGACTGCTGGATAAAGGTGGAACCCCAGGAGAGAGGAAAGGGCTTTGAATTCGTAAACGCCATCGTGGGCGGCGTCATTCCCAAGACATACATCCCTGCCGTGGAAAAGGGAGTGGTTGAATCCATGCAGCACGGCCCACTGACCGGAAATCCCGTGGTGGACATAAGAGTGACTTTGGATTTCGGCTCCTACCACGACGTGGACTCCTCGGAAATGGCGTTCAAGATAGCCGGATCGCTCGCATTCAAGAAGGCCATGGAAGAATGCCGCCCCATCCTGCTGGAGCCCATCATGAACATTACGGTCGTGATCCCTGAGGAAACCATGGGCGATATCATGGGAGATCTCAACACCAGACGTGCCAAGATAGAAGGCATGAACGCCCGCGGGAAATACCAGGAGCTCAAGGCACATGTACCGCTCGCAGAAGTGCTCACCTATGCCCCGAACCTCACCTCGCTGACCTCGGGAAGAGGCACCTATACCATGAGCTTCTCCCACATGGAGCCTGTCCCGTTCAATATCCAGGAGAAAATCGTTGCAGAGGTGAAAGCAGAGAAAGATGGAAAATAGCGGAGCAGATGCAACAAAGAATTTGTTCCAGTCAATACAGGCCATGAGCGTGTCCGAAAAGCTGGATCTCGCTCACAAGGGCAGCAAGGAAGCCAGGACCATCCTCATGCGGGATCCGAACAAGCTGGTACAGCTTGCGGTCATCCAGTCGCCGAAGATCACGGAAGGCGAGGTGCTGATGGTCGCAAACAACAGGCAAGTCAACGAAGAAGTGCTCAAGCACATTACGGTCAACCGCGAATGGCTGAGGAATTACCAGATCAGGGTCGCCCTTGCCAACAATCCCAAGACCCCGCTGCCGGAGGCAATGAAACAGGTCGCATTTCTCAAACAGCGGGAGCTTGAGCATCTGGCAAAGTCCAAAGGTGTCCCGAGGGCGCTGGTGATCCTTGCCCAGCAGCGCCTGAAGCAGGTGAAAAAATGAAAAGAGCAGGCGTACTCACCTTAAGCGACAAGGGCTCGAAAGGACAAAGGGAAGACAAAAGCGGCGAAATCGTCCAGTCCATACTCGAAGGCTTAAAGATTTCCATCGAGCGCTACGAGATCATCCCGGACGAGACCGAGCTCATCAGGGGCATGCTCGTTTCCTGGGCAGATGAACTCTGCCTGGATCTTATCGTGACGACGGGAGGCACCGGACTTTCTCCCAGAGACGTAACCCCTGAAGCCACACTCGCCGTAATCGATAAACGCGTCCCCGGCATGGAAGAAGTCATGCGGAGCGTCAGCCTTCAAAAAACCCCCCATGCCATGATTTCGAGGGCGGTCGTGGGAGTCAGGAACAGAACACTGGTCATCAACCTCCCCGGCAGCCCTGCAGGCGCACGGGAATGCCTGGAGAGCGTGGCGCCGGCATTGACGCATGCCCTGTCGAAGCTCGGCGGCGACATGAGTGATTGTGCCTCTTAGAAAATGACAGATCTTGGGGATTAAAGAAACTACCCGCCATTACCGATCCGGCTGTAAGTATTAATTTCTTTTCTTGGAGGATTGCGTTGAGGCTGAGAAGAGATCCCCGTTACCTGTCCGATCCCGATGAATCGGGCAAAACGGTCCGGTTTCATGACTTTCAGGGCACCGAACGCACCTGTACGGTCAGGGACTTCTCAAGGACGGGGTTGTCTTTCCTTTTGCAGGACGGAAGCCTTATTTTCCGCATCGGCGACATTATCTCAGAGCTCTCTCTCTTCTCGCACAACCAGAAAGTACACTCCGATACCGCTACGATCATCCATATCCAGGACGAATACCATGACGGAAAGGTCATATCCCGGATCGGCTGCCGTTTCGAGAATGTCATGGACATCTCCACGATCATCAAGGGAGACAAGGTCACCCGGCTGAAGAACGAATACTTGGACTTTATCCAGTCCCTGGCAGTGGAAGATAATCTCGATGAAGAGTTCGTTCACCTTACCTCCCATCTCCACTATCTCCTCACCAACTTCAGAAACAAGCTCAAGGAAGAGGAGGAAAAAATCAGCAGCGAAGAGGAGAATATCAGGAAGGCGCTTTACGATACGCTACGGTCTTTGACCTTTAATGTCATCAATGACGTTACCTTGAAATATTGCAATCAATTCACAAATCTCACTGATAAGTTTACAGATTCCAAGCAGCATTTTATCCATCGCGAATATTTCCAGAAATTGCTCAACGAATTTTTCATGACCTCGGTGTTATTCCGGAGGGCATACACAAAGCCGCTGGGATATGCCGGTGATTACGAGATGATGAATATCACGTACCGGAACGATTTCGAAGGTGAGAATCTCTTCTCCCAGGTCATGAACAAGGTAGACTGCGAGGGATCGGCTGCAAAGGCTGTCCGGAACCGGCGCGAGTATCTGTGCCGGAAGGTCTTGTCCCTGTACGATTCCCTGCCCGAAGGCAGCACCTGCAAAATCGTCAGCGTCGCCTGCGGTCCCTGCGTGGAAATCCATGACTTTCTCCTCGCCGTCAGGGAAAAGCAAAAGCCGGTGAAATTGGAACTCCTTGCTATGGATCAGGACACTCATGCCCTCGAGGATGCAAAGCAGCGACTCATTCCCCTAGCCGAGACGTTAGCCGATGTCAGTATGAAATTCGCCGAGGACAATATCAAGAATCTTATTCTGGGAAGGAACAAGGAAAAAATCCATTATTCCCATGCCGATCTTATCTATACCGCAGGACTGTGCGACTACCTGTCCCCCAATGCAGTCAGCAGGCTCATCCTTGAATTATATCGCCACCTGAAGCCGGGCGGGACACTTATTATCGGAAATTTCGGGATATACAACCCGCAGAGATTCAAGATGGAGTACGGGTCGGAATGGTTCCTGATCCACAGGAGCGAAGAAGATCTCAAGAGCCTTGCCGCCGGCCTGCCTGAGGACGTGATGATCCGCGTCGAGAAAGAACCCGAAGGCGTCAATCTGTTCCTCAATGTCACCAAACCGGCCTCTGAAATCATGACTCTCACAGAGTAACCTGAAAAGGCCCGGGGGGGGGTTAGCCCTCGAACCATGAGTGGTGCAAGAATACGGTTTCATGAAACAAAATGGTGCCGGTCCGTCACCGGCCCGGCACCATTCAAGCTGTGAAAAAAAGCTTTAACGGTTAAATTCTGATCATCCTATGCAAACATCAGAAGCTGAACAATCCTGCTGGCTGTTGCTACTTGTTGGCAATGATGAACTGGTCATTTCTATTTTTGGCCCAGGCCTTTTCATCATGACCCGGATCTACGGGCCTTTCCTCACCATAACTGACCGTGGTGATACGCCCTTTGGAAATGCCCAGGGATATGAGATACTCCTGCGATGACCTTGCCCTCCGCTCTCCAAGGGCCAAGTTATACTCGGTTGTACCCCTCTCATCGCAGTTCCCCTGGATCCTTAAGGCCATGTCGGGATGATCCTTCAGGAAAGCAGCCTTGCTTTTAAGAATATCTTCTGCCTGGGGACTGAGCGTGAACCTGTCATAATCAAAATATACGTACGTATTCTCGAAGTCCGCGATCTTGTCTTCCAGACCTGCCGTATCGGCACGTGCGGGCGTCTCGCCCACCTCTCCGCCCTGCTGTGTGCCTGAAGGCTGCGCCATCATCATTTCCTGCTGGGTGGAAGACTGAATCTCCTCCGCAGGCTTCTTCTGCGCACAGCCGCCGATGAAAAGCGCCACCCCGATTATGCAAAAGACGGTCATGCCCATGCCTTTTTTCTTCATACATCACCTCCGTGAGAGTTCCTGGGTAAAGTCCCAGAATATATTTTCATGCTCATGGTCCGATGCCTTGAATGAGCCGTGCCGCAAGCTTTAGCCGCTTTCGCCTTTCGCTTCCGTAGAAAATCGAACTGTCGCATCCGTCTTATCGGATGTCGGCCCGACCATCTCTGCCCTCCGGCAGATCTCCGGACCCTACTTATTCAGGTTGTGCCTTTTGCCATATTTGGGGTGTTGCGTCAAGACGCAAAAACCACTCATATACGATAATATAAGGAATCTATTACCTTTTCCCCAGGGACATGATATGCTTGATGTCAACATGATCCACTCTGTCTTTCTCTTGAGCCTTGGCTTCCGGTATGCGCTTCTCACTGCGCCCGGGCAGGTATCGGCCCGGATGCGATTGCGGCTGTTCCCGCAAAAGGACTAGGAATACGGACACACAGGCCTTTAGCCTTCTTCCCGGACGCCTTCCTTTACCTCTTCCCGGAAAACCTCTTCGAACTGTCTTAAGTCGGGCAGGTCGGATAGAGAATCCAAGCCGAAAACCTCGAGAAACCTCTGCGTTGTATGATACGTCAGGGGTTTTCCGTTCCTGATATCGATGAGCTGATGTTTGAGCAGGCTCTTCAGCGATGACGAGGAATCCACCCCGCGGATGGAGTCGATGGTCTGCTTGGAGCAGGGACCCTTGTAAGCGATCACGGCAAGCGCCTCAAGAGACGCCGGCGAGAGCCGGGCCGGGGTATGAAGGGATTTGAGGTACGACGCATATTCCTCCCTGGTTACGAACAGGTAGCCTGCACTGGCTCGATCGATGCGGAAGCTTCTCCCGGTCTCCTCGTAATGCCTGTTGAGCTCGGCCACATATGACTCCAGTTCTTCCGGGCTCGTATCCGGGACAGCCTTGAGTATATCTCGGACAGGAAGCGAACCGCTCCCCGAAAAGATGAGCGCCTCAATGATTTCTCTCTTATGCATCGGCCTTCCCTGCCTCCCCAATGATCATCGTATAAAGCCCGTTGCCTTTCCTGTTTACCGTCTCGCGATATAGATCGTCGAGAAAAGCTTGAGCTGGATGATGCGGGCAAGGGATCTCTTCGAGAGCTCAAGCGCTGCGAGGAACGCCCCAATGATCTCCATGCGATCCTTTGCCTCGGCCACCTCGGACAAGGGGACCCTCTCCTTCTTTTTCAGCAGCGCCTCGATCCTGTCGATCATGCCCTGGATATTGAACCGCTTATACGCGATGTTCAGGATATGCTTCTTCGTGCGCGATTTGATAGCATCAATTGCCTCGAGCAGTACACCTATGCCCAAGGAAGAGAGGTCCCGTTCTTCCGGTGAGAGGCCCTTGGGAAACTTGTCCCTGAACAGCATGGGCCGGGAGACAAGGTCCTGCGATGCCATCCGTATCGCCCGGTAGGCGATGAGCATTTCTTTGAGCTCCTGCGCAGGGTTGTGCCCCTCTTCCTCCCCCTCTTTTCTCGACGAGGGAAGCAGCAGGCAGGACTTGAGCCAGATCAGGTATGAGGCCATCTCCAGGAATTCCCCTGCCAGCGACACATCCAGGTATTTTGCCTGCTCCACATAGTGCAGGTACTGCTCGATAATGGGGTAGACTTCAAGGTTCTCCAGGGTGAAGCGGTTCTTCTCGATGAGGTAAAGCAGCAGATCGAGCGGCCCCTCGAACGTGGAAAGACGGAGCACGAAATGAGGCTCGAAGCTCTCTTGAACTGCCTGCACCTGCTCTCCTAGTGTGCCAGCTTCATGACGGACCGGACCTTTTCCATGGTGATTTCCGATTCGCCGGCGGCCTTGAGGTCACCTTCCCTCAAGACCTCGTCGATCAGCGCCATGTTCCCCCGGTAATATTCGATCTTTTCCCAGATGGGCTCGAACTCCCGTATGAGATTCGCCATCAGGATCTGCTTGCACTCGACGCATCCGAGGCCGGCGCTCCTGCACCCTGTCCGGATCTCCGCCCTCTTCTCCTCATCCGTGAAGTATTCGTGCAGGGGATAGAGATTGCAGTCATCGGGTTCTCCCGGATCTTTTTTCCGCATGCGCTTCGCATCGGTGAGCATCTGCATGACTTTTTCCTTGATGCTCTCCCTGGTTTCATAGATGAAAATGGCGTTGTTGTACGACTTGGACATCTTCCTGCCGTCGATGCCCAGGACCCTGGCCGCCTCGGTGAGGATCTCCTTGGGCTCCTTGAGAATGCCGCCTCCCATAAATGAAGTTGAACCTCCTCACGATCTCCCGGGTGAGTTCCAGGTGGGGGAGCTGGTCTTCGCCGATGGGCACCCTGTCCGCATGGTACAAGACAATGTCCGCGGCCTGGAGCACCGGGTATCCCAGGAACCCGAATGTGCTCAAATCCTTTTCCTTGAGCTCCTCTTTCAATTCTTTATAGGTTGGGTTCCTCTCCAGCCAGGACAACGGCGTGATCATGGACAGGAGCACGAAGAGCTCTGCATGGCTCTTGATATCCGACTGTCTGAAGATCACGGACTGTTTCGGGTCGATGCCTACGCTCAGCCATATGGCGACCATATTCCGGGCACTGTCCCGGATAATGGACGGGTCCCGGTATTCGCTGGTCAGGGCGTGCCAGTCTGCGATGAAATAGAAGCACTGGTATTCCTTCTGGAGCTCCACCCAGTTTTTCAGCACACCCAAATAGTGGCCGATGTGAAGATCTCCCGTTGGCCTGATGCCGGATACGATGCGTTTCCTCTCCATATGATTCCTCGCTATATGCTTAATAAGAGATTGACTATTACTCTGATGATCGGGAAGATCACGAAATCCACCACCCGGGTGAATATCAGAAGCAGCAGGATCATGAACCCGTACGGGGCTATCTTGCCGAATATTCCCTTGCCAGATCGGGCGGAAGCAGCCCTTCTAATATATGGCTTCCGTCAAGGGGCGGTATGGGGATAAGGTTAAAGATCGCCAGCCCCACGTTGATTTTGATCATGATCTGGATCATGAGGCTCAACGGGTAGAGGTACGATGTCATGAGCATGCCCCCGAATGCCTTGTAGATTACGGCAAACACGACGGCGAGCCCCAGGTTCGATGCAGGTCCTGCCAGGGACACCCACATCATGTCTTTCTTCGGGTTCTTGAAGTACCGGTAATCGACCGGCACCGGTTTCGCCCATCCGATCATCCGTGTGATCATAAGGACCAGGAGCCCTACGATATCGATGTGTTTGATGGGGTTGAGCGTGAGCCTGCCCGCATTCTTGGCCGTCGGGTCCCCGAGCCTGTAGGCAACATATCCGTGACTGACCTCATGGAACGTGATAGAGAAAAGCACAGGCACCATCAGGAGGATGAGTTGTTGTAGATATTGTATTCATTATGGGCGCCTTATACCGCATGGCTGCGGCGGTGTCAAAAAATTACCGCAGGTTCCGGCCCCCTTTTTTCTCTGTCAAGAGCTTGCGGTATTTTTTCCCGTTTGTACGAACATGAGCATCAGCGATGCCGCAAAGGCGAAACTTGCACCCACGCCGAATGCGATATCGCTGCCGAAGGTCTCCCAGACTACGCCGAACAGGATCGATGCAGGAAGGGCGGTGATGCTCACGGCAAGACTGTAGGCCCCGTAGGCGCTCCCCCTGTTCTCCGCAGGCATGAGGTCTGCCACGAAAGCCTTTTCCACCCCTTCGGTGAGCCCGAAGTAGAGGCCGTAGCTGAAGAACAGGAGCCATACCGCCGTACTCGACGCCGCAAGGGCGAATCCGCCATATACCAGTGCATAGACAGTCCAGCCGAGGACAATGACGGGCTTCCTGCCCAGCTTGTCCGAAAGGCGTCCGCCGGGTATGGAAAAGATTGCCTTCGAAAAATGGAGCAGTGCCCAGAGGATCGGGATCATCGCTGCATGTATGCCTGCATCATGTGCCTTGAGCAGGAGGAATGCGTCCGTAGAGTTACCGAGGGTGAAAACCGACACGGTAACGAGGTACAGGATGAACCCGGGTTTCCTGATGCTGCCGAATGTAACCTTCGGGATATGCCTTGCGCTGCGCGCCCGTTCCCTGACTACGAAAAAGGCCAGGATCACGGTCATGATGCCGGGGATGATCGCAGCGAGAAAAACCGTACGAATGGAGAGCCCGAAATACAGGAGCATTGCAGCAATGAGCGGCCCGATCAGCGCCCCCAAATGGTCCATGGCGCGCTGGAAGCCGAAGGCGACGCCCAGGTTCTCCGCACTCACCGAATCCGCCAGCAGGGCATCCCGGGGGGCGGTCCTGATCCCTTTCCCCACCCTGTCCGAAAACCGGAATATCAGGACATGGAGCCATTGGGTGGATATTCCGATGAGCGGACGGATGATATTGGAAATCGCATACCCGGCAGCGAAAATCGGTTTCCGCCTGCTCAGGCGGTCGGAATAGAGGCCGGAAAAGTACTTTATCAGGGAAACGGTCGTCTCTGCGACACCCTCGATGACCCCGAGGGTTGCGGCCCCGGCATGGAGGACGCTCGTGAGGAAGATCGGCAGGAGCGGGTAGATCATTTCGCTCGCCACATCGTTCATGAGGCTGATGAGCCCCATGCCGACAACGTTCCTGTTGCCGTACCGGTCACCCATTATTTCTTTCCAGCGTCCGCCCATGCTCACATTAAAAAACATCCTTTTCGCGTGGCTGTCCACAGGGAAATGAAAACTTCTTTTAAATCCGGAGAAGGTGTTTGCTCCTTGACTGTCCATAGGTGCTGATATATAAAAACAGGGCTCTTTTACATGGGGTGGTTCATCTTTGGAGCCTGAGATCATACCCATTGAACCTGACCCGGATAATGCCGGCGGAGGGAGGGAGAAGATGCACGGGAAATTGCATAAAAGAATATCAAAGAGCCGTCTCCTTTTCCGAAGGGACGGCTTTTTTTGCCGGGAACTGTAGACGGCAGGGAAAAGGATGATTTATTTTCCCGAAAATATATCTGCCTTGAAGAAACGCTTATGACTATGACGAGAGAGGTCCAGAGAATCATCGATGCCAACCTCAACCGGGCCACAGAAGGGCTCCGGGTGGTCGAGGATGTCTTCCGGTACGGGCTCGATGATTCCCGCATGCAGCAGAAGTTGAAGAGTCTGCGGCACCGTCTGGCATCCGTTGTGGATTTCAGCCTCTTCATCGCTGCACGGGATGCATCGGCCGACGTCGGGTTTGATGCGAAGGGCATGCTCGAAGACAAGAGATCGTCATGTAAGGATATCCTGAGGTCCAACATGAAGCGGGTTCAGGAGGCATTGCGCGTCCTGGAGGAGATGATGAAGCTCGATTCTCCCAAAACATCCCGCGTTATGAAAGAGATCCGGTACGCCTGCTATCAGATCGAGCGGGACATGGAGCTCATGGGGAAAAAGCCTCTTTCCAAAGGCCTCTACCTCATTCTGACCGATCCGCCTCAAGGGTACGAGAGGATGACCGAGATGGCCGTCTCGGAGAGGATTCCGGCCGTGCAGCTCCGGTATATAGGCCATGACTTCAGGCTTTTCCTGGACCTTGCGTGCACACTCAGAGAGATCACGAAAGGCTCCGATACCCTGTTTATCGTCAATGGCCGGGTAGACATCGCGCTCCTGGCGAATGCTGACGGTGTCCACCTCGGCCAGGAGGACATCCCGCCGAAAGACGCACGCAGGCTTGCAGGCGACCGGCTGCTCATCGGCCTGTCCACTCACACCCTCGATCAGGTCGAGCAGGCCGGAGCGGAGCCGATCGATTACATCGGGTTCGGCCCGGTGTTTTCCCCTTTCTCAAAGGAGAATCCGGACCCGGTCACCGGGGTGGAGATGCTTCAGATAGCGGTCGGCCGGTCGAAGTTCCCGGTCGTGGCCATCGGCGGGATCACCCGCAAACGGCTCGAACGTTTCTCCGGGATTCCATGCCGGAACGTCGCATGCATCGGGGCCGTCGCCATGTCCCCGGACCCGGCAGGAGAGATGAGATTCTTACACACAAGGATTGGAGAGATACTATGACACAGAGACAAGATGCCCTGAATGGAATCATAACCCCGGAAATGGAAGCAGTTGCCGGGTATGAAGGGCTCGACCCGGAAAACATCCGGTCGGGCATTGCCGAAGGGACCATCGCCATACCCAAGAACTCCCGAAGGTCCTTTCCGAACGTGCGGGGCATCGGGAAAGGACTGCGCACCAAGATCAACGCAAATATCGGCTCGTCCCCCTACCATATGGACATCAAGGAAGAGATCGAAAAACTCCACGCAGCGGTTCATTACGGCGCCGATGCGGTGATGGACCTTTCACTCGGCTCCGAGATCATCAATATCCGGAGGGAAATCGTCAGGGAATCCCCGGTGATGATCGGCACGGTGCCGATCTACCAGACAGCCTTCGAGCTCAGCTCCAGTGGCAGAGACATCACGGACATGACCATCGATGATTTTCTCAAGACGGTCCGGAACCAGGCCGAAGAAGGCGTCGATTTCATGACCATTCACTCCGGCGTGAACCTGCAGGCCCTGGCAGCCCTCGAATCACAGAAACGCCTTCTCGATGTAGTGAGCCGGGGCGGGTCCTTCCTCGTTTCGTGGATGAAGAAAAACAACAGGCAGTCACCCCTGTACGAGCATTACGACGAGATCCTCGACATCATGGCGGAGTACGACATAACCATATCGCTCGGAGACGGAATGCGGCCCGGGGCAACGGCCGATGCAACGGACCGCGCCCAGATCACCGAACTGGTCACGCTCTCCGAGCTCGCCCAGCGCGCGTGGGACAAGGGCGTCCAGGTGCTCATCGAGGGCCCGGGGCATGTGCCTCTCCATATGGTCCAGGAAAACATCCGGATTCAGAAATCCCTGTGCAAGGGGGCTCCCTTCTATGTGCTCGGGCCTCTGGTCACTGACTGCGCGGCCGGGTATGACCATATCGCAGGCGCCATCGGCGGAGCGCTCGCAGCATACTTCGGCGCCGATTTCCTCTGCTACGTCACCCCGGCAGAGCACCTGCGGCTTCCCACCGTGGAACACGTGATCGAGGGCGTGATCGCTTCCAGGATCGCTGCCCATGCAGCAGACCTTGCCAAGGGCATGAAGTACGCCAGAGAAAGAATACGAGATGGCCAGGGCACGAAAGAAACTGGACTGGGAAAGCCAGATGAAGTGCTGCCTCGATCCGGATAAGGCAAGGTGCATGAGGGAGTCGAGCGAGATCGGCAAGGACGACGTATGCACCATGTGCGGCGAGTTCTGCGCCATCAAACGCCTGAACGAAGTTCTCTAAAGGGACCCATGCCCGTTTCGGATGCTTCCGGCCTGCGGATCATATCGATCCTCTCTGGGGAAGCGGGCTCAGAAAGGCATATGCCGGGGGCGTCGAGGTCCTGGTATATTCCACCTCCATCACTGCTTCCGGCATGGCAATCGGCTGCCGTGTTCCCTATCGCCGACCTGAAGCGTCAAAGCCGTAAATTCACTCATATAGGAATTGAAATCCGGTCATGTAGACCTTATTAACCCTTTAAGGAGAAGGAGTGAGAACATGGCTCAAAAGACCAATGGAAGGCCGAAATTAGAAGGTGAAAATGAGGAGAGCGTTGTGGAATATACACCTTCTGAAACCGTTCAGAATGCGATCAAGGACTTTCACACGCATAAGGCAAGGCTGCCGAAGCACTATACAGAAATCATCAAGGCGCTGTTTGAAAAAAGCAGGAAGCGGGTAGCAACCTACTATTGTCCCAACACGTCCTGTAAAGGCACCTTCTGGGATTCCGAGCAGGGATATGAATGCCCCAGGTGCGGTTTTCTGGGGATCATCAGCGAGTATAAATATTCGAACGCTACAAATGATACCAGAGAGCGCAACATCATCGGGTACATAGACACCCTGGGTCGTCTTTTCTGCAGCGGCTGCATCCTTGATACGGCGTGCAGAACGAAGTGGGTCTCATCGTATACGACGACACCGAGCCGTTTTGCTTTGAGCGATGCGAGTTATGCAAAGAGCAGCTCGGCTGACCGGTTTACCTTTCCCCATCTCACGAATTATCTTATCCACCGGTTGCGGCAGTAAGCCCATCGGTGCTTGATGCAGCACCATTAGACACGATGGCAAAAAACAGTATATAGTGATTCCATGTACAGGGTACGCATCAATAAATATATCGCCTCTACCGGTTCCATATCCCGCCGGAAGGCCGATGAGCTTCTCCGTGAGGGCCGGGTCGCGGTAAACGGCCATACGGCCTTACTGGGTGATACCATCAACCCCGACAGCGATACAGTAGCCGTCGACGGCAAACCGGCGCTTCCCCAGAAGCTCGTGTATCTTGCCATGTACAAGCCGAGGAATGTCGTCACGACCCTGCACGACCCTGAAGGCAGGCCGTGCGTCAAGGATCTCATCCCCGGAAGGTACGACGGGGTTTTCCCGGTCGGCAGACTTGATTTTGACGCCGAAGGGCTGCTCCTCCTGACGAATGACGGTCATTTGGCGCATACCCTTCATCACCCTTCTCACAATGTCCCCAAGACCTATATCGTTTCAGCTCGACACCCAAGGCAAATCCGGAACAATTCAGGAAATGGAAGAAGGAGTCATACTTGACGGAAAAAAGACCCGGTCCGCACGGAGATAGATCTCCTGCGACATCAGGACAGGGGCTCCCCTGTAGGATCACCTTGAGGCAGGGGCTGAAAAACCAGATCAAGAGAATGGCTGAGGCAGTGGGCTTACAGGTTGTTTCCATCAAGCGGATCTCCGTCGGACCCATCAGCGTAGAAGGGATTACTCCCGGCCAGATGAGGGAACTGAAACCTTTGGAGATCGAAAAACTTCATAAGATATTAAAATAGCATAAAAAACCTTGACATAGTTCCACAACCCCCTATATTTAATTGTGTAAACTAACAGTGTGGAGGAACAAATGAATAAATCCGAACTGATTGAAGAGCTGTCAATGCGCATGGCGATCCATCCGAAGAAGGCCGAAGCCATGGTAAATACGATCCTGAATTCCATGATAGATGCCATGAAAGATAGCCGGCGCGTAGAAATCCGCGGGTTCGGAAGCTTCGTCATGAGAGACTATAAGCCCTACATCGGCAGGAACCCAAAGAGCGGCGAGAAGATCCAGGTCAGAGAGAAGACGCTTCCCTTCTTCAAATCCGGCAAGGACATGAGAGATCGCGTGAACGAAGGCAGAGGATAACAGCCCTCTCCCCAACAGCCTCTTCTTCTTTTATTTCCCATGAGCGTCTAGATATTGACGCATTATGGGTAATGTGTTATATAGCACCTGCATAGGATTGTATGAGCACACATAATATACTCATTGTCGATGACGAAGGGCAGAATAGGGATTATCTCTC
Organism: uncultured delta proteobacterium; assembly: GCA_963752595.1. Taxonomy (GTDB): domain Bacteria; phylum Desulfobacterota; class Desulfomonilia; order UBA1062; family UBA1062; genus Phosphitivorax. The sequence goes on from CAVVYZ010000014.1 coordinate 49,351, forward strand.
CGAGATACTTTCCCAGGAGGATTATAACGTAAGTTCGGCCTCCAACGGCAAAGACGCTATTGCCAAGCTCTCCCAGGATCTTTCCACGTCGTCCTGACCGACCTCCAGATGCCCGAGCTCGACGGCCTCGGCGTCATCCGCTACCTCGTGGAAAACAAGCTGAACTGCATCGGGATCATCTTCACGGGGTACGGCTCCGTCAAAGACGGCGGTCGACGCCATGAAGCTCGGCGCATTCGACTACATCACCAAGCCCTTCAAGGCGGACGAGATCAAGGTCGTGGTGAAGAAGGCCCTCGACCACCTTGCCCTCCAGGAAGAGAACACCTACCTCAAGCAGCAGCTCAAGGCAAAGTACAAATTCGAGAACATCGTCGGCACCTCGGACAGGATGCAGAAGGTCTTCAGCCTCATCGACAAGGTGCCGTCCACGGATTCCACCGTGCTGATCCTCGGCGAATCCGGGACGGGCAAAGAGCTCGTCGCCCGGGCCCTGCACTACAACTCACCACAGGGCACAGAACCCCTTTGTCCCCGTCAACTGCGGGGCCATCCCGGAAGAGCTGCTCGAAAGCGAGCTCTTCGGCCATGAAAAGGGCGCCTTTACCGGCGCCTTCCGGACCAGGATCGGCCGCTTCGAGCTGGCCAACAGCGGCAGCATTTTCCTCGACGAGATCTCGGAGATGAGCCCCAACCTCCAGGTCAAGCTGCTGCAGGGTCATCCAGGAGAGGGAATTCGAGACGGGTCGGCGGAATCAAGTCGATCAAGACCGACGTGCGGATCATCGCAGCCACCAACAAGGACCTCGAGGAAGAGGTTGCCGAGGGCAGGTTCCGGGAAGACCTCTACTACCGGCTCAACGTCATACCCCTGAATCTGCCGCCCTTAAGGGAGAGGAAGGAGGACATCCCCCTGCTCGTGAAGCATTTCCTGGCCAAATACGGCAAGGAAAAGAACAGCAAGTGACCGGCTTCGGCAAGAAGGCCATGAATGTGCTCATGCAGTACAAGTGGCCGGGCAATGTCCGCGAGCTGGAAAACCTCGTGGAGCGCGTGCTGGTGTTGTGAAGGCCCGGAGATGGACCTGAACGACCTGCCCGAAAAGATCCTGGCGGTACGCTGTCGAGTGCTCGTCTGCTATTCCCCAGATCGACCTGCCCGAATCCGGCATAGATCTCTCCACAGCGGTGAGCGACTTTGAAAGAAGCATCATCATCCAGGCCCTCACCAAGAGCAACTGGGTCAAAAACCGAGCCGCAAAGCTCCTCCACGTAAACCGGACCACGCTGGTGGAAAAAATCAAGAAGCAGAAGCTTGAAAAGCCCGCAGAGGTAAAGCTGGATTAGATTCTCTCCTTATCACAGCCCTGCTCGTGGAAGAACCTTTAAAGGCCCGCCACCCCCGAACACCCGTCACTTCTCCCTTTCATTGGCATGGAAGTTGTATTTCATGAGGGAGTGAAAAATTAGGAAAATATCCGATCAGCGCCGGTTGCGTATCTGCCCTATGGGTATTGTTCGCTGTCATATGCATCCCATCGCAGCTGATGGCCGGCAAAGACATTATACAGGCGGGCGGACGGCCCGGCCAGTCGCGTATTGTCTTCTATCTCGGAGAGCTTGTCATACCGAGAATCATCCAGGAAGATCAGTCATTGATCGTCAATTTTCCGGACACTATCGGAGACCCTGTCTCGATAACGGACAGTTTCATGATCCAGAATCTTACTTTTGACGGCAAGACTGCCAAAATATCCATGAAGCAGCCTTTCGAATTCTCCACCAGCTTTACCGAGAAACCGGCTCATTACGTGATCGATATCATCGAAAAGAAAGAGGGAGAGACCTTCTGCCCCATCGGAGATATTCAGGCCAAGCCCAACAATAACGGGATCACAGTGGAGATCTTTACCCAGAACGGTATGTGGCCCGAAGTCCGCTATGCAAAAAACCGCCGCGTTTTCCTCATTTTCAAAGGGGATGTGAATTGTCCCGATATCGAGAAGAAAATCTCCAGGGTTCCATCTCTGAGGCTCGAAGAATCCATCAGGATGCAGGGCGGCACTGCACTGGCCGTAAGCATCATTGACGGGCAGGCGGATGTGGAGGTAAAAGCCGAGGAAAAAAGCAATAAAATCATCCTGGATATCAATACTTCCGGCCGGATGAGCCGTTCGAATATAGTAGCGCTCGCAGAAAAATCGTTAGAGCAGAATGATACCGCGTCAACGATTCATGCCCTTGAACGCTACAAGGATTCACTTACCTCCCGGGAGAGCATCCTCCTCGGGAAGGCTTATTGGAAGATTGCGTATCCCTACTATATGGAAGCATACTCGATGAAAGCACTGAAATACATGAGTGCAGGCATCCAGGGCATGACTCCCGGAATCGGGCGGGAGGAGGTCATGCTCGAATACTTGCGGATGCTCAATCATGCCAGGATGTTCACCGAGGCAGCGAAATATGTCAAATTTCTCAAAGATTCCATTGATACCGGGATAGCGGCAGAGGCCTACCTGATCGAGATCGCCGTCCTGAACAACAAGAAGATGTTTCAGGATGCCTTTGTCGAGAACAGACGCATGCTGAGCGTATTTGAAAAAGAAGGCATTCCCCAGAACCTCAAGGCATGCTACAACACGGTCCTCGCGGATACGTATCTCGGCCTCAATGCCTATTCCCGCGCCATGAAGCTCTACCGGGACGCGCTGACGGAAGATCCCGGGCTCTTCACCGCCGACCCCGGCCTCTATGCCCGGATGGGAGAAGCCGCCTACAACTCGGCTGATTATGCCACGGCAAAAGACTATCTCCTCCTTGCCATCAATGTAAGCCGCAAGGAAGACAAGGCACCGTATCTTATATCTCTCGGTGACTGCCTCTATCAGCTGGGCCAGACGGAAAAGGCAATGGGAGTGATGTCCGAGGTGGAGAATATGTCGCCCGACAGCCAGAGCGACGTCATTGCCAAGCTCAAAACCGCCCGGATGATCCAGGAAAAGGATATGGAGAAAAATATCGGCAAGCTCTCCGATAAGGCCTTCCACCAGATCATTTATATCTATGAAGACCTCAAATCGACCAAGGAATACGAGGAGGGCCCCTTAGGATCGATCATCAAGATACGCCTGGCCCAGACCTATGTAAAACGGAACGAATGGGACAACGCCCTGGATGCGTACCAACTGGCCTGGGCAGGCACGAAGAAGGACGACCCTATCCACAAATACGCCCAGGGAGAAGCTGAGAAGGCACTGGCCGTCCATCTTGGGAACCTCGATACCTTGGAAAAGTATGACCGGATCTGGGATCTCTATCTTCTCTATCAGGACAGCTTCATGAAGGATCTGAAAAGTCCGGAGGCCCTGTTCCCTCTCGGTAAGGCCATGAACGAGATGGGGTACCTGGACCAGGCGCACGCAATGCTTCTGGCCTGTATCAGAACTGCCTCCGCCAAGACCGATCAGGCCTTATTCATCTTGTTTTCGATTGACTACAGGAAGGCTGACTACGCCTCGGCGCTTGTATGGAATACGCGGTACCTCCAGGGATATCCCCAGGGGAAAGACTTTGTAAAGATGCAGGCAATCCGGGGAGAGATCCTCTACAGGACGAACCATTTTGCCGAGGCCGTACCGTTCCTGGAGCACTCCATACGGCAGGGCGGCGAGAGAACCCTTTTCGACCTCTTCTATCTGGCAAATACCTATAACAAGCTCGGCAACCAGTCAGGCGAGGATGCAGCGCTTGACCGGATCGTCGAGTACGCTGATTCCATGAGGTCTCCCGTCATAGAAAAAGCCCTCTATACAAGGGCGAACGGGCTCAAACAGACCGGAGGCCTGGCAAAGGCACGAGTGCTTTACACCAAGCTGCTCAATACCTATCCTCAGACATCCGTCAGGGACTGGGCGTTCTACCATCTTGCTTTAGTATACCATGGCGAGGGCAACGATGAGGAGGCAACAAAGCTTCTGACTGCCCTGATCCAGCGGAGCAAGGACAAAACGTTGCTCCGTCTCGCGAATAACTCTCTTGGGGAATTGGTCCTGGACAACGAAATTCACGAATATACGAGATTCATAGACCGTTTTGGAGGGAAGTAGCAACTGTTATGTCCATCGCGATCCTCGACCCTGACAAATCTACAGTGACCATACTCGCGGAACTTATCGAAGACATGGGGGAAACGCCCTGCCCTTTCACGGACAAGGACAAGTTCCTCGGCGCCATCAACCCCAAATCCCATTCCATCGCGATTATCTCAGATGATTTCCTGGATGTCGTCGAGGGCACCAAGCAGGTGTACCAGGACATCGAGGTCGTAGCCACCGGCACACAGTTCTGTGATCTCGCGCTCCAGGCAGGTGCTTCCCATTACCTGAAGAAGCCTTTCCTGGCAGAGGAGTTCCGCCAGGTCATCAATGTCATCCTCCATGCCAAGAAGAACAAGGGTTCATCAGAAACCGGATCGTTCATCGCACATGACAAAGGCATGAGAAAGATCATCGAGATGCTCGATAAGGTAGCCCCGACCCAGGCGCCGATTCTCATCCAGGGTGAGTCCGGAACCGGCAAGGAAGTCATCGCGCGATACATCCACAAGCTCAGCAAGCGCGCTACAGGCCCCTATGTGGGAATAAACCTGGCGGCCATACCCGATACCTTGCTGGAGAGCGAACTGTTCGGATACGAGAAGGGAGCCTTTACCGGCGCCTATGCCACGAGGGTCGGGAAGTTCGAGCTCGCCCATGACGGGACCATCCTCCTCGATGAGGTCACTGAGATCAGCATAGGGCTCCAGGCCAAGCTCCTCAGGGTCCTCCAGGAAAAACAGATCGACCGCGTCGGGTCCAAGGCCCCCATCGCCGTGGACTTCCGGGTGATCGCCACGACCAACCGTGATATCGAGATCGATGTAAAAGAAGGCAGGTTCCGCAGAGACCTCTATTTCCGGCTGAATGTGATCCCCATCAAGGTCCCGCCGCTTCGGTCCAGGAAGGATGACATCCTCCCCCTTGCTGCGCACTTCATCACAAAGATCGCCAGACGCGAAGGCATGGGAGAGAAGTTTTTGACACCCCAGGCAAAAGATGCCCTCTTGGGCTACTCGTGGCCCGGCAATGTGCGGGAGCTCGAGAATGTGATCGAGCGCTCCATGATCCTGACCGATGGACCCGAGATGTCCCCGGAGACGATCACGCTCGGCATGGAAGGCAGTGAAGAGGCCCCCGGACAGGCTGTCGGCGTGGGCACGACCATCCATGATATGGAGAAGAATCTCATCATGTCCACCCTGCAGAGCATGGACGGCAACCGGACAAAGGCGGCAACGCTTCTCGGCATCAGCATCCGGACCCTGCGCAACAAGCTCAACGAGTACTCGGGAAATGGTCAATTTTCCGACGCCGATCCGGTCAATTCCGTGGACATCGAGTAGGCTCCAGCGGCATAAAAAGACCTTTTTCCCCCTTGGTACGAGTATTGCTTATTTTATACAAGAGAGGAGGGAATTATGCCAGGAATCTTTGGAAAAGAATTTTCGGAACTCACCTCGGTCATGAATTTCCGCCTGTTCCGCCAGGGGGTCATTTCCAGCAATATCGCAAATATTGACACCCCGGGATACAAGGCAAAAGAAACATCCTTTGATGAAGAACTGCAAACCCGCCTGCAGATGAGCACCACCACCCCGGAGCACATCCCTTCTCCCGACACGGCCGGAGCGATCTCCTTCCGTGTCGCGGAGGACCCGTACTCCCGCATCGGAAACGACTCCAATACGGTGGACATCGACCGCGAGATGATGAAGATCAGCCAGAATCAGCTGCTTTATGATGCATCGGCCCAGGCGGTCCAGACAAAAATTACGGCGATCAAAGAAGCCATACGAGGGATACGATAATGGACCTATTCACCGCAATGGATATCAGTGCCAGCGGCATGAGGGCGCAGAGGACCCGGCTGAATGTCATCTCCTCCAATATCGCCAATGCCCACACGACGAGGACGGACAAAGGCGGCCCCTATCAGCGCAGGGACGTGATTTTCCGGGAGAACTCTTTCGAGGATCAGCTCAGCTCCGTGGAGGTCGAGTCCATCACCAGCGACCCCACGCCCGGAAAGCGCACATACGAACCGAGCAATCCCGATGCGGACGGGGAAGGATATGTGACCCTGCCCAATGTAAATCTCATGGAAGAAATGGTCAATATGATCGGAGCGACACAAGCCTTTGAGGCGAACACCACTGCCGTCAAGGCCGAGAAGGACATGGCCCTGAAGGCAATCAGCATAGGGAGGCTGTAATGCGTATAGAACTGTCGGATTTTCCACGCTTGAGCATCGACCAAGGTGAACGGAGTCAAAGCAAATCGCCCAAGGAAAGCTTTGTCGATACCTTGAAGCAGGCGGTCGAAATCACGAACAAGCAGGCCAAGGAGGCTGACCGCTCTGCACTGGAGCTTGCCAAGGGCGAGAACGGGAACATCCACGAGACAATGATCGCCATGCAGAAAGCGGATGTCAACCTCCGACTCCTGATCGCGGTGACCAACAAGCTCATTGAAGGCTATAACCAGCTTACACAACTGAGATAAGTATGAAAGACATTTTCTCAAACATAGCGGCATGGTTTTCCCGAACGAGCACCGTCCAGAAGCTCACCGTTTTTGGGATGCTCGGTCTGGCAATAGCCGTCATCGTCGTATCCCTCATGTGGGCTTTCGAACCCAAGTACCAGTATCTGTTCACCAATCTAGCCGAGTCGGATGCTTCGATGATAGTCCAGCACCTCAAGGAAAATCGTATCCCCTATAAACTGACCAAAGCGGGAACAGCTGTCATGATCCCGGAGAAAAGCGTGTATGAGACAAGGCTGGACCTGGCTTCCAAAGGCCTGCCCAAGGGCGGTACCGGAGAAGGGTTTGCATTGTTCGACCAGACGGGATTCTCCACATCCGAGTTTGTCCAGAAGATCAATTTCCAGCGTGCCCTCCAGAACGAACTCGCCAATACCATCATGTCCCTGGAGGAAGTGGACTACGCCAGGGTCCATATCGCGCTCCCCAAGGAGAGCGTCTTTATCGAAGACGAAAAGCCCGCGAAGGCCTCCATTGTCGTGAAACCGAAGCAGGGGCTGACCATACCTCAGGGCCAGGTCCAGGGCATCGTGTATCTGGTGGCGAAGAGCGTACGGGGCCTCGACCCCGAGAACATCAGCATCGTGGATATCCGGGGCAAGGTGCTCTATGAGGGCAAGAAGGATTCGGCATCCATATCCCTTGCCAACAATTACCTCGATGTCAAGCATACCACCGAGAACGCGCTACAGGGCCGTGCCCAGGACCTCCTGGAAAAGATCCTGGGGCCGGCGGCCGCGGTGGTAAAAGTGAGCGCGGACATCGACATGGACATGGTCAAGAGCGTCGAGGACAACTATGATCCCGAGGTCCATGTAGTCAGGAGCGAGGAGTTGAAAAATGCGTACAACGGCAGCGATACCATAAATGGCGGGATTGCCGGGACCCAGTCAAACCTGCCCACCGGCAGGGGAGGACCGGGATCCATCCCTGACAACGCCTCGGAAGGCCGGTCCAATGTCGTCCGGAACTATGAGATCGCACGGAACCAGACCGAGCGGGTCAAATCACCGGGAAAAATCACCCGGCTGACCGTATCCGTGGTGGTTGACGGCACCTATAAGACCGATGCTAAGGGCAACAAAACCTTTTCCGCAAGGAATGCAGATGAGCTCAAACGCATCGAAGATGCGGTGAAACAGACCGTGGGCTTCAGCGCCGACCGCGAGGATACGTTCTCCATATCCTGTATGCCCTTTACACAGGAAGGTCCGGAATTAGCGGCCCTGGCGGAGAAGGCGAAGAAAAATGAGCTCCTGGCCTCGCTTATCAAGCCTGCCGTCTTCCTCGTAACCACGCTGCTTGTCCTGCTGTTCGTTGTACGGCCTCTCATGCGGTGGCTGTCAAAGTCATTCAAGATCATCGAAAGGGGCGCTGATAAGAGAAGGGCCCTGCCGACGGCAGATGACCTGCCCGAAATAACGGGAGAAGAGGTGCCTCAGCTGGAAGCCATCACGAAAGGAGAAGAAATAAAGCATGCCGTTCAGGGCAAGCGCAAGGTGATCGAAAAGGGCAGCAAGGATGATATGAACACTGCCACCGCGGTTGTGAAATCCTGGTTGCAGGAGAACGTCTGATGATAAAACTGAAAAAGATCGACGGTCCCCAGAAGGCAGCCATCTTCCTCATGGCCATGGGTGACGAATTCACCCGCAATGTGTTCAAAGGTTTGACGGATTATGAGATCAAACTGCTGGGGAAGCGCCTTGCAAACCTTGAAGATGCAACCATCCCGGTGGATGTGGTGCAGAATGTCATGGACGAGTTCTCAATGTTGAGTTCCCAGGTGAGCGGCGTCACCGGAAAGGGCATGGGCTACCTCAAGGATGCCCTTGTCTCGGCCCTGGGTGCGGATAAGGCAAAACCGATCCTGGAATCCATTTCTATGGCGACCGACACCACGGCATTCTCATCGCTCAAAGGGGTAGACCCCCTGATCCTCGTGGACTACCTCAAAGGAGAGCACCCGCAGACCGTGGCCCTGGTGCTTGCCCATCTCGACTATGCAAAAGCCGCCCAGATCATCAAGGAACTGCCCGAGAAACTCCAGCCCGAAATCATCTTCCGGATGGCAAATCTAGGCATGGTGCCGGCAGGCGTTATCGAAGACCTCGACCAGGTTCTGCGCAAGGAGATCGAGGCCATGGGCTCCACCGAGAGCAAGAAGCTTGGGGGCGTCGAAACCGTTGCCGAGATCATGAACCAGATGGACCATAATACCGAAAACAATATATTTTCGTTCCTAGAAGAAATGGATGCAGACCTTGCCGAAGGCATCCGCCAGAAGATGTTCGTGTTCGAAGATATCGTCGGCATCGACAGCCGCGGCATCCAGACCATCCTCAAGGAAATCACGAATGAAGAGCTTGCCCTTGCCTTGAAGACAGCCAGCGAAAACCTGAAGAGCCTCATCCTGAAGAACATGTCCTCGCGAGCTTCCGAGATGCTCCTGGACGATATGGAAGCCATGGGGCCCGTGAAGCTTTCCGATGTAGAGAATGCGCAGCAGTCCATCGTCCGTGTGGCGAGAAAGCTTGAGGCAGGCGGCAAGATCGTCATCGGCGGAAAGGGTGGTGAGGATGTCCTCGTCTAGGATACTCAAGGGAGACAAGAAGCACTCCTCCGTGACCCCCTATACCATCCAGGAGATGGAGTCCAAAACAAAGCCCGGCAAGCGGGAAGAAGCATCGAAGGATGCCGAGACCATCATCAGAAATGCGCGGGAGATAAAAGAATCCATCGAGATGGAAGCCTACAAAGAAGGGATCCTGAAAGGTCAGGAAGAGGGCCGGAAGATGGCGATCAAGCAGATCGAGCCTCTTTTCGATACCCTGAAAAATGCCTTGGAAGAATTGTCCGATCTACGGTCCGCCATGATTGAAAAACACCAGGAGCAGATCCTTGAAATAGTTTTCCTCATTGCAGAAAAGGCCATACACCGCCAGATTCATCTATCTCCCGACATCATCCTGGATACGGTCCGCGCAGCGAGCAGTCATCTCACCGAAACCGAAGAGATACGCATCCGCCTCCACCCTTCGGATTTCGAATACATCAGGGAAATAGAGGCGATCATCTCCAAGAAACTCACAGGGAGAAATACCATCCACGTCATTGAGGACAGCTCCATAGATCGCGGCGGATCCGTCATCGAGACCGAATTCGGTGACATCGATGCAACCGTTCGCTCCCAGATTGAACATATGAAGGAAGTGGTTATCGATCATGACTAGTCTCGCAAAATATGCGGCCATCCTCAAAGAGACCGATCCCATCCAGGTGCGGGGAAAGGTCACGAACATCGTGGGCCTGGTGGTCGAAGGCCACGGCCCAGGAAGTTCCATGGGCGGCATGTGCGAGATATACTCGAAGCAGATGAACACCTCCATCATGGCAGAGGTCGTGGGATTCAGGGACAAGCGGGTTCTCCTCATGCCGCTCGGAGATTTAAGCGGCATCGGTCCGGGCAGCACCATCATAGCGAGAAAGTCGCATCCGTCCGTCAAGGTCGGCAGGGAACTCCTCGGCAGGGTAATAGACGGTATGGGCAACCCCCTTGACAGCCATGGAACGCTTATCCTCGGAGAAGAAATACCGCTGTATGGAAAGCCCATGAATCCTTTGAAAAAGAAGCGCATTACCGAGCCGCTGGACCTGGGGATTGCGGCAGTAAACGGCATCCTGACCATCGGCAAGGGACAGCGCATGGCCATCATGGCAGGCTCCGGCGTGGGCAAGAGCGTCCTCATGGGCATGATGGCGCGCCACACCAAGGCGGATGTGAACGTGATCGCGCTCATCGGCGAACGCGGCAGGGAGGTGAAGGAATTCATCGAAAGGGACCTGGGGGAAGAAGGGCTGAAGCGCTCCGTGGTCGTTGCGGCCATATCCGACCAGCCTGCCCTTATCCGCGTCCGGGGAGCCTATCTTGCCACCGCCATCGCTGAATACTTCAGGGACAAAGGGCTCGACGTGCTCCTCATGATGGATTCCGTGACCCGGTTTGCCATGTCCATGAGGGAGATCGGCCTGGCAGTCGGCGAGCCTCCCACTACCAAAGGGTACACCCCTTCATGCTTCGCGAGACTGCCCAAACTCCTCGAGCGGGCCGGGAATACCGCTTCCCAGGGGAGCATTACGGGGCTCTATACCGTCCTCGTGGAAGGCGATGACATGAACGAACCCGTTGCGGACAGTGTCCGCTCGATCGTTGACGGGCATATCGTGCTCTCCAGAGATCTTGCGGCAAGAAACCATTATCCTGCCGTCGATATCCTCAGGAGCGTAAGCAGGGTGATGAACGATATCGTGACCAAGGATCATATGAAGATGGCCCGTAAGGTTCTGGAATACAAGGCGGTCTATGAAGAGGCGCGCGATCTCATCAATATCGGCGCCTATGTTTCGGGAAACAACCCCCAGATAGATACCGCCATCAAGCACATCGACGCCATCAATGCCTTCCTGAAGCAGGATATCGATGCAATGGTAAGCATTGAGGGGGTTTTGGGCATGATGAAAAAGATCCTGTCCGGGGCAGACTAGAGGATCATTATGGGATTCCGTTTCCGTTTTGAGACGCTCTCCAGAGTCAGAAAGATTCGAGAAGACTTGGCGCTGCAGGAGTTCTCCAAGGCTCAAAAGGTGCTCATCGACCTGGAAAACCTGAAAGCCGCAATTCTTTCCAGGAGGGCTTATGTATGGCAGAATCTCACAGAGAAGATGGACTCCGGAATTACGGCGCAGGAGATTATTTCCTACAATAATTACATCTTTTATCTGGAAGCCGGTATCACCGAGGCGGAAAAGCAGATCGCCCAGGCACTGAAAATAATCGAGACAAAGCGTCAGGAACTGCTCAAGGCGAAAAAGGAAGCAAAAGCCATCGAGCGCCTCAAGGAAATAGACCTGGAACGATATACGGCGGAACAGGCGAGGCAGGAGATGAACTTCATTAATGAGATCGCAGTCCAGCGGCATGGGAGAATACAATGACCGGAAAAAAAATCCTTTTTATCGCGATAATAGTGAATCTCTTTTTCCTTGGAATATATTTTTCCATCGATCCCCTTTCCGCGGCGGAAGAAAAGCAATCTCAGAGCGCTGCCAAGAAAGAATCCGCCCAGGATACCAGGGCTGCATGGGACTCTCTCAGGCAGCGGGAAGAACTTTTGAGGATCAGGCAGCAGGAATTGAATGAGCTGGAGAAGCGGATCGATGAGAAGATCAGGCGTCTCTCGGTGCTCGAAGCATCCATCAAGGTCGAACTCAGCTCGTACAAGCAAGTGAGCGATGAGCGAGTCAAGCACCTCGTCAAGATCTATTCCTCCATGAAGCCGAACGCGGCAGCTAATCTCATGAACCAGATAGACCTCGAAGTGGCCACAGAGGTTTTCCTCAACATGAAGGGCGAGATAGCAGGCGGAATCCTCTCCTACATGGATACCCAGAAGGCCGCAGCCATCACCAAGAGGCTCATGAGCAACCGCAGGAGACAAGCTTCCGGACCTTCTGCTCCCGAACCGGTACCTGCCCCGGCACCGGCACCCACCTGCAGCGGCAACCCAGCCCCAGCAGCAGTAATATTCCGGTATCCTCGTATCCAGCGAGAAGTTGGATAAGAGTGATACAGACGAACAGGCTCATGAGGTGCCGGGCCTCTTATTCATCTATTCCTAATTAGAGCGTGCCAAGGGTATCGGCCCTCGTCTCTGGCACCCCGTCTCTTCCGGCATATTACTCAAAGAATACTGGAGAATGCTACCGGATTTATCCAGAGTACTGCATTTATGACGATGTGGTTACTTGCTGTTGCTGTGCTGTAGCGAGGTCTCTGAACATTTCCTCTCGGATGCTGCGGAAATCCGCCTCATGAGCTATGAATGCATCCACCACCTCGGGATCGAAATGACTGCCCCGGTCTTCCACGATGATCTCCAGGGCCTTTTCGTGCGAGAATGCCTCTTTGTAGACCCGCTTGGAGGTAAGGGCATCATACACATCCGCAAGGGCTACGATCCTGGCGGATAAGGGGATCTGGTCACCCTTGAGCCCCTTGGGATACCCGGTGCCGTCCCATTTCTCGTGGTGGTAATAGGCGATCTCCTTTCCCAGACTCAGGAAGGACTGGCCTTCGAGCTTCGTTTCGACCGCCCTGAGTGCATCTCCTCCCAGGGACGAGTGACGTTTGACCACCTCGAACTCATCCGTGGTCAGACGGCTCGGCTTCAGCAGGATGGAGTCCGGAATCCCCACCTTCCCGATATCGTGGAGGATGGACGAATTATAGATATCATCGATATAATCCTGGGTGATATACGCTGCAAACTTCGGTTTCTCGGACAACTCCTGCGCCAGGACTCTTGAGTATTCACGTATGCGCTCAAGATGGGCGCCCGTGTCTGCATCCCGGTATTCTGCGAGTTTCGCGAGACCCAGAATCGTTGCATTCCTGGCGCTCTGGACCTTCTTATATGACTCGAGCAGATCACTCTCCAGCTTCTTGCGCACAGTGATATCCCTGATCACCATTTGGAAGCCGACGAGATCTGTTTCCTTGTAGATGCACTTGGCATTGCACTCAACTTCAAAGACCCTTCCCAGACGGTTTACGATCCTGAACTGGAAATCCTTTACCGTCTGTTCTGTCGGCAGACGATCGAACATCCGCTCCACAAGGCTGGTATCCGACCCCTTCACGAGGTTCATGAAGCTGAAATCAAGCTTCTGGCCGGAAGGAATGCCGATCGTATCATAAAACCGGGGGTTGGCCATGAGGATCTTCGAATGCCTGTCCACGAGGATGACGATATCGATGATATTCTCGTAGAGCTCCCGGTAACGGAGCTCGGATTCCTTGAGCTCGATGACGCGTTTTTCCACCTCGGCCTCTAGGTTGTGAGCGTAGTAGGAAAGGCGCTCTGCAAGTGCATCCATCTCTGTTTTGAGCTTACATTCCCGTCTCCTTACTTTTGTCTCTTCAAACGCCTGCAGGGTCGTTATTACGATGAAAAAGACAAAGAAGAAACTATTGCTGAAGAATATTTTCAGGCTGTTCGGATCGGGAGCGTTGAGCATGATTATGGGCAAGGCATAGATAAGGTAAAGCATAAACCCGAAGAGAAGAGCCTGCGGAGCATTTATGGGTAAGATGACGATAGTGACGAGGACCATGATGAGTCCGACGTAATAAAACGACGAATAGCCGCCCATTTTTACGCACATCATGGAGATGGTGAAGGCCGCAATGATATATGCAACGGTCACCAGTGCAAATGCATTGTTTTTGCCGTACCTTGTATAATAACCGAGCAGCAAAGCCAGGAGCGCTCCGGAACAGGCAATGCGGTAGAAAAAAAAGAGGGTAAAATACTCCCGGACTACCACATAATCCAGGACACTGAAGAACGGGATGAGGATGATTCCCACCAGGAGGATCGCCAGTACGCGCTGGTACAATAGATCCCTGGTCTCTTCGCCGTATCTGCGTTCGTATTCTTCTAAAATCAACAGCATACCATCTATCACTATCGACAATCGGGAGTGACAAAATTAATAGATTTACATGACTGAAGGATCTGCTTTCGTTACGTGAGCCGGCTTCGATCAAAACCGCTTTTAGAGCAGACGGCCGCTGCGTGAGCGGCGTAAACCAAAAGCCGTCAAAGGATTTTCAAGCAGTCTCCAAAGGGCGTATCGGCCGAAAAGTCGGGCGTATAGTTCGCCGTAGAATCTATTTCCTGGGCGTATATCGTAACAAATCTTAAATCGATGGCCTTTTCCAGAACCACTTCATATTCTTCAGGTGATATTGTCCGGCCCATTTCGGGGATAGTGCCCGAGTAGAAGCAGGGGTTGTACTGGGACATGATACTCACGGGGATATCAAGCGAGAGTCCGGCCAGAAATTCGAGCACGGCAAAAGGATTCGAGCGCATGCCGGGAAGTACGAGATGCCGCACGATAAGTCCTGACAGGCCTTTGCCGTTATCATCAACACGCAAGGAACCGGCCTTTTCCCAAAGGTATGTAATGGCCTCCCGTGCGCGGTCCCAGTAATCGGTTACGCGGCTTAAACCCTTTCCCGTTTCATTATCCCCATACTTCAGGTCCATGAGGAAAAGGTCCGCGTATCCCTCCCATTCCTTAAGGCTCTCGATGCTCTCGTACCCGCTTGAATTGAGCACGATTGGAAGATCAAGCCCCTGCTCACGGGCAAGGTTTATAGAATGAATGATCTTGGGCGCGAAGTGGGTCGGACTCACCAGGTTGATATTCGAGCACCCGCGATCCTGGAGAAGAAGCATGGAGCGGGCAAGCTCCGACTCGGACAGAACTTTTCCCATAGCCTGGTGGCTTATCTGGTTGTTCTGGCAATAGGAACACTTGAGCGGGCACCCGGAAAAGAACACCGCCCCTGAGCCCGCACCCGTTACCAGTGGCGGCTCCTCCCCCCTGTGGATGACGATGGAGCCGATGATCAGATCCTCACCGACGCCGCAGGCGACTGCAGCCCTCGACCTGTCGGCGGAACAGTGCCTCGGACAAAGCATGCACCCTGTCATTTTTTCTGCTCGATCTCCTCGATAAGGGCCTTGCCGTTCTCATCCCTCAAGATCCGGGAAACGAACTCCACCTTGCGGGGTGTCTTATAGGAAGCCAGGAGTCTGCGGGCCTGGCGCTTCACTTCGCTTTCACTGATATCGGAGCCGTCGGTCACAACGTATGCCTTGATGATGGCCCCCCTCATGAGATCGGGAATACCCGTGATGGCGGAATCCTGAACGCCCGGGATCGAATTCAGGACATTCTCCACCTCTTTGCAGTATACATTGAAGCCTGAGGTGATGATCATATCCTTCTTGTACCCGGTTATGTAGATATAGCCGTCTCCGTCCATATACCCCAGATCTCCGGTATAGAGCCAGCCGTCTTTGATGATCTCCCGCGTCTCTTTCTCCCTCTTGTAGTATCCCTTCATGATATTGGGACCCTTGAACAGGATTTCTCCCTTCTCGCCGGCTTTGAGCACCCTGCCCTCTTCGTCGACTATCATCGCCTGAACACCCGGCACGGTGGGTCCTATGGAATCGGGTTTCAATTTCACGTGGGGATTGTTGTATGCGCACACGGGCGAAGCCTCTGTGAGTCCGTATCCTTGCCTGAGATCCATACCGAAACGTTCTTTGAACCCGGTATAGATCTCCATGGAGAGCGCGGAACCGCCGGCTATAAGGATCTTCATCTTCGTGTAGTCGATGCCCTGGACATCCGGATGGAGCAGCAGCCCGTAAAACAGGGTCGGGACAGCACAGATGCAGGTGATCCCGCCATGAGTGAGTACATGGTTGAGCTCCTTGAAGTCGAGATTCTTCACCATGTAGGCCGTCCCGCCGTAT
This sequence comes from uncultured delta proteobacterium, assembly GCA_963752595.1. Classification (GTDB taxonomy): domain Bacteria; phylum Desulfobacterota; class Desulfomonilia; order UBA1062; family UBA1062; genus Phosphitivorax. The sequence continues at coordinate 65,392 of CAVVYZ010000014.1, forward strand.
CGCAGCATGGAAAGCATGTTGACGCTCGAGCTGAACGAGTGGAAGCATGGGATAATGGTCAGCGTGGTGTCCGTATCGTCGGCATCGGCGCACACCCTCATCAGGTCGGAATTGTGATCCAGATTCCCGTGGGTAAGCATGGCCCCCATGGGATACCCGGTGAGGCCCGAAGAGTAGATCATGGCTGCCACATCGTCCCGGTCCATATCCTCGATGATGCCCTTATTCTTTCCGCTCACCCACTGGGAGAAGTTCCCCCCATCACCTGTGGTGATCACCGTACTGAGCGGGCACAGCTCGCGGATATCTCCATACGTCGCGAAATTATTCTCTTCGATGATAATCGCCTTTGAGTCGGAATCCTTCAGGATATGGGCAAGCTCCCGGGAAGTGAACGACGGGTTCACCGGCACTACGATCCCCCCTATGCCGGCAACTGCCATGTAAGAGATGGCAAACTCCGGCGTATTGGGCAGTACGACCGTCACATGATCGCCCCGCTCTATCCCTGCATCCCGCAAGGCTGTGCCCAGCTTCCCTGTCAGCGAAAACAGCTCGGAATACGTTGTCCTGCTTTCGCGGAACCGTACCGCTATCTTCTCAGGTCTTTCTTTCGCATGATCCCTTAACCACCAATAGATATTCATCATACCTCCTGTTTCTTTTCCCTCAACAGGTCTTTTTGGGCACCGTACATATCCAGAGGAAGTAGGGATCCGGCAAGCTCCCTGATCCGTTCCGGTTCAACAGCACCCTTTTCCAGGATTATTCCGCTTATGAATTGTGGCCTGGTCCTGTCGAAATAAAGATTCCCCACCTCAACTCCGTGCGGGGGATTTTCCCATACCTCATCCGGATCGTACTCTTCGAGTGCCACCTCGCCCCGTGCAAAGCTTATTTTCCTGATTTCGCCGACAAAGTATACCTTGATTCCCAGGGTATGCGCTGCCACGGCGATCAGTGACGACCCTGCCTTATTGATAACAGACCCATCCGGCTCGATGCTGTCCACACCCATGAGCACCATGTCCACAGAGGGAAGCTCGTGGCCCGCACAGGCATCGGTGATAAGTCTGACCTTCAGTCCCATCTCGGCTGCCACATGCGCCGTAGTCCTTCCTTCAAAGCCCGGCCGCGATTCAGTCACGATCAGGGAGCACTGCTTTTCCTTGAGCAGGGGAAACGCATGGATCAGTGAAGAGCTGTACGAGTGGAGCAGGACAGTCGATCTCTCCGGTATTATCCGGTCGAGATGCTCCACCGCCTTGTCCAGAGCAGCATCCATCTCCTTGAGGTGCTTCGCTATGAGCGAGGCGATCTGAGACCTCGCCCCCGCGATGTCCAGGGAACTGAAGGTCTGCATATCCCGGAGCAGGAAGTCGAGCGAGGTCGAGATGATGCCCATGGACGGACGGGACATGCTTATTTCACGGCATGCATAAAAAAGATCGTCCAGGAGCGTTACGGCCCGAGCGGCATTCGATGCCCGGACCATTCTTCCCAGGAAATCGATTGCTTCCGTTGCGAGCTGCCTGGCCCCGCTTTCGCGGTCGTCTTTCACGGCTTTCACAAAGGCCGAGAGCTCACGCTCCAGCGGCAGTCTCGATACACGCTCGTACACTTCCCAGAGGCCTGGTACCGTATCGAGCTCCTTCATCTCCCGGGGATCGCCCCAGCGGAGCTCGGTATTCTCCCAGTCCAGGGTAATCCGGGAAGGATCGTGTACCTCACAGAGGAACGGGTGCACGCACCAGATGCGTGCATTCTTCTCATCAGGGATTACTACGGTCCCGGCCTGACGCAGGAGAACGTATTCTCCGGGCTTCAGAGAGGTCTCTTCCCACAGCTCGACCATGAAGTGCTCTTGCGGGTCGCCTTCGAGGTGCCCGCTGATCCCTGACCAGCGCCCCTTGTATGTCCCCACCTTCTCGCTCCGCCGCACAAGGCACAACTTCCCCATATGCGACAGGAATACCGTGACAACGTGTGTCTGAACGTCTTTCACGGATTTCATATCGGGATCGTACTTATAGCAGTCGAACGGTTCATCCGAGCCTTTCTGGAGCTTTCTGTTCGTTTCGCAGAAGACCTTCAATCCGGAGTCGTCTTTCTTTTTACACAGCTCACAGAAAGCTGAAGCATTGAGCACAAGGTCTTCCTTGAGCTCGTATTTCCGGAACCGGGGGCATTGGAGACAATCCTCGATCGGCCCCTTGTTCAGCCTGCACCACGCACAAACAGCACCTCTGAAATCCATGGCGGATACCATACTGTGAGTTTTTTTAAAGGGCAAGTATATAAATTCCTGCAGGAGAGGCCCTATGCCGGGGGTCATGGCAAAGGTTACCGGTCGGTTTCCATCATACGATCAAGTGACCTCATAATGACAGGGACTGACGAAAGATCTGTCTTATTCGGAAAGCTTCCACAGCAGCGACTTGAGATAATCCCATGCTTTGGGGATATCGGAGATGGAAGGGGTACCGGAATCCGACACCTCGATGGGCTGTGTATTGCGGATATAGGGAACATCCACCCCGCCCGAGGTCCACATACCGGCCAGCTTGCCGTTTACAGGGTCGATGGAGCATATGATGACATCCTGAGGTACAGGCCATGTGACAGGCCGTGAAAGGCGCGCAAGGATCATGGAAGCGATGGGCATCGCTCCGGCTGCACCGCTGTACCCGATGGACCGGTATTTATCGGCCCCGAGCCATACCGTGACGACCATCTGCGGAGTGAACCCGACAAACCAGGAATCTCTGGCATCATCGGTGGTCCCGGTCTTTCCGCAGACACCCTCGGGCATGCCGTATATCCTGGATTCTCTGGCAGTGCCCGACGTGATCACTTCCTGCAAAGCCGCATTGACCAGGTATACGGTTGATGGATCCAGCGCCGGAACGGGAGCAGGTTCCGGGTCTTTCCGTATGACCACTCCCTCTCCGTCCACAATGCCTTTGAGAGCAATGGGCTTCACCTGGTTTCCGTTGTTTGCAAAAGCGCTGTAGAGCGCCGACACCTCTAGGGGAGAGCACTCAAGAGCACCGAGGAGAACCGAAGGATTGGCCTTGCTCACGGTCAACGGAAGGACCTTGCCGATCTCCATGATAATGCTCGATACCCCGAGGTCCATACCGAGCCTTACGGTTGCAAGATTATAGGAATTGGCAAGCGCGTCCTTGAGCATGACACGGCCGTGAGGCACCCGGTCATAATTCAGCGGTGTCCAGGCGGTGCCGTCGTTCAGGCGGATACTGATGGGGGCATCTTCCACATATGAGGAAAGGGTATAGCCTCTTTTCAGGGCAGTATAATAGATCACGGGCTTCACGAGCGAGCCCATATGCCGGCGTATCCTTGTCGCACGGTTGAACTGGGATCCTGCATATCCTTTGCCCCCCACAAGTGCCAGGATCTCGCCGGTATTGGGGGCCATGATGACCGCTGCGCCGTCTATCGATTTAGCCTTGTCCGCCAGGCCTTGGGCCAGGAAGGTCTCGGCTGTTTTCTGCATATGCATGTCAAGGGTGGTGTAGATCTGATACCCACCCTTTTCCAGCAGGGCTTCAGGCAGCTGATCCCTGGTAAGCGACAGGACATGATCGACAAAATAGGGTGCCTGCCTCTTCCTCGGGACGAGATTTACCACGTTCAAGGATCTCCGCTTCGCCTTCTCGTACTCCTTGCGGGTGATCTTGCCTTCTTCGAGCATGAGGGCGAGCACCATGTTCCTCCTGGCAAGGGCCTTGGCCGGATAGGTATAGGGCGAATAGGCATTGGGCGCCTTGATCATCCCTGCCAGGAGCGCCGCCTCGGAGAGATTTATCTCGGATATGCCCTTGTCGAAGAGCATCTTCGAAGCCCTGCCCAGGCCGCACACACCTGCATGCCCGTAGCTTCCCATGTAGATTTCGTTGACATACATGCTTAAGATCCGGTCCTTGGAATAGACCGTCTCCATGATTACGGCCATCCACATGTCCTTGAGCTTCCGGGAAAAGGTGCGCTTGTTCGTGAGGAAGAGATTCTTGACGAGCTGCTGGGTGATCGTGGACCCGCCCTCATGGATACTCCGGTGCTTCACGTTGGTGAATACGGCCCGGATCAGTGACCTCGTGTCGATCCCCCAGTGGTGGTAAAACCGCCTGTCTTCGGTGGTGATGATCGCATCGATGAGATTTTCCGGGCACTCTTCCAGCTTCACGAGCGTCCGGTCTTCATACAGATCGTCGAAGATCTCTGCAATGCACTCGGGCTCCAGCAGGACGCTCTTTACGTACTGCTTCTTCCCGGGGAGCATGACGCCGGTGATCCTCATTCCTTCGAGGATGAGCCCGACCTTCCGCGCCTTGTGCTGCTTACCCATGTATGAATAGGAGTGGATGAAAAGAGTGATGCCTTTGGAATCCCGCGAGAACTGGCCCGGGGCACTCACCTTTGACACTTGACGGTATCTCAGACGCTTAAGCCTCTCAAGTAAGCCGCTCCGCCCGACATCGACCCCTGCCTCGAGCGTGAACGGACGGCTGTAGATCTTTGAAGGGATGTGCCAGATGGAGCCTGTTTTGAGCCTCTGAATCTCCCGGTAGGCATCGAGGCTGAAGTATACTGCGCCTAAGGCCACAACGAGTACGATCAGTGCAAGGGATATCCAGAGGGCCTTACGGTATGAAGCAATGCCTTTCACGATGCCGGACTATAAGCGCTAGTGCAGGCAGGTGTCAATCCCAATAGTGATTTCGTATACCCGGTTGTTCGGCCTTCAGCCTGATCAGGCCTGCCTCTTCCTCAAGACCTCGCGCTGCCGCCTGAAGAGATAGCGGATGATGTCTTCCCTTGTTTCGGCATCCACCTGGAGAAACCTGGCTGCGACGGCATAGCGCTGAGTTTCGTAAGAAGTGACGGGTTTCAGGCGGATGACCTCACCCACGAGCCTCATGAAGAGCAGCGGCGCCATGGGCAGGATGAGATTGATCTCCAGGAGGTCGCCCGCCCGGAACGATTCCCTGGTAATGAACCTGATGCCCGAGGCACTGATATTCACATCCCTGGGCGAGGTTTTCATTAATGTCATGAAATCCTCTGCCAGGTACATGTGGATGAGCAGGTCGACCTTCCGGTTCAGCTCCCAGAGTGACTGATTGAACGACGGCTCCCGTGAATAGGGCGCCTCATTGGATCCGGTATGGCCGTACTTTCCCTTCAGAAAAGAATCGATGATGAGTTTATTGCCCCTGATCCTTTCCATGGTTTCCGGCAACACCTCGGATTTCTTGTCGGAATGACAGAGAAACCCGGCTTGGAAGTAGATCCTGTCATAGATACGGACATCCTGCCTGCGCTCGTTGCCGGGAGATGCATAGCACTCGATGCTCATCCTGATGCCGCCTTCGGTGATCTCCATGACCCTGGCAAGCACGGAATCCTGGCCGTCAGAGAGCCTCACCAGCGTTCCTTCCGAGGCATCCAGGCCTGATCTCGGCGAGAAGACGAACAGGTCTTCATCGATGATTTCGACCACATCCCCCGGTACTTTACTTCCTCCTGATACCTGGGCATGGATGCCCAATTTCAAATTGAGCAGGAGATCGATGTTCATGAAATGCCTTTCATTATTTCAACCCGGTTCCGCCCGCGTTTCTTTGCCAGATAAAGACCCTTGTCGGCTTGCTTGACCAGGTCGCAGGTTGCAAGACCCTCTTTATACTCGCTGATCCCGATGCTGATGGTAATATGCAGGCCGGCGATAAACCCTGTCTTCTCGATAATGCACCGGATCCTTTCCGCCAGCTTTCCGGCCTTCTGGATGCCCGTATGGGGGAGTATGATGGCGAACTCCTCTCCTCCGTACCGGAATACACGATCGCTTTTCCGGACGCACCGGGTAATCCTGTTCGCGAGCGATTTGAGCACCACGTCTCCGATCTGATGGCCGTAGCTGTCGTTGATCTTCTTGAACCAGTCGACATCGACCATCATGACGGAAAACGCTGTCTGGTACCTCTGGGCCCTGTCCTGTTCGGCATGAAGCATCTCCTCGAATGCACGGTAATTGAGCAGGCCCGTGAGCCCGTCCCGGTATGCCATGTGGAGGAGCATCTCATGATCCATGAGCTTGACAACTGCCGGCGTCAAGATTTTGACCCATTCCCGAAAGATTCCGTCATGGATTCCTGAGTTTATCGACAGGACAACCTTGGTGATGGGGGTATCCATAAGAAGCATATCCATGCGGTTCCGGATAAGCGGAGGATGTCCTCCTACCGTGACAGGGATGTAGCTGAAGTGCCGGCTCCCCAAGACCCTCCCGGCATCGTCAGGCCCGTCCCGGAGCCGGTCGAGCACCGAATATGCCTGCGCCTGGGACCCGCACATGGTGACGTAAAACGCAGGCGCAGCCTGAGGGAATGTCTGCCCCATCAGGGATACGAGATCGATCATCGCATTATTCAGGGAAGGACTTGAGAGCAGAGAAACGATGCTCTCGGTGAAGAGCGCAAGCGACCTGTTCTGAGATAAATCATCCGGGATAAAGCTTTCTTTGCTGCGTATTCTTCTCGCTTCCCTGGTAATCATAAGTCTCCTCCTCTTATAAAAATCCTCTTCCCTAGAGACATGCAATATAATTATGCAAAGTATGTGCCTTGGCCGGGACGGGAAACCCATGCGTGCTGCTCTTCATTTATTGCATTCAAGATAATGTTTTTGGCTGTCTTTTGGTTCCGTTGATTAAATACCCTAATTAGTGTATAGTCTTGCCCGGCTTGATTCGAATGCAGCAGGAGTCTCTCCTGCATGCTGCCGATAATCACGGATAGGTGGGCTATGGAAAGAGAATGCATCGAGATCAGGTGGCACGGGAGAGGCGGACAGGGGGCTATAACCGCTGCAAAGATCGTTGCAAAGGCGATGTTCGCTGCAGGTTATACCGGGGTTGCGATGATTCCGACCTTCGGCACCGAGAGAAGGGGAGCACCGGTATTCACCTCGCTGAAAGTATCGAAAGATAAGATTTTCGATCTTTCCCCCACGACCAGGCCCGACATCGTGGTGGTACTCGACTACCTCCTTCTGGAAGAAGTCGACGTCGATGCAGGGCTGAAGAAAGACGGCCTCATCGTCATCAATTCTCCCAGGACACAGGCAAATTATTCCTTTAACGGGAGAAAAGTTGCCATTGCCGATGTGACGGATCTCTCGGTCAGGGCAGGCCTGCCTGCAGGGGTGGTCAACAGCGGCATCATCGGGGCATTCGCAAAAGCCGCGCACTTTGTCGACATGGACGTCCTCACCAGGGCCATCGAAGAAGAGTTTGCCGGCAGGAAACCAAAGGAAAACGCCCGTGCGGCGTGGCTCTGCTACGAGAACACCACCATCGGAGGCCCCCGTTGAAAGACGAGAAAGACTACTGCAAAAACATATCCTTCAGCGAGGCCGGGCCGGGTGACGCGGGCAAGACCGGCTCATGGAGGATCGCCCGGCCTGTCATCGACCCGCAGACCTGCACGCCCGGAAAGAGAAATGCGCCTGCCTGCTATATCTGCTGGCTCTACTGCCCTGACGGAGTGATCAGCCGGGGGGTCCCGCCAAAAATCGATTATGACTACTGCAAGGGCTGCGGGATATGCGCACAGGAATGTCCCACCAAGGCAATCACCATGGTGGATGAAGCGAGTTTTCTTGAAGGAGTAAAGGAAGACCCATGCAAGTGATCGAATCCGGAAATGTCGCTGCAGCGTTGGGGGTAAAGCTTGCCAGGGCTCAGGTCATCGCTGCATATCCCATAACGCCCCAGACGCCGCTTACGGAAAAGCTCTCCGAGTTCATCGAGTCAGGAGAGATGGATGCGGAGTATGTGCCGGTGGAGAGCGAGCACAGCGCGCTGGCCGTATGCATCGCAGCCACTTCCGCCGGTGCGAGGTCCTTTACCGCAACGTCCGCCAACGGGTTGCTCTATATGCATGAGCAGATCCACTGGGCTGCCGGCGCCAGGCTTCCCCTTGTCATGTGCGTGGTGAACAGAGGCGTGGGAGCCCCATGGACGGTCTGGAACGACCATCAGGACTCCATTTCCCAGCGGGATACGGGATGGATCCAGATTTATGCGAACGACCACCAGCAGATCATCGATACCGTGCTCAAGGCGTTCTCATTGGCCGAAGAGGTTATGGTCCCGGTGATGGTCTGCTACGACGGATACCTCCTCTCCCATACCTATATGCCCTTTGACGCGCCGGAGGCCGCGCTTGCAGACAGGTTCCTACCTCCCTATAACCCGGCTTACAGCCTCGATCCGAAGAGGCCTGCGAACCTCAACACCGTCACCCTGCCCGATGTCCGGCCTGATATCCGGGGAGACATGGCCCACGGATACATGGAAATCAGGTATCTGCTGCAGAAGAACATGCTCGATGCCATACCGGCTCTTCAGAAGGTCGACGAGCGGTTCCGGTCCGTGTTCGGCCGGGGAGGCGATCCCTTCATCGAGCCGTATCTCTGTGAAGATGCCGATTTCATCGCGGTGAGCCTGGGCTCTCTCTCCTATCACCTCCGTGACGTGGTGGACGCGCTCAGGGGCGAAGGGATAAAGGCCGGCGTGATGAGCGTGCACCTCTACCGGCCCTTCCCTGCCGAGATTATCGCGCAGGCTTTGAGCTCCTGCAGAGGTGTAATCGTGTTTGAAAAGGCATTGAGCTATGGGTACCAGGGAGCTCTGACCTCGGATATCAAATCGGCACTCTATCACCATACGCAGAACAACGGCACGCGGCCGTCCTTGGTAAATTACATCCTGGGCCTGGGAGGGAGAGAGATCGCTACTCACGATCTCTACGAGGCATTCAAGACATCGTGCTCCCCAGGCGGCCTTCAGGGTGAAGAAACCAGATGGATCGGGCTTAAACTTTAAAGCAAATCGTTCCTTTAAGAGGAGATCCAAACGATGCAGGTAAAAACTAACATCCTGAGCCTTCCCGAAGAGGAACTCGTATATCCCGGCAACAGGGCCTGCGCAGGGTGCGGCCTTGGCATCGCCTACCGGATAGGGCTCAAAGCGCTCGGCAAGGACACGATCATCGTGGTGCCGCCAAGCTGCCTGACCGTGCTTCAGGGGCTCTATCCCATTGCCGCTACGAAAATACCGTCATTAAATGTGACCTTTGCCTCGACCGCAGCGGCATCCACCGGCGTCCTCGCAGCACTCAAGGTCCTGGGGAAGAAAGGAATCAATGTCGTAGGATGGGCAGGAGACGGCGGCACGAGCGACATCGGCCTGCAGTCGCTCTCGGGCGCATGCGAACGGGGCGACAACTTCCTCTACATCTGCTACGACAATGAGGGGTATATGAACACCGGCGTCCAGCGCTCAGGCACGACGCCGAAAGGGGCGATCACGGCAAATACGCCCATCAAGGGCAAGCTCCAGCCCAAGAAGGACGTGGCCGCCATTATGGCAGCCCACGACATCGAATATGTCGCAACCACCTCAGCGGCCTACCCGCTGGACCTCTATGACAAGATCCGGAAGGCCCTGACCTTCTCCGGAGTAAAATATATCCACATTCACACCCCATGCCCGCCGGGCTGGGGGTTCGCGCCGAAATATTCGGTCAAGGTGGGCAAGCTCGCCGTGGAGACAGGCCTGTTCGAGCTCTGGGAAAGGGAACATGGCCGGCTCCGCCACACCGGGGCATCACGGAAACTCATGGACAAGAGAAAGCTGCTTCCCGTGCGGGAGTATTTCAAGGCGCAGGGCAGGTTCCACATCCTGCCGGAAGAAGAGATCGAAAGGATCCAGAACCTCATCAACTCAAGGTGGGAGGCCTATTTCGACTCGCTGGACGATATCGAAACGGAAGAATAGCTTCAGCCCCTGTCCGATGAATGCTTGAGCGCCTGCTCGAGATGGACTTTGTCGAGATTGCCTCCCGACATGATGAGCGCCACTTTCTTGCCTGCGAGCTTGTCCTTCCTCTTCATGGCGGCCATGATCGAGGCTGCCCCTGCCGCCTCTGCAAGGTTATGGGTTGTGGCCAAGGCCAGCGTAATCCCTTCGAGGATCTCGTTTTCGGTCAACAGGACCACATCTTTGATATGGTCCTTCATGATCATGTAGGGCAGCTGGAAAACGCTCCGGGCTGCAAGCCCGTCCGCTATGGTTTCCGCCTTGTCGATGACGACCCAGTCTCCCTGCTGGAGCGACATCGAAAAGGCCGGGGCCTTTTCGGCCTGGACCCCGATGATCTCAACGCCGGGGTTGATCGCCTGCGCCACCTTGAGGAGCGATGCACACCCGGCTCCTCCGCCGATGGGACAGATAATGACATCCACATCACTCTGCTCTTCGAAGATCTCCAGGCCCATGGTCCCGATCCCGTTGAGCATCTCCGGTTCATTGCCCTGCTCCACATAGTAGTACCCTGCGGCGGCAACAAGCTCGTCGCAGTAGAACTGGGCATCGTAAAAATCCTTGCCTCGCACGATGAGCTCAGAGCCGAAGCTTTCGATGATGCGGTTGGTTTCGGGATTGTTGTTCTCGGGCACGACAACGGTGCAGGGGACATTGAACCACCGTGCGGCCCAGGCCATGGCCAGACCGTGATTTCCCCTGGTGGAGACCAGGACCCCGCTTTCAACCTTCTGCTTGGGGATAGTATGGAAGAAATTGATGGCGCCTCGTATCTTGAACGAGCCGGTCGGCATGTGATTCTCGTGCTTCACAAAGGCGTCACAGCCGAGCAGCCTGCTGAGCTCCGAGTAGTAAATGAGGTTGGTTCGCTGGATATAGTGAGAGATGGCTTCCCGTGCCTTCAAAACCCCCTTGATAGAGACTTGCTCGCCGGCCTTCTCATATTTCTTCAACATGCAACCCCCTTCAATGCCTTATAATTTATACCCGCCCTTCTTCGGCTTTCCCCGGAACATCTGGAGCAGCGAACCGATGACGAGACCGATGATGATAAAGCCGCCTCCTAAAAGGGTGAATATCAGTCTTTCGGAGGTTTTCAGCCTGGAGTTCTCCCGGGTGAGCTTGTCCATGGTATCCGATGTTTCCTTGAACTGCTTCTGGAGAGTCGTGTAACGGTTCTTGAGGTCAAGATACTGGCTGGATTCCAGCTTGAGATTCTCATACTGCTGCTTGACATCTTCTATTTCCCTGGACGCTCCGCTCATCTTGAATGTTCGCTCCCGGTTGTCTCTCTGAAACTGGGTGTTCTCCTCCTGGAGCGTCATGTTTTCCTGCGTGAGGGCCTTGATCTTCTCGTTGAGCTGATTGATGATCAGGACCCTGGGCATCTGCTTCGTCAGAATACGGGTCTTCACCCATCCCTCATCTGCCTTGGGGGTCTTTATCCTTGACCATTCGCCTTGAGTTTCAAAAATTTCGAGATAATCATTGCTCTCGGCCATCCCGATAATCTTCGCATTGCTGTAGGGTGCCTCCCGGACGGCTGCGCTTGAGCCTTCCCGCACGTAGAGTCCTGCTGCATACAGAATCTGCATCGGCACCGCCATGAACAGAAGCCATGCCGACACAGCAATAATCATTGTTCCTCTATTCATCATTGTTGAACCTCACAATCCTTCTTGCATTAAGCCGTGTGTTAACCATATCCCATTAGCGTACCTTCACGCAACACCGTCGAAAGCCCTCACATAAGGCTTCTGATGATCCCGTCAAGGTAAGCCCTGGTATTTTCTTCTGATCTCATCCAACTTTTCTTTTGTCCCGGCCTCGAATCTCAGGACGATCACCGGCTGGGTATTCGACGGCCTCACCAGACCCCATGCACCTTCTAAAGTAAACCTCACCCCGTCGATATCCACACACTCCAAAGACGTGCGCTTCGCATAGGCAGTAAACTTCTCCACTGCCTGGAATTTGATCTCGTCCGGGCAGTCGATCCTGATTTCAGGGGTATTGTGCATCTTGGGGAGCCTGTCGAAAACCGCCTGGGGGTTTTCTTCTGCCGAGAGGATCTCCAGGAGCCTTGCCATGGCATAGACGGCATCATCGAACCCGTACCAGCGGTCCTGGAAAAATATATGACCGCTCATCTCGCCTGCCAGAGCAGCCTTTTCCTGATGCAGGCGCGCCTTCATGGGGGAATGCCCAACCTTGGCCATGATGGGGATGCCTCCTGCCTTCCGGACCTCATCAAAGAAGACCTTCGAACACTTCACCTCACCGATTATCTTTTCTCCGGGCTTCCGCCTCAGGATCTCCCGGGCAAGGATCGCGGCGATCATATCTCCGTACACGGAATGTCCTTTTGCATCGACAACGCCGATGCGGTCCGCATCCCCGTCAAACCCGATGCCGATATCCGCCCCGCTTTTCAGCACCTCCTGCCGGAGCATGGCGATGCCGCTTACGGTCGTCGGGTCCGGATGGTGGTTCGGGAAGTTGCCGTCGGGCTCCAGGCAGATCCCTTTCACATCCATGCCGAGCGCTTTGCAGACAGCCATGGCAGTGGCCCCGCCCACGCCGTTGCCCGGGTCGATGACCACTTTCAGGCTCCTTTCGCACTTCTCAATGCGGGAGATGATATCCTCGATATATTCAGGCACGATGTCGTACGCCTGGATACTGCCGTTTCCTTCCACCCTGGAGCCCTGCTCCATGACGGTGCGGACATCCAGGATATCCTTTCCATAGATGGTGCTCTTGCCCAGCGCAATTTTGAAGCCGTTGTTGTCCGCAGGATTGTGGGAGCCGGTGATCTGAATCCCGCCGTCTAAGTCGAGCCGGAACAGAGAAAAATACATGACCGGTGTGGGCACCATCCCGAGGTCGAAGACATCGATGCCGCTTCCTGCTATTCCCTTTTTCAGGATCTCCATAAACCAGGGAGAGCTCAAGCGGGCGTCCATGCCTAGGGAGACCTTTTTCACCCCGTGGCCGGACCAGTAAACCCCCATTGCCTGTGCAAAGCGCTGCACGAATTCCTCGTCAAGATCCTTCCCGACAACGCCCCTGATATCATATTCCCTGAATACCTGCGGATTCATATTCCTCCCCGGACTGTGTTGATGCACGGCAGGTCTTGATTACCCCTTCGTGAAGGGTCACATCAATTACCTATACCATTTTGCGCTCGAGGTAAAGACGAACCGGGAGCCAAGGCCCACAGACCTTCCGGACAAGCCTTGCCCAAGGGACCTTTATCTTTTTTCTGTTTACCCCATCAAGACATAACTTCAAGCGCAACTGCCATGTTTCCTATTAATAAATAAGTTTGCCGGGAGAATTCTCACCCCTGCCCTTCACGAGGTATCAACGGGATTCCGACACCGGCAACATTTTTTTGACAGGGTCTTGAAAAGCTATAATCCCTGATAATTCATGTATTATTTTTGCAACCACCGAGTGCTGTTTGTGTTGCAAATTCAACATACCCGCCAGACTGATCTTAGTATGTATCTGTTAATATTCACCTAATTATCTTGGCATGCTAGTTGTATAAGTTTATATCGATGGAGTTTTGTGTACGTGTTTCACGGGCCCTTATTTTCGGTCGTTGTTGGGACGTTCGTTGGGGCAAGGGCCTGAAGGCAAAAAAAGATAAAAATTATAAGAGGGAGGGATTTAGATGAAGAAAGTTTTAGTAGCCACGATGCTGATGTTGCTCTTTGCAGGCTCGGCATATGCACAGGCCACATTCAGCATGACGGGTGATTTCTGGGCTGAGGGCAAGTATTGGTTCAACTATAATCGGGCACCGGGTACCGATGCTACGTACAATGACAGCAGCTTCGGTTTCTACGAGCAGGATATCAACCTCTATCCGAAGATCACGGCTGGCGACACCTCATTGAATTTCAAGCTAGCCATTACTGATGTGACCTGGGGCTCCGGCGGCAAAGCAGCTCTGGCTGAACCGGCACAGGCTGACGACAATATCCTGATCGAGCGCGCCTTTATTACTCACAAAATTAATGACACCTTCACCCTTGATGTGGGCCTCATGGACGGCACCGTCTGGGGAACCACCTTTGCTGACGACAAACAGGGCCGCTGGAGAGTGAAGCTCACCGCCAAAACCCCTGTGGGCCTTATCGGCGGTGTATTGGAGAAAGTATGGGAGCGTGGTGAGGAAGGTAGAAATGCAGAGGCAGAGAACAGTGATACAGACCACTATGGACTTTTCGCTGTGACAAAGGCCGGCAGCGTTTACATCAAGCCCCTTCTTTTCTACACCGACATAGACATTGCGGACTTCCCCGTCCCTGCCACTCTCTCCGGTCTTCCAGTTGAGGGTGTTGAAGGCGATGGTCTTAAGATGCTGAACACCGTTCTCGCATTCAACGGCGACGTCGGAGTGTCCTTCGAGGCAGAAATTAATTACAAGAGATATCAATTTGACAATACTTACACACTCACTCATCCGATATTTGGATCAGTCCCTGTTAATGTCGACGAAGAATGGGCTACGTTAGGCCTGTACTTGAATGTCTGGAAAGCTCTTGACGCCATGACCCCCGGCTTCCTGTTCGCCTATGGCAGCTGGAATGATAATGGTGGAACGGGCAGAACCGGTGCAGGTTTCAGTTATGAGGACGACTTCAACGCAACCGTAATTCTTGACGATGAGTTTGCCTGGGGCAATACCGGCGACAACAATTTTTCCAGTGCTGACGGCATGGTGGGTATGACCACGATGAAACTCTATGTCAACGACATCAAGACCCCGGTTGCTCCTCTTACCCTTTCCACTTATTTCGCTTATGTCATGTCCAACCAGGAAGGCAACAACTTCGAAGATGCAACCGCTTGGGAATTCGGTCTGGGCGGCAACTACAAAATCACCGACAACCTGAGCTACAAGCCGTATATGGCTTATGCAGACATCAGCTATGATGTAGCAGGCATCGATGATCCGGATTCAGTTTACATACTGGCCAATGCTATTGAGTTCGCCTTCTAGTAAGGTTTAAGATTCAAACAAAAAAGCCCGCCGTTTGGCGGGCTTTTTTTATATCTTTTACTTGGTGTTCTAAGGAAATGGAGCAACTGCTTGTTCAAGCAGACCGTCTCGTTTACCAAAGCGGGAGCACAGACCTTCCCATGCAAAAAGCCGGGGACAGATTGTATCCATCCCCGGCTTACTATATATTCTCATCCGGACCAGTTAAGCCGGATTCTTCTCTTTAATTTCTCACGAGTCGATAAACGACCGCAGCTTCTTTGATCTCACCGGGTGCCTGAGCTTGCGCAGGGCCTTGGCTTCGATCTGACGGATGCGCTCGCGGGTGACCGTGAAGTCTTTTCCCACCTCTTCGAGGGTGTGGTCGGACTTTTCACCGATACCGAAACGCATGCGCAGGACCTTCTCCTCCCTCGGAGTGAGCGTTGCAAGCACGCGCCTGGACTGCTCGGAGAGGTTCTTAGCCATGATCGCATCCGACGGCGACGGCACCTTCTTGTCCTCGATGAAATCGCCCAGGTGGCTGTCTTCTTCCTCGCCGATGGGCGTCTCCAGGGAGATGGGCTCCTTGGCGATTTTAAGGATCTTGCGCACCTTGTGCTCCGGGTAATCCATCTTTTCCGCGATCTCTTCCGGTGTGGGCTCTCTGCCCAGTTCCTGAACGAGCGCCCGGGAGGTGCGGATGAGCTTGTTGATCGTTTCGATCATGTGCACAGGGATACGGATGGTCCGCGCCTGGTCTGCGATGGCCCGGGTGATGGCCTGGCGGATCCACCAGGTTGCGTATGTGGAGAACTTATAGCCCCTGCGGTACTCGAACTTCTCCACTGCCTTCATGAGGCCGATGTTCCCTTCCTGGATAAGGTCGAGGAACTGTAAGCCCCGGTTCACGTATTTCTTGGCAATGCTTACCACGAGGCGTAAATTCGCCTGGATAAGCTCTGTCTTGGCGGCGTTGGTCCTGGCTTCCGCCTCCTCGAGGATCCTCACGGCCTTTTTCAGGCCATGGGCAGTGAGCCCGCCCTCGATCTCAAGGGCCTTGATCTCTCTGCTCATCCTGCTGATTTCCTCGGCAATTTCGATAAACTCATCGGAGCTCAGCGAGTACTTTTCCAGAAACTCGCACGCCGAGCCGTTCTCGTCACCGGCACAGACGATTACATGGATCTGCCTGATATCTTCGAGGTCCCTCTCGAACCGCTGCTCGTAAAGAGCCATGAGCTTTTCTTTTGCCTCGATCTGGCGTTTCAACTCCTTGAGCCTGCTTCCAAACAACTCGATCTGCTCAGGAAGGAAGTGAATATCATGGATCATCTTGACGATCTCACGGCTCACGGTCGCCATCTCGTGTTTGATGCGCTCTTTTTCTTTTGCCTTGCTCACATGGAAGAACTTGATTTTGAGCGCCTTGAGATCTGCCTGCCGTGTCTCGATCTCGGTGATGATCTCCAGGGCCTTGACAAGGGACGCTTCTTCCTCGACTTCGAAGATATCATCGATATCAACGACATCCTTGAGCCGGATCTCGCCGTTCTTGAGCGCTGCACCGATCTGGAGCACTTCTTTGACCGTAACAGGTGAATTGATGATGACGTTCAGGATCTGGCGCTGTCCAGCCTCGATCCTCTTTGCTATCTCGGTTTCATCTTCGCGGGACAACAGGGATACGGATCCCATCTCATGAAGATACATCTTAACCGGATCCGGGGCACGCAGTGCGCCATCCTCGTGAAAATCAATCGCCTCATCGGTCGTCTCGTACTCATCCTCGGTATCCACGAGCTGAATCTCTTTTTCAGAGAAAAGGTCCATGACGTCTTCAAGGTCATCGGGTGTAATCACGTCATCGGGAAGGGCATCATTGACCTCTTCGTAGGTCAGATAACCTTTGGACTTCCCCATGGCGAGCAATTTTTTTACTTCTTTGGTATAGGCCTTTTTCTCGCTCATATCCTCTGTAGCTCCTCCGTCACACACTGTCGTACGTGCTTTCTCTCGTCCATCTTTTGTTGTCTTTGTTTCAATAATTCGTTTCTTCGTACGCGGTCTCCACTTTCCTCAGCTTGAGATAATTCTTGTTGTATCCGCTGTATATCCGATTCGATCGAAAGACTCTTAAACCGGCAAGCCATATCAATCAAGGCTTTTTTTGCATCTCCGGGAAACTCGCCTTCCGCCAAGATCCCGGAAGCCAGTTTCCTGACATCCGCCGGACAGTCGTAGGCATCCAGTCCCCTCTTTCCTTTTTCCACCAGAAAACTGATCAACCGGGAAAGCTCGCTGTCTTTTACGGCCCCGTCAAGTCCGAGCCCTTTTACCACCCGGATTGCATACTCATCGAAGAGCATAAGCCGCGCAACAATTTCCTCCATGGGTAAATGCTCGCGGGAAACGGGTTGGGTGCTGCCGACCGGGCGTTCGCTTTCGCCCTTGTTTATCTGCCGGGTGATCACCTCCTCCGAAACTTTAAGCCGCACAGAGAGTCTCTGGCTTAAGTGTTCCCGGACAAGCGGATCTTTTATCCGGGATATGACGGGAACAAGCTCCTTCATAAGAATCTTTTTATCTTCCAGTTTGGATGTATCTTTGGTGGAAAAAGATTCATCAAAAATGAAATCCCATATGGAGGGAGCATGGCCGAGCAGATCCTTCCACAGTTCGGGGTCTGTCCTAGCCACATCGTCAGGGTCTTTGCCGTCGGGAAGAAGGACGACCTTGGGAGTGGCATCGCAGTTGAGAAAGGGGTCGACCGAGCGGAGCATTGCGTTCCTTCCGGCCTTGTCACCGTCAAACACCAGGTGGATCTTGTCCGTAAAACGGCTCAGGAGCCGCACATGATCTTCGCCCAGGGCAGTCCCCAAAGTCGCAACCGCCTCTTTGAAACCCGCATTGCTCAAAGAGACCACATCCATATACCCTTCCACGATCGCCACGCCTTTCTCCTTAAGCGTCCCCTTGACGCTGCAGAGGTTGTACAGGACCATCCGCTTCCTGAAGATCGGCGATTCGGGCGTGTTAAGATACTTGGGATCTCCCTTGGCCAGGATCCTGCCGCCGAAGCCGATCACGTCCGAGGTGATATCCCGGATGGGAAAGATCACCCGGTTGCGGAAACGGTCATAGTAGCCATTCGTTTTCCGCTCTGCGACAAGACCGCACTTGCAGGCCGCCTCGAGCGGAATCGCCTTTGATTTCAGGAAGCGTCCCAGGTCTTCCCATGAGTCGGGGGCATATCCCAGCTCGAACGCGTCGATGGTCGCGCTGCTCAAGCCTCTTTTTTTGAGGTAATCCATCGCATCCGCCCCTTTGGAGGAGTGGAGGGTCTTCCGGTAGAACTCCAGGGCCAGCTTGTTCGCCTCAAAAAAAACAGTCTTCTCCGAGCTCCTGCCTTTACCCGGCATCTCGATGGAGACGCCTGCCTGGTCAGCAAGTTTTTTCAGTACCTCGGGGAAGCTTAAGCCATCCTTTTCCATCACGAAGTTGAAGACGTCGCCGCCTTTGCCGCACCCGAAGCACTTGTAGGACTGCCGCTCAGCGTCCACATGGAAAGACGGCGTCTTTTCGGTATGGAACGGGCACAGACCCACATGCGTCTTTCCCCTCTTCTTCAGGCTCACATACCCTGAAATGACGGAGACGATGTCGATGGCGCTTCTGACCTTTTCTACGTTGTCTCTTTCCATCAGCCCTTGTCGAACATAACGATAGTCTTATTCCCGCCGCCTTCTCTTACCGTGCTGTCGGAATACCCCTTCACCGCTTCGAGCCCTTTGAGGTATTCCCGGATGGCGTTCTTCAATCTTCCTGTGCCGGCACCGTGGATGATTTCGACGCTCTTCTGCCCGGAGAGCAGCGCCTGGTCTACAGCCTTCTCGATGACCGGCAGTGCCTCGTCCACGCGCATTCCCACGACATTGATCGGCAGCACATATTCCGAAATGGCCCGGACATGCATGTCCACACGCATGGGCTTCGGGTCTTCTTCCTCACCAATGGCTTCGATCTGGTCGAGGCTCACCTTGAGGCGCTTCTGGCCCATGAGGACCTCTGCATGGTCATGGGAAAGCTCCACCACCTGGCCTGTGGTGTTCGTGCCCTTGAGCACGACCGATGCACCCTTTCTCATGGCCAGTACCTGTGCCGGTTCGCTTTCCCTCCGGATCTCGTCGAGCTCCTGCGCTTCTACCGACGCCCGGACCTCTTCGATCTTTTCCTTGCGCTGCGGTTTGCTTGCAAGTATTTCCACCCTGTCCATGAGGCGCTTGTACCGCAAGGAGAGGTTGATCTTCTCCCGCTCCGCATCCCTGACCTTTTCTTCCGCCTGCAGTTTGAGTTCCCGTGCCCGGTCCAGCTCTTCTTCGGCTTTGAGCTTCATGGATGACGCCTGGGAGATGTCCTCCATGGCCCTTGCCAGAGCCGATCCTCCGTCGCCGGTGGTGATCGTTTTAGCTTCGTGGATAATCTCGGCAGGAAAGCCCACGGACTTGAGGATATCGAAGGCCCTGCTCTGCCCGATTACTCCGTACTGGAGGCTGAACAGCGGTTTCAGGCCCGTATCGTCAAAGGCGGTCGCAGCGTTCTCCACGCCTTCGCTGGAGAGCCCGTAAAGCTTGATAAGATCGGCATGGGATGTAACCACGACCCGTGCACCCTTCTTCCGGTAGGCATCGATGCAGCTGACGGCAATGGCCGCCCCCTGCTGGGGCTCTGTCCCGGTGCCCGGCTCGTCGAGGAGGACGAGGTCTCCCGGTCCGGCATGCTCGTAGATATGCTTCAGCGTCATGGCATGGGCGGTAAAGGATGAGAGGCCGTGCTGAATGTCCTGGCCCGTATCCATCTCCACGAGCACCGAACTCACCGGGAAGATCACAGACTCCTCTTTGGCCGGTATGGCGAGCCCGCTCTTGGCCATGATCATAAGAAGCCCGAGCGTTTTGAGCGCTACGGTTTTGCCGCCCGCGTTCGGCCCTGAGATGATGAGGCAGTCCTTGCCTGCAGGCATCGTGATATCGAGCGGGACGGTCCTTTTGCCCAGACGTTCGAGCAGAATGGGGTGCCGCGCACCTTTCAGATCGATCCCGTCCTGCGACAGGGAGGGGATGACCGCTTGATGCTTCACGGCCCAGGATGCGCAGGCATGGATGAGATCGAGGAGCCCGTAGACATTGAGATTGTTCCGGATGCTTGCCCCTTCAGCGAGGATCTGGGCAGTAAGATCGCGCAGGATCTTGTTCTCTTCCTCCTTGATATCCGAGCGCACCTGGTTAAGCGTGTTGTTCTCTTCCACGACAGCAAGCGGCTCCACGAATGCGGTCTTGTTCGTGCGGGAAAAATCATGGGTAATGCCCTTGATGTGGCTTCCATAGTCATGCCGCAAGGGGATCACGTAGCGGTCGTTGCGGATGGTTATGAGGTCTTCCATGACCATGGACCTGGTTTTCAGAAAATCGAGGATGCCCTGGAGCTTCTCCAGTACAACCACGCGGAGCGACCTTGCCTGCTTGCGGAGCCTTCTCAGGAAAGGATTGGCATCATCGGAGATCTCCCCGGTGGGGAGCAGGAGGCTGTCGATCTCCGCAGTAAGACTATCCAGAGGCTCGATGCCGGCCGTAAGGGTTGAGAGCGGCCCTCCCGCTTTCTCCAGCATCCATTTGATCCTTGCCGTCTCGGATATGACGCCTGAGACCATTATGATATCCTTGCCCTCGAACATGGCCCCTTCATGGAAATTGAGGAGCTCCCTGATCTCCGAAAGGGCGGAGAACCCGAGCGGTTCACCTGATGCAAACAGCGAGATCATCTCGTTCAGCATGGACCAGCGCGTGGCCGCCTCGTCCCAGGTGTCGAAGGGGTGCAGCTCGGCCAGAGCGCTCAACCCTGCCTCGGACGCGACAAACGACCGGATATATCCCTTGAGCGAAGAAAATTCGAGCAGATCCTGTCCCATGAATGTCCAGATATTCCGGCGAAGGCCGGCTTCTTATTTAGAATGCTAAGAAATCAATGCAGTAATTGGGATACGATGGCGCTAACCCGTTTCCCGTCAGCCCGGCCTGAGACCTCTGCCATGGTCTTTTTCATGGCCATTCCGAAATCTTTTTTCGTAGCCGATGTCTCTGCAATTATCCGTTTCACGATTCCACTGATCTCTTCATCACTCAATTCCTGCGGAAGGTATGATTTCAGGATGGCGAGATTCTTTTCCTCAATGGATGCGAGGTCGTCCCTGCCGCCCTGCTTGTACTGCTCATAGGAGTCCGTCACCTGTTTGAGCTGGGTGCGTAGGACCTGGAGCGCTTCCGTATCGTCGAGTTCCTTCTTCGATTCGACCTGCTTGTATTTGAACGCGGACAATATCAAACGAAGGCAGGAGGTCTTATCCTTGTCTCCTGCCTTCATTGCTTTCCCTAAGTCAGACTTGATGGTATCAACGAGCATCAGTAGTAAGACCTTACCTTGTTCAATCTCTTTAGAACCCTTTTGCGAGCTGCTATGGCCTTCTTCTTTTTTTTGACGCTCGGCTTTTCGTAGAACTCGCGCTTGCGGACCTCAGAGAGAACACCTGCTTTCTCTACCTGCTTTTTGAAGCGCTTGAGCGCGCCCTCAAAAGGCTCTGTTTCTCTCACCTTTATTCCAGGCATTCGATTATGTACACCCCCCCTCTTCTAGGAGCTTTTTATTCAAGAGATAGAATCTATATAAGAAGAGCACATGGAATGTCAAGGACGTAGTGAATCCTCCTGTTATTGCGAAATGATTTCCTGTTTACCACCGGCATAAGGCTCGTAAAGGAGCCGTGTGCGGGATGATACCTTTCCTCAGTGCGATCACATTCCATGCAGCAAGGCTGCTTTGAGTTCGCCTTCCAGGCTCCCCCTCTGCGCCGTCGTGGCGCGCTATCATTCGAAGAGCATCACTTTACAAGAATGGGTTTCCGGATGGACACTTGACGGGGGTGTCCCTGGAAATCTCTGAGACAATCCGGGTGGTCATCATGCCGACAATAATAAGCCTTTCATGATATTACCTTGTTCCTTTTATTGGCATCCCGAATGGTGTATTATTATTTTATAAGGAACTATCATTATGAAACTTGCACGGACCGGGTTGGAGAAGATCAAGCACGTCATCCCTCTATCGGAAAATCCTCCTCTTGTGGATCGAGGACTTGAATTCCTTCAGGCCGGCTCATTCACCTCCAAGTACACACTGGATGACTCTACCGGCCGCATATTTACGAACAGCCTTTTTCCCTCATTTCCCGGTAAGTCATGGGACAGGTTTTTTGCGGGTGTTGGGGGAATAGCCCAAGGAGAAAGAATCCCCCTGTGGCTTGATATCGTCACCACAGGGAGGTGCCACTGCAATTGCTGGCACTGCTTCCGGTCGAAATACACGAATACGTCTGATTTGAGTCTTGACGTCATTGAAAAGCTTATTCACGATGCATATGCCCTGGGTACGGTGATGCTGGGACTCACCGGCGGCGAGCCCATGCTTCATCGCGATCTGCTTGACATAATCCGTTTGGTGCCGGAAGGCATGGAAATTCTCTTGTACACCACCGGACATCTGATGGATGAGTCATTCATCCGTAAAGCTGAAGAAACTCAGGTCACCAGGTGCATTATCAGCCTCGATCACTTTGATGCCGAGGCCGTCAAGAAGAGGAGACAGCATGTCGGTGCCTTCGACGAGGCGGTAAACACCCTGAAGCTCCTGGGCAAAAGCCGCATCTTTACAAGCGTTGCCCTGTGCATCACAGAAGACCTTTGTACGGAAGATGCCTTCAACCGCTATTTGGACCTGGTCTGCTCTCTGGAGGTAAATGAGGTCCGGGTTATCCTGCCGGTACCCCAGGGCAGACTGCAAGGGGAAAGCCACAAGCGGCTTTATGGAGAAGCCCGCCGCATGGTCAGAAAGATCAAGGAACAAACAGCCGGGGATGAAAGCGTACCGAGCATCATGCTCTTTTCGGATTTCGAGAGCAGTGCGTGCCTTGGGTGCGGGGCAGGATTCCACTATATCTCGATAAATAACGATGGGCAGGTGACCCCCTGCGTGGCTGTGCCCCTGGCCTTCGGAAATATCCACGACAGCAGTCTTGGGGAGATTTATTCCACCGTCATGGGATGCTATTTCAAATCGGCCGGGACCACCTGTTTCGGCAGGCGCGTGAACCGTATGATCGGAAGACAGGGAAGCGTGCCCGAGTCGTATCCATATCCGGTCGAATATTCCAAGGCATTGGCTTCTGGCTGTATCGTGGATGGTGGGCAGGGGTCCTTCTTCAGGAACATGGGCATACCCGTATGCTGCAAAGTCGATCTCAGGACCTCTGCAAAACAGCATACGACCATATCTTTCTGACGCCTTCTCTATAATAGGAGTGACTATGGGCCGAAGAGCAAGACTCACCGGTGTAGGGAAATGCACACCCCCTGTCCTGACCAATGACGATTTTATCCGGGTGTTCGGTAAACGGGCTTCGTTCATCGACAAGCTCATACCCCACAAGAGTCGCTATTGCGGCATCGACATCAGGACCGGGGCTGCACTCAACAAGAACTCCGACATGGCGCTCGAAGCCTCCCGGCATGCTATCGAGATGGCAGGCATCGGGCCGGATGATATCGACATGATCATACTGGCCTCGGCATCACCAGACTACCTCCTGCCTCCCTGTTTCACCATCCTTCAAGGAAAGCTGGAAATACGCGAGTGCATGGGCATGGATATCCGCTCCGGCTGCTCCGGCTTCGGAACCGCGATGATCACTGCGCAGCAGTACATCGAAACCTTCAAGGCGGACACCGTGCTCGTCGTGGGCTCCGAACTGAATTCCACCAGGAGCTCGTTCCTCTTCAAGGATGGAGTGAGCAAGTTTCCCCTGCATGCCCTCTTCAACCTCATGCTGTTCGGCGACGGCGCCGGGGCCGTGGTAATGCAAGCAGCCGATATGCAGAACGAGGGAATATTCTGTTCCACCATGGCATCCACCAAAGCCGATGTTCCTTCCGGGGCACGAGTCGAGGTGGGAGGCTCCATAACCCCTTTCCCGACGGATACCATCAAGAAAGAAGACTGGCTCATATACCAGGAGCCGAAGCTCACCGAAGAGATGATTCCGCGCGTATTTTACGAGGCAATGCAACGATTTCTTGAAGCAAACGATCTTGAGCTGGGATCCTTTGACTCTTTTATCTTTCCCATCGACTCGCACACCATCCTCGAGCGGGTGCTCACCTATCTGCCCGGGCTCGATGAGAAAAAGATCGTGAGCATCGGCTCCGAAGGCGGCAGTATGGTGAATGCCTCTATACCGGTGACACTCGTCAAGGCATACCATGAAGGAAGGCTGAAAAAAGGGAATCGCGTTCTTATCTATGCTGCAGAGAACACCCAGTGGCAGCATGCCATCATCGGGCTCGACTGCAGCTTTTCATAAGTGAGTTCAAGTATGATTTATTCCGAAGCACGAATAGTGACCTTTTCTATAGGAACCTAAGATAGGCAGGGTCAGGAATCAGAAATGATATGCGATTATATTAATTCTACAAATACTTATCCGTTTTCCCATTATGGCTCTGCACCTCGATAGAGGCAAGACTCGAAGATAGTGCCCAGAGTGGCACGATTAGCCGGGAGCTTGCAGCACTCAAAAAAATGATGAATATCGGGGCATAAGGCGCGGACAGTCTTCGACCGTTATAACATCGTGAACGCTGAGGATTTAAAACAGGCTGCATCAAGGCAGGAAGCATACCTTCAAAAGCAAAATAGTTACAGCCCTCGATTTTACTCCAAAAGCCAATCAAGACAAAACCCAGATAAACCTTGCAACATTGAGGTAATGCGAGAGAAGGGACTCGAACCCCCACGGAGTTACCCACTGGATCCTAAGGGCTATAAGTCCTTGATTTTACAAGGCCACAATGGCACACCAGCAAAGGATTTCAACGGGTTAGCAGATTTGGCTGGTTGGTAGGAATTGGGTAGACTTGGAACGTTTTTAGACGCGGTGGGCACGGAATAGTCACACTCCTTTCTCCAGGCCTCTATTCTCTATGAACAGAGCCTGATATTTTACCTTGCAAATTGGTCATGGCATGACTAATTTGCAAGGTAATTCATAGGGGCATGGATATCTTCATGCCTCCCACGCTCTATAGATCTATGGACAATATTACCAATAGATATTTATAAGTATAGGTAATTTTGACCTTGAAGCCTAAATCAAACAATTGCTTTGTCTAGTTTTAGGCTCTTGACTTCTATATCACTAAGTGATATAGATCAAAGCAAATGGTATCCTATTGCAAAACAAAGCATTTTTCCAGATGGGCTGCTAAGGCTGGAATAAGCGATAATGTATTGCTCTCAGCTATTCGAGAAATACAAGAAGGGTTATTTGATGCAGATCTGGGCGGCGGAATCATTAAAAAGAGGGTTGCGCTTCCCGGCAGAGGAAAGAGAGGCAGTACGAGGACTTTACTGGCGACCAATCGGGATGACCGATGGTTCTTTGTTTTCGGTTTTGAGAAGAATGAGAGGGACAACATCACGAGTAAGGAACTGGAAGCACTACGAGCATTAGCCACGGATCTGCTTCGACTGACTGCCAAGCAGATGGTTGAGGCAATTCGGCAAGGATCGCTGGTGGAGGTACATGATGAAACATAAAAGCAGAATTTTCGAAGCAGTACATGAAACGGCTCAGGATCTACATGCCCTTGGCTTTATAGACAAGCGGGCTTTGCGGTCCTATGATGCGCTTTGCATTGAGCCGGTCCCCCAATATAACGCCGAACAGATACGTAAGCTGCGAGATCGCTACCGATTGAGCCAAGCGGTGCTTGCATCCATGCTCAATACCAGTCTCTCAACAGTTCAGAAATGGGAGATCGGCGAGAAACATCCGAGTGGACCATCCCTAAAGCTGCTCAGTATCCTTGACCGCAAAGGGATTGAAGCTCTCATATAAAAATTTGCATTAGTTGCAATTTGATCTGACAATTAGGGAAGAAAGACTACAATACCCCAATCAGAAATGATATGCGATTATATTAATTCTACAAATACTTATCCGTTTTCCCATTATGGCTCTGCACCTCGATAGAGGCAAGACTCGAAGATAGTGCCCAGAGTGGCACGATTAGCCGGGAGCTTGCAGCACTCAAAAAAATGATGAATATCGGGGCATAAGGCGCGGACAGTCTTCGACCGTTATAACATCGTGAACGCTGAGGATTTAAAACAGGCTGCATCAAGGCAGGAAGCATACCTTCAAAAGCAAAATAGTTACAGCCCTCGATTTTACTCCAAAAGCCAATCAAGACAAAACCCAGATAAACCTTGCAACATTGAGGTAATGCGAGAGAAGGGACTCGAACCCCCACGGAGTTGCCCCACTGGATCCTAAGTCCAGCGCGTCTACCAATTCCGCCACTCTCGCGTGTAAGTACTGTATGGAAAGAGCACCCTCATTTGTCAAGTTAAAATCGGGAGGGTACACAAGACCTTACCATTCCAGCGTGCAGGGGAAACGCATGAGGAAACTTCCTCTGATGCGTTTCAATCAGGAGATTCCCGGCAGCTTGCTGCGGGGTACTTCATTAAGAAAGGACGCCTGCAGGAGCGGGAGGCGTCCTTTGATTTTATGCCCAGCAGATCAGGCCTGTGTCCACAGGATAGATGAGATTCGTATGGCTCGGGAGAACCCGCACCGTATACCCGAACCTCCCGGTGTCTTCGCACAGGATGCGCACCTGGAACAGATGCTCGCCTTTACCGACATCCCCACAGTGGTCCATGGTCACCTTCTGCACATTGAAGAGATTTCCTGCATCATCAATATTCCCGTAGTAAACCTGAGCGCATACATCATTCGGTGAAATCGTTCCCAGGTGAATGGCAGCCTTGACAATGACTTCGCTGTGGACCTCTACCTCATCCCCCTCGGAATGCTCGATGTCCCGTATCTGGACATCTTTCCAATGTTTCTTTAAGGTATTCATCCAGGAAACAAGTCCCTTGGCATTCTTGAAGTGATCGGCGCCGAGTATGCGTGAATTGAGAGCAGCCTCCATATAGCACCTGTCAGTATATTCCTCCACCATCCGGTTGGAATTGAACTGCGGGCACAGGATCCTCATGGAGCGTTTCATCATGGCGATCCATTTCCTGGGGAGACCGTCTAAGCCCCTGTCGTAGAAAAGCGGGATGACCTCGCGTTCGAGAATATCGTAAACGGTTTTGCTCTCCACTTCATCCTGGTACTGGAGGTTGTCGTACACCTCTCCGCTCCCTATGGACCAGCCGAGCTCGGGTTGATACCCCTCGACCCACCATCCATCAGGAACGCTCATGTTCAGTGCACCGTTTGCCGTAGCCTTCATACCCGAGGTACCGCAGGCTTCCAGAGGTCTTCTGGGATTGTTCAGCCAGACATCCACACCCTCAACCAGGTAACGGCCTATGTTGATATTGTAGTCTTCGAGGAACACCACCCGGTTTCTGAACGGTTCTTCCCTGGCAATATGGATAATGCGCTGGATAAGGGCCTTGCCCTCATGATCGCGGGGATGTGCCTTGCCTGAAATAATGAGCTGTACCGGGCGTTCGGTACTG
Organism: uncultured delta proteobacterium; assembly: GCA_963752595.1. Taxonomy (GTDB): domain Bacteria; phylum Desulfobacterota; class Desulfomonilia; order UBA1062; family UBA1062; genus Phosphitivorax. Next base: position 92,955 of record CAVVYZ010000014.1, read on the forward strand.
GATACGATCTTCTTGAGGCGCTCGATGTCGTGGAAAAGGAGCAGACCTCTTTTATAGGTTGCGAATCTCCTGGCAAACCCTATGGTCAGGGCATCGGGATGCAGGGTTTCCATGGCCCGCTGGATATCGCTGGATTTCCCGCCTCTGGCCTTGAGCTGTTTCACCAGCCGGCTTCTGGCAAAGGCCACGAGCCTTTCCCGCCTTCTCTGGTGCGTCGACCACAGCTCGGCATCGGGAATCTCGTCGATGCGTTCCCATACCTTCTGGTTATCCGGATCCTCTTTCCATTTAGGCCCAAGGTACCGTTCGAAGAGATCGGCCATTTCCGCAGATATCCACGAGGGGGTATGGATCCCGTTGGTGACGGATGATATGGGTACATCCTCGATGGTGACATGGGGCCAGATATCCTTCCACATATCGCGGGATACCTCTCCGTGCAGCTTGCTCACCCCGTTCCGATATGCGGAATTCCTGAGGGCAAACACGGTTGCCCCGAAATTATCCTTATCGTTCGCCGGATTTTTCCTTCCCAGGGCGATGAAGTCAGCCCACTTGATTCCGTGGCATTCCACATAACCCTTGAGGTATTTCTCCATGAGGCTGATCTCGAACACGTCATTGCCGGCCGGCACCGGCGTATGGGTAGTGAATACCAGGGAAGTCCTTAAAACTTCGCGTGCCGTGGTGAAATCCAGGCCGTGCTTCTCCATGAGCATCCTGGTCCGCTCGAGGCCGACGAGGAAGGAGTGCCCCTCATTCATGTGGTACACCATGGGATCTATCCCCAGGGCATTCAGGGCCTTCATGCCTCCTATGCCCAGAAGGATTTCCTGCCGAAGCCTGTCCTCATTGTTCCCGGCATACAGTCCTCCGGTGATGTTGCGCTCATCGGGGTGGTTCTCTTCGAGATTCGTATCCAGAAGGTACAGGGGGATCCTGCCGACCTGGCATCTCCATATCTGGGCACAGCAGGGCCGTCCGGCCATGTCGATGCAGATCTTGACCGGCTTGCCGTCCTTGCCTGTTTCGAGATGAAGGGCCATATGGTAAAAGTCGTTATTGGGAGACTCTTCCTGCTGCCAGCCATCCAAGCTCAAGTACTGGGTAAAATATCCATGCTTGTATAGAAGGCCGACCCCGCACAGCGGAAGCCTCAGGTCACTGGCGCTCTTGAGATGATCCCCGGCCAGAATGCCCAGCCCTCCTGAATAGATAGGCAGGCTTTCCGTAATGCCGAACTCCATAGAAAAGTATGCAATGGTGAAATCAATGGGCTGGGAAAGGAGGAAGGAGTATACACCCTTTTCCGATATATAATCATCGAATGCCTCGGAGGTCCTCTTCATCTGGGACAGAAAACCGTCGTCCTCCATCAGATCCATGATCCTTCCCTGGGATATCCGGGAGAGCATCTCAACAGGGTTGTGCCCTGTCTCTTCCCAGAGATCCCGATCCATGTGCTGAAAGAGACGCAATCCCTGCTGGTTCCAGCTGAACCACACATTATATGCAAGGGAGAGGATAGGACTCAGTGTCTCAGGCAAAGTCGGTACAACTCTAAAGGACTTGATCTTCATAAAAACCCCTTTCGTATGACAACATATTTCTCCTCATGCCGTGGCGAAAAAACACCTTATTACCTCGTGGAAGCGATGCGGGATGAGGGAAAAATATGTTCCCAAATAATGGACTGCTTGACCTCATATGTACTATTATCATCATGTCTATCAACCAATACTTAAGGATACATAAACACCGGCATGGTACGGTATCGGAAATTTGATAATCCGACTAAATTTTTTCCGTATTTTTTGTACAATCTCATTCCTGCGGATAAAACACATTGAGAAACTACGAATGGGATTACTACTCCGGTATAAAAATAAGGAACCATTCCCTCTTCATCTGAAAGGCCGGTATGGCGCACGCCATACCGGCCCTCGTATTGAAAGAGTGCAGCCATCCATGGCCCAAAAACTACCTTGAAACCTGATGATTTGATCCCTTTACCCCTTCCCGAGCCCTTCTTTCATGATCCTCTTAGCCTTGCTTGCAGCCTCGCTATTTGGATAGCGCTGGATAAGGCGCTGCAGAATGAGATTCCCTGTTTCATTGTCTCCTGTTTTATAGAACGCCATACCTTCTTTGAGGAGGGCATCGGGCAGTTTATCACTCGATCCGAATTTCTTTTCGATCATATCGTACTGCAGGATGGCATCTTCATATTTTCCGAGGGAATAGAATGTTTCGCCAATCCAGAATTGGGTGTCGTCAACGAGCGCAGGATCCGGGTTGGATGAGAGGAAAGCCTTCAGATCGCTCAGCGCATCCGCAAACCTTCCGCCGCGGTACTTTTCCAGCCCCGTATCGAAAAGGGACCTGGGAGGCTGCTTCTGCGCATCAATAAGGGATTTAAGGCTCATGATCTCCTTTTCCATGGCATTCAGGCGCTCCTCTTTGACCGAGCCCTTTGTGGCTACCTTCAGCTCTTCGATGCCTCCCTGCAGCAGGGATATCTGCTCCTGTAGCTCTGTATATCCGGCCTGGAGCTCGGCCTGCTGTCCCAGGCCTTGCTCCGTGAGCCGGTCTTTTTCCTTGAGCCTGTCTTCCGCTTTCGTAACCCTGGTCTTGAGGGCATCCACTTCCCATTTCACCGCTTTCAAATCCTGCTGGGAAGCACAGCCCGCAAGGAAAAACAGAACGATGAGGGAGGGGAATAGTCTGTTCATATCGCCCCTATCAATCGCCAAGAATGTCGAAATGGGCCCTTCTGTTCTTTGCCCATGCCTGCTCGGTCTGAGCCGGATCCAACGGCTTCTCCTCGCCATAGCTGATCGTGGTCAACCGGTCGCGGCTGATGCCTAAGAAGACGAGGTAATCCAGCGCCGCCTTTGCCCTGCGCTCACCCAGTGCGAGGTTGTATTCACTCGTACCCCTCTCGTCGCAATTGCCCTCGATCCGGACCTTTACGCTCTGATGGGCATTGAGGTAACCGGCCTTCTCGGCGAGAATCTTTCTGTCTTCCGGCATAACGTTGAATGTGTCGTAATCGAAATGGATATCCTTGTCCTCAAAGGACGCGGCATCCCCGGCAAGAGCTCCGGTCTTGGGCGTAGACTGAACGCCGCCTTCCGACTTGGGCATCTCCATCCCCATATCGCCGGGTGCCTTGGTCCCGAGTTCCTTCTGCTGAGGGGGTGTCACTTCACCTACCTGCTCAACCTTCTTTTTGGCACATCCTGCTGCGAAAAGGACGAGAGACAAAATCATTATCAGACAAATTCCCCTGTTCATATTCCTCATATACTCCTCCTTATTTGTATCACTGTGTATTCATGGTCTGAACATCTTGATATCCAAAGTGCCGCCACATCAATTACCCCAAAACCTGGTCAGGTCAAGCGGAAAATATCAACCTTCCACGGAGCCCGAGAAGACCTCCCATTCATAATAATCCGGTTATACCAGTATTTTTTCATAAAACCCGAAGACGATTCCTTTCCTATTCCAATACAGGCGACCAGCTGGGCTGGGAAAGACCGCCGCCTTGCGTGACCCTGGCCGTGAAGCTCCCGATAAGGTCGGTAATGTAAATATTCCCGTCCGAGGCGACAAAGGCAATGAGCCTTCCATCCGGGGAAAAGGTAGGAGATTCATCCCCTTTTCCGGTACCCGGCAGAACCCTCATCCCGCTCCCGTCCGGCCGTATCAACGCAACATGATACCGGCTGTCCGAGTTTGAGAGATAGGTGAACGCCACGAGATCCCCTTTCGGAGAAAACACCGGCTCTGAGTTATACTTACCCTGGAAGGTGATCCTGTCTGCCTTTCGGGAAAAAATATCCATGAGGTATATCTGTGGGTTGCCTGCACGGGAAGAGCAGAAAACCAGCTGTTTTCCGTCAGGCGAAAAGAACGGCGACGTATCGATGGCCCAACTGTTCGTGAGGCGCAAAGGGTTTTTGCCGTCCTGGCCGATCATGTAGATCTCCGGATCTCCGTCCTTTGAGATGGTGCAGACTATCTTGCGGCCGGTTGCATCGAAACAGGGGGTGGTATTGATCCCCTTATAGGATGAGATCGGGCTTACCTTGTACGATGCAATATCAAGAAGATATAAATCGGGGTTGTTCCTCCAATAGGATACGAATGCAATCTTCTTCCCGTCCGGAGACCATGCCGGGTCCAGTACAAGGTCTCCGCCGCCCTTGATGGGCGTTGCCCCTGTCCCGTCGCACCAGAGTGTATAGAGCTGCTTCTTTTTCCCGGTCTTCTGAATCGCCACGAGCTTGGAAGAGAAGAGCGGGTCAAGCCCCAGGGATTTGTTCAGGAAGCTATCCATGAATGCATGCACTGCACGGTAGGCCGTGCCGGCCTTGGTCGTATAGGCGGTATTGATGAGCACCCGTGAGGTCGAGAGCTCAACCACTTGGATGACTAGGTTCACGAGCGTATCCTGCACATCGACCCTGGCTGCGATGACGTAATCGGCGCCGATGAGGCTCCAGCCAGGAAGCGATGACGGCTCGACAAAGCTCATCGGCCCCGGATTGACATATCCCTTGGGATCTATGAGGCTGAACGCGCCGGATATTTCAAGGTCTTTTGCACAGATCGACCATACGGAATCGGCCAATGCACGAGATCCCCCGAATGAGGGCATCGCGACCTTCAGCCTTTTGAAGCCCCTGGCTTCGATATCTATATGGACCTGCTCTGCCATGATCAATGAGGGCACGAGACCTGAAAGGATCATGATAAGGGTGATGATCTTCTTCATCTATTCTGCTCCTTTGGGAGGGGTAAACGACATGGTGAAATCTTCGCTCTCTTTTCCTGCTATCATGAAGAATGGCGGCTGGGGCAATCTCTTGATGCTGCTCAGCGCAATATATACCGACCGATCATACGGGCTGTTTCCCGAGGAAACGAGAAGCCTTTTGTCCAGCAACTCCCCGGTCCGGGAGATCCTGAGCTGGTACGTTGTCTTCAGGGACTTTTCCACGTATGCAATTTCAGGGGGGGCCTTCCAGACCCTTTGGACCAGGGCCATGACCTGGGATTTCCAGAGGCTCAGCAGGTATGAATTTTCATCGCTGCTCCTGTTGAGCTGACCCTGTGAAGTACCGGAAACAGGGGCGGAGGATTGGGGGGCGGGAGTCGTACGAGCAGCCGGCGACGATTCAGGATACGGGTCCTGATTTTTCTCCGCCGGTTCGATCTTTGACGGAGAGAGCTCAGGGGTGATATCCGGCAGTGCCTTTTCCTTATTGATTTTACTGATAGCCTTGGGGCCGCTTTTTGAGTTTAGATACCGGGTATTTGCGGTCTTTCTGGAGGCAGGCTGTCTTATGGCAGAAGGCGCTTCGGCCACGATATCCACCTCGTAAACCTCGTATGCCGGGTTGTCCTTGGCAGAAAAACCGACATCCACCAAAGCCAGGATCAGGAGTCCATGCAAGAGGAGCGATGCCCCATTGTACCAGCTGAGTGCCTTCATCTTTTTATTTCTTTACCGGCGGCTGTGTCACCAGGCCGATCTTGGTAAGACCGGTGGACCGGATCATGCCCATAACCTCGACTACGAAGCCGTAGGGGACCGATTTGTCGGCCTGGAGGAATACGCTCTCCACGCCGCGCTGCTCGCGTATCTGTTCGAGGATCATGCCGAGTCTGGCAAAATCGATGGTCGATCCGTTGATGTCCAGGGTCTTGTCCTTATTGACGGTAATGATAAGGTCCTGGCTCTGGGTCTCCAGCGCGCGCGACTCCACCTCGGGCAGATCGACCTTCATCCCCTCCTTCATCATGGGGGCAGAAACCATGAAGATGATCAGAAGCACGAGCATCACGTCCACCAGAGGCGTGACATTGATCTCTGCTACGTGCTTGCCCGGCTTATTATTCGCCATCATGGGCGAGACTCCTGCGGATGCGGTTCATGAAATCGATCTGGAACCGCTCCATCTGGGTGATGGCATGGGTAAGCTGGGAGGTGAAGAAATTATAGAAAAGCACGGCAGGGATGGCCACAAAAAGGCCTGCAGCCGTGGCAATGAGCGCCTCGGAGATACCCGGCGCAACCGTTGCCAGGTTGGCCGAACCTTTAAGCCCGATCTCCCGGAAGGAATCCATGATCCCCCAGACCGTTCCGAACAGGCCGATGAACGGGCTCGAATTGCTGATGCTCGCAAGGAACCCCAGTCCGTGGGAAAGCTCGGACGTCTGGCCCGCGTTTTCGCTCCTGATCCGCTCCTCCACATTGACGAGCATGACGGAAGGAACCCCCTGGCCCCTGACGTTCAGCTTCTTGAGCTCGGAATGGGCGCCGTTGAACAGCTTTGCCAGCGGCGCAGTCGCCTGTCCTGTCCACCTGGTTGCGGAGCTCGTTCATGCTGGAGCCACCTGAGAGATGGTCAAGAATTTCCTGGCCCCGCTTTCGCGAACGGGAAAGCACGACCCACTTCTGGATGATGATTCCCCAGGAAATGATGGAAAAGAGAAACAATATGAGCAGCACGAGCTTCACGATGGGGTCCGAGTCGACGACCATGGCGCCTACATCGCCCCTGAACTGAGCTGTTGCCGCATAGGCTGTTGATGTGAAAAACGGCATGTATAAACCTCCTAATTGATTATCTATTTGGTATGAGCAGAGCCCGGCCCCTAAGGTAAGAAAGAGAATCCCGCTCCCCTCGTTCCGGTGCAGCATATGCGAAGCAGGGCTCGATTTCCATGTTTTTCTGCCTGAGGACAGACCCTGGCCCCTCATTTCCTCAACTCTTTCGGTAGCGTTATGGTGAACGTGGTTCCCTTTGGACCTGAAACAAATGTAATATTGCCTGAGTGCATCTTTATGAGCCTGTATGAGATGGAAAGGCCCAGGCCGATCCCTTTGGGCTTGGTGGTAAAAAAGGGATCGAATATCCGGCTGCGGATATCTTCCGGTATGCCTTTGCCGGTATCGCTCACCGAGATCTCGACATTTACTCCGCTACGGTCAAGATGAACCTCCATATGGCCGCCCGATGACATTGCCTGCAGCGCGTTTATGAACATATTCATGAGCACCTGCTGGATCATATCGGGATCCGCCTTGATCCTGACCTCCTCGGTGGGATAGAATTCCATGATCCGGATATGACCCTGGCGGGCTGTATCCTGCACTATGAATAAGGTATCTTCAATGATCTTTTTGAGATCGCAATTCCGCAACTGAAGGTCCTTGGGCTTTGCAAAATCGAAGAAATTGAGCAGGAGCTTGTTGAGCCTGTCGATCTCGACGATGATCCTCGATATATAGGCACTCCGGTGATCGTTCTCCGGCAACTCCTCCTGGAGGGCCTGTGCCGTGGTCTTTATGCCTGCCAGCGGGTTACGGATTTCATGGGCAATGCCCGAGGTGAGCTCGCCCACCGATGCAAGCTTGTCCATCCTCAGGATCTCCTGCTGGAGGCGATGAATCTCGGAAATATCGGTCAGGACTATTGCCGTACACCCGTTTGACAAAGGAACATGGCTGAACCTCACCGTTATTCTGTCATCCCCCCTGGTCCGGAACATGAGATCCTTCTCGCCGGTGCCTTGGTGCATGAGCGCCTCAATGTTGACCTCCCTGAGACCTTGGTTGTCGAGGCCCATATATTCCAACGCCGCTTTATTCGCATAGGTGACTGCCCCTGCGTCATCCGCCAGCATGACCCCGGTGGGAAGTTCGTCAAGGATCTCGACCATTACCTTCCTGTCCATGTTCATATACTAGCCAACATCCGATAAAACTTCCAGATAAATTTGTTCACCATTTGGCACTTTCTGCCTTAATGATAAATTTATTTAATTACAAGTTTTTTTTATTATTTTCCGGATGGCATATGCCGAAGATTATATTGACATGATAAGTTGTTTAATATATATGCCAAAAAGTGCCATTTGGTGTCAAATTGCTGAGGGTCAAAGGTGTTTAAAGGGCATTACATAAATTCCATTAATGATAAGGGACGCGTGAGCATCCCATCGAGATTCAGGGATGTCCTGAACGGATGGGCTGCGGACCGCCTTATCGTCACCAAAGGCCTTGACCAGTGTCTCGTGGCCTATGCCCCCGAAGATTGGGAACGAATGGAGAAGAAGGCAACGGCCCTGTCTACGGTCAGGAGAGCGGACATCATATTCAAACGGCATGTAATGGGATCTGCCGAGGAATGCCAGTTAGATGCGCAGGGGCGGATACTTGTCCCTGCAAGCCTGCGCGAGTATGCCGGTCTTAAAAAGAAATGCCTCTGCGTAGGCGTTACCGACCGCTTCGAGATCTGGGATGTTGATACTTATGATGCGTATATGAAGGAGGCCTTGAAAGATCCCGAGAGCTTAAGAGACAAACTTGCTGAACTGGGTTTATAGGCCTATGCAGCACGTCCCGGTATTGCTCAAAGAGGTGGTGGAGGTAATAATGCCCCATGACGGCGGCCGATACTTTGACGGCACTCTGGGATCCGGAGGGCATGCACGGACGATTCTCGAAAGCAGTTCCCCCAGTGGCCGGCTGGCAGGCACCGACCTCGACAGAGAAGCAATCTCACGACTTACGGATGAATTGGTGCAATACAAAGGAAGGGTTCACCTTTTTCAGGGCAACTATACTGAGATAGACAGGATTTGTACCATGCTCGGATGGGACAGACTCGATGGAATTCTGCTCGATCTCGGGATGTCATCGACAGCCCTCGATGATCCCGGTCGAGGGTTTTCTTTTCTGAAGCCGGGACCCCTGGACATGAGATTCTCATCACAGGAAGACCTTACCGCGGAACACGTCGTAAACAGCTATGAGGAAAGCAGGCTGGCATCACTCCTCAGAGCGTACGGCGATGAGCGGTTTGCAAAACGCATCGCGCGCCGCATTGTCGAGTCGAGGCCGATCAGCACCACCACAGAGCTTGCCGAGCATCGTGGGTCGTGCGATCCCGCGGCGTTACTGGCCGCAGAAGATCCATCCGGCAACGAAGACCTTCCAGGCCATCCGCATGGAGGTCAACAGCGAGATCGAAAACATCAATACATTCCTCCCGAGGGCAGCATCACTCCTGGCTCCCGGAGGGGTAATGGCCATCATATCATACCATTCTCTCGAAGACCGTATCATAAAGCGTTTTTTTTCCGGAACTACCGAAGGTTTCACGTTCCCCCGGGGCCTTCCCGCCCCTGCCAAAGAAACCGGACCCATCCTCGAGAGGATCACGCGGAAATCCATCACCCCCACGGAAGAAGAAGTGGGGCAGAATCCCAGGTCCAGAAGCGCACGCCTCAGGGCAGTGAGGAGGGTCTCATGAAGACAAGGATATCCCTTGAGATACTCCCCTCCACGATTATCATCCTCGTGGTTTTCACGGCGTGGGCATTCTTCCATATCTGGTCCAGGCATACGGCAACCGAGCTCGGATACAAAATATCCTCGGAGCAGACTGCGAAAGAAGAGCTCTTGGGCGAGGAGAAGTCGTTACGGCTGGAGATTTCAACCCTCAAGAGCTCCAAGAGGCTGGAAGCGATAGCACGGGACAAGCTGGGTATGAGGTCCCCAAGCTCCGATCAGGTGATATACGTATGGAACAACGAGTAAAGATCATCCGCATATTCTTTGTCCTGCTCTTAGCGGTCATCGGCGGCCGAGCTCTTGATCTCCAGGTCATCAAACCTGACAAGATCCTCACCCTTGCACATAAGAAGTTCGACCACAGCATCAAGCTGAGTTCCTATCGGGGGGCCATGTACGATAAAAGCGGTCAGCCGCTGGCTATCAGCCTTGATGTGAAATCCATTGCGGTAAATCCCCGGCTTATCGACAACCCGGGACGCACAGCCTCCAAGCTCGCGAGAGCTCTGAAAATCAACGAGTCGTCTTTACGGAAGAGGCTCACTTCCTCACGATACTTCGTATGGATCAAACGCCAGGTTCCGCCAGATGAGGTGGATGCCGTAGAAGCTCTGAAAATCAAAGGCGTCGGGTTCTATAATGAAGCGAAAAGGTTCTATCCCGAATGCGATTCCATGGCAAACGTGCTCGGGATCGTGGGAATCGACGGCCAGGGGCTGGAAGGTCTCGAACTCCTCTTTGACAATGTCCTCAAGGGAAAACCCCGGCAGATCGAGGCCCATAAGGACGGCATGGGAAGGATCATCTACGCCCGGGGGCTGCCGCCGGATGAGGCGAAGGACGGCTATACCCTCTGGCTGACCCTTGACCGGCGGCTCCAGTATATCGCCTACTCCGAACTCGAACAGGTCGTCAAAGCCCATAGCGCCCGTTCCGGCTTTGCCATCATCACCAACCCTGCAACCGGGGAGATCTATGCACTGGTATCGTTCCCGAGCTTCAATCCGAATATCGGCCTGTACAGGACCATCGACGGCCACAGGAACCGGGCAGTGGTGGATCTGTACGAGCCGGGGTCTGTCATGAAGCCCATGTGGATTGCCTGGGGGATTGAAAGCGGGATCTTCAAGCCTTCCCAGACGGTTTTTTGTGAAAACGGGAAATATACCTACCACCGGGTCGTCATCCATGACCATGAAAAGTACGGGTGGCTTCCCGTCAGCGACGTCATCAAATACTCAAGCAACATCGGAATCGTGAAGCTCCTCGACCCGGTCAAATCAGATGACATGTACGCGTGCCTCGATCTCATGGGCTTTACGTCGCAGACAGGCATCCAGTTCCCCGGCGAGCCCGAAGGCCAGATCAGGCAGCCCAAGCGGTGGACCATGGTGGATAAGGCAACGGTCTCCTATGGCCAGGGCTTCTCCGTGACCGGAGTCCAGCTCATCTCTGCCTTCAATTCCCTGGTCAACGGAGGTACGCTCATGAAGCCGTACCTCATCGACCACATCACCGATGCCACGGGGAAAGAAGTGGAATGCTTCCGGCCGACCATAATAAGAAAGGTTCTGTCCCAGCATACTTCCGATCAAGTCCTGGAAATCCTCAAGGCCGTAGCCATGAAGGGAGGCACCGCCGAAGTTGCAAGCATGAACTCCTTCCAAGTATTTGGAAAAACAGGCACGTCACAGAAGATCGATCCCCTGACCGGATCTTACTCAAAAAAAGACTATGTTTCTACTTTCATCGGAGGTATTATCGACGCGAGCGGTAAGCCAAGGCTCACCATGGTTATCAGCATCAACGAGCCGCAGCTGTATTACTATGCGAGCGTCGTAGCCTGCCCTGCATTCAAGAATATCATGCAGAAAAGCACAAGCATCATGGATATGAGCCCGAACATCACGGTAGCCAGCAAAGGAGTAGAGGGTGAAGGCATCTGAGATAGCCATGATCATTCAAGGCAGCAGGGTCAGGGGAGCAGAAAGGGAGTTTACGCGCCTCAAGGCGAATTCCCGCTCCATCGGCCCCGGAGACGCCTTCATTGCGCTCAAAGGAAGCATCTCGGACGGCCATGCGTTCATTCCAAACGCCGTCCAGGCAGGGGCACCGGTCGTCATCTGCAACTACGGGTACCCAGACAACGGCACGGACACCACCCTGATCGAGGTTCCCGATACAAAGAAGGCCCTGAAACAGCTTCTCCCGATACTCTTCCCCCACGCCCGCCTTTCGAGATTCGTCGGAATAACCGGCACGAACGGCAAGACGAGCATTACCTATCTCATCGAATCCATACTCAAGTCTGCCGCGATGAGCCCCGGTGTGATCGGCACTATTAATATGAGGTATACCGGGATCAGCATCCCCTCGGATGTGACCACTCCCGGGCCCATCGACCTCTTCGCACAGCTCAATACCATGGGCCTTGCCGGCGTGGATGCCTGCGTTATGGAAGTAAGCTCCCATTCCCTGGACCAGGACAGGATCATGGGGATTACCTATGACTGCGCCGTGTTTACGAACCTCACTCAGGATCATCTCGATTATCACAAGGATATGGAAACTTACTTCCTGGCCAAGAAAAAACTGTTCTCAGCAGAATACCTTTGCGGCACATCAATCATCAATGCGGACGACGCTTACGGCCGGAGGCTTATCTCAGAGGCACCTAAGGTAATTGCCTACGGGAAAAACAATGATGCTGCAATCCACATACAATCGCTTCAGAATACACCTGACGGCTTGATTATGGAGCTTTCCAGCCCCGTGGGCACCCTTCCCCTGCGCTCTCACCTCAGGGCTGAAATCAATGCATACAATATCATGGCCTCGGTGGGAGCGGCGATTGCCCTGGGAATCAAATCCGATGCCATCGTTTCCGGTATAGAAGAGCTTGAGCAGGTCCCCGGCAGGCTCGAGCCGGTCAGGAATCCCTACGGACTCAATATCCTGGTCGACTATGCCCATACGCCGGATGCCCTTCAAAACGTCCTGAAATCCGCTCGCGCCTTTACGAAAGGAAGGCTCTTATCGATCTTCGGCTGCGGAGGAGACAGGGACAGAGGTAAAAGGCCGATCATGGGATCCATCGCTTCCAGTCTTTCGGACCATGCGATCATCACATCGGATAATCCACGCTCCGAGGAGCCGCTTGCCATCATAGACGACATCCTTAAAGGAATCGGAGACAGAGCCAAAGTTTCCATCGAGCCCGACCGGGAGCAGGCAATCAGGCAAGGCGTAGCAATGATGAAGGAAAATGACTGCCTTGTTGTAGCTGGGAAAGGACACGAAACATACCAGATCATCGGATCTGAAAAGAAGTCTTTTGATGACAGAGAGTGCGTCCGCAAATGCTTAAGGGAGATATACGGTACATGAAGCTCAAAGCATGGGAAATTGCTGAGTGCACACAGGGAAGCATTGCTTCGGGAAACCCTGAAACCTGCTTCACGGCAGTATCAACGGATTCAAGGACGGTTTCACAGGGTGACCTCTTCATCGCGCTTGAGCGGAGAAAACTTCGACGGCCATGTGTTCGTGGCCGAAGCCGTCTCAAAGGGCGCGGCCGGCGCAGTCGTGATGAGAGAAGGTATGCGCGGCAAGGGAACCATCATCTCCGTTGATGATACCCTGGCAGCACTGGGCAATATCGCCGGATATGTGAGGCGGCAGTTCAACCCCCTTATCGTGGGCGTTACCGGCTCTACCGGCAAGACGACCGTCAAGGAACTGTGCGCATCGATCCTCTCCCTTGACGGAGAATGCCTCAAGACGGATAAAAACTACAACAATCTCATCGGCGTCCCTCTGTGCCTGCTCACGCTGAACGATGCGCACAAGTATGCCGTCATCGAAATGGGCACGAACCGCTTCGGCGAGATCGACCGGCTCTCATCCATTACCCGTCCCAATGCCTCGATCCTGACCAACATCAACCCGGTGCACTTAAGCGGCCTCAGGAGCATCTCCGGCATCATCAAGGAGAAGCAGGCAATTTTTAAGAATACCATGAAGGACGGGTTCGCCGTCATTGATCCCCACCATGGAGCACATGGACAAGGTGGAGATTCCGGGCAACCTGAACGTTATCACCTACTCCACATCAGGACCTGCGGATGTGACATTGAACAAAGTTCTCTACCAGGGTCTCGACGGCACGGAGATCAGCATGGGTATCGGCGGAGAAGTCGTCCATACGCACGTCCCGCTGCCGGGAATGCACAATGTGTCCAACGCCCTGGCTGCAGCAGCCTGCGCCATGGGGCTGCATATCGACCCTGAGAAAATTTCAAAGGGCATCATGGATGCCAGGTTCCCGGGCATGCGTTCGGAGATCATCGTCTCCGACCACATTTCCATCATCAACGACTCCTACAATGCCAATCCGGCATCCGTGAAGGCTGCCCTGCAGATGCTCACGTCATCCCCCCACAGTTTCCGGGTAGCGGTTCTCGGCGATATGCTGGAGCTGGGGAACGAGGCAGAGTACTGGCACATGCAGCTGGGCCAGTGGGTCGCACAGACCGGCATCGACAGGCTCGTCGTTACCGGAGAGATGTCCGGAATCATCTCGGAATCGTCGATCAAAAACGGCATGGATGCCGGGAGAGTCCACATTGCAAAGGACTTAAGCGAGATTATCGCATGCCTTTCGGATGTGCTCGACAAGGACGCCATCGTCCTGGTCAAGGCCTCCCGGGCTTTGCGCCTGGATGAAGTGGTAACCCATCTGAAGGCGGTGGCATAAGTGATCTATCATCTCCTCTATCCCCTTCACGCCGACTTCATCTTCTTTAACGTCTTCAAGTACATCACCTTCCGGGCCATCTATGCCACGATTACGGCGCTCATCATCAGCCTAGTGCTGGGGCCGTGGTTCATCAGGAAGCTCACGGAGCTCAAGCTCAAAGAACGGATCAACGGCAACTGCCCGAAGACCCACGCGGGAAAATCCGGCACCCCCACCATGGGCGGTATGCTCATCATCTTTGCCGTGGCGCTCTCGACGCTCCTGTGGGTCGATCTCAAGAATCTCTACATGTGGCTCGGGATGCTCATACTCCTGACCTTCGGCCTCGTGGGTTTCGTCGATGATTACATAAAGACGGTCAAGGGGAACATGCACGGCGTATCCGGACGTGTACGGCTCCTCATAGAATTCGCCGTGGCAGCGATAGTGGGTTATGTGCTTGTCAACATCCCCGGGTTCGACCGCTCCATCGTGATACCCTTCTTCAAGCACTTGACCATCAACCTGGGCGTACTTTACATCCCCTTCGCCATGCTCGTGATCGTGGGCTCCGCAAATGCGGTCAATCTCACCGACGGTCTTGACGGCCTGGCGATCGGGCCGGCCACCATAGCGGCGGCTACATATCTCATCTTTGCCTATGTGACCGGGAACATCAAGGCGGCCACCTACCTCCAGTTCCCCTTCTTCTCGGGAGTGGGCGAACTCGCCATCTTCCTCGGCGCCGTTGTGGGCGCAGGCATGGGGTTCCTCTGGTACAATTCCTATCCTGCCCAGATGTTCATGGGCGATGTCGGTTCCTTAAGCCTTGGAGGCATCCTGGGCGCCGCGGCGCTGATGACGAAGCAGGAAATCCTGCTGCTGGTGGTCGGCGGGATATTTGTCATGGAAGTCGTGTCCGTGATCCTTCAGGTGGGCTTCTTCAAGTACACCAACGGCAGGCGGATATTCAGGATGGCACCCATCCATCATCACTTCGAGCTCAAAGGATGGCCGGAGCCCAAGATTATCGTGAGGTTCTGGATCATATCCATATTTTTGGCCATGCTGGCCATATCGACACTGAAATTGAGGTAAGGCTTATGAAAGAAAAAGAGACCGAACTCGATTACTTGCAGATGCTTATCAGATTCTACATGGATCATGAGGACAAGGTGATCGCCTCGCTCCTCATGAGGATCAGCCAGAGCATAGAAAGGATGAAAGCTTGCGCATAGTAGTTTGGGGGACAGGTCAAACAGGCCTGTCCACGGCAGAAGAAATGATCAGACAGGGTCATGAGGTACGCCTCGTGGACGAGAAGGTTCCCAAGGATTTGGGGAGTATGCCGGTCAAGTTATTGGAAAGGGAAGATATCCAATGGGCCGATCTCGTGATCCCGAGCCCCGGAATACCGAGGTTCCACCCCCTCTTAAAGGAAGCAAAGGCGGTGCTTTCCGAGATAGAAGTCGCTTCATCGCTTCTGACAGGAACCCTGATCGCCATCACCGGTTCGAACGGCAAGACAACGACCACGACACTCATCCACAGAATCCTTGAGAAGGCAGGCCTCGATGCCGGGATCGGGGGCAACATCTCGCCGCCTTTAATCTCGCTGGTGCAGCGGAATCCCCGGTACGTCGTTGCCGAGATCAGCTCCTTCCAGCTCGAATGGATAGAAAAGTTCAGGCCGCAGATCTGCGTCTGCCTGAATATTACGCCCGATCACCTCGACAGGTACCGGGATATCGACGAGTACGTCTTTTATAAAAAGATCATCTTCAAAAACCAGGTGGAGAGCGACATAGCCGTGGTAAGCGATGACGACCCCTATCTGAAGGACCTCGAAGGCACGGCGAAAAGGGTAGCCTTTTCGTTCTCACGACCCACAACCACTGACGGGGCATTCATCGAGGGCTCGCGCATATACTTCCAGGGCAGCATCGAAGGGCCCGGACCAAAGGTTCCGGACGGCAGCCATATCAGCAAAGGCCTGAAGGAGGACATGCTCGCCTCGGCCCTGGTAGCCAGGCTCCTGGGGGTGGATTCAAAAGCGAGTGAAGAGGTGTTTGCAGCTTTCAAGGGAATCCATCACCGGTTCGAGTACGTGGCAACCGTCAAAGGGGTGACCTTCATCGATGATTCCAAGGCAACCAACGTGGGTGCCGTGGATACGGCACTTGCCGGCATGGAGGGCCCAGTCATCCTGATCCTCGGAGGGAAGGACAAAGGCGGTGACTTCCGCCCCATTGCAGAGCAGCACAAGGAAAAGATCCGTAAATGCTTCGTCATCGGCGAGGCTAAAGAGAGGATCATGGGCGAGGTATCGGGCATTGTCGATGCCGTGCCTGTTGCCGATATGCTGCAGGCCGTAACGCTGGCATTCGAAAGCGCCAGAAGCGGGGATACGGTTCTTTTGAGCCCGGGATGTGCCAGTTTCGATATGTTCAAGAGCTATGCTCATAGAGGAGAAGTGTTTCAGGGATGCGCGCACGCGATCAAATAGCGCAAGCGATCGATTTTGACATGATTTTCCTGGTGACCACGCTCATGCTGCTGGTCATGGGGAGCATCATGATCTTCTCCTCGAGCTATTTCCTTTCAAAGGAAACATGGGGCAACAGCACCATCATGATCAGGAACCACCTCATCCGCCTCGCCATCGGCCTGGTGGTTATGGCAGGACTCATCCGGATCGACTACAGGCGGTTCAATACCCGTGCATTCGTTGTGCCCCTCCTCACTGCAGGGTTGATTGCCTGTGTTCTCTGTTTTGTCCCGGGCATCGGCATCGAGGGAGGCCATGCCAAAAGATGGGTGCGCTTGTTCTTCGTGACCGTCCAGGCCTCGGAGATCGTCAAGGTCTCCCTTATTTTCTATCTTGCCTTCTATCTTTCAAAAAAATCTAAAAAGATCGAAGACTTCAAGTACGGGGCCATGCCGGTTCTCGGGGTCGTGTGCGTCAATGCCCTGCTTATCTTCATCGAACCGGACTTCGGCACCACGGCTACGATTATGATCTGGTCGCTCTTCATCCTGTTCATTGCCGGCATGCGGCTGAAACACCTGCTTCTCATTACCCTCGGGGGCGTCCCGATCGGCATCGGGATGCTGCTCCTGAAACCTTACCGGAGGGCCCGCCTCCTGTCTTTCATGAATCCGTGGGAAGATATGCAGGGCATGGGATACCAGATCATTCAATCCATGGTGGCCTTTGCCAACGGAGGTTTTCTGGGCTCAGGTCTTGGAGAGGGGACGCAGAAAATGTTCTTTCTCCCTGCGCCGCACACCGACTTCATCTTTGCGGTCCTCGGAGAAGAACTCGGCTTCATCGGTGTCATCTTCGTGGTATGTCTTTTCGGGATCTGGATCTGGAGAGGCTTTACGATTGCCCTTGCCACGAACGACTCATTCGGCTTTTTCCTGGCTATATCCGCTGTTTCACTCGTGGGACTGCAGGCCATTTTAAATATGGGGGTTACCCTGTCCATCTTCCCCAATAAAGGGATTCCGCTGCCCTTCTTCAGCTATGGAGGGTCGAGCCTGATGGGAGTGCTTGTCATCTCGGGCATCGTGCTCTCGGTGTCTAGGGGGGCAAGGATATGAGACTCCTCATCACAGCCGGTGGGACCGGTGGGCACATCATGCCCGCCATGGCCATCGTAGAGGCCGTCAGAGATAAAGATCCCGAGGCGAAAATACTCTTCGTGGGAACGAGCAGGGGCATGGAAGAACAAATCGCGCGAACCTACAGCTTGGACTTTGTAGCACTCGATGCATTGGGGATAAAGGGCAAATCCCCGATGCAGGTCGTTCGGGCTGCAGGAGTGAATGCATCTGCCTTTATCCGTGCCTTGAAGGTCGTACGGTCTTTCAAGCCCGACTGGGTAGTGGGCACCGGCGGTTACGTTACCGGAATGGTGGTGCTCGCCGGCCGTATGCTCGGTGCAGGCTGCGCCATCCAGGAACAGAACAGTTTCGGCGGCCTGACCAATCGCATCCTCTCACGGCTCGTACAGCGGGTATTTCTCGCTTTCCCCGACAGAACAGGCGCATTCCCGGAATCGAAGAGCATCGTGAGCGGCAACCCTGTACGGAAAGGCATTGTCCGCGATGAGAAGAGAGGGCTCGGGGATTATCTCCTCATCCTGGGAGGCTCTCTTGGGGCAAGCAGCATAAACGAGGCCGCAGTCAAGGCCCTGCACATACTCAAGGAAGAAGGCCATGCCTTCCAGGTCGTCCACCAGAGCGGCGCCAGAGACTACCAGGCGGTGCAGGATGCATACCGGCAGATGGGGCTGTCTGCCGTTGTGCATGACTTCATCGGCGACATGAACCCTGTCTACAACGGCGCCCGCATGGCGGTCTGCAGGTGCGGGGGGCTGACCCTGTCCGAGCTTTCCGTCACAGGCCTGCCTGCGATCATGGTCCCCTTCCCCCACGCTGCGGATGATCACCAGATGAAGAACGGACGGTATGTGGAAGCCCATGGCGGCGGATGGATCATCCCGGATGAGCACCTGAAACCGGAGAGACTCGCCCTTGAGATAAAGAAGAGATTCTTTGATGATGATATGCTGAAGAAGGCAGCATCAAACCTCTTGGCGTTGCACCTGGGAAACGGCTCAAAGATCATAGCGGAGGAGATCATCGGTGTTTAGAGGAATTCGTAACATTCACTTCGTCGGTATCGGAGGGATCGGCATGAGCGGTATTGCCGAACTCCTCATCAACTTAGGATTCAAAGTATCGGGTTCCGATGTCGCAGACTCGGATACGGTCTCCCGGCTCCGTTCTTTCGGTGCCCGGATCGAGATCGGTCATGATGCAAAAAATCTGGGCGATGCCCAGGTCGTGGTCTATTCGTCCGCAGTGGCACCTGACAATCCGGAGTGCTTTCTGGCAAAGAGCAAGGGCCTGCCGGTGATTCCCCGGGCAGAGATGCTCGCGGAGATCATGAGGATGAAGCAGTCCATCGCGATTGCAGGGACTCACGGCAAGACCACGACGACCTCCATGCTGGCAACGGTCCTGGCGCTGGCAAATCTCGATCCCACCGCCGTGATCGGCGGCAAGCTGGATATGTTCGGGTCCAATGCCCGCCTCGGCGAAGGCAAGCTGCTCGTGGCGGAAGCGGACGAGAGCGACCGCTCCTTCCTGAAACTGGCCCCCATCATCGCCGTGGTCACCAACATCGAGAAGGAGCACATGGATTGCTACCTCGACCTGAGCGACATCCTCGATACCTACGTGCAGTTCATGAACAAGGTGCCCTTCTTCGGGTTCAACATGGTCTGTCTCGATAATGAGAACATCCAGCAGATCCTTCCCCGCCTCGAGAGGAAGGTCATCACTTACGGATCCCACACCCAGGCTTTGTACCGGTATTCCGAGCCTTCCTTTGACGGCCTGAAATCGCGGTTCATCGCCCACCGGAACGGCGGCACGCTCGGCGAAGTGAACTTAAACGTTCCCGGCATCCACAACTGTCTCAATTCTCTCGCCGTCATCGGCACAAGCATCGAGCTCGGCCTCGATTTCGAAGTCGTCAAAAAAGGGCTCGAGGCGTACAAAGGCGTCCAGCGCAGGGCCCATGTCCGGGGCGAGAAGAGCGGGATCATGGTCATGGACGACTACGGCCACCACCCGACGGAGATCAAGGCAACGCTTCGCGCCATGAAGAACGGTTTTTCCGGACGCCGGCTGGTCGTGGTATTTCAGCCGCACCGGTACACGAGGACGAGGGACCTCTTCGATGATTTCGTCACTTCTTTCTACGATGCTTCGAAGCTCCTCATCACCGGCATCTATCCCGCGTCCGAGAAACCCATCGAAGGGGTATCCGGCGAGAGCCTGTGCGACAGCATCAAAAAACACGGCCATCGAAATGTCTGTTATGTGGAAGACAAGGACCGCATACCGGAGAGGCTCTTAAAAGATCTCAAGCAGGGCGACCTCGTCCTTTTCCTCGGGGCGGGCGATGTCTGGAGACAGGGAGTAAAGCTTCTGGAGATGATCGGATGAACGGATCCAGGATTGCGCAAGCATCCGAAATGACTACCATGCACTGCGGCGGCACCATCTCCAGGCTCTTTGAGCCTGAGACAAAGGATCAGCTCAAGGAACTCTTAAGATCTCTCGATTCTTTCATCGTAATCGGAGGCGGGTCCAATATGATTTTCTCCGACGGGACCACGCGGAAGCCGGTCATCCGCCTCGGGAATGGGTTCAACAGCATCGATCATCAGGAAGATATCCTTACCGCAGGCGCCTCTGTATCTACAGCCGGCCTGCTCGGATACTGCATCAGGAACGGCCTCACCGGGCTGGAGTTCCTCGCAGGGATACCCGGTACCATAGGCGGCGCTTTGTTCATGAATGCAGGCACCCCGGGCAAAGGCATCGTAGATAGTCTGCTGGTAGCAGAGTTCGTGGACAAGGAAGGCCTGCATTCGGTCACCAGAAAAGAAATTCCGTACAGTTACCGCAGCGGAGGATTTCCTGCGGGTGCGGTGATCACCGGTGCACGCATGGACGTGCATAAATCCACACCCGAAGAGGTGCGTTCCGCCATGGAATCATACCTGGAAAAGAGGCGCTCCCAGCCGAAAGGATACAACAGCGGGTCCGTGTTCAGGAATCCCGAAGGCTCTGCAGCCGGTTATCTCATCGAGCAGGCAGGCCTCAAGGGCTTGAGGGTCGGCGGCGCTTGCGTCTCCGATATTCATGCAAATTTCATCATCAATGATCGGGGTGCTTCTGCGTCCGATATAAAGTCGCTTGTACGCCTCATCAAGGAGCGGGTGAAAGAGAAGTTCGGGATAGAATTGCAAGAGGAGGTAAGAATCGTTGATTGACTACAAAGAAACGAAAAAGACTGCCTCCAAGAAGAAAACACTGTCGAAAATCAACCTTGCAATCCGCTTGTCCATATGGTTATGCCTTGGCATCTCCGGAGCTCTCATTACGTTGTGTGCAGTTGCATATGTCGTGAACTCCGAGCTTTTTAACTTGAAGGACATTGAAATAATAGGCAATGCCCATGTGGATAAAAACGAGGTCCTGACATTACTGGACCTTGATGAAGGGGCCAATATCTTCAGCTGGGACATGGATGCAGCGAAGCAGAGGCTCCTGGTACACCCATGGATAAAGGACATAAGCATTTCCAGGAGCTTGATCCCGGCGGGTATCAGCGTCCGTATCGTGGAGCACAAGCCCACGGCGACGCTGGTCCTCAAGGACAAGCCCTATTACATCTCCGAGGAAGGGCTGGTATTTGCTTCAGCTTCGGAAGACCGCTTCGGCCTCATGATTCAGGCCGGCGACTACGAGCCTGCAAATGGAGATGAGGATCTCAATAATATTTTAAAATCGGGCATTAGTGCGGTTTCTGTTGTCGAAGCCAAGGGATTGAAGGTAAAAGATCTCATCATCGAGGCAGGCGGGGTCATGGACATCAGGCTCGCGATGGGCATCACCCTGGTCATACTCGGCGAGATGACGCCCCACAAGGTGGACATGGCGCTGAGGACCTTGCGGGAAGTGAAGCCCGCAGCAGGAACCGTGATGGATTTAACGTGCGAGGATAAAATCGTATTGAGGAATCGGGGGCACTATGGCAGCGAGGGATAGGATTATTGTCGGGCTGGATATCGGGACCACCAAGATATGCTGCATCATTACGGAACTGAAGGAAAACGGTGATCTCGAGGTCATCGGATTCGGCATATCCGAGTCCAAGGGATTGAGGAGAGGGCTCGTGGTGAATATGGAGCAGACCGTCGAGGCCATCCAGTCCGCAGTGGAAGACGCCGAGAAGATGGCCGGGATCCGTGTGGACGAGGTATATACGGGCATCGCAGGCGGGCACATCCAGGGCATCACCGCCAGCGCGGTCATCACCGTCAAGGGCGATGAAATTTTCCCTGCCGACAAGAAACGGGTCGTGGACCAGGCCATGGACTTTGCAAAGCCTGTGGGCGTTGAGATTATCCATGTGCTCCCCCAGGAATTCTGCGTCGACGATATCTGCGGTATTTCAGACCCGGTGGGTATGGCCGGATCGAAACTTGAAGCCCACATCCACATCGTCACCGGATCTATTTCCGCAGTGAGCAATATAACCAAATGCGCCCAGAAGGCGGGCTTGGGTCTTCAGGATATCGTGCTCCAGCAGATAGCATCCGCAGCATCCATCCTCACGCCCGACGAGATCCAGCTCGGGGTGATCCTCATGGATATCGGCGGAGGCACCACCGACATCGCGGTCTTCAATGACGGCGCGATCCGGCATACCGTAGTGCTTGCGCTGGGAGGCGATCACGTCACCAACGACATCGCCGTGGGGTTGCGCACCCCCATTGCCGAGGCGGAGCGCCTCAAGGTCAAATACGGCCATGCCATCGCCTCCCATGTCTCGACCGATGAGCAGATCGAGGTTCCCTCCATCGGAGGCGATACGGTCAATACGGTCCCCAGAAGGATCCTTGCAGAAATAATCGAATCACGGGTGGAAGAGCTGTTCAAGCTTGCTTACACCGAGATACGCAATACCGGTTTTTCCGAGACAATGTCCGCCGGCCTCGTCCTCACAGGCGGTGCCTCGGCGCTGGAAGGGGTTGCCGATCTTGCAGAGGGGATCATGCACCTGCCCGTCCGTGTCGGTTATCCGCGCGGGGTAAAGGGCCTGGTGGAATTGGTGAACAGCCCTGCGTATGCAACAGCGGTTGGTTTGTGCATTTATGAAAAAGGCAGTCCGAGCAGTGGTTTCAGCAGCAAAAAGGGTACATCGTTTTACGAACGGATCTTTGATCGGATGATACGTTGGTTCAAAGAGGTCTTCTAAAATATAAGGAGGAGAAGATGTTTGAGTTGGAGAAGCTGGAACATTCCGGAGCAAAGATTAAGGTCATTGGTGTGGGAGGATGTGGCTGCAACGCAGTCAACAACATGATCAATGCAAACCTCAAGGGGGTCGATTTCCTCGCATGCAATACCGATATCCAGACGCTGAAATCCTCCCTCTCTCCCATCAGGGTTCAGATCGGTACCAAACTCACCAGGGGTCTCGGTGCAGGCGGAGATCCCGATGTGGGGAAAAGCGCAGCCAGCGAGAGTGAAGATGAATTAAGGGCTGCGCTCGAAGGCACAGACATGGTCTTCATAACCGCAGGCATGGGCGGCGGGACCGGAACCGGCGCTTCTCCCATCGTGGCGCAGATAGCCAGGGAAATGGGTGCGTTGACCGTAGGGGTCGTAACGAAACCCTTCCCCTTCGAAGGCAAGCGCAAGATGAAGCAGGCGGAATACGGTGAAAAAGAGCTCACCGAACACGTAGACGCCCTCATCGTCATTCCCAACAACCGGCTCTTGAGCTTGGCGGGCAAAAACATCCCCCTGCTCGAAGCCTTCAAGCTGGCCGATGACATCCTCATCAATGCAGTCAAAGGCATCTCCGACCTCATCAACAACACCGGCCTGGTCAATGTGGACTTCAACGATGTCAAGGCAGTCATGATCGAAAAGGGCAAGGCCCTGATGGGCATCGGCTATGCGTCGGGTGAAAACAGGGCACAGGAAGCGGCTCAGGCTGCGATCGCCTCCCCGCTCCTCGAGGACATGGACATTCACGGCGCCAAGGGACTCCTCATCAACATCACGGGCGGCCCCAGCATCACCATGGACGAGATTCACGAGGCATCCACCCTCATCCAGTCGGCTGCCCACGACGATGCCAATATCATCTGGGGCGTGGTCATCGATGAGGCTATGCAGGACAAGATCGCCATTACCGTGGTTGCCACCGGGTTCAATAACAAGCCCATTGTACTCTCCAGCGTGGAGGAGCCTGTGTTCCCCACCCAGGAGAAGCATTCCGCAACCGTGATTGATTACAACAAACCAGCCTTCATGCGAAAGAAGGAATCCAAGGGCGATAAAGAAGTCGTCAGGCTGGGAATGGTCGTGGATGACAGCATACTTGATGAAGAAGCCTTCAATGTTCCGACATTCCTCAGGAAGAAGGCCGACTAGAGATAGAGGCAGAAGTTTATGAGGCCGACACGGGTAGAGATCGATCTGTGCGCTATTAAAAGCAATCTGGCAGCAATACGCGCACGGACCGGCACCAGGATCATGATGGCCATCAAGGCCGATGCATACGGCCATGGGGCACGCGTTGTGGGCAGGTTTGTCCAGGAGAAAAATCTCGTGGATATGCTGGGCGTGAGCTGCATTGAAGAAGGCGTCCAGCTGCGCGAATCCGGCGTGTCTCTTCCCATCCTTATCTTCGGCCTCATCAACAATACCCGCGAGGATTGCGATGCAGTCTTCTCGTACCACCTCACCCCTACCCTTGTCGATAATGCCCTGACCGATAGTCTCATCAACGGCGCACGGAGGTGGAACCGCCCTATCGGCGTCCATATCAAGACAGATACCGGCATGGGCAGGCTCGGCCTTACTCCTGAGGAAACGCTCAAACTCGCGGCTGATATATCAGAATTAAAAGAGATCACCCTGAAAGGAATGTATACGCATTTCCCGGTCTCCGATATCCCCGGCCAGCCTTTCACTCTCGGTCAGATAACCAGGTTCGGCGAACTCCTGAACAGCATGGAGGCCCAGGGCATGAATCCGGGCCTTCGCCACTGCGCCAACTCGGGCGCCATTCTCAATCATCGTGAGTCGTTCATGGATATGGTGCGCCCCGGCATCCTCTGCTATGGCCTCTATCCTGCAGCCGGCTTTGAATCGGACCTCAAAATCACCCCTGCCATGACGCTAAAGACGGCCATCATGTTCGTCAAGCGGGTGAAGAAGGGTACAGGCCTGTCCTACGGACTCACCTACCATACACAGAAAGACACCTGTATCGCCACCATACCCATCGGGTATGCCGACGGGTACCCGAGATGCCTTTCTAACAAATCCCAGGTGATCATCCAGGGGAAAACCTATCCCGTCGTGGGAAGGATATGCATGGATCAGAGCCTTGTAGACCTCGGCGACGATATCTATGCGCCGGGCGAGGAAGTGACCCTCTTCGGCCGCGAAGGGATCACGGCACAGACCGTTGCCTCCTGGGGGAACACCATACCGTATGAAGTCACCTGCGACATGAGCCGCAGGGTTCCGCGCACGTACTCCAATGACAAATAGTTTCTGATTCAAAGACCATCCGGTTCATTCCGCTCCCCTTCCCATCGATATGCTGCATTCCGGAAACAGCCATGTCCCTTTTTGTGCAAAAGGGGGGGATGGGCCTGTGTGCCCATCCCCCCCTTTCCAAGCTTTTTCCCGACTATCAGCGTTTCTTGAAATTGCCCATACTGCTTTTGATGGTCTTCCTGTCCGTGGTGGTTCCTTCAACGTACCAGTTTATCGTGGTCCCGGAGGGGATGAACAGGTTCCAGAGCATCGAGCTCATTCTGCAGGAGGTTCCGGTTCCGTTGTAGATGTTGCTGTATTTCTTTCCGTTCACGGTGATATAGACCTTATATCTGCTAAAATCGGAAGCGTTCCAGCTGAAGAGCGGATTCTCACTCATGATAGCCCCCATCTGCGGGGTGAGCAGCGAGATGGCCACTGCAGACTGCTGCACGGCCACGGTCACGGTATCCGGGCTGCTGGTATCTTTCCCGTCATAGACTTTCAACTCGAACACGTACACGCCTGCAACTGTCGGGACAAAGGACGGTGTCGCGGTATTGGAATAATTCAGGGATATCCTCGTACCCGAAGTCTGAGACCAGATGTAGGAGATGGGGTCGCCGTCCGGGTCGCTGCTCAAGCGGCCATCAAGGGTTACTGCATCGCCTACCTTCACAGTCTTGTCCTGGCCTGCCTCGGCAACAGGCACCTGATTGAAGTTGTCGACTGTTACCAGCACAGTATCCTGTGTTGCCGCCTGTCCATCGGAAACCTTGAGTGTGAAGCCTAAGACTCCCGATGTGGTCGGTGTAAAGCTTGGACGGGCAGTCTGCGCACCGGTCAGGACGACACTGGCACCGGATGTCTGGGTCCATGTATAGCTTATCATATCGCCGTCCGGATCATAGGAGCCTGCTCCGTCAAGGACAACCGGATCGCCTGCATAGGCATTGATGTCATCGCCCGCATCCGCTACCGGTGCATTATTCTGTCTCAGGACCGTGACCCAAACCCTTTCAGCTGTGGAAGATACGAGACCGTCGTTGACAACGAGCTCGAATTCAAAGGTGCCTGCTGCAACCGCAGCAAAGGCAGGAGATGCACCTTGGGAATTCTGGAGCGTAACTGCGGTGCCGGACACCTGTCTCCATGCATAGGTCAGGCTGTTGCCGTCAGGATCGGTGGAGCCGCTGCCGTCGAGTGTTACCTGTGAACCGACCTGGACGCTCTGATCGGGGCCTGCATTAGCTGTGGGGGCACGGTTCACTGCGTTTGCAATTACAATGATCTCATCAGCAGGGCTCGTGAGGGTTCCGTCCGAGCAGGTGACCGAGAACCGGTACTGTCCTGCTGCGCTGAACATAAGCGTGATGTTCTGCTGATTCATGCTCGGCAGCGTCATAGCAGAACCCTGGACGAACTTCCATTGGTATGTCAGATCATCTTCGTTGGAATCGGTGCCGGTTGCATGGAGCAGTACCTGCGTCCCGACGGTAACCGTCGTGTCGCCTCCCGCATTCACGTTCGGAGCGACATTCAGGATGGTGATGTCAACAGTATCCGAACCCGTTGACTTGCCGTCAAAACACTTGAGCATGAAACGGTAGAGGCCGGCCTTTGTGCCTACAAAACTTGCACGAGTGCTCGTTGGGTTCTCGATAGTTACAGCAGCAGGGCCGCTCACGAAGGACCATGTATACTGAAGGGTATCGCCATTAGGGTCTGTTGATGCTGTACCATCAAGGTATACGCGTGTGGGGGCTGTCTGCCGATCGGACCCTGCACGGGCATAAGGAGTGTTATCCGAAGCGCTCGCAGGGTTCGACCCATTATAGTATTCTTCGTAGTTCGAAAGACCGTCATTATCCAGGTCCAATGCCGCATCGGTCGGGTTGTTAGGATCGAGGCCGTATGATGCCTCCCAAGTGTTCGGCATACCGTCTCCATCGGTATCGAGGCGCAGCTCGATGGTATCCCGGGCAGCTGTGCTCATCCAGTTGCCTGACGCATCTTTGAAATTGACGTATACGGTCTTGACCCCGTCGCCTTCCGTGAGCACCCATGATTGGGAAGCGGCAAAAGGAGCCTCGCCGGACCAGGTCACGCCGTCATTGCTTATTTTCATCGCGACAACCGTTCCACCTGCATCGCTGGCGGATAACGAAAGCGTAACAACTCTGGAGGGAGTGGTTGCACTGCCTGAATTGATCACGACAGTCCCGGTCGGAGGGGTAGCATCCGGAACAGGAACATATATGCTTACTTCGCTGGAGTAACCTGACTCATTACCGGAGGTGTCATAGGCGGTTATAGCAAAGTAGTACGTCGTTCCTGTCTGGGCGTTGAACTGATAAGTCGTGACATTTTCTACATCCGTTTTCGTGCCGTATATCCCTGATTGAGTTCCGTAATAGAGGTTATATCCTGCAAGATCACTTTCAGTATTTGCATTCCAGCTTATCAGAACAGATGCGGCAAATCCCGGTACTTGGGAAAACATAACAAATGCAAGAACAAAAAGAATTACATTTCGTGTCTGTCTCATGGGAGCACCTCCAGTAGTTCCATTCGCTCGGATTACATGGAGGCAAATTACAAGCCATTTAAATTAATATTATAAATTCATATTATTATATGATTTTCAGGTTCTGAGAACACAACACTTCTGTAGTACATGTTACTGTTTTGTAACTAATTTTTATTTTCTCGATAATGCTGTATGTAAACCTTGAGATCCAACCCATCCTTCGCATCAGTAACCCCTATAAGCAAAGGCTTGCAGGGATATCTGTTTTTCCCCGAACCGGTTTTTAAAGAGTCAGCAAAGACCTTTCTCTTCCCGATACGCCCCCCCTACAATGGGATATGAGCGGGAGAAGATGGGCATGCCAAGGATGACGATCTTGTAAAGAGCGGGAGAGTATGCAATGTTTATATACATGAAAAAGGTTGTTACCCTACTGCTCATGGGCTGTGTCCTCTGCCTTCCATGGTTGTCATATGCCATGACGTATGATGAGGAGAGGAAGATCTCCCAGGAAATCATCACGAGCCTGGATGCCAATGGGCTCATCATCTACGACCACGAAATCACCTGGCCCGTCAAGATGATTACGGACAGGCTTGTCGACCACATGAAAAACCCGGTGTACACCTTCAATGTCCACGTGATTAGGGACAGGTCCGTCAATGCATTTACCATCCCTGACGGGCACGTCTTCATTAATATAGGAACCCTTCTGTTTGCAAAGGATCTGGATGAGATCGCCGCAGTCATCGGCCACGAGATGGGTCATGCACAGCTGCGCCATATTCCGCAGGCCCTTGATGAACAGAAAAATGTAACGGCGGCAACGATCGTAGGAGTTCTTCTGGGCACCATCGTATCTGCAAAAAATCCGGAAGCCGGCGCAGCCATGGTCTTTTCTTCGCTGGGAGGCGGTGAGAATATCAAGCTTGCGTATTCCCGGCGCCATGAGTATGACGCGGACGATTTCGGGACCAGGCTCATAAGCGACTCAGGTTTCTCCCCTTCAGCCATGAACAGATTCCTCGTACGGCTGAACGCGTATTCGGGAGGGGCGGACATCCCAGAATATCTGCTTACCCATCCGTATAGTACAAATCGCATCTCGGGCCAGTCGCCGGACGTGCAGAAATCGAACCCGGATTCATATTACTGGAACCTTTATGCCAGCGTTAACGGGCTGCTCCTGCCGGAGGAGGAAGCGACACAGCGGTCTGCAGAGATGCCGGGTCCGTACCGCAATCTCTCGCTGGGCTTGATGGAGACGAGGAAAGGAAGGCACGATAAGGCATTGGCACTGCTGAAAGATATAGACCTCCCCCTGGCGAACGCATACAAGGGACTCAACCTTGCGCTGATGGGGAAAAAGAACGAAGCATACCCCTATCTCAAGCAGTTCGGGAGCTCTGCCAGGTCTCAGATCGTTCTGGCCGATATCATGGAAGGACGGGGCGAGTTCGATCAGGCTATTGCAGTAATCCTTCCGTTCCAGAAACAAGATACCAGTGTGGATTACAAGTTGGGCATCCTCTATCAGAAGTCATCGCACCAGGAGCTTTCCCATGTTTCTTTTGCCAGGTATTTTTTCAAGACCGGCAAGCATAAGGCAGCGCTTCATCACATAACCAAGGCTCTCGAACACGAGAAAGAGCTGGACGGCAATGTGGTGGACGAACTCAAAGAGATGAAAAAATATATCGGCAAGATTGAAAAGGGGTGACATCAGACACTCTTCAGCAGGGCCCTCACCTTGGTGATATCGAATACCTCCCCTTCCCCGGTGTCCTCGCAGAAGGCCTCCACAAAAGGAATGCCCCCTTTACGGTAGATGTAGATCGGGCTGATTCTCTTCATCTCTATCTCTCCATAGCCCTGCTTCGGATAGAAGATGACAATCGTCTCACCGTCATTGAGGGCCTTCTCGAATATTCCCTCTCCTTTCGAGCCATATGGAAGAGGAGACACCATCCCGAACGGGAAAATCCCTTCCTTTCGAGCTTCTTTCCACGGACATTTCTGCATGAGCTGGAAGGGGGCCAGCTTCCCCCAAGATGCGCCCTCTTCGGTTTCCCTCTCGGAATCCGCCCCGACGACAATCACATCCTTCTTGTCGAGCAATGCAATGATTTCTTCCTCGCAGTTTTCAGGTATTCGGTAAATACCGGGTAGAACCTCTTTCAGCCCCCGCGAAGCCTTGCAATCGGCTCCTGATAGGACAAGAAACGTTCCTCGGAGGATATGCGCCTCGGCACGCGCCAGCGCCCAGCCCTCGATTGTCTTGCGCATGTTGTCGGGAAGCTGGTGCCTTGAAATCCTTTCAAGGAAGCCTTTGATCTTGTGAATGTCCCACCCTTCTTTCAAGCCCCTGGATACCGATCTCTTGGTGACCCGATAGATACTGACGATATCGGTCTGGATCAGATCTGCGATCTCTCCCAGATTCAAAAGATCCACGGGATCGAAATCGCCCGGAACAAGGATCTCCATGTTCGGCTGTATCACGACATCATCGCAGTAGCGGCGTAATTGGGCCTCAGCCCTGCCTGTCTTCAGCGACCTGTATGCCTGATCGGCAAAGCAGAGCCATGTGCCTTCTGTATCTTCCTTCAGGATTCCGAGATCCAGCCAGAGATCGATCAATGAGCCGGCAATCTCGCTGCCCCTGGGTTCTTCAGGATCCCTGCTGACAAGGAAAAGATGAAGCGACCTCAAGAGGTAATCACGCCGGATTGCCTTGTCCTCAACGGCGCCGAAAACCTTGTGCTCCAGACCAGGATAGGGCCTGCACGATTGGGTGAATCTCCAGAGGGGATACCGCGCGTCTCCCTCCACGGCAAAATCGGTGCTTGCCTGCTGGGAGACCTCCAGTACGCCCTTCTTCTCCTTGATGCAGCCCAGCTCGACTAGTTCCCAATATACCCTCTCGAGATCGAGCATGCCCCCGAGCCTTTCTTCGAGATATTCCCACCCCCGCTTGAATGGCTCCATTCCCGACCTGCAGCGTATCCGGGAGGTGTGAAGCGTATTCAGCAAGGATATGTGTCCCCATATGCTCACCTGTGGCGGTGCTGTCCAGCTCAGATCATCCACCCTGGTGACGAAGCGTTTGCGGCTCTCTTCCATGAGCGGATAGATCGATGGCAGAAGGATGATCGGATCTCTTCCGCTCAAGCCGCCCTGGAAAACGAGGCCTTTTCCTCCCAGGTAAACGAGATCCTGCCTCAATTCCCCGAGGTCCTGGCGGTAGAGTACATTCAGCACATCCCACTGCACGCCCCCGCCGAGCTCATAGAGGTCCATGAGGAGTGAATGCTGCCTGCCGGGGAGACTCTTGAGGATGCTTTCCAGCCTCTGCTCATCACTCAATCCCTCTGCAAGTTTGTACGTGTCTGCGGATTTGCCGAGGATACGGGCTGAAAGGATTTCGACCATATAGCCCGGGATATGGGAGATGAGATCATAGGTTGATGTCACTGCCGCTCCATTCCTCGATGGTATATTTGTATCCCTGCTCCGCAAGGAAAATCTGTCTTTTATGGGCAAAGTCCTCTTCCGAGGTCTGTCGACTCACCAGCGTATAAAATGTGGAGATCCTTTCCTTTGGCCTGAGGATCCTGCCGAGCCTCTGGGCCTCCTCCTGACGTGAACCGAAGGTCCCTGATACCTGGATTGCCACCGAGGCATCAGGGAGATCTATGGCAAAATTGGCGACTTTTGAGACGACGAGAACAGGGATCTCTCCCCTTCTGAACGAGCTGTAAAGGCTGTCGCGCTTCGAATTCGGGGTCGACCCGGTAATGAGAGGTGCCTGCAAGGTATCCGAAATCCGTTTCAGCTGGTTCACATACTGACCGATTACGAGCACCGGCTCATTGACGTGCTTCTTGATGAGCTCCTTCATTGCCCTTTCTTTGTAGATATTCTCGGAAGCAATTCTGAACTGCATCCGGTCTCCTGCCAGGGCATACTCATGTTCTTTTTCCGGGGGCAGGGGCAAGCGTATCTCATAGCAGGACGCTTCAGCGATGAAACCTTTCTGCTCAAGCTCTTTCCAGGGCACGTCGAAACATTTGGGCCCCACGAGGGAAAAGGCATCCTCTTCGAGCCCGTCTTCTCGGATAAGCGTCGCGGTGAGCCCGAGCCTTCTCTTGGCCTGGATCTCCGTGGTAGCACGGAATACCGGCGCAGGAACCACGTGAACCTCGTCATAGATGAGCAAGCCCCAGTTCATGGCATTCATGAGCTTCATATGCTCGAAGGGACCGGTCTTATTTTTCCGGTAGGTAAGGATCTGGTAGGTGGTGACCGTGACGGGCCTGATCTCTTTTTTATTGCCGGTATATTCGCCGATATCCTCGCTCTTCAATGTCGTCTTGTCGAGCAGCTCCCGTATCCACTGGCGGACGGCGGATACATTAGTGCAGAGGATGAGTGTCTGGGTTTTAGCCTCGACCATGGCATTGATGCCCACGATCGTCTTTCCGGCCCCGCAGGGGAGCACGACTATGGCCTGGCCTCCGCGGACGCTCCCGCCTGCCCAGAAGTTTCTGCCGGCTTCCTTCTGGTACTGGCGTAAAGAGAAAGGATGCCCGGCCATCGTCTTCTCCCTCAGCCCCAAATCGAGCCTGTCTCCCTGGTCGAAACCAACAAGGTCGTGCACCGGGAACCCTGCCTTGATGAGCATGTGCTTGAACCTTCCCCGCGTAGAATCGTCGATGGTAAAAACGGTCGGGGATTCAAGCTCGAAGACCATTTCTTTGATCCCCGGTTTCGAGATTATCTGGTCGAGAATCTCAGGTGACTTTGCTTCGATCCGGAGCGTTCTGTCACCATGCCTCGTCATGCGTAAGGCATCCCAGCGGTCAAAGGAATCTTTAATCCTGAACAGCACACCTGCCGGAATCTCGTATCGAGAGTAAGCCTTCAACGTCCTGACAACATCGTCATAGACGATGCCCAGAGCTGCGGCATTCCAGATGCTTAAAGGTGTGACCCGGTATGTATGGACATACTCGGGAGATTTTATCAGCTCGGAAAAGGGCATGATTGCATCCCGGGCTTTCTCATACTCAGGAGATTGAACCTCCAGGAGTACACTCCCGTCGCTCTGCACAATGATGGGTTTATCCTGTATCGACATTTTGAATTATTTAGATTCCCATAGTTAATATGAAAAGGCAAGAGGGCATTTCATAGGAAATTTTCTGTTGCCATTACGAAGCAAATGACAGAGAATAAATAGATATCACCTAGATTTGGAGAACATAGTATGAAGGCCTTTGAAGAGAATCCGGCTCATCTGAAAAGAGCAGATATCGTAATCGGTATCCCCTCTTACAACGAGGCATCCCTCATATGCTTCCCCACCTCGCAGGCTGCACTCGGATTGAAGGAATATTTCAGCCATCTGGATTCGGTAATCATAAATTGTGATAATGCCAGCACTGACGGCACGGGCAAGTCCTTTATGGATACGGATACCCTGGAGATACCCAAGATCTACCTATCGACCCCCAAAGGAGTGAAGGGCAAGGGGAATAACCTGAAGAACCTTTTCCGTAAGGTTATCGAGCTGAACGCCAAGGCCGTTGTCGTGCTGGATGCCGATCTGAAGAACGTAACACCCAGGTGGGTGAAAAATCTTGGAGAACCGATCTTCAACGACTTCGCGTATGTTTCGCCGCTCTACACCCGGCACAAGTATGACGGGGCCATCACGAACAATATTGCCTATCCCCTGACCCGCAGCCTCTACGGCCGGCGCGTACGGCAGCCGATCGGAGGAGATTTCGGGCTTTCCGGCACAATGGCAAGCGTATTCCTGAAGAACGAGCTGTGGGATGAAGAAGTAAGCCAGTACGGGATCGACATCTGGATGACAACGATTGCCATGAACGAGGGTGTTCCCATATGCCAGGCATTCATGAGCAAACCGAAAGTCAGCGAACTGAAGGACCCTGCAACGGATCCCGGCCCCATGTTCAGGCAGATCGTGAGTACAATCTTCAATCTCATGAACGCATACCACAGCAAGTGGAAATCCACGAAATGGAGCAAGCCCACGGCCATTTTCGGATTCGGAACCGGTGAGGTGGAGATGCCGCCCCCGGTCACGGTAAACAAGGAAAAGCTGTATCAGCGATTCCGCGAAGGGTTCAATTTGCACTGGGAAACGTACCGAGCCATCTTCTCTTTCGAGAACCTCCAGAAGGTGCGGGAGGTGGCATCACTTCCTATGGACCATTTCGAGATGCCTGTTTCCGTATGGGCGAAAACGCTGTTCGACTTTGCACTCAGCTACCACAAGAAGGCCGTAGACCGTAATAAAATGATCGAGGTTCTCATTCCCCTGTTCTACGGAATGACCCTCTCCTATGTCAATAAGACTGAAGGGATGTCCGTGCTGCAGGCGGAAGAATTCATCGAAGATATGTGCTTGATCTTCGAACAGACAAAGCCATACCTCATAGACAGGTGGAAATAAGAGAAAGGAGTAGCCTATGGCGAAGGTATTGATCGTTGATGATGAGAAGCATATCAGGCTGCTGTATTCAGAGGAACTGAAAGAAGAAGGCTATGACGTGGCTCTGGCAGCTGACGGGAACGACATTCTGGACCGCATTAATAAAGAGAGGCCCGATGTCGTTGTCCTTGATATCAAAATGGTTTCATCCAACGGCCTCGATGTTCTCCAGGAGATCAGGAATAAATATTATAACCTCCCGGTTATTTTATGCAGCGCATACGGGAGTTACAAGGTTGACGTCAAATCCATTGCCGCAGATGCCTATGTGGTAAAATCCTCAGATTTGACCGAACTGAAAAACAAGATAGCCCAGGTCCTTGAAGCCTCTGTCCCGGGATAAGAGGAAGAAATTGCACATCAGGGCCGATCTTCACATTCATACGAGGGCATCCGACGGAGATTTAAGCCCTGACCAGATCCTATCGCTCGCACAGTATTCGGGCCTCGAAACCATAGCTATTACCGATCATGATACCCTCTCCGGCGCAAGAGATGCCTTGAACTCTGCACAGAAGAATACCCTGCAGGTGATTGCAGGCGTGGAACTCAGCATTGCGTACGATCCAGGCACCTTGCACATCCTCGGGTATTTCCCCTCTTTCCCGTTTGAGTTCGACCCTCTTCTCAAACGCCTGCAGACAGCCAGAGAAGTGCGGCTTCCCAAGATTATCGGCAAACTGAACGACCTGGGCATCGAGATTACCGCCTCGGAGGTAACCGAAATAGCACAGGAGAGTCAAATCGGACGGCCTCATATTGCAAAAGTCCTTATCAAGAAAGGGCATGTCCGTGATTTTGATGAGGCCTTCTCACGGTTCCTGGGGAAAGGGAAGCCTGCATACGTGGAAAAAGACAGGATGACCAGTAGCGAAGCCATAGGCGCGATCCTGCGCTTTGGCGGGCTGCCGGTTCTGGCCCATCCGTTTACGCTGAACCTGGCAAAAGACGATTTGCGGGAATTCATAGGGGACCTTGCCCGCCAAGGTCTTAAGGGGATAGAGATCTTTTATACAGAACATACGAGGGCGCAAAGAAAGCTCTATTCAGAGATCGCACATGAATTCGGCCTCATCGCCACCGGAGGCACCGATTATCATGGCTCCGCCCATAACGGGATGACGCTGGGCGGCTCAGGGCTCGACAAGCAGGGTCTGGCGATCTTCCTCGAAAGACTGGATCAGGGCTCAAAACCGTAATGCGGTTTCACACGATGCCGGAGAAATATTTTTCCTAAAAATGGATCGGCTTTTCCCCTCGCGGAATATCTTTGATTCTCCATCAATAAATTTCATTGTGATATCAATAGCTAGCAAATAAAGCTTCGTGGCATCTTCGTTGCATTGTCATATATGCTTACAGTGATTCCCGATTTGGGATTTTTATTTGTAAGGTACCCTAAACTCCTCCCTTAAAAAAGGAAGAAGGACCTCTTAAGAAAATGAGAGGTCCTTCTTCCTTTTTTACCCTTTTCACCTCTTAAGGCAAAGCCCTCAGAAGCATTTTGTTGGCGCTGAAAAATCTTTTTCTCTCTTTCCCTTCCCTTAAAATCTGCCTGTGGAGTAAAAATATCCTATACACTCTCCGAATTATTTTATATGATGAATCCAATGGCAAATGGACACAGGGAATCCGGCATAGCCTCTTCTCCGGACGTCAGCATCATCGTCCCCATGTATAACGAGCAGGACAATGCCGAACATACGGTTCACAGAATTACCCAGATCCTCTCGTCATCGGGTAAAAGCTTCGAGATAATCCCGGTCAATGACGGGAGCACGGACAACACCCTGGCCATCCTTGATTCAATTGCGAGCAAGAATGCGCATGTCCGCGTGGTGACATACTGGAAGAACGGCGGAAGGGGCAAGGCTTTGCGCTATGGGCTCAAATCATCCCGGGGGAAGTACATTGCAACCATAGATGCCGACCTTTCCTACGATCCGAAGTATATCCTTGAGATGACCCGGGTACTGGACGAGGAGAGCGATGTAGATGTGGTCCTTGCAAGCCCTTACATGGAGGGCGGTACAACCGAAGGGGTTCCGCGCGACAGGCTCCTCATTTCAAGGCTCGGCAACAAGATACTCCAGATGGCAATACCCGAGGGGATACATACGCTGACCTGCATCGTCCGGTGCTACCGGAATGAAGTGATCGACAGCCTCGACCTTGAATCGGACGGAAAGGAAATTCACCTGGAAATCCTCTCGAAGCTGCTGGCCATGGGGTTCCGGGTAAAGGAAATCCCGGCCACCCTCACATCCCGCAAACGGGGCAGCTCCAAGTTTACCTTCCGGGCAACTGCGATCTCCCACATCATTTTTACCATTTTCGAGAGGCCGAGCCTGCTGTTCGGGCTCCTGGGGATCTTACTCACGCTCATCGGCCTGGGCTTAGGGGTATTTTCCTTCATATTGTATTTCCAGGAGGCTCTCAATCCGAACAGGCCGCTGCTGACACTGATGATCCTCTTCATTCTGGGGGGCATGCAGATCCTCTCCTTCGGCTTCCTCGCATCCCAGATCAATTTCTTAAGAAAAGACGTCCTTCTCAACCGCAGAGCCATATCCCGCATTATGTCCAATGAGCCGGAAACCGTATCTTCCCCTCCTGATGAAAAACCGTTATCCAAACACAAATCCTCTTGACAACAGGTGTTATTCATGATTCCCTGATCAAAAGGGGTCATATTGTCATACAATGGGGGGCTCCACACAGAAATACTGCTTGTTCGTAGCGATTACTTCTCCCCCGCATCAGAGCTCGGCACAATAAACAAAAAGAGGAGGCACTATGGCAAGTCTCATCCTGGATGAACGGGATCAAAAATTTGTTTTGTTTGAGATGCTCCAGTCCCAGAAACTCTGCGAGTTCCCGAAGTATGCAGACTTTTCCCAGGATATGTTCGAAATGATTTTGAACGAGGCTCAGAAGTTCGCTGCCGAAGAGATCTTCCCCACCCTAGAAGAATCAGATAAGCAGGGCTGCAAGCTCATTGACGGGCAGGTTCATGTTCCCGAATGTTTTCATCGGCCGTACAAGCTTTTCTGCGAAGCAGGATGGAACTGCATGTCCTCCCCCCAGGAGTACGGCGGCCAGGGGCTGCCCTTCCTCATGAGGATCGCGGCTCATGAATGGTTCATGCATAATTTTGCCTTTACCTCTTATCCGGGGCTCGCCGAGGGCGCATCTCACCTCATCCGGATATACGGCAGCCGGAAGCAGAAAGAGAAATACATTCCGAAGATGATCAGCGGGCAGTGGGGCGGTTCCATGTGCCTGACCGAGCCGGGTGCCGGCACCGACGTGGGGAATCTGAGTACCAGGGCCGATCCGCCAGAGCGACGGCACCTTCCTGATCAAGGGAACGAAGATGTTTATCACCGGAGGAGACCAGAACTTCACGGAG
This sequence comes from uncultured delta proteobacterium, assembly GCA_963752595.1. Lineage (GTDB taxonomy): Bacteria > Desulfobacterota > Desulfomonilia > UBA1062 > UBA1062 > Phosphitivorax. The sequence continues at coordinate 130,682 of CAVVYZ010000014.1, forward strand.
AACATCATCCACCCCGTGCTCGCCCGCATCGAGGGCGATCCGGCAGGAACCAAGGGTATATCCATCTTTATCGTGCCAAAATACCTCGTGAATGAAGACGGTTCCCTCGGAAGGCGCAATGACTTCGAGATCGCCAAGATCGAGGAAAAGATGGGCATCCACGGCAGCGCCACCTGCCTGATCAACTTCGGCGACAACGGCCAATGTTACGGGGAACTCCTCGGTGAAGAGCGCGAGGGCATGAAGGTCATGTTCCAGATGATGAATGAGGCAAGAATCGCTACCGGTCTTCAGGGCTTGTGCAGCGGGAGCATAGCCTATCTCCACGCACTCAATTATGCTCGTGAGCGCCTCCAGGGTTCATCGTTGATGGAATTCAAGAATCCCGAAGCCCCGAGGGTCGCCATCATCGAGCATCCCGACGTCCGCCGCATGCTCCTGTGGATGAAATCCAACGTCGAGAGCATGCGGGCGCTCATGTACTATGCCACGTTCTGCGGAGACAGAGCCATGAATTCCTCGGATGAGGCAGAACTGGACAAATGGCTTGGGATCTTCGAGGTGCTTACGCCCATCTGCAAGGCATACACGACGGATATCGGATTCAAGGTCACCGAGACAGCCATGCAGGTGTACGGCGGATACGGCTATTGCAGTGAGTACCCGATAGAACAGTTCATGCGCGATGAAAAGATCGCCAGCATCTATGAAGGTACGAACGGCATCCAGGCCCTCGACCTCATCGGCAGAAAGCTCGGCATGAAGAGGGGAGCGTACTTCATGCATCTCTTGGGAGAGATGAACACCACCACTGCAAAAACAAAAGATATACCGGCTCTCAAAGACCTTGCGGTCGACGTGCAGGCAGGGGTCAATGCGCTTGCTGAAATGGGCCTCTTCCTCGCAAGCTGCGGCAAAGCAGGGAAATTCCTTATCCCTGTAGGGAATGCCTACCCCTTCCTGATGATGATGGGGAAGATCATTTCTGCATGGATGCTCCTCTGGCAGGCCGAAACGGCCCTGCAGAAGCTCACGGAGCTGGGAAAAGAAAAATCGCTCGATATCTCGGACCCCGCTGTTCTGCGCAGCCTCGTCCGGGAGAGCAAAGAAGCAGCCTTCTACGATGGAAAGATAAAGAGCTCGAAATACTTCATCAAGAACGTGCTTCCCGAGATAGAAGGCACGATCAGAGCGATCAGGAGCGAAGATCTGTCCATCATGGAAATATCGAACGAGGGTTTTGCTTCATAACAGGATAAGCCCATGCCCGACGCAATCAGGGGGGAGGAACGGTTCTCCCCCTTGATTGTGTTTTTCTTTTTTCCTGTCCGCGCTTTCACTCCATACATGCCTGTCATCAATATAATAATACCCGTGGCCTTCTCTACAGAATGATGAGGTAGAATATTGGTTAGTTGCCTTTACCGGGATGAGGGGTTCCATGGGCGATAAACACAAGACAAGGGCAGAGCTTATCGAAGAGAACAAGCTGCTTAAACTCCGCCTCGATACTCTTCTGAAAGATGCAGCAGGAACAAAGCAGAAGGAAGGACCCCGGACCTCTATGAGATCATAGAAGCCATACCCAAGACCAGCGTGGGCAAGATAGACAAAAAGGAACTGCGGAAACAGTATGCACAGGAAAGCGTACGCTATGCCTCCAAGTAAAAGAGCGTAACAGGACACACATGCGTCTTTATGGGGACATCGAACCACACTTTCCGATGTCCCCATTTTTCTTTGCCCCCATTGATTTCTCTCCTCTAAGCCGGGTCAGGAAAACAATTGTCTTATTTACTCTTGTGACATATTGTATTACAATATTGTTTGTTACTGTTATTCCATTTCCGGATTGAGACAACACCTATATCTTTGGTTTCGGGCAGGCGGGCTGTTTCAATTCCCGATCCGAAGGGATTTTTTGATCTTGAAAATGGCTATTCCACACCAAGGAGGTTTTTCCCATGCATGGAAAGGGGTTCAGGCATCTTATCAGAGCTCTGCCGTCTCTTGCCTCAATGGAGCAGACAGGAGGATTACTACGCACATTCCTTAAACAATGGGGAGGATTGAATACCTTACGCATATTCTTCAAGACCGGCCAAAGGACAGGCCACCTCGCGACGTGCAAAGCTCTGCTCAATTTCAGGCTGGAGAAGCTCACGCCGAACTTCCTCGTCTCTCTCTGGGAAGTATTCGGCGAGCGCGAGGCTATCATATCCGGGACAAGGCGGTTTACCTATTCTGATCTGAAGACGCGGGTCTTCAAGCTGGGAAACGCCCTGCAATCTCTCGGACTCAAACCCAAAGATCGCTGTGCCGAACTCCTGTACAACGGCAACGAATTCTTCGAGGCATTTTTTGCCTGCTCTCTCATCGGCTGTCCCATGCCGTTCCTCAACTGGCACATGACCGGTAAAGAGCTTATCCATGCCATCAACACTGCAAAGCCCAAGGTTCTGATCCTGAATAGCGAATTCATCCCCGAGGTCCTCGCAGTAAAAGATCAGATCCCCTCTGTCGAGCACTACATCGTTGCAGGAGGGAAAGCGCCCGACGGCATGATCTCATATGAGGACCTGCTTTCAAACGCTTCCGTCACCATGCCCGACCCGCATTTTATCGTGGCCCTGAACCCCTATACCGGAGGCACGACCGGGATGCCCAAGAATGTGAATTACTTCGACAGCATCGGCTATGCCTTCAGCGATCTAGCCACACCTCCTGATGTACCCCTGGGTGAGTATCTCAAGTTCCTCATCCTCCAGTTCAGCTTCATGTTCTATTTCGGCGGCACCGAGATCTGCGACGAAAAGACCAAAAACATGCGCTGTCTCATCCCGGGCCCTCTCTACCATGCCGGGACCATCGCTGCCTGGGTGCCCTTCATCCTGCTCGGAGGAACCGGGGTGGTGATGAAGACCTTTGATGAAAGGGAATTCTTAAGACTCATTGAGGCGGAACGGATCAACTGGGTCTTCGTCGTGCCCACCATGCTCGAAAAGATCTTGAGCCTTCCGGAAGAGGCGAAGAACTCCTACGACTTGAGCTCCATGCATACCCTGATCTGCGCCGCAGCACCTGCCACCCCTGAGCTGAAAATGGCTACCAATGCGTATTTCCGCTCCAGGGGCAGCAGGAAAAACGTGTTCACCGAATTCTACGGCTCGTCCGAAACAGGGGCGGCCTCAGTCCTTCTCCCGGCCGATTATGAAGAAAAGCCGAAACGCTATGAAAGCGTGGGAAAGATCAGGTGCGCACTGACAGGCATCCTCGACAAGGAGACGAACTCCTGGTGCCCGCCCGGGAAAGACGGCAGCATCATGACGAGGAGCCTTACCACCTTGAATCTGAACTATGTCGGATCATCCGAGCAGGTAAGCAAGGCATTCAGCATCATCGACGGGGTTGCCTGGTTCGACGACGGGCTTAAGGGACGCATGGATGAAGACGGCTTCCTCTACCTCACCGGGCGAGAAAAGGAGATGATCATCACCGGAGGGGTGAACATCTTCCCCAATGAGATCGAGACCGCCATCAAGCGGAATGCCAAGGTCCTGGACGTAGCGGTGATCAGATATCCCGACAAGGTCCTCGGAGAGGTCCCTGCGGCCATTGTCCAGCCCAAGGACGGCCAGTGCATCAGCACGGAAGAGATCATCGAATTCTGCAGGAATGAGAAGCTCATGGGATTCAAGATCCCAAAGTACGTCGAAATCGTGAGCACACTCCCCCGTCATATCGACGGCAAGATGCGTAAGAAAGAGATCGAAGACAAGTATTGGGAAGGTATCGAACGGAGGGGTTAGAAGAAAGGATATAGGGCACAATTCAACGTCTTACATGCTCTGATTAATATATCCTTTTTCAATTCTCTTTGAGGTCTGTTTCTATCTTTCTATTTCCAGAAGCGCTCTGCCTCGGGAAGCATGCATGATCTTAAACATTCTTCGTCGCATCTTCCGTCGCAGGGCTCGACATGGATGGTAACCGTTGCATTGGGCAGGCGCTCGGTGATCATGCGGGTAATTTCATCCGTGATGAGGTGGGATTCCGCAACACTCATATGGGGATCTACCAGCATATGAAATTCAACGAACCGGTAGCTCCCTGCCTTCCGTGTATGAAGCTTGTGGTAGCCGTGGACTTCATGGGATTTGCTGGCAATGAGCTCTCTGATAATGATCTTCTCATAGGATGGCAGGGTAAAATCCAGGAGATCGCGTGCAGACTGAACCGTGAGCCTCCATGCTGCGTGTATGATGAGCAGAGCCACACCTAAGGCTGCCAGCGGATCGATCCAGTGAAAATGCTTCCCCGGCATCATGATCTCGGCAACCCAAATAACCAAGAGGCCGCCCATGATACCTGCCGAGGTATAAACATCTGTCATCAAGTGCCAGGCATCAGCCTTCAGCGCAACAGAATCGGTCTTCTCGCCGGTCTTGAACAGTTTACGGGAAACGGTTACATTTACGACGCATGAAAAGAGCATGACGCCGATGCCCCACGGGACAGCTTCCAGCGGCCTGGGGTGCAGAAGCCTTCCTATTGCTTCCGAGATGATCCACACTGCGGCAAGAAGAATCAGCGCCGCCTCTATCGTACCGGAGATGTTCTCTATCTTCCCGTGGCCGAAGGGATGCTCCCTGTCGGCAGGCTTCCCTGACTTCTTCACCGAGACGAATGCGATAACTGCTGCAAGCAGGTCTACACCGGAATGGGCCGCCTCTGAAATGATCGAGACGGACCCCATCATTATACCTATGATTATCTTTGCAACGATCAGCGTACTGTTGGAGACAATCGAAAGACCCGCGGCATCGATTTTTTCCCTATTTGCTTGCCTTGCATCCATTGAATGCTTCCTTTGCCTGCAACGTCAGTAATATCTGAGATACTTCATGTATGTGAATATCCACAGCGATAAAGTCAAGAATGAAAAGAGCCTCTGCCACAAGAACTGTGAGGTATAGGGTACCAAGCGGATGTGCGCCCAGCAGGACTCGAACCTGCGACCTTTTGATTCGTAGTCAAACGCTCTATCCAACTGAGCTATGGGCGCGTGAAAGTGGTTATAAAGAGAATTAATGCAGGAGTCAATAACACTCTCCACAGAAAAAAGGGGGATCATCGGATTGTGATCCCCCCGTATTATCGAAGGAGTGAACTGTTTCCTGCTTTTTAACTCTTCTGCGAGTTCTCCCGAACCTTGAGCTTGACTTCGGCCTTCCTGATCTTGCCATCCAATTTGTTAAAATCGGGATCATCCTTGTCAAGGCCCTTGATCTTCTGCTCGGCCTGCTCCAGCTCGGCTTTTACTTCTTGTTCGTTGATATCTTCGGCAAGCACGGCTGATTCGGCCAGTACAATGACCCTGTTTCCGATGATTTCGGCGAATCCGCCGCCGACCGCCATGTAGATGTCCCTGTCTTCGGCCTTTGCTATGAGCTGGCCTGGCCTCAACGTCGTGAGAAACGGCGTGTGCCCGATCAAAACGCCGAACTCGCCGGCACTCCCCGGGGCGATGACCTCTTCCACCATACGGCTTAAGACCGCCTTCTCAGGGGTTACTACATCGAGCTGCATGAAATTTTCGGCCATTGTTTGACTCCCTTATTCTTCAGCCAGCTTCTTGGCCTTCTCTATAACCTCTTCGATGGCGCCCACCATGTAGAATGCCTGCTCGGGCAGATCGTCCATCTCGCCGGCAACGATCTTCTTGAAGCCTTCGACCGTGTCTTTGATCTCGACGTACTTACCGGGCATACCGGTGAACTGTTCGGCAACGCTGAACGACTGGGACAGGAACCTCTGGATCTTCCGGGCCCTGGACACGATGAGCTTGTCGTCTTCGGATAGCTCGTCCATACCGAGAATGGCGATGATGTCCTGGAGCTCCTTGTACTTCTGGAGGATCTTCTGGACTGAGCGGGCAGTATTATAGTGCTCATCGCCCACGATCTTGGGGTTCATGATTCTCGATGTCGAGTCGAGCGGGTCCACGGCCGGGTAGATACCCAGCTCCACGATCTGTCGTGAAAGAACCGTGGTTGCATCCAAGTGGGAGAACGTAGTTGCCGGCGCAGGGTCGGTCAAGTCGTCGGCAGGCACGTAAATAGCCTGAACCGAGGTGATGGACCCTTTGGTTGTTGTCGTAATACGCTCCTGCAATTCGCCCATGTCGGTACCCAGTGTCGGCTGATATCCCACGGCCGAAGGCATACGGCCCAAGAGAGCGGACACTTCCATACCTGCCTGGGTGAAACGGAATATGTTGTCGATGAACAGAAGCACGTCCTTATTCTGCTCGTCGCGGAAATACTCTGCAACTGCCAATCCGGAGAGTCCGACCCTTGCACGGGCTCCGGGCGGCTCGTTCATCTGGCCGTAAACTAGGGCCGTCTTATCGATAACGCCTGATTCTTTCATTTCGAGCCAGAGGTCGTTTCCTTCCCTGGTGCGCTCGCCCACGCCGCAGAATACGGAATACCCGCCGTGCTTCGAGGCGATGTTATGAATGAGCTCCATGATGAAAACCGTCTTGCCCACGCCGGCTCCGCCGAACAGCCCGATCTTTCCACCCTTCATGTACGGGGTAAGGAGGTCGATAACCTTGATCCCGGTCTCGAAGGATTCGATCGAAGTGCTCTGCTCGGTGAACTTCGGGGGTTGGCGGTGAATGGGATAGGACTTCTCGTTTCCGACCGGGCCAGCTTCGTCCACTGGTTTGCCGACCACGTTGAGGATCCGTCCGAGAACGGCATCACCCACGGGTACGCTGATGGGAGCGCCGGTGTCTTTTACCTTCATGCCCCTGACAAGGCCGTCCGACGAGTCCATTGCGATGCAGCGGACTGTCCTGTCTCCTAAGTGCTGCGCAACTTCGAGAACCAGATTGTCTTCCTCGGCATTGAGGAATGGATTGGTCACGAACAGCGCGTTATATATATCCGGCAGTACTCCTTTATCAAAGGTTACGTCCACAACGGCGCCGATAACCTGTGATACTCTTCCGATCTCCATAGCCACACTCCTTTATGATTATTTAACCCTTCAAGGCCTCTGCACCGCCCACGACTTCCATGAGCTCCGTCGTAATAGCAGCCTGTCTAGCCCGGTTGTACTTTATGCTCAGCCTGCCGATCATGTCGGCGGCGTTGCCCGATGCACTCTCCATGGCGGTCATGCGCGCACCATGTTCCGATGCGGCTGATTCAAGGATTGCACGGTAGAAGAACATCTTGAAGCTCATGGGAAGCAGCGCATCAAGAAGAACGTCTTCGGACGGCTCATAGAGATATTCCACGTTGTTCGCCTCGTCTTCCACGTCCATACGCTCCACCGGCAACACCCTGTCCTCATGGAGGATCTGAGTCATGGCCGATTTGAACTCATTGAAGATAACGATCAGTTCGTCGAATTCTTCCTTGATGTACCCTTCAATGAGATCGTTACCGATTTCCGAGGCCAGATCATAGGACGGAACCCCGATCACCACATTCTTGCGCACCTTGACGGGCTTGCGCTTGAAATAATCTCTGGCGCGTTTCCCCACCAGGACCAGTGAGAGCTCCTCGTATTTGTCCTTATTGGCCTTGATGAAGGCTTCTGCCCTTCTGAAGACATTCTGGTTAAAAGAACCGCACAGACCCCTGTCAGAGGCAATGACCACGAGAACGCACTTTTTGGGTTCTCTGACTCTCAGCAGGGGGTGCATTTCAGGATTGGTCCTCGTTACCAGCGAGATCAGAACCTCGTTCGTCTTGATGGCATAGGGGCGGGCTGCGATGATATCGTTCTGAGCTCTCCTCAGCTTCGCTGCCGCGACCATGCGCATGGCCGAGGTTATCTGCTCTGTCTTCTTTACAGAGCCGATCCTATTCTTTAGGTCCTTTAGATTCGGCATTTAAGCACCCTACTTCTCTTCAGCAACGAAGATCTTTTTGAATTCTGCTATTGCATCTTTCAGCTTTTTCTCGGTCTCTGCTTCCATCTTTCCGGAATCTTTGATGGTTTTCAGAATGTCGGCATGCTTACTTTCCATGAAGGCATAATACTGCTGCTCGAAATCGCCGATTGCGGATATCGGATACTCATCCAGATGGCCGTTGGTTCCCACGTAGAGCATGGCAACCTGCTTCTCGACCGGCAGCGGCAGATACTGAGGCTGCTTGAGCATTTCCATCAGACGTGCACCGCGGTTGAGCTGTGCCTGGGTTGCCTTGTCGAGGTCTGAACCGAACTGGGAGAACGCTGCAAGCTCACGGTACTGGGCGAGGTCGAGCCTCAGAGTACCGGCAACCTTTTTCATTGCCTTTGTCTGGGCGTTACCACCCACGCGGGAAACCGAGATACCCACGTTGATGGCAGGACGGAAACCTGAATAGAAGAGGTCGGTGTCCAGGAAAATCTGTCCGTCCGTAATGGAGATGACGTTTGTCGGAATGTATGCGGAAACGTCACCGGCCTGGGTCTCAACGATAGGCAGTGCCGTCAGTGATCCGCCGCCCATGGCATCGCTGTACTTTGCGGCGCGCTCGAGCAACCTGGAGTGCAGGTAGAAAACGTCGCCGGGGAAAGCTTCGCGTCCCGGAGGCCTTCTCAGAAGCAGTGAAAGCTGCCGGTAAGCCTGGGCCTGCTTGGTAAGGTCGTCATAGATGCACAGTGCGTGTCCGCCCTTGTTCATATAGAATTCGCCGATGGCTGCTCCGGCGTACGGTGCGATGTACTGGAGAGGTGCAGGGTCGGAAGCAGTAGCGGCAACCACGACCGTGTATTCCATGGCGCCATACTGTTCGAGGGTTGCAACAACCTGGGCGACCGTCGACTGTTTCTGGCCGACTGCAACATAAATGCAGATAACCCCGTTGCCTTTCTGGTTGATGATGGTATCGAGCGCAACGGCTGTCTTGCCTGTCTGGCGGTCGCCGATGATGAGCTCGCGCTGCCCGCGTCCGATGGGGGTCATGGAATCGATGGATTTCAAGCCTGTCTGGAGAGGCTCTTTCACCGGCTGCCTTTTGACGATGCCGGGAGCTTTGAGGTCCATGACGCGGCTTTCGGAGGAGGCGATGGGTCCCTTACCGTCGATGGGCTCACCGATTGCGTTCACGACGCGACCGAGCATGCCTTCTCCGACCGGGATTTCCACGATTCTCTTGGTCCTGCGGACAGAATCGCCTTCCTTGATGCCTACGGACTCACCAAAGAGAACGCAACCGACGTTATCCTCTTCCAGGTTAAGGGCCATGCCCATGACGTTGTGAGGAAACTCGATCAGTTCACTGGCCATCACGTTTCTGAGACCATAGACACGGGCAATACCGTCGCCGACGCTCAAGATCGTACCAGTCTCGGCAACATCTACCTCTTTCTCGTACCCCTTGATCTGGTCCTTGATAATCTTACTTATTTCTTCGGCCCTTATCTGCATCCTATATCTCCCCTTTTAAACTCTGTTTTAATTTCGAAATCTGTGTTCTTACGCTTCCGTCATAGATCATTCCCTCGACCTCGGTAATCATGCCGCCGATGAGGGAGGGCTCTATGTGTACGTCCATATCCACTTCCTTTTTGAAAACCTTGGAGAGTGTCTGGGCAACTTTCTGCAGCTGCGCATCATCAAGGCTTGCCGCACAGACCACGCGTGCCCTCACCCTTCCCGATATCTCGTCGAGAATCAGCTTGTAAGCATCCAGGATTTCGGAGAGGACAAAGAATCTGTCCTTATCCAGCAGGATGTTTAAGAAATTCAGAGAATATACTGACATGGAAATTTTGGATGCAACTTCCTTGAGGATCCTTTTCTTGAGTACGACGTCGTATAGCGGGCTCTCCAGGATGGATTTCAGTTCTTCGCTGCCGCCCATCAGTTGAGTAATGCTCTGCAATTCCTCAAGAAACTGCTTCTCCTTACCCTCTTCCTGGCCAAGGTCATACAGTGCCCTGGCATATCTTCTGGCTATAACGTCACTTTTCAATGTTCTTTCCCCACTTTTTCCAGATATTCTTCAAGCAGCCGCTTCTGGTCGTCCGTGGTCATGGAATTCGTGACCAGGCCTGCCGCCATATCCCCAGCCATATCGATGACCTGATTCCGTAACGCATTTTTAGCCTTGAGGACTTCCTGCTCCGCAGACCACTTTGCCTGTGCTACGATGCGCTCTGCAGCAGCTTTCCCTTCCTCGATGATCCTTTGCTTCTCGCCCTCGAGCTCGCCCATGATCGCGTCTTTGATCTCCTGGATATCCTTATCCACGTTGCCGAGCTTCTGCTGATATTCGGCATACTGCTTCTCGGCATCGGCCTTTGCCTTGTCTGCATCTTCGATCATTCTGGCTATTTCGACCCGGCGGTCTCCGAAAAAGCCCTTCATCTTGTCAGCGAGCAGTTTCCAGAGCAGTGCCATAAGGATCAGGAAGTTGAAAATTCTCCAGATCATAGTCCAGATGGGATTGCCTTCATCGCCGCCGCCTTCGGCTGCAAAACAGACCATTGCACCAGCCAGGATCAGGAGAACCAGTAGGGGGACAATCTTGTTCAGCCTTTTTATCATGCAACCTTCCTCCCCAGAATCTGCTGTGCGATGGTAGAGGCCATGATACCGAGCTCGGGCTCGAGCTCTTTCTTCACCCGCGATATTTCCACGGTCATTTCATTCTGCACGTCGAGCACGATATCTTCAGCCTTCTTACGGGCCCCATCGATGATCTCGTTTGCCTGATCGACGGCCTCTTTCCTGGTCGCATTTTTCACCGTGATCGCATCTATCTTTGCACTGTGGAGTTTGAGATTATAGGCGGCGAAAACGTTCTGGCCTTCCTCGATGAGCTTCTTAGCATTTTCCTGCCCCCCGCTAATCCTCTCATCCCTCTCGTTGAGAATCATGAGGATAGGCTTGTAGAGTACCTTGTTCAGAATGAACATGAGAAGCAGGAAGTTGCCTATCTGGATTAATAGGGTAAAGTTAACTTCTATCAAAACGTACCTCCTTGCGCGATGAATATGAGGAGCAGACCGACCATAAGCGAAGAGACGACTCCGTGCCCAAGAACAGAGCCGAATGCCTTCTTCTCCCTGATCTTCAACCCAGCTTCCTCCTGATCTCTCCCGTTTGCCCTTTAAGGCTTTGCCGCTTTGTATAGCCATACCTGATGCCTTACCGAACGGCAATTCCCTTTTCCAAAAAAAGCAGCCGACCTTACCTGATCCGTACTGCCTTTTGCTTCCACCGTACCAACTGCCTTCGCTACGCTTCCCTTATACAATGAAAACAAGCATGAATGCTACGGCCAAGGTATATGCGGTTCCCAATACCCTAATAAATCGGGAAAGAAGCGTATTCCCGGCATATTCAGGTTTGCTGGAGGGAGCCCGGACAATCTGCGTCTCGATGACGCCAGAAGTGAGAGTACATTTCTTAGAGGGTGAATCCTTCATCCTACAACCCACTCTTTTTCCAGATGCCCGGCTACCATAGCTCCTGTATCGCCTGTACACTTACCAGCCGCCGCTGAGTATCCCCGAAAGGAAAAAGGCAAAAACTCGATTTCGTGGGCGCACAGCAACTGATCAAGGTAATATCCCACACCGTATACCCATGGATCCATTATTTTAGGATCCATTCAGGCCACAATGGCTTACACCCCGAAAGCCATATGCTTCTTTGCGACCTGGTGAAAACCTTTCTTCGTCAAGGAATGAATGGCGCTTCACTCATTCGCTTAGATTTTTCCTATCATTTCAACCTATCTGCTGTCAAGATTTTTATTCCCCGGATAAACAAGAACATGGAATGTCCGTCAGAAGCAAAAAGCACGGCAATACTTTATAATGATTGCAGAGTCTGTATTTATAATGTGCATGCCCCCGCAGCGCGTCAGACATTCATGAAGCCGGAAGATATTTCACCTCCTTGCGCAGAAAGTACTTGTATGTTATTTTTTATTTGGTGTGGGAAATGGGAGAAATGACGCTCCAAGTGAGCCGGGATGATATATCATACCTCCGGTTCATCCTGGAAGGTTACGACGGACTGGGCATTGTTACTACAAAGGACAATGTAAAGGCAGAAGTTATCATAACCTATCCGGCTAAACAAAAGACGTTGCTTGCTCAACTGATTGATGCGCTGCATAAAGAAGGGTTGGTAAGGGAGGGGAGAAGTCAATGAAAAGAACCGTTCGGTTTCTGGGATACATCCTACTTGCTGTATTTTCTTCATCGATGCTCATGGGTATGTCCGGTGTAGGGACAGGATCTTCAGGGGGCCAGAACAGTTCGCTCCTGACATTCGATGCCAAGCTTCTGGATACGGAGAATACTACGGTACAACTCACCTCAGTTACCATTGACGGGAGAACGTCTTTCCAAGCGTACATGGGAAAGGGCAAAATAACTATTCCCTTTGACCAGATATCCCGCCTCGAAATGAAAGGGAAGAATGCCTGCCTTACCCTGAAGAACTCCCAGAGATTATGCAACCTCAAGGTCAAGGAGCTTTCAAAGGTACTTGGGAACACCCAGTTCGGGCTCTATCAGATATCATTAAGCGATGTCGTCTGGATCGAATTTTCAAAGGCGAGGTAGTGAACTCCCTCGATTCCCTTTCCCTTTTCATAGGTCTCACCTTCTTGGCCCTCGGGTTCTATAACGGCCTGATCAAGAGTGTTTCCTCGCTCGTTGCCATCATTACCGGGATGTACTGTGCGAAAAAGATCGAGCCGTTCATCTCAAAAATTCTCACGATATCCCATATCAAGAATCCCCAAGGGATGCTCGGATATATCTTCGTTTTCTTCTGCATCTTCATTTCGGTGAAAATACTTCTCTTCCTTGTCCGGAAGGTGACGAAGGCATCGGGCCTGTCAATCGTGGACCGGGTTTTCGGGGGAATCCTCGGCGGGATCAAGGGCATCATCATCATCGTAGTAGCATGCACCATCCTGCAGATTGCCCTCCCGCGGGATTCTGCGATCTTCAGGAACTCCAAGTTCCTGCCCCATATCAACAAGGCTGTCTCGGTTGCCCATGGATTTCTCCCCAACGATATGTACAGGTACATAACCAGGGGAAGACATTAATTCCTCGTCACCGGCTTCTGGGGTTTTGGGCCTGTACTCAGGGCCTGCATAAAGCCCTCGGCACGATCTTATCGTAAACTGATTATTCCTCTTTTTCGGGATGGGTATCTGCGTTTTCTTCCAGAACGATATCTTCCACGTCCAGGACGTATTCCTCGACTTCCTCATCGGGCTCGATCGTTTCTTCGGTCTCATCAGGAATCGGCCGTATGTCGGACTTCACTTTCGAGAGCACGCGCCGTTTCTTGCGCTTGAGCATCTTCTTGGTTTCTTCGATATTCTGGTCTTCTCCACAGGAAGGGCATACCGGATGCGGCTTATTGAGGTCATAGAATTTCGTGCCGCACTTGTAACATTTGAATCTCTTTCCCAGATCTGCCACCAGACATCTCCTTTATTCCCATTAATATGTTTTCGTATAGTTCAGCAGTCTCCTGCGTTTTGTCAAGATAAAAAGATATTCTGCATATCTTTATTCATCCTGTAATTTCTTCTAGTTGTTGACTTATTGGACAGCCGCAATATAATATGATTCATATCATGGAACATATCCCGTCGATCTGGAAATTCGTCTCATTGTGCGTCCTTTTCCTTACCTGTATCTGTTCCTGTGCAGCTCCTGTCAAGCAGGCCCCGATCCATGAACCGAAAGTGATGTACACCCAGGCGGAGAGTGAGGAAAAGGCCGGGAACCTCCAGGAAGCCTCCAATACGTACGCCCTCCTGTGGAAGACCTATCCGGGCAACGAGCTCGCACCCAAGGCCCTGTATCGTGCGGCCAGGATTACTTCCGCACGCAATCCCGGGGCGGCCGTAGGCCTCTATCGCTCATTTCTTGCATCATACCCGAATTCAACCCTGAAGCCCCAGGTTGTCCAGAACCTCCTGGAAAACCAGATCAAGCTCGGAGAAATTGCCGATGCATACAGCTTTTTTACCGATGCCTTCTCGAAAAAACACGACCCCAAACTGATCCAGCCCGGTATCAGGCTGATCCAGGGCTCTCTATACAATAAAGAATACACCAAGGCTCTCGATCTCACCTGCCTGATTTTTCCCTATGCAGGTAAAGCTTCGCAGAAGTCTATCCTGCCCTTATGGAAGTCTGCCGTATCGCACATCGATCAGGTCGAAGTGCTAGAAGAGCTTGAAGACAAGGTCAGCGACGACCGTCTCCAGGACATTGTCCTTGCCTGGGAGGCGAAGCTCTACCTCGAACAAGGCAATCAGAACATTGCCCAGAATATTATTTCCCAGCTCGGCCCGGGAAAAGTCTATTCCTTATGGCCCGAGCAAGGTCTCAAGGGGGTGAAGAGCACCATCGGAGTCCTGCTGCCCCTGAGCGGAAAGTGGGAATCCGTAGGCCAGAAGGCACTCAAGGGCATCGAGTACGCGTCCAGGGTCTTCGGCACCGAGGCCTCGCCCAATGTTGAATATCTTATCCGCGATTATGGAGACAACGAAAAAACGCTCCCCGCCATTATCGAGCAGCTCGATACCAGGGATAACGTCGTCGCCATCATCGGCCCCATAGGAGAATCCGCCGGGACAATCGCCTGCAGGGAAGCTCAGCGGAGAGGTATCCCATCCTTCATCTTCACCCGGGCGGAAACTGCCCCGAGCCAGGAATCATACTGCTTCAATAATTTCGTTTCCGTAGACATTCAGGTAGAAGCCCTTCTCAAGGCAGCCTCAGCAAGGAATATCACCCGGTTTGCCATCCTGTACCCCGCCGATAATTTCGGAAAGGTGTTTACGAATACTTTCATCCGGAGAACCGGGAATTATGGGATAGAGATTACGCGGCAGATGGAGTACCCGGCTGAAACGTCCAACTTTAAAGGGATCGTCCAGAATTTTGTGAAAGGAGGCCCGCGGCCCGCTCCCGGCAAGCCCAAGCCGGCCGTCTCAGGTTATGAAGCCCTCCTTGTCCCCGACACGGCAACCAATGCCGGCATGATCGCCACTTACCTGTCATATTTCAATGTGAAAGGGGTTCGTTTATTCGGCCCCAACCTCTGGGATACTCCTGATCTTATCCGGGTCGGCGGGAGCAGCATTGAGAATGCGGTATTCGTGAGCGGCTTCTATGCCAATTCCCAGCTCAAAAATGTCCAGGAATTCAATGAGGGCTTTTCTTCGACATTCGGTTACAAGCCCTCCCTATGGGAAGCAACCGCCTGCGATGCGGCAAATATCCTCCAGAACTTCACAGGATTGATGCCCACGCAGCGGAAAGCCCTGCAGAGCCAGCTCGGGAACCTGCAGGATTATCCCGGTCTCACGGGCAGAACATCATTCAAAAAAAACGGATCGATAGAAAAGGCGATCTACGTCCTCACCATCAAAAACTCATCGGTCATCGAGATCGTCCCTTGATGTTCTCTTCTTTTTATCATATGTATTTGTGCCTATGAAGATACGCTTGGGTTATACCCTCCTTTTTATCGCTTTTCTGATGTTTGTCTCGGGATGTGCCCATAAGGATACGCAAGTCCGCTCGGCCCAGGATATTTTCAAAGAGGCCAGGGAGCTTGCGCAGAAGGGCAAGGTCGATAAAGCTTCCGAGATGTTCATGGAGGTGAGGACATACTACCCCGGTGATGAGCTCGCAAAAAAGTCCCTCCTGGAGACCGGCGACCTGTACTACAATAACGAACTCTACGAGTCAGCCCTCCAGAGCTATGAAGAATTCCGCCTCCTCTATCCGACCGACCCCGAGGCAGGCTACAGCCTGTACAGAATAGCGTTGTGTCATTTCAACCAGATGACCACCCTCGACAGGGATCAGAGCGAGAGCGTGCGCGCCATCCAGACATTCGAAAACTATCTCTCTTCCTATCCGAATTCGCCGTACGCCCAGGCGGCAAAAGATCAGCTCGTCGAGGCGAAAACCTTGCTCGCGAGCCATTACGTTTATATAGGCAAGTTCTACCTGAAGAAGAAAGACAACAAGGCCGCCTGCAACCGCTTCCAATATGTGAAAAAGCAATATCCCGGCATCTCGCTTGAAGACGATCTCGATGCGCTGATTTCTCAGTCTTGCAAAGCAGACAAACCTCAGCCGGCCCCGAAACCCTGACGGGCTTTCCCCCGGGATTTCCTGTCAATTTTTGCAACACTTCACAAATTTTTGTATACCCCTGCCCCCCGATGATTTACATATGGCCATGATATTACAGCGGCAGCTATCCCTGGCACGCTTTAAGCGATAATTTCACCAACGGATCAGCATTCAGGAAATCTCGCGTATGACCAAGAGGGAGATCATTCGAGCGCTCATCATAAGCCCGCTTTATTCCCAGCTCAAGCTGAGGGACCGGCCAAAACTCATACGCGATCTCAAACCGAAAAAGTAAGAGCGCCTTTCCAAAGAAAATTTTCGTCCTACCTTCCGACCCCCAGTTTCCGGACGTTGTCCACCCGGACGGTAAAATGGATGCGGTCGAGATACTCAAGGTAGGGGATCGCGTACTTCCTGCTGACACCCACGATATCCTTCATATCTCCAGGGCCCATGGACTGGTGCTCGGTGATGAATTGCCGGACCTTTTCCTTGAGCTCTACCATGAGCGTTTCGTTAAGGTAGATATCATCCTTGACCTTGGTCAGCCTGCCTTGCCGTGTCAGGAAGCCTAAGACTTCTTCCATCTGCTTGGGACTGATTCCCAGGGATTCCGCAAGCTCGCTTACCCGGGGCGGCTCGAAGCCGCTTCTGGAGAGCCTTTCATAGACCTTCTCCCCGATGCTGCCGAGCGCGTCGCCCAGCGAGGGCTGGAAGCCTTTCATCCTTATGTCGGGCCCGACCTCCGAAATCTCTCCTTTTTTCATGAAATCCATGAGGACCTTATGAAAAAGCTTGGGGTCTACGCTGCCCTTGAGCGACGATCGGAGATGCTCCCGGGAAATCCCGGGCGAGGACGGGTGGCTTAAGTGGAATTCCTTGATCTTCTCGATCATGAGGCTTTTCAGCGAGCCGACATATTCCTCGAAGACGTACAGGTCGTTGTTCGGATCGAACCGGATGATCTTTCCGCTCGACAGGAGCTCGGCCATAGCCTTGTCCATGGAAGTAGAGCTCTCGGCAAATGCCGCTGCAAGCTGCCGCTTGGATATCCCCCGCACTCCTGCATCCTTGACGATCCCGGCCACCTGCTTCAGGCGATCTTCACTGAGCAGGTCGCGTGTGATCTCTTCGGAAAACCTCCGGCTTGGCGAAGGATTGATCACGGTCCCGCCGCCCAGGGTTTTGGAAGGCGAGATGCTCCTGATGATGAACTTGTCGTGGAACGTCGCTATGACAGGTTCTTTCAGGCGTATCCTCGCCACATCGATGCCGTCTACGGACCTTAAGTTCATCTCGCCCATGACCTCGGTGGTACCGATGTGGATCTTGATGGCGGATTTCCCGGGGTCTCCTATTAGATCCACCTGTGCATCCAGAAGACGGGTGGGCTCAAAGGTCCCGGCGGGCACGATCCACTGGCCGCGGGCGATGTCTTCCGTGGCCAGCCCCTGGAGATTTATGGCGGTGCGCATGCCGGCAAATGCCTTGTCCACTTCCTTGCCATACACCTGAATGTTCCTCACGCGCGCCTTCGGGCCGCCCGGCTGAACCTCGACCTCCTGTTCCTCTTCAAAGAAGCCCTGCTTGAGCGTGCCGGTGATCACGGTGCCGAAGCCCTTGATCGTGAACACCCGGTCCACGGGCAGGATGGGGATGCCGCTGATCCGTCTCTCGTCCAGAGACTGTATCTGCTCCTCGATGACTTCTTTAAGCTTCTCTATCCCCTCGCCCGTCGTCGAGCTTACGGGGACCATGGGCGCCCTTTCCAGAAAGGTGTTTGATACGAAATCCCTGACATCGGACCGTGCCAGCTGTAGAAGGTCGTCATCCACCATGTCGATCTTGGTGAGCACGATGATCCCCCGCTCGATGCCGAGCAGCCTGCAGATCTGCATATGCTCGACCGTCTGGGGCATCACGCCTTCATCGGCGGCGACCACCAGCATCACCAGGTCTATCCCGGAAGCGCCGGAGAGCATGTGCTTTATGAATTTGACATGGCCGGGGACATCCACCACACCAACCCTCTCGCCGGAAGGCAGATCGAGCGAGGTGAAACCGAGCTCGATGGTCAGCCCGCGCTGCTTCTCTTCCTTCAGCCGGTCGCAGTCCACGCCGGTCAATGCCTTTATCAGCGAGGTTTTGCCGTGATCGACATGTCCTGCCGTACCGATAATGATTCTCTTCATGGTATTGGTATAATCAGATTCCTGCCCGGCAGTCAATTTGCATCATGAGGAACAATTATTTAAGCTTGTGATTCTGACCCTGCAATCGTATAAGATTCAAGCATCTATGGACAGGCGCTTCCACGTCATCATAGCCGTTCTCTGCTGCGAGATTCTCTTTCGCCTCGCCTACCAGACGTTCGATCTTAAGACCGACCCTCTGATCTACACGCTTTCGGCCAGACTGTTCGAGCTGTTTGTGATCTTGGACTCCGCATACGGCCTCTCCGGAATCAAAACCCGGTCCATCAAAACCGAGATCCTCATCGGCATTGGTGTCGCCTGTGCGTTCGGTGCAGCCGTCCTGCTGGTTGACCTTGCATCCAGAATGGTCATGGCAGGGGGAATCCTGAAGCTCATTCTGGGGAGACAGGAAGTACGGAACCCCCTGCTCTTCTTCCTGGCTGCGTGCATCATCGGGCCCTTTGTCGAGGAGCTCTTCTTCCGCGGCCTGTTCTATTCATGGCTGAGGCAGCGCCTCCCGATGCTGCTTTGCGTAATCCTCTCCACCCTCGCTTTTGCAAGCATGCATGGCTTCCTCTCGCCCATCCAGCTCATCGGCGGCCTTGTCTTTGCCGTGCTCTTCGAGTGGAGAAAAAGTATCTGGGCACCGTATATCGTCCATATTGCAGCGAATACCGGCATCTGGGTCATACCGTGGATTTATCCGTTCTGGTGAGGAACACTCTATTACATAAAGGTAACGTGATCTTAGTTCATTATCACCCCGCGAAAACAGGGGTCTGAAGTACCGTTTATCAAGCTTTCCGAGGTTTCCTGACGGAAGCGTTCGGCGCTTGGAATGGTCGAGCCGTACGCCCCTTTTGATCTCTTTTACCTGTCTGCTACGAGGACGATCTGGGACCCTATCTGTCTGCTGCCTGCAATCGGGCTGAGAATATCATGGTCGCTGCCTTTTTCAAAATCGGGAGACAGGTGCCTGAACTTTCCAAAGAAGAGATCGGTGACATACTCTGAAGGATCCTGCTGCTGTAGATATGCCGCATCATCCTTGCTCCAGGTTTTGATCGGGTGGAAAATCTGATAAACAGCAACATGTGCTGTGGATGCATCAGACATATTCCCGATCCGATCGTTATCAGAGACACGGGGAGACTCGTTGCTGCACCCCGACACGAAAAGTAGAATTAGACTCGTAACGAGAAGAATACTTGTTTTCATGCCGCACCTCTTCAAAGATGATTTCGTTGACTTTTTTATCCTGCAGAAATGATACCACCTCCAGAAATTCGGCTAACGCATCGTATTTCATTAATTATTTTATCAATCATGAAATGGCATGGTTACATTTTTGAAATAATTCATGAATAACCATGACGGAAATTGTCCGGCAGTGCCGACGTTCCACAAACAATTGCACCAGTGAAATTTGATATTGACAACAACTTTCATTATTATTATTTTACCATTTAGTAAATTAGTAACTAACCTGATAAGGGAGACGGCTTGTCATGACGAAAGCGCAAGATATTGACATGGATGCTGCTGTTCACAAGGCAAGCATTCTCAAGGCACTGGCCCACCCGGTGAGGATTCGGCTGTTCGAGGCGCTCTCGGACGGTGAAAAGACAGTCGGGGACCTCGTGCAGCTCACAGGTGAAAAGGATGCCAACACTTCCCGGCACCTGGCCGTGCTCCGGGCTGCAGGGCTGGTAACGACCAGGAAGGACGGGCTCAATGTTTATTATTCCAATAAGATGCCCTGTCTCTTACCCATGCTCGCATGTGTGAACCAGGCAGTATGCAGCATTGCCGACGAGCACATGAAGGTGGCTGCATGCATCCGCACATGACCTTGCGATGAAGAGAGGATCGGGAACATATACACCACAAGGCTTTCCGCCCTGTACAGCAAGCTGAAGAGCTGAATATCGAACGGAGGTAAAACGTGAGCGCCATACTGCCAAAACCCGGGATCATGAAGCGGCTGTCGTTCCTCGACAGGTATCTGACACTCTGGATCTTCCTTGCCATGGCCTTCGGGGTGATGCTGGGATATCTCGTTCCCGGCACAGCCGGGTTCTGGAACCGGTTCAGCGTGGGAACCACCAACATCCCCATCGCCATCGGCCTTATTCTCATGATGTACCCGCCGCTGGCCAAGGTGAAGTATGAGGAAATGGGCCCGGTCTTCAGGAACTTCAAGGTCCTGGGGCTTTCGCTCATCCAGAACTGGATCGTCGGGCCGATCCTCATGTTCGGGCTTGCCGTGGCCTTTCTTTACGACAAGCCGGAATACATGGTCGGGCTCATCATGATCGGCCTTGCACGGTGCATCGCCATGGTCATCGTCTGGAACGACCTTGCCGAAGGAGACTGTGAATATTGCGCGGGCCTCGTGGCCTTCAACTCCATATTCCAGGTCCTGTTCTATTCGGTCTATGCCTATATCTTCATCACCCTCGTACCGACGTGGTTCGGCCTGGAAGGTGTAACGGTCAATATCACCATCTCCCAGATCGCCAAGAGCGTGTTCATCTATCTGGGCATCCCGTTCATCGCAGGCGTTATCACCCGGTATGCGCTCATCATTGCAAAAGGCAAAGAGTGGTACCAGGAAAAGTTCATTCCAAAGATCAGCCCGATCACGCTCGTGGCACTGATCTTCACCATCGTGGTCATGTTCTCGCTCAAGGGCGAGTACATCATACAGCTCCCGTTCGATGTTTTGAGGATTGCAATCCCGCTGCTCATCTACTTCGTTCTGATGTTCACGATCTCGTTCTTCATGAGCAAGAAGGTCGGCGCAAACTATGGGCAGGCAGCAACGTTGAGCTTTACCGCGGCCTCCAACAACTTCGAACTGGCCATCGCAGTAGCCATCGCCACCTTCGGCATCAACAGCGGAGCGGCGTTCGCGGCTGTCATCGGACCCCTCGTCGAGGTACCGGTTCTCATAAGCCTGGTCAACCTCTCGCTCTACTTCAGGAGGAGATACTTTTAATCATGAAGACTATAGGAGTACCGAAAGCGAACTACCTCATGCCCATGCAATCACAATTAGGGAGAATACGTTCATGAATCAGAAAAGAATAATAACCGCCGTGCTGCTTGCATTCGTGATAGCAAGCATTGCCTTTCTCGCATTCAAGGAGTTCCGGACAGGGACGCCGAGCGGGTTGTCCGATGCCGTTGCCATGGAAAAGAAAACCGGCAGCGCAGAAGCCGCCGGGAAGGCGCAGCAGCAGAAGGGGCACCAGGTCATCGCCTATTATTTCCACACCACCTTCCGCTGTACCACCTGCTACAGGATCGAGCAGCTCACCAATGAAGCGATCCGGGCAGGCTTTCCCGATGAGCTGAAAAATGGCAGCCTTCAGTGGAAGATAGTCAATGTGGAGGATGCTGGCAACGATCATTTCATCAAGGATTATCAGCTGTTTACAAAATCGGTTGTGCTCGTGGACATGAAAGACGGCGCAGAGGTCCGGTGGAAGAACCTGAAAGATGTCTGGAAGTTCGTGGACAAAAAAGATGCCTTCACGAAATATATCCAGGACGAGACCCGCTCCTTTCTCGGGAAGAGCTGAAGCATGATCCTTCTGGCATTTGTATCAGCTTTCTGGCTCGGCATACTGACCTCGGTCAGCCCGTGCCCCCTTGCCACGAATGTCGCTGCGATATCGTACATTGCCCGCCATGTGGGCAGCCCGGGGAAAGTCGTTCTGCATGGGATATCCTATACGATCGGGAGAACGCTCACCTACCTGGGTTTGAGCATCGCCCTCATCGCAGGCATTTCATCGATGCCGGAAGTGTCCAATTTTCTTCAAATGTACATGAACAGGATCATCGGTCCGTTTTTGATCCTGACGGGTATGGTGCTGCTCGAGCTGATACGCTTTGAAATACCGTCAATGGCAGGCACGCAGAGGCTCAAATCGCTCGCAGAAAGGAAGGGCCTCTGGAGCACCTGCCTCCTGGGCATGCTCTTCGCCCTCTCGCTGTGCCCTGTGGCCGCAGCACTTTTCTTCGGAGGACTGATCCCCCTGGCGGTCAAGCACGGTTCCTCGTTCGTCATGCCTTCTCTCTACGGCATCGGAACCGCCCTGCCGGTAGCGGGGTTTGCCCTGGTTGTTGCGTTCTGGGCAGGTCGGATCGGAAAGATCTTCGACCGGATCAAACGGATAGAAAAAGCGGCACAGGTTATAACCGGAATGATTTTCATCTCGGTAGGCATATATTACAGTCTGGCCTACATTTTCGAGGTTCTCTAGAAAGACGCTTAAAATCAAAAGAAAGAGGTAATGATTATGGCACACATGACGATCAAGGTACTCGGCCCGGGATGCATGAACTGCAAGAAGCTGCTCGAAGCGACGCAGCAGGCTGTCAAGGAACTGAACGCCGATGCACAGGTGGAGTATGTCACGGACATGCAGGACATCGTGAAGTATATCATGACGACACCCGGCCTGGTGATAGACGAAGAGGTCGTCCACCAGGGCAGGCCCCTGCCGGACGCGAAGAAAGTGAAGTCGCTCATCGAAAGCCATATGAAGTGAATAGCAGCAAGGCAGGGAAAATCGGTTTATCCGCCGGCATGAGGTACGTACAATGAATACCATGGAACAGAGCAATGGAATCCTAAACGATATGAAGCCGCAGAAATCTCCGGTTACGGGACTGATGGCAAAACTTGTCCTCCTGGGGGCGGCCTGGTGGCTGGTGTACCTTCTGCTCAAGCCTTTTTCAGACTGGCTGACGTATTCGGCGCTCGGCCTGTCCCGTTCCGGCCGGCTCGGCAGCGCAGTGGCGTTTTTCCTGTACGATGCTCCCAAGGTCCTGATGCTGCTCGTTGGTATCGTGTTCCTGGTGGGCATCATCAATACGTTCTTTACGCCCGAGCGGACCCGCAGGCTTCTCGCAGGAAAGAGCGAGTTCATCGGCAATGTGCTGGGGGCAAACCTCGGGATCGTCACCCCCTTCTGCTCCTGCTCCGCAGTTCCGCTTTTCATCGGGTTCGTCCAGGCAGGCGTCCCGCTCGGCGTCACTTTGTCGTTCCTCATCGCGGCACCCATGATCAACGAGGTTGCGCTCGTGCTCCTTTTCGGCATGTTCGGCTGGAAGGTGGCGTTCATGTATGTGGCCACAGGTCTTGTCATAGCCATGTCCGCAGGCTGGATCATCGGCAGGATGAAGCTGGAGAGGTATGTGGAAGACTGGGTCTACAAGCTCCAGGTCATGCAGGGGAACATGGAACTGCAGGGAATGACATGGAGAGACCGGATCGAGGCCGGAAGGCTTTCGGTCATCGATGTCGTAGGAAGGGTCTGGCCCTATGTACTGGGAGGCATAGCGGTGGGGGCATTGATACACGGGTACGTCCCGGAAGGGTTCATGGCTTCCTTTATGGGTAAGGAAGCCTGGTGGGCAGTTCCTGTGGCGGTCCTCCTGGGAGTGCCGATGTACTCCAACGCAGCAGGGATCATCCCGATTGTCCATGCCCTGCTGGAAAAAGGCGCTGCCCTGGGTACGGTTCTGGCTTTCATGATGGCGGTCATCGGGCTGTCGCTGCCGGAGACGATCATCCTTCGGAAGGTGCTGAAGATACAGCTCATCACTGTCTTCATCTGCGTCGTCGCATTCGGAATCGTCACCGTGGGGTATCTGTTCAACTATATTTTCTAAAAAGGGCACATTGCTTTAATTCTGGTCATGTGTACCCGGATAAGGATATAGGGAGTCCATATGGCAGTAAGCAGGGTAGTGATCGGAGGGAACACCGTGGGCATCGTCGACCTGGAGGAGATATTCCAGGAAGTCAAGGCGTCAGGACAGAAGGACAGCGAGTTTCTGAAGGGCGTGATCATGGACAAGGTCAAGGTCAAAAACTACATCCCCTTGCAACTGGAGCCGACCTACCGGGAAGACCTCTACGAGGAGTTCCTCGTGTATACGGGCGAGCTGCCCGGACGGCGGCAGGCAAGCTCAGTCATGGAGATCCGTCTCTATGGTGCTTCCTGCTCCCGCTGCGAACAGCTCGATTCCATGGTGAAAGATATCCTCTCCCGGCAGGGCCTTCGGGTTGACTACCAGTATATCACGGACATGAGGGAGACAGCCCGGGCAGGGATCATCACAACCCCCGCGCTCGTCGTAGCCGGGAAAGTGGTTCTTTCGGGACAGGTGCCGGCAGAGAAGCATCTGGAAAGCATCTTCCTGAAGGCAATAGGCACTGCAGAAGGAGGCGAGAAGTAATCTACTTTTGCGAGGCTATGCATTTACCATGAGCAGATATGGGAGCTATAAGAAAGAGATGCTCGAAGCGAGCCTCTGGCTTTCCGAGCATGGATATTTCGGGTCGCAGAGGGGCTCTGGAGGCAATGTCTCGGTGCGGATCGACGGGGAAGCTTCCATGGCCGTCACCCCTTCGTCGGCACGATACCAGGATCTTTCCGCCGGCGATATGTTCATCGTCGGTTTCGATCTCTCCGTAATCGAGGGTAACGAGAAACTGAAGCCCTCAGTGGAATCCGGGATGCACAGCGTCATTTACCGGATGCGGCCCGATGTGAACGCCGTGGTTCACACCCACCAGGCCTACGGCAGCGTTTTTGCCATCATCAATGAGCCTGTCCCTGCCCTCTTCGACGAAGCCGCTTTTCCGCTGGGGCATCTGGTGGAGATTGTCCCCTACGCCCTTTCGGGCAGCACGGACCTCGTGCATAACGTGGAAGAAAAGCTGTCCAACAATGCCAATGCATACATCCTGCAGAACCACGGAATCCTGGCCCTGGGCAGAACCCTCGACAAGGCAATCCTCAACGCAGAGCTCCTGGAAAAGGTCGCCCGGATCTACTGCCTGGCCTTATCAACCGGCAGGCAGGTTCACACCCTCCCGGATCCGGTCATCGAGATGGTCAGGGCATTGAAAAACCATGAGGTGAACGAGGCAATGGAAAAGACAAAGGGCGGTTCGTGATCTGAGGTAGCGTTTTTCGCCTGCACAAGATTTTGTCCTTTGAAAGAGAAGATTTGGGACAAAACCCATATGTCAAAGTAATCTTTCATCCTGAACTTTCAGGCTTTCTTCATATTGATATTCAAGGTCGTATGTGGTCTTCCTGATGAGATGATTCTGCAAGACATTGTTGAATTTATGGAAACCTCTCCCAATGAATTTTCCTATTAAGGAAATGGAGGCGAAGGGTGCCACAACCATCTTCTTGAAGCTTTCAGCAGATGCCTGCAGCATAAGTGAATCAAGATCCGGCATAGCAGAATACTCATCAGTGATATCCCCGTTTATGCCCTCCCCTGACTCCGTAGTCCTCATTATTCCCTTAGCTTTCGAACAGATCGAGTTCAAAAAAACCTGGATACCGAAACGAAGTAACTCTTCATGAATACCCCCTAGATAAAGTGTAGATTGTTATTTCCTAGAGACAAGAGACGATAAATTTCTGAATTATTTACATCTGGGAAAAATCTTCGTTTGCTCGTAATTTTTCAAAGATGAGGCGTCATATATTTCCAGGACTTAACCCCTGAAAACTATCCATTGAAGGAGGTTGTACTGGGGAGTAATGGCTTCAAGGGGGTCATCGGAATGGATTTAGATCAATTTAGGGACGGGTTCCCATTGCTTAAACATGAACCGGTCCCCAAATAACCAGTTCTGTGGTCAATGGAAGAACTATGATGGCCAGATCAGGTCGTAGCTGACGCTTCTGCCCTTGCCCGGGTTCTGCTGTATGAGACCGAGTTCGAGGAGCCTTCCCAGCTCACGGAAGGCAGTGGGTTTGCTTACTTTCGCCATGGACGCATACTTCCTTGTGGTAAGGCCCCCTTCGAAGCCTTCCGGACCTGCCTCGAGAAGCTTGTTGATGACCTTGCGCTGCCTCTCGTTCAGTGATGCCTGGGCATGCATGCGCCAGAAGCTCGCCTTCTTGATGACCCCGGAGAGGATCGCCTCAGAGCGGTCGACAGCCCGGGAAAAACACTCCAGGAACCAGACGAGCCACTGTGTAATGTCGCTGCCGCCCTTCTGGCACGATTCCAGGATATCGTAATAACTATCCCGCTCCTCCATGATCTGGGAGGAGAGGCTGTAATACCGGTATTTCAGGGAATCGTCCTGTGCAAGAGCCATATCCGTGAGAGCCCGTGCAATGCGCCCGTTACCGTCCTCGAAGGGATGGATAGTCGCGAACCAGAAATGTCCGACCGCGGCACGGACCAGACCTTCCACGCTGCCCCTGCTCGAGTTCCACCAGGAGAGAAAGAGCAACATCTCCTCATCGATCCTCTCAGCCGGTGGTGCCACGAAGTGTACCCTCTCCCTGCCGACGGGGCCGGAAACCACCCTCATGGGCTCATCTCCCCGCCATGTACCGACCCTTATCTTGTGCATTCCTGAGTACCCTGTGGGAAACAGCCCGGCATGCCACCCATAAAGGCGTTCAGCGCTCAGGGGTTCATGGTGATTCATGGTGGCGTCCATGATCACCGCGACGATGCCGTCGATGTGCCTGTCCACGGGAAGCCCTGCAGAGGGGAGCCCAAGTTTACGAGCTACAGAGGATCGCACTGAGCCTATGTCGAGCTTCTCCCCCTCAATGGCTGATGTTTTCATGGTTTCCTCAGCCAGTACCTCGGCATGGGCCTGAGCATTGAGTGTCAGCCCCAGGTCGATCACCTTTCCCAGGAGCTTCCCCTGCACCAGCCGGCATTTCCCGACGAGATTGAGAATCTCGTCGCTTCTCCAGGTGAAGTGCGTCCAGTTCGGTCTCTGCCAGATATACTGATATGATTTCGCCATCCAACCGCTTCTCCGTTTGATGTGATTATGTGCCTTAATCGATTCACATTATGATTTGATTAATCGGCATTATCACATCATATCATGATAAATCAACAGGTTTGCCACAGAGCAGTTCCGGCTGATGGTAGTGTGATAAAGAAGAGATGAAAAAATAGAGGGTTCAATTTTTAGCAGAAAATTTGAAACACAGCCCTTTCATCTTCGAATAATCCAAATAATGAAGAACATCACAACTCTTTAAAGGAAAAGAGGCATTTTATCGATAGTGAGAATGTAGACTTATTAAGACCTTAAGAGATTGACTATTATGATTCTAAAACACATGGATTCTAAGGGTAATCAGATTGCTGAACTCGAACGCCTGATAGCTATTGCTCCTGCAGATCGCAAGCCAAAGATAGAGCTAGAGCTACGTTTACTCCGGGCTGGAATCAAAGCCGAGCAGGATGCCGGTTATTATATTGATTTTGACTTTAAAGCATCACCACGAGTCATGGTTATTCATGATCTCAGACTGGAAGTAAATAACCGTGTGGCGCAGATAGACCATCTCCTTATTAACAGGTCCCTCCATGTTTTTGTCCTTGAAACCAAATGCTTTCACGCCAGTGTCAGAATAAACGAGCAGGGGGAGTTTCTCTTCTGGAATGAGTATAAAAAAGCCCATGAAGGTATACCATCACCGTTTGCCCAAAACGATCGACACATATCCGTCTTAAAAGATGCTTTCGATCAGATAGAAATGCCGTCCCGTTTGGGCATAAGTCTTTCCCCGACTTTTCAGTCCTTCATTCTTATTGCACCTAACGCTGACATCGTACGCCCACGACGTTTTGACACAAGCCGGGTAATCAAGGCAGACATGCTGCTCAAAAATTATGACAAATATTTAGATGAGATAAGCATTCTTGACGTTGTCGGCAGCCTGTCGCGGCTTGTATCAGAAGAAACCGTTAAAGAAATCGGGCATAAATTAATCTCACTCCATAAGCCTGCTTCTTTTAACTATGCTACAAAGTTCGGACTCTCAAGAAACACCCGCACGAAGGGACAGCCCGAGGTCATGCAATCACCAACCCAATCCAGCACAAATTGCGCAACTCCATCAGCCTCCAAGCTAAGATGTCGTAATTGCAACAGTGAAAATATCTCAATCCGGTACGGCAAATTCGGTTATTACTTCAAGTGCCTCTCCTGTGACGGCAACACCCCCATTAATATCACTTGTGATAAACATGGGCACAAGGAGCGCGTCCATAAAGACGGATGCAAATTCTATCGCGAGTGCACTGTTTGTAAAACATGGTCATTGTTTTTTGTTAACCCGGCTATATCTTGAAAAAGATGTTTTCGACGAATAATTGCATAGGGATTATATTGAGTCACTCAGATCCACATAGCGAATCAGTTGTTTTCTAATGCATGCTGTCTATTTAAAAGAGTGCCTGAAATAGCTACACCCCTTCCCTAGTACTACAGTAGTAAAGCTTCATACAGTGAATCCAGGGCATGTCGTTTTTTGTAATGGTAATACCTGGCAATGGCCTGATGAGTCCTTTGGAAATGGGACCAGGTAAATATCAGTTCGGCAGTTTTTCTCATGCTCAGGAAGAGATCCCACAGGAGTCTGCGAATCTCTCGAACCGTCAGGGAGACAGGAGCCCACGATGCGCTTTGAAGCGAGCAAGGCTCCCCTTGCTGACAGGCTGGTTTTTTTAACCGCCTCCCTGGCGCTCCCCTTGAGCACATTCAAAAGGGCATAGGCAAACATCGAGAGCGTGATGTGCCGGTACCACCCGGAAAAGGACCGGACCTCATACTCGTCAAGCCCGGTCTCCTGCTTCGCATCCTCAAAGCTGACCTCAATAGCCCACCGGACCCCGGCAATCCGGTCGAGCTCGGAGAGCTCTGTCTGTGCAGGAGCGCAGGCAACGTGTGCTTTAATCTCTTGGGGATCATTCACGCTCCGCCTCACCAGCAGCCATCTCTTCCATCCCTTGCGTAATGGGGAGTTGGTTCCAAGGAGTAACCAGTCATACATCCGCGGTCCTTTCGATCCATCCCCTGCGCTCATCCTCACCCAGCCCTTCTTGGGCAGAGATGCGAGGATATCGCTAACCCGGTATTGGTTAAATCCGACAAAGACGTATTCCTTTCCCGACACGGCAAACACATATGCCTTTCCCTTCTCCTCAAGCCATATGCGTAAGCTGCGGTCATCGCCGTACACGGAGTCACCGGCTACCCACTTGAACGCAAGGCCGGAGAAGATAATCCGCTCTATCATCATCCGGGCAAGCTTCGGCTTGCTGAAGAACTTCCTCTCCTCAGGGATCCCTACCGATGACCGCCTCTTGGCATCTTCCATCCACTCTTTGGGCAGATAGAGCTCCCGGTCAATGAGTATATGGTCACTAGCGGTGACATATGCTGCAAACACGCCGATCTGGCTGTTCTCAATTCGCCCAGCAGTCCCGCTGTACTGACGGGCAACCCCTGCCGAGTGCGTGCCTTTCTTTAAGAATCCCGTCTCATCCACCACAATGACCCCATCAGTATCCTGAACGTGATCCCCGATGTACTTGATAAGATCATCTCTCATGGCGTCCGGGTCCCAGTCCGCTTTCCCCAGCAGATACCGGATTCGGTAAGGGTCTTTCTCTCCCGCTGCCTCTGCCGGCTGCCAGGAATTCTTCCGCTCCACAGGGCTCAAGAGTCCCTTGATATATTGCATCGCCCGCTCTCGGCTTTGATACCGGGCAAACAGATGATGTATTCGGCTCTCTATCTCTTCAAAAGCCTGAGACCACTGCTCCATCGTCCTTCGTTCTTCTTCTCCCATTGCGTGCTCCTCTCCTGAGTTTCTCTCTCAAAAAATGCATATAGGAATCCAAAGTCCGATGTCCTACTCCACTACTGTAGTACTAGTGTTTCCACAACTACTTCGTATTTTCCCTTTTAAGAAACAGTTCACGAATTATCATCTTTTTACATTTTAGTGGTTTGATGCCTACCTTGTGCTGATGGAAAAATGAAGAATGGACCAGGAATAATATGGAAAGTATATAAGCTTGGCAGGCATAATGACTTGTGTATCCCTCTCATTATTATCCCTTCCTTGCTCCGCCCGATTGAATAGGAAGACTGATAGGATGCATCCTTTGAAAGGATAAAATAAAGATTATTACAGACACTACGATTTTTTACACGACATCCGATTGCTTACCGGTCCAGGGCAGCCGATCAAAGCAGGTGTCTCTGGAAACAGTTGCTATGAGCCGCAGGAATACTATTCTACTCTTCATCTTTCTCAATCCTGAGCGCTGTAATCCGGTCGTCAGCAACTTCTATCTCAAGATATTCCAGGTCGGAAATCTCGTGATCAATCTTGATGAGATCCTGATTGTCGAGCGGATAATCGAATCGAATCTCGTTTCCCGGCGGGATCCTGAAAAAATCAAAAATGGATTTTGTTTTATTGTTTATGAACAGCGCTTCCTCCTTGGGCACGCCGTTTTCTTTCAGCAGGCCCGAAAAGGTAGCTCCCTTTTCAACAGTATACCCCTTCCCTTTTGTGTCTATCGTTTTATCCAGAATTTTCCGGGCAGCCCCGGTAGTAATCCTGCTCCGCTCCTTCGAGATTCCGGCAGTATCATTCTTTTGAAGATCCAGACTCCAGTAAATACCGGAACCAACCAGTAGGGCCAAATAAAGGAACAAGGAAAATAATGCCTTACGATCCTTTAGAATATTCACAAGTTTCCCCGTCAATTTCATAATTCCTCACATAACTTCCGTAGTAGAATGAACAGCTTCTCCTCTTCAGAATTATTTATCCCTTCCAAACAAAAGACGGTTTTCTCCTAAGTGAAACCGACGCGGAGAAAACATAGGCGTCCCCAATCCACTCAATTTTTACATTTTATGAATCGCCCTCGCTTTCTTCCTTGATAGATTGACTTCCGGTGAAAGGGTCAGCTATGGCGAAAGCTTCTGAGCGCCCAGTATCTTCACAAGGTGATCCAGCCCGGTCGCAATGCTTTCGAGTTCTTTGCCCGGCAGGACTTCTAATCCGGCGACGAGCAGGCCCTGGGCAACCTCCGGTGACTTGGAGACGAGTTCATGTCCGGAATCGGTCAGATCAACCTTCACGACCCGCCGGTCATCCGTGGAGCGAACCCTTTCCACCATACCGTGGATTCGAGCCGGTCGAGTATGCCCACTACCGTGGCTGGATGAAGGTACATCTTGCCGGCCAGGTCCGAGACCCTGATCGGGCCGGAATCGGCTATGATCTTGATGGCCCAGAGTTGGGGGCCGGTTAGTCCGGTCACTCTTAGCCTTCTTGGACTGTTCGTTGACCACCTGGAATACCCGGCGCAGGTTGTCGATGATGTCGGCTATTACTAAGGTCTTTCTACCCATATGTCTCTCTTCCCGAAGAATCTTTGTTCATTTGTATACCAATCATTTGAATATTAATCAATACATACTTGTTTATTAATAGGTTAAGATCATATATTATATTAACCGCCTTGACAAGACATCGCCCTTATTGTAAAAAACAAAGTAAAGATAACAAGGGTTCGGCTCAATGCCGAAGGATAGTGATGGTCGGGCCGCCATCCGGAGGTAACGGATAGCGGCTTTTTTGTTTTTTTACCGTCTGAAGCTCTTTCTTAAGATTCCGATGGTGCCGGGCGTACCAGTCCCGGCACTCATTTTCCATTAAGGATCCTATCCGAATCAGGTCAAAGGTTTAACAACTGAAAACTGTGGGGGTCGTTTCAACCGGATCACAATGTATCGATGACTTGGATGAAGAATG
>CAVVYZ010000015.1:0-224727 GCA_963752595.1 uncultured delta proteobacterium
GCGTCATGTGAACCAAAAGCTAAACTGCCGATGGCGAACATGAACACCAGTATTCCTGCCGTAAATATGGTATGCCTTTTCATGGCTTGTTCCTCCTGTTTACTTGCTGCTCATATTCGAGCTGACGATATTGTAGGGGCTGGTTCTGTCCAGGAAAAGGGCATGTGCTAAAAAATGAATAAATAAGTATAGGAATGATGAAACCGTATCTGAGTTGATGAATAAGCTGCTTGAGACAAAAGGGCTTTATGCCGCGTTCATGATTTCTGCCTTCATTTCCTCGATGCCCTTGTGCACCAGGTCTTCAGTCCTGCCGACAATACCGGACAGCCAGCCGGGCATATTACCCAGGATGTCTTTTGCACCTTTGATGCCCTCGTCGATCGCTTTGGCAAGGGTTTCGAGTTTTTCTTCAGATCCATCCCAGAGAGAGCGGGCAAAATCGAGGATCCTTCCGGATGTGCTCTCAGGGCTGAACAGGTCGTTGCCGTAGGTGTAATCGGTGTATTTCCCAAGCTCATAAGCCGTCTTTTTCGACATGCCCTCATACTCATAATCGATGCTGATTTTCGTGCCGTCTCTGAGCTCGATTTCCATGTGGAGCGACTCTTTCTCAAAAGGGGATGAGGCTGAAAGGTTTTTATCCAGCAGGATTTCTTCCAAAGATTTCTGGGAGGACTGCTGCTGCTTGAGAAGCTGAGCCCGTATTACCCCTATCCCTGAGATGTTCATAGGTTACCTCCCTGTGCATGGCATCAAACCAGACAATATTCTTTTATCACGATACTTTAATCATTTCAATGCCATATTCATGCATAGAGAGTTGTGCAAAAGAATTATCACCCGCTCTTGACGTTTCATAAAAAACCTTTACCTTTGAGATGAGAGAGAATAAGATAACATACTTCAAAAAAGACGATGGATGTCTTGAATAATGCTCAAGTATCCACAGCCGAGAGGAGAAAGCTGATGTTTCAGGTTACGGAAAAGGCTACCGAGATGTTGAAAGAGTATTTCAAATCGCGTGACAAGGTCGAATCCATGAGGATATTTATTGCCGGCATGGGTTGAAGCGGGCCCCAGCTGGGGATGGCTCTGGATGAGCCGAATGAGAACGACGAGATTGTCGAGAACAACGGATTCACCTATGTGATCGAGAAAAAGCTCCTGCAGGAGGCGCAGCCCATTGAGATGGACTACCTCGTGACTCCGCAGGGTGAAGGTTTCTTCATCAAATCTTCGTTGAAAAAAGATTCAGACTGCGGGGGCGGCTGCTCCGGCTGCTGACAGCTACCGCACTTCCCCGCAGACCCCTGGAGTGATTTTCAGGGGTCAATGGAAGCAGGCAAGGGATATGAACATTCGGGGCAGGTCTGTTTTTCTTTAAAAACAGACCTGCCCCGTGCATTTTTATAGAAGGCCCTGAATGACGAGCACCAGCACAAGGAGTACGCCAAAGGCAGTATCGAGCTTGGCAGTCTGGGCATCTGCATCGGAAGGAACACTTTTCACCATCTGGCGGAGGAGTTTCACTGCCAGGGGCAGAGACAGGAAGATCAGAAGCCCCCAAAGGCTGAGCACGCCGGTTAAGGTGATGATGAGCGTGCAGACGTATGCCAGGCTCATGAGGAGCAGATAGGCATATATCCCACCGCGATGCCCGAGCAGTATGGCCAGGGTCTTGATGTGCTTGCTTTTGTCGTGGTCTATATCCCGGATGTTGTTTGCGAGTAGCACCAGTGCCACCAGAACGCCGAAGGGGATCGATACCAGGAGCGCCTTTGCACTGAGCGCTTGCCTCTGCACATAATAGGCGCCTTCCACCATGAGCGGCCCCCACATGAGAAAAACCGAAATCTCGCCCAGAGCAAAGTATTTGTATTTGAAGGGCGGCGCGGTATAGCTCATACCGGCGGCAACGCCGATCAACCCTATCCAGAATACTGTCCAGCCGCAGAGCACAGTGAGGTAGATTCCTATGGCTGCAGCTATGATGAAAAGCCCGAGGGCCGCCTGGAGCACCCGCCCGGCCGGCAGAAGGCCATGGACGATCGGGTGTGGCCGGTACTGAGCCGTGAGTGCCGATGGGGTGTCCACGCCGGACTTCACGTCATAGTAATCGTTTATGAGGTTGGTCCCGGCATGCATGAGCACTGCCCCGATAAGGGTAAGGAGGTAAAGAGGCCGGGAAAACCCTCCTTCAATGGCAGCCAGGGCACTGCCGACACTCACTGATATCGCCGTCATGGAAAAGGACCACGGCCGGCTTGCAAGAAACCAGTTTTTATACAATATCATGGCGTATATCCTCGTAGTCCTGTTTTATCTCTGTGAGAAACCAACCTAACAAGCACCTCATACGGATAAAGGAATAGCACCTGTTCTGTCAACAACAGGCTTTCGTTGACAACTACATGCTATGTATTGTCAAATACCCATGGGTCGGTTAAAGATGTTGTACCCGATGAGGCAGGAAAAGACTCTGGAGAGAGGTGTGTGTCATGCCGGATAAGGTTTTTGAACAGGCCATGCTCGCTGGGATATCTGTGAAAAACCGGATTATCAGGTCTGCCACCCATGAAGGCATGGCTGATGAGCACGGGCAACCGACCGAGGCTCTGAAAAAGGTTTATCTCAGGCTCGCAAAGGGCAGCGCAGGGGCCATCATTACGGGTTATGCCGGTATCCAGCCAAACGGCAAAGCACCTTTGCTGAACATGCTCATGGCTGATAACGACCTGTGTGTGGGTGCGTACCGGGGGCTTGTGGATGCGGTCCATCAAGAGGGCACGGCAATAATACTCCAGGTCGCCCACTGCGGACGGCAGACAAGCTCGAAGGCAATAGGCCACAGGCCTGTTGCGCCCTCTGCCATCCGCGACCGGTTTTACTTTGACGACAAGCCGAAAGAGCTCACCGAGCCGGAGATCGAGGAGATTATCGGCAACTTCGTGCACGCTGTCCGGAGGGCCAGGAATGCCGGCTTCGACGGAGTTCAGCTCCATGCCGCCCATGGCTACCTCCTTTCCGAGTTCTTGTCACCGTATATGAACCGCCGCACAGACAGGTGGGGAGGCTCCACGGAGAACAGGTTCCGGATAGTCGGGGAGATATTGAAGCGTGCTTCCGGCACTGTGGGCGATTACCCCATACTCATCAAGCTGAATGCCCACGACGGCAGAAAGAACGGCATGCGGATTGAAGAGGCCGTACGCATCGCCCGCCTGTTCGAGGCGAATGGGTGCAAAGCTATCGAGGTATCGTCCGGTGTGGCCGAAGACGGTTTATACATGTCAAGGGGAGACCATACCCCCATCGATGCCGTATTTGCATACAGCTCCAGGTTCAAGAACCTCCCCAATTTCGTAAAAACCATGATCAGACCCTTTGCCGACTATATCTCGCCGCCCATAAAGCCTGTTCGCCTGTACAACGTGGAAGCGGCGCGCAAGATAAAGCAGAGCGTATCGATCCCGGTGATCGTCGTGGGCGGGATATCCTCCCTGGATGGCATTACGGATATCATTGAGGGAGGTTCGGCTGATTTTGTCTCCATGTGCAGGCCGTTCATCATCGAGCCGGATATCGTGAAGAGGCTGCAGGAGGGGAAACAGAAAGCGTCGAGATGCATTGCCTGCAACTACTGCATGATCGCAGCCGAGGAAAGGCCGTTACAGTGCTATTACGGGAAAGTAAAGGCCTGACGGGAACAGGTGGGAATAGACTCTGTAATATTTAGGTCCTGTCACTGTCCCGAA
This sequence comes from uncultured delta proteobacterium, assembly GCA_963752595.1. Lineage (GTDB taxonomy): Bacteria > Desulfobacterota > Desulfomonilia > UBA1062 > UBA1062 > Phosphitivorax. Next base: position 3,759 of record CAVVYZ010000015.1, read on the forward strand.
ACCGGCCTGTGCCGGGGTATGAAACCATATTTCTTGAAAAGTGCTTCTTGACATAAATCAAGTACTGCCCAGTCTTAATTCATTATACCTATCATCACATCAGGAGCAAAAGAGCGCGGCTTGAGAAGGGAGGAGGTGACATGACGGAACAAGGGGTGAAGAAAGAGCTTCTCGCAAGGGCACTGAACCTCAAGGATCTTTCCGCATACCAGGACCACTCGGTTGTGAGCAGGGAGATTATCAAGAAGCCTGCTGGGACCGTGACGGTTTTTGCTTTCGATGAGGGTGAGGGCCTGAGCGAGCATACGTCACCTTTCGATGCTCTCATCCATATTCTTGAAGGCCGTGCAGACATTACCGTCGACGGGACGCCGCATCAGGTTGAGGAAGGTCAGATGATCATTATGCCTGCCGGCAAGCCGCATGCAGTAAAAGCCTCCTCCAAATTCAAGATGCTGCTCGTGATGATCAAGTAAAAGCCCCGAATACATCGAATAACCTGGATGCCTGGAAATAGACCTCCGGGAAGCATGGCCCCAAGGAGGTCAATTCCCGGTCCCTAACATTCGCTCCGACCGTACATGGGTTTTTCGATTTCGTTCCTGCCACTCGTTTATCATCTTAGCACAGAATTATGTTCTGGAAAAAAGACAGGGTGTATCCTTTGCCCTTTTCAATCCGTCTACATGGGAAAAAAGAAAGCGAGGAATGGAAATGGCTCTCTGGGCAGTGTCGGAAGCGTCGGCTTTTGCCGGCCTATGGTGGATATTCCCCCTGATCTGCATCATCCTGTGCATCATTGCCTGCCGCAGCTGCCGCCGGCATAACGGAGGAAGAGGATGCTGCTCCTCGAGCAGGCAGCGTGATGCCGATTGAAAAAAGGAAGGCGGTGAGTTGAAGGAACGAATCGGCCCCGCACAATAACAATTAAAAGGAGGAATACAATGGATGAACGCACGAAAAGGCTGATTGCTGTCGGGGCATCGATAGGCGCGAACTGCCACCCCTGCGTGGAGTATCATATCACCAAAGCCCTCGGTCAGGGCATAGGGGAAAGCGAGATCCGCGAGGCCGTTGACGAAGCAAAGGCTGTCAGGAGAGGCGCTGCAGCAAGCATGGATAAGCTGGTATTGAAACTGATGAATAAAGAAGCCCCCGGAGAGGAATGCGGCGCGCAGCAATCCTCCTGTTGCTGTAAATGAAAAAATGCTAAGAAGGGGGCGGAGAGCATGGTCATGACAGGCGATGAGCTGAATTTTCAGAAGGTATATGAAGAGTTCCAAACAAAGATCTTCCGGTATCTCACCAATATGGTAGGAGAGACCGAGGCCGAGGACCTCACCCAGGATGTATTCGTCAAGGTAGGCCTGGGCCTGGAAAACTTCCGCGGCGACTCTTATTTGAGCACCTGGATATACAGAATTGCGACAAACACAGCCATTGACCGGCTTCGCCGTGCCTCCGCCCGAAAAGGCGAAGCAAAGCCGCTGCCTCCCGAACCGGCAGACGAAGCCGGTGAGAACGATTCGGAATGCCTTCAGGCGGATGCACCGGCACTCGAACACCGGATTATCCGGCAGGAGATGAACGGGTGCATCCGTGAGGTGATCAATACCCTGCCCGAGTCATACCGCACCGCCATTGTCTTGAGCGAGCTGGAAGGCTTGCCGGACAGCGAGATTGCAGAAATACTCGGCATCAGCCTGCAGGCGGCAAAGATCCGGCTTCACAGGGCAAGGGCCAGGCTCAGGCAGGAACTCCGAAAAGCCTGTGTATTTTTCCGCGATGAGCGGAACGAACTCGCCTGTGACCGGAAATAGCAATGTGTTCATCAGTCTAAGAAATTTATTACATTATTCTGAGAGCCCAACATTATTACAATTCAGTCATCCAGCCCTTTCCTTGTAGTTTAGCTCCCACATTCATGAAACCTAAAAATGAGGACCTGAGCATATCACTCATAAGGGCTCTCTTGACTGGTGGAAGACGAAGGAATCCACCGATGAATGTTCTCATATATTGTTGTGTAATGCTTTGTGGGTTGTCGAAAATTTGGTTTTGGAGAGTACCCCTTTCAAGGCTTAACAACATGATTCTCTCAAATGTTGTTTCTGGATGGATAACCCTACTGCCACGATTTATCATCTCGATAGCATCAGTGGTGCATTTAGAAGAACATACCCCGCAGCCCACACACATTTCGGTATCAACTTTCCCTTTCTTCCTCTTTGGTTTTTGGGGATCATTGGCTGAGATAAGACTTATGGCATTCACCGGGCATACATCTACGCATTTCCCGCACCCCTTGCATAGAGACTCATTAATCTTTGAAATAAAATTGGAAGTAACAGCACTGTTCATGAATCCAAACTTATTCAGTCCAGATAAAAAATTACAACAACACTTGCAACAGTGACAAATAACCATTGGGTTCCTTTGTGTATTTTCAGCACAGAAGACAAGGCCCAGTTCTTTTGACCGTGCAAAATTTTCCAACATTTCAGATTTCGATACCTCCCTGGCCAGATTATGTCTGATCGCATAATCTGCGCCTATGCCTAAAGGGCTACAATTTTCCAGAGGGGCGTCGCATTTTTTCTCCCCATTATAATATTTTTCATTCCTGCAGGAGCATAAACCAATGGCAAATCTATGAGAATTCTCAATGAGTGATGAGGCCCTTTCATAATCAAAGAATTCAATGTAATCGCTTGGCCGTATTGTTTCTTCAACAGGTATCACTCTCAATACCGAAAGTTGTTCATTGTGTGAGAAATTAGCCGAATAGAAAGATTTAAAGTATTCATAAAACAGTTCTGCACACTCCTTCTTGTCATGATCGTTCCTCATTCTCATCATGGTAAACTCGAATATCCCAATGAGCAAAGGAGATGGCATGTAGTAATATTGGCCATCGTTCTGATTCCAAACATCCAGGACTAAGCCCTTATTGGATAACTTCTCTAATAAGTTGTTTAAACAGGCCTTATTGACCTTAGTTACTTTGGCGATTCTGCCGATTGAAGAAAGGGTATATGGCATATTCACGATTATTTCTGCTTCTTCCGGAGTATATAGTTCTTTTAAGATGTTATAGAAGGTCTCATTCCAAGGTGCTTTCACTGTCAGGCTATCTATCTTTTGTCCCAACCTGCGATATATATTATCTTCAACTCCATGACTCATGTATATACCCTCAATAATCCATTATAGGACTGTTTTACTGGAATGCCATAGATGTTTAGAGCCTTATCTACAGATCTCTGTCGGCAGGGCAAGGAATCATACTATAAATACCATAAGAAATAAGTATCAAACTTATCCCAAGCAAAGCACGTAATGCGGGTTGCTTGAGCACTTCCCGATATGAGATCAATATCGACTAAGACCGGCACTGCAAATCAGACAGGTGTATCACGATCGTATTTTCAGCAGCAGTAACACCCGTGCATGAATGGGGTGTCGGTGTATTATATTCGGTCTACTCCTCCTCACGGTACATCGACTCGATGAGATCCTTGTACTGCTCGTTGATGGACTTCCGTTTGACCTTCATGGTGGGCGTGACCTCGCCGTCTTCGGTGTAGAGCTTCTTGTCCAGGAGGCGGAACTTTCTGATGTTCTCCACGCGCGCGATCTGCTTGTTGACCTTGGCTATCTCTTCGGCGATGAGCTTGTTTACCTCCTCGGTGCGGGTGAGGCTTGCAAAGGTGGTGTACTGAACCTTATGGTCCTGTGCCCATTTCACCACGTTCTCCTCATCGATGAGAATGATGGCGGAGATGAATTTCCGCCGGTCCCCGATGACCACGGCATCGTTGATATAGGGCGAGAACTTGAGCATATTCTCGATGTACTGCGGGGCAACGTTTTTGCCTCCTGCGGTGACGATGAGGTCTTTTTTACGGTCAGTTATCTTGAGGTAGCCTTCCGAGTCTACCTCGCCCACGTCGCCGGTGTGGAACCAGCCTCCTTCCAGGGCTTCCCTTGTGTGCTCCTCTTCCTTGAAATAACCTTTGAAAACCCCGCCATGGCGGATGAGGATCTCACCGTCCTCTGCGATCATGACCTCTGCACCGGGCAGGCTCTTGCCCACGGTGCCCAGCTTGAAGTTGCTCTCGTCCGAGATGTGGGTGATGCCGGTTGTCTCGGTGAGGCCGTAGCCTTCACGTATGGGAATGCCGATGCTCTGGAAGAACTTCAGCACCTCGTGGGAGATCGGCGCTGCGCCCGAGAAGCCGAGCCGGACCCGGTCGAAGCCGAGTCGCTCTTTGAGCTTCCAGAATACGGAGAAGTAGGCGAGCCAGTAACCCAGCAGGATGTGGAGGGGAGGGCGCTTCTTTGCCAGTTTGCAGTTGTTGTAGAGGGTGCCTATCCTGAAGGCGACGCCGTACATCGTTCGCTTGAGCCGGGTGGCATCCTGCATCTTGAGCACGATCCCGGAATGGTACTTCTCCCAGATGCGGGGAACGGCGTGGAAGATGGTGGGCGAAACGTCCTTGAGGTCGTTCATGACCGTGTCCGTGTTCTCGGTGAAGTTGATGATATGACCGACGCTCAGGTGCATCATGAGGTCGAAGATCTGCTCGTAGACATGGTTAAGGGGCAAAAACGAGATGGTCTCGTCATTTACCGACATGCGTGTGATCTTCTCGGTCTGCCGTGCGATCCACTGGTAATTGCCGTGCGAGATCATGGCCCCCTTCGGCGGCCCCGTGGTGCCCGAGGTATAGATGATGGATGCTGTCTCGTCTTCCTTGCCCAGGTCCACAATGCTGTCGTAAAGCCCCGGCCGCTCGGTCTCCAGCTTTCTTCCCTGGGCCATGAGGTCGTCAAAGCTCATCATCATGTCATCTTTATAGTGCTTGAGTCCCTCCATGTCCCACACCACAATCTTTTTCAGCGTTGGGGTCCGCTCCCGGAACACGAGGGCCTTGTCGCACTGCTCCTCGTCTTCGCAGATATACACGACCGACTCGGAGTGCCCCGCTACGTATTCGCATTCGGTTGCAGGGTTGGTTGTGTAGATGCCGACAAAGGTAGCGCCGATCGACATGGTGCCCAGGGCCGAGAAGAGCCACTCGGGCTTGTTCTCCCCGATGATTGACACGTGGTCGCCCCGCTTCACGCCAAGGTTGTAGAGCCCCAGCGCTACATGGCGAACATTCTCGGCATACTGCGCCCAGGAGATGTCGTGCCAGATGCCGTAGTCCTTCATGCGGAGAGCAACCCGCTCCGGCTGATACGATGCGATTACTCTGAGTGCCTGAGGAAGTGTCTGCGCCTTGTCTGTGGGCCTCTCGATCTTTTCCATGAATGATGCCCCCTCTACCTGAACCGTACCTTGCGGCGGTAGCGTTTGTATCCCTTGACCGACTGCTCGGTCGCGATGCCTAAGTAAAACTCCTTGACGTCATCATCCTCCCGGAGAACCTCGGGCTTGTCGGCCCGGAGGATACGACCGTTCTCCATGAGGAAGGCATAGTTGGAGTATTTGAGCGCCATGTTCACGTTCTGCTCCACGAGCAGGATGGTCACGCCCTCCTGGTTGATGCTCTTGATAATGGTGAAGATCTCCTTGGTGAGGAGCGGCGACAGGCCGAGCGAAGGCTCGTCGAGCATGAGGAGCTTGGGCCTGCTCATGAGAGCCCTTCCCATGGCCAGCATCTGCTGCTCGCCTCCGCTTAAATGACCGGCCTCCTGGGTCTTCCGTCTTTCCAGGATGGGGAAGTAGCGGAACATCTTCTCCATGTCCGCCTTGATGCCGCTCCGGTCGTTCCTCGTGTACGCGCCCATGAGGATATTCTCCATGACCGTAAGCTCGGGAAATACCTCCCTGCCTTCGGGGACATAGCTGATGCCGAGGCGCACGATTTCGTCGGTGTCCATCCTGTCTATGCGCTTGCCCATGAACTCGATGGTGCCTTTTTCGGGCTGGTCGTCTTCCAGCAGGCGCATGATGGTCTTGAGCGTGGTCGTCTTGCCCGCACCGTTCGATCCGAGCAGGGCTACGATATCCCCCTGCTTCACCTCGAAGGAGATACCGTGCAGGGCACGGATCAGGTCATACCACGTCTCGATATTCTTTATGCTCAGCATCGGTGTCTTCCTCTCCGAGATAGGCTGTGATGACTTCGGGGTGCTTCTGCACCTCCGGAGGCGTGCCTTCGGTTATCTTTACCCCCTGATTGATGGCGAGGATGCGGTCCGATATGCCCATGACCATGTTCATGTCATGCTCGATGAGCAGGATCGTCACCTTGTAATCCTCCTGGATGTCCTTGATCCAGATCCTCAGATCGTCTTTCTCCTCGGTGTTCATGCCCGCAGAGGGCTCGTCCAGGAGCAGGACCTTTGGCTCCAGGGCAAGCGCCCGCGCCAGCTCCACGAGTTTTCTCTTCCCATAGGGGAGGTTGGACACGAACTGGTCCCGGACAGACTGGAGCTCGAGAAAGTCGATGATGTGCTCCACGAACTCCCGGTGCCTGACCTCTTCTTTCGCGCAGCGCGACCATTTGCCCCACATGAACGCGCCGCTTAAGATCCCGGTCTTCATGTGGATATGGCGGCCGAGCATGATGTTGTCCATCACCGATGCATTGCCGAAGAGCTGGATGTTCTGGAAGGTCCTGGCAATGCCCTTCCTGGCGATTTTATCCGGGTAGAAGCCGGTGAGGTTCTCGCCGTCTAAGAAAATCCTGCCCGAATTCGGCTTGTAGATGCCGCTGATCATGTTGAAAATGGTTGTCTTGCCGCTCCCGTTGGGGCCGATGATGGAGAAGATGGAGTTCTCCGCCACCTCGAAGCTCACATCGTTTACGGCCCGGATGCCTCCGAAGCTGATGCTCAAACCCTCGACCGAGAAATGGGCCATTTCCTTTGCTCCTTAGCTGCAAATCCTCTGCTCATTTTATCTATAGGCATTCCACCAGGAGGGCACGCCCGGAGGAATGACCACTTTGTTTCCCCTCGCCGACCCTCTCCACCGCCTACCGGAGAAGAGGGTTCGGAAGGGAAAACGACTTTTTCTTTACTTCTTCTTCCAGGTGGCAAGCTCGTTCGGAGTCCAGTCCTGGAGAAGGATATAGCTCGAATTGGGCCCGCATTTCTGCACCTGGATTGAATCCGTACCCTGATGGACCTTCGGAGACCAGTTTATCTTGGGTCCGATCCCCTGGAAGTTCTTTGTCGAGTTGAGTGCCTTCAGGAAGGCATCTGTGCTCAAGTTCGGTCCTACACGCTTGAGTGCATCGACAAGCGGTTCGGCATACAGGGTTCCGGCCAGATAGAACGTCCCGAATCGTTCCTCGGGCGCATACTTCTTCGTGGCCTCGCGGTATTTATTGATGAGAGGATGGTTGGAATCGGGCGGGATACCGAAGCCGCCGGTGATCACGCCTTCCCACATGCCTCCTGTGATCTTGTTCATGAGCGGGAAGTCTGACAGCGTGTTGGATGATACCCACTGGGGCTTATAGCCGATGGTAGCGCTGGTCTTGAGTGCAATGGCGGCCGATGTCGGGTTCACCCACATGATGACCACGTCTGCACCTGAATTCTTGAGCCTGAGCATCTGGGAAGAAAGGTCCTTCTCTCCCGGCTCTACCGGTACCTCTTCAATGAGATTAAGCTTCATGGCTTGCATACGCTGCTTGCAGCCTTCGAGGCCGCTCTTGCCGTAGGCGTCATTCTGGTAGAAGAAGCTGATCTTCTTTGGTTTGAGTTTTTCAACCACATACTTGGTGAGAATGCTCGCCTCGTCTTCATACAGGGGGTAGGCGGCAAAGAGATAGGGGTTGACCGGGAACACATACTCGCTGATGGCCGTAGACGGAGATATCCAGACAACCTTGTTCTGGGCGAGATAGTCTTTCACCGCCATGCCGCAGGCTGCCCCGACACCGCCGACAAAGGCGAATATGCCCTTCCTCTCGACCAGTTCCTTCACCACTGCCTTTGTCTGGGCTGGATTGTACTGGTCATCACGGACGAAATACTTGATCTTCCTGCCATAAATGCCGCCCTCATCGTTCACGATGTTAAAAAGAAGGTCACTCCCACGTGCCACAGAACCCCACGGTGCTGCAGGCCCTGTCTGCGGGCCCCACTGGGCGATTCTAATCTCCTTCTTGTCAAACCCCGGCCTGGCTGCATAGCTCGATTCCGGTAACGAGATCACTACGCAGAAAGCCAGGAAACAAAAAACCAGACTCCTCAAACCCTTCATCAATCCCTCCTTCCTGCTGCCTTTGGCAGCACGGTGTATTGCGGTATGCATACACTTCTATTTTCAGGCCCGATTTATCCCTTGAGCCAGATTCCCTTTTCTTTGAGGAAGGTAAAGCAGTAATTACATAGTGTCTCTGTTTTGGTATCCGTAAACAGGATGGTTACATCCACCTCAGCCTGGGCAAAGCGTTCCACGTCGGGGTAGGCTGCAGGATCGTGGTTCGGCCTCAGGTTGTAGATATCAACAATCTCATAACGGACGATCTTCGCCGGGTTCGATCTCATGTCTTTCAGAAAATCATCATATGAATGGGTCCTGCGGTAATGAGAAGAAGGCGCAAGACAGCGGTAGATTTTACCGTAATCCCTGCTCATCTCTGCGGCGAAGTAGGTACGGAGCGCCTTCTCGATCCGGGGGCGTTCGAAGACCATCTCGATCATTGACTTCGGCTTGTCAAGAAAAAGGAGCAATGCTGCGAGCACGAAGAGTACTGCTCCCAGGATCGCTCCCTTGAGGAGGAAAGGATCAGTGCGGATGTTAAAACCCATATGAGCCCCTGCCGTTCGGCCGCAACGAAGAAGGCTTATGCCGGAACCCCTGGGATGTTCTTCCGAATCCTGCTTTTCCCATCCCTACACCTTTTTCACGTAATGCTTGGCAAAGAGCCCGCTCGGCCTGATGGTAAGGATGATGATGATCACCACGAAGGCTACGATGGGCTTCCACTGAGGCCAGGCATATCCGAAGATGTTCTCTATGAGGCCCAGGAAGATGCCTCCGAGCACGACTCCGGGGATGCTCGTGAGGCCGCCCAGAACCGCCGCTGCAAAGGCCCGCATGAACGGCTCCATCATGAAGTTGGGGTCGAGCACCGATCGTGCTGCAAAGAACATGGCCGCGATGGCTCCGATGACCGAGCTCAATGCCCAGGTAAAGGAAAACACCCGCTCCACCTTGATGCCCATGATCCTGGCGGCATTCCGGTTCTGCTGGGTCGCCCGCATGGCGATGCCGAGCCGTGAGAACCTGAAGAAGAGGAACAGGAATACCATGACGATTGCTGTGATCACAAACACGCCCATGGCCCACTCATTGATCGCAATTCCCGGTATGATCTCGATGTTCCTCTGCACGGAAAGCGGGAAGGCGAAGTCTTTCTGTTCTGCTCCCCATTTCCAGCTTGCAAGACCCATGAGCAGCATCTCAGCCCCGAGGGTGATGATGATCAGTCCGAGCACTGAAGGCTCTTTGGCAGGCCTGAGGAAGAGAAACTCGATGAGAACTCCCAGAAGCAGTGCAAAAACCAGGGTAAGGAGAAAGGCAACCCAGAACGGCTGGTTATACTGGTTGATGATATGATAGGCCACAAAGGTCGCGATCATACCCATCTCTCCCTGGCCGAAGTTGACGACGTCCGAGGTTTTGTAGATGATTGCCACGGAAACGCCGAACAGTCCGTAGCATGCACCGATTGCGAGACTCTCTATGATGAGCTGCTCGATCATACCTTATTCTCCGTGTACGCCTTCACTAGAAAGGCCATGTCTTCCAGTACTTTTTGACCCGTATCCAGATCCCGAACATGCCGAGCGGCTCAAAGATCACGATCCCGATCATGATGAGCCCGAGCGCGATGGAGCTGAAGTTTTCCAGTCCGATGACCGTCAGATATTTCTTTGACAGCTTGACGAGGATATCCCCGATAAAAGGAAGTTCACCGATGTTTTTCAGAAGCTCGTATTGCAGATAGGTGATCAGGGTTGCTCCCATGATGGCCCCGAGTACCGACCCCAGCCCTCCCACAACGATCATGACCAGGAATATGATCGAGAGGATGAGATTGAAGGTGAACGGATCAAAAAACCCCAGGACGAATCCGAAAAGGCCGCCGGCCACCCCTGCATAGAACGCGCTCACTGCAAAAGAGAGGGTCTTGAAAATCGTGAGGTTTACACCCATGACCTCTGCGGCGATGTCGTCGTCACGGATGGCCACGAAGGCCCTGCCCAGACGGGTCTTCATGAGGTTCCTTGCACAGATCACCAGGATGACCGCTATGATGAGGATGAGGTAATAGATCTTTATATCGGTATCCAGCAGCATGCTGAAGCCCATCTGAGGAATGCCTATATCCAGAGGCGGAGCCTGGATGCCCATGCGGCCGCCGAAGATGTCCCACCTGCCGATCACATGCATGATGGTGAGCCCGAACCCGAGCGTTGCAATGGCAAGGTACGGCCCTTCGAGCCTCAATGCAGGAAGTCCGATGATAAATCCGAAAAACGCTGCAATCAGGCCCGAGGCGATCAATGCGGGAAAGAAGGGTACCTGGAGATGGGTCATCAGGAGCGCTGTGCCGTATGCCCCTATGGCGAAGAACCCGGCATGACCCAGTGAAATCTGGCCGGTATAGCCGACGAGGATGTTGAGCCCCACGGCCAGAATTACATGAACCAGGATGATGTTACACAGATAGAAATAATAGTCCGGGATGAAGAGCGGCATGGTGAAGAGAAAGACGAGAAGCACCACACTCCACACAAAAACGGTTGCGCTGCTGAAAAGCTCGATATCTTCATAGTAGTCGCGTTTCATGTCCATAGCATATCTCCGCAGGCAATTTTCTCATCAGGGGGGTAAGACGTTGCATTCCAGAGAAGAATGCAGGCGATTTTCTGTAGAATGAAATCCGCCTCAGCCCCTTTTCCTAAGCATTGCTACACATAACAATATACGATATCGACTCGACTCATAATATATTAAGGTGGTAAGACCGCTAGTCAATACCTCGGTGCAGATTATTAGGATAAATTCCATTACTTTTTGCATGAGAAAGGATCGAAGCGTAAGAACCTGAACTGATCGTCCGATGGAGGCTTCTTGAATAACGGATATGACATCGTATCATTGAGTGTAAGGGATAGGGATCGGCTTGGGAAAGGAGTTTACCCATGGCTATGACAATGTCCAGAATAACTGACTGTGAAGTCATTGAGTGTTCATATAATAAAGATAGGAAGTGCCATACGCCGGCAATAACCGTAGGCGACACATCCTGCCCCATGTGCGATACATTCACCCGCCAGGACCAGAAGGGCGGTGACCCGCAGATCCTTGGGGGTGTAGGTGCGTGCAGGGCTGACGACTGCAAATTCAATGAGTCCCTTGAATGCCGTGCGAACGGCATTTCTGTCGGAATGCACTCCAATCACGCAGATTGCAAGACATATTCCACCAGGTAAGAAGAGCCGTCCGGCAACAACGGATTGCCCCTGCCGGTTGGTAACCTGATCTTACATACAGCAGACTTTAAGCCGTCCTATTCCTCATGCTCAAGATCCAAAAAGGTGAATCTTACCGGCAGGGGTTTTGCTCGATCAAAGGCGGCAATGATCTGTTCGTATGTGACCGGCAAACAGGGCAAGGAAAAACCGGAAGCTGGTTATCCGGCGGAGCCGCCTTTACGGAAAATATTCTTTATAAGGCGAATATATCTGTTTCCCCGCTCCAACGGCCGGCCCAGGATATTTTCCCAGTAGATAAAATATTTCATTCTCGTGTTCATATAGCTCACCCGGAAGTATGGCTGCTGTTTCGCGCCGAAGCTCCTGAAGAACCTCTCGATCGGTTCAAGCATGGAACCTTCGAAATCGAATACCTTTGTCACCGTGGACGCAAACCGTATGGCTTCCCACATCAGCAGGCTGGTGCTGCCGCTCGTACGGAGTTTCGAATCTCCGCCGCCCATGAGATAGTATGCTGATTCGCTGTCCCATATGATATAGAGAGAGGCATGAACCTGTTTATCCGCATCTTCGGCAAAAAAGATCCGCCGCTGGTTTCTCTGTTTGAGAACGTCATCGATGCGCCGTACATAGTCATTCGAATAGGGAAGAGCCATCCCCTTTCGGGCAAACGTCTTGGCATTCAATGCGAGGAAGCATTCAAGACCCAGATCGTCACGCACCTCGACCTGCTTGCTTGCCTTGCGGATCTCCCTTCGGATATTGCCCTGGAGGCCCGACCATAATTTTTCCTCATTGGTGAGATCCTCGAGAACATATGAATAAAGGGTTGTTTGAGAGAATCCCTTCCAGAAAAAGGGCAGCCAATTGGTGATGGTATAATGGAAATTCTGGGAAAAGAAATCATAAGGAGGCAGCTGTGCGATGAGATCCTGCATCAGGTCTTTCTGTCTGGAGAGATCGCCGGCATACTTTCCCTGAGCAGGCGCCAGCCATGGGCCGAGAAACTTGGTGAGCTTCGGCGTGTTCAACAGGGTAAGGCCGAATTTCTTTTCCGCCACAAAGGGAATCCGTGCGACGATATCTCCGCCCTTCGATACGGAAGCCGCTCCCCATCGGCCGGGAGCTACTGCATCGAGCCAATACGGCTGCTGAAATAAAGAAGACGCCTCGAAAATGTCTGGAAAGGAAGGAGTGTCTTCTTCAATGAGCAGGTCGTTCTCCATAAAAGTTATATAACAGGCCAGGCTTATAACAAAAGGGCATCACTGCTGTGTATCTTGTGCACTATAGAAGTGTAAGTAATTATAAATATGTAGAATCTCATGAATGAGAATAAAATCTCATGTGCGAAAATTCCCTCGAAGGAGGCATAACCATCAGGATAGAGAGCGGGAGGGGTTATGAAACCCCTCCCGGATATTTGGAAGTTTCAGGTGTTCAGCAGCGATCGTGTGGCCGCCGGTGTGTCCGACTCTTACGCGTTCATCTCATATTCGCCGTTGAGCGCGAATACGTACTTTTCCCAGATCCTGTTGTACTGGTCATTATCAGCAACAGGTCTGATGAGCATGATGTCCTTGCAGAAGGCACGCTGTTCTTCTTTGGTGTTGTGCATGGCGTAGATCGAAAGGGCGAACCTGGAGAAGTCGCGGACCATGAAGTCGAAGATCTGGTTGAGGATGTCCGGGTCGACCTTGTCGAATTTGGCCTGCTCGAGGATGAGCTGACCGTAGACTACGATGGAGAACATCTCGCCCAGGGGCAGGGAGAAGGAGGGATCCATATCCTGCATTTTGTCCGGGCCTGCCTTCTCGAGCAGCTCTTTGAAGATCTCGACCTGCTTGATGAAGGTTGCCACGTTGGGCAGGTTCTTGAACGACTCGAAGACCGGCTTGTAGTCGTGGAACTGGACGGAGCCCAGACCCTTGGTGGGGCCCTGGTTGAACAGGAAGAGGTCGTCCCTCTGCGCGAACTCGGGGCCCACCGGTGCATAGTCCTTGGGGTTGAAGAAGTAGTTCTTCATGAACTTGCGGATGAGCTGGACGTTGACGTGCACGGTGCCTTCGAGCTTCGACGGTCCTCTGATATCTGTTGCGCCAAGCGAGAAGAAGGTGTCCTTCTCGAAACCTTTGGCCGCGATGACATCCCAGAGCAGATTGATCACTTCCTCTGCCTGGAGGGTGACCTTCATCTTGGAGGTGGGGTTGTAGAGGAGATAGCGGCGGTCGTTGTCGGTAGCGTTCCGGAAATAGTCGGTGGAGCGGCGCTGGTACATCTTCATGCCCACGGTCCTGAGCCAGGCATCCATGAAGTTCTTCTTCACATGGGGCATGTCGGTGACCTTCATGCCGTAGAGGATGCGGTTCGCGGCGTGGGTGATGGCCTCGTAGAAGCAGTGCTCTGCAACTCCGAGAGAAGCAGGACCGATATTGAACTTGCCGATGTTCACGGTGTTCAGAGCCGAGTCCCAGGCATCCGGGCCGCGGGACAGGATGTCGTCCTCGGTGATGGGATAGTCGTGCAGCGCGAAGTTCGAAACATACTCCTGGTGGGAGATGACGTTCTTTTTGAGCTCATAGGCCTTGTTGCGGTAGTTGGTGACGAAGAAGGTGTAGTCGTCCGTGCCGTCCTTGACCTTGCCCATGGTAGAGACCATCTCGGCCTCGTTGCCGTTGCCGATGTAGTACTTCTCGCCGTTGGCCACGTACGTGCCGTCGCCTTTCGGGGTCAGGGCCGTCTCGACGGAGTAGATGTCTGCGCCGTGTGCGCGCTCGGAGAGGCCGAATGCGAAGATCGCGCCGTCTTTGAGGAGCTGGGCTGCCTTCCGCTTTGCATTCTCGTTCTTGCTCATCCAGATGGGGCCGAGTCCCAGGATGGTCACCTGGAAGCAGTACCAGTAGCCAAGGCCGTAGAATGCCAGCAGCTCGCTGTACTCGCTGTTGCGGGCAGTGTCCCAGCGGCAGTCGGGGTCGCCGTATGCATACTCTTTCGGGGTGAGCAGCTTGGAGAAGATGTGCTCTTTTGCGAGGAAGTCGATGAACTCCCGGTACCAGAGCTTCTTGTTGAAATCTTCGCAGAGCTTTGTTTTGCCCATGTTTTCGAAGAACCGGATGGTCTTGTCCATGATCGCCTTGGACCCCTCGTCAGCCATGAGACTCGCGTACTTTTTCGGCTGGATCAAATAATTCATTCCACTCTCCTTCTCGATTTTTATGAGGCATATGAAAGGGTGAGACATGCCTCTTCGTTCAGTACCGGGATCAGAGAGAGCATGAGGTGTGCCATCGGTAATATCTATTCTAATGTATTGATATTAATTAGATGAATGCATAAATACATGGGTGGAGCGCCCAAATATGGGCATATCGAGCCCATATATGGGCTTGACGTGAAATGCCCCAAGGGGTACAAATTCTTAATGAATACGTTCACTACCCCCCACTGGCAGACCCTTGCAATCCTGGAGGCGGTTTCCGAGCCGGTGGGCATGGACCTTCTGGAAGGACTCTCGCCGCTGCATTCTAGGGAGCTTGCAGATCTGCTCGGTAGGGCTGTTTCCGAGTGCCTGATAAAGGAGGATGGGGACGGAAAATTCCTTCTTGCTGAGGATCTTCCGCCCCGGATACTCAAGCGCATTTCGAGGATCAATACGAAAAAGCACGTGGCTTCAATGGTAGGTCAGATGAACAGGCTCAATGTGCAGGAGAAATTCGGGATGCCTGCACGGGTCAGCCTGCTGTTCAGGGCAGGGCTCGATTACGAGGCAGCCCTCCTGTCTGAGGAGGCTGCCCGCAGATGTGCCATGGCAGGGGAAAAACATGCTGCGATCGATCTCCTGAGTGAGGCGCTTCCTGTCATCACCGGTCATACCGGGGGTCTTGAATGGGATACCTTGTTGATCTCCGTAGTCAATGAGCTGTGCCGTCTCAAGATCAATGTGGCAGACAACCTGGCTGAGATCCCATCACTGCTCCACCTGGAGCGGCCCGTTGCCGAGCGTATCGGCGACATGCGGACCCTTGCCCGGATCGATCTTGTAGCCGGTCTCCACCGGTATGTCATTGGGGACACCGATGGCGGTCTCCGGCTCGTATCCTCAGGATTGCGCCAGGCAGAAGATCTGGGGGATGAAGACATCATGGCCATCTCCGCAGAATTCCGCGGAATATACTACTATCTGAAAGGACTGTACAAAGAGGCAGTCGATGCGTTCGACCTCGTGGTGCGGACCAACAGCATGCAGACCGGGAAGATCGTCCCGACCTTCCTCCCCGATCACCTCGCATCATCGTCGGCCCTGGGGTATATCAGCGCGCTTCTCGGCCAGTATCACCGGGCCATCGGTGTGCTGGATTCCCATTGGCGAAGGTCGCGGTTGAATAAGAATGACCGGAATGCCTGTTTTTATGAGGCCCTGCTCGGCATCGTGCTGATAATCATGGGCAGGAAGAGTGAGGCGTTCTTACACCTCAAGGCTGCCCAGAAAGAGGCCCTCGAGATCGACAACCCACAGGCGCTCCATGTAGCCAAGAAGGGGCTTGCCTACCACGCCTTTTTCGAAGGCAGGATCGAGGATGCCTTCTGGATCACCATGAACACGGCGTATACCGAATCCATCGGGCCGCAGTACAACTGGCCTGTGCATCTGGATATGCTCTATACCTTTGAGAAGCATGATCTTCTGGCCGCCATCCCGTCTCTTGCATTCGAACAGGAAATGGAAAGGGTGCTGAAAGGTCCCAACCATCATCTGCGGGGTGTGGCGCTACGGATTCGCGCACTTCAGGCACAGGAAAGAGGGGAGAGTTCCGACGCGGTTTTCTCCCTGCTCAAGGAGAGCGAAGAAGAGCTGCTGCGAACCGGCGACCCGGTCGAGCTGGCCAAAGCAAGGGCTGAGATGGCCCGCGTGAAGCTCAACGGGAAAGACCGGCCCAGCGCCCGCAATTTTGCCCTCATGGCATGGGAGGGCTTAAGCGGCTACGGCCAGGATTTTTTCCCGGACGATCTGGTGCCTTTGCTGAGGATCGGCGTGCCTTACCGCCCCGGACCCAGAAAACAGGACCTGCTTGACCGGTTCATGGACCTCATGGACGGGTTCGTCCCCAGTGCGGACCGTGACGAACTTCTCACCCGCCTCGTTGCCACCGCGAGCCGCTTCTTCGGAGCCGAGCGCGGGGCCCTCTTCTGGTTCTCCGGAGGCAGAGAGTCATCGCGGCCGGCCTTACGGGCATCCTATAACCTGGACAGAACCGATGTCTTCGCCGAGCCGTTCCGTGAATCGATGACCTTCATATTCAAGGCATACCGCAACGGTGAACCACTTATCCAGAAAAGGTCTTCTTCCGGAACCAAGGATGGAGACACCCCAAAGGCACTCTCCGTTTTCTGCCTGCCCATTCTCATGAGGGGGGAGGCGAAAGGAGTACTTTACCTCGACAATTCCTATATCGAAGATGATAGCGAGGAGATCGACCGTGACATTGTGTTGCGCGTTTCCCGGCATCTCAGTACCTCCATCGAACGGATTTTCCATTATTCGGAGAAGATCGAGGCGGACAGGTCCAGGGCAGCAACAGCCCAGAGCATCGGCGACGGCGAGGGGGCACGGGACAGGATAGTCAGCAGCAGCCCGGTCATGGAATCCCTCCTTGCCCTCTCGGATCAGGTTGCCGTATCCGATGCAACCGTGCTCATCACCGGCGAGACAGGTGTCGGCAAAGAGCTCCTTGCCAGGAGAATTCACGAGACGAGCAGGAGGAAGGACGGCCCGTTTGCGGTGGTCAACCTTGCCGGCACGCCTGAGACCCTCGTGGAAAGCGAGCTGTTCGGTCATGAAAGGGGCGCCTTCACCGGCGCCGACCGCCAGAAGCCGGGACGGGTTGAGCTCGCACATACGGGAACGCTCTTCATCGACGAGATCGGGGATGTGCCGGGCAGCGCACAGGTGAAGCTCCTCAGGGTGCTGCAGGAAAAGAATTTCGAGCGTGTGGGCGGCATCCGGACCATCCTCTCCGACTTCAGGCTCGTCGCCGCAACGAACCGTGATCTGGCCCGGGAAGTTGCCTCAGGCAAGTTCCGGCAGGATCTCTACTTCAGGCTCAATGTGGTGCCGCTCCAGCTTCCGCCCCTGCGTGACCGGGGCGAGGATGTGATCGAGCTCGCCATCGAGTTCCTCAAACATTATTCAAGGAAATACCACCGCGTCCTTCCTGCCCTGACCGAAGAGGACACCAAGGCGCTCATGGCATATCAGTGGCCCGGGAACGTCCGCGAGCTGAAAAACATAATGGAAAGGGCAGCAATTCTCTCCTCCCAGGACCGGCTCCAGCTCAACCTGCCGACGGCTTCAGGAAGCCTCCCGGACCCGGGGTCCGCTTTTTCCGATATGCCGGCCATGGACGAGTTGCAGCGACGCTACATAAAACACGTGCTGGAGCTCACCGGCGGCAGAGTAGGAGGCCCGGGCGGTGCAGCCGAGGTGCTCGGCATGAAGCGAACCACCCTGCAGGCACGCATGAGGAAGCTCGGGATCGGATTTTGAAAGGGGTGGTTTTCTCCCTCCCGGATCAATCGGCTTCCGCAAGGGCGGGAGCTGCACTGTCGGGTGCAGCGGAGCCGGCCGGGACATTGACCTGCAAGGCTGCTAACAAATTCCCAAAAGCGATGAGCGTGCCCAGCAGGAATACATACTGGAATCCGAAGCTGTTCCATATCAGGCCGCCCAACAGGGCAACCATAATGGAGAAGATGTGGTCGATGCTCACCGACATGGTCAGGGCCGGTTGAACATGGGACGGCTCCAGGGCGATCTTCTTCATGTAGGTGGCACGGGCCATGTTCACCGACATCAGCATCTGGTCAGTGAGGAAGCATCCGCAGGCGATGAGAAAAGCGGTGTGCTCGGTGAACAGGAACCGTGCAAACCCGTATCCTGAGCAGACAAAAATCAGGAGCACCGATTCGGAGGCGAGCACGAAACGCTCTCCCAGGCGGTCGGTTGCCCATCCCAGCATCGGCTGGAACAGGATGCCGATAACCCCGCCAAGAGTCAGAAGCGTGGCAATGGTCTGGGTCGGCTGATGAAACACGGTCACCAGTGCCCACGGGGCAAAGGTGAGAAAAAGCTGCTTCCGCGATCCATAGAGAACCGAAAGGATGTAGTAGAGCCGATATTCTTTGTACAGCTTCAGGTGAAGCGCTGCAGGCTGCGTCTGCTCCTTCTCCATGGAAAACAGGAGGACGGCGGCGATCACGAAGCCGATGGCTGCCAGGGCAAACGTATGGTGAAACGAGAAACTTAGATACTTGAACCCGAAAAAGACCAGGAAACTTCCCAGGATGGCGGCCAGATTTCGGACGGCATTCAGCTGGCCCAGGCGCCGGCCCGCTTTCCCTTCTTCGGCAAGCTCCATCCCGATGGCGGATGAGAGAGGAAGAAAGATGTGCTGGCCCAGGCTGTAGATAAAGAGCCAGAGCACCATGAATGCATACGTGGGTGAAGCAAAACCCATGAGTGCAGTTCCCGCGACGCCCAGCACCATGGCAACCGCCGCAAGACGCCTGCTGCAGAGAAACCAGAGCAGTGCCGACACCAGGATCACCAGCAGCCCCGGCAGCTCGCGGGGAAATTCGAGGAAAGACCTCTCGAAACCACCCAGGGCGAAACGCTCATTGAGAAAGTTGTTAAACGTCGAATCGATAATGCTGTAGGCCATGCCCATGGCTAATGCAGCCGCGATGAACAGCTTCAGCTCCCGGGATTTGTGCATCGTCAGACCGTTCATGAACATATTGGCCTTGTATTACCAATTCGGGACTCCGGTATCAATGAAAACTGTGACGAATAATTGCATCTGCCCCTCTTGCCTTGTAACGCCTCCATGAATCCGGTAAGATCTCGGCAGCATCATGCTGCAGGTTATTCAGAACTGCCGTCATGGATAACCGGTGATGATTTTTTTACCATTAAGTGAAAGGTAGTGGATGAAGGCTTTTTTACGGAAGTTCAATGACCTGCCCATATTCGATCCGGGCCTGTGGCCTCGAAGGGAGCTCACGGCAAGGCTTGCCGGTATATCGATATGCACGGCATTCGTCATTCATCGTGTTTTCAGGTTCGGCAGATACACGGGAGCGGCTCCTCCCTTCCTGGAACATATGGCAGGAGCCATCAGGGGAGAACAGTCCCTGTCAGGCATTCACCTGGGACCCGGCGACCGGCACTGGATCATGTGGTTCTTGGTATGGGTCATCGAGACAGGCATTTTTACGGGCTATATCCTTGCTTTCATGTCCCGGAGGGAGGCAAAGAGCGTTGCTAAAGGATTCATGGAGGTTGTGTTCCCTGTCGTGATAGCCGCTCTCCCCATTGTCATAACGGTTACCCCGATGAATTTCAGAGATGTATGGCCGCCGTTTCTCCAATATATGGCAGGTTATCTCTCCTCTGCGGGATTCAAAGACACGGGAGCTTTCTCGGCCGTTTCGGGCTGGGAGCCTGCATTCTTCGTTTTCCTTGCAATCATCCTCTTTGGCGGGATGATAAATCTCGTCGGGCTCTTCACCCTGCGCAGGGCTTTTACGATCATGAGCGAGGCCCGCATGCTCATCAGACGGGGGATCTTTTCTGTCATACGGCATCCACTCTATGCAGGGCATTTCGTCATGTTCTTCGGGTATCTCCTGTTCCACCTGTACTGGTATACCTGCATCCTTTATGTCGTTTTTCTCGCAGGGCAGTATCTGCGGGCCCGGATAGAGGAAGCCAAGCTCCTGAGCGTATTCCCGGAATATGCCGGTTACATGGAGTCTGCCGGAATGTTCTTCCCGAGGCTGCGCGGGAAGAGAAAATGATAAGGCTGTCCCGCTCACCCTTCTTTTTCATGTGACATGGAATGGTCTCCACGAAAATGAAAAATGGCATGGGGCAGGGATGTGAAACCCTTCTCGATGAGGATGATAGTTCATAGGAACGGCACACAAGGAAAGGGCCCATGCCTTTCATGATCCGAATGGCATGTGCCCTGTATATATTCAAAATAAAAGGATTCGGGTCGGGGCTACTTCTTCCTTTCGACAGCGATGAAGTGAGAGCCCTGCGGATCTTTGACCAGGAAGAGGATCGGTCTGTCTCCCGGCTTTTCCATGGCCTGCTGGAAATCTTTGAGGCTGCTGATTTCTTTCCTGTCCACTTCCACGATGAGCATTCCCGGTTTTATGCCTGAGCGGGAGGCTTCCGATTCAGGTTTGACCTGGGTGATCACGACGCCTTTCTCATCCTTGTAGCCGTATCTGCCGGCCAGTTCTTTCGTAAGAGGCACAACGGTCAGCCCAAGCTTTTCGGCTTTCTCGGGACGGGAGACATCCTGTACTGTCTCAGGGGACATCTTTTCGGTCTTCACGCTTAACTTTTTCTCTTTGCCGTCACGCAGGACAACCAGGTCGAGTTTGGTGCCGGGTGCGGTCAGGGCCACCTTGTTGCGGAAAGGAGCGACCGTGTCCAGGGATTCGCCATTCAGCTTGATGATCACGTCTCCCTGCTTCAGTCCGGCCTTCTCTCCGGGGGTGTTCGGCATGACCTGGGCAACGAGCGCTCCCTTGGTATCGGGCAGCTTGAACGACTTGGCCAGCTCGGGCGTAAGGTCCTGGATCTTGATGCCGATGTATCCGCGGGAAACATTCCCGTGATCGATGAGCTGCGTATAAATGCTCTTAGCCATCGTAACGGGGATGGCAAATCCGATGCCCATATAGCCGCCGTTCTGGCTGAAAATGGCCGTATTGATACCCACGACCCGGCCTTCGAGGTCGATCAGGGGCCCTCCCGAGTTCCCGGGATTGATGGCCGCATCCGTCTGGATGAAATCTTCATAGTCCGTTATGCCGACATGGTTGCGGCCCTTGGCACTTACGATCCCTGCGGTGAGCGTATGGGACAATCCGAAGGGGTTGCCCAGGGCCAGCACCCATTCACCCACATCGAGCTTGTCCGAGTCTCCGAGGGGAAGGACAGGCAGGTCCTTCGCATCGATCTTGATGACCGCCACATCCGTCGGGGGGTCTGTGCCGATGGTCTTTGCCGTGAACTCACGGCCGTCGAGAAGCTTTACCAGTACCTTGTCCGCCTCGCCCACGACATGGTTGTTGGTGAGGATATACCCGTCGGAAGAAATGATGAATCCCGAGCCCTGGCCCTGTACCATACGTTTCTGCCGGTCCGGGTTCTGCAGCTGCGGGCCGGGCATGGGCTCGCCGAAGAAGCGTTTGAAGAAATCATCATTGAAGGGAAGTTGCATCGGAACTTTCTGCGCAATGCTTTTTTCCACCTTGATGAAAACGACGGCAGGAGATGCTCCTTTTGCGACTGATGCAAACGCCTTCCCTGTTTGTTTCAGATTTTCGAGTACCTGGTCCTGAGCCAGTGCTGCGCTGTGAGTTCCCATGAGGATCAGGCTTATAAAAAGCCAGGCAACTGCAAGTACCTGCAGGAAACTGAGATGATGATCCCTACCAGTGCGGGTAATCCTTTCCATTCTTTTACCTCCGGGTGGATGTGATTTTTTACTGTTCTGATATGACATGTGATTCTATTAGGCAATTCCGGTGCCAGTTCATAACCTAATGATAAAACAGGTTATATGAATAAATCTTATGGCAGTTCTGTATACATATGGATAGATAGTATACACAGGTGAATAATTAATTTACACCTGGATCCCGGCCGGGATTGAATCGGGCAAGGACGGCGTTCTTCTATCCGATCTGTTTTTTGCAGAGGGACCTTCCTTCAGATGATATCCCTTAAGCTTGGCTTAAGGGGTTACCCCTTCTTCCTCATTAGATCCCGGCTATTTTATACTCTTCCTGCAGGCTTGTTTCACTGGTTGCTCTGCATCTACCCTGGGTCTTGGAAAGATACAGGGCGTCATCCGCCCTCTGGATGAATGCATCGAGGGATTCACCCTGACGGTACTGGGAAACGCCCAGAGATACGAACACCTGCCCGATGAGTTCTCCTGTGTCCTTGCGTTTCCAGTTCATCTGCTTGAAATAAATGCAGATCTTTTCTGCAAGGATGAGAGCGCCCTCCAGAGGGGTATCGGGAAGGATGATCACGAATTCCTCGCCCCCATAACGGATTACCGTATCTCTTCCTTTGATACATTCCTTGATCATGCCGGCAGTGGTCTTGAGCACGCGGTCTCCCATGATATGGCCGAAGGAGTCGTTTATCTTCTTGAAATGATCGATGTCGAGCATGATGGCCGAGAGCTTGTTGCCTGTAGCTATCGCATTTTTTGATTCCTGATCGAATATATTGGAAAGGTAGCGCCTGTTTTTCAAGCCCGTGAGCATATCGGTCCACGCCTCTTCCCTGACCTTATCCAGATCTTTGCGCAACCCTTCGATCTCCCGGGTCGAAGAAACGATCCTTTCCTTGAGCAGCATGCCCGACCGCTTGATCGCCTGAGTTTCGGACAGGATGTCCTCGACGATGCCTCTTACGCTGTCGGCATCGAGCTCGTCTTTGAGCCTCTGGGAGTAGATGTGGATCATGGTCCCGAAACGGGTCAACTGGCCGCCGGCATCGATCACGTGATTCAGGATTGTTTCCAGGACCTTCCTCAACTCTTCCCGGATCTTTTTGATGATGATTTTATGCTCGCTCGCAACGTACCTCTCATAGAGGGTTTTATTGAGCTCCGGGGTGATAATTTTTGATTTTTCCAGAACATTATCGATCACGAGCTTGAGCTGCTCGTTCTTGCCGGACACATACTCGTACCAGACGGAGTAATTGGCGGGATCGACCGGTATCTGGTGCCGCCCCATGTGATCAAGCGCAAGCCGTAAGTATTCACCGGACTGTTCGATGGTGTCTGAATACTGCATCATACCTCCTCAATTTCAAGTGTTCTATGTGATTATTGGTCCCAACATCGACACCTCATATGCAAATCTTTAATTTACTGTCGATAATTTATTTTCGAGTCAAAGACCGCGGCTTTTAGAATCTGTTGATTTTCATGAGACGAATAATATATGATTACCCTGAATAACCTCTTGAGCGTTGAAGAGACACGAAAACTTGTCTCATTGAACACTCTGTGGTAGAGATCAGATTGCAAGGAAAAGGAGGATACCAATGTCCGGCCACAATAAATGGAGCACCATCAAACACAAGAAGGGCGCCGCCGATGCAAAGAGAGGCCAGCTCTTCAGCAAGATCGTCAAGGAAATTACTGTTGCTGCCCGCATGGGAGGCGGAGACATAGAGGGAAATGCGCGCCTCAGATCGGCAGTGTTGACGGCAAGGACGCAAGCATGCCCAAAGAAAACATCGAGCGGGCCATCAAGAAGGGAACCGGCGAACTCGAAGGATACAACCTTGAAGAGATAACCTACGAAGGATACGGGCCGGGCGGTGTTGCAATTCTCGTCAATGTGCTGACCGACAACAAAAACCGGGCTGTGGCTGACATCCGGCATCTCTTTTCCAAATACAACGGGAACATGGGCGAAACAGGCTGCGTGAGCTGGATGTTCAATAAAAAGGGCTTTGCATCCGTGGACAAAAGCATAGTGGATGAAGAAACCCTCTACGATATAGCCCTGGAAGCAGGGGCGGAGGACATCAGCGACCAGGGGGATGCGTTTGAGATCCTGATCGCGCCTGAAGAAATCGAAAAGCTCAGGAGTACCCTCGATGAGAAGAACATCAAATACAGTCAGCTCGAAGTGCAGATGGTTCCTCAGACAAACGTAACATTGACCGGCAAGCAGGCCCAGCAGGTATTGAAGCTTTTGGATCTTCTGGAAGAGCTCGACGACGTCCAGTCCATATCTTCGAATTTCGACATCTCCGACGAAGAAATGGCCCAGATGCAGGGATAATGATTATCTGCGGTATTGATCCCGGGACACGCATAACAGGCTATGGAATACTCGAGATTCGCGCTGCCTCGCAGGCATCTTTATGTCATGTGTCCCATGGAACAATTAAGCCCAAGTCGGAAACGCTGGCATTACGGCTCAAGGAGATTTTCCTCAGTGTGACGGAAGTGTTCCGCCAGTATAAACCTGCAGAAGTTGCCGTTGAAGCCACATTCCATGCCCTGAATTCCCAGTCGGCGCTGAAGCTCGGCCAGGCAAGAGGAGCGGTCATCCTTGCAGCGAGCCTGCTGGACATACCGGTCTTCGAGTACACGCCGACCGAGGTGAAGAAGGCTACCTGCGGGTACGGCAGGCGCGGATAAGGACCAGATCTCGGCGATGATCACGACCATCCTGCATCTTCCCAAAGGAATGCTCACCTCGCCCGATGCAAGCGATGCCCTGGCTATCGGGCTCTGCCACTCCTCGTCCCGGCGTCTGAAGGAGCTCATCTAAGTGATCAGCATGCTCAAGGGCACAGCGGCCTTCATCAACGGCACCGATGTAACCGTCATGGTGTCCGGGGTAGGCTACCTCGTGCACGTGCCTGCCGGCACCGAGCAGGGGATCAAAGTCGGCGAAGAGATCATTTTCCACACGCACCTTATCGCCCGCGAAGACGCCATGGACCTCTACGGTTTCATCGACCTGAGGCAGAAGGAGATCTTCTCCCTCTTATTAAGCGTCTCGGGGGTGGGGCCCAAGACGGCCATGAATATCATTTCCGGGATCGAGCCCGACCGTTTTCTTGAAGAAGTGGTCAGCGAGAATATAGGATATTTAAGCAGTCTGCCCGGCATCGGGAAAAAGAGCGCTCAGCGTATCGTCCTGGAGCTCAAGGAGCGGATTGCAAAGAAGTACAACCCAAAAGGAATCAAGAGAAGTGCAGACAGCACACAGGATGCGGTAGCAGCGCTCATGGCGCTCGGCTATGCGGAATCACAGGCACGCAGGGCGGTGGGCTCTGTCAAGGCCGACAGGGTTGAAGACGTCATCCGCGGCGCTCTGAAGGAACTGATTAGATGAGAAATGAAATTACCGGAACTCTCGGGGACCATGAAGAGCTGGATTTTGAAGCTCATATCAGGCCCCGGGACTTGAATGAATATGTAGGCCAGGAAGCTCTCAAACAGAATCTCTCCGTGTTCATCAAGGCTGCAAAGGCCCGCGGAGAGGCGCTTGACCACTGCCTGTTCTACGGGCCTCCGGGCCTGGGAAAGACAACGCTTGCCTATATCATTGCGCACGAGTGCAATGTGGGCTTGCGCATCACGAGCGGGCCTGCCATCGATAAATCCGGAGACCTGGCAGCGATCCTGACCAATCTCGAAACGAACGATGTCCTGTTCATCGATGAAATCCACCGGCTGGGTAAGGCAGTGGAAGAGATCCTCTATCCTGCGATGGAGGATTTCAAGCTGGATATCGTGATCGGCCAGGGGCCGTCTGCGAGGTCCATCAGGATCGATCTCAATCCCTTCACCCTGGTGGCCGCAACCACACGGGCAGGCATGATCACCTCGCCGCTGCGCGACCGCTTCGGGATCATCGGCCACCTGGAGTACTACACCGTGGAAGAGCTGAGGCAGATCCTGAAACGCACCGCAGGGATTCTGAACATCCCTGCCGAGGAGAAAGGGCTTCTCGAGATCGCCAGGAGGTCCAGGGGGACCCCGCGGATTGCGAACCGCCTGCTCCGGAGGGTGAGGGATTTCGCCGAGGTCCTGGGAAACGGCACCATAACCTCCGAGATCGCGGATGTGGCGCTCTCAAGGCTGGATATCGACAAGTCAGGGTTCGACCGGATGGACCGGAAGATCATCGCCACCATGATCGAATCTTTCTCAGGAGGGCCCGTGGGCATTGAATCGCTGGCGGCATCCATCGGCGAAGACAAGGACACCATCGAGGACATCTATGAGCCGTACCTCATCCAGACCGGCTGCATCAAGCGTACCCCACGGGGAAGGCAGGTGTGCGCCAAGGCATATACCCTGCTCGGCAGGGACCCGAAGAATGAGCAGGCAGCATTGTTCGACGACGAGTAGTGTTCTGCCGGCAGAGCGGCCGGCTTGAGGGGCGATCCTTTCAGGTGCAGCTATACGTGGCCGCTCTGCTTGATCTCGGGCGTGATTTTTTTTTGGAATCATGAAGGGAGCCGGATATGAAACTGATCCTTATTGATGTCGACGATACCTTATACCCCAAGGGGACCGGCCCTTTTCCCCATGTAAACAGGAGGATCGACGAGTATGTCATGTCGTGGTGCAGCCTGGATCTTGCGGAAGCCAAGGCTTTGCGGAAGCGCTACATCGGCTCTTACGGATCGACCCTCGGCGGGCTCATGAAGCACTTCCATGTGAACCCCGATCATTACCTGAAGGCGGTGCACGACGTGCCGGTGGAAAGCCTTCTCAAACAGGATGACAAGCTCAGAAGCACTCTGGCAGGCATCCAAAACGAAATGATCGTCTTCTCGAACGGATCGGCGGACTACGTGCGCAGGGTGCTGAGGGTTCTGGGTATCTCCGAATTGCTGCACGACCTTTTCACCATAGAATTCATGGATTACGTTCCAAAACCAATGGATTACCCCTACCGGAAAATCATGGAGCTCTACGGGAGACGGCCCGAGGACTGCATCATGGTGGACGACCGGCTGCCGAACATCCGTACCGCCATGGGCATGGGTATGGAGACGATAGCGGTAGGACTGGATTCCCCGCTGCCTGGAGCCTTGATAATACCTGATATTTATGCCATATCACAGGTCGTTTTTTGAGACGATGATCTGTTGATCCTTAAAAAGAGGAGAGAACATGCACGTATTCGTTACCGGCACGGCCGGCTTTATAGGCTTCCATCTCGCGAAGCGGCTTCTTGAAGACGGTGTTGCGGTATTCGGGATCGACAACCTCAACGCGTACTACGATCCGAAGCTGAAGAACGACCGGCTGAGCATCCTTCAAGGGATGACGGGATTCGAGTTCAGAAAACTCGATCTGGTGGACAGACCGGGGATGGCCCAAGTATTCGAAGAGCATGAGTTCGATGCCGTGATCCACCTCGCAGCCCAGGCAGGGGTGCGCTACAGCCTGGAAAACCCTCATGCATACATCGATGCCAACCTCGTGGGGTTCATGAACATCCTCGAGGGCTGCAGGATGAGCAGATCTCCCCACCTGGTTTTCGCCTCGTCCTCATCCGTCTACGGCGCCAATACCCGGATGCCTTTTTCCGTGCATGACAACGTCGATCATCCGGTCTCGCTCTATGCAGCCACGAAAAAGGCGAACGAGCTCATGGCCCACACGTATGCCGATCTCTACAAGCTCCCCTGCACGGGCTTGAGGTTCTTCACCGTATACGGCCCCTGGGGAAGGCCCGACATGGCGCTGTTCAAGTTCACCAAGGCCATACTCGATGGGTCTCCTATCGATGTCTATAATCACGGGAACATGCAGCGGGATTTCACCTATGTGGATGATATCGTCGAAGGGCTCGTAAGGGTCATGCGCGCCATCCCGCAACCGGACCGGAAATGGAGCGGCGATCATCCCGACCCGGGGACGAGCTTCGCCCCCTACCGGATCTACAATATCGGCGGGTCTCACCCTGTGAAACTCATTGATTTCATAACGATACTGGAAGACACCATCGGGAAAAAGGCGGATAAAAACATGCTGCCTCTGCAGATGGGTGATGTAGTTGCCACCTGTGCCGATGCTGACGACCTCGAAAAAGCCGTGGATTTCCGACCTCAGATTCCTGTTGCAGAAGGGATCAGGCGCTTTATCGACTGGTACCGCTCGTACTACGCGGTGTGATCAGGCCCCGCCCATGAGAGACTGGGGTGGAAGGTCCATGTGGAGGATGTAGTCGAGGATCCTGTCGCGGTAATGATTGGAGCCGCCGATGAATTCGATGCCCAGCTGTGTCTTGTCCAGCACATTTTCCCGCCTGATGGACCGGATGACTCCCATGGTGTTCACAGGGCCTGTGGGCAGATTGATCCGGATCTCTGGCAGGCACATGCCTTCGATGATCGGGGCCTTTTCTTCGAGCACCTCTGCCCCCATCCCCTCGATGCTTAAATCCCAGACGAGTAACGATGAGATATCCTGGGTCAGGGGATGGACTATGGTGGCGGTTACAGGTTCTTCGCCCGTAATGAAATATCTCAGGACGCTGCGCCTGCTGATATGCTGCAGCGTTTCCGGCCAGCTCGTTTCCATGATGTTCTTGATGACGTCGAGGACCTTTGCATGGAAGAGCATGACGTTGACACCCTTGAAGAGGTAGAAGGGATAGACGCTTCCCTGTGTCGGCTGGAAGGGCAGCCTGAACTCGGACATCCTGACTATCCTCAAGACCATGTTGTCCTCGTCCGGCCTTAAGTAGAAGAATTCAGCCGGGATGGCCTTGCGTTTATGGATCATGAGCATATCCCCAAACCCTCGGGACCATCGTTTGACCTCTTCGAAAATCCGTAAGATTTCATCTTTATCCGTAATGAGCTTCCCGGAATCGTCACGCGACGAGCGCAGTTTTGCGTAGGCTTCGATAGGGGTTTCTGCCGGAGCAAAGTCGATTCCCACCCGCGAAGGTACGCCGGAACCGAGATAGGCAATCCGGCCATGGATATCTGCAGCAATCACGGTCCCCTTGTTTTCAAGGGTTTGGATATGGATATCCTTGCCTTCCTGAAGCAGGGAGAATCCATCGGTAACCAGGACCCCCATGCCTCCGATGGAAATATCCAGGATCGGCAATCTCAGGGAATGCTCTCCGACCTTTGCTTTGGCATAGAGATTTCCCCAGGGTAGGGTTCGTTGTCTTCTGCTCTCTCTCTTTTCCATGTAAGGATCTCATCGGAAAACATGGACGAAAAACTTTAACGTAAAGGATCGATGCAAAAAAAACTCGCCCCTCCGATACAGCAGGGTGGGCGAGGTAATCTTTTCCTCTGGTAATGAGAGATCAGGTGGATGCTTGTGCAGCTACTCCTTTCGGTGCAAGAGGCGGGGTGGTGTCCGTTTGGCTGCCGCCGCTGTCGCCACTGCCGCTTCCGCCGCCCATATCCGCAGGCAACGGTTTTCCGAGATATTCCCAGATATAGCGGGTCAAGCTCTGCCCGTCAGAGCAGAAACCGCGCTTGGTGTAGTTCGTAGCCGGGCTTGCTCCTGCAGGAGGGGTGTTTGGTGTGCTGAACCACTCCTTGATCTCGTTTTCATACGGCCAGGGCCAAAGTGAATCGCTTGTTTCCGTGTTCCAGCCCGTATCGCCCCAGAGGGAGCCGGAACCACCCATCTTTTTCACGATATGGGCACCGACCCTGCCGCCGTTTTCACCGCCGCTGAAGCGGTTGGAAGTGCTTTCTACCCGGGGCAGGTAGAGCAGGTCACTTTTGTAAGTCACCAGATTGGAGCCGAAGGAGGCGCTGTCAAAAGAATTGTAGCTTGAGCTGTTAAAGGCCGAACCATAGAGTGCGCCTCTGGGGCTCTTGATGACGAGGTTGTTCTTGAAGGTCGTCGTCGATGCATGGTTGATGAGGCTGTATCCATCGTTGCCGCCGAAGGTGCAGCCTCTCACGTTGACCGTGCTGCCGCCGAAGGTAATGCCGATGCCGCCGGTGAATCCCCAGAAGACCGAGTTGATGACGTCGATATTCTTTCCGCCGTAGTCGTTTCTGATCCAGGCCCCGCTGGTCGATCCGGTCTGATTGTTGTTGAGCGTGATACAGCCGTTTAAGGTGATGTTGTTGTTCCCCTTGAATATGTACCAGGGGCCGTACGGCTTCCATGCGGCATCGGGCACCGAGGCGTTCTGGTTTATGGCAATGCAGTTCTGGTACATTATGTCATGGGGACCGCTCGCTGCGCTGGAATTGTGGCCGTAGACGGCAAAGATCGAATTCGGTTCATTCGACCTGACCCAGTCTCCCCGGGCCACGCAGCGCCTGAAGATAACGTGGTTGGGGTTCGATCCCACGCCCCTGATGATAAAACCGTACCGGTAGCCGCCGGTTATGGAGCAGTCCTCGAAAAGTACATAGGAGGCGCTTCCGCCCACCTCGACCACGCAGTTTTCGTTATTGTCCACACCTTCTGTCCTGAACTGGCACCTCGTTATCTTGAGATGGTTGCCGGTAACCGTGACGAAAGCATTGTTCGAACCATCGCGGTTGATTCCTCTGAAGCCGTCTACCTTTATGTAACTGGAGGTCGACGGCAGATAGATCATCCTTCCGTTGTAGTCCCAGGCCGATGAAACACTGGAATCGATGGTCACCTTGAAGGGGTTGCGGGCCCGTACCACCGTATACTGTGATGCTGTTCCGCTCGGGACAGTGAAACTGTTGTAACGCCCGATCACATTGCTGATGCCCGTATAGACCCCGTCATTCACCACGACCTCGTCCCCTCCGCCCATGCGCTGGACGGCGGCTGAAATGGTGCCGTAGCAGTTGCCGCTCGACCAATCATTCGCGGTGCTTGCTCCTGATGTTCTCGTCCCGTTCGGGCTGACGTAAAGTGTTGCCGCAAACAAAGGGGCTGAAAGAAACAGGATGCTGAACAGACCTATCCATCCGATGATCCTCGTGCTGCAAAATCTTGTCTGATGCATTGATTTCTCCTCTTTATGATATGAATCCATTCTCTATCCTTTTCCTAAGGTTCAAAAGGTATGACCATGTACGATGTTCCTCTTATGAGCCTGTTACCTTTCTCTGCTTTGAAAAACCTCGCCCTATTGTGAAAAAAACAGCAAGTTCAGTGCCAAAGCCTCCGGCTCAGAACATGAATTGAAGCGGGTTGAGAGGGATGGATGAGGTAATCTGTTAAATTTTCAAAAAATAATTTGTTAAACGATCTTTTTATGGAGCCGGCGCAAACCCAAGGCTCCAAGTTTCAGGCATGAGCTGCCGAAGACCCGCATATCGCGCCGGTCGAAATACCTGAACGCTTTTCTTCTGCCCAGCAGGGCAATGAACT
Organism: uncultured delta proteobacterium; assembly: GCA_963752595.1. Classification (GTDB taxonomy): domain Bacteria; phylum Desulfobacterota; class Desulfomonilia; order UBA1062; family UBA1062; genus Phosphitivorax. Next base: position 35,165 of record CAVVYZ010000015.1, read on the forward strand.
CCCCAAGGCAGTTCCGGCCCCGCATGATATGTACCAGCACGCTGCCGATATCCGCCCATTCATCGATGTAATAAACCGGCTCCTTACACACGCTGCGGGGCCGGCCGATATCCAGTCCGGTCAGGGCGTTGTAGGCGATAAGGGGCATGTTCAAGCCATTGGCCGTAGCGACGTACGACTGCTGATTCGGCCTTCCGACCGTAGGCTCCATGATATAGTATTTGCCGCTGACCTGATGTTTCTTATATTCCACGGAGCCGAAGCCCTTGTAGCCGAGAGAGGAAAACAGTCCTATCGTCATCTCCCTGATCTGCTCATTATCTATCGGCCTGGTTGATGCGGTGCTGCCGGTTCCCACCGGCCACTGCCTGATCTTGGCCCCCGTGAAACCGGCCAGGCACCGTGAATCGCCATCGAAATAGGTCAGGCAATATTCCACATGGGAATCAGGCCCGGGCACCCATTCCTGAACCAGCAGCCGGGATTCGATCCCGCTGATCCTCTCGTACAGAGAAATCAGCTCTCCGGGTTCGTTTACGAAGTATGCCTTGTCGAGCTTTGCCGCAAGCCAGGATGGGGTTTTTGTAAATGGTTTGACAATTGCGGGGAACACCATTTCCCTGATATTCGCCTGTAATTCTCCCAAGCTCCCTATCCTGAAAGATTTCGGGACAGGGAGATTATTGCGGACAGCATATTCAAGGAACATATCCTTGTTCAGGAGCATCTTCACGGTTTCGGTATCGGGATAGTGGATCAGGAAAAGGTCTTCCAGGATGTCCCGGTATTTGATGAAAAATTCCACATAAATATCAGAAGTGATAAAGAGCACCGGCTTTGCTTCATTGCCCTTTGCCAGTGAAATGAGCTTTTCGAGCAGGTTTCCATCGCCGGCAAAGGTAATCAGTTGTTTGCAGAGGGATGATTTGGCTTCCGGCGGCGACTCGTCTTTTTGGAATGCCGTTACGGGAATACCTGCCGAGGCAAGTGAACGCACTACCCCGTAGCCGGTGTAGGCGATATGCAGCACAACTGCCGGGGGCAGGGTACTATCCGGATGTTTCCGCATCGATTCTCCTTTCATATCCCGCTCAGATTTCTGATGCCGGGAAAAGCCTTTTCCAGCGATTTCTTGCCGCCTGATGCGAGGAGCCTGAAATAGGCCCGGGAAAAGGTCTCGCAGATAACCCGATCGATAACGGTACCGGTGCCGGGGAATTCGTTCAAGCCGCCAAGCGCCGTAAACATATGATCGATGCCGCTCCGGCGAGAAATATCCACGGTCTGTGCCGTGTAAGACCCCTGCAGGCCGAAGGGGACAGCCAGAACCTTGCGGTAACCGGCGAATATCGAAAGTGCTTCATGAGCATCTTCAATCTCTTCCCTGACCCTTTCCGGCGTAAGCGAGGCAAGGTTGAGGTGGTTGTCGGTATGGTTCCCCACGGTCCAGCCGTGATCGCATAATTCCTTGATCTGTTTTTCGCCCATGAACTTTTTCATAACCAATTCCAGGGGTGAGGCGATTGACTGCTCTTCTTCCAGCCTATCCAGAAAGAGCGATATCTCTTTAATATCTTTGATTTTCAGAAAGGCCTTGAGACGGATAAGCAGATTATGCCTGCCATGTTTCTGCTTCAGGCCGTTCCCATCCGATACTTCCCCGATATGAAGCCTCTTCTCAAAAGACCGGTCCAGAATCCAATGGAGGCGGGATATCCAGGGTGCTTTCCTCTCCCTTATTACGGAACCGATGAGGAAAACCGTTGCAGGCAGTCCTTGCAGTTTCAAAAATGGGAAGGCTGTTTCATAAGTGTCCATGAACCCGTCATCAAAGGTTATCAAAGCAGCTCTGGGCGGGAGGCGTCTTCCTTTCAGTATTTCATCCAGGCCAACGACCCGGTAATAGTGTACCAACCAGTTGATCTGGCTGATGAATATCTTTTGCGGCAGATTGAGAAAATAGAAGTTGTCACAGTAATCTCCATCCGAGTGCGTCGAGACTATCCGGTGATAGCACAGCACGAGCAGCGTGGTCTGATCCTTCCCCTTAAGCCTGAGGAGCCTGCACGATGTGAAAGGCGAACCTGTCCATCCGTAGAGAGACTGCTTGAGCGACTTTGAATAATTAAAAGGATTCAGCATCGTGCGATACCTTTTAAAGCTTCAGCTTGAAAAGGCCTCAACGTATCTTGCTGCTGTGTTCTCCCATGTCATGTTCCGTATACTTTCGCGTATGAGTCCGGCATCCCAGTCAGAGACAAAACCTCTCTCGACAGCGCCGGCTAAAGCTGAAGAATCTGCAGCAGGAACCAGGATGCCGTTTCGGCCCTCAATCAGATCAGAAATCCCTCCGACATCAGAGGCCACCACCGGACACCCGCAGGCCAGGGCCTCCAGCACCACATTGGGCATTCCTTCCTTGAGGCTCGGGAGGCAGAAGAGATCAGCAGCGCTCATCCAGGTACTGATTTCCTCGTGTTTTCGATTTCCTGCAAACACGACCCGGCCGTTCAGTCCGTAGTTTTCTATTGCCCGGCAGTATTTCTGCTCCAGAGGTCCGCTACCGATGAGCACGGTATCGAAATCCAGCTTGTTTTCGCCTTTGAGAAGGCGGAGGGCATCGAGCAGGTACTCGATCCCTTTGACCGGCCTGAATTTGCCCACGAAGAGAAGGACCTTCTTTCGATCGTCAAGGCCGAGCTGCCTGCGGCACGATGAACGGTCACGGGGATGAAACAGGCCGGGGTCGACCCCGTTGGGAATGTAATGCACGCGCTCAGGCTCTATGCCCATATCGATTATCTTCTGCCTCAGCCTCCTGCTCACCGCCGTGACCTGCCTCGCCTGCTGCAGGGCGTTTACGGTCATCCTGAGCCTGAGTTTGCTGCAACCTGCTTCGTTGATGTCGGAGCCCAGGGCGGAAATCACTACGGGCAGATTAAGCCGTTTCCCGAGCCGGACCGCCGCAATACCTTCGGGAAAGGCATTCTGGGCGTTGATGACATCGATGTGCATGCCTCTTTTCAGCTTCCTGAACACCGGATACGCACCGAGTGCCATGGACCACGGGCTCATCCAGGGGACCTTGGGAACTACCGGATATTTCGGGGAATACACATGAAAACCATGATAGTCATACTCCCGGGGAATCAGGGCAAACAGATAGTGCGAGCGGAACCTTTTCAGCAGGTCGATTTGCGGGACCCAGGGAAGCGGGCACACGATGAGGGGATTCACCCGCCTGCTTACGGCAGCAACACGCTGCTCCACGAACACGCCTCGATGGGGCTGCCAATGATTCGGAAACGAATTTGAGAAAAAAACAACGGTCTTCATTTAAGATGATACCCCGCAGCTTGATGTGGGGTACTTCATGACACGGCCGGTTTCCATCATCTGTTCATAGAGAAGCCCGTACGCATCGGCCATGGTCTTGGCCGAATGCTTCTCCCTGAATCCCGCATATGCCCTTTCTCCGAACTCGGATCTTTTCAGAGGGTTGTCCATGAGATATCCTATCGCGTCTGACAGAGGACGAGGTTCTCCGGGAGGGACGAGCAGCCCGTTATTACCGGCCGTTATTACATCCGGGATGCCGCCGACCTTTGATGCGACAATCGCCTTCCTTGCAGCCATGGCCTCGAGGAGGGAAAGGGGCAACCCTTCCGATACCGAAGGGAGTACGTATATATCGAAGAGCCTGATGATCTCATGGAAGTCGGTTCGCTCTCCCAGGAAAGATACATGGGAACTCAGCCCGTTATCCCGAACTCGTTTTTCCAGGTCCTTCCTTAAGGGACCGTCGCCGGCAATAACCAGGAGGAAATCCCCCCGTTTCTTCCCGAGTATGCTCATTGCATCCAGGAGGTGCGTCAACCCTTTTTCCGGCACCAATCTGGCGCCGGTCCCGATCAATATCCTGTCCTCCGGGATGCCCAGGCGGGTTTTTACGAGTCTCCTGTCAAGATTCCCCGTGTACAAACCTTCATCGATCCCGTTTGAGATGATCCCGATACGTTCCGGTTTTATGCCTTCGTGACTGATCAGATACGTTCGAATTTCTTTGCTTACCGCAATTACCTTGTATGCCATGGAAGCCGGCAGCTTATGCGGGATGAGCAGCCTTCTTTTCGATGCATACATCCTGTTGTGGTCCACATGCAGCAGGCGCCTGCATCCGCCGATCCTTGAGCCGAACGATCCATAATAGAGGGCACCGTAGTTATGCGTGGTGACGATATCGATTTTTCTCTCCCTGATCTGCTGCGCTATCCCAAAAAAAGTCGAGGGTCTGGTCCCGGGTTTTTTGAACAGGGACGCGTATTCTATTCCCTGCCTGTCAAGGACGGCAGAAAAGGGCCCCAGTCCTTCCAGGGTGAGAATCATGGGATCGAACCTTTGCGGATCGAGGTTCGCTGCGATATTGATCGCAACCCGCTCCGCCCCCCCGATATCCAGGGAGTTGATGATCTGCATGACCCTAATTTTTTTCATAGACGAATATGGGCTATATGATCAGTGAATAATCTCTATACCGGTCAGGATCGCTGTTTTCTCCTGCCTCTGCTGCCTTGATGATGTTGTACATCTCCCTGGCCGAGACAAAATGTAGGGCAAAGCCGGTTTGTTCGGCGTGAAGGATCAGAGTTTGCAGAAAGCTTCTCATCTGACCGCTGAAAAACATCTCGGCATTTTTTTTCACTGCGCCATGGCAGTGCACCTTGATGAAGATCCATTCGGGGCGCCCTATAACCGAGATGTGCTGCCTTTTCCAGAGATCGAAGCGGCGGATTGTGGGCGGTCTGCCTCCGCCTATCTCCGCATTTTCTATACCCGGGAAAAGTCCATTCTTCCTCGCTTGCCAGTCAAGGGTCAAAGGCCCCTGAACCAGGAGAAGGTCCCCGGAAGCTGCACGGCCAACGCGGACATTCATCCCCCTGTTGTGCGACAGCGGCCTTTCGGGATCGTCTTTTGCGTAGTAGATGCTGTTGATCTTTGCCGTTTGGGTAACACTGGGAGCAGACGGGAGGGTGAAGTCTGCATAGCAGCCCGTTTCCTTCAGGATGATCAGCTCATCGTTGATCCCGCACCAGCAGCCGTCCGGCCGTGCGTTATCAAGGGCCCAGTTCCCGTGGATAAAGCCGTATCGGGCATCGTTCGTCCCTTTGACCGAGGAGAGCAGCCCATGCTCTCTTCTCAAAAGGCTTTTGAAAGAGAGCATATCCTCGCGGAAACAGTCGGAAGTCGCCTTGTCGTGATGGATGTGGATCTCTACTTCCCCGAGCCCCATGAGACGGATCTGCGACAGCTGATCCAGGATGCTCCGGGAGTACTCCTCCTTGGGATAAAAAAAGGTATGCTTATACGGCTTGCCATCGCTTCCCGATATCCCATCCGCAAGCCCGGGAAGATTCTCCACCCATCTTTTTACCCTGTCCACTGCCAGCGAATCCGATGCATTGCCCCTATAAGGCTCGAAATGATCGACCACGCAGAACATCACGTGCAGCCCGTGATCAGGAAGAGGTCGCCGGAATATTCTTTTCAGGCTTGCGTCAAGGTGCGGGATGATCCATCTGTGTATGTTCCTATGCCAATCAATGATAATTATCCCCTCCCGATAATAATACAGCCGTCGTGTTCCTAGATGATCTGTTTGATGGCGATCAGCCAGTACAAGCCGATGATACCTGCCATGATGATGAAGACTGTCCTTGCGTCATTCCCGGAAAAGAACAAATTTTCATCCCCGTTCTCTTTTTGCGATACGGCAAACGATGCTGCACATAACCCCAGAAAAAGAAACAAAAGGTCATTTAAAAGGACAATAAATAGAGAAGCTGTGCACAGCCCTGCAAAGCTGCAGAACAACGCTCTGGGAAAGTCCGGGTATGGAGAGGCCGTCTCTTTCTGCCTTGAGAAAAACGCGAGCAGTTTGGTTTTGAAAGGATCCGAGCTCCTGATCCCATTCCGGTTCAATAAAACGATCGAGAGCCCTTTGAAGCTGAACCAGATGAGCGAAATGAATATAAAAAATCCCAAAAGCCCAGTTTCTGAGAATATACTGACATAGTTGCTATGTGCGATGAGGCCTGATTCCGTACACTCGACGAACCGGCCCGGGCCGATGCCGAGCAATGGATTATGTCTTAATAGGTTGAGCCCTTGCTCCCACACCCAAGTCCGCTGATGAGCGGAGGATTCGCTCGAACTTACGGAAGTCATTCTTGCCGGCAGGAATATCCCGGAAAAAGCAATGGCAGCAATGAAAACAACCGAGGCTTTCTTTATGGGAAATTTCATGAGGACGTACAGTAGCAGTGTTACTATCGCGGCAAGCGTGTCGCCGCGTGAATCGACGTAATACAGTCCCAGCAGGATAAACGGCAGAAAGAATCCTGCCAAGAGGCGATGCCAGAGTATTATTCTGCTGAACAGGAATTCGAGGCAGACCGGTATTGCCAGTAAAAAAATGACTCCGAAGGAGTTGGAACCGTCCCATTCCCCGCACCATACCGCCCGCGGAGGGTTATAGCGGAGGAGGGGAACGATCCCGCCGAAACCTGTGCCCGTATTCAACTGGAGCACGGCGTGAATCCCGAGCAATCCCGCCGATATCATGAACAACCAGAGGACTTTGCCGATCTTCTGTTCATCATCGATGAGAAGGATGATCATGTAGAACACCAGTGCCCGTTTCAGGAAGGTGCTTACCTGCAGGAAAACCGATCCCATTCCGGCATTGAAAAGGGCCGATAATGCAATAACGGCCAGAAACAAAGGGAGCAGATAATACTGAGGCATCTTCTCCCGTGAAAGTATGCGGTTGTTCATTGTCAGCCCGAAAAGAAACCCGGGCAATACGGTCAGCCAGGCTACCGGCCACCCGAGGAAAGCATGAGAAAAGTCCTGAGGCCGTATCAATAATTGCACGATATAAAGGTAGGTAAGGATCATTCTTGGGTTGCTGCTATTGCCTCAGGATCTTATCACTCCACGTCTTACGTTTAAAAAGATCTCTGAACAGGGAGACGAACAGCAGGACAATGGGGCCGAGATCGTTCACATCAAAAATGTCATAGGCCGTGTTTCTGAACTTGAAAAAGCTCGGCTTGAGTTTGAACCTCTGCGGATTGAAGAGGAAATGGAGAAGATCGCCGGGAAAGAGCCAGCGGCAGAGAACGTGCTCGGGGTAGCCGCTGTCTTCGCTGATCTTCTGATTGCATGCAAGCATATACAGAAGGTACGGGAAGTCAATGCCGGCAGCTATCGGCAAAGCGATCGAACCCCAGAATTTTGGGTTGATCTCTATGAGCACGCATTCTTTTGTCCTCGGGTCCTCTTTGAATTCCAGCATTACCACGCCATGCCAATGCATGGATTCCAGCATCTTTTTTGCGAGGGAAACAAGTTCCGGTTTGTAGACACTTTCTCTTAAGGTGCTCGGACCTCCGTTGATGGGGAACTCCCGGATCCTGCGGTGAACGAACGTCCTCAGGACAGTGCCGTGGTAGCACAAACCTTCGACGCCGTAGGTATTGCCTCCCGGAGGAATGTATTCCTGGACCAGCGGGAAAGGATACTTGGCGTGAATCCTTTCATACTCACCCTGGAGATGTCTCCTGTCGGATACATAGCATAATCCGCGGGAACCCGAGCTCTTTCTCGCCTTGATGACGACCGGCGTGGGCATCAACTTGAGGGTATTGAGCGCCTCCTCCTCGGTATTGAAGACAAAAGTGCGGGGAACCGGTATATCGAGCTTGTCGGCATATTCCATGGTTTTTGCTTTATTTCGGGCGATCATGAATGTGTCGTGGTCGACTACCGGGACGGTCATGTGCTTTTGAAGCTCGCTTAAGTGCATGGTAACAGGCTCCATTGTTCGTTCATCGATGGGAAAAAGGATATCGAAGCGTTTCTTCTTTCCGGAATCGATCAGCCATTGAATAAAGTGGTCTTCGTTTTCCGGGGACGGGTAGACGGCTCTCTGTGAAGCATACCGCGAGAAAGAACCGATGGACAGCGGACGATCGTCTCCGGCGATCACATGAATCCCTTTTCTGCCCAAGGATCGAATGATCGGAACAGACTTCCTTTGGGCGGCATCCGTAACAAGTACTTTCTTTTCAAAACGTAAGTCCTCGTTTCCCGGATAAGGAGCGGGGACTTGAACGATTTCCTCGCTCAGTTCTTCCGCACCGTACTCCCGGACGAGAGCCGTATTGGGATAGTGAAGCATGGTAACCTCCTAAGAATGTCCCGGCCGTGAGTGCGGCAGAGACTAAAAAAATCAAGTGGCGGGGCTCATCCACCGGCAGCAGGAACGTATCGCTTTTCTCACTTTATGGTTCATGAGCAGCCGCAGGTAAGGCGACGATTTTTTTACATAGGACCGGGCACGGGCGAGAGATTGCAAAAAATCTTTTCCCGAGGTGAAGTCCTCCATCTCAATCAGGACATTCCCAAGCTCGTACGGCGAGTGTGCGTCACTTCCGGCCGATTTCACCACATACCCGCTGTTGATCCAATCGCTCAGCCATTTCCGGGCGCTGCTTTCTGTCCTGGTTCGAGCGTTGAAGACCTCTACGATATCGATCTCGCTGCACAGGTCTCTGATCCCGGCGACGTTCAGGGAAGAATCCCGGCCGGTGCTTAAAGGGTGGGGGAGGTATACAAGGCCTCCTTGCTCCTTTATCTGACCGATTGTCTTTTCCAGACCTTGCACGGGGGCAATCCAGTGCTTGAGAAAAATGCCGATGATTTCGCCATCACCGGTATCGACTTCTTCGCCCACAATGATGCGGAAAGGTGCAGTCCGTTTCAGTTCAAAGGCCCCTTCGATGCGATTGTGGTCGGTAACGGCAAGACAGGTAATGCCTACTTTATTGCAACGGTCGATAATCCATTCTGTGCGGTTGCACGAATCGTGAGAGTATATGGTATGGCAGTGGAGGTCGGCGGTTATCATGATCCTTTTTTTGCAAGAGACCGTTCTACTACAGTGGCGAATGTATCGGCAATCCGGGGCCATGTATAGGAAGCCTGCAGTGCTTCAAAACCTTTCTCTGCGCGACGGCAGGCCTCCTCCGGCTGATTCAGTATTTTTTGTATAGTGGAAACGATCTCGCGGGAGCTGTCGGCCCAGTATACAAAGCCGTTGCCGATCCTCTGCACTTCCCGGATCCTTGAGGATATGACGGGCTTTTTGAAGGCCATGTACTCGAAGAGCTTGATCGGGCAAGCACCATGGGTAAGAGGGCTGGGTTTGAACGGGTTGAGGCAGATATCAAATGAATCGATGCGCCTGAGGATCTCCGGGTGTGACAGCCCTCCGGTCAAGACCAGGTTGTCAAGCTTCAGACGGTCCTTCTCGTTCTTGATACGCTCAAATTCTCTGCCGCCTCCTGCAATAACAAAGGTGCAATTTTTCAGGACATGCGCTGCCTCGATAATCTGCTGGAAATCGATGAAATATTCCAGAGACCCGATAAAACCTATCACCGGGCCTTTCAAATCTTTCTTCAGCTCTCGGCCTGATCCGGGGCGGACGGAATCTATGTCTACGCCATTGGGCAAGTAGGTGCTCCCCGGAAAATATTTTTTCGCGAGATGATGGGATACCGAGAATACGCAGTCACAGTTATGAAGCATCTTCATCAACAGCGCCCCGGCAAACTTCATGATGAGTCTGTTGGAGAATTTCCCGAGTTCATGGGCCAGGAGGTCGAGGTGATCGTCCCCCAGGTCGTAGATCGTCACGACATCGCGGCGTCTGCTCAACGGCATGAGGGCCATATTGTAAAACAGAACGGCGTCGATGTTATATGCATCGATCAGCACACCTGCATCGGCATTCATTTTGAGGCAATATGCACCTTTTTTCATTATTTTGTTGAATGGCATGCGAGCATTCCAGAATCGCGGGCTGATGTCGGCCTCGAGAAGACGGACTTTTGTATCGGCAGGTCCGTCTACTTCGACGAATCCGGAATCCGTTGAGTTCATCATGGGCGGCTGTACCAGATAGACGATATGCCCTCCACGCGAAAGATGATCGAATATCTGATAGTATCTTGACCGGTTCAGCGAATTCCATCTTGCCAGGTAGGGAACCAGGATATTCATGCAGTCTCCGTCTCTTGAATGTGATTCATGCCGTTTTTATTCAACTGATCGAAGATTCCAGTGCACCGGGCCTTCCAGTTGTGATCTTTTTCAACCCTTAAGCGTGCCGTGCGCCCCATAGCCTGTCTCCGCTCGGGCTCCTTCACCAGGCTCAAGATCGCACATGTCAGTTCATAAAGCTTTCCGGGCGCAAAGAGGAGGCCGTCTCGGCCGTGGTCAACCGCATCTCGCAATGGTCCGAAATCCGGAGCAACCACCGGTTTGCCCAGTGCCATGTACTCGAATACTTTCATCGGTGAGCCGTAATCGTTGGAATGCGGCATGACCGCGATGTCCATAGCGGCAATGTATTCGGGGAGCGCAGCATGGGGGATGAACCCGGGAAATACAAGATGAAGGTTTTTGGGGAGAGGGGCGGCTTTTTCCATAAGGGCGCTTTTGCTTCCCCCGTCGCCGATGAGTATGAGTCCGATATGTATACTCTCGGTATCCGCAGCGGCGATGCAGGAATCGATCAGAAGATCCACCCTATGCCATGGTGCAAAACTGCCCACATAACCTATCACGACATCGGGCGATTTATGGAACAGCCCCTGTTTCAGTTTCTCGGGCGAACCCCCGTTCACATGGAAATGCGATGGATCGACCGCATTCGGCGAGATGAGGATTTTGCGATCGTCATAGCCCCGGTTTACCAATTCACCGGCAAGCTTGGAGGAAACCGGCAGGAGCAGTGATGCTTTCCGGAAGACCAGGTGCTCAAAGAGTCTCGTGAGGGGAAGGAACACCTTTGATCTTGATCGAACCCCCAAGTCGTTGTGTACGGTGTAATTGACTTCCACGAGGAACGGCACCTTCCAGATCCCGGCAGCACAGGCACCTGCAATGCCGAGGAAGGCATACCTCTCATAGAGAACATCGCAGCCGAAATTTAATTTTGTATTCATGAGCTGCATGAATGCCGCGGGGTTGTGCGACAATTCGAGACATTCGAAAAAGAACTGGGGTGCATTCCCGGCAATAGACTTGACTGCTCCTTTTTCCCCTCATTCGTCGACACGCCGACGCCGGGAGGCGAAACGATCTTCGTCCTGTACCCGCACTCCCTCATCCCGCAGGCAATCCCCTGAAGATGGACCGCTTCGACCCCTTTCCCCTGTGTCCTGTGATGGATGATTACCCTGTTCAATGGTTTCAACTCCTTAGAATCAATAAAAGGCAAGGCTCCGCAGTATCGGGTGAATCCCTTCTTTTGAAAAGTCGAGGACATTGGGTATATCGTTGCGGAAAAGGTGGGTTCTTTCGCTCCGGCGTGCCTTAGACAGGCATAGGCACACGCCTTTCACGAAAATCAACCTCCTTAAGTCTGCATGAGCATCTCATGAACAAAGATGGATGGGCTCCCGTTTAAGAGTGTGAGGCCTCCTCATTCGCGGTAAGGGAAATTCACAGAACAACAAAGAATGTTTTTTCCGCACAAGTGAAGAAACAAAGTCGGTCCTCCTCGTTATAATATTATCAAATAGAGGGTAATGGTTTCATCGATACATGTGGTAAGGCCCTAACAATACAGCATCAAAAACTATGCTCAATAGTTGTGCATTTATTCCCGGTGCTTCATTTAAACCATGGTGAGAATATTCTCGGTTAACAGCTGTCGATACCCAAGGCAATATTCATATAAAAAAACACAATACCCTTGAATGATATAGTAGAAATGACCTGCAGAAAAACAAGATTTACATGCCTATTCGATTACTCCAGAATTATCGGGCACGGCTATTTCTCATACGCTAAGGGACATCTCTCTTCATCTCCCATGCCGTGATCATACGGGACAGGATTTTCGTAATAAACCCTATCTCCTCCGGTTTATAGAACCCGACCGCATAGAGAAGCAGAGGATAGATAAACAGGACAGGAAGTTTCATCGCTGCCGATAAGTAGGGGCTTTCATGATAAGGCAGGGAAGACAGGATCGCGAGCACGGTAAAGACTGCAGCAACCTTGAAACAGCGCAACCATTCGTACTGAACGGGATAAACGAGCTGTGAGCAGTATAAACTGAGAAAGGCCACAAGCATGCGGGTAGCACAGACCGATATGGCAGCGCCCATGATGCCGTACGGAGGAATGAGCAGCCACAGGGTAACGATATTGAAAAGAGCCGCCCCTGCGAACACGAAGGTGAGGACACGGGTGTTTTTCTTGAGATATACGCCGATCTGAAACATGTAATACATGCCTCCCCAGAAAACCGAAACCAGGAGTATAGGGATCACTTCATAGGCATTCCAATAGCTCTTATTTGCCATGACCTGGATAATTTCCCGGGAAAAAGCCGTAGCAGCCAAGGATGCCCAGAGGAAGAAGAAACAGAAGTAGGTCATTACCCGGGCATAGATCGACTTTGCATTCTCTTTATGCATGATGGAAAACCGGAACGGGCCGTAGCCCTTGGTAAAGGGATGAAAGATGAGAAAGTTCGTTGCGTTCGCAAACCGCATGCCCAGTGCATACAGACCAACAGCGGTCAGAGAGGTATAGGTCTTCAAGAGAAACCGGTCTGCCAGCCCCATGACGGTTCCGCATATGCTCACGAATATCAAAGGCAGCGTGTATCTGATCAGCCGGAAAAACAAAGGAACATCGATGTCGAGACTGCACCTTCTGCAGGTGAAAATTCCGAAAAAGAGAAAAGGAACAACGGTTCCGATGAGGTTTCCCACAAGGACCCCGAATACTGACCATTTCCACACGGCAACGAAGAGAATACAGAAAGAGAGCTTTATCACAAGCTCGACTAAGGTAACGATAATAAAGAGATACGCACGCTCCAGGGCTCTGATGTAGGCATAGAGAATCTCATTCGACAGGCTGATGAGCAGCCAGGCGAAGAGCACGGCGAAATGTTTCGCATAGAGCGCTGTGGAAAATATCCATTGGGAGAACTGCCTGGAGAACAGGGCGCACATGCTCAGCACGATTGCGCAGAAGGAGAAATACAGGATGAAAGAGCTGCTGATAACCCTGTTCCTCTCGGCTTCGGAATCATACTCGAAATAAAACCGCAGCGTAGCGTGGGAAAACTGGGTGCCCAGAAAAATGGAGATCATGGCCGTGGTCATGTAGAAGAGCTCCAGCGTTCCGAACTCTGCAGGAGAGAGATAGTTGGTATACAGAGGCAGCAGGAGGAATGCGCCCAGCCGGGTCATCATGCTGCCCGCGCCGTAGATCACGGTCTGCCTGCCCAGGCTTTCGATTTCTTTTTTCATAAAGGGGGTCTTTTAAATTTCCAGCATCAAATTTAATAATAAAGACTTTCTGATTCAGGCAAGGATTTCGGGGAAAAGAAGCTTCGATTTAAACCGGTCAAACGATACGTACCGCTCGATTCTCAAACGTTTCAGCAGATACCGTTCTTTTTCAATGTTTTTTACCGGCCCGGGAAAATTGGAGATCCCCCAATGATATCCCGTCTGCCGGGCCAGATTGATGACCCAGGGATTCATAGCAGACGTATATGATGCGATCGGGTAAGAAATCGCAGAGACCGGCCCTGATATCTTTTCTTCGATGATCTGCCTGGACAGCTTCAGCTCACTCGATATCTCTTCACTAGTCCCGTTTCCGAGGATCATATGGCTCTGCGTATGTGATCCGATCTCCATTCCGTATTGGTCCATCTCCAGGACCTGACCCCAGGAAAGCGCTTTTACGAACGGGATGTCTTCTTCGGGAATTTCCGGCAATGACTGTTCGATCTGCTGCAGCAGGCTCAATCTGATGCCGTTGGGCACCCGGGTGATGATCCGGTACAGGTCTTCGCTGGGAAATGGGCCTGTTTCCCTCCAGCCGTTTTCCAGGACGCCCGAATACCGCTCCAGTCCCAGGCGGTCGGTCTCGATCAATCCTTTTTTCCGGTAATAAGCCAGTCTTTCGAACCAGAAGGCCGTGCTATTATCGATATAATCGGTAGACAGAAAGAAAACGGCCTTCAGACGGTATTTCTTCAATATCGGGAAGGCATTTTCATAATTGTCCGCATACCCGTCGTCGAACGTGATGATCAGGGAACGATCAGGCAGCTGTGCGCCGTTTTTTTCACACTTTTCGATATCTTTAAAGGTCATTACCCGGTAATGAGCGCTTACATATTCCATCTGCTTCTCGAAATCCCTGACCGAAGCGCTGATGAGTTCGTTGTCAAAAGGATAGAGCTGCTCATCGATATCAAGCACACGGTGATAAGCGAGTATGCGTAAAACATGTTTATCCGATATCCTTAATGATGCCGGATAGAGAACAGGATGACATACCAGTGACGACAGCAGGGCTCGTTTATTCATTACAGCTTTTTCATCCTCTCCGTTATGATATCTAATGGGATTCTTATGTTTTTCCGGTATGTCCGGCCGTCGTAAGAGGGAAGGGCCGTGCGGATTGTCTTCGTGACGTAGTGCAGCCAGAACAGGAAGCCTGAAAGCGTGTCCCATTCTCCGGCCAAGCTTAAACACTCCGAGTAATCCTCATACCAGGACTGCAGTATGGGCTCACGGCTGCTGCCGGAGAGCAGCTGATGAATAAAATCCGTCATGCCGCGGTCATGAGCGCGTATCTGGTGATGAAATGAATATCCGTAGAGATACAGCAGGTCAAGACAGGGAAAGCCGGGGAAAGAAGACAGGTCCCAATCGATGATTCCTTCAAGCCCGTCTGAATTGAACAGCAGATTTTCAATCTTGAAGTCACCATGAACCAGAGGCAGCCTGACACGTGTATTCAGCAGGATGTCCTGCAATGCATGTTCAAGATCCTGCAATTTCTTTATATCTGTCTTATCCCATGCGTTATCCTTGAGCAAGGCGAGGCTGTCCCCCACGAGAGTCTGATACCTGTGCTCATCGATGAAGGTATCCTTGCTTGCATCGAGAGAGAAAGAAAGCAAAACCGGACGAACCATTCTATAAACTTCCGAATAATTTATTCGATTCAATTGAAGCTTGTTGCCGTGGATAAACGTCTCGATGAAGTATTCCTGGCCCTGGTATGAACCGTGATCGACAGGCTTAGGGGCAATAGTCGAGAGGCTGCCGCATGACCGCAAGTTTGCCAGTGCCGAGTAATTGTTTCTTACCCGCTCGTGATTTACCATACCTCTCCCCAAAGGCATCCTGCAGATAAAGGAAGTGTCGCAGCTGTTCTGCAGCTCCATAAGGATGGTATCGGGTTTGCCGGAAATATATTTTTGAACCGACAGGCGGTAACCCGTAACCTTTTCAAGGTGAGACAAGAAACCATCCATCCAGCTTGATGGTTTTTCCCCCTTTGATAAAACCAGCACTTGCGAAGGATAGGAGAACGGCAATTTCTTTGCCGTCTTCTGTAAGCTTCCATACCAGGTTTTCAGGCCTCTGGTCGACCGGATGATGCTCAGGCAGGAAGCGCTGAAATCCTTCATCTCGATCTCGACGATATTTTCCGGCGAATGCCTGCAAAGGTATCTGATGCCGTTCATCAAGCCATGAGGTGCGCCCATCTCCTGCAGGGCTGATGCATTTATGCCTGTCTGCCGGAGGAGCCTCGATGTCTTCACGGGCGGATCGGCTCGAAACAGTCTGGGAAATATGAAGATATTCGTCCAGTTTTTACTGCTGAATTCTCCGACAATATCGAGCACCCCGGAAACGTGTTTCCTTACCGCTGCTTCCCCCAGTGTTGAAAGCATATCCTGCGTGATGACAACGAGGCTGATGCCGATGCTGCACCCGAGCCTTCTCATTTCCCCGGCATCGATCCTGTCCAGCACATGGATATTGGAGACACCTGCCTCGGATACCCGCATCCGTATCGCATCGGCGCTGCGGTCATACCATGGACAGGTTATGATCCGTTTATAACTTTTTGACAGATCCAGTGGGACAGCACCCAATGACGTATCAGCGACAAACACATCTGTGTCAAAGTCTCCGGGCAGCAGCAGTTTCCATACACATTGTTTCGAACTGAACAGCGACATATCCACATCAGGCCGTCTGCTGCCTTTCTCAGCCGGTTGCATCCGATAGTATTTCCTGTGTCCCTCCCGCCATCCATGGCGGATAATGAACGGATGAATTGTTTCAATAAAACTCAGAGTGCTCACGGAAGGCGAAGGCCTTTTTTGAGTCTGCCTGCGATTTTATGCCGCAGATAGAAAATGCCTGGTCCAAGGTCGAGGAGGCTGAAAGGCTCAATGCTCGGGACGCTCATCATCACGGAAAAGAAACTGCTCACAGAATAATCCTTGACCGCGATCTTTCTCTTCAGGTGGGTTAAGTCGCGTTCAAAATTCATCCAGTATTTCTTCTTGCAAGACGAGAGCATCCGTCCCCGGTGATTCCCGTCGGATGAAAAATCGCATAAGGCACGGTACGCAACATTGACCCTCATCCGGGTGGCGAGCATGATCTGGGACCAGCAGCGGGGATTGAGCTCGATAACCTTATAACTCCCGTCTCGTTGGTCTTTTCTGAACTCTATCTCGAAGATCCCATGATACTTCAATTCCTTAAGGATCTTTTTCCCGATCTCATACAGGGCAGGTATGTCGGCGCTGGAGACAAAGGTGCCGGCACCGAAATCTTTCTGCCGCAGCTTATTGGTCATCACATACCCCTCGATTTCACCACCCGGCCCGCAGTATCCTGCCAGAGAAAACTGGTCTTCGTTATTGCCGGGTACGATCTCCTGAATCACATACTCCATGTCTCTCTCCGAGAGTTCCCTGGCACGGCTGAAGAGTTCCTCCTGATCGGAGGCAACATAGAGTTTTTTATCTGCCATCTGCTCGAGCTTGAAGGTCAGCGCAGGCTTGATGATGCAGGGGAAGGGTATCAGCTCTATCCGCTGAAAAGGGGCACCCCGGAAACGGTGGGAAGAAAAAACCGTCCTGGGGCAGGGGAAGTTGTGGTTCATCAGCCATTCGTAGAAGGCCGCCTTGTTCAGGGTAAGCTTCAACACCTCCAGGGACGGTCCCACAACAGATAAGATCTTCTTCAATTCATCATGATGATCTATGATATATTCCAGGATATAATCCGATGTCGGAAAGACGAGCGGCCGTTTCCCGGAATAATGCCTTGCCAGGGAGCTGATCATTTCCAGGGCCTTTCCCGTTTCTTCCGGTGCAGCACTTATATCCGGCACGACGATCCTCCGGCAGTACCTGGAGAAATCCCGACAGCTCACCGGGCTGTCATCCACGACGATACTCCTGATGCCCTGCTCTCCGAGGCTCTGAATCAGACCCAGGCCGGCGCTCCCGAGGACGATGGGAATCGCGGCCTGCCCGGCCGAGAGTTTCTTGATCGTTTCTTCGAGATTGTCCGGGTTCATGGCGTCGCACCGGCATTGGAAAGCCTCTTCTGAAAAAATGTCTGCCAGCGGTGCCAGGGGCTGACATCAAGGCGAACCCGTAAACCCACATCTTTTTGAATGAATGGGAAAAGAAAGTAATAACCCAGCACATATCCATAGATGATTTTCCCGATGGCAACACGGTTGAATTTCTCTGCCGACCTCATGGGAGACCGGTTCTTTGAGCGGATATACGCGTATACAGACTTGTATCCCATCCCGGTCAATATCCGGAAGGATTCGCGCATCATCATCGGAGTGAGATTTTTGCCGCGATATTCGGGATCGACAAAGGCATTATGTATCACTGCGCTTTTCTCTGCGAATTCGAACAGACAGTGCAGGTCAGGCGAACGGATATCACCGGTTTTGAACCAGCAGAAGCCGGCCAGATGGTCTCCAATGCGTGCGCAGCTGCATAAGTGCCCGGTCTTCAATCTGGAGCTTACCTCAGCATGGGAAAATACCGGTGTCTTTCCGATGCACTTGGCATCGTGGAATTCCATGAGCTCTGCAACTTCTTCATCCCGGAGAAAAGTTACCTTGAACTCGCTGTCAGCAGGAATCTCAGGGGAAAAGGTCGGATCAGGAAACTTGATTATGTCCATGACCTGGATCGATACAACCTGCTTCAGATACCATCGGGCATGTATATTCATAAGAAATACCCCTTGCCTTACAATTGTCCTATCTCAGCTTTTTTTACTTGCCGCTGTTCATAATGATGAGGAAAATGGTTTCTCATGAGTTATTACTCCGGACGCAGCTTTCGTCATACCATTTGAGCCCGGTCGGTCAGGCGAACATGACATCCATGATGTCCCGTGCAACCGGCCGCACCTTATTCCGGTTCTGAACCTCATAATGTACCAGGAGCCCGGGTGTGGTATTCACCTCGTTTATTACGTAGGATCCCTGTTCTGCACGGCCGATATCCTCGGCGATAAGGTCGATGCCTGCGAGCTTGATGCCCAGGATATCAACGATCCTTTTCCCAAGAGCGATGAAATCGGGGGAAATATCGTCGGTTACATCATGGTATTCCCCGCCATACAGCCAGTGGCAGATGTCCTGCAGCCGAACGTGCGTGTCTTGCGGGGGGATGGAGCCCGGAGAGAATCCCTGTTTCTTTACCAGGCCGGCCATTGCCCTTGGCACCGGGATTTTGTAAAGAATAGGTCTGGTAAGAGGATCATACCCGATGCATTTCCCGTTGTTCTTCCTGCCCTTGTTGGCAATAGTTATCAGCTCGGACACGGTGTGAACGCCGTCCCCGACAACTGCTGCGGGGTTGCGGGAGCTTGCAGCCAGGAATTTGCCTTTGCAGAACAGCAGGCGGTAATTTGTCCCTTCAAAGAATCTCTCTACAATGATCTCGGGTCCGTATAATCCGGCGTAAGTAACTGCATAACGGATCGAAAAAGGAGTATCGGGTTTGAGGAAGACACCTTTGCTGTCCCCTGTATTTCTCGCAGGCTTGATCGCGATAGGGGCATTGACCCGCTGTTTGAATAAAAGCGCCCCATGGTAGTCGCCGCTCTTTAAAACCGTATAGTCAGGCACGGGAACGCCCTGTTGTTTCAATATCGAGCTGCAGAATGCCTTGTCTCCTGC
Source organism: uncultured delta proteobacterium (assembly GCA_963752595.1). Classification (GTDB taxonomy): domain Bacteria; phylum Desulfobacterota; class Desulfomonilia; order UBA1062; family UBA1062; genus Phosphitivorax. The sequence continues at coordinate 54,305 of CAVVYZ010000015.1, forward strand.
TATCTTCAGCGATGCCTCCCCGTCGAGATCGGTGTAGGAGCGCCAGATATTCTGTACCACGCCGTTTTTCCTGAGCTGGAGAACGTTATTCTCTAGGAGGACGGCCTTGATTCCCAAGTGTTGTGCCTCGTGCATGTAATATGAATACTCAAGGGGCAGAATATCCGGTTTTACCTCGGGCTTTATGAAAGAGCCGGCCTTTTTCATGATCCTGAAGATCAGACGATTTATGGGTAAGAGTAAGGCGTTCATCATTTTCCTATCTCAAAGGGGCTGGAGGACCTGGATTCGGGACAGAGGAGGATTTTTTAAGAAGACGGTCCTTAAATGCACTTCTTCGCCTCGCTTTTGCCGTATTCGGAAACCTTTTCCGGAAGAATACCCTCCACCGATGCCACGGATTGGTGGTGAGGCGTACCCGAACACCTGCATCCTTTTGTAAGAGGGGAAAGAACAAGAAATACCCCAGCAGGTAACCATAGAATATCTTCCCGACCATCACGGAACGGAACTTTTCAAATGTTATCTTGGGGGATAAGTTCTCTGCTCGGAAGGTGGTGTACACTTTTTCGTACCCCAGTTGAGACAGCTTCCGGAAGGATTCCTGCATCATCAGCACTAACAAGTGATTGCCGCGGTGCACGGGGTCGACAAAACCGTTGTAAGCCACGATGCTTGTATCCTCGGATTCGAACAGGCAATGCAGATCAGGAGAAAAGACCTTGCCGGGTGCATACCAGTGAAATCCGACCAGTTTGCCGCCTTTACGGGCGCAACAGCAGAGGTGCCCGTCTTTCAGCCTGGTTTCTGCCTCCCCGGCGGAAAGAATATTATTCCACTCAACACACCGGCTATCGTGAAACTCCATGAGCTCGGGAATTTCTTTATCCCGCAGAAACGTCAATGTAAAACCATTGCCGACAGAGAGTCCCGGGGAAAAGGCCAGATCGGGTACCCTGACTATCTCTACACACTGGAGGGAAAACACCTGCTTGAGGTACCATCGAATGTTTTTTTTCATCTGTGTCGTCCTTTCACATAATGCTCCATCCGCATTTCTACTCGTAAAAAATCAGCCCGTACTGGGCGAAGAGCTTCCTGTTCCTCTCGGTCAGCAGGCCGCCGTTTGCCGCCTGGATACCGGCAGTGCCCCATTCCTGATTCCCTTCGATAATCACCGGGCCGCCTGGAGTGACGGCAAAGTCCCAGCCTATGGATTTGATATAATGAAAAATCTGCTGTGCATCAGAGGCAATTCTCTTCACTTCCTCCCAGTAGGGGATCTGAAAGTCTGAGAATTCCGTCCCGGTGAGCGGGTGGCTGGTCAGCACCTTGCCGTGGGGCGGTTTCGTGAAACCTTCTTTCTTCAGTCTGCCGGTCTGGAGATCGATTCCCACGACGATCCCACCAGCAGAGAAGTTGTCCACAGGGGAGTCGGTCGAGCTTGATCTCAGCATTGCTGCAATGAATTCGACTTTATGATCGATGGATAAAAACGTAATGATTCGGATGGAGTTCACGGAATACGGGTTGATCGCATCGAGTTTCGGGTGCTGCTGAATCACTTCCTGCACGAGGTAGCCGTCGTTTTCTTCATGGACTTCATCTTTTTCGATCATATGAGCCGGGGCATCCGGATCATTGCCGGAGATAAAATGGATTCCCTTTCCCATAAGCCCCCATACCGGTTTCAAGACAAACCTTTTCAGATTGTTCCGTTCCATCAGTTCTCTCAGAAAAAGATTGCCGTTTTTCAGGCAATCCCTTCCGCATTTGCCATAAAGCTTCGGCACGGGCAGCCCATGCTGGACACACAGGCAATGGAACAGGTACTTATCGTGTACCAGAATGAAGGTAGACTTTTTCCATAGTGTGTTCCACAGCCTGGGCCGAAGGAGCGGGGCATGAGGATCGTCCATGTAGTTTTTGAATATCTTCCTTTCCATGGTATCGAAACGGAGCAGGTGGTAGTTTGTCGGCAGAAATCCCAGGACGAAAAAAAGATAGAGGTAATCCAGAAACTGCTGCCATCCGGATTTCACCCCGTTCTTATCCCCGCAGTAGCTTGGGTTGTGAAAGCCTTTGAATAGGCCGAATATCCGGCTGTAATGGGAAGAATACCGGCGGAATAAGCCGAGAGTCTTAAAAAGATGAACCATCATGCGGAGGTACCCCGATGTTTGTCTGCCTTGAGTAAAGGTGATCCGCACAAAGGCCCCATGCCGACATGAGGCCTTTGTGCGTACCTGTATCCGATTATCTCATTGAAGGCGGCTTCAGGTTGAAGTTGTAATACTCGTAGACCGGTTCAATGGCATTGAGCCGCGCCAGGATCTGATTATCGGTATCTCCCATGAGATACCGCCTCAGGTATTCCGGCGCGGTAACCTCGTCCGTATCGGCCCTCGTGAAGAAGAAGATGCCCCGGTTGAAAGCGCCGACATAATAATTGGACGAGTTGCAGCCGCCGTAGAACATGCGGGAATAGCGCATCTCTTCGGCAGGGATCTTGATGGTGCCGGTGTCGCAGATCACCTTGCCGAACTTGATCAGTGAGCCTGAGTAGAAGTGAGGCCTTTCATGGAACGTGTTATCCACGAATTCGATGGCGACCATGTTGCAGACGTACGCAGTCTCGGTTTCCGTATCGTTTCCGCCCGGGCCCGACACGGTCAGCCTTACCGTGAAGGAGCCGATGTCCGTGTACACATGCGTCGGGTTCTGCTCATTGCTCGTGGACCCGTCGCCGAAATCCCAATGCCGGGCAGTAATGATGCCTGAGCTCCGGTCCTTGAACTTCACGATGGTCCTCTCTGCATTGTTTCTTGCCGGCGCCGTGAACTCGGCATGAAGCGGGGCCGTGCTGTCGACGACGATGAAGCTCTCCTTCACCTCTGTCTGTTCCATGCCGGGAGAAGCAATGACCTTGAGACTTACCGTGTATATCCCGGGCTGTTCATAGGTGTGCTGCGGGTTCTTTTCCGTGCTCGTCACCCCGTCGCCGAAATCCCAGAGACGGGAGGTGATGGTTACATTATTTGCCAAACTCTGGTCAATGAACTTCACCGCCAGGGGCGCGCTTCCCGAAACGGCATCCGTATCGAATTCCGCCTGGAGGATGGAGTCGGGGTTGTCCTTGCAGTTCAAGGCGATCGCATCGGCAACCACTCTGCCGTTTGCATTGTCATTGATTTCTATTCTGCACGTTCCCTGATTGAAATAATAGGTTCCCAGGGATTTCACCATGGTCAGTATGGGCTGCTGCTGGTTCATCTCCACCGTGGCATCGCCGCCTGCATGATGGATGATGTACTTCGCATTGGTGGCGTTGCTCGCAGACGGGAACCATGAGGTGAGCACCTCATAGTTGCCGGAGTACCGCAGGAAGATGGAAAACACCGCTTTATTGCTCCCTGTCCCTGCGCTGTGATACTGGTAGTTATACCCGAGGTATCCGGATTCACCCATGTAACCCCCGCCCTGGATCTTCCCTATGGGCCAGGTCCCGATGAGGTCGCAATGATTGAAATCCGGATCGGAATTGGTGATGAAATATTCGGGATTCCGCACCGGGTCGGGCGGAGATCCGTCTGGGGAGAACCATGCCGGTGTGTTGGAATCCGGAAATCTTTCCAGATAGCTCCCGTTGGAGAGTTCGACCTTGTACGTCACCGGGTCTCCGGGAATGGTATACGTCAGGTAGTAATTGTACGGCGGCGTGCCCTGGCTGAAGTCATACGGCATCAATGCGCTTTTCCCATTCTTGAAGATCGGGTTCCAGTTCGGGTACGCCTGGCCGTACTTCATGCCGTCCGGCTTCACAGATACCATCATGGTCGAATAATTGGCAAAACGGTCATCGTCTACGAAAAAGACATTGTCCATCTGCTGGTTCTGGGTTTCCCTGGATGTGGCAAAGGTCGCGCCGAAGCCGAAGTTGGAGTGGCCGTTGAAGATGATGTGAGCCCCTTCTTGCTTCAGCGCCTGTTCCATGGCTGCAGGGGTGCGGACCGAGTAGATGTTGTAGGTAATTCCCTTTGCGGCATTCCGGTACACCCATACGCCGTTCTGCTCGGTTGCCCCGAGGCGTTTCAGATAATCGTAACACCGGGGCAGGAACAGGGCGTTTTTGGAATATCCGTCACAGAGATAGATGTTTTCCATGGCGGTATACACCTGAATGTATGCATCCCGTGCCATGGTATCCGAACCATAGTCATTGCTTGCCGTCAATGTCACTCTGAACGTGCCTGCCTGGTTGTAGACATGGACAGGGTCCTTCTGCGTACTGGTCGTTCCGTCGCCGAAATTCCAGAGCCTTCCGGTCACCGTGCCGATGCTCTGATCAAAGAAGCTGATGGTGCACGGAGCGCTTCCCGATGTCTTGTCGCCGGCAAAACCAGCAACCGGAGCAGTTCCTCCCTGGCCGTCAGCCTGGACGAACCGTACCGCATCGGCACACGTGCTCGTCGGGTAGGGCTGGGAGGTGATAGTCACCCGGTACGACCGTCCGGCTTCATAGTAATAGGTGCCGAGGCTGTTCCATTTTCCGCCGTTTATCTGCTGATTGACAGCCACTGTCGATGCCGTAACGCCGTTTGAGTAATGCTCGATCCTCACAGGTATGGCGGTGCTCCTCGATGAGTACTGGGTCCACCACATGGAGACTTCGTAATAAGCCGAGGCAGCAGGAGAGAACGACCAGGTGTAGGTCGTCCCGTCGCGGCTCCAGAGCGAGTTCGAGCCGTATGCACCTGATCCGCCGGACACATACCAGGTGCCGCTGGAAGAGGTACCCGGCCCGCTGTTATCGATGATCACCTCCTGGGCGGCATCCTGGATGACGAGGGTCCGGGTAACGGGCTCTGAAGAGGCTCCCATATCGTCTGATACCAGGAAGGATATGACATGGCTACCCTGGGAAAGGGACGGGGTGGAAAAGGAAAAGTCATAACTCAAGATGCCGTCGATATCCGATTCCCATACGCAGGATTCAACAGACCCGTTGAAAACTTCGCCGTGGCCGGAAAAGGATACTGTCTGACCGGGCACGGCCGGGTTCGGAGAGATGGAATCGATGACGGCTGTGGGAGGACTATCCTCCGGGATATACTTGAACCAGACGGCGTCGGCGCAGGTGCTCACCGATGCGCCATATGCAGCGGTAACCATGACGCTTCCTTCGCCGTCAAAATAGTAGGTGCCGAGGCTGTTCCATTGTCCGGCATTCTCACGCTGGTTGACAAACAGGTAGTCCACACCATCTGCATGCTGAATGTCCACCGGAACTATGGGAGCCCGCGAAGACCAGCCGGACCACCACATGAGAACCTCATACCGGCCTGCAGGCTGAGAGCCGAGCTCCCAGGTATAAGTTGTCCCATCCCGCGACCAGAAACTGTCCCCGCCATACGGATTTGTACCGCCGGAAACCGGCCAGCTTCCGGTAAATGACGTCCCGGGGTCGCCGTTATCGATGATAACGTCCGCCGAGGCACAAGGAGCAAAAGCACCCGGGAACATAAGGCAGGCAACAATGAAATAGAGAAAAAATGTCAGTACAGCCTTCTTTTTTCCTTTTCCCATAGTTATTAACCTCCTTAAATCATGCATATTTTATCCATGGCAAAGATGCTTGCTCTCCTGATGGGCCTTCGCACCCATCATCTCATGGAAGGCGGTTTCAGTTTGAAGTTGTAATACTCATAGATCGGTTCGATGGCATTCAGCCTGGCAAGTATCTGGGCGTCGGTATCTCCCAGGAGGTAACGCCTCTCTTCACTGGGGATTTTTACCGTGCCGGTGTCGCAGATGATCTTTCCGGACATGGTCGATGATCCGGTATAATAATGGGGCTTCTCATGGTACGAGTTGTCCACATATTCGGTTGCGACGAGATTATACACATAGCCTGTCTCGGTTTCCGTATCGGAACCGCTCGGGCCGGATACGGTCAGGCGGACCGTGAAGGAGCCGTACCCTCTGTAGACATGGGACGGATTCTTCCCCGTGCTCGTAGCCCCGTCGCCGAAATCCCAGCACCTTGAGGTAATAGTACCCGAGCTCATGTCTTTGAACTCGACAATGGCCGTTCCCCGGTTGAAATAATAAGAGCCCAGGATATTTGTCCTGTCGGCCCTGGTCTGCTGCTGGTTGGCCACGACCTGCGCGGTGCCGCCTTCCCGTCTGCATTCTGTATCTCGACAGGCACTATGGAAGCCCGTGAAGACAAGCCGGACCACCACATGAAAACTTCATAGTAACCGGACGGTTGGGAGACGAACTCCCAGGTATAGGTAGTCCCGTCCCGCGACCACAGGGAACTGCCGCCGTACGGGCTTGTACCGACGGAAACCGGCCATGTTCCGGTAAATGGCGTTCCAGGGCCGCCGTTGTCGACGATGACGTCCGCTGAGGCACAGGATGCAAAAATACCCTTCATCGAGCAGGAGGCAATTAGACAAAGAAGCAGCTTGCCGAATAGTCGTAGCCCCTTTTCCATCGTATTCATTAACCTCCTAAATTGAATTCGTTATAATTAATGCACAGCTGTTTGCTCACCAGTAGATATCCGGGCGCATTTTTATTTCATGGTATCCTGGCGAAGCGTATCGAATGGAAACTGTCTATACTTTTCGGGAAATATATTTTGAGCAAGATTGCGTGCCGCATATCTTTTTACGAGATAGTCGACAATATACCTGGCTGCACGTCCGTCGCCGTAGGGATTGTGGGCAAAGCTCATTCTCTTATAGCAAGCCGGATCGCTCAGCAAAGAGTCGACCGCCTCAACGATCCTGTCTTTGTCCGTACCCACTAATCGTACCGTACCCGCTTCCACTGCTTCGGGCCGCTCGGTCACGTTCCGCATAACGATTACCGGTTTTCCCAGGCTCGGGGCTTCTTCCTGTATGCCGCCCGAATCCGTTAAGATGAGATATGCCCTGCACATGAGGGCAACGAACGGCTCATAATCGAGCGGGGGGAATAAATGGATATTCTTCCTGTTGCCGATAATCCGGTAGACCGGCTCCCGCACATGCGGGTTGAGATGAACCGGATATACAAAGTGCACATCGGGCCGGGCCAGTGCCAGCTCGGAAAGGGCCAGGCAGATATTTTCGAATCCCTGACCGAAGTTCTCCCTCCGATGCCCGGTAACAAGGATGATCTTCTCATCATTTTCCAGGTTGTCTAAAAACTCATATCCTCTCCCATAGTCGGAGAACTGTATCGGCTGCCTTTGAATACGGTCCACGGTATGGAGGAGGGCATCGATGACCGTATTGCCGGTCACCAGTATTTTTTCCGAAGGTATGTTCTCTTTGAGGAGATTGTTCTTTGCGGTCTCCGTGGGAGCGAAATGGATATCTGCGATCACCCCGGTCAGGCGGCGATTCAATTCCTCGGGGAAGGGGCGGTATTTATCCTGGGTGCGAAGCCCTGCTTCCACATGACCCACTCCAATGTTATGGTAATATGCAGCCAATGAAGCGGCAAACGTGGTGGTTGTGTCTCCATGAACCAGGATCAGATCGGGCCTTGCTTGTTCCAGTATACCTCCGATTCCCTCCAGGATCCTGCCGGTCAGCGTAAAGAGGTTCTGATCCGGGGTCATGACATTCAGGTCGAAGTGCGGCACGATACCGAACAGGGTCAACACCTGGTCAAGCATCTGCCGGTGCTGGGCGGTAACACATACCAGCGTTTCAAGATCATCGCCTTCAGCGTTGCGCCTGTTTAATTCCATGATGACGGGGGCCATTTTTATCGCTTCAGGCCTGGTTCCGAAAATCGCCATGAGCCGTGTCATATCTTAAAATCACCTCGATGCAATTATTCTGCTAAAGATTCCCAGCAGAAGAGAAGCGGTTAGAAAAATCAGCAGGCCGGAAAACTCGTGGAAAAAGCCTTCTGCTATCCTGCTGTCATAGAAGTGAGCCAGAATGCCGGTTCCGACAACACGGCCGGCATTGGTCATTATTGCTATGGGCAGTACGAGGAGGATGAGGGCGATCCTTTTCCCGTATTCCTCACATGTGATAAAGGCCAGAAATGTTCCCAGTGCAAAGAGAGAAAACAATGATCGTATGCCGCTGCAGGCATCTGCTACTTCCAGAGTGGTGTTTGCCAGATGGATGATATTCCCCTCGCGTAAAACCGGGATGTCGAGAAGGGCCAGACTCGTCGTAGCGCAGTATGTAGCGAACAATTTGAGAGGAAAGGCGATGGCGTCATAGAGGATGTACGGAATCGGTATCATAAAAATGAGAAATGCCAGCGCCGAGGAGCAGGTTTTCAGTATTTCTTTGCCGAAAAAAAGCAGTACGAGGCCTGTAATCATACCGATAAGGGAAAAGCGTTGTAAGAAAAGCTCGGACCCTGACTTGCCTACGGTCAGCATAGCCAGTGACATAGCTATAATGAACAATCCGGCCCAACTGGGTTCCCTTGTCTTGCTCAGCTGCATCAGTTCGGTCTTCTTCTGCCGGATGAGGTAGAGAGAGATAGCCGGTATCAGAAAACCATGCGAATAATTGGGGTCCTTCCACCAATCCATTACAAGTTTCCGGATAACATCCTGATAAAGCAAAGACATGAGGACAAGGATGGAGATTCCTTTAATATATGTCATAATATTTACTGCGGCAGGCAAAGCGCCAGGTGCGGGTAGAAATGATTGATAAAGGATTGGAGGTGTGTTTCAGCCTCCTGCTCGGAGACGGTTATCAACGTTGATATCCGCACCAGCGAGCCGTCGTTTCGTGCAAGCATCATAGTATCCAGAATCAGATAGAATTTCTCCCAGTATTCATTCGTGATAATCCTCCCCCTGGATTGATACCAATAGTAAACAACCTGCTTGTCCTTCCCTTTCTCGATAAGGAGTTTGTTCACTGCCAGCTTTCCTGCAGGCACCTTGTCCGCCGATATGATCTTTTCGCCGTCGGATACAGGGTTCCAGCCGCTGCCCGGATAACAATGAAGCGGAGAATGGATTGTATGGCCGATTTCCTGGTAGCTGTAGAATCCTACATATACTGAGATAGGTTCCTGATTCTGTGCATAGTAGGTCCGCATGATGTACTGATCGACGCCTGCATTCTTCAAGGTGTTCCGGTCAAGGGTGCTCGCATCGCCCTCCCAGATTCCTATGGAGAGCGGTATTTCATCCAGGAGTCTTAAGAGATAAATCTTTTTGGTCTGGCCGATAAATGAAAAGTACACCAGGGCGCAGGAAAGGAGGAGGACTGCTGCCAGATAATGAAAATCTATGTTCCTCCGGACACTCATCATGGAAGTCTTTTTTGCGTAGCGGTAAATGATCTGGTGTTCCTTATACCCATGGTCTTGATGCCTTCGAAGAGACAGGGGAATTCGAACAATTCCACCCTATCCGGAAAAGTCGGCTTAAGGAAAGACAGGTCAAAAGCTCCGCTACTGCAGGTGAGTCTAAGCCACCCTCAGGTCTGTTCATATCCACTAATTGCTAGGATATATTAATATAACGGGGCTGGTTTCTCACAAGTACCGGGAAGCATTTAATTTCATTTATTTCATAAACCTGCGCTTTCATACATGTGCCCCGGCACCTTCAGGGAGGCGCTGCAGACCGGGTCTGGGGTTACATACCCATAGGCTTGCATGGGTATGGTTCAGCACTCAAAGAATGAGCTTGCTCAAGATGCGATCGCTCTGAGCTCAAGAGAGAATGGATGAAATATTAATACGAAGGGGAAGGGCGCTTGATCCCTGATGTTTGAGCGAAGCTCCGGCGGAGCCGGTTTACGGAATCGACCGGCGACAAGCCGCGGATATATAAAAAGGGGCTGTTCCGTGAACGGAAGAGCCCCTTTGTCATCATTAAATGAGTTTTAAGAATACCGGCTCTACTTCCCTTTGTAAACGGGTGAGCGTTTTTCCATGAATGCAGTCATGGTCTCTGCAAGATCTTCGGACGGCAGGATCATGGAGCTCCTCGCTGCCACGTACTCGAGCCCGTCTGCAATGCTCTTGCCCCTGCAGAAGTTCAGGACATCCTTGGCGCCCTGGACAGCGAGCGGCGCCTGGGCAGCGATCTCGAGGGCCAGATCCTGTGCACCCTTGAGCAGGGATTCTTTGTCCGGGTACACGGCGTTGACCAGGTTGATCTCTTTTGCCCTCTGGGCATCGATATACTTGGCAGTGAATGCTAGTTCCCTGGTGATCCCCTGGCCCACGATATGAGGCAGGCGCTGGAGCACGCCCACATCGGCGATTATGGAAACTGCAGACTCTCGGAGCGAAATTTTCGCATCGAGCGAAGCGAGGCGGATATCGCAGGCAGAGCCAAGGTCCAGGGCTGCCCCGATGCAGTAGCCGTGGAATGCGCAGATGACCGGCTTGGAGCACTTTTCGACGCAGGTCATGGCATCCTGGAGGGGGAAGATGTCTTTAAAGAGTTTTACGGTCCCCTTTGCGCTCATGTCCCAGTTCTTCAGCGTGGGGATCAAGGGCGCCATGCCCATCAGGTCGATACCTGTGGAGAACTCTTTTCCTTCCCCCGCGATGATCGCAACCCTGATGTCGTCATCGGCTTCGATGTCTGCAAAGATGGGGATGATCTCCTTCCATGCATCCGGCCCCATGGCATTCTTCTTTTCAGGTCTGTTCAGAAAGACCCATGCGATGTGCCCCTGCTTTTCAACCTTATAGAACTTGTACGGTTCACTCATGAATGTACCTCCCTATTTCCACACAGAGTAGAACGATATGGGTAATTTTGTCAATAATAGAGGGAATATAGGTCCGTCCGATCCACTAACCCGGATATGAAAGTTTCATGCATGCCCGTGTTCGAGCGGGAAAAGGTGAAGCTCAATTGACATTTTGCCGTTCAAGCACTAGAAGCAAGAGCATGAAGGAGTAAGAGATGCCCATCTATGAATACCAGTGCCGGGAGTGCGGAGAAGATTTCGAGAAGCTCATGCCTATGTCTGCGAAAGATGCTCCTGACTGCCCGAAATGTAAGCGCAACAACGTGAAAAAGAAGATTTCACGGATTGCTTCCGGCAAATCCGGATGTGATTCATGCAGTTCCAGCTCCTGCAGCAGCTGTTCTCCGTCAGGGCACAGCTGAGGGTAGGGTAACGGACCCCCGGTCAGGGGGGTCATGAAAACAGATCGACAAGCTGGATGGTCTCTTCCCGCTTCGGACCTACAGAGATAATCGCTGCCTTGACCCCGGTCTTTTCTTCCATATAAGAAATGTAGTTTTTACAGTTCTTCGGCAGGTCGTTGTATGACCGTACGGACGAGATGTTCTCTTCCCAGCCCGGGAGCTCGTCGTATACCATCTGCAGATCGGGATACATCTCCAGATCAGCAGGCATATTCTCTATGAGGGTATTCTTTGACCTGTAGGCGGTTGCTACCTTGATGGTTTCGAAACCGGTGAGGACATCGAGCTTGGTTACGGCGAGATAGGTGATGTCCGAGAGCCGGACCGAGTGCTTCAGCGCGACGAGGTCGAGCCATCCGCACCGCCTGGGCCTGCCGGTAGTAGCACCGTATTCCCCACCGAACGCACGTAAACGTTCGCCGATCTCATCATTGAGCTCGGTCGGGAAAGGGCCTCCGCCCACTCTCGTGGTGTAGGCCTTGCAGATCCCGAGCACGGTGCTGATCTTCGTAGGCCCGATGCCTGAGCCGACGCATGCCTGGCCGGCAACGGTATTCGACGAGGTAACATACGGGTAGGTCCCGAAATCCATGTCGAGGTTCGCGCCCTGGGCCCCTTCGAAAAGGAGCTTCTTGCCGCTTCGCACTGCCTGGTCGATAAGTACGGGCGCATCGGTTACAAACGGCTTGAGCTTCTCGCCCATTGCTTTATACCTATTAAATATTTCTTCCTTGTCCATGCCTTTGACCTTGAGGATCCTGGTGAGATATTCCTGCTTCTCATCAAAAAAGCTACTCAGCTTTTTCCTCAGCATGTGCTCATGGACAAGGTCGATCATCCTTATGCCGCACCTGCGTGCCTTATCCTCATAGGCAGGCCCGATGCCTCTGCCTGTGGTCCCGATCTGCTGGGTGGCTTCACGGGCATGGTCGATCATTTTGTGATAGGGCATGATGACATGGGCGCGGTCGCTGATGGCCAGAGTGCCGGTGGTTACCGTGTATCCCTTTTCCCGCAAGGCATCGATCTCATTGAGAAGGATCTCCGGGTCGATCACCACTCCGGAGCCGATGACGCAACGTTTATCTGCGTGCAGGATACCGGAAGGTATCAGATGGAGGATGACTTTTCTGTCACCCACCACCAAGGTGTGTCCGGCATTGTTGCCGCCCTGAAACCGGATGATAAGGTCTGATTTTTCTGTAAGGAGGTCGACGACCTTCCCTTTCCCTTCGTCACCCCACTGGGTGCCAACAACGACAACGTTTGCCATACAGTACGCTCCTATTCTCTGATTGCCTACTTCGTTAGATCACAACCTCCCGGACTGAGAGGACATTTTGAGTCCTGCCGATAATTTATCGCTTACGAGTACCTCCAAAGTAACTCTCCAGCTGACAGTGTGATCAAACCCGGTGCACTTGTAACAAATGGTCTTAAGCGTGTCAATAATTTACAGGGTAGTTTTAAAATATCCTTCAATATTCTCGTGATTTTTAGCTTGGCACAGAATATATATTCTGTAATATATATTAAGTAAGTAAGGAAGAGAGAGGAGGGTTTTTATGTATAAGATCGATCTGCTGAATAACATCTCGGAAAAGGGCTTAAGTCTTTTCACGGAAAAATATGAGCACCGTGCCGGCATTTCCGAGCCGGACGGTATCCTGGTAAGAAGCAAGGAAATGAAAGACATGAGCTTGCCCTCGAGTGTGAAAGCGATTGCTCGGGCCGGTGCCGGGGTCAACAATATCCCCGTAGACAAGTGCTCGGAAAAAGGCATCGTAGTCTTCAATACCCCGGGTGCGAACGCCAATGGGGTAAAGGAACTGGTCGTCCTGGGCATGCTGCTGGCCTCGCGGAAGGTGACGGAAGGAATCGCCTGGGCCAAAGGGCTGGTAGGCGAAGGCGACAAGGTGCCCGATCTGATCGAAAAGGGCAAATCAAAGTTCGGCGGCACGGAAATACTGGGCAAAAAGATGGGCGTAGTCGGACTGGGCGCGATCGGCATCATGGTGGCCAACACAGCCGAAGCCCTCGGCATGGAAGTGTGCGGATACGATCCGTTTCTGTCGATCGACGCAGCCTGGAGACTGTCCCGCAATATCAAAGAGGGCGGCGAGCCTGGAAAGGCTGCTGGCCGAGTGCGATTACATTTCGCTGCACGTCCCTCTGAACAAAGATACGCGGGGATTCATCAATGCCGATAAATTTGCGGTCATGAAGAACGGTGCAAAGCTCCTGAACTTCGCCCGAAGGGAACTGGTGAATACCGCTGACCTGCAGAAAGCCATTGACGACGGGATCGTAAGCTGTTACGTCACGGACTTCCCCGATGAAGAGCTTATAAAGATGGATAAGTGCATAGCCATTCCGCATCTGGGGGCTTCCACCGAGGAGTCTGAAGAAAACTGCGCTATTATGGCGGCTATGGAACTCATGGATTTCCTGGAGAACGGGAACATCAAGAACTCCGTCAACTTCCCGGATTGTTCGCTTGACAGGTCGGGCAAAAAGAGACTGACCATCGCTAACAAAAACTCGCCGGGCATGATTGAAAAGTTTACGCACCTCTTGGCCGACAGCAATCTCAACATCGCCGACATGATCAACAAGAGCAAAGGTAATTTTGCCTATAACATTATAGATGTTGATGGCGGCATTAACGAAGACTTGATAAAGAAAATCAAATCGATTGAAGGAGTAGTAGCGGTCCGGGTGCTTTAAAAATAATGCCGGATCGGTTTTAAGCTTAAGCAAGGAGGGAATAATGGCTGTTGTTGAATGGAAAAAGGACGGGACCGTTGCGATCATGATCATGAATACAGCCGAGAACAGACACAACCCCGGCTTTGCAGCAGACTTGCTCAAGACCTTTGATGAAATAGAGGCCGAAAAGGAGATAACCTCGACCGTACTTACTTCGAGCGATGCAAAGAACTGGTCGCTGGGCATTGACCTCACCTGGATAACCGGAGCTTACGGCAGCCAGGATTTTCAGTCGATCAAGGATTTCATGTACGGCATGAATAAAGTTTTCCAGCGGGTTCTCCTGTTCCCCATGCCTGTCATTGCAGCCATCAGCGGGCATACCTTCGGCAACGGCAGCATCCTGGCCTGCACTTGCGACTTCCGTTTCATGAAGGCCGACCGGGGATACCTGTGCTTCCCTGAGGTCGATATCAATATCCCGTTCCTGCCGGGCATGCTCCAGATCATGAGGAAGGCGATTCCCTACTATAAGCTCGAAGACCTGGTGTACAGCGGGAAAAGGGCAGGGGCGGCAGAGCTCGAAGAACACCATGTCATCGTAAAGGCCTGTGCCGACGCCGATGCGCTGACCAAAGAGTCCATGGAGTTTGCGAGATCATACCAGAAAGGCAGGGCCATTTTCCGGGAGCACAAATCAAGGCTGCATAAGCACATTGTCGAGCTCATGGACAAGGAAGACACTGTATACATCGAGTTGCTCAAGCTCATGGTGTAGACCTATCGAAGGCTCATCATCCATAAAGCCGGATCTGCCGGCTCTCCCGTAAGCGGACGGATGCATGAGCCTCTTTATTTATGAACCGTAGAATGAAATGGATAATAGAACGTTCAACCCCCCTTTCTACTTAAGGAGCTCACTCCTGCAGACTGTCCTGGCGAGCCTGAAAATCCGCGCCATGGGTGTGAATCCCATGATCGAGGCCTCCCGGGAGGTGATCCTCACCGTAGGGGATGGCGTCAGGCTGCTGGGCTTCCATTCGCCCCGGCCGCGAGCTTCATCGAAAGGGCTGGTGATTCTCATCCACGGATGGGAAGGGGGCTCCGGATCCGCGTACATCCTCAATACCGGAAAATATCTCTTTTCCCACGGATACGACATATTCCGGCTGAACCTCAGGGACCACGGGCAGACCCACCATCTGAATGAGGGCCTCTTTTACTCCACCCTCCTGGAAGAGGCCTTTGAGGCGGTAAAAAAGATTTCAGAGCTCGTGAGAAGCGGGCCGGTCTTCCTCATGGGGTTTTCCCTGGGAGGGAATTTCGCGCTTCGCATAGCGAGGAGGTTCATGCAGGAGCCTTGCACGCCGTTACATCGCATAGTTGCCATAAGCCCGGCCCTTGACCCGAGCAAGGCGACGGATGCCATTGACCGCCACTGGCTCCTCCGCCCATACTTCCTCAAGAAATGGAAAAGGTCTTTGAAGAGAAAACAGGAACTCTATCCCCACCGGTATGATTTCAGCCCCTTGTTCTCCATAAGGACCGTCCGGGAAACCACGGAGGCCCTCATCAGTCAGTCGGGACTCTATCCCGGTGCCCGGGAATATTTCGCCGCATACACCCTGGGAGCGGGATCACTCACGGATGTCACGATTCCTCTGACCATCATCACCTCACGCGACGACCCTGCGATACCGGTAGATGATTTTTATAATCTCGATCTTGCATCTCCCCATCGGCTCATTATACATACGTATGGAGGGCACAACGGATTCCTCTCCGGGCTTTTTTCGCCCACCTGGTATGAACGGGAGGTGATTCCGGTATTCCAAGGGTGACGGATGAGACGGTATCATGCTGGAGTTGCTCTATGAATACCCGGGCAGTCACCGGAAAGATCGTCTTGAGATATATTGCTTTCCAGCTCATGGGCCTCGCCGTGTTCGTCCTCGTCCTTCTGATCGTCCGGAAATGGATTTTTGACTATCCTCCGTGGCTTTTCTGGTCGCTCACGACTTTGTGGGTAATAAAAGATGCGCTTCTGTTTCCTTTATTCTGGAAGGCCTACGACTGGGAAAGCGGGAGTCAATCCCTTTCCATGGCCGGGTTGACGGCTGTTGCGCGGGACCGTCTGGACCCCCACGGCTATGTAGAGGTCAAGGGCGAGCTGTGGAAAGCAATGATCAGAGAAGGCACAAGCCCGGTAGATAAGGGTGGAAGGGTCAGAATACAGGGCAAAGAGGGGCTTACCCTCATCGTCGAGCATGACAAGGATTTGTGATGAAAGATATCTCGATATCTCATGAGAAATCCGATAGAATAGAAACGTATTCGGTGAGGGGGATGACCGATGGGTGACAGGGGCCGCCTGAAACAGCGATTCATACAGGAACTTGGCCGGGTGATCAGAAAGATCGAAGCATCCGGGCATGTCCCGGAGGCTGCAAAGATTCCTGCCGACATCTCAGAAAATCAGATTGAGATCTATGAAAGCATGATCCAGCACTGTGCCGTGGCGATCTTTGCCATCGACACGGAGCACCGGGTTATCCACTGGAATAAAGCCTGTGAGGAGCTCACGGGGATCGCAATGGTAGATATCATCGGCACCCGGAACCAGTGGAAGGCCTTCTATGACCATCACCGGCCCTGCCTTTCGGATATTCTCATCGACGGAAAAGAAGAAACCATGCAGGAACACTACCACGTATACGGTTCTTCAATCCTCATTCCCTATAGCCTGCATGCAGAAGGATGGTACCCTCATGTAGGCGGAAACGAGAGATATCTCATTTTCGATGCATCGCCGGTTTTCGGCCGTAACAGCAAGCTGGTCGCCGCTATCGAGACGCTGCAGGACATTACCGAGCTCAAAAAGATTGAAGAAGAGAGGCAAAAGCTTAATATCAAGCTACAGGATGCCCTCGACAAGATAAAAACCTTGAGCGGATTGATCCCCATCTGTGCCGGGTGTAAGAAAATCCGTGATGACAAAGGATATTGGAATCACCTGGAAGAATACCTCGAAGAGCATTCCGATGCATCCTTCAGCCACGGTCTTTGCCCTGAATGCTTCAAACAATACTTCCCGGATGCCTCGGAAAAGTGACGACCGGTCTGCCCTAGTAAGCATTTACCGGAGCGTTTTTCATCACCTGTTCATCAATCATGAGCTTCCCGGCAGCAAGCTGCCGGGTACCCCGATAATTTAAAAAGGTGAACGTATGAGCGATCAGAATGTGCCGAACTGGCTCCAGTGGGCGAGGGAGATACAGTCCATGTCCCAGACAGGACTTGCCTACAGCCGGTCGGAATATGAAACCATGCGGTACAGGCGTCTGCTCGAGATTGCTGCAGAGATGGTGGGAAGTCAGACCGGGATTGCTACGGACCGGCTCGTGGAAAGTTTCTCTGCCCAGCCCGGATACGCGACGGTAAAGGTCGATGTACGCGGCGTCGTGATCAAGGACTCCATGATCCTGCTGGTGCAGGAGAGGATAGACAACCGGTGGACGATGCCCGGAGGCTGGGCCGATATCGGGGAACACCCATCGGAGATGGTGTCCAGGGAAGTGCTGGAAGAAAGCGGGCTTATCGTCAAGCCGGTGAAGCTCATCGGGCTGTACGATTCCGACCGGGCCCCTGTTCTTCCGGATTTTTACCATACCTACAAAATCATCTTCTTGTGCGAGATACTGGGCGGAGAGCCCAAACCCGGGGATGAGACCATAGATGTCGGTTTTTTCAGCTTTGATGACCTGCCGCCTCTTTCAGGATACCGCACTACAAAAAGGCACCTCATGGATATCAAGGCTCACGTGGAAAACCCTTCAAAGCCGTCATCGTTCGATTGATGAAGGAGATATCTGTTTTTGGAGCAGGTTTGTCATTAATCCCCGGCACCGGCTGCCGGCCCGAGAAGTCAAGCCCGACAGACATTCTGACGATACGGAGACGAAGAAACCCGGCAATCCTGGAGAATGCGGCAGGCCAGGTCGTCGGGCGGAGTTCGAGGAGAGATCCCATGGATCATAGGGCTTCGGCAGGAGTGGGCAAAGACACCGGCAGGCGGGCGATCTTCCGTCGGAGGGTGCTCAACACCCGCACGGGAGATTTTTCCCGGCCATTGCTTGCTGCGGCAATTCTCCTTATCATAGCTTGTGCAGGGTGCTCACCGGCAACGCCGAAGCCGTCCACTTCAGGGCCTGCTGCTATCGATATCAAGAAGCTCCTCGACAGCAAGTACGATACGTTCGTTTTCCGTGAGGAATTCTCGGTAACTCTCTCACATCTCATCGATTCTTCATGGGATGAAAGCGGCAACTGGAAGGGAGACCTCCAGGGCGATGCCACAGCCTTTGCTCCCATGATCCTCTATGCCCTCGGCCGGGAGACGGACAGCAAAGAACTGGTATCCATGGCCGATAAAACGGTGGCGTATGAAGCAGGGCTCGTGAAAAGGTGTTTCACCTGGCCGGTTCAGGGCATGAATATGGTCATCGGGTTCCCGGCACTCGTGCAGCCGTATCTCCGGACAGGTGATGCCCGGCACCTGCCGTTGTTTTTGCGCGGTGTCCGCATAGGATACGCATGCATCTCCCTTTCACCCGGGTTTTTCACCCCGTTTGTCAGGGACCAGGCCAGTGCGTACGGATTGATCGGATATATGAGCTTTGTCGCAGCGGATGTATCCGATGACCCTGATCAAAAGGATGCATTCATCCGCAAAGGGATCTCCCTGATCAAAAAGGCGAATGCACGGTGCTGGGATGATAAGGAGTCTCTGTACAGGTATTCCTTCCTCATGGACTGGTCTCAGGGAACCATGATGATGACCCTGATAAAGGCGTATCGCGCGACAGGCGACATGAAACACCTGGATCAGGCCCTCCTTGTGCTGAAAACCATGGACCGCTGCTGCCACGATACGCTTCAGGGCGGGTATTCAGGTCATCCCGATTCGGATACCAAGGGGCTTTCCGGGAATAACAACATGGCATGGGTCCTCCTCGATCTCTATGAGGCTACGGGAGATGAGCAGTATCTGGAAAAGGCAGGGGCTCTTCTTGGGTGGATCCTTTCGGAAGATCTCTATGACACGGCAAAAGGGCTCATCCGCCATCATTATGCAAGGAAAACCGGGAGGGCGGCATATAGCTGTACGGGATGCAATTTCCATACATTGACCTGCATTTACCGTTACAACACCCTTCTGGAGAATCATAAAAAACTTTCATATCAAGAATGCTTTGGCAGTCATGCAGAGTATGGTATAAGGCATCACCCTAATAGGGAAGAGGGATATCCTGTTGACGAAAAAGGGCATGGGGTAGAGGGGTCAAACCTTTTAGGGTGCCTGGAAAGGCATCTTTCTCAATTCATAAGAAAAAGAACCACAGGAGGAGAAATGATTGCACCTTACGAAGGCAAAGTGCCCAAGATCGGAAAGAACGTCTTTATCGCGCCGACTGCATGCGTTATAGGAGACGTTGAAATCGGCGAAGGGACGAGCATCTGGTACGGAGCCGTAATAAGGGGCGACAGGGCAAAAATCCGCATCGGCAGGAATACGAATATCCAGGATAACGTAACGCTGCATGCCGATGCAGAGAGCCCCCTCGTCATCGGGGATTATGTTACGATCGGGCATAATGCCGTAATTCACGGATGCACCATAGGTGATGATTGTCTGGTCGGCATGGGATCGGTGATTCTCGATGATGCTCATGTACAGAGCGGGTCGGTCATAGCATCGGGATCTGTGGTAAAAGAGGGAGGGGTGATAAGGTCTTTCTGCCTTGCTGCCGGTTCCCCTGCCGAAGTCAAAAAAGAACTCGGGCCTGAAAGATCAAAGAAGAACAGGCAGGGGGCAAGGACTTATTGCGAACTTGCAAAGGCGCACCGGGAGATACATGCCGCTGAGACGGTGTCTCCAAGGAAAGGGGAGGACAAGGGCTGAACCTTAACGCTCAAGGGATCGGTTCTATTGAGAGGGCTCTATCTTTTGTGTGAATAATCCGGAGAAATATAGTATGGTTAAAAGATACTTTTGCTGCATGAATCTGGAAATACTATAGGAGATTGGTATGCTCACACCTATTCAGCTCGAGAGGTATGCGGAAGTACTCCTCTGGGGGCTCAAGACAGCCAGGACGGAAAAATTCAAGAAGGGGGACAACGTCCTTATCCGTTACGATCTGGCGGCACTCCCTCTGGCCGAGGTGCTGTATCCCCGGCTTATGGAAGAAGGCTTCAATCCCATTCAGCGGCTAACGCTGACGGAACACATGGAAAAGGACTTCTACATGCTCTCGGATCCGAATCAGCTCGTATTCAAGGCACCGGGAGACCAGGAGCTCTTTTCCGCACTGAACGGAAGCATATCCTTAAGGGCGCCGAGCTCTATCACGCACTTGAGCTCCATTGACCCGAGCAAGATAGGCAAGGTGGCTGTAGCAAAAAAATATCTGAGCGATATCCTTGATGTCAGAGAGGCAAAGGGCCTGTTCGGATGGACCCTGTGCATGTATCCCACCGAGGAACTGGCGCGTCACGCCTCCATGAGATCCGGAAGAATATACGGACCAGATCGTGAAGGCCTGTTTCCTCGGCCGCAAGGACCCGGTAACCCTCTGGAAAGACATTTACAAAGATGCCCAGGCCATCAAGAAATGGCTCAATGCCATGAAGGTGAAGTTCTATCACGTCGAATCAGAGAATATCGATCTTGAGATCTTCCCGGGTGAATTCAGGAAGTGGATCGGGATATCCGGGCACAATATCCCGAGCTTCGAGCTCTTCCTCTCGCCGGACTGGCGGGGCACGAGCGGGATCTACTACGCAGACCAGCCCTCGTACCGCAGCGGCAACTATACCTGCGGCATCCGGCTTGAATTCAGTAGCGGATCTGCAGTCAACGTCGATGCCGAAGAAGGGAGGGATTTCGTCCAGAAGCAGCTTTCCATGGATGAAGGAGCAAACAAGATCGGTGAATTCTCACTCACGGACAAGAGATTCTCGAAGATCGACAAGTTCATGGCCAACACCCTCTTTGACGAGAATTTCGGCGGCAAGAACGGAAACTGCCATATCGCCGTGGGGGCCTCCTATTCCGACACCTTTGACGGGAATGCCGCAGAGCTCACCAAGGAAAAGAAGGCCAAGCTGGGCTTCAATGACTCAGCGCTGCACTGGGATCTCGTCAATACCCAGGACAAGAGGGTGGTTGCATACCTGGAAACAGGAGAGAAGAAGACCATCTACGAGAAGGGTATGTTCACCTACTAAAGGTGCAAAGGCTTCCGGCACGGTAAGCCGTATTTGCTCCGATCTGTCAGCAGCAAAAGAAGAGCAGTGCTTCATGAATCAAGCACTGCTCTTTTCATCTGATTATTATCCTCTACTTAAGGCCTACAAAGCCTTCTTCCTCGACGAGTTTCTGGCCTTCCTTGCTCTTGATGAAATCGATGAATTTTTTCACATTCCCCGCAGGTAAACCATTTGTATACATGAACAGCGGCCTTGAGAGGGCGTATTTTTTATTGAGAACGTTCTGCTTTGTACATTTCACCCCGTCGACATCAACAGCCTTTACCCTAGGGGTTATATATCCAAGGCCGACATACGCGATAGCCCCCGGAGTCTGGGCAACGGTTTGAGCCCCTGCCTGGTTTGAGGCTGTTGTAAGGGCATCGCGACGCACCTTCTCTTTATTCAGCACAAGCTCCTCAAAGCTCTCGAACGTGCCGCTCGAGCTGTCACGGGAGACCACAACGATCCTGGCGTTCTTCCCCCCGAGTTCTGACCAGTTGGAAATCTTACCGGTATAGACTGCTTTTATCTGTTCTCTGGTTAGATTTTTTACCGGGTTCGATGGATGGACGATGACGGCAATCCCGTCCATGGCTATTATGTTTTCATAGGGATTTACTCCTGATCCCTTTGCCTTTGTCTTCTCCTCATTCTTGATATTCCGGGAGGAATCAGCAATGTCTGTGGTTTTGTCGAGGAGTGAAGCTATTCCTACTCCGGATCCCCCTCCCTGGACTGAGATATTGATCCCGGGATTCTTATCCATGAATTCTTCTGCCGCAGCCTGTGCTATCGGCAACACGGTCGTTGATCCTTTTATGGTGAGGCTGTTGCCTGCCGCGTATGCAGATGTGCTCAATGCAATGGAAAAAAGCACAGCTGTCGCGGTGATAAAAATTGATTTTGAAAACATGCAGTATCTCTTCATCGAATTTCTCCTATATTTTATTGGCCTTATTCTTTCATTGAACAGTTAAGGGGATATAAGCATTGAGTTAATTCTCCGTTAAGAAAAAAGAACCGCTGCCTTATAGAGAATATCATTTCAGAGAGCTCCGAAAACAAGCCTACTGTGTACCATTGGGTCGAGCATATGAGGGATCTCGACTCTTTGCAACCACTTGAAGCATTCTCGAGGATGATGCAGGACACCTTGATATAATGAAATACTTTAATATTAATTCTTCTAGTTGGGGAACGTATAAAATGTATTGTTTGCCAGGAAGTAACACTTTTCTTATACGAACCTGATACTCCGCATAAATTCAGTCTTGTCGTCATAATCATTATGAGGAGGATTTCATGAAGAAGCCGTTCATATTGTTTTCTGCAGTTGCTTTCGTTCTCACCCTTTGGACACCGGTTGGGGCAGCTGAGAAGACAATGGAAGAACGCATCAAAGTATTAGAAGATATCTTCGGAGGATGGACGATTTATGGGAGCATCCGTTTCGCAACGTTTTATGAAAAATCGGACAATGACTTCGTTACGGATACGGACGGGGTAACCAGGATAAATACCGCACCGGTACTCACAGGTCCTGATCAGAAAGTAACGCAGTGGGCCCTGGCAAACAACTCCCGTCTGGGTGTGTCAGTGGACAGGAAAGACAATTTCGGAGGGCGCGTCGAGCTTGCATTGAAAAATGATGCATCGGTCGGAGTACGTCTGGCGTATGGAACCTATACATTTGAAAATGCCACTTTCCTCTTCGGGCAGGACTACACGCCGCTTTCGGAATGGGATTACAGCAACCAGGTCTTCTTTAGTGATAACAACCTGGCAGGCTGGGGGATTATCGATGTGAACGGCAAACGGATACCCCAGGTAAAGGTCAAGTGGTACGGGCTCCAGGTTGCACTTGTGCAAAACAAGGATGCAAGCACCCTCAACCTGCCTGCAGATGCAAACGCGACAACTGAAAATCTTCTGCCCAACGTGGAAGCAAAATACCGACTGAACCTGGATACATTTTTCGCTGATGTATTCGGGGGTGCCGGTTCATATAAAGTCAAATCCGCGGTCCTTGGAATCGATAGGTCAATAACCAGCTATGCTGTCGGTGCCGGAGGCGGCATGAAAGTCGATCCGGCGTATGCAAAGGCAATGGTATGGATAGCCCGGAACGGCAAGCAGATGAGCCTGGACCAGGCGGATGCTGCAGGTGCGACATTCGATCTCGATGCCTTCTCGCTCATCGATGACGATGATTGGGGCTGGGCCTTCATAACCGGCATAAAGATCGGTAAGATAGCCGTTGAAGCCGGGTACGGGTTCGTCACATCTGAAAAGGATATCGGCGGAGCCGACGAAGGATGAAGCCCGGAACTATTATATCCAGACGGTGATCCCGGTTGTCCAGAATGTACTGAAGACCGCATTGTTCACTGTAGTTCCGGAGGTTGGTGTGTATGATTATATGGATGATGCAAACGGCAATGACCAAGGGAAGGTGACATACGCCGGAGCAAAGTGGCAGATCAGCTTTTGATGCATCGGATCGTACAAAAGGGCCGGTGCCTGCTCCCGACTCTTTTGGCAAAGTAGTGAATGGTGCCTCCAGCACTCGATCTGTCGACTTATGCTCGCTTGAAATGATAAGTGCTCTTTTTCGTGAAAAACCCAATAAAAATATACTTTGACTCTTGGCCGGTAATTATCTATATCTCTAGGTCTCTCATATGAAAGGAGCTTTTCTCTTCGGTGCAGAAGGCAAAAAAAGGCGATACCGTAAAAGTCAATTATACCGGCAGATCTGAAGACGGAACCGTGTTCGAGTCATCCATAGGGCTCGTTCCTCTTGTTTTCACGATCGGTTCCGATGAGGTGGTCGAGGGGTTTGAAGAAGCTGTCCTCGGGATGCGCACCGGCGAGAAAAAGATCGTGACGGTTCAGCCGGAAGAAGGCTTCGGCCTGTACGATGAAAGTCTCGTATTCGAGGTCGGCACGGAAGAGCTCCCGGAAGGGGTTGCCCCCCATGTGGGGATGGAATTCGATATGGTGGATGATGAAGGCCAGGAGGTCTCTGCCACGGTAATCGAAGTCAAAAAGAACACCGTGCTTATCGATGCGAACGCGCCCCTTGCCGGAAAAGCCGTTGTCTACGAGATCGAACTCCTCGAGATAGTTCAGCAGAAAAGCACTTCATAACAAGGTGCGTGGAACAACAGCCTACGACCAAAGGGGCGTAGTACAGTCCAGTGCATCGTAGGAAGGGTTGTTGACCAGGCGGGATACTTCAAAGGCCTCCATCTCTTCCGAAGGATAGGAAAGAATGCACTCCTTGAGTACGTCATCCCGGTACTCTTCAGGGTCGAGCCAGGTATGATAGTCCTGCTGTTTAAGTATTGCCGGCATCCGGTTGTGGATCTCTGATATCAGATCATTGGGAGTCGTCGTGATAATGGTACTGGAAGTGACTTTTCCGCCGGTGCCGGGATCTGTCCACTGATCCCAGAGGCCCGCCATTCCAAAGGGAGCGGTGCTCTTCAGGCGGACGAGAAAGGGCGTCTTGCCCCTGCCTGCCGATCTCCACTCATAGAATCCGTCGGACACAATGATGCACCGCTTCTTCCGGAAAGGAGTCCTGAAAGAACTCTTCTCCGCAAGTGTTTCAGCCCGGGCATTGATCATCTTTACCCCCATAGCAGGATCCTTTGCCCAGAAAGGGATCAGACCCCACCGGGTATAGGCAAGCTCAGGCACAGGGAGATTGAGCACGGTAAGAATATTTTGGGTTGGAGCTATGTTGTACCGGGGCACAAAGCCGGACCGCACCTCACTGCTTATTTCGAGGTCCGAAATCATGACCTTGATTTTCTCAGGATTCGATACCTGGATGAAACGTCCGCACATATGGTCCCGTACGTCCTCTTTCCTTGGTTACTCTGCATATGCTCCGATACAAGAATAAGTGGATGATGCGGGAAGATCAACCATAATTAAGTTTATAATACCTGAAAAATCCGCTAAAAACATACCGTGCTGCATGAGATAAAAGGAGGGTGATTATGTATAGATATCTGTATCTGATTCTTTTGTGTCTTTTCCTCCAGGCCCCGGGTGCATCCGCAGGCCCTCTTGAGGAGGGGTGGAAGATTGCGAAACAGTCAGAAGGGATCTCCGTATATACCAGGCCGGTCCCGGGGTCCGAGTTCAAAGAGTTTATGGGCGTTACGGATGCGGATGCGCCTATGGAAGTGTTACTGGCATTATTCAGGGATACCCCCTCTTTCCCCCAGTGGTTCGGCTTCTGTCGGGATATCCGGCTCTTGAAGGATGTCTCCGATGTGCACAAGATCGTGTACTTTATCCTTGCAACGCCATGGCCGGTAAAAGACAGGGATATAGTCATCGATGTGAAATTCGATGTCCGCAAGGGTGAGGGGAAGGCGATTATCACCATGAATGCGCTCAAAGATGAACTCGTTCCCGTACAGAGCAAATACGTCAGGATGACGCACCTGAACGGTAAATGCACCCTCACCAGGATTGATGACAATACCACCCACGTCGTTTACATGGTGAATTCCGACCCCGGCGGGAATATCCCTGTGAGCGTGAACAACATGCTCGCCAAGGATCAGCCTTTCAAAACGCTCAAGGGCATGAAGGAGATGGGAAAAAAGGATGTGTACTATGAGAAGGCAGGGCTGAAAAAGAAAGAGCGATAAGAATTTTCTAAGGGAGAATACGGTGGCGGATATCGGAGATGTAGGGACATGCAGCTATTACCCCCGGAGTGTGCTCAAATTCTGTCCGAGATGCTCATCGGACAAGTTCATTTTCCAAGACCGGAAATGCTTTCTCTGCGAGGAATGCGGCTTCCGGTTTTTCATTAATGCTGCGGCTGCCGTCGTTGCGCTGATCGAAGATTCTCAAGGGAGACTGCTGCTCGTGAGAAGGGCCGGAGAGCCCCGGAAAGGGACCCTCGATCTCCCCGGCGGGTTTGTGGATACTGGCGAGACTGCGGAACAGGCCTTACGCAGGGAAATTCAGGAGGAGCTGAATCTCCGGATCGATCGTTCCACGTACTTCTGTTCCTTCCCCAACACCTATCTTTACGCAGGCATTGTCTATTTCACCCTTGACCTTGCCTTTGTCTGCACGGTCAAGGATATCTCCCTGATCAAGGCCGGTGACGATGCTGACGGATACCTCTTCCTTGCACCCGGGGCAATTCGTATCGAAGATATCGGGTTCGACTCCATCAGGGAGATTACCGCGCGTTTTGTGGCATCACGCGTGAAGGATAGGTATCCTTAAGAATCCGTGGGGGCATCGCAGGGAACAGGCAGCCGGTAAGCCGGCGGCGTGTACAAAGAAAGCTGACTTCTGGTAGGAAACAATCCCATGGCAAGGAATACCGGCAAATTCTGGAAAAAGATCCCCCTTGAGGGGATGGACCGCTCCCAATGGGAAAGCCTGTGCGACGGATGCGGCAGGTGCTGCCTGCGGAAGATCCTGTTCGAAGATATCCACGAGCTGGTCTATACAAAAGTTGCATGCAGGCTCCTCGATTCTCATACCTGCAGGTGCAGATCGTACGATCAAAGGGATGCACTCAATACCGAGTGTCTCGTGCTGTCACCTGAAAATATCCCTGAGCTCCGTGAAATGCTTCCCGACAGCTGCGCCTACCGTCTGGTCCTGGAAGGCAGAGAGCTTCCCGGGTGGCACCCGCTGATATCGGGAGACCGGCATTCCGTGCATGGGGCGGGCGTTTCCATACAAGGGAAGGTGGTGAGCGAGGAAGGCATCTCCCCGGATGATCTGGAAGATTACATCATCGACTGGGTCACGCATTAAGAGGAGAGGCTCTCTCGCCGCCGCAGAGGCTGGTAGCTTTCAGAGGACGATCCCGCTTCGGGAGCGCTTGAAAGGCGGCCGCCGCTAGATTGAGTCCTTGTGGTGCTTGATGACCTTTCCCTTGACCATGTAGATTACGTCTTCGCAGATGTTGGTCGTGAGGTCGGCGACGCGTTCGAGGTTGCCGGCGATCTTCATGAGATGAAGAGCCCTCTCGATGGTGGTCGGGTCTGATGTCATGAAGGTGATGAGCTCCCGCATGATCTGGTCCCGCAGCCCGTCCACTATGTCGTCCCTTTCACACACGGTCTTGGCCAGGGCTGCATCTTCATTGATGAATGATTTGATCCCGTCGCCGATCATCCCCTTGACCACTTCTCCCATGCGGGGGATATCGATGAGACGCTTGACCGGAGGCTGTTCTATGAGGACCAGGCCGCTCTCGCATATGGTGACCGCATGGTCTCCCATCCGCTCCAGATTGCTGTTTATATTGGACATCATGAAGATTGTCCTTAAGGATTTGCCGGTAGGCTGATGCTGGGCGATGACGGCGATGCACATCTCATCGAGCTTGATCTCGTAATTATTGGCCATGGGTTCGTCATTCATGATGACGTCGTTGAGGATTGCGCGGTCGTTTTTTGTCAGGCCCTCGATGCTTTTCCCGATCATACCTTCCACAACGGTCGCATATTGCAGGAATTCCTTTTTGATACGGTTGAGCTTGGCTTCTTCCAACATGGGTCCTCCTATGACAGGTGAAGCGGGATCAGGGGTGATTTCGGAAACTCGTCAGGATTCTTGAATGCGTCTTTTATCCAGCCGTAGATCTCATCGCGAACTCTCCTGAATAGTTTGATGTCTTCGGCCACCGCAGGATCATCGAATTCCCGGTGGACCGTCTCTTTTGCACCGGCAACATAAGGGCAGGCGGCAAGCGGCCCGCATACGGTCACTGCGAGATAGAATTCCATCCCCTTGAAAGATTCGAGTCCTTTGGATTTCTGCATGGAGATATCGATCCCGATTTCTTTCATGGCCGTCACCGCAAGGGGATGAAGCATTGTCGGAAGGGTGCCGGCACTGTAGACCTCGTAGCTTTTTCCGTAGAGGTGCCTCAATATCCCTTCGGCCATCTGTGACCGTGACGAATTGTGTATGCAGACAAAGATAATCTTCTTTTTCTTCATTATCCGAACTTCCCTGACAGGTATTCTTCCGTCATCTTTTCTTTCGGGACCGTGAAGATCTTCTCGGTCTCGTCGTACTCGATGAGCTCACCCAGGTACATGAAGGCGGTGTAGTCCGATACGCGTGCCGCCTGCTGCATGTTATGGGTCACGATGACGATGGTGTACTCTTTCTTGAGCTCCAGGATGAGCTCCTCGATCTTCCGGGTGGAGATGGGATCAAGGCTTGCGCAGGGCTCGTCGAAGAGGATCACCTCGGGCTCGACCACCAGGCAGCGGGCAATGCAGAGCCTCTGCTGCTGTCCGCCGGAGAGCATGAGGGCGCTTTCATGAAGGCGGTCCTTCACCTCATCGTACAGGGCGGCTTTCTTCAGCGAGTCGATGACCTTGTGCTCGATGAACTGCTTGTCTCTGATCCCGTTGATGATGCAGGCCGTAGGCGAGTTGTCGAAGATGCTCTTGGGAAAGGGATTGGGCTTCTGGAATACCATGCCCACCCGGCGCCTCAAGCTCACGACGTCGGTCTTGGGGTCGTTGATGTCCGTGCCGTCCAGGAGGATCTGCCTTCGACCCGTGCACCCGGGATGAGATCGTTCATCCGGTTGAGGAGCCTGATGAAGGTGGACTTGCCGCAGCCTGAAGGCCCGATGAGCGCGGTCACCTGATTTTCATAGATATCGATGGTGATATTCTTCAGTGCCTGGTTCTTCCCGTAGATAGAAATTGACGTTTTCGGGCGCTGTATTTTCACGTCAGAGCTGCATAGGTCTCCTTTGTCTCTGTCTGCAGGATGATCGCACAGGCCGCAGATCGCCAGCACCAGGCACAACAGGATCAGTGCGCACCCGTAGGCGATTCGCGGTCTGTACCTCCGGATGGGTGCCTTCGGTCATGAGTGCATAGATGTGATAGGGAAGGGCCATGACCTCGGAGAAGATCGAATCCGGGTAGCCCCGCGTGTAGAAGGTTGCGGCGGTGAAGAGGATCGGGGCGGTTTCCCCGGCCACCCTTCCTATATTCAGGATCACCCCGGTGAGGATCCCGGCAAATGCCGTGGGGAGGACGATCTTCTTGATGGTCTGCCAGTGGGTGGCGCCCAGCGCAAGCGATGCCTCCCGGTAGGACTGCGGAACCGCCAGGATCGCTTCCTGGGAGGCGGAGATGATGCCGGGCAGGGCCATGATGCCCAGCGTGAGGCTGCCCGAGAGGATGGAAACGCCGAAACCGAAGATCTTCACGAACACGGCGAAACCGAACAGGCCGAACACGATGGACGGAACGCCTGCAAGGTTGTTGATGCTCAGGCGGATGATATTCACCATGACGGTTCTGGGCTGTACTCGCAGAGATAGATGGCGCATGCAAGCCCCAGCGGGAGGGCGAAGGCATCGCACCGAGGGTAAGGTAGAAGGTGCCCACGATGGCGGGAGCCACCCCGCCCTTTCGTCATGGCCCTCCGGGCACGTCGGTGATGAACTCCCATGAGATGACGGGCATCCCCCGTGAAGTGATGAAGTAGAGTGATCGTGCCGAGGAAGAAGAGCGCGAACAGGATGCACAGCGGCCAGGAGCAGAAAGCCGAGGAACTGGGTGACATCCTTGCCCCGGAAGGTCTTCTTCCCGGTTCAGGGTCGATCCATTCGCGATTGAGGCCTTCCGGCACTGTCCGTGACATGGCCTTCATTCTCATCTTCCGAGCCCCAGCTTCAGTCGGAATTTCCTGCTGATGACCTCGGCAACGATATTGATCATGAGCGTGATGAGAAAGAGGATCAGGCCTATGGCGAACAGGGCATGGAAGTGGGGGCTTCCCATGACGGCTTCGCCCATCTCTGCCGCAATGGTCGATGTCATGGGCCGTACCGGGTCGAATATCGATGCGGGGATCACGGCTGCACCGCCTGCAACCATGAGAACGGTCATGGTCTCTCCCACGGCCCTGCTCATGCCCAGGATGATGGCGGTCGAGATCCCCGATCCTGCAGCCGGGACGACCACCTGGGTGAGCGTCTGCCAGCGGTTCGCGCCCAGCGCCAGTGACGCCTCCCGGAAGCTTCTGCGGTACGAAACTCAGGGCGTCCTCCGCAAGGCTCGCTACGGTCGGTGTGGCCATGATGCCCAGTACCAGGCGAGGCGGTGAAGGCATGAGGCCGGTAGGGATTCCGAGCGGGTCCTGGAGAAAAGGCGCGACGACGACCATGCCGAAGAACCCATAGACGATGGAAGGTATCCCGGCAAGGATCTCGATCATGGGTTTCAGCAATGCCCGCTGCGAGTCGGTTGCCAGCTCATGGAGAAACAGCGCGGTGCCGATCCCTATGGGGACGCAGACGACCAGGGCGCCGAACGTCACCAGAAACGAGGCAAGGATCAAGGGGAGCATGCCGAATTCGGGAGGACTGTAGGTTGGATACCACGACGTCCCGAATATGAGTTGAAAAATGATTGTATTGCGTGAATATGGGCAGCGATTCTCTGAACAGGGTCAGAATGATCCCGATGAGAAATACCAGCGACGCAAAAGCCAGGATGGTAAATACCCACCGGTAAACCGTCTCCCTGATATTCCGTATTGCATCACTGGATTGATCCCGGAAGTCTTCCATAAAGAACTTCTTAGAGGCTTTCTGTTAATTTTCAATTAAGATCAGGTGAATTTTTCATGAAGAAACGTTCTTAAGAGAGGATTGCTTTCGTGTTTTTTTAAAATAAAGCTTCAGTTTACCAGTCAGGCCGAGAGGGGAAGGGTGAGGGTGAACGTCGTGCCCTCATAGGGCCTGCTTGCTACCGTGACGGTCCCGTTATGAAGGGTGGCGATATGCTTGACGATGGCGAGGCCGAGCCCGGTTCCCCCAAGCTTTCCTGGACCTCGATTTGTCTACCACGTAAAATCGCTCGAAAATCCTGTTCAGATGCTCTCTGGGGATGCCGATGCCGGTGTCCGAGATCTGGACGACCGCATAGTTTCCGGGCTTCTCGATGTATGGTGATCCCTCCCTGCTCGGAATATTTCACCGCATTGTCGATGAGGTTGATGAAGCAGCTGCTCGAGCCTGAAGGGATCTCCCTTGATGACTATCCGGGGCTGATCCTTTTGTCGAAAGCCGCAGTCAAGGTCTTTTCGTTTATCCTCGGCTCGAAAATCGTCATCACATTTCGATAGGGGCCTTGAGGTGACCTCTGCTGCAATCAAGCTCGATCGTCCTTCGGCTTCGAGCTCGGGAGAGGTCGAGGAGATCGTTGATGATGTTGATGAGCCGGTCCGTATTGCGCTTA
Organism: uncultured delta proteobacterium; assembly: GCA_963752595.1. Classification (GTDB taxonomy): domain Bacteria; phylum Desulfobacterota; class Desulfomonilia; order UBA1062; family UBA1062; genus Phosphitivorax. The sequence continues at coordinate 85,766 of CAVVYZ010000015.1, forward strand.
TGATTTCGAGAGTATTCCGTCTTCTGTCCCGGGCGCTCTCCTCGCAGGGTCTCGGTGAAACCCTTTAATCGCCGTCAGGGGGGTTCTCAGCTCATGGGAAACATTGACCACAAGGTCTTTCTTGATCTTTTCGAGCCGCTTCATCCCGCTCATGTCATGGAAGCAGGACTATCTTGGCTTTGCCTGCACGGATGGGGGTGATGCTGCAGAGGTAGATCTTCTCTTCGAGCTCGATCTCGTCGGTCCAAAGATTCACTTGGGCTTCGTCGACGAGGCGTTGAGCCGGGGAGACCTGATAAGTTCCCAATAGTATCTCCCGACCGCACGTGTCGAACCGGTGAGGGTTCGGCGCTGCGTTGGTCAGCAGGATCTTACCCTCGGGATCGATGACGAACAGTCCTTCCTCCATGGAAGAGATGATGCTCTGGAGCTCTTCTTTGCTGTTGGAGAATTCGGAAAAGATTTTTCGAGCTTTGCCGTCATTTCATTGAAGCTCTCTGCCAGCTCCTGGATCTCATCGCCGCTTCTCAAGCTTACTCGTGCTGAGAAATCACCTGCTGCAAGGCTTTTCGATGCCCTGCTCAGCTTTCTGATGGGCGTGGATATGATTTGGGTGAATACCAGAGCAATCAGTAGTGAAGAGAATATAATGCTTAAACCAAGTTCGAGCGTATGCTTTTTTACCGAATCCAGGAGGGGGTCGATGGCATTGAGCGGGACGCTCAGGCGCATGACGGCTTCTGCTTTGCCTTCGGATTCCATGGGCAGGGCCACGTAGAGCATGTTGTGCTTCAGGGTTGTGCTGTAACGGATGGAGCTGCCCATCTTTCCTGCAAGAGCGGCCATAAACTCGGGCCTGTTTCCATGATTCTCCATGGTCTGCACCGGGTGCTCCGAGTCGGCAATGACGGTTCCTTTGCTGTCTATGATGGTGATGCGGACCTGGATATCTCCATCGATTCTCTTGATGGATGTGTTGAGTTCATCGATGCGGCCCTGCTGCAGGAGCGGGGTTGTCACGTACCGGAGCGACCTTCCGAGTTTCCCCAGGTTGTCTGTGGAGGTCTCCACAGCGTGCGAGCTGAAAGCACGGAAAACGATGGCCAGGATAATGCCCGAGATTGCGACGATCAATAAGAGGTATGTCAGGTAGAGTTTGAGAAATATGGGCTTCTTCATTCTTCCAGCTTGTACCCTATTCCCCTGATGTTGGCGATGAGCTTACCAACTTCGCCGAGCTTGTCCCTGAGGTTCTTCACATGGACATCCACGGTTCTGTCCAGGACAGCCTTTTCATTTCCCCAGAGATGGTCGAGTATCTTTTCCCGGCTGAACACCCTTCCCATATTCGAAGCGAGCAGGTAAAGGATCTTGAATTCAGCCTGGGTGAGTTGGATGTTTCCGGCGCTCGTCTTTACCTCGAAGCGCTCGGGATCGATCGTGAGAGAATCTCCTACCGAGATCGGGCCTTCAAGGTGATGCCCGCTTCTCCTGAGTACCGCCTTCACCCTTGCCGTGAGCTCTCTGGGTGCGAAGGGCTTGGTGATATAATCATCGGCACCGAGATCGAGGCCGGTCACCTTGTCCGTCTCCTGGCCTTTGGCCGTAAGCATGATGATCGGGATATGAGAAGTAGCCCCGTCTTTCCTGATATCCCTGCAGAGCTCGAACCCGTCGGCATCCGGGAGCATGAGGTCAAGGATGATGAGGTCGGGCTTATGCAGCTGCAATGATTGGACAAAGCCTTTGGCATCCGTATACCCGCTGACGGCAAAACCTGCCCTCTCGAGGTGGAGTGTCACCAGATGGAGGATATCCGGTTCATCGTCCAGTACGAATATTTTCGTGCTCATATGTTCTCATGTCCCCTGGAGAGAATTCTCCCGCTTGCCCTAAAGATAGATTTAAATGCCGTCTTATGCAACGGTCTTTTCAGTTCTCCCCGACAGCACGATAAAAAGGGTTCTGGGGAGAGATGCTGATAACTCAATTTATTAACATATTCTTCACACTTCCTTGAATCATGTTTGACAGATAAAGTATCCCGTCTTGTGGTAAGAGGGTGACATGGCCATAAAGGGAAACATCAAAACGATACTCTCCTCTTTCAATGATCCTGTGAGCGGGCTAACCCATTTCGTCGGTGCCCTGCTGTCAGTCGTCGGTCTCGGCTTACTCATATGGAAGACGACGCATCCCTTCAATGCAGTGCATCTTGCAGCCTGTGCGGTCTTCGGACTCGGCCTGATCCTGCTCTACTCGGCCAGCACACTCTACCACTTGCTTCCCCTGACGGACAAAGGAAGGGTGGGTTTACGCAAGCTCGATCACATCATGATCTTTGTGCTCATTGCATCCACCTACACCCCGTTCTGTCTCATTCCTTTCAGGGATTCATTCGGGTGGGCGATGTTCGGAGGTGTCTGGACCATTGCAATACTGGGAACGGCATTCAAGATTTTCTGGATCCATTGCCCCAGATCGATATCAACGCTGCTCTACGTTTCCATGGGATGGATCGCCATAGCCGGAATCCGCCCGATCTTGCGTATCCTCGAGCCTTGGGCATTGTTCTGGCTCGTCTCAGGCGGTGCACTCTACAGTATCGGCGCAGTCATCTATACATGTAAAAGGCCGAATCCGATTCCCCGCTGGTTCGGGTTTCATGAAATTTTCCATGTCTTCGTCATCCTCGGCAGCCTTTCGCACTTCTGGGTGATTTATAAATACATAACAGCTTATGCCTAAAACGGGATATGGATTGATCCTTTACCTTCATTCGATGAAATAAACAAAAAAATAAAAAGGCCGGGATCTATCCCGGCCTTATCAATCTTTTCTCTGAAATTATAGTTTAATCCTGTTTCTGGAACCTTTGCCTTAATTTTGCAATACCGATTAAACCGGTTCCCAGGAGAAGCATTGTTGACGGCTCGGGAACAGGTGCACCGGGAACAGAAGTACTATATTCTCCGCCTGCTCCGACATTCTGAAACCGGATGTACCAGTCGGATATATCGCCGGGGTTTCCTGAGAAGATTATGTTAAGCGTTGCAGGAGTCTCAAAGAGATTGCTGCCGGTATAGCCCATTGCCAGGGGATTGATCAAGCCGTACTGGACCCCGTTTGTCGTTTTCGGAATAAAGTCGAATTTCGTACCGCCGGAACCTTCCAGTACGGGTTTCTTCGAGAACGTCCAGTTGTTTGAGATATCCGTGTAGTCCCCCGATCCTTCTCCTTGAACCAGACTGAAAGCGAGCACATCGAGGTCGGTGTGTTCCACATCGGCTGATGCATTAAACCCAAGCGCTACGATTGCCGGAGAATTGGAATTATCCAGACTGTCGACAAGAGGAGATGTATTATTCAGTATAATGCTCAGTGTGTTTCCCGTAATGGTGTAATCAAGAAATGCGCTTACCGGAGCCGTATATCCATTCGACCCGGTATAGTCGCCTGAGAAGCTGACAGAAAGACAGAATGCCGGTACTGATACGCCAAGCGTACATAATGCCAGCACAATGATGCGGACAAAATTCATAGGTGACTCCTTCTCTGAGTAAATCATAGCAATCCTTCAGCAATATAAATGCCAAAGTATAACATTAAAGAAATACAGTGCTAATTCAGATATGTCTCGATATTGCTCATGAGATAAGGGAAAAACAATTCCATGTTATTATACATATTATTCTTTCTCGACCCATCAAAACTTCCCTTTTTTGATCTGTTCGACCTTGTTCCAAAACTCCTGCTCTTTTTTCTCAATAGTCCTGCAGCATGTGATGACATTTCGTAAACCAAGGATATTAATGCCATTGTCACCGAGGATGCCCCCGATGTTCTCCTGGTCGCGTGTCATACATGCGAGGGCAAGAGGTGAATGGACGGCATATACGATATCATTAGGCTTTACACAGGGGATGAAGGGAAAAGAATTACCCTTAAGGGTTTCAATGGCTGATAATACATCCTTCCTGTCCGGGAATGTAAAGATACTGAGTTCCCTGCCTTGAGAAACGCGGGAGAATTCTCTGATCCTGCTAACCGCTTTCTCCAGGCATGCTGCCATGTGTCTGATCTCTTTCTCTTTGTTTTCCCAGCCAAGACTCAGCCGAACGGCGTCACAGGTATTGTGCAAATCAACATGCATTGCCTCCAGGACATAGGAGAAATCTTCGCCGTAATCCTTGAGGGAGGAGCCCGACGAAACGACGATGTCCATGGAATCAAGACAGGCGGACATTGAATCACCGGTTACTCCTTCAAAGGATACACACAGTATATGCGGTAACCTCGGGGCATCGAAACCATGAATCATTGCCCCTGTTATCCTGCTGGTTATCTGCTGTTCAAGGGATTCCCGCAGAGATGTCATCAGGATGCGGTTATTCTCGAGGTCCCTTTGCGCCACGCTGCAGGCTACCCCGAATGCGACGATCCCCGGGATGTTCGGGGTGCCCGGCCTCAGGCCCTTTTCCTCTCCGGAACCGGAAAAGACAGGAATTATCTCCGCGCTGTTCCGTACATAGAGCGCCCCTACTCCTTTGGGGCCGTAGAGCTTGTGGGAGGACAGAGTCAGGAGGTCAATGGGAAGCTCTTCAACATTGATAGGGATCTTACCTGCACTTTGTGCTGCATCTACATGGAAAGCGATCCCTTTTGCATGCGCAGCGGCACCGATTTCTTTTATGGGCTGGAGTGTTCCTACTCCATGGTTTGCGTGCATGATGCTGATGAGAAGGGTGTCTTTGCATATCGCTTCCTTAACGGATTCGGGATCGACTCTTCCCTGGTTGTCGACAGGCACACATGTAACTCGGAAACCTTCACGTTCCAGGTGCCTGCAGGTATGAAGAACCGAGGGATGTTCTATGGAGGAGGTAATGATGTGGCTTCCCTTCGATCCCTTGGCATATATCGTACCCAGAATGGCGAGGTTGTTTGATTCCGTTCCCCCGCTGGTGAAGACTATTTCCTGCGGCCTGGCATTGATGAGGCAGGCTACCTGTGAGCGTGCTTCGTCCATACCCCGTTTCGTCCTTGATCCAAGGTCTGAAAAAGAAGCCGGCAGTCCGAAGTGATTTCCGAAATAGGGAAGCATGGCACCCAGGGCATCCGGGTGAAGCGGGGTGGTGGCCGCATGATCGAGAAACAGTTCTTTTGCGTGAGACATAGGTAGCCCCTTACTCAGCGAGTTTTCCGGTGTTTCCTCTGTGAGAAAAATACAAGACGAGAATCTTCGCCACATATCCCCCTCTGATCCATTTTATTGAACTACTATATGATTAGAAATAATGAGATGTACTAGCATCTTCAAGGAATTTTCTCGATGATGCTTTTTTCATGCAATCTTTCATGGTATAGCCATCCTGATAGAGGAGTGGCATGGTGTTATGCAGGGCTTAAGACTCTTCGCCGGAAATCTACTGGAGAATCTGGCAAAAAAATTGGCTGATAACCTGCATGAACCGCTTTCCTCCCCCTTTGAAAAGGAAATCATCGTAGTACAGAGCAAGGGCATGGAGCACTGGCTGTCCATGCAGCTTGCAGAGCGCCACGGCATCTGCTCCAACTGCTCTTTCCCCTTCCCCAATACCATGATGGACTATCTCTTCCGGCTCGTGCTTCCCGATATGCCCGAAGAATCCCTCTTCGACAGGGGTTTCATGTCCTGGAGAATCATGAGCCTGCTGCCCGGCCTCGTTGAGAATGCCGGTTTCGAGTCCATGCGGTCCTACCTCCTGGACGATCCGAAAGGCATGAAGCTCTACCAGCTCAGTGACTGCCTCGCCGATATCTATGACAGCTTATGTCGTGTTCCGGCCCGAGATGATGATGGGCTGGCAGGAAGGCAGCCGTTCCATGCCCGATTCCGCAGGCCGGCTCGAGGCCTGGCAGTCGCAGCTCTGGAAAGCCCTTTCGCAGGACCATGCCCATGAGCACATGGCAGCGTTGAGAGAACGTTTCCTTTCAGCCCTGAACTCTTCGAGCACCCGGTTCCTCCCCGGAGAGGATTTCCCTGTTCGGAATATCCTATCTCCCCCCGTTCTACCTGGAAGTATTCTATGCCCTGTCCTTCTTCATCCCCGTGAATTTCTATCTCCTGAATCCCTGCAGGCAGTACTGGGGCGATATCCGCTCCAGGAGCGAGATTGCGAGGATGACCATCCTGTACCGGGAAGCTGCCCAGGAGCTGTACCTCGAGGAGGGAAACAGTCTGCTCGCCGCCTTGGGAGCGGTTGGGAGAGACCTCTTCGACATCATTGCAGGATTACGAGCCCCAGGAGTTCGATGCCTTCAGCGACGCTCCCTCAGAAACGCTCCTCGGGCGCATCCAGGGAGACATTCTCGACCTGGTGAACCCGAAGCCGGACGACGCCGCTCCGATCGGCCCGTCCGACACTTCAGTCCAGATCCACTCCTGCCACAGCCCCATGCGGGAGATCGAGGTCCTCAAGGACAACCTGCTGGCCCTCTTCGACGAAGACCCGGGTTTGAGGCCTGAGGATATCGTGGTCATGTCGCCCGAGATCGAGAAATACATGCCGTTCATACAGTCCGTGTTCGATGTGCCGAAGAGCTCCCGTGCCTACATACCCTTTTCGATCGTGGACCGCTCCCTCAAGACGTCGAGCGCCCTTGCAGATGTCATCCTGGCCATTCTCGACTTGAGTCTGAGCAGGTTCGAGGCATCGAAAGTGCTTTCCCTGCTGGAGTCCGAACCTTTAAGAAAGCGGTTCGGCTTCCGCGAGCCGGACCTGGAGCTCATCCGGCGCTGGGTGTGGGAAAGCGGGATAAGGTGGGGCCTGGATGCCGGCTGGAAGCTAACACGCGGGCTGCCGGATTTTCGTGAGAACACCTGGGACTTCGGGCTCGACAGGCTTCTCCTCGGGTACGCCATGACCTCGGACGGCCGTCTCGGTTTCGGGTCGATCCTCCCTTATGACGACATCGAGGGTGACAGCTCACAGATCCTGGGGTCGTTCCTCACCTTTATCACCAACCTGTTTACCCGCATCAGGACGATGCAGGAGCCGCATTCCCTCAAACGCTGGTCGGAAGAGCTCATGGGGCTGCTGGACGAGTTCTTCGATATCGATGAGTCTGCTGTGCCCCAGGCACGGGCGATCCGCTCGATCTTTACCCATATATCGCAGATCCGGACAAATGCCCGATTCGATGGGGATGTAAGTCTCGAAGTGATACGGGCGTACCTGAAGCAGACGTTCGGAGCGATCGAGGAGGGGAAGAATTTCCTTTTCGGAGGGATCACCTTCTGTGCCATGCTGCCGATGAGGAGCATCCCGTTCAAGGTCGTGTGCGTCCTCGGCATGAATCATAATGATTTTCCGCGGCAGCAGCGCGCAAAGGGGTTCGACCTCATAGCCCACATGCCCCGCAAGGGGGACTGTCACCTGAGGAACAAGGATCTCTACCTGTTCCTCGAAGCCCTGCTGTCGGCCCGCAAGGTATTCTACGTGAGCTACATCGGGCAGAACATGCAGGACAACTCACCCATTCCGCCCTGCGTGCCCGTGAGCACCCTCCTGGACTACCTCGAAAGCGGATACCGTACTGAAGACGGCCGCCCCGTCAGGGAAGCCATGGTGAGAAGACACTGCCTTCAGGCATTCAATCCCCGGTACTTCGCCGGTTATGACGGCCTTTTCAGTTACTCGGCGGAGAACGCGGAAGCTGCCGCCCGGCTCATCTCTCCTGAAAAGCAGGAAAGGAAGTTCATTTCCGGGAGACTGACCGAACCGGGAGATGAGTGGAAGACCATCGACATCGCAATGCTCTGCGAGTTTTTCCGGAACCCCTCGAAGTTCATCCTTAAGAGGAGACTTGCAATGGCCCTCCCCGGGAGTTTCTTGGGCCCCGATGACCTCGAGCCCGTCGACCTGACAGAGCTGGACCTCTACCAGCTCAGGCGGGACCACATCACTCACCTCCTCGAAGGGATCGATTGCGACAGCTCCTTCGAGCTCATCCGGATGGGAGGGTATCTCCCCCACGGAACGCCAGGCGATATCGTGTTCTCCAGGATACGGCAGGAATCGGACTCCTTTGTCCGGACCGTCAGGAACTGCATTTCGAACGCAGAGCCCGTGACCAGGCTCATCGATCTGCAGTTGAAGCCCTTTACCGTCACCGGCAGCTTAAGGACCTACGGCCGGGACAAGATAATCCTCTGCAGGCCGGCAAATGTGAAGGCGGCGTATCTTTTCACGGCCTGGATCCACCATCTCGTCCTGTGTGCACTGTCTAAGAGCCCTGAATGCAGGAGCTACTATATCTCACGGGATGAAACCGTCGAGTTTACCGCTGTCAAGAACAGCCTGGACATGCTCGAAACGATCCTGAGCCACTTCTGGGAAGGCATGGCCCGGCCTTTGCCGTTTTTCCCCGAGACCTCGTGGAAGTATGCAACAATGAGCTCGGGAAAAACCGGCTCCGTACCGAAGGAGGAAAATCTGCAAAAGGCACGGCTCGTCTGGGAGGGAGACCAGTATAGCAGGAATGAGTCGGAGGATTTCTCCTACCGCATCTGTTTCCAGGGCAGAGACCCGCTCGATGCCGAGTTCGAGCAGATTTCCCTGTCTCTTTTCGGCCCGCTCATCGAACACCGGAAATCGATCCTGTCATGAATAACCTGAACATGTTCGACATCCCGCTTGAAGGCACGCATCTGATCGAAGCCAGCGCCGGCACGGGAAAGACCTACACCATTGCATCGCTGTATGTCCGGCTCCTTCTGGAAAAGGCGTACCATGTGCGGGAGATCCTGGTCGTAACCTATACGGTGCCGGCTACAGACGAGCTGAAAAGCAGGATCCGTGAAAAGATCCGGGCAGCGCTCCAGTGCTTCGAGTCAGGCACGAGCAGCGACCCCTTCCTGAACGATCTCCTCCAGAGAGTAGAAAGGCACGACCATGCGGTCCAGAGTCTGGAATTCGCGCTGAGGCGCTTCGACGAGGCCGCGATATTCACTATCCACGGGTTCTGCCAGCGGGTGCTCTCGGAGATGGCGTTTGAGAGCAGGAGCCTGTTCGAAAGCGAACTCATCACCGACCAGGTCGAGCTCCTCAAAGAGGTCATCGGCGATTTCTACCGGAGGCACTTCTCTGAAGATATGCCGCCCGAGCTTGTTTCTTACGCCTCCCGCAAGGGCTACACCTTCGGTTTCCTGCTGAGGCTCATCATGAAGGCAAGCCTCGATGCCTCAGTTATTCCCGACATGGAAAAGCCGGAGGCAAAGGCCCTGCTCGAAGCGTACAGGCTTTGCTTCGAACAGCTGAAATCATCCTGGCCCCATGCAAAAGAGGAAGTCATCCTCATCCTCATGAACGATCCCGGGCTCAACCGCAGCAGATACAAGCAGCAAAGCATCCCGAGGATCACAGACGAGATGGATGCATATGTTGCGTCGGGAGGCTACGGCCTGCCGCTTTTCAAAGACTTCGAAAAATTGACCAGTTCCTTTCTGCTCAAATCCATAAAGAAAGGCTTCACGCCTCCCGGGCATGCCTTCTTCAGCCTCTGCGAACGCCTGAAGCAGCAGGCGGACGAACTGTCGGCCTGGATGGACATTGTGCTCGTGTGGCTCAAGGCCGAGCTGTTCCGCTGCGTGAGGAAAAATCTCCCCGAAAAGAAGGAGGGTTTAAGCCTCGTCCACTTCGATGACCTCCTGCTCAAGGTGTATCAGTCTCTGAGCTCCGAGAGCGGCGATCTGTTGCGGGAGATCATCGCAGAGAGATACCAGGCTGCCCTGATCGACGAATTCCAGGACACCGACCCGATCCAGTACGAGATCTTCAAGTCCTTCTTTTCCGGCGCCCCGCTCTTCCTCATCGGCGACCCGAAGCAGGCTATCTACAGCTTCCGCGGCGCCGATATCTTCACTTATCTCAATGCATCGGCTCAGGTGGAGAAGGGCTACAGGCACACCCTCGACAAGAACTGGCGGAGCGAGCCCGGGCTGCTGGATGCCGTAAACCGCATCTTCCGCAGGGAGCTCCCCTTTGTTTTCGAGGAGATCGCTTTCGAGCCCGTTTCCCCGGCCGATATCCCGGACAGAGAATTTTTAAGGGACGTTGAGGGAGCGCCGCTTACCCTCTGGTATGTACCGGGCAATGCATCGTCGGGCCTGAGCAAGCGCGATGCGGAGAAAAGGATCTCTCTGGCTGTTGCCTGGGAGGTGTCGCGCCTCCTGAAAGGAGGGGGTGCAGGTGAAATAGGGTTAGGCGAGCGTCCCGTAGTGCCGAGGGATATTGCGCTGATCGTCAGGGAAAACAGCCAGGGAAGGCTCCTGAAGGACGTCCTCACCTTCTGCGGCATACCCTGCGTGATCTACAGCGACGAGAATATCTTCGACAGCAACGAAGCCGTCGAGATGGAGCTGCTGCTCAAGGCCGTTTCCGAGCCCTATTCCGAATCGTGTATGCGTACGGCGCTCGCAGGCTCGCTGTTCAATCTCGATGCGCTCGAGCTGGATTCGCTTTCCCACGACGAGCAGAAGCTGGAGAGGTGGATCGAGAAGTTCAGGGGCTACCACGATCTCTGGGCCGGCAGCGGTTTCGTGAGGATGTTCAGGAAGCTCATGACCGAGGAGGGCGTCAGCGCCCGCCTGCTGAACCTTCCCCGGGGCGAGCGCATGCTCACGAATTTCCTTCATCTCCAGGAAGTGCTGGGCGAGGCGTCCATGGAGGAGAAGTTCGGGATGCGGGGGCTCCTGAAGTGGCTGTCACAGCAGCGGGACCCGGCAATGCCGAGGCAGGAAGAACATCAGCTCAGGCTCGAAAGCGACGAGGATGCGGTGAAGATCATCACAGTGCACAAGAGCAAGGGCCTCGAGTTCCCCATTGTGTTCTGTCCGTTCCTCTGGGGCTCTTCGGACTTGCGGGATAAGGCGAATATCCCGTTCCATGATGCCGAGCACGGGTACAAGGCATTCCTCGACGTGGGCTCCGAGAAGATCGACGAGCACCGGATGTGTGCAGAAAAAGAGCTCCTGGCAGAAAACATGAGGCTCGTCTACGTGGCGCTGACCAGGGCCAGAAACCGCTGCTATCTCGTGTGGGGAAGGTTCAACAAGGGAGAATCCTCGGCCCTGTCGTATCTCTTCCGTCAGCAGGGAAAACCGGAAAACAGGGGCAGTGAAGGGGATGGTGAAACCGCCCATACGGACGATCATTCGATGCGCCACGACCTGGAGCTCATGTGCAATGTCCCTGAGACGGGAATCCTCATCCGGGATCTCCCCGGCATGGGCAGGCTCCCGGATCGCTATGAGCGCACCGGGATGGAGGGAGTACGGATCTCCTGCCGCGACCTCTCCCGGGAGATCGACAGGTCATGGAGGGTGGCGAGCTTTTCCTCCATGATCTCAGGCACCCACCTCATCGAGGAGGCGGACCGGGATTCCCTCCCGCAGATTGCGGAGATCAAGGATCCCGGAGGAGAGGAGGGCATGGGGGACATCTTCAGCTTTCCCAGGGGAGCTCGTGCCGGCACCATGATCCATGAGATATTCGAGCTGATCGACTTTCAGGCGGATGACGGGGCCGTCAGGTCTCTGGTTGCAAAAGCACTCGAACTCCACGGGTTTGACCTCTCGTGGCGGGATGTGCTCGCTGAAATGGTCAGGAAGGTCCTCACGGTGCAAATAGGGGACTTCCACCTTTCCGACATCAAAAACGCCGAAGCGCTCAGAGAGCTCGAATTCTACCTTCCTGCAAAAAAGATATCCCCGCACATCATCAGAGAGGCCTTTGAGACCTACGGCAAGGAGACTGTCTCCCCGGGATTTACCGGCATGATCGAAGGGCTGACGTTCGAGGAGTCCACCGGTTATTTAAGGGGTTTCATAGACCTGGTTTTTTCAAGAAACGGGAGATACTATCTCGTTGACTGGAAATCCAACCACCTCGGCAGCAGCCCGGAAGACTACACGCAGCAGGCGCTCCATGGAGCTATGGAGAAGAACTATTACGTTCTCCAGTATCATATCTACACCTTAGCGCTGCATCATTATCTGAAACAAAGAATCAAAGACTATTCCTATGCCCGCCATTTCGGGGGTATCATCTATATGTTCATCAGGGGAGTGGACCCGGAGAAGGGGCCTGATTACGGGATCTATCGGAAGCTTCCTTCCGAAGGGCTCATCGAATATTTCAGTGGCATGCTTGCACGGACAGGGGAAGACCGGAGGAGAGACACAGGGCATGAAATTGCTTTTGAATGAAGAAGGGCCGGGCTTCAGAAAAACACATACCCATGACTCGATGCCGGAATTTTTTTCCGATATCGACCTCCATTTTGCCTGCCTCATGCAGCAGCTCTCGGGATCGCAGAGCCCGGAGATAATGGCCGCATCGGCCCTGGCGAGCAGATATACCCGGCAGGGCCACATCTGCATCGACCTGAACTCCTACGCAGGCCGCAGCCTGTGTGAAGGGGGCCTTCCGGGGCTGAGCCTCCAATGCCCGCCGCTTCAGGAGTGGCGGAATATTCTCGCTACCTCTCCTGTGGTAGGCTCACCCGGCGAATACAAGCCCATGATCCTCGACGGCAAATCACGCCTGTATCTCTGGCGATACTGGAATTATGAATTCCAGCTCGCCCATGCACTGCTCGGCATGGGAGGGCAGGAGATGCCCTGCGATGTTTCCTTCATCAGGGCCATCATGCCGCGGTATTTCCCTGAAGCAGAGGCCAAGGGAAAGATCAACCGGCAGAAGGTCGCGGTGCTCGTTGCCCTCAAAGGCTGTTTGAGCATCATAACGGGCGGCCCCGGAACCGGCAAGACGACCGTGGTGTCCAGGGCCCTTGCCATGCTTTCCACACAGAACCCGAAGCTTAAAGTTGCGCTGGCTGCGCCCACCGGGAAGGCAGCGCAGAGGCTGGAGGAGTCTCTCGGGAAGACGTTCCGGTCGCTCGACGCCTCGGGCGAGAGCCTTATGGACATGTGCTTCAGGGCCTCGACGATCCACCGCCTCCTGGGCATGGTGCCTGGAAGGGCACGTGCAATGTTCTCGCACACCAACCCTCTGCCGTATGACGTGGTCGTGGTGGATGAGGCCTCCATGACCCCGTTGAGCCTCATTGCACGGCTCGTCCGGGCATTGAAGCCCGGCACCAGGCTGATCCTCGTGGGCGACAGAAACCAGCTCGCATCCGTGGAGCCAGGCCACGTGCTCGGCGATATCTGCGATACAGGCAGCGGAGGCGAGTATTCGGAGAAGACCTGCTCTCTGGTGCGGGAGGCTCTCGGCTATGAGCTGACCCCCGCAAAGACACATGGTGTGACCGACTGCATCGTGGAGCTTAAAGACACGTACCGGTTCAGCGAAGACAGCGGGATCAAGAGACTCGGCGAGGCGGTCCGGGCAGGGGATGGAGATCGTTGCCTCGATATGGTGCGGAACTCGGGTTTCAGCGATGTTTTTGTCCGTGATGTCCGCGGCGAGGGATCGCTCTCTCCGCACTTAAGCCCTTCGGTGATCGAGGGGTATTATCCCTATCTCCAGTCATCAAGCCCTGATGAGCGGTTCACGCGCTTCGGCCGGTTCAGGGTCTTGTGCGGCTTGAGGGAAGGCCCCTTCGGAGTGGTAACCGTGAACCGTCTCATTGAAAAGATCCTGAACGAAAAGGGTCTTATCCGGCCGGACCGGCAATATTACCATGGGCGGCCGGTTCTCATCACTGCCAATGATTATGCGCTTCGGCTCTTCAACGGCGATATCGGGATCATCCTCCGAGATGACGAAGAAGGTGATCTGAAATGCTTTTTCCAGGGGCCGGGCGGGCAGATGCGCAGGATCTCATGCCTGAGGCTTCCGGCACATGAAACGGCCTATGCCATGACCGTGCACAAAAGCCAGGGTTCCGAGTTCGATAAGGTCGTACTCCTCCTGCCGCAGAAGGACTCGCCCGTGCTCACCAGGGAACTCATCTATACCGGGATTACAAGGGCCAGGGAGCGTCTCGATCTCTGGACCACGCCGGAAGTATTTTCTGCTGCGGTACAGCGGCGCACCGAGCGGACATCAGGCCTCTACGATCTGCTCATGGAGCAGGAGTGAGGATGGCCTTGACGGGCGGCTCCCGGAGGGTTTACAAGATAATGCTATCAAGACGGAACTTGAGAACGACGTTAAAGCTTACACATCATGGGCAGATCAGCGAAGAGAGTTCCGGAAACATAAAAGTGTTTTTCCGTGCTGCGGCTTCCCCCTCTCTGTCGCTGTACCTGGCCCGCAAGAGGATGCTCCCATGCCGGAAAAGCAGACCTATAAAGAATTAGAGCAGCGATGCATCGAGATTTCCGGGCTGAACGAGCAGCTGAAAATTGCTCTTGATAAGAGCGAGGCCCGGTTCAAGTCGCTCTTCGAGCAGTCGTCCGATGCATTCTACATCCATGACCTCCAGGGGAAGTTTCTCGATGCGAGCCTCCCTGCACTGCGCATGCTGGGGTACAGTAAAGATGAGCTTTCTTCACTGAATTTCTATTCCATTCTCCATAAGGATCATCTTTCTCTTGCCGGACAGTGTATGAAAAAACTCTTCGAGACAGGAATTCAAAGAGAGCCTGCCGAGTTCATGATGAAAAAAAAGACGGCGGGTTCGTCTGGGTGGAGACGAATGCGTCCATGATATTTCATGATAACACCCCGGTGGCTGTCCAGGGTATTGCCCGCGATATCACGGAGCGCAAGCTCGTCGAGGACATCCTGAGAGAGAGCGAGGAGCGCTACCGCACGATTTTCGAGAATTCCGGCACGGCAAAGATCATTGCCGACGACACCTCCACCATCCTCCTTGCCAATACGAGGTTCGAGAGGCTCTCCGGGTATTCAAGAAACGAGCTGGAGAAGGTCAGAAGCTGGACGGATTTCATCATGGAAGAAGACTTGATTCGTATGAAAGCCTACAATGAAACGAGGCTCGACGATCCGTCTGCCGTTCCCAAGCAGTATGAATTCAGGTTCAAGGACAGGCAGGGGCAGGTGCGGGACATTTTCCTGAATGTCGATGTGATACCCGGCAAGAAGCAGATCGTCGCTTCATGCCTCGACATCACCGACCGCAAGCGCATGGAAGACGCGGTTCGAACCAGCGAGGATAAATACCGGAATATCCTCGAAAGCATACAGGAGGCTTTTTTCGAAACCGACCTGTTCGGCCTTGGCATCTGCGTTCATAGGCAGCCGCTGAATCTGCCGGGAATAAATGGAGACGAGACGGCCCATTGAGACAGGCCGTCATATCGGGAATAATGTGGGTCTTTAAACAGCTACTACCGAGTTGTCGGTGTCTCCGTAGGGTGATCGGACATACCTGTCGGCGCTGTCGTCATTCTCCCAGATATGGCCGTTCAGAAGATACTTGAAATGGTATTCCTGATCCTTGCCAAGGTTGAGCGTGAGGTCAAATGCCCCATCCTTACGGCGTTTCATGAGGTTTGCTTCCGGATTCCAGCCATTAAAATCGCCGACGAGGGAAACATTCTCAGCCGACATGGCCATATCCTTTGGAAGAGTGAACGTCACTTTGCAAACTGATTTGTTCTTAAGATATTGTTTTTTGATACTCATCATTTCCTCCTAAGCTCCCTTTCCCAAAAACATCAGCCCTGCTTAAAATCACGGATACAGCTATTCTTAATAAATATCATGTATTGGTTTCGAGTCAATACCCCCGTTGGCGACAATGAGGAAAAATAACTTTTCAATAGTGCTTTTCTGCAAGGAAAGAGCGCTTTCTTTCATAGAAGCGAAACGAGGATCACAGCAGATCGCCCGGTAACCCGGTACCGGCTCTGCCCGATAATGGGGGCTTTCTTGGGCGCTCTATAATCCTCTCCTTCGGGAAGAGAGGTATCGATGACGCAGCGCCAGACGCGTCCGGAACGTAGATGAGGCAGTTCAAAAGAGAGCGGCTCCCAATAGGCATTGAGCATGATAAAGACGTGCTCTCCGGTACTGCGGTCCTCAAGCTCCAGCGCTATGCTGTGTGAATGCTTTCCGAAATCGGGCTCTTTGAGATGCACGCCGTGCCAGGTGATCGTTGCGCCTGTATGACTGCGGTTTGGCGATGAAAGGTGCTTCTGATGAAAGACCGTCATAGAGCTGGTGAATTCGATAAGGCCTCTCACAAATCGGAGCAGACCCTCATTTTTTGTAACCAGGTCCCAGTCAAACCAGCTCAGTCCACTGTCCTGGCAATAGGCGTTGTTGTTGCCTCCCTGCGTCCGCCTCACCTCGTCGCCCATCAGGATCATGGGCGTCCCCTGGGAAATGAGCAGGATGGTGAAGAAATTCTTGATCTGCCTGATGCGCAACCGATCAACAGCACTGTCCTTCGCGGGCCCCTCGAAGCCGCAGTTCCAGCTGTGGTTATGATCGTAGCCGTCGAGATTCTCTTCGAGGTTTGCCTTGTTATGCTTGGCGTTGTAGGAAACGAGGTCGTTTAGGGTAAACCCGTCGTGGCAGGTGATGAAGTTGATGCTCCTGTTGATATCGCGTTCGGGCAGCGGATAGATATCCGGGCTCCCGAGGATTCTATTCGAAAGTTTGTAGGCTGTGTCGGTGTCTCCCTTGAGGAATGACCGGACATCATCCCGGAAGTGGCTGTTCCACTCGGCAAACCTGTCTCCGATGAACGACCCCACCTGGTAGAGGCCGGCCGCATCCCATGCCTCGGCAATGATCTTCGTCCCTGCAAGGACCGGATCCGATTCTATGGACCAGAGGATAGGGGGCTTTTCCATAGGCTCGCCGAGCTCGCCCCGAGACATGCTGGAAGCGAGATCGAAACGGAACCCGTCCACATGCATCTGGGTAATCCAGTAGCGGAGGCATTCGAGGATCATTTTCCGTATGATGGAGTAATTGGAGTTTACGGAGTTCCCGCACCCGGAATAATTCTCGTAGCGCTGTTTCTGGAGGTTATATATGTAGTATGCCGGGTTCTCGATACCCCGAAACGAGAAAGTGGGACCGTCATGGCCTGCTTCTGCAGTGTGGTTGAAGACCACGTCCATGATAACCTCGATCCCTGCCCGGTGGAGAGCTTTGACCATATCCCTGAATTCATTCATCGAACCTACGGGATCCTTGCATGAGCTGTATCCGCAGTGGGGTGCAAAGAATGCCATGGGGCTGTATCCCCAGTAATTCTTCAGAGGGTACCTGGCATCCTGCTCGTCGAACTGCTGGACAGGCATCAGCTCGACAGCAGTGACCTGCAGGCTTTTCAGGTAATCGATCTTTTCAACGAGGCCGGCATAGGTGCCCCGTTTGCTTTCCTGTAGCCCTGAAGAAGGATGGCGGGTGAATCCTCCGACATGGAGCTCATAGATTATGGTTGAAGAGAACGGAGTCATCAGCGGTTCATCATCTTCCCAGTCGTACAACGACGGATCAATAATCACTGATTTGGGTGCCCAGGCACAGTTGTCACCCGGTCTGCATGCACGAGACCGGTCGTAGTTCTTGCCGAGAGAAACTGCCTTTGCATAGGGATCAAGCAGAAGCTTGTGCCCGTCGAAGAAAAGACCCCGCGAAGGATCATACGGCCCATAGACCCGGTAGCCATACAGCTGGCCGGGATTGAGACTGCAGACAAACACATGCCAGTAATAGAACGTTCTGTTCCGTAGAGGGTCGAGGCGGATTACACGTGAGGGTATGCCGTCATCCGGGTCGTCGAACAGGAGGAGCTCTACGGCAACACAGCTTTTGGAAAAGAGAGAAAAGTTCACCCCTTCGGGATATACCGTTGCTCCGAGCGGGTAGCTCTTTCCCTTACGTACATCCTCTTTTACAGCCATATCCTGGTATCGCCTTTCTCGTAAACCATATGCAACGGGGCTGCATAGCGATTGGGACATCCCGCATCTCTAAGCGCAGGAACAGAAGGTACCATATACGGTAGGGGATTGTCAGCTTCATAGTGAAGGCTGCTTGATCATGAGGGATTCCGCTTCACGGTAAGGGCTGTTAAAAAGGGGCCGCCCGGGAATCGTATATATCCCCTGACGACCCCCTTTGGAATGAGAAGAGGAGGGTTAAAGTATCTTTAAGATATCATTCTATCGATATATATCTCCTATACATTCTCGTTAATCCCAGGATGCCGCTGCCGAGTATGAGGAGCGTTGACGGCTCTGACACAGGGGCAGGCTCATGGGTATCGTAGACAATGCTGTCTATACACAGGTCATGAAGGAGAGGGAAATCACCGGTATCAGGACGTGAACAGGTCCCGCCGTTACCTGCCCAGAGGGCAAAATGATTTATCCCGGAAAAATTCAGGTTGAACTGAGTTACCTGGAAAACCGGATCTATAGTAAGGGCACTGAAATACTTGAGAAGATTGTTCTCCCATCCTGAAGCGTATACGTCTTGGCCGTAATACCAGTACGACCCCACATGGAGACTTTGGATGTCGAAATTGCCGGTATCGTTGATCATCGAGAGTCCATTTGTATAAACATAGGTATATCCTACGCCTCCCATGTTTACAATCCCTTCTGCCGAACCCCATGCCGGGTTGGCTGCCCTGGGATCACCCATCCTGTCGGTCGACCAATAGAAGCCATGGTAGCCGTCTTGAATCTCACCACTCAGATCAGCGGCACCCCCCCAGGGATCATACCGGGTGAGGTCTTCGAAATCTATGCAGCGCGTGTGTGAGAGTGTCGGAATAATAATGAAGATGAACAGTAATAAGAAAAGTAATCGAAGCCTCATCTGACAACCTCCTGATTAAGATTTTCTCAGTGCTCATAAGGTTTTGTAGCGAAAAAACGAGTATGACTTGAACAACGCTACACCTCCTCCGTAGTGCCGAGCCCACTATGCAATACTCGTGCACATGAAGACCCGGCGGGGCGTTGCAGGATAATATGCAGTGTAACTATTTGTTTTGATGAAAATAATAAATCCTGTGCGCCGTTTCACTGATAACACATGAGAAATAACCAGTATTATAAAACAAGACCACATTCCGCCCGGGAAACGATGAAAGATAAAGGTTTGCCGCCGGATTCAATGAATGAAACAAGCACGTTAAAACAAGCATGATAAGATGATCAGAGGCCTGCACCGGCCGAATGCACAGTCTTGTCTTTGCAGAAAGGATTCCTCCCGGGCAGGATAAGTATTGCACTTCAAGACAGCTGCCGGAGGCGATATTTTCCAAGAAAAATGGAGTCGGCAGGAAAAAGGAAAGAATTCATCAGGAAACCAAAGGTGGTACGCTTCTTGTTACCCCGTAAATGGAACCATATGCCCGGGAGGTGAGGACGTGACGATATTCAGAGCCGTTCTGCATACAGCTATGATATGCACGGGCCTCCTTTTCTTCAGCTGCACCTCCGCGCCGGATGTCTCATCCCTATGGCCGCCGCCGGAGCCGGATGAGTTCTGGAAATATATTGCCCGGACAAATGATTATACTCAGTGGAGGCACTGGCCCGGCTATGAAGAAAAATACCCCGGGACCACCCCCCGTGGGGCATGGGTTGAACTCTATGCCAATGATGCAGCCATCGAGGCCGTAAAGGCGGGAAAAGACATCATGCCGTACGGTGCAATCCTGGTGAAAGAGAATTATGCAAGAGATAAAGAGACGCTGTTGTCGGTAACTCCCATGTACAAGGTAAGGGGCTACAACAGCAAAGCGAATGACTGGTTCTGGGCCGAGTACAGTCCGGAAGGAAAGCCCAGGGCTTGTGGAAGGGTGCAATCCTGTATCCGGTGCCATGAAGCTTCGGTACATGATTTCCGCTATACCAGGCCGAAGGGATAGGCTCTTGGCTTTTATGGAGATGCAGGGAATACAGGCCTTCTCTCATGCAGCAAGCAAGCCCCTCATTTTTATCATGAGGTGAATGTATGAAAATATCGGACAAGGCTCTTCAGGGCCGTCTCGCAGCCGTGCTGCTCATTGGAGCGTATATGGCCGCCGCCGGACTCCCTGTAATAGGGGCATCCCTCTACGGAGAGCCAGGACAGGCTGTTCTCATCCAACTGGGAAGGAATTCCGCCCTTCTCGGGTTCATGATCATTATCCTCCAGGTTTTCCTGGCAGTACGTATAAAGTGGATCGATCGTCCTTTCGGGTTGGACATTGTGCTCAGGTTCCACAGAAACATGGGGATCTTTGCGCTTTTCCTGTTTATCGCCCATCCCTTCCTGCTGGCTGCAGGAAGCGGAAGCCGGGACCTTATTCTCGGGATCAATGTTCCCTGGTATATATGGCTTGGCCGTATTACCCTTGCCATCTTGCTCATCAACATATTTCTGAGCACCTACCAGAGAGCGCTTAACCTCAAGTTTGAAATCTGGCGGGCCGTCCACGACGTTCTAAGCCCCTTGATCATTGCCCTGGCGTTCATTCATAGTTTTGCAGTCGGCAGTGACCTCGGACTTGCCGGCATGAAGATACTCTGGATCATTTTGCTTATAACGGCGGTTTTACTCTTCGCAGATCACCGGATAATAAGGCCCCATATCTTGAAAAGGCATCCATATGAGGTCGTGGAAGTAATCCCTGAGGCAAAAGATGTCTGGACGATAAAATTGTCCCCGCCTCAAGGCAAAGAGATCTATGAGTATCTGCCGGGACAATTTCATTTTATCACCTTTTACCGGGGCAGAAATCTGCCTGTCGAGGAACATCACTGGACAATATCTTCCTCTCCCTTTAGGAAGGAGTTCGTGAGCTCTACCATCAAGGCCCTGGGAGATTTCACCTCTACCATCGGAGAGACAAGGGCAGGAGATAAGGCCGCTGTCCATGGTGCTTTCGGGCATTTCTCGTATCTTTTCTATCCAGGGGAAAGGGACCTGGTATTCATAGCAGGAGGCATCGGCATTACCCCTTTGATGAGCATGATACGGCATATGCAGGATATGCGCGATGATCGGAATGTCCTGCTCTTTTATGCCAATCAAAGAGAGGATCAGATCGTGTTCGGGGATGAGCTCTTGAAGATCGAGAATGGAGGATACCCCAGGCTGCACGTGGTGCATGTGGTCGGCAAACCGGACAAAGGATGGGCAGGGGAAACCGGCTATGTTTCGCAGGATAAGATCATAAAATACTGCGGGACGGACCTTGGGGGAAAAGCCTTCTATCTCTGCGGCCCTCCGGGGATGATCATGGCAGTCGGTTCCTCTCTCACGGAAATGGGCGTATCCGGCGAGAGGATCAGGACGGAGATCTTTTCTTTTCTGGACTAGGGGTGAAGCAATGAGGATGACACAATTGAAGCGTATCACCGCAATCGTTGTGGCGTTCCTGCTCTGTATTGTCGTCATCACGGCAGTATTCCGGACCACAATGCCGCACACCGCCACGGGTATGAATCTCCGGAAGGAGGCTCAGGCTGCTGTTCAAGAGGTGGAGAGGGAAAGTTCATTGCCGCTGAATCCGGCATTGCCCGGACGATACGGCCGGCCTTAAGATTCGTCATGAGTCTGGAGTCTGACCGAAAATGATAATTTTATCAAAGGGGATAGGAGGGATGAGCCGGGAAAGTGCAACGTATGCGGTCCCGGTCCGCTCTCATCACTCAAGTGCGATAAAGAGGTTCCCGTCCAGGAAGGATTCGCACCTCGTATCACCCAGGGAGATGAATTTATTGTCCGATTCCAGAGGGACCTCTTTGGTATCAACAGGCCTCCCATGGATCAGGGGAATCGAGACTTCCTCATGGACCCCTTCCTCCGTGCGGCCGTACCCTCGGGCGAAGCCCCGTTCCTGTGTCCCCTGAACAAGTTTGTACATCTCGAAAATTCTCCCTTAAATTCAATAATATCACAAATGGAACCTTTCTCAAATCCGGTGCCCGGATCATGAACGGTGCCGGTATAACCCGAAGCACTTCAGGCATCCCCCATACATCCGGCCGGATGGCATGTGAGATTTCCCCAAGGGGTTTGTATTATTATGCAGTAAAGGATCACTTATCCATTGTCCATGTTCGGATAACGTATCATGCAAAGGATTATGATAAAGGTACGCGGCCCCAAAGAAGCACTGGAAGCGTCACAGGGCGGTGCTCATATCGTGGATGCAGAGTACCCGGCCTCCATACCGGGGACAACGTATCCGTTAAACATCCACGGAATCAGGGAGAAGCTGAATGAATCGGGCTTTGAGAAGGTCCTGGTGTCGACGAGCATCGGAGAAAAACAATTCGACAGGGCACTGGCATGCCAGGCAGCGCTGGGCGTGGCAACCGCAGGGGCCGATGTGGTGATTTTCGGCCTTGCAGAGCTTCCGCTCAAGGCAGCCGTTTACCTGGGAGATTCCCTTGTCCGCACGGTAAAGAAGATTTATCCGGGAAAAATGGTAATGCCTGCCGCTTATGTTGATGCCGATATGCGGAGATACTTCGAGCCGTTCGCGGACGGCATTGAACTGGCACGGGAGATTAAGGCTGAAGGACTTCTCTTTGACACCTACAATAAGTTTGCGGGCAAGGGACTCCTTGATTATTGCAGTTACAGAGAAATCGCTGCATTCACTGCGCAATGCCATGCAATAGGGAAGCAGGTATGGATAACCGGTTCCATCATGAAATCGGAACTTCCGAAGCTCTGGCCGACCGGCGTGGATGCGATCGGCCTCAGGGATGCCGCGTGCGTCCGGAAAGAAGACGGAAGGCTGGGTGCTGTGAAGGCAGAGCTCGTTCGGGATCTCGTTTCCACAATACTGCAGTCTTAGATCTCACTCCCGGCCCGGCCCGACATGGACGCGGTAATAAGGAATCCCGTTGACGACATCGATGGTGCCTCCTTCCGGCCAGAAGCTTACCGAGTTCGGAAAGACATCCGGGTAATAAGATCGTATGGCGAGGTTTTGAACCGTAAGGTTGCTCGCCCCAACATAACCGCCTGAGGTCTGGATTCCCCATGGATTGTCCGGTCCTGCGCCGAGCCCGTCCGAGTCCCCCCAGGCAATAGTGCTTATATGAATATTCATGGTAATATCGACAAACATGCTCACGCCCGATTGACCGGAGATACCGGAAAGATCCGCTTCATTCAGAGGTTTCATTGCCGGCGCGGATAACGGCACCAGGACTGCCGCGAGAAGGATAGGTATTCTTTTCATCGATCACATTCCTCCTTTGAAGCACATCTTCGGAACATAGCGGATGCATGTGTCGAGGCCGGAAACAGTACATGCATCAGATAAACATAAAAATTATATCTACTTATTATTTATAATAGTTATCACCCTGCTTTGCAAGCACGGGATATTGGATATATGCATCTCCCTCAGGATTTTTTTCATGTTTTCCTTTCATTCGCTCCTCATGATTTAATAATTATAATATTTTTATATCTGATTTGCCGATACCCATTATGGGGGCATGAATCTATATATGTATGAATATTCCCAAGAAATGCACATGAGGGCCTTGTACTTTTGATTTCGGTCGGCCTGATCTTTTCTGAAGGGAGAAGACCGTGACGGAACGGCAGCTGATTGAAGAACTGCAAGAGAAGATAGAGAAGCTTGAGCGGGAAGTACTGGTTGTCAAAAAGTCTGCTCAGGAGGGCGAGGAACGTTATCAGGCACTGTTTGCCCGCTCATTCGATGCCGTGTATGTCCATGATTTCGATGGAAACTTACTCGATGCAAATAACGCGGCCCTCGGCATTCTCGGTTACAGCAGAGAAGAGATCAGACGCCTCAACCTGGCAGACCTGATTCCGGAAGAGCATATTTCCCATGCGAAGAAGACGATCGAAGAGCTCAAAGAGACCGGCTCCCAGAGTAAGCCTTCGGAGTACCGTGTACGGTGCAAGGGTGGTGGTTTTGCCTGGATCGAGGCTAACGCCGCTGTGATTTACCGGGAAGGAAAACCATATGCAGTTTTGGGTATAGCCCAAGACATTTCCAAGAGGAAATCAGCGGATAATCGCCTGACGGAGCGTGAAGGACGGTATAGAACCATCTTCGAGAATACCGGCAGCGCCTCGATACTCATTGGCGGGGACACCACCATCCTCCTGGCGAACACGAACTTTGCCGCGCTCACCGGATACTCCCGGGATGAGCTGGAAGGCAAGATGAGCTGGACGGCCTTTATTGCCCCGGGAGATCTCGAGCAAATGAAGCAGTACCACAATACCCGAAGGTTTGACCAGGATACGACGGTGCCCGGTTCCTATGATTTCTGTCTTGTCACACGGTCGGGTGAGAGGCGGAACATCTTTCTTACAGTCAGCCTTATCCCCGGTACGAATGAGAGTATTGCATCCTGTATGGATATCACTGACCGGGAAAAGGCCGAAGAAAACTTAAGCGAGTGGCAGCGGTTTATCGAACGGGTGATAGACCTTATCCCCGATGCGGTATATGTGCACGATCTTGATCATGGGCATAATATCCTCGATAACCAGAAGCTTCCAGCCTCTCTCGGGCTGTCCCTTGACGAATTCACCAAGCTAGGCGAGGATTTTATTCCGAAGTTCATGCATCCTGACGACCTTCCCCGGTATCGCACGCATTTGGAGCGCATCAATAGCCTCAAGAAAGACGAAGTGGCCGAATTCGAATACCGGATGCGGCACGTGTCCGGCCGGTATCAATGGTTCTATAGCCGTGTTGCGGCCTTTGCCCGGCACGACGATGGTACGGTAAGCCAGATAATCAGCGTCGCAACGGATATTACCGGGCATAAAGAGGTTGAAGAGTTCCTGCGGCAAAGTGAGGAGCGCTACAGAGACATTCTCGATAACATGCAGGAGGCATATTACGAAGTGGACCTCGATGGCAACTTCACCTTCTTCAACACATCTGCAATGATGCGCCTCGGTTATGCGGACGAGGAGATGAAGGGTATGAATTTCCGCACGTTCGTTGACCAGGAGAATGAGAAAAAGGTTTTTCGTGCGTATCATAATGTCTTCGTCACGGGGAAACCAACAACAGGTTTTGACTGGGAGGTAATAAACAAGGATGGAAACAGAATCCCGGTTGAGTCCTCCGTCTCATTAAGAAAAGACCTCAGTGGCTGCATAACCGGTTTCAAGGGTGTAGTGCGGGATGTTTCAGAACGAAAAAAAACGGAAGAAGCCCTCAGGCAGAGCGAAGAGCGCTTCAAGGACCTTGCCCGGCTGCTGCCCGAGACTGTCTACGAGGCTGATGAAACGGGCGTCCTCACCTTCGTCAATGAGACGGCCCTGGAAAAGTTCCGGTACAGCCGTGAGGATTTCTTTAAGGGACTGAACGGGCTTGATATGTTTGTTCCGGAAGACCGCGAGCGCGGCACGACGAATTTCGGCAGGGTTCTGGCCGGCGAGCGGATCGGCCTCAATGAATATACGGCCCTGAGAAAGGACGGTACCACGTTCCCGGTGCTCGTTCATTCCACTCCTATCATGAAAAACGGCACCCCGACAGGCGCAAGGGGTTTCATCATTGATATCAGCGAGAAGAAAACCCTTGAGGAACAGTTCATCAGGGCACAGAAAATGGAGGCCATTGGTACTCTGGCTGGGGGGATTGCCCATGATTTCAATAACCTCCTCATGGGCATCCTCGGAAACATCTCTCTCATGCTCATGAATCTCGAAAGCTCGCATCCTTTTTTTGACCGCCTCAAAAGCATGGAGGAATATGTCCGCCAGGGGTCCGATCTCACCAAACAGTTCCTCGGATTTGCCCGAGGGGGCAAATATGAAGTCAAGCCCACCCATCTTGGGGAGTTTGTACGGAGAAGCTCCGAAATGTTCGGCCGGACGAAAAAAGAGGTCCGCATCCATAGAAAGGTTCAGGAGGACCTCTGGACGGTCGATGTGGATCGCGGCCAGATAGAACAGGTAATGCTCAACCTTTTTGTGAATGCATGGCAGGCCATGCCCGGAGGTGGGGATCTGTATATTCTCGATTGAGAATGTTGCAGCTGAATGAGATGGATGTTGAGCCCCTTCGGCATTAAGACCCGGGAAGATTTGTCAGGGTATCGGTAGCGGATACCGGGGTCGGAATGGATGAGGCCACCAAGGACCACGATATTCGAGCCTTTCTTCACCACCAAGGAAAAAGGCAGAGGGACCGGCCTGGGCCTCGCTTCGGTCTATGGTATTGTGCGAAACCATAAGGGTTTCATCTCCGTGGAAAGCGAAAAGGGTCTGGGCAGTACATTCAATTTATACCTGCCTGCATCGGACAGGGACATCCCTGAAGATAAAATGCACTTCCGAAAATATACAAAAAGGGCATGAAACCATTCTCCTCATCGATGATGAGAGCATGATCCTTGAAGTAGGCTCCCAAATGCTTTCAAACCTGGGGTATACGGTATTGACAGCCGACGGAGGCAGGGAGGGGATTGCGGTCTACCAGAGCAATCACTCAGGCATCCACCTCGTAGTCCTGGATATGATCATGCCCGAGCTCGGGGGAAGAGATACCTATGACCGGCTGAAACAGATCAACCCTGATGTGAAGGTCTTACTGTCGAGCGGATACAGCATCGAAGGTCAGGCAGAGGAGATTATGGAAGCCGGATGCAAAGGCTTCATTCAGAAACCCTTCACCATGAATGAATTGGCCCGTAAAATACGAGAGGTTCTTGACGGCCGGGGATGCAATGAAAAAGTGTAATCTTCCGCAATACCCCTTCTTCTGATTCCATAGGGGCAGATGGCTTATACGCCCCGTCCTTTTTATTTGTGTACCCCCAAGACCGGATGTACTATATATTCTTATAGGGCAGACCCCTCGTATACCGGAAATAGTGTCATGAGTTCGCTGTTGGCAGTGATGCATAGGTGAAAATCAAGAGAGGAGGGAATCCCTGTGCGTATCGTCTTTCCTGTCCTCATGCTCGCAGTATGCCTTCTGGTCATGTCATGCGGCGGTGGCTCCTCAGGGGACCACGTTGACCCGGCAACCCCGGAGGCACCTGCCAATGGCTCATGGACATTCATGGTCTATATGGCGGCGGACAATACCATCTCCAATGCTGCCAAGGCAGATATCAATGAGATGGAATCGGTCGGATCTTCAAGTGATGTCAGCATAATCGTACAGGTCGAATTCAATAAGAACGAATCACCGGAGCTCCCTGTTTCTACCGTGCGGGGTAGGGTCTTCCGCGATCAGAATCAGGCGAATATCGGCACGTGGTATACCGAGATCGGAAATAAAGACATGACCGATCCCGAGACATTGAAAGAATTCATCACCTGGTCTGTTCAGCACTATCCCGCTGAACGCTATGCCCTTGTTCTCTGGAGCCACGGCTCCGGGTGGAAGGTTGAAGATGGCTCTCCGCTCCTGTCCAAAGGGATGATGGCGGATACAACCTCTTCGGGGAGCTCCCACATCATGTCATTGACGGAAATTTCGAAGGCTGTCCTGGATAGCGGTGTCCGATTCGATCTCATCAACTTCGATTCCTGCCTCATGGGCATGTATGAAGTTGCATATGAATTCAAGGACCTTGCATCCTTCCTTGTTTTCTCGGAAAATGTCTATCCGGTAAATGGGGATGCCTACGACACCATCCTGCAGGAACTCACGGCAAGCCCTGACATGGACGGAGCGCGGCTTGCAAGGACCACTGCCGCAAAATGCAGGGAATTTTATGCCTCCAAAGGGACCGCCATGACAAAGTCGGCAATCGATATGGCGCAGATTGACCGGCTCCAAACCCTTTTAATCACACTGTCGCAATATCTAAGCGAACACCTGGCTGCTGAAAAAAACCATGTCGAAGATGCCTGTAACGCTTCGGTGAGCTTTGAGTATCCCGGACACCATGATCTCGGTGATTTCCTCCAAAAACTCGACGGGCGCACCAGTGACCAGGACCTGAAAACCATTATCGGCGACCTCCGTGAAACATTGTCGCAGGCAATTATAGCCAATGAGGTATATACCGCCGATCCGGCGGATTCCTTGCCCGACTCGCAGGGTATTGCAATCTATCTTCCGTCTCCCACCCAGGCATCCCAGGACGATCTCGACCTTTACTCTTCCCTTGCATGCAACCGGTCTTCCGGCGTGACCTGGGGTGATCTCGTATACCGGCTGGTAACGGGAAATTCAAACCTCGAGTCACAAAAAGCTCCAGGAAACTTTGCCGTCCGCATTGAATGGGATACGGATGCCGATATCGACCTTTATATCTTCGAGCCCGATGATACCGCAGCCGCTCCCCGGTATGGCGCTCAATCGGGAGATAACGGCACATGTTCAAGCGATTCTCACTATTCCGGCGATTCGTTTGAATATTATGAATCATTCGAGGATGTGGAGCCCGGCTCGTATGATGTTTTTATCAATTATTATGAAAGCGGGTCCGATTCCCCGATTCCGACCACTGTTTCCTGTCTGATCAGAGACCCGTCACAGGGGATGAATGAATATACCCGGACCGCGCAGCAGGGAATGGACATAAGCAACCCGCTTCCGGATAACGGAACGATTGATGACGGCGACAGGAACAGCATTCTGGATAACCTGTATTCAGACTGGTGGTATGCCGGCTCCATCGTGCGGTCCGCATCGGACGGAGGGGACCAGGCCGGCAAAGATCAGGGAGAGGCATCAATGATACGCTCTTTGTCAGCTGCAGATAGGCTGCTCTGGTTCATGCTCAAGATATAGTGCCCTTTTCATGGGAAGGTTCATGAACCCGGAATCCTGACCATCGATACGTACGTTAGCGTTTTATCACGAGCACCGGTTTCTGCGCGGAACGGATAACTTCCTCTGAAACCGAGCCCAGGAGGATCTCCGTGATATTGCTCTTCCCGTGGGATCCGAGTACGATGACAGAGATGTCTTCCTGCTCTTCTGTCGTAAGAATAACCCTTGAAGGGATGCCTACCGCTATCCTGGTTTTTACCACGAACCCCATGCCTTCCAGAAGCGACTTTACGGCATCCATCTTGCTCTGAGCATCTTCTCGAAGGTTTTTCTCAAACTCCATGGATACTGTAGGATTATAGACAAGGAGATCGAGACTTCTCGAATCAATGGCATGGAGGACGAGCACCTCCTGTGCACCTGCGCACTTCAGCTGTTCGATATACTTGATCGCTGCCTGGGCAATATCCGAGAAGTCTGTGGGATAGAGTAATTTTTTAAACATGTATCCTCCTCAAAGGGCTCATATTCATCTATGACATTGGTAATAACAGAAGAGGAGAGATTTCCCAACACCTGATAACGAAACCTGTTGATCATGAGAGGCTTTTTTGCATAGAGGTAATCATCCGGCTACGATGAGGGGAGTTCAAAAGAAAAGGATGTTTCGGAAGCACAAAGGGAGAGGAGAGGCCCCGGGATGGTTTACCTCATATCCGGCATAGTCTTTGGTCTTTCGGCAGGGCTTGCACCGGGGCCGCTCATTACCCTTGTCCTGACGGAAACGTTCCGACACGGGTACAAAGCCGGGATCAAGGTGGCCTTTGCACCGATTATCACGGATCTTCCCATAGTTGTCCTGACGCTTCTCGTGATCAGCAAACTCAGCAGTTTCAATCTCGCCCTTGGATTGATCTCATTATCCGGTGCGTTTTTCGTGGTCTATTTAGGCTTTGAAACCTTCACGTCTCCCGAGATCACGATCTCTTCTGCCGACAGGGAGTCTCAGTCTCTCCGGAAAGGAATACTCACCAACATGCTGAGCCCTCATCCGTATCTCTTCTGGATGACCGTTGGTGCGCCCATTGTTATGCAGGCTTCTTCCCGGGGAGCTGTTCATGTTTCGGCATTTGTGATCGGTTTTTATTTCTTTCTTATCGGTTCCAAAATCGCGGTGTCAATCCTTGCAGGCAGGGCACGGCACCTGATCATCGGGAGAGCTTACCGGCATTGCATGCGGGGCCTCGGAGTTCTTTTATGGGTCTTTGCCTTCGTGCTTGCACGGGATGCAGTGCGACTATTTATGCAATAACCATAAAGGCCGTCAGAAATCTTCAAGGCATGGGTCCACTTCTGCTTATAATATAAAACCTTGGTTCATTCTTCTATGTAGGATTTACAGATCCCGATAAGCCGGTCACAGAGCTTAACCAGATCGTTATGCTGGGCTTTGTCATTGGTATGGATTGCTTCTGCGGTAATAATTTCAAGCAGGATGCTGAGTTCTTCCAGGGAATAACGTGCAATGATTTTGTCGTGATCAAGGAGCGACAGCCTCAGACGGTCCGTGAGTTTGGGGTAGCCGTTCGTATTTTCTCGCAGGAGGTCTCGCTCATGGAAATCAAATCTCACAGAGATCTTTTCGCCCTGCTTTATGAGCCTTCTTCTGTTTATCATATCGAGCTCCCTTCCTTAGGATGAATTCGCGCTAAAGAACGGATAGGGGGTGTGCCATTATGACCCCTAATATTGTATATAATGCCTGATGGGGATTCCTCCCGTATTAGGGCAGAAGATCATGTGGGTGAGGGGAAAGAAAAGTGTTTAAAGGAGGTCGGTTCCCAACCTCGATCAAGTGCCTCTTTTCTCCTTGCCGACATTCTCATCTGGAATGCGTGCTGGGAGAAACACAGACACGTCGTCGGCAGACAGCCTATGAATGAGGGATAGCTGCAGGAGAAAAAGGCAAAAAAAAAAGCCAAGAAGCATTTTGCTGCCTGGCAGTTATGAAGAGAGTTTTTTCTTTGCTGATAACTTTATCGGCGGTCTGGAAAAAAAACATAAGCACATATTTAGTGAAATTTTATATAACTCTACCTGTTTCAGCGGATCTGCTTTAAGTGTCTATATGATCTCAGCCCCCTGGTACAACTCTTCAAGCAGCCCCTCGCGGTCTATCTGAAGCGCCTTTGGCAGGAAGTCGAGTATGTCTTGAGCGGTTATGCCATCAGGTCCGATTTCTGCAGCAGCAAGATCGCCTGATGCCCCATGTATGAATACACCCTTGCTTACCGCGCTGTGGATATCGAGCCCGAGCCCGAACATGGCTCCTATGGTTCCTGTGAGTACATCCCCCGACCCGGGGGTGGCCATGCCGGAGTTACCGCTCACGTTTATCAGGACTCGTTTGTCAGGATATCCGATGAGGGAGTTCGCGCCCTTCAGGACAATGATGGAATTGAGCTCGGAGCTGGTTCTCGTCAGTACGGCAATTCTATCCTCATCGATCTTTGAAACGGGCATGCCGGTGATCCTGGACATCTCACCCATGTGGGGCGTCAGGATAGTGTGTGCACGGCGTGTTTTTAAAATCTCCGGATCACCACTGACGGCGGTAATGCCGTCTGCGTCGATAAGCAGGGGCTTTTCGATCATCTGGGCCAGTTCACGCACAAGCCGGCCGGTTTCATCACTCAATGAAAGGCCTGGGCCGATGATCACGATATCCATCTTTCCGGCCAGATTGAGCAGAGCGTCCCTGTTCTGGTATGAGATGCTGCCCGAAGAGGTCTGTTTCTGGGGAATAAAGACGATCTCTCCCCCTTTGCCGGCAACGAACGGCATAATGCATTCCGGGCATGCAAGTCTTGAATACCCGCCTCCTGCCTTGAGAAAGGACATGGCGGAGAAGTAGGGTGCGCCATAGTATCCTGATGCGCCTGCAATGAAAAGAGCCTCCCCGAAGGTGCCCTTGTGGCCTGCCGAGTCCCGTGGAGGCAGCTCGGGCGGAGAGCTGACCTCAACCAGGATATCGTCAGCGTCATAGAGCCGGGGCGGGAAAGATATGCGGCTTACGAAGAGCCTTCCGGAGAGGTCATACCCCGGCGTGAGGAGATTACCGAGCTTGGGAAGTCCGAAGCTTACCGTATAATCCGCTGTTACCGCACACCCCATGATGTGCCCGGTATTTCCATTGACGCCTGATGGGATATCAAGACTTAAGACCGTCTTCGAGCTTTCATTGAGCGCTCCGATCACATCTGCATAGATACCTGTGACTTCCCTGTCGATTCCGGTTCCGAGCATTGCATCGATAACCGCATCGCAATGCGTGAGATCATATATGACGGTCTGGACCGAATCGAGTCTCTCGACTTCAATGGGAAGACGGGAAAGGATCTCCAGATTCGTTTTCGCACAACCCGTATACTTTTCAGGATCACCCAGGATGAATACCTTTGCCTTGCCTCTGAAGGATAGGATCTTCCTCGCTACCACGAATCCGTCGCCGCCGTTGTTCCCGCTGCCGCAGAAAACGAGGAAGGTCCTGCCTGAAATTCCGATCTCGTTATTCAATACCGCCGTTGCGGCAAGGCCGGCGTTCTCCATGAGAAGCAGCTCGGTTATCCCGTAGGAATCTCCTGCAGCTCTGTCCATTGCCCTCATCTGAGCGACGCTGCTCACCTTCATGTACACTTCCCTCCTCTTGGGCCTGCTTGCAACGCATTCCGGAGGTACGATCCCTTCTGGACATGCGTACCAAAGCACCCACCTGTCTCATCGCACAAATCAAGCTGGAACATTAAAGAGTAGGGGGAAGTCATCCTCTGCCTTTCTCCTACCCCGATACTGCTCCTCTGCCGTTCTATTTTAGAGGAGTCCAGCTTCATGGTATGTGGGAGGGAGGGGCAAAGCCCCGGCCAGGATACGGTATGCATATAAGATGATGTATGAAATAATAAAATATCTAAAGTACGGTGCAACCGCCGACAGGGGATATGCCCTTCTCCTTACGCATGAGCGTGCTATTTCTTATTCGAGAGACAGTCGTTTTTCCAGAGGCAATTGGCGATTCCGCAATCGGCAATCGCTTTATAACAAGGGGAATTGCCTTCGGTTACCTGGATGTCACGGATGAGGTCCTGCTTCGTTCTCGAAGAGTTCACAGCAACATTCATTCTCTTGGCAATTTCACGTACTTCTTGAATTTTCATTATGGGTCTCCTCCTTTTAAATCTTATGAATTGAGTATGTAAGTTGGAATATACCGTCATGCCAATATTCACTGTAAAGAATGAAAATCATACATGAGTCAATAGAATAATGTTTGTTACTTCTTATTCAATGATTGTAAGGGAGCCTGCACTTTCTCATCACGAGAGCAGGGATTAACTCCCTTGATACGATATGTGCCTTTGTTTATGTAAGAAAGACGGCAAGGATGGATGCGCATATCAGGAAAAGGAATCCCGGCAGGATTATTCTTCTTAACCCGGCGGACCCGATGCAGAGGACGAACATGCCCTTTAAGAATGTGTTGGCTATCGTGGCAAAGACGATTGCCCTCGCCGCCGTGGACAGGTTGATCCCATTCTGGCCGTGGCTGAGTTGCGTAAGGGAGAGAGCTATGGCATCTACATCAGCAAGACCGGAGAGGAAGCTCGTAATGTAGATTCCGCTTTCTCCGAGGTAGGTCTGGGCAGCCCTGGCAAGGAGAAGGATCAAGGTGAAAATGATCCCGAACGTAATGGCAGGCCAGAGCTCGAATGGGTTCGATATGCGCATCTCTGCTTTCTCATCACCTTGGTGGATGATAAAGAGGAAGAGGGCATAGGACAATCCCACTGCAAAGGGAATGAGCAGAGGACGCCAGAGCAGCGCTGCGAGCTCCAGGTTCAATGCGACGATAATGCCCATGAGTCTGGCAAACATGATACTCCACGCAATGACTATAGCCAGGGCAAAGGGCCGGGAAAGTGCATCTTCATGCCTGCTCCGCTGAGAGAGGCCGAGAGTAACTGCAGTACTCGAAGCAATGCCGCCGAGGAAACCTGTGACGCCCATGCCCTTCTGCGTGCCGAGCACCTTGATCAGAATATAGCCGATGAAGCTGATGCCGGAGATGAACACGACCAGCAGCCAGATGATGAAAGGATTGAATACGTCGAAAGGCGGCGGACCCAGGTGCTTGTTGGGTAGTATGGGCAGGATGATCGCCGTGATGACGGCGAATTTGAGAATTGCATAGAGATCTTCCCGGGTGAGATGCCGCACAAACCGGTGCGTCTCGGGTTTGATCGAGAGCATTACCGTGGTGGCAACACCAAGGGCAATGCCGATAGTGATCTTTCCCCAGAAGATGAGTGCCCCGCTGAGCACGGTGATCAATGCCGAGACCGGTGTGGTAAGGCCGCTCTGGCCCTTCCAGGCGCCGATAAAATACGTCACGGTGAAGAAGCCGCCGACTACGACGATCACGGAAACGAACGGCAGGGGCGACTGGATAAGGTCCGAGGAAAGTGCGCTGGCACAGCCGATAAGCCCCATGAGCGCGAATGTCCGTATGCCCGGGTGTTCGGTTTCGGGATCATTAAAGGAATATTCACGCTGTATGCCCACGAGGATGCCGACGAGGAGCGCAATCCCGAACCTGAAGAAGAGCGAAGTCTCATCCAGTAACCATGCATTCTGCATTCTCTACACCCCGATCACAAAAAACCGCTCTGTGCATTGCCGTTCAATATCGATGTGTGCATGTCACATGCAACATCCCGCAGCATCGTGAATGACCCGCAATACTATCTGCTCTATCGGAAAGTGCTATTCCCATCTGAAACTTTAAAAAACGGGAAGGCCCGTCTTGAGGAATCAGTTTTTTGCACAGGCAGTCAGGCATCCGGGCACTGCAAGCTTTCTTTGCATTATTCTTCCGTGAGCCCGTTGATCAGGGCAAGGACATTATGCCCCAGAACATGGTGATTGTACCCGCCTTCGAGTACCGCGAAACACCCGCCCTTATTTCTTATGGACGCCTGCCTAACGGCCCTTCCCATCTCGCGGTAATCTTCGGTTGCCAGCAGACCGCCCCAGTCCTGCTGATGGTTGTCGAACCCTGCCGAGATTCCGATTATATCCGCGGTGCACTGTTCCAGCGCGTTCAGGACTTCCTTGAGATAGGCATTGCGGTCGCTTCTATCCGGGTTGAGGATGGTTACGTAGCCTTTTCTCCCCAGGATATTGACTGTCCCATCTCCGTAGTGGAGATCGAAATCCAGGATAAAAGCGGTGTTTATCTTGCCCAGTTTTTTCAGGTGCAGAATGGCGATGGCCATATTGTTGTAGTAGCAGAAGCCCCACGATGAGTCGGACGAGGCATGATGGCCGGGAGGCCGGATAAGGCCGAAGCACGGCTCGGTCATGCCTATGGCGGCGGCCTGAATCGCTCCTCCTGCAGCGAGGGAGGCGATTCCGTGGAGGCCGATATCCTGTACGTGCCGGATGTGCCTTTCGGTATGGGCCGCTCCGATGTGGTCTTCCGGAGCGTGCTCTGCATCGATGAACTGTACATGGGGACCGATCACTTCGACGACTGCTTCCATTCTCCCATTCTCGGCTGCAGGGTCGGAGGTATATACCTGGTAGAAATCCTTGTGGAATATGACCTTCATTGGATTCCTCCTTACACGGTGATTAAACATTTATCATCGACTTACCGACGTGATCAAATATAATTATTTATTATGGAAAAACATCTTGATGAGACACGCTTCGATAAGCAAAAAGGGGGAGTACATGACGACGAAGATTGGGATACTTACAGGCGGAGGTGATTGTCCGGGGCTGAACGGGGCTATCAAGTGGGTCGTCAAAACCGCATTGGACCCGCTTCTCGCTGGGAAGCGGTCGATGAAGTTCGAGGTAGTGGGGATTCGCGAAGGCTGGAAAGGTATTGCGGAAGTCGATCCGGATGATGAAAAGAGCAGGGCGCTTTACCTCGAGCCACTGGACGAAGAAAAAGTCAGGGCATGGGACCGTTACGGCGGAACGAATCTGGGAACATCCCGCACCAATCCTTTTAATCCGAAGAATGACCGTTCGGACAAGGTTGTCGAGAACATCAGGAAGCTCGGAATCGATGTCATCATAGCTGTCGGCGGCGAAGATACCCTTGGCGTAGCTTATAAGCTTTATAAACGGGGCATCAAGACTATAGGTATCCCGAAGACCATTGACGGCGACCTCATGGCGACAGAGTATTCCCTGGGATTTGATTCGGCGCTCAACGTCATCATGGAAGAGATCGACCGGCTTCGTACCACGGCAGGATCGCACAACCGCATCTTTGTCGTGGAGACCATGGGAAGGCATGCCGGATGGCTCGCTCTGCAGGGCGGAGAGTGCAGCGGTGCGTACATCATTCTCATCCCCGAGCATCCTTTTGACATGAAAAAGGTGTGCGATCTGCTTCTTGAACGCAAGGGCCGCGAGATCCAGTACAGCATCGTGGTCGTTTCCGAGGGCGCCCAGCCCACGGAAGGAGGCGAGTTTTTCAAGGACCAGAAGATCGATGATTTCGGACACAAGTCTCTTGGGGGGATCGCAGGCTACATCTCCGATCAGATCCAGAAGGGTACCGGGTTCGAATCGAGATACGTGGTCTTGAGCCACCTCCAGCGCGGCGGGGTCCCGTCGGCGCGGGACAGGCTCATGGCCCGGTGGTTCGGCATAGCAGCCGTGGATATGATCCTGTGCGAGGACTTCGGCAGGATGGTCAGCTACATCCACGGCGAAATCGCATCGGTGCCCATGAAAGATATTATCAACAAGATAAGGACGGTTGATGTAGACAAGTATTACGACATTGACCGGTATAACGGAAAGCGCACCATTCTCTGATACATAAGCCCTCCTCCTTCACCGTAAAAAAAAGGCACAGGAAGGGGGAGGGCTGCACCTTGGTTCCCTTAACCTGGACGACACCTGAACGATTGCAGATTGACGCCCAGTTCGATATCTTTTTTCAGGCGAAGCAGCCCCTGAAACATGAGGGCTTCCTGTTCATGCTTGCCGATGGCCTGCCCCAGCTTCGTGCCCATGGCAGGAGCCTGGGAAAGGACATTTTCCAGGGACTGACACTCGGCAATGAGACGCGCAGCTGTTTTCATGCCGATCCCCGGGATGCCGGGGATATTGTTGGTCGGGTCTCCTGCGAGCGCCAGGAGGTCTGCGAGCTGGTAAGGATGGATGTGGAACTTTTCCAGGACATAGGATTCATCCAGGTATCTCTTGTTGAAGTGATCCCTCACGCGGATGTACCCCGAGAGGAGTTGCAGGAAGATCTTGTCGGTCGAGAGGATGATCACGCGGCCCTTCCTCGATTCCACCTTGCATGCTAATGTTGCGATGAGATCGTCGGCCTCCATGGAATCCATCTCTACGGATTTAACCCCGACCTCGAGGAAAGCATCCTTGATGCGGGGAAGGCTCAGCTCCAGGTCATGGGGCATGGGTGGCCTTCCCGCCTTATACTCTTTGTACACCTTTGACCGGAAACACGCGCCATGTCCCTCGAAAACGCTGATCGCATGGGTCGGATCGCATTCCTTGAGGGCGCGTTTCAGTGACTGGACATGGGGCTCGATCGGATATCCACCCGCCGTCCGGTCGAGGATATCCCGATGGGCTGCATCAACCCTGCGGATAAGATTCAGTGCGTCCACAAGCAGAACCGTGAGTCCCATGACGGTGAGGCCTCCTTGAAAGATCCGATGGCATCCGGGAACACGGATGAGTATAGCAGATACCGGATGCATTCCCCAGCCTTTTCCCCACAGGCGTTCCCGAAGGCGCGGAATAACCGCATTCCTTTATAGTGGAGAGGCATCTGTTTTCAGAGGAGCATCCCGGAGGCATGCAGCCTCCTGAATGCCCGTATCCTCGTCAACAAAAGAGAGCAGGATTCCTCCTGCCAGGAACAGCAGGGCTATGGAGGTGATGCCGAGCCTCGAAGCCATAGTGCCTCCAACGCCGAACGACCTCATGAGCAGACCCACGGACCCGATGAGTACTGGGCCTATGATAACGGCGAACTTGCCGAGCATGTTATAGAATCCGAAGTACTCGGCCGATTTGCCCTCAGGAATGATGCGGGCGTAGAAAGACCGGGAAAGGGCCTGGATGCCACCCTGGACAAAACCTATGATGACGGCCATGAGATAGAATTCCTGTTTGCTCGTGATGAAAGCTCCCCAGATGGATATGAAGAGGTATACGCCTATGGCAATGAATATAGCCCGTTTCGCCCCGATTTTCTCACCGAGATAACCGAAGCCGATGGCGCAGGGAAACCCGACGAACTGGGTGATGAGAAGCGCACCTATAAGGTCGCTCGCCTGGAAACCGAGAGAAAGCCCGTAGTCCACGGCCATCCGGACAATCGTATCCACCCCGTCGATGTAGAGCCAGTATGCCGCAAGAAAGAGGAAGATCATCTTCAGGTGCCTGATCTCCCGGAATGTGCCCCGGAGCTGAAGGAATCCGGCTTTTACCATGTTCATGCCCACTGCAGCCCCTGCTGGGGGGCGTTCCCTCACAAAGAATATAAGCGGAAGGGTGAAGACGATCCACCAGATGCCCACACTCAGGAATGAAATTCTCACTGCCTCGGAAGCTTGTGTCATGCCGAATGTTGCAGGGCGCAGTGTCATCCAGACATTCACGGCAAAGAGCAGCCCGCCGCCCAGGTATCCGAGGGCAAATCCGAGAGCGGAGACGAAATCCAACCTGTCCGGAGGGGCTACGCCGGGGAGCAGGGAATCATAGAAGGTGTTGCCGGCCGAGAAACCGATAACGGCGAGGATGTAGACACCGCTAGCAAGCATCCAGGAACCTTTTGGGATCAGGAACAGAGATGAAGTCACTACGGCTCCCAGGAAGGCAAAAAATACCAGGAACCGTTTTTTCGCCGTGCCGCGATCGGCAATCGCGCCGAGCACCGGCGCGCTCAGGGCGATGATGATACCTGCCAGCGAGTTGCCGAAGGCAAGCCGTGCCGTGCTTGTGGTGGCATCCACGCCCGCGCTCCAGTACTGCTTGAAGAATATGGGGAAGAACCCGGCCATGATCGTGGTGGCAAAGGCGGAGTTTGCCCAGTCATAGAAGGCCCAGGATACAACGGCTTTTTTCCCTGTAAGCTCCATAGACCTATCCTTTAAGGGTTTCTCCGGCTGGTCTCTTCACGGCATCGGCACGTTCGCATCAGATGCACGATGGGTGAAAACTATTTTTTGTCCTTTTCTTTCTCTTCTCCCACGAGGAAGGCCCGTTTAATCGTAATCGGTGCTGCAGGGACATCCCGGTACATTCCTTTAAACGTCGTGGGCTGGTTCTCGATGGTATCCACCACGTCCATCCCTTCCACCACCCGGCCGAATACGCAATATCCCCATCCATTAAGTGTCTTTGCCGTAAAATCGAGAAACTGGTTATCAACCGTATTGATGAAGAACTGGGACGTTGCAGAGTTGGGGTCCTGCGTGCGGGCCATGGCAATCGTACCGCGGAGATTTTTCAAGGCGTTGTCGGCTTCGTTGGTTACCGGGGCGTTGGCTTTTTTCTGCTGCATGTCTTCCGTGAGCCCGCCTCCCTGGACCATGAACCCCTTGATTACCCGGTGGAAGATGGTGCCTTCATAAAAACCGGTTTTGACATAGGACAGGAAATTATCCACGGTCTTGGGAGCCTTGGATTTATCGAGCTCGATGACGATATTCCCCTTGGTGGTCTCCAAGCACACCCGAGGATTGTCATTGCCTGCCACAGCAGGTGGTACAAGGCCGAAAAGGAGAAGAGAAGTTATTGCGGTAATTTTCTTCAAAACAAACCCCCTTATGATGGATTGAATGTATGATCAATCTCTCATATTTCAAATAAGATCTACAAGGGCAAATACACGCCAATGCCGTGTTGATTTCGAGGCCTAGGAAGGGAGGAAAGGTGCAAACTCGGTCTTTCCCATGGAGAGATCTACATAAGGAACAGACTCACAAAGGAGAGATTCCCTTCTTCACCAGCCAGTCTCTGACTGCAGGACCCGTCCCGAAAGGCCATGGGCGCAATTTCGCCGGGGCGACACGCCTGAATTCCTGGAGTTCTTCTCCAAGAATGACAGTGCCGTGGGCAATGATGTGGAAAGCGAGAATGAGCTGGTTTCTCTCAAGGAACGAGTAGTATCCGATGAAGCTCTCGATCCGGGCATCGATGCCGAGCTCTTCTTTCACCTCGCGTGCAATCGCCTCATCAGGCGTTTCCCCCTTTTCCAGGAATCCGCTCACCAATCCGAACATCTTTTCCGGCCAGCCCACATTGCGAACCAGGATGACATCCCCTTCATGCTCCACGATGCCGGCAACAACGGGCGTGGGATTATCCCAGAGCACAAACGGGCATGATTCTGCCTGGCACGCCTCCCTCAGCCGGCCGTCGATTTCTTTTGTGATAAGCATATGACCGCATCTCGGACAAAAACCCATGCCTTGCCGTCCTTTCCGAACCCGGACATTAACCGGAACGTTTCCGGGATTCCGTGAAAATACTTTAATTCGTAATACTATCACAGATTTTCCAAAAAGGGATTTGGTGTTTTCACCCATGTCCGTAAGTGGTATGTGATCAACGTGGTTTTTACACAGATCTTTTCCGAAAGGTAGTCACAGGGATGCAGCACAGGAAGGCTCTACTACCCCGGATATTCCTTGTCCTTGCCATGGCGCTCTGGGCCAGCTCCTTTATCGCGTTGAAGCTTGCGTTCGAGGCCTATGACCCCATGGTGGTGATCTTCGGGCGTATGGCGGTGGCAGGCGTATGCTTTCTCTTTTTTGCAGGAAGGTTTAAAAGAAACGCCTGGAGAAAGGAAGACCTGAAATATTTCGTTTTGCTCGTCTCGTTCGAGCCCTGTCTCTATTTCCTCTTTGAGACGCATGCCGTCCGGAACACCACAGCCTCACAGGCAGGCATGGTTACTGCCGTGCTCCCGCTCATGGTAGCCGTTGCAGCGAGTATGATCCTTCATGAGAAGGTCACCCGAAGAGCCTTGGCAGGTTTTTTCATAGCCATAATAGGGGTAATGCTCCTCGGCATGACAAGCGCTCCGTCCGAAAATGCGCCCCATCCGGCCCTGGGGAATCTTTTCGAATTCATCGCCATGGTCTGTGCGGTCGGGTACAACATCACGTTGAAAAAGCTTACCGAACGCTACAGCCCGCTGTTTCTCACAGCCCTTCAAGCCTTTGCGGGGACTTTGTTTTTCCTTCCTTTCCTGTGGCTGCCCGGAACTGCCCTGCCGAGAGAATTCGCCATGGTTCCGGCCTTCAGTATCCTCTACCTGGGCATATTCGTGACCATCGGCGCATACGGGCTCTACAATTTCGGTGTCAGCCGCATGCCTGCCAGCCAGGCGTCTGCATTCGTAAACCTCATTCCGGTATTCACGGTTTTCCTCGGATGGCTGATCCTGGGCGAGAAATTCACCCCGTTCCAGTATGGCGCATCGGTCCTCGTCTTTGCGGGGGTGTTCATAAGTCAGGAAAGATCGAAGAAGGCATCCTTCTCTGACGAAACGTTCCGGCAGGAAATCGATAGTGATATCCTCGCGGATTAAAACCGCATCACCTCATCCGGGTTGGGAATCCTGATAACCGCGCCCGGGTTGTTATGATGGATCCGCTCGATAAATCCCTGCATATCGGTAAAGGGGAGGTTTCGGACTCTGCCGGTATTCGGGATGCGTGCAGTGAAATCATCGAAGTGAAAGGGGACGATGACCTCAGGATCAAGCATTTCTACAAACTTCGTCGTATACTCGGGCACGTTTTTCCAGCCGGGGACACACATGAAGAGGATATCGCACCTGTGCCCACTGACTTCCGATTCGATGAAATTTGCGCTGCCTGCATGCAACAGGGTGACTCCTCCTATCTCGATCTTCGGCATGAACATGGTGCCGAGACCGTATTGGCCGGCCTTGATCGGTGCCTCGTCATGAGGATCGATTTCGCCCGGGTAGGGGACTCTTCCAAACAGGACGAGCCCGTGCCGGGAAGGAATCATGTGCACCTTTATTCCTCTTTCGAGCTCGTACGATTCGTTCCCTTTGCACACATCCATCTCCGGGTTCATACCGGAGATTTCAAAAAGAGCCTTGAGACTTCTGCCGCCTATGGCCCTGCAGTGTTCAACGGACACGATATCCGGGATATCCAGGGCATGGTCGAAGTGGGTATGGCCGCAGATGACGGCGGACACCTTGCCCGCTATCCCCGAAGTGTAAGACCGGATGCGGGACTGTGAGGGACGGAGCTGCCTGAAGAGCACGCTGAATTTGCCAGGCCTTGAAAGATAGGGGTCAATGAGAACGATGTTCCTGTCAACAGCGATTTCGAGACCGGCAGCACCCAGCCAGCGAATCTCTATCATAGCCCGCACCCTGCATAGGCAAAACGGGAGGACATGGGAAGAGGGATTGCAGCAGGGTCCGGGTATGAAGGATATCCCTTTTCGAGCGTCACTGTATCTCCGTGAGAGCGGATAAGAGGCATGGATCAGATGATCGTATACGTTCCTGTCCCGAAGATAGCCAGGATCTCACCAAAAAATATCCTGTGATAATCTTTCTGGGGATAGTTCTCGTCGATGGAAGGATCGAGAAAATGTTCCGGTTTGAAATCATCCCAATAGATTTTTTTCAGCTCGATGATGAGCTGGGCCTCGGCAAAACCCGGCGCAGCGATTTTTGTGGAAGGTACCGGGGTAAGGCCGGATTCCGAGATCTTATCCCTGTCTCTGCCTGATCGGCTTCCTAGTATCTGCAGGGCATCACGGTATTTTTTCCCGAGCGCACAGAGCGTGAAGGTATTATATTGTTCCATGAACCCGTAGGTATGCCGCCCGGGCCTCACGACAACCTGGGCAAAGGGCATATTCCACATGACGCCGAAGCCTCCCCATCCTACGGTCATGGAGTTGAATTTCCCTGTCTCGAAATCTCCGCAGGTGAGGACCAGCCATTGACGCGCCCAGATGGTGTGCGGTTGAACGAGAAACTCGGAGTAGTCGATCGGTCTCCTTTTCATTTCAATCCTCCTGATTTTGGCTTTTTCATCATATCATTCTAGGCCCTGCTTCCAAGGACATTTATTCCTGACTGTCTTATCGCATGTGTCGTGCCCTCTATAATACTATTGAGGGAGTTCATTCCCGATATCAATATACGATGAACCCTCATCTCTGATATCGCGGATGATGTGTGCCATGGATGATGCACAAACCTCCAATAAGGCGCGTTCATGAGAATCCAGATCCATCTCGACGATCTGGTTGACTCCTTCCCTGCAGACGATGACAGGCAGCGCGAGGACGATATCCCGGAATCCGTATTCTCCTGCGCACGGTACGCTTACGGGGAATATTGCCGAGCGGTCGAGCACGATAGACTCGACTATCCGGGCAATCACATGGGACGCAGCATAGAACCCGCTATGCTGTTTGAGATTTTGTACGATCGTCGTCCCCGCGACCCTTGTGCGACGTATTATCGTATCAATGGTATTTCTGTCTACCATGGAAGGTAAGGGTATCCCGCCCACCGATGCATGGTTGGCAAGAGGTATCATATCGTCGGTATGGGCCCCGACTACCAATCCATTGACCTGTTCAGCCGATACCCCCAAAGCTTCTGCAATGAAATATACGAAACGCACGGTATCCAGCGAACACCCAAGGCCGAATGCATTCATATCGGGCCAGGTGTTTCTCAGGTACCAGGTGATCACCTCCACGGGATTCGTCACGACGAGCACATATGCCCGAGGGCAGAATTCCATGATATGCATGCCGGCCTGGCGGGCAACATCCATATTCTTCTTAAGGAGGTCCAAACGGTCCATGCCGGCATGTCTGGCAGACCCTGCCGTAAAAACAATGATGTCTGAACCTATGAGGGTGTCCGGCGAACTGCTTCCCGTTACACGGCAGTCTGTATGGAGGCTCGGGGATGCCTGGTTTATATCCATGGCCTTGCCTGCTGCAAGTCCATCGGCGATGTCGTAGAGGAAGATGCTTCCCAGGCTTTTTTGCGCAATAA
This sequence comes from uncultured delta proteobacterium, assembly GCA_963752595.1. GTDB lineage: Bacteria > Desulfobacterota > Desulfomonilia > UBA1062 > UBA1062 > Phosphitivorax. The sequence goes on from CAVVYZ010000015.1 coordinate 129,540, forward strand.
TCGCGGCAACGGATGCTCCTACCGCACCTGAACCCATGACGACTATCTTGGACAGGGCCATAAAAACCTCCTTATGGCATTGATATAGTGTGAATATAGTATGCTGTTCCCTGCAGATGGCAAATAGGGCGCTTGCTACTCGTCGAGGGCTTTTCTCACCGCGAGCCCGATTTTCTCCAGGAAGTAAGGCTTCCGGATGTATGCCGTGACACCGAGCTCCTGCGCCTCTCTTACCCGCTTGGTCTCGGAGAAGCCGCTCGTGATGATGGCTTTTTGCTTTGGATGGATTTTGAGCACTTTCTTATAGGTTTCGAGCCCGTCGATCCCGGGGTCCATGATCATATCGAGTATCATGAGGTCTGCTCCATGGTCCTTCATGTATTCTATGGCTTCTTCTCCGCTGGATACCGCAGTCACCTGGTATCCGAGCTTGGTGAGGATCATGGAGGCTATTTCCCGCTGTTCCATGATGTCGTCCACCACCAGGATATTTTCGCCTTTGCCCCGGTAAGCATCAATGGACAGGAAGGTTTTGTCATGCTGCGATTCCTGGCGCGTCACCGGGTAGTAAAGAGTGAAGGTCGTACCCTCTCCTTCTACGCTGTTCACATCGACAAACCCGCCGTGGTCTTTGACGGTTCCCCATACGACGGGCAGGCCAAGGCCCGTGCCGCTCCTGCCGAATTTTTTCTTTGTATAGAAAGGCTCGAAAACCCTGCCCAGAGAGTCGGGCGGTATGCCCTCGCCGGTATCGGAGACGGTAAGGATTACATAGTCCCCTTCCTCGATGAGTTCATAACCCTGGATAGGCCTGTCCAGATGGCGGGTCTCGGTACTTATGCTTAAGTTGCCACCCTCGGGCATGGCCTCTGCAGCATTGAGGACGAGGTTCAGGAGGGTCTTGGTGAGATGGTAGGGAGAACCCATGATGTTCAAGCTCCCGTTTTCGAAATTTTTCGAGACCCAGACCTTGGGGTGATGCGACTTGATTTTTTTATGCTCCGGACTCTCGATGTATTCATCCACCAGTTGGTTGATGTCTACCACCTCCATTGCTGCTGCTCCTCTCCGTGCAAGGGTCAGCAGATCCTGTACCGTGGCAATGGCCTTTTCTCCTGATTTTTTTATGGTGAGCAGGGGTTTTTTTAAGGAATTGTCATCTTTCATATCCATGAGCAGGAGCTCTGGGTAGCTCGTGATGCCGGAGAGGATATTGTTGAGGTCGTGTGCCACACCTCCGGCTATAACCCCGAGGGCCTCCATCTTCTGAGCCTGCTGGAGCTTGATCTCGAGCTCCTTGCGTTCCCTTAAATCACGCATGGAGATGATCTTTGCATGCCGACCCATATAGATGAACGAGGCATGAGATATCTCCACCGCAAATTTCTTGCCGGTCTTACCGACCAGTGAACCCTCAAAGGTCCCCGGAATGTTGCTGTCCAGGGGATTCATCTTGGGTACATAGCCGTTTGTGTGCTCAAGCGGACAGAGGATCCGGTCAAAGGGGATATCCTTCAACTCCTTGAAACTGTAGCCGGTCATGGATTTATAACTTGGATTGGCATACATGTGCCTGCCGCCCTGGATGATGGTAATACCGTCGTTCGAGTATTCCGTCAATGCCCGGTACTTTTCTTCCGAATTCTTGAGCGTCTCAAAGCTCAATGCGCTGTTGATGGCCAGGGCAACTATATTCGCCACGATCGTAAACAGGTTCACGTCGTTGGGCTTGAACATATGGGGCTGAGGGTGGCTCAAGGTAAAAACACCGCAGGCAGAGTCTTCGATGATGAGAGGGAGCGAAAGCAGCGTACCGATTTTGACTTTTGTCTTCTTGCTCTTGTTGAAGATCGCTGATTGGCTCACGTCATCGATAAGAATCGGCTCTTTTTTCTGAAGGGACTCTCCTGCAGCGCCTTCTCCATAGGAAAAGGTGTAGTGCACATCTTCTTTGGAAAACATTTTCCAGGTATCAATAACGTAGCTTTCCCCATGGGGATTGGTTGCCGCAACGAGAAAGAGCTTGTTCGTGTCGAAATCGAGAAGCATGATGGAGCAGTTCCTCGCTACGGTATTGTTGATGGTGATGTCCATGATTGTCTGACAGATACGTTTGAAGTCGTTGATATAGAAAAGGATGTTTCCCAGTTCCCGCAGGATGGAAAGCTGAGACAGCTTGTCTTGAAATTTATTATATACGGTCCTTATATTGTCGAGCAGGAGTTTATTGTCTTCTTCATCGAGAAGGTTCAGCGGAAGATTTTCTCCGAAAATATCCTTCATAATCCCTCTATGATAAGGCCTCAAGGAAGCTGTCCACCTGGTCGCGGGACGCCGTCATCGTTTTGGCAAGCTCCTCAATCTGCCGGCCGGAGAGGCCAAGGGCCGATATCACTTCATCCTTTCTTTCCGGATTGCTGTTTGCGCTGTGCCCGATTCCTGCTGTTTGGCAGAGATAATCTGCAACGTTTACCATCATGGCTCGGTTCAGATATTCAAAGGGGCAATCGATGAGATTGTGATGGTACCGGATGGGGATGCTGATATTGTCCGGGAAATTCCATTGTTTCATCAGCATATACGCGATTTCGGGATGATCGATCCCCAGGAGGTCCTGCTCGACTGCATGGAGGGGAACCCCATCCGCATGGTGTTTTACCAGTACTTCGGAATAATCGCCCGGGAAATAGATGAGGAAGAGGATCTTACCCATGTCGTGGAGCAGGCCCACGAGCATGGTGGATTCTTCCATGGACTTCTTCGCCGTCATCTCGATCTGTCTGGATGCAAATCCGACCCCGATAGAGTGCTTCCACAGTTCGTTCATGTCGAGCAGAACATCTTTGCTCTTCGGTGTGAGCGCTTTGAATATTCCGGAACCCAGCGCAATGGATATGATCTCTTTAAAACCGATGACGATAATCGCCCTGGATATGGAATCGATCTTTTTCGGCAGGCCGTAGTAAGGCGAATTGGCAATCTTGAGGACCCGTGCAGAGAGTGCCTGATCGTTGGAGATAAAACGCGCGAGGTCGTTGGCCGTAGTACTGTCGCTCTTTGCCGTCACGATAATATTGTTGATAATGACCGGCAAAGTCGGCAGGGAAGTCGTCTTGTTCCTGATAAGATCAATGACCTTTTCTCTGATACTCAATTGATCTTTTCTCCTTTTACCCTGTCTCGTTTCAATACATCACATCCGTTTCTCATGAACGTGTACTGACCTTTCTCCAGCAGTAGTTCTCCTGGAAAACCTGCCCCTGTGCTTAGAATCAGGGATAAACAGGCAGCTTTCCAGAGCAGCCGGGAAGAGCCGGTACTGAGATACGGGGTCGACATTATGCATAGATCATCTATCGGAAATCGGTATGAGAAAGATAAATGACAAATCATCCCTTGCGGACCATAAATTAGCCGTGATTCCAGTGGGTACCGGCCTTTTTGTTATGTTACTTTTGCCTTCCTGATGATCCGGTTGAATAGTGAGGGCACAAATCTCTTGAGATATACTCCCAGGAGCTCGCGGCCGCCGATATATACCTCGGGCTTTTTTTCATCGATCGTACTGATGATCCTGGCGGCACATACATTCGGGAGCATTCCGCATGCCTGGGCCTCGTCCATGGTGCCCTGAGGCGTGCCGTTAGAGGTGAGGGCATTGATGGAGATACTGGTCCTGATAAAGCCCGGACAGACGATTACAACTGAGATCCCCTGATCCCATATCTCGGCCCGCAGTGAATCGAAAAAGCCGTGGAGAGCGTGTTTGGATGCGCTGTAGGAAGATCGAAGGGGAGTCCCGAACTTACCCACCAGGCTGCTGATCACCACGATACGGCCTGATCTGCGTTCCAGCATGGAAGGAAGGACGGCCTTTGTAAGGGCAACGGTGCCGAAGAAATTGGTCTCCATGATCCTTCGGTCGATCTCCAGGGGGGTCTGAGCTGCCAGGCTGCGCTGTGAAACGCCGCCGCTATGAATCATGATGTCGACACGGCCTGCAAATTTCAGCGCTTCCCTGCATCCGGCTTCAATGGATCCTGAGTCTGCAAGATCAAGTGGGAGAACCAAATGCTCTTTCGGTCCGGCACATCTATCCTTCACCTCTCTGAGCTTTTCCTCGTTTCTGGATGAGAGGATCAGTCGAGCGCCGCTGTTACTGTAAGCATATGCCAGGGCCTCACCGATTCCGGAAGAAGCGCCGGTTATCCATACGACAGTACCTTCATTTTCCACAGAAACACCTCCTTTAAGCGTAGCTTTGTTCAGTCAACAGGAGCCTTTGAATGCATCGACTCACTTGCCTTCGTTTTCCTGTTCCCGGCTGTAGGTCCCGTTGTTGATGTCCTGCTGGACCTTCTCTATTTGCTCGGCACTCAGTGTATCGATCTGCTGCTTGATCTTTTCTCCCTTGTCGACGATATTCTTGCCGCTGAGCTCTTCCACGGTTTCTTTGGCCGCTTTATTCGCATCGCTTCCGTCACAACCGGTGAGGACATGGGATGCCGCCAACGCGAAAAAAATAATGGCGAATGCCGAGAATCTCTTGATAACAAACTTCATGTTTCCCTCCTTACACATCGGTTTTTCTTTCCTGAGCGACTTGCTGCTCCGCCCGACGCAATCTTCGTAAACGAGAGACGGACCGAGCTTCAGCTGAGATGTTTCAATGCCCACCGGGCAGTCAGTTCCATCACCATATGCTTATTTCTGTCCAGATGGCCCATATGCCCGTTCCCCTCGATAATATGGAGACTTTTGGGACAGGTCAGTGTGCCATAGAGAAGTCGTGCCGTATCCGGACGGTCGATTTTATCCTCAGCCCCGTGAAGTACGAGTGTGGGTACGGTTATCAAGTGCACCCTCCTGATGGTATCGACGATGAGCGATTCTTCAGACCCGGGAAAGGGGAAAGCGGACCACATCCGGAGTACCCGGGGGTCGTTCCCCCAGGACGAATTGACTTCCGGGTCGCAGGCGACCGGTATCTTTTTGCAGGATTGGATAAGGGAAATGTGCAGGCTTGAACTGGTGAAAAAACGCTTGGCCTTTCCCAACAGGGTCAGGATTTTAATGCCGATGCGTTCCGGAAAACTTAAGATCGTTCTGACTGTGGCATCGAGCGTGATCAATGCCTTCAGCCCGGGCTCAACGAGAGAACATTCAAGGGCCGCCGTTCCCCCTGAGGAGACGCCGAATGCGCCGATTTTTGTACCATTGATGAGGGGGTGCGTCTGCAGGACAGCCAGAGCGGCACGGATGTCGGCAACCCATTCCTCGATCGTGACATGAAATCTGTCTCCATCGCTTTCTCCGAAGCCGTGCATGTCCACAGCCAGTGTTGCGATTCCCTTTGTGGCAAGGTATTCGCAGAACTCGAAATAATTCTCCTTAAAGTCCATAGCGCCGTGGCATACGATCAATGCTGGATGCGGAACAGGGGCTTCGGGCAGAAAGAGCACTGAGGCTATCTTGTGCCCAAGGGAGGTGAACTCAAGTTTCTCTTGTACGATCCTCACAATAAATAAAACGCTTCAGCATGCATGCTGTTTGGCTTATTTGGTTAGACAGCGGCTGCGCAGTAAAAGAATCTTAACCAAATAAGACGGTCCTTTGTTCCTCTTGTGCTCCTGCTCTTATACGGTACTCGTTTTAACGGCAGACACGTGGGTTGAATGCACGTACTGTTTGATGCTGTCTACGATGGTCTGCCATGTCCACCCCCGCTTCTGGTCGTCCATCTCCAGCAGGGTCAGGCGGAAACCCTTCTTAGTACAGCAGAAACCGGTGAGCGGTACGACGCATATGCCTGTAGAACCGAGGAGGTAATAGACGAACCTCTTGTCCGGTTCTACGCCCTTGACCTTATCTTCAATGAATTTTCGTACCTTGGTATCGGCTATGGGAAGGGTCTGCCGGTTATTGAGCATATGGTCTTCGAACAGCACAGTCATATAAAAGGCGCCCTGCGGCTTGTTGACGATGACACCATCGATATTCGAGAATAGATTGAACGCCTCTTCGGCACGAGCTTCATACACGGCCCGCCTCTTTTCGAGGTGGCCCTGATACCGGGGATCTCCCAGGATGAGCGGAATGGCGTACTGGGGGAGGCTCGTGGAGCAGACTTCGAGCATCTTGGCATTGATGAGGCTTTTCATGTACCGCTTGAAATTCAGCTTGTCCTGATTGAAAACCTCTATCCACCCGCACCTGGAGCCGGGCCAGGGTACCTCTTTAGAGATTCCGCGGAGTGCCATCCCGGGGATCTCCTCAATCACTTCGCTCAATGGTGCAGTCTTATGCGTATCGTAAACGAGGTTTCCGTATATCTCGTCACAGATCATGAACACCTTGTAACGACGCGCGATATCAACCATCTGCTCGAGCACATGCCGGGGATAGACTGCACCGGTGGGATTGTCCGGGTTGATGAGGAGGATGCCCGCAATCGAGTCGTTATACTTGATCTTGTTCTCGAGGTCGCCGAGGTTGGGCATCCAGTTGTTTTTCGGATCCAGTTCGTAGGTGAGGTGGTCGTAACCCGAATGGGCCGCCTCTGCGGATGAATGCGTCGAGTAGGCAGGAGAAGGGCCGATGACCCGCGCCTCTCTTTTCATAAAGTTGAAAACTTTGGCTACGGCATCTCCAAGACCGTTGAAGAATACGATATCATCTCTGGTTATCTGGTAGCCGCCGCGTTTGTTCACTTCACGGGCGAGGAAATCACGGGTCTCCGGCACGCCCTGAGTTGCTACGTAAGCGTATGTTTTATCTTCGGACACAAGCTGGATAACGATATCCTTGATCCACTGGGGAACCTTTTCCCCTTTCTGTACAGGATCTCCGATATTTTCCCAGGTGATCTGCACACCGAGCTTTTTCAGTGCATCAGCTACGGCTACGATCTCCCTTATCTCATAGGTTAGCTGTTCGGAACCTTCGTGGACGATGTCTCTCCTCATAGCACCTGCTCCTGATTAATTTCTCCTCTTAAAAGTGACTATCATTTTTGCGATAGATAAGATTAATAGTCAAAATAGAGGGCGAATGCAAATTTATTCTCTTATCCGCTTGGGATGAAGGTAAATGAGCTGCCTAAGGAGGATATCAGCGGGTGCCGGGAGTGATTATAATCTTCGGAAGTTCGATCAGAGGGCTGCCTTCCTCAAGGATACCTTTGCCTTCCATATTAATCCCGTCCCAGAGCTCCATCTTAAGGAATACATCCACGCAGTCCGGACAGAGCTGACTTCCGCTGACTTCCTCGATAATCTGGAGGGCCTTGTCCTTTTCCATCCCTTTGCGGTACGGACGGTCGCTCGTGAGGGCGTGATATGTATCTCCGACGGCGGTAATCCTGGCCCACAGAGGGATTTTGTCTCCTTTGAGTCCTTCAGGATATCCTTTTCCGTCCATGCGTTCGTGATGGTAGTACACAATGGGCAATATTTTGGCAAGGCTCGGAACCGGCCGCAGGATATCGGCACCGATTACCGGGTGGCGCTTGATGATCGCAAACTCGTCGTCGCTGAGCTTCCCCGGTTTGAGCAGTACGCTGTCGACCACCCCGATCTTACCGAGATCATGGAGTTTGCCTCCGAGCTTGACAAGTTCGATCTCTTCCTGACTCATTCCCATCTCCATGGCCATCCGGGTGGCAATGTACGACACCGCTTCGGAATGACCCCGTGTATAGGAGTCACGGGCTTCCAGGGCACAGCAGAGCGAGGTGATGCTGGCAAGGATGAGCCGCTGTTCGATTTCGAGACGCTCTTTTTCCTTGTGCAGAAGCAGGAGCTTGTCTGAAAGGAGCTTTTCAACTGTGATCACCAGTTGATCGACGTTAAACGGTTTTACGAGGTACGCATCCGCACCGAGCTGGAGCATGCGGCGCATGATGGGGCGGTCGTTGTTCGCACTCATCACGACAAAGGGAATGGTTGCAAGTGCCGGGTCGGCATGAACATTCTGACAGAATTCCTCCCCGTTCATCTCGGGCATGTCGATATCGCTCAGGATGAGGTCCGGCCGTACGGTTTTGAGAGTATTGAGGGCAACCCTGCCGTTTTCGGCCTTCACCACCTCGAAGCCGACTTCTTTCAGGCCTTTTTCGACCAGAGTCCTCACGGTCGAGGAATCATCCACTACGAGGATGAGGCGGCCTTTCTGGAACGTGGTTTTCTGTAATACGGTCTCAATGGTCTCAATGAGGGAATCCTTTGCCTGGGCCTTGGAAATGTATGTAGAGGCGCCTGCCTTGTAGCCCTTCTTGATATCTTCTTCACTGTCCAGGGAGCTCAGGATGACAATAGGAATCTGCAAAGTCCTCGGATTGGATTTCAGCTTCCTGCAGAGCTCGATACCGTCCATCTGGGGCATCTCGACATCGGTAATGATCAGGTCGAACTCCTTGCAGAGAGCTATATCAAACGCCTGCTGACCGTTCTCGGCTTGAGTCACCTCAACCCCTGATCTCAGGAGCTCCTTGGAGAGTACGCTTCTTACCACTGCAGAATCGTCTACAATGAGTATCCGCAGCTCTTTGAGAAAGGGCAATGAGCTCGTCATTCCTGTTGTTCAAACCTCATGCTATTACCGTCCCGATACTTTCACGTAATAATCGTCCGGCGAATGGGAAAAGATTAATACATCTGCCTTTCATTTTCCTTGTCGGATTTTTTAAAGAAATTAATATTTCTTTTTTTACCATGCAGAATATTGAGGAAAATATTCTTGAAAATTTACGCTGAAGTCCAGAGGGGGATATGAACACATGGCAACGGATGCATTATCTTGAAGATTCTGACCTTGACGAATGTACTAATCCCGTAATGCCATATACTCTAATCACTTCCGCAGCTCTCGGTCAGGGTCTCATATTTATCCTGTACCCCCACCGGTATAGGTCTTGCCAGACTGCTGGTCCAAGCCTTGTATACCGAGTGAACAAGGGTAGCAAGGGGTATGGCAAAGAGAAGGCCCCAGAATCCCCACATGCCGCCGAATACAAGTATGGCAACGATGATGGCTACCGGGTGGAGATTGACTACTTCGGAAAGAAGCAAGGGAGCAAGGATGTTTCCATCCAGAGCATGGATGATGCCATAGGCAGCGAGAACGTATGCCAGGTGCCATTCAGGTCCCCACTGGAAGAACGCGATGAAGGTAATGGGAATAAGCATGACGGTGGCGCCAATATATGGAATGAGCACGGCTAATCCTACCAGGAGTGACAGAATCATGGGGAAGCGCAGTCCAATGAAGAAAAACGTTATGTATGTAACTGCCCACACGATAATAATTTCCCAGATTTTGCCCCTGAGGTAGTTGGCGATCTGCTGGTTTACTTCTTCCCAAACCCTGTTCGTAAGGACGCGCTGCTCAGGAAGGAGGTTGCCTATCCACTGGAATATCAATTCCTTGTCCTTAAGGAAGAAGAATACGAGGAAGGGTACCAGTACAAGGTAAACGAGTACCTCTATGATACTCCGCACTGAAGACAGCGATACGGAAAGGATATATTGCCCTAAATCGGTTATATTGGAATCGATATAGGCAAAGAGATGGTTGACATTTTCCTGAGAAACGAGCTGTGGATACTTCTCCGGAAGACGCATCAACTCTTGCTGCCCCTTGGCAATCATGTTGGGCAGCTCCTGGATGAATTGGGCAATCTGATCGGACATCAACGGAAGCAGAAGGGTCAGCATGGCAACGATCATGGCGATAAGGAACAATGAGACAATAGACACAGCTATGTTCCTGGATATACGGAAGAGCTGGAGCCAAGATACGAATCCGTCGAGGAGATACGCAATAATTATTGCGACAAATACGGGCAACAGCATATGCCCCAGAAGCAAAATAGTGACAAGCCCGAAAAGAAGGAGAAGCACCAGGATTATTACCTGGGGATCGGAAAAATATCGATGAAACCAGTGTTGGATGAGTTTTTTCATGGCGATCAATAATATCAGGAAATTTTAATCTCGCAACTGGAAAGAATAAGCCGTTTATCCCCTGCGCTGTGGATAATGTAAGAGCAAGGTATTGCAGACAGAATCCATTCCCGGGTGAGGCACTGTGTATAAGTCACTAAAAGATATTGAAATCAAAAAAGGGTTTGAAGGATGCGTGCTCTTTCAAACCCTTTTTGATAAAGACTGGTAATTTTACTTCTTGTTGCCGAGCATTTCTGCTTTGAGGCTGTCCTGAGCAGGCTTGTCGCCGAGCCAGATGCCGAAGAGAGCCTTTTTGAAATCCATGCCTGCGATTGTAGACTTGACGGCGCCGTTCTTGAATACCTCAACTCCTTTGCCGGGAATATAGACGAGCTCGAAAACATCATTGAGCTTTATGGGCTCTTTGAAGACGCCGATGAATGATTCGATAAGATTTTTGATCGGTGCGATGTTACCCTTCGTGGAATTCTCAAAGCCTTCTCTGACAGCCGATTCCATCTTATCGCTGGTGATCAGCTTGGAAGTGATGGTGAGCCTGACTGCCATGGGCTGGTCGGCATTGACGATAGCCTGGGCATTGCTGCTCTTCTGGGTAAGGTAGAGACCGCTGATATAAGCCTTGATGAAGAACTTGGTACGTAATCCGGCACCGTTCAGAACCAGATTGTTGCCGTTTGCGCTGATAGAATCAGGCACGTTCACGCCGGCTATTTCCAAAGAATATCCGGCAGTAGCAAGTAATAATGTAACTAAGATAACCCCCAAAAACTTTTTAAGCATGATTCCCTCCTCATTTGAGAATTTATTGTCGCTTAGGATCTAAGCGCTTATTCCAGATCTTGAAACGTCCCCTTTTAAGGACAATAACTTTTTAATACCATGCTTTTCTGTAAAAGTGAATAAGGGAATTTATGGGCAGATCAACCCCGGCAGCATGATCTCTTCCAGCTTGAGGCGGACATCTTCAAATTCCTCCGGTGTCGATGTGGACGGTATCGGGAAGAGCTCATCGAAACGTAAAGTTACCTTGGCGAATGGCTTGGGTACCATGAAACGGTCCCAGCTTTTGAAATACCATGCCCTGTCCGCATGTACCGAAAAAGGTATAATTGCAGCGTTCCCAAGCTGGGCAAGCCTGATGATTCCTGCCTTTATCTTTCCGGCAGGGCCCCGCGGGCCGTCAACGATATGGGCCGCGATCTTTCGTTCGAGAAGCTTCTGCGCTATCTCGCTCAAAGCATCACGGCCGCCTTTTGACGAGGAACCTCGGACAGGGTCCCAGCCGGTACGACCGGCAATCCCGGCAATGAGTCCGCCGTCGCTGCTCCTGGAGATCATGAGCGGGGGCTTAAGATGACTGTAGTTCCTGAAGTGACGTATGGCGGAAAAGAATTGCTGGTGCCAGCAGCAGATTATTACAGAGCCGCCGGCTTTCATGTGGTCCATCCACACGTGCTCGTTTTCTACGGTCAGTCGATATGTTGCGGCATATCCCCTGACAGCATGATAAAGGGAGAATATCGTTATTTCGGAATTGAGTATCTTTTTGAGCTTTCCGGACATCTGCAGTTACTTCCCGCAGCACTTCTTGTACTTGGATCCGCTTCCGCACGGGCATGGATCGTTCCGTCTAACCTTCTCATCAGTGCGTACCACCTGTTGCTGCGGGACCATCTTCCCCTGGTAGAAGTACCACCTGTCGTCTTCCTTGAGGAATTCTGCGAGCTCATGGTGTGCGGTCCGTTTGCCTTTATAGCGGTAATGGGCAATGAATTCCACCTTGCCTTGGGAGTCTTCTGCGCCACCCTTATCCGTCGAGACGACCTGGAGGCCGTCCCATTCGGATTTTTCAGCCCAGCGTTTGGTACCTTTGATATCGTAATCGCTCCTCTGATTCGGATGAGTCGATTCGAGGAGGTAGGCGAGCTCTGCCTTCGCATATGCACTATAACGCGAACGCATCAGTTGTTCGGCTGTCTCGGGTAAACGGGTTCCTTTGATCAGAGGTTCGCAGCAGTTCTCATACTCGATTTTTGATCCGCATGGACATAAACTCATAAGTTGCTCCTTTATTAGTATATGTGTAATCCTCGCACTGTCTCTCAGATCAGTTGCGAAGAATCGGCAACACCCAGCGATTCATAGATCTTGAGGGTGGCTGTCGCATTATTCAGGGTATAGAAGTGGATGCCCCGGGCATGATTTTCTATGAGGTCACGCACCTGCTCGGTGGCCCAGTGTATGCCAACCCTCTCCACCGATTCATTGCTGCCCGCCCTCTGGATGGCCCTGAGCAACGGCGCAGGAAATCGGGCTCCGGATGCGAGCTCGGCCATCCGGAGCATGCCGCTCCTGGAGATGATGGGCATGATCCCGGCGATGATGGGCACACGGATGCCGGCAACGATGCAACGTTCCCGGAAGTCATAGTAGTCTCGGTTATCGAAGAAGAGCTGGGTGATGATGTAATCAGCCCCTGCATCGACCTTTGCCTTGAGATGGTCGATCTCCCTGATCCGGTTGCGCGTCTCGGGATGTCCTTCGGGGAAGCCTGCAACTCCCACGCACATGTTCGGGAAATGCTTTTTAATGAAGGTTACCAGATCCACGGCATAATAAAACCCGTTTGCGATCGGGGTCATGCTTTTCTGTCCAAGGGGAGGGTCTCCCCGCAGAGCGAGGATGTTGTGAATGCCTTCCCTGTCGTAGCGCTCAAGGATGGACATGACATAGTCTCTGCTCGTTTCGACGCAGGTGAGATGGGACACGACTATCAGGTCGGCCTCTTTTTTGATTCTTACGACAAGATTATGGGTGTTCTCCCTTGTGGAGCCTCCTGCACCATAGGTGACGCTGACCCAGGAAGGCTTTAAGGGAATGAGATCTGTAATGGTGTGGAAGAGCTTATCCCAGCCTTCGGGTGTTCTGGGAGGAAAAAATTCAAAGCTGAAGGTGGTATTGGCCCCTTGAATTATGTCTCGTACCAACATGATCCTCTCAATACGCATCTCCTGAAAAACCTCATTCGAAGAATAGAAGGCTAATGGAAATTGTACTCAATTGCAAGAGATTCGTTTGCCGTTTACGGTGCCCGGCATGCTTCTAGGGCGCGTCATGATAAAAAGGCTCAGATGATGATTTCCAGTAATTTTGCATATTTTGAAGGGATTTCGAGTTTCTTCTCTTTGAGAAGATCATCTGCAAGTATCTTCATCCATTCTCGTGAGACAGAGACCTTGTTACAGGTAATAAAGCTTTTACCTTCTTCAGAGACTATCTCATAGTTCTCTATGGATACGCTCAGCGGAGCTGTCTCGCCCCTGAGGAGCACTTCCACCTCTATCCTGCGGGTAAGGGAATCGAGCCTGATCCCGATGAGCTTTCCGTACCTGCTGATGACTGTCTCTCCAAGTACCTCCAGTGCCTTGGATAGGGCTTTATCTTTGCCTTGTCGTGCGAGTTCCTTGAGATGTCCCATGAAATCTCCCCCTGTCTGACTTACACCCTCGGGGGCTGTTTCGTTGCCATGATGAGCACCATGTATAAAGGCGCAAAGAGATCGACACAGTCGGTGACTCCTAGGGTGAGTACGTACCGGTCCGTTACATTGTTGATGCTGGTAAGCCATTCTTCAAGCTTTTGAATGCTTTTTGCCTGACGGATCAAGTCCTTAAAGAGAATAATACCCGAGTCCATTATGAGCTTCCGGTCGGACTCAGGATATTTTTTGAATACCCGTTCTCCAACGTGATGCATGAGGGAGAGGGCATCTACTTCGTCTCCCAGTTCCTGAAGCCTGGAGATCAAAGGTACCGAGCAGGCTGCCAGGAAGCACGCATTTGCCGTGCACTGGTCGAGAGTGCTGTGATCAGGGTCTGCAATCTGGTCCGTTCCGGCCAGCACATTCTCGCCGATGAAGGAGAGGATGACCGTTAATGCCTCATTCAGGCTTGGGATCGGTCTCGGATCATAGGCACTCAGGATGCGGTACGCGAGATTCATGACATTGTCCCGATAGGTTTTCTCAATATTCATCGTATCCTCTTGCCATGTCCGGCAAAATAGTAAAATGAGTGGATCGTGATGTTCCCGACCTTAGCGTCTCTATGGGGACACCGGCCGGCGATACTGGAGGTTCAATCATATCCGTTCGGGTTGTTTGATTGCCATCTCCAGGTATCCGTACACATCTCATCAATACCGCGTACGGCCGTCCATCCAAGCTCCAAGCGTGCCTTTGCGGGATCGGCAAAACAGCTGGCGATATCACCATGCCTCCTGGCAGTGATTTTATAAGGGATCTTTCTGCCAGATGCCTTCCCAAAGGCCCGGATCATGTCGAGCACGCTGTAACCCTGTCCTGTCCCGAGATTGTAGGTGGCGACCCCCGGATTGCTTTGAAGCTTCTTCAGGGCATTGATATGGCCTATGGCGAGATCGACCACATGGATATAATCTCTCACCCCGGTCCCGTCTTTGGTGGGGTAGTCATTCCCGAAGACAGAGAGTATGGAAAGTTTCCCAATGGCAACCTGAGAGATGAAGGGCATGAGATTGTTCGGGATATCGTTCGGGTCTTCCCCGATGAGCCCGCTCCTGTGTGCTCCCACGGGGTTGAAATAGCGGAGCAGGGCGATGTTCCACGCCGGGTCCGATATATGCAGATCGCGCAGGATCTCCTCGATCATGAGTTTTGAACGGCCGTAGGGATTCGTTGCGCCCAAGGGGAAGTCCTCACTGATAGGGACACTGCTCGGATCGCCGTACACGGTCGCAGATGAGCTGAACACCATATTCTTGACGCCGTGCTCTTTCATCACATCGCAGAGCACGAGGGTCCCGGTGATATTGTTATGGTAGTAGCGCAAAGGCATAGAGACCGACTCTCCCACAGCCTTCAAGCCTGCGAAATGGATGACTGCATCAATACTGTTGCTGGAGAATATGGAAGAGAGTGCTTTTCTGTCAACCAGGTCTGCCCGGTGGAATGTCAGGCCCCTGCCGGTGATTTTCTCGACTCTCTTCAAGGCCTCTTCCTTTGAATTGGAGAGATTGTCCACAACGATGACATTGTATCCTGTATCCATGAGCTCCACGCAGGTGTGGCTCCCGATGTATCCGGCTCCGCCTGTTACCAAAATATTCATGGGTACTTCCTTCTTATGCTTTCTTGAGCTGGCCTTCATAATTACGGCTTCTTCTCCCATATTTTTACCGGCAAGTCAAAGAATTGGGATGATTTCTCAAGATGTCTTTGATGATAAAAGCATCTCATCAGCTATAACATACTTCACTGCAGGCAAGATTCATCAGGGTATGAAGAGGCTGTTTGCTTGAAACGGGCTTCCGTTCACGTCTCCATGCATATTGGACACGCAGGTGAACACTACCGGTATTTCTGCAGAGGCAAATTTGACCTTTAATACCTTGTGGCAGGCGTGCCTCCGGTAAGTACGAGATCAGGCTTTTCTTCGACAATTCTCGATGCGGTTTTCTTGATATGGAAAAGGATGCACACCTTTTTCCACAATCCGGCATCGATGATGCCTTCACAAACCAGGCTTACCTCATAAGGGTAAATACCTTTGCAGGCCTGGCAGGAGTCTGCAAGCTTACAAAATCCATGAGCACCCGGCAGCTTTCAACCAGAACCGGGTCGTCCTGGGCTTTGATCTTGGAGTCTTTTTCCTTGTTTTCGAGGTCATCCGAAAGCGCTTCTATCGTTTTTAACGGCTGCAGTCCCTTTGCATTTCTGCGGACATTCTCCATATCGAGACGCTTCTTCCGGATCTGCTGTTCCTCGAGCTTCCTGACGTTTCTATTGAGGGAAATGTCAGTCCTCGAACGTAACTTTGCCAGGTAATCTGTCATCTGGTATACATACAGGTAGTCAGGATCAGAGGCCATGCGCCTCTGATGCAGCTCTTTCAGCTTAGAAACGAGAGGTCTCATATCGATATAAAACCGGTGGGAGACGCCTCCTATGGTATCCCACGGCAGGGCTGCATCGAGAGAACTCTCACCGATCTTCGTCTTATCGTAGAGACTGGGATAGGCGATGTCGGGAACGATCCCTCTATGCTGGGTGCTGGCCCCTGAAATGCGATAGAACTTGGCCGATGTGAGTTTCAGCTGTCCATAATCGAGGTTGACAAGGCTTTGGACGGTCCCCTTCCCGAAGGTATCTTCACCGATAATAATCCCTCGGGCATAGTCCTGGATGGCGCCTGCAAAGATCTCCGACGCGGATGCGCTCAGCCTGTTTACTACCACGGCCAGAGGCCCATCCCAATACATCTGGGGATCATCATCGTAGAGTTTTTCCACTTTATTGTTGGCATCCCGTATCTGGACGACCGGTCCTTGGTCGATGAAGAGCCCGGTAAGCATTTCCGCTTCCTGGAGCGAACCGCCCCCGTTGTCCCGTAAGTCGACGACGATACCATCGACCTTTGCTTCCCTCAACTCGGCAAGGAGCTTCATGACATCCCGCGTGGTGCTCTTGTAGTCTTTGCTGCCGGAGCTCAAGGCGTTGAAATCCAGATAGAACGTGGGGATGATAATGACTCCGAGTTTATACGGGCGGTCTTTATCTTTGATCTCGATGATTTCCTTATGCGCTGCCTGTTCTTCAAGCTTTACCGTATTGCGTACGATAGAGACGGATTTTGTTTTATGATTATCGAGCGCATTTGCAGGGATAATCCTCAGCCTCACAACGGTCTCTTTCGGACCGCGGATGAGATCGACCACATCGTCAAGGCGCCAGCCAACGACATCCACAAATTCGCCGTCAGAGCCTTGCCCGACCCCGGTGATGCGGTCATCAGGCTTGAGCTGCCCGGATTTGTCGGCAGGTCCGGCAGGGATGAGGCGGACGACCTTGACATATTCGTCCTCTACTCCCAGCATTGCTCCGATGCCCTCAAGGGACAGGCTCATATTGATGGAGAAGTTCTCTGATGAACGCGGAGAAAAATACTCGGTATGGGGATCGAAGGTATGGGCAAAGGAGTTCATAAATATCTGGAATACATCTTCACTGTTAGTCTGGGAAACTCTGTTGAGCTGGCTCCGGTATCGTTTCGAAAGAGTCTGTTTGACCTCCGCCGGTGATTTATCATCCATCAGGAGATTGAGTATGTCATTTATCAGGGCTTTTTGCCAAAGCCCTTCCAGTTCGATGCGGTTTTTCGGCCACGGCGCCTTTTTTCTGTCGATTTCGAGGTTTACGTTCTGGTCAAGTTTGATATTCCCGATCCCGTTTTCAACGGCTTTGATCATGTAAGCGAGCCGTTCCGCCATGCGCTCCTGATACCGGTTATATATCCTGAAGGGTGGTTTTAAATCACCGGTCTTAAGGACATCATCCAGCAGGTACCGGTAGAAGTCAAATTCCTTGACATCTGACGCGAGGAAAAAACTGCGCTGGGAATCGAGATCTGAGAGGTAGGTGTCCAGAACCCTTGATGAAAGCCTGTCATCGACTGACGGCTTCAGATAGTGGGTATACTGGATGTATTTGAGTATTTCCCTGTCCGCCTTCTGGTGTATTTTCAAGGGTGAGAGCTTCTCGGCATAATGTCCAGGTATAAGACCTGTTTGTGCTGAGAAGAGAGGTGCGGCAACACAGAGGTTTACAAGGAACGAAAGGGCGATTAGGGCTCCAAGGATATTTTTCTTCATGAACGCTCACTGTCTCATATTTGATCGGAGCTTTATATAGCAAGGGTAGAGGGAAAATACAATGGGAGTATCGCATAATTAAATTCTGACTTCGCCAGTCTTATAAATTCATAAGAAATAATCATCGAGGCGTATAATTACGGCTCAGATAATCTGATCAGGATTCTGGTTTGCCAAAAGCGCCAAAATGAAGTTAACCGCTTACCTCATCAATCCAGTTGAGGTAATCCTTTGATCCTTTCAAAACGGGAATCTGCACGATCTCGGGAATTTCATAGCTATGGTTCTGGAGGATGAGATGCTCGATTCTTTCATAATGATCGGCTTTGGCCTTGATGAAGAGCAACTGCTCGCTGTCCGAATTCACCGTTCCCTTCCATTCATAGTAGCTGACTATGCCCGTTGCCTGGACACATGCAGCCAAATGCTCATGGATGAGCATGGTTGCGATCTTATCAGCCTCCTCACGGCTCGGACATGTGGTGAGGACTACGCAGTATACGTTTGGTTCAGTCACATCCATCTCCTTTATCATGAATCATTCCCAATCATAAAATCAGGGCTTCAAGTCTCTATAAAACATAAAAATATGTCTAACACCCTTATTTCTGCGTACCCTGGTATTCCCGTGGCAGGAAAAGGCGGGTGATCTTTTCTCCCAGGCGAGGTGATAAGAAGAATACTGCACTCAGGAATTTCGGCATGTAAGCTGTGTCCGACTCGATCTTCCCATTCTTGATGGCCCGGATGATTGACCGGGCACATTGTTGGGGACTCTGGGAGGGAGAATTTGCCAGCACCGGCTCCTCAACGACCATGTCTGTTTTTACAATGGTTGGGTAGACCGTAAGAACCCGGATGCCTGTGCCGGAAAGTTCCTGCCGAAGGGTGGAGCTGAATGCGGCTACGGCCCATTTCGAGCACGCATACACCCCAAGATAGGGAAATGGAGTACGGGCTATGATGCTTGCAACATTCACGAGGACTCCTCTGGTCTCCTTGAGAAAGGGAAGGGCAGCCCTGGTGCAGTGGAAGGTCCCCAACAGATTTGTCTCCATCAGGTTTCTGAAGTCATCCGGATTCGCTTCCATCAAGGCCTTTTCAAGGGTGATGCCGGCGATATTCATAAAGACGTCGATCCGCCCCAAAGCCTGTACTGCCGATTTCACCATTTGATGTACGGAATGGTCATCCGTAATATCGCAGGGCAGGGTAATACAAAACCCTCCTGCATTCTCAACCATTTCTCTGGTATTGCCGAGCCTGGCTTCATCGCGTGCAGCAACCGCTATTAAGGCGCCTTCCCGGGCTAATTCTGCCGCCACCGCCTTTCCTATGCCCCGGCTTCCGCCAGTCAGTACTACTGCCTTGCCGCGAAGATCATATTTCATGAAAATGCTCCTTTGTTTTTTGAGGATCGGGATACTTCATTGCGGGAAGAACTCCACCCTTATCCGTGCTCCTTCTTTGACTGAATGCAGGACTTTCGGATTGCCGAAAGCCCTGCCGAAGACGTTGACAGGGCTATATGCCCTCGGCTTATCAGATGTGCTCACCGGGGTGAGGCCAAAGAAGATGCAGAATGCGGGGCCTTCGGGCCAGTCGCCCAGGTCGCCCATATCGACATCCTGTCGTGCATAAGGCTCCAGGCTTTGATGAAGGGTGACAGTGAAGTAGATCTCATCTCCCCAGGTTGCAATGACAGCCTGAATGGGCAGAAGTTTTTCGATTCCCTGTGCTGTAGGGGTATCAAACAGCTCTCCGATGAGCTCGATTTCATCGACCCTTATAATAATTCTTTTCATCATCCCCCGCATTTTGTGCGCCGGATGCATGGAGGGTAACCCATGCCTTGGAAAAGCTTTTAATCTTCAGCGCCGGCCGTTTCTAGAGAACATAATAAGAGCACATAAAACATTTCTCACAAGAAACTCTCCTAAATTACTCTATAGGAATATACGAGATTTGCAAAGCGAATAGAAATCGGAATCTCCTGTCTTTATTGCCGGGTATATTCTTTTCAAGAAGGGAAAAGGTATTCAGACACCCATGACACTGATCAAGAAATCCGGGGAATACCCGATGATAAAAGTAAGGGATAGAGAATACATATGAAAATTGCCGACACTCACATATCCATGAACTCATCCAGGACCTATCTGGAAACCAACGAGGTAAAGGAGAGTTTGCGGGTATGGGTGAGTCAGACCGCGCCGCTGAATGCAAGACACCCCGATCAGGTAACCATCTCTCCAAAAGCCGAATCCATGTTGAAAAGATTTGAGAATGAGCTGGGCGAAGCTGGCATCGAAGAAAACATGGATGGAGAAATTTTGCTTAAAAAACTCATCACGGAGATCCTTTCGGGCAGGGAAGTCAAGCTGTCCCGGATAGAGAAGGTTTCAGGGCGTGGTTCTGAAATGGCGGAAGAGGCAAAAGAAGCGGCCACGAAGGAAAATCAGCGTCAGGGATGGGGCATGCTGTATGACTATGAACAGACCCACCATGAGAAAGAGGATGTAAGCTTTCAGGCAAAAGGCATTATCAAGACCGCGGACGGAAAAGAAGTCGTTTTTGCCTTCAAGCTCGATATGAGCAGGGAGCATCTCGAAAAGAACAGCATCAATATAAGGGCAGGGGATGTGGCCATCGATCCGCTCATTATCAACTTCGACGGCAATGCGGCAGATCTCTCCAGCATGAAGTTCGAGTTTGACCTCGATTCGGACGGGCAAGTCGAGCAGGTATCAGTACCGACAGCTGGAAGGGGCTTCCTGGCCATCGATCTGGATAATAGCAATACTATAGATAATGGTTCCGAGCTGTTCGGCCCGAGTACGGGCAACGGTTTCGCAGAGCTCTCTGCATATGATGAAGACGGAAACAGCTGGATTGATGAAAACGACGAGGCTTACAGCAGGCTTCGGGTTATGACTGTGGACAGCAATGGATCGAGCATTTTGCAGACGTTGAAAGATACCGGTGCCGGCGCTATTTACCTCGGCAGGAGCACTACCCGGTTTGATATCCGTACAAGTTCTGACAACAGCCTTCTCGGCCAAGTCCGCACTACGGGCATCTATCTCCATGAAGACGGAACACCGGGAACCATCCAGCAGTTGGATCTCATAGCATAAGTTCTTTCCTTTATATTTATCCGGAAAACATATCCCCAAGGCTTTCTTCATAAAAGAACTCCTCACACGTGCATGTCCGGTACCTTGCAGATGGCATTGAGTAATCCAAGATATCGGTGAATCGTCTTGACAGGTGATTTCTCATAATATACTTTGTTATAAAGTATGATGTTATAAACTACTTATCTGATTACTATTCTTGCAGAGCTGCTGAGAGTGAATAATCCTGTTCATAGTGCTGGTGAATCATGTCTTCTGTTCCATGGGATAAGGCTTCACTTGGGCATGCGTAGTGAGGAGCGACAGGAGGGGTTTATGATCGAAGAAAAATACAGGGATGCCGCATCCATTCTCGAACAGGCTGTTCCTCTCATTGCAAAAACCGGAGTCAGGATCCTTGAGCTTCAGGACCGCTATGCAAAGATCCTCATGCCTTTCAAGCCCAACGTTAATCATATCGGAATCATGTACGGCGGATCACTCTTCATCCTTGCCGAGTTCTCCGGCGGGGTTCTCTACTATGTCTCCTTTGACCATGCAAGGTTTTACCCTATCGTCAAAGAAGTAACGATCAAATACCGCCGGCCTGCCGCGACCGACGTGACCCTTGAAGTACGCTTGAGCAAAGAGCAGTCAGACTCGATCCAGGATGCCGCGGACAAGGAAGGCAGGAAGGATTGGTCCATGGATCTGGAGCTCAAAGACGCATACGGCGAGGTGTGCAGTCTTGTTCATGGAGTCTGGCAGTTAAGGAAACTCCCTTAAAAATCAATAAACCATAAAGGAGTAATGATATGGCGAATCAGATTTTGGATGAAAGGGATCAGCGGTTCATCTTGTATGAGATGCTGGGGGTGGAGAAACTCTGTGGGTATGAGAAGTATCGGGATTTCTCCAAGGACATGTTCGACATGATCCTCACCGAAGCGCAGAAGATGGCGGTGGATGAAGTTCTTCCCACCCTGGCCGAAGGAGACAAGGAAGGCTGTACGCTGAGCGACGGAAAGGTTTCTGTCCCGAAATGCTACCATCGCGCGTATCAGCTTTTCCGTGAGGGCGGCTGGATCGGGACGAATTTTCCTCCTGAAGAAGGTGGCCAGGGCCTGCCGGACAGCGTGAAGATTGCAGCCATCGACTGGTTCTACCATAACTTTGCCTTTTCTGCGTATCCGTTCGCGACCGAGGGAGCTGCGCACCTCATCCTGACCTACGGCACGGAAGCGCAGAAGAGAAAGTATATGGACAAGATGGTTCAGGGCATCTGGGGCGGAACCATGGCACTGACCGAGCCCAATGCCGGATCCGATCTCGGCAATATGATTACCAAGGCGATACGTCAGCCGGACGGAACCTTCAGGATTCAGGGCACTAAAATATTCATTACCGCAGGCGACAATGATCTGGTGGAAAATATTGTCCACCCCGTGCTTGCCAGGATTGAAGGCGATCCGGCCGGCACGAAGGGCATTTCGATTTTCCTCGTGCCTAAGTATCTCGTCAACGATGACGGCTCCCTGGGCAGGCGCAATGACTATGAGATCGCCAATATCGAGCACAAGATGGGTATCCGGGGCAGCGCCACCTGCCTGATCAATTTCGGTGACAACAACAACTGCTATGCCGAACTGCTGGGTGACGAGCGAGAGGGCATGAAGATCATGTTCCAGATGATGAATGAGGCCCGTCTTGCCGTCGGCCTGCAGGGTCTCTGCAGTGCCTCGATCGCTTATCTCCATGCGCTTCAGTACACTAAAGACAGCCTCCAGGGCTCATCACTCATTGAATTCAAAAATCCCAATGCTCCCCGCGTTCCCATCATCCATCACCCGGACGTCCGCAGGATGCTTCTGTGGATGAAATCCACCGTTGACAGCATGCGTGCCCTTATCTACTTCACTGCCTACTGTTTCGACATGGAAAAAGTTGCGAAGGACGAGGTGGAAAAGGACAAATGGCTTGGCATTCGCAGAGGTGCTAACCCCCATCGTTAAGGCATATTGCTCCGATATTGGCTTCAGGGTCACCGAGACAGCCATGCAGTGCTACGGCGGGTACGGCTTCTGCTGCGAGTACCCTGTGGAGCAGTTCATCCGGGATGAAAAGATCGCATCCATCTATGAAGGGGCCAACGGCATTCAGGCCCTCGACCTCATCGGCCGCAAGCTCGGCATGAAGAAGGGCGCGTACTTCATGAATCTGCTCGGCGAGATGAATACCACAGTAACAAAATACAAGGACCTGACCGGCAATGCGGACATGGCAGCGGATGTCCAGAACGCCGTGAATAAACTCGCCGAGATGGGCATGTTCCTTGCCTCCTGCGCTAAGCAGGGCAAGTTCCTTGTGCCTGTCAACAATGCCTATCCCGTTCCTCATGATGATGGGCAAGGTCGTTTCTGGCTGGTTCCTCCTCTGGCAGGCCGGCGTTGCACAGCAGAAGCTCGATGCGCTGCCAAGGAAAAGGGTATTGACGAAAAGGACAAGACCGCCATAGCTCAGCTCATGCAAGGAGAACAAGGACGCCGCCTTCTATTCCGGCAAGATATATTCGGCCAGGTTTTTGCCAAGAACGTACTGCCCGAGGTCGATGCGGCAGCAGTGGCCATCAAGACTGAAGACATGTCCATTCTGGAGATTCCTGAAGAAAGCTTCTGTTCGTATTAAAAACACCTGGACGGGGGATCGGAGCCGGTCCCCCGGTTTCAAGCTATTTAATGTCTCCTTCGGGGATGGTTGAAGGCCCTCGCCTTTAGGCGAAGAGAGGATTATATGTGTCGCTATGCGACGTTATAGGGTAGGAGCCCACACGAAAACTGACTTAAAGGTGCACCTGGTGTGGGTGCCTAAGTATCGGAAGAAGTTGTTGACCGGAGAAGTAGCTATTCGAGTAAGGGACCTGCTGAAGCAGATTGCGATTGAACATGAGTTGGAAGTGATATCCGGGAAGGTAGCCAGTGACCGTGACCATGTGCACATGTTTATTGGGTATAATCCGAGCCAGGATATCAGCAAGATAGTGCAATGGCTGAAGGGAATAAGTTCCCGGGTAATTAAATCCCTCGCCTTCAAGGCGAGGGTCGTTTAGTTGTTTCCTCGGACCTCACGGATATATTCTGTCACATCCATCTGTGTGAGAGATGGAACTGAAACCATAAGCTTATATTCTCCTAGAGAAGATCTTGTTTGTGATCATCCGGCCTTTAGTTAATAAAGTATCTCAGATCTTCACCGCCTAAGGAGGTGGATGTATGCATCAGCTGTTTTATCCCGGATCAATTGCCATTATCGGTCTGTCTTCTAAATCATCCAATATCCCTAGGATAACTCTGGAAAATCTTCTCCGCTGGGGATACAGAGGGAGGATCTTCGGCGTAAACGCCAGGAATGAGGATGTCCATGTCGACGGGATCAGGATGTATAAGAATATCGAGGATCTTCCCGAGGTCCCGGACCTGGCCTATTGCCTTATCCCTGCAAAGTACATCCCTGACATGGTGGACCGATGCGGCAGGTACGGCATCAAAAGGATGGCGATCCCTTCCGGCGGGTTTTCAGAGTTCAGCGAAGAGGGGAGAAGACTTGCCGATACGACACTGGAAAATGCCAGAAAACACGGCGTCCGTTTCGTCGGGCCTAACGGAGTGACCGTGGCTAATACGGACAACGGCCTGTGCCTTCCGTTCGTGCCTTTGTTCAAGGCACCGAAGGGAGAGATGTCGATCATATCCCAGAGCGGAGGGGTGTCTCTCATGATGCTCAATTTCCTCCTGGATGAAAATGTCGGCCTTGCAAAGTTCGCGAGCATCGGCAACAAGCTCGACCTCGATGAGGTAGACTTCTTGAAATACTTTGGGAAAGATCCTCAAACAAAGATCATCTGCCTCTACCTGGAAAGCATGAACCGGGGCAAGGATTTCATCGAGACAGCCGCAAAGATCGACAAACCAGTCGTAGTCTACAAGTCAAATACCACCTCGGCTGGCAAAAAGGCTGCCATGAGCCACACTGCAGCAGTGAGCAATGATGAGGATATTATCGACTCGGCCTTTGAAGAGGCCGGGGTAATCCGTATCCGGAATTTCCTCGATTTCATCGAGGTCGCGAAGGCCTTCCAACTTCCGCCCATGAAAGGCAGGCGGATCATGGTGATGAGCCCTGCGGGGGGGTTTTCCGTTATCACGGCAGACCTGTGCGAAAAGGCGGGATACGAGTTTGCGGATATGGGCAAGGATTTCTACGACAGCCTGAGCAAATTCAGCAATGCGGGCGTAATCAAGTTCTCCAACCCTCTGGATATGGGTGATATCTATGATCCGCAGCTTATGGCTCACGTGGTCTATTCGGTCATGCATTCGGACAGCGTCGATGGCGCCATGATCGTGAGCCAGCGGCCCCAAATGCCTGCCGGTGAGAATGTGTTCCACAAAATGTTCCTGACGGACCTCTCGAAGGAGACCTGGGGAACCATTTTGTCCGCGGGTAAGCCGCTGGGGGTATGCCTGTTCGGACCCACGAGGATGATCCAGCAGACCAAGCGGTCGGTTGAATTTCCCATATTCAACAGCCCGGAGGAGATGGTGAACGCCATGGCCATGCAGATGAAATTTTATATGCGAAGGATGCATGCAGGAAAAGAGGATATCGTTCCTTCAGGAATCGATCACAAAGCAGCACTGGCCTGGATGTATGGGAAAAAGGGAGATTACGGAGAGGAAATTCTCGATCTGCTCGCTGCCTTTGGTGTTCCGGTCGCAGCATCCCGAATGGCTGTAAGCGAGGATGAGGCGGTGAAATACGCTGAGGAGCTGGGCTACCCGGTGGTCATGAAGGTCGTCTCCCCCGATGCCCTGCACAAGTCGGATGCCGGGGGCGTCGTTGTGGGTGTGCGGCAGGAAGACGATGTGAGAAAGAAGTTCCGGAATATCAGGGAGAACCTTCTGAAGTACAAACACAATGCCCGCTTCGAGGGAGTAAGGATTCAGGAGATGGCGCCGGACGGGTATGATATGTTCGTAGGAGGCAAGTATGATCCGTCCTTCGGCCCTGTGGTGTTCTTCGGCATGGGCGGCATCTACATCGAAGTATTCAGGGACGTAGCGAACGTCCTCTGTCCGGCAGGCCCAGCTCAGGTCATGAACCGCCTTCAGAGGCTCAAGTCATACCGCGTGCTGAAAGGACTGCGCGGCATGGCTCAGGGTGATATCGATGCCTTTGTCGACCTGGTTGTGAGGGTATCCCGACTGCTGGCAGCTTTCCCGCAGATTCTGGAGCTCGACATAAACCCGGTGCGCGTATTCCCCGAAGGTAATGGAGTCATGGCCCTGGATGCAAGGGCACGTATCGCATAGACTCAAGACGGCTGTAAAAACACCTATTGATAAGAATTAACGATTGATAGCTGAAAAGGGGGGACAGATGCCGCATCTGCCCCCCTAAAGCTGATTAAGAGGCGAACTTTGCCGAGAATTGTTCTACGATCTTGTACTTCTGCACCTTGCCGCTCGCGGTCATGGGCACTTCTTTGGTGAATTCCCAGTATTTGGGTATCTTGTGGCGGGCGATCCTGCCGTTGCAATACTCGATGAGCTCTTCTTTGGTCGCTGTCTCGCCGGGCTTGAGGATAACCACGGAAAGGAGCTGCTCGCCATATTTCTTGTCCGGTACACCGACCACGTACACGTCGCTGACCTTGGGGTGCTTGTGGAGGAACTCTTCGATCTCCCGCGGGTAGATATTTTCTCCTCCGCGAATGACCATCTCCTTGATCCTGCCGGTTACCTTGAAGTTTCCCTTTTCATCCAGGGTGCCCAGATCGCCGGTGTGGAGCCAGCCTTCTTTGTCGATCGCTTTTTCCGTGTCTTCGGGCATCTTGTAATAGCCCTTCATAACACACGGGCTCTTGGTGACGATTTCGCCCTGGACATTGGGACCCACCTCTTCGCCTGTGACCGGATCGATGATCTTCCCGCCAATGCCCGGGAGGAGCCTTCCCACCGTGGATACTCTGACATCCACCGGATCGTCGCGCCTGGTCATGGTCATCACCGGGGAGCTTTCCGTCTGCCCGAAGGCAATGACTACCTCGGAGCAATGCATCTTTTCAATCACGTTGTTCATCGCCTCAACCGGACACGGTGCACCTGCCATGATGCCTGTCCGTAAGGACTTCATGTTGAACTTGCTGAAATCCTGATGATCCATCATCGTAATGAACATCGTGGGTACCCCATTGATAGCGGTGCACTGCTCCTGCTCGATATATTGGAGCGCTTTCAACGGATCGAAATACTCCACAATCACCATGGTGGACCCGTGATAAACGCAATTCAGCGAGCTCATGACGCATCCAAAGCAATGGAACAGGGGCACCTGGATAAGGAGCCTGTCTTCTGCGGTCATGCCCATCACATCACCCACCATACGGGCATTGTTAATGATATTATAATGGGTGAGCATGACGCCTTTGGGGAAGCCCGTAGTACCCGAAGTGTACTGCATGTTCACGACATCGTGAGCATGGACCGATCGTTGCCTCTCTTCGAGCTGCACATCAGAGACAGCCTTGCCCAGCCTGATCATTTCATCAAAAGTATACATTCCTGGCGTATCTTTTCTGTTTCCGATGTACACGACGTTTTTGAGGAAGGGCAGGTTCGATGACTTAAGATCTCCGGGACGCACTTGGCCAAGCTCGGGGATCACGGTACGTGCAGTCTCGTAGAAATTCGAATCCCGGTAAGCCTCTATCAGGACCAGCGTCGTGGAATCTGACTGCCTGAGTATGTATTCGAGCTCGCTCGACTTGTAATTCGTGTTCACGGTGACCAGGACGGCTCCGATCATGCCCAGGCCGAACTGCATGTAAGTCCATTCCGGGATATTCGTAGTCCATACCGAAATATGATCGCCCTTCTTCACGCCTATGGCCATGAAGCCTTTCGCCACATCGGTGCACGACTGCAGAAACTCGGAATACGTCTGTCTGAGGGATGTTGCTGGATTTACAAGGGCCTCGTTGTCCGGATACAGGGAGGCTGTTTCCCTGAGGAGTTCCCCCATTGTAATCTCTCTGAACTGTTCCATAGAAGAAATCTCCTTATTTCAACGTCTTGATTTCTACTGCTTTCTTTTATAGCAAGGCCACATGCAATTATATGCTTGACATTAATGTCAAATAAATATCATGGCTTGATACGCATGTCAATAACTATATAAAGAAAAATGCCCTGAGCAAGATGAAAAATTATAGAGAAAAAGAATAGTACCACATTCCATGAAAAAAGCAACCTGGGCCGAGTGGCTTGTCTGCCTGATAAGGATGATGCTGTATTGACCAGCGGTCATTGAATATCCAGGATTTGACCCTATGAAATATAATAAAGAAAAAAGTGGTTCATGAGGTTTGGGGATTCTCAAAAAAGGGAAGGTGGAGAGGAATGGATCAGGAGAGTTTTATTGTTCTGTGTCCCCATTGCGGGACCAAGAACCGGATTCCGTTACAGAGGATGAGCAATAAGGCTCGTTGCGGCAAGTGCCGCCAATCATTGATCACAAAAGCTTCTGCATCGCGTTTCTCTCACCCCGTCGATGTATCGGATATGAGTTTCCAGCAGGAGGTGTTGAGCTATCCCGGTACGGTGCTTGTCGATTTCTGGGCGCCATGGTGTGGGCATTGCAAAACAATAGCACCTGTCGTCGATGAATTGGCAGGAGAGTATTCGGGCAGGCTCAAAGTGGCAAAACTCAATGTGGAGGCCAATCCCGGAATTGCATCACAGTTCGATATCCGTTCTGTGCCGAGCATGCTTTTTTTTAAAAACGGGAAACTGGTGGATTCGATAGCCGGTGCTCTGCCGAAAAATGAGTTAAGGAGACACATTCAGGCCATAGTGTAACAGATCGGTTACATGGCGGCTGACGATCCTTCTTTTACGATTACCGGATGCCTTTGGCGGGCATTTCATTCTTGCCTTCTCCTCGGATACATGCCAAATAATTCGCCGTGATCGTTTGGAGATAATCCTTGGGGAGAAAGGGCATTGAATTTCATACTCAAGTCCCGGCACCCCGTGTTCGATCACATAAAGAAGAAAGGCCTCAGGGACAGGAACTCCCATATAAGAAAATGCAACCAGGCGTGATAACTCCATGAATAGAGATGCTCGATCAAACGATACAAGAGGGAATCCAAGGCTTCGGCTTCTCAGCTACAATATTCAGGTTGGAATTACCGCCACTCGGTACCGGGATTATATTTTTCAGAGCTGGAAGCATTTTCTGCCGTACCGTAACCGCATGAACAACCTTCAACGGATTGCCCGGATGATCAAGGATTTTGATGTGGTTGGGCTCCAGGAGCTGGACAGCGGGTCTCTACGAAGCGGGTTCATCAACCACGCCGAGTACCTGGCAAAGCTGGCAGAGTTTCCCCACTGGTATGACAAGACAAACCGCACCCTGTGGAAGGTTGCGCGGCACAGCATGGGGTTGTTGAGCAAATACGCGCCGATACGGATCAGCAGGCATAACCTTCCGGCAAGGGTGCCCGGCCGGAGTGCACTCATGGCCCATTTCGGGAATCAGGAGGACCCTCTTGTTCTGGTTCTCGCACACCTTTCCTTGAGCAGGAAGGCCAGGATCATGCAGATGGAATACGTGAGCGAACTCATCCGTGATTACAACCATGTAATCCTTATGGGTGATCTGAACTGCGGATGCGACAGCAAAGAACTCTCTACACTCCTCGAAGATACACACCTTCGCATGCCGTACTCAGATCTCCTGACCTATCCGAGCTGGAAGCCCAGAAAGCATGTAGACCATATTCTGCTGTCCCCAACGATTGAGATCGACTCCGTACGGGTGCTCAATTGCACCATCTCGGATCATCTCCCCATAGCCATGGAGATTTCGCTTCCGGAGAACGTCTTTCTTCCCATTGGAGGGAGATACGGAAAGACCAAGGCTGCATAAGTTTTCATCGTTTTAAGGTATGCCGGTAACCTGGAAACACTAATGATAAGGATCCTTATCTGACGTCAAAGCCTTCAAAAAGCCTTTTGCATTGCTCAACCAAAGGCACTGCCATCCAGTCTTTCATGGAGTCGGTATGGGAGGCCTCGCTGTGTTGTCCCAGTGTCTCAAGCTTGGAGAGCCAGAGGGGATTGTACGGCAACAGCTCTACCTTTGCGATGCCCAGTCCTTTGAGAAACCGTGCAATGGAAAGCAGGTTTTCATGCGTTGCCGTAATCCCGGGAACTAGTGGAATCCTCGGCAGGAGTTCTATTCCTGCATCGATGCAAGCCCTGCTGAGATCTGCAAAATTCTTCAGGATTCTGGTATTCGAAACGCCGCAGTAGCGTTTGTGCTCTTCCGCGCCAAAGAGCTTGATGTCATAGTAAATAATATCAAGGTATGGGGAGAGAGACGTAAGAAACCTCTCATAGTCAAAGAGCCCGCAGGTTTCCAGCAGGGTGCTGATTCCCATGGCTTTTGCCCTTTGCAGGAATCTGGATGCAAAATCCATATACAGCGTGGGCTCGCCTCCCGAGAGGGTGATCCCTCCACCGGAGGCCTGGAAGAAGGGAAGGTCTTTTTCAATTTCGAACATGAGTTCATCAAGGCCCCAGAACCTGCCGACCTGTGATAAGGCACCGCCCGGACAGGCATCCGTACATTTCATGCACAGGGTACAAGCCTCCCTGTCGATAAAACAGGTATAGTTCCGGTCCAATGCCTTCTCGGTGCAGGCAGCGATACATGACCCACACCCGATGCACTTTTCCTTGTCAAAGGAGAGCTCGATCTTAGCCTTCTTGCTCTCGGGATTATGGCACCACAAACAATCAAGGGGACATCCCTTGAAAAATATGACGGTTCTGATCCCGGGGCCGTCATCCAGAGAATTGCCTTTTACCTCGAAAAGGAGTCCGTTATCTTGAGATCCCAAGGATTTCTCTTCGACCATCCTCATATGCCGAATTCCGCCCTTTCAATCAATTCCATCTGCATGTCCCTGTTCAGAGTCACAAAGTAGGCGTTATATCCGGATATGCGGACGAGCAGATTCTGGTAGTTTTCCGGATGTTCCATGGCGTCTCTGAGTGTTTTGGAAGAGACGACATTCAGCTGCATCTGCATGCCGCCGAGATCGCTGTATGTTTTCACGTATGAATAGATGTTATCCACGGCTTTCTGATGCGTCTCATTCGCGAGGCACGACTTTCACGTTAAAGGCGATATTGTTGTTCATGTTTTTCGGTTCCAGTCTGGCGACATCGCGGATGTTGTCCAGAATGCTCTTGGAGGCGTGCGGTTCGGGCGTCAGTCCCGGCGTAAAGGCTTTGCCGGCCAGCCTTCCCGAAGGAAGCGCTCCGGTCAGGGTGCCGAAAGCGACATGATTGGACATGGACCAGAACCCTGCCGTATATTTGCCGCCGCGGTAATTGATATGTTCCCAGAAACAGTCATGGGCAAGTTTTGTCACGCGGTTGGCTGTTGCCAGAGCTTCCTCGTTGCCGGAGCCGAACAGCGAGGCCTTGTTTTTTATCAAGGCCAGCAGGGCAGGGGTTGTTTTCAAAATTGGTGTTGACGGCATCCAGCAGTTCGCTAAAAGTTAACTTTCTTCTCTTCAAAGACAAGTTTTTTAATGACCATCAGCGAATCGGTGATATCGGCAAGGCCGATACAGGCAGTGCCGGATGAGTTGTAAAGAGCGCCGCCTTTGGTAACGTCCTTGCCCTTTTTCAGCGGGCCTTCGATCAGGGCGGAGATAAAAGGAGTCGGGCGGATGGCCTGATGAGCCTCACCCAGAAGATTATTGTATTCACAGGTCTGATCAGCCAGAGAAACGAAGCTGTGTGGCGAAAGCGTTGAAGAACGATTCGTAATCCTTAAAGTCTCCGGCCTTGATATCGCCGGTTTTCGGCCCCAGATCCCAGCGCATCAAGGGATGCCTGCCGTTGTTGAGAGCCATTTCGAGCGCCGCCACCATGTTGAACATCATGCAGTTGGTGTGGCCGATATGGCGGCCGGAAAGGGTCGGCTCCACACAGCCGGTTGCCGACCAGTCCCGCAGATGCTCCGGCGGGATAATTGAATTCCGCGAGTGATGCCATGACAGCCTCGTCATTGTGGATCGAAGGAGTGGCGGTGGTATTCAAATTGACTTCGCAAAGCCGTTTCAGATATGTGGCGCTGTTTTTTCCCTATTGTAACGGGCATTGACGTTGGGGTCGCGGATGGAGAGCATTTCCGTGATTTTCAGAAAGATATAAGTCATATCATTGACCGCGTCTTCGCCTTCCGGCGTCACGCCGCCCAGGGTGATGGCCTGATCGGAGGAACTGCCGCCGAACAGATAGTTGCCGATGTCCGGTATCAAAGGCAGATGATCTGTGCAGCGCATGTAAAAACAGCCGATCAGTTCGATGGCGTGCTTTATATATGTTTCCTTCTTCTGCTTTATCACTGATTTTTTCCATGTCGGCTGAAAAATAAGGCTGAAGCCACTGATCCAGCCGTCCCAGCGAAAATCCGGCGTTGGTGTTTTCCATGTGCACGCCGACCCAGATTATCCACATGGCGTTAACGGCTTCATCGAGCGTCGTGCAGGGATTCTCCGGAACATTCCGGCAGATACCGGCAAGACGCTGAAGCTCTTCTTTGCGAACGGGATCAGTTTCATTCGACGCCTCAGTCGCAGCCTTTCTAGAAAGGTTTTCCGCGTAAGTGATGAGTCCTTCGAACAGATAATCATTGCTTCAAGGGTATCTTTCTGTTCAGTCTGATCGGCGTGCCCGTCCCTGGCAAGCTCTTCTCTGATTTCCCGGATAATCCCCTTCGCCCCCAGCCTTAATAGCTTGGGGTAATCGAGGATAGTGTGGGACAGAGCGAGCAGTCTTCCAGAGAAAATAGACGGCAAAGCGGTCATCAAGGCTCTGGCAGAGCGGCTTACTGTAGAATCTCTCACCCATTCCTTGAAGTTCCGCCTTGTCCAGAAGGGAAACACGGTGTGATGGAGGATTTCTCTGGTATCATCGCTGATATCGTAGGGAAAGAGCCGCCGGTAGGGGGTCGTAAGAGTTCACCCCAGATCATGGTTCCATGGGAATCGGGGTAAAGGACCACACCGATCTCATTTGTCGTGGTGGTTCCTGCGATGAGGTCATTTTTTCTGATAATGGGCTTCCTGTTCTCCATGAGATGCTTGAATGCATTTGCCTGCCTGAGCTCGGGAACCCATGGCTTGCCGTCCTTCTTTGTTTCGAATCCATTGTTCCTGAACCATTGGGTGAGCAGCAACGGGCGTTCATGGCAGATGACAGGCTTTACCGTAAAATGGATGTCGAGGAATCTTTGGAGCCGGGGAAAATCCTTCAGGGAGTAGTGAGAAAGATAGGGATCATCCTTGAGGTACAATACGCCGGGATCAATTGTGTCTCCCTTGAGCTGTTTATTTTCGCCCCTTGCCGGAGACGGGTTCGCTCCTATCCCGGAGCAGGAAACTGCCGGACTTTCCTGTCCCTGGCTTTTCATCATCTCGATCTGCTTGCCTTTTACGAACAGCGAGATGAAAAAATTGAAGAGCTGGGCATACACGAGGTTTCCCTTCACGATCAGCTTGTTCTTGAGGATGAGGTTGAGCACCTCGTTCGGAGGCAGTGAGGCCAGGTCCTTCAATATGGATGTGTCGAGAAATACCATCTCGGTATCGACGTCTGCAGGTATCTTTCCGGAAACATTGACCTTGCCGTCCCGGAATGATATGCACTGCTCCACATCCCCTTTTTCCGTACGAAGCCCTATCGAGAAATTGAACCGGCCGTCATCCGTGCACAGATATTCTTTGAATTTGGGCAGGTAGTTAAAAGAAAATGCCATGGCCTGCAGCGCCAAATGCGTCGCAATATTTGCCATATTCCCCTTGAACATAGACACCTCCTGTTTTCTCCAGGGGCACAATGCCTGAGAATGTATCAGGCCTTCATTTTTCCCCCTGGCCTCATGCCACGAGTAAAGAAGCCCTTTTGGACCGAAGGATCACCCTGTATTACTTATCATTTCAGGTGTTATCTTCGGCTGAATGCCTTCACATCCGTCTCCTGCGATAACCGGTTTCAGGAGATCACGGGCAACCTGCTCGATGATCTGCTCCGGATTATCGTCTACCTCGGGGAGGACCCTGCTGTTGTAGAGAGCAATGATTCCATGAAGGGTGCTCCAGAGCTTTATGACGAAGTAGCGTGTTTGATCCGGGGGCATGCATTTTGTCATGCTGATCACGTCCTGAAGCGCCCTCGAAGTGATGTCAATGAGTTTCAGCGCAGTCTGTTTCTCGAAGAATGCCACGGGCTCGATCTCTGTGCCGACATAGTCCCGGTATTTTGGGGCATCGGAGGTGAACATGATATTGTAGTAGTGGGCCTTGTTTATCCCGAAATCGATGTATGCCCTCACCATATCCTGGAGCTTGCGGGCCGGGTCGCAGGCAGATTCATAAATACCGGCAAACCGCTGGTAAAGCATATCGAAACCTTTGGTAAGAATCATGAGATAGAGTTCGTCTTTGTTCGAATAATAGTTGTAAATGGTTGTTGCAGTCATACCCAGGCGGGAGGCGAGCTTTCTCATACTGAAGGAAGTGAATCCGTGCTCTGAGATAAGAGCGAGAGCTTCATCAAGAATTTTTTCCCTGATAAGTTCTCTGTCTTCTTGACTCCGAGGTATCTTTGGCATATATATCCTTTAAAGAATAACACTGTTAAGATAACATTGTTATATTAACCTCGGCACTTAAGGATGTCAAGGAATGTATTGATACGGATTTTGGGTTATAAAGAGCAGAGCTGTAATGCATGGGAAGATGATATCCCTTTCACTCCGGAGAAAGGGCTGAATGCACCGAAACCTCTTGGGGAAAAGGCTGGATTGAACGGATCGCAACACACTTGTCCATCTGCAATAAACAAAAGGAGGGCACATGAATCGAGGATATATGGGAAAGATCCTGATGGTCGACCTCGCAACAGGATTCCGGGAAGAGACGATCCCCGATGAGGTCTATGAGAAGTACCTTTCAGGGCTGGGCCTTGCAGCATACCTCCTGTACGACCGGATACCTGCAGGCGCCGATCCGCTGGGACCGGATAATATACTCGGATTCGTTTCCGGGCTTCTGACGGGGACCGGCAGCCTCTTTTGCCGGCAGGTGGATGGTGGTGGGAAAGTCTCCGCTCACCGGCGGCTGGGGCGATGCCAATTGCGGCGGCTCCTTCTCTCCTGCCATCAAGCGTTGCGGCTATGACGGGATATTCTTTACCGGGATCAGCGAAAAGCCGGTCTTTCTTTATATCAAGAATGGTAAGGTCGAGCTCAGGGATGCTGCATCCCTCTGGGGCAAAGATACCATCGGAGACAGAAGAGATCCTGCAGGAGGAATACGGTGAAGGACGCCCGGGTGGCGGTAATCGGCCCTGCGGGAGAAAGACTCTCCTTGATCTCGGGGATCATGCAATGACAAGGGAAGGCTTGCAGCCAGATCAGGTCTCGGTGCGGTCATGGGTTCAAAACGGCTCAAGGCAGTGGTGCTCGACGGAAAGAAACGGATCGGTCTCCATATCGGGATGAAGTGCAGAAACTGAGCAAGACATGCAACAAGTGGGTACAGTTCCAGCTTCCCCTCGGTCCGGGCATCGGCGTGGGATTCCTGGGCACCCTACTGAGGGTTCTGCCGACTGCCATGGCACATGGACGGCTTGATTTACAAGATGATCCTAAGGCAATGGGGCACCGGGGGTTGAACCAGATGTCTCCCGAATGGGGTGATTCTCCCATCAAGAACTGGAAGGGGAGCAATGTCGACTGGCCCATGAAAAGGTCGAAATCCGCCAGATCCGGACCGCATCAAGAAATATGCGAAGCAGAAGTACCACTGCTACTCCTGTCCTCTCGGGATGCGGAGGGAACTGCTCAATACCGGCAAGTACAGCGAGACGCACAAGCCCGAGTACGAGTCGGTCCTCGCCCTGGGCGGGCTTTGCATGAACGAGGATACGGACAGCCTCTTCTATCTCAACGAAATGCTGAACCGGGCGGGAATGGATACCATCTCGGCAGGCGCCACCGTGGCCTTTGCCATGGAATGCTACGAAAAGGGCATCCTCACAAAGGAAGATACCGGACGGCATCGATCTGTACCTGGGGCAATGCGAGCGGGATAATCGCACTGATTCACAAGATGATAAACCGGGAAGGGATCGGAGATATCCTTGCGGACGGCTCCAAGGTGGCATGCAGGAGAAGATCGGCAAGGGAGCAGAAAAATATGCCGTCCACGCAGGCGGCCAGGAACCGGCCATGCATGACGGCAGGCATGGACCCGGGCTTTGCCGTACATTATTCGGTGGAACCCACCCCCGGCCGGCATACCATCGGTTCCCAGCTCTATTATGAGATGTTCCAGCTCTGGAAAAAGGTCAAGGGGTTGCCGAAGAAATGGCCGTTCCAGATCTACCACAAGAACAGCAGGTATACGGCGCATCACAGAGCAGGCCCGTGAAGCTGCTGCGTGCAGCAAATACATGAACGTGGTGAACGGTGCGGGTATCTGCATGTTCGGTGCCTTCCTCGGTATCACGAGAACCCCCACATTCGACTGGCTCAATGCGGTCACAGGCTGGAATAAGACCCCGAAGAGTACATGGAGATCGGCGAGCGGATCCAGACGATGAAGCAGGCATTCAACATCAAGCATGGGATAGAGCCGAAGAGCGAACAAGCTGAGCGACGTGCACTCGGAAGGGGCCGCTCGCATGCAGGGCGCCAACAAAGGCAGGACGGTTCTCATCGAAAAGATGATGAGCGATTACTGGGACCAGTTCGGATGGGACCCTGTCAACCGGCAAACCTACCCCGGAATGTCTGGCACGTCTTGGGATAGAAGCTTGATAGTAAAGCTAAAGGGAGGATGACGATGCCTTTCACGATTACACAGGCATGTAACGGGTGCCAGGCATGTAGGAGGATTTGCCCCGCAGATGCAATCTCAGGTGAAAAGAAAAAACTCATACCATCGACGGACACGGTATGCATAGAATGCGGTGCATGCGGCAGGATATGTCCCCAACAGGCCGATCCTGGATGGCTCGGGAAAGGCATGTACGCATGGTCAAACGTTCCCAGTGGAAGAACCCGCAGTTCGAGGATGAAGACCTGCATGTCGTGCACCATCTGCATCGATGCCTGCCCGGTGAACTGTCTTGCCCTTACGGAAGCAAATAAGGCAAGGGACCTGCATGGGTATCCGTACCTGAAGGATGAGAAGGCCTGCATCGGATGCGGATTCTGTGCAGCCGAGTGCCCGGTGGATGCGATTAGCCATGAGACCCTTGCCCAAGGAGGCTAAGCTCCATGAAACCGTGGAAAGAGGCCGCATAACAGTATGCGGGGCATGTCTGATTGAAGTGCCCCGGTCTTCACCTGGTGCATTTCGTCAGAACATGATTGCGGTGAGGAAGTAGTCGGCAATAAGGATGCAGACCGAAGATATGACGACCGAGTATGGTGGTGGAATTGCCGACACCTTCGGCACCGCCGCTCGGTGCTGTATCCTTTGTAGCATCCCACCAATGACAGGATGAACCCGAAGAAGGTCGCCTTTGCCAGCCCGTGTGAAAAGATCCGAGATAGTATGACATAATCGACGATCCGGGCCATGAAGATTCCCTCATCGATGTGCGAGGAGCTCGACCCCCACCAGATAGGACCCGAAAACGCCGAATGCTGTCGAAGAGAGGGTGAGCATGGGCATCATGACGATCGTGGCAATGATCCGGGGAATGACGAGGT
The DNA here is from genome assembly GCA_963752595.1 of uncultured delta proteobacterium. Classification (GTDB taxonomy): domain Bacteria; phylum Desulfobacterota; class Desulfomonilia; order UBA1062; family UBA1062; genus Phosphitivorax. The sequence goes on from CAVVYZ010000015.1 coordinate 167,176, forward strand.
ACTGAAAGGGGTTGACCCCCATGACGGTCAAGGGCGTCAACCTGTTCGGTTACCCGCATGGTGCCGATCTCGGCGGTCATGGCAGATCCGGCCCGGGCAGTTACCATGAGGGATGCGAGCACCGGGCCCAGTTCTCTGAACAGCCCGAGCGTAGTGGTGGACCCGACCAGGGATTCCGCCCCGAAGAGGCTGAACCCATGATGGGTCTGCAGTGCGCTCACCATCCCGGTGAACATGCCGGTGAGCAGTACAACTGCTGGTCGGACCGCATCCCGATGAACTCCATCTGCTTGAAGAACTGCTTCAAGAACACGGGAGGCCTGATCAGCCAGTAGATCATGTCTGATAGATAGAAGAGTGCAGATGCGCCAACCTGTTCAAGAGAATGAAATGGTCAGCCTGTCCGATGATATGCGAAACATCTTCATTTGTTCCCAGTTACTGTATTTGACCCTCGATACTGCATCCATCCACCCCGCGTATAGTTCCTGCCGTGATCTCGGTGTCGATTCGCGGCATGAAGACTTGTCCGATCCCCTCAGATCCTCTGATAGCCTCGCCCGGCTTCCAGAATCCGGTTGCGATTCCTGCAAGGAAAGCGGCCCCCATGCCTGTGGATTCGATGTGCTTTGACCTGTCAACGGGGCATCCGAGGATATCCGACTGGAATTGCATGAGAAAATCGTTCAGGCATGCCCCTCCGTCTACCTTCAGATCGCGGAATGTTTCCCCGTGCATTCTTCAAAGGCACTGATGAGGTCCTTTACCTGATATGCAATGCCTTCCAGGGCGGCCCGTATGATATGCGCCTTGGTGGTGCTCCTGGTGATGCCCAGGATGGCCCCCCGGGCATACATATCCCAGTGGGGTGCGCCAAGCCCGGCAAAGGCGGGAACCATGTACACGCCATGCGTATCGTTGAACGCTGTCAGCAATTGCCTGCGTCTGTGCTGCATCAGTTATGAGACCCAGTGCCGTCTCGCAGCCATTGGATTACGGCGCCTGCGATGAAGACCGATCCTTCAAGCGCATAACAGGGTTTCCGGTTTCGTTACAGGCCAGGGTGAGGATGAGCCCGTTCTTGGGAGTCGACCTTCTTGCTCACCGACATTGAGCAGGAGGAAACAGCCGGTCCCGTAGGTGTTTTTCGCCTGTCCTTCATCAAAGCATCCCTGGCCGAAGAGGGCTGCCTGCTGGTCGCCTGCGATCCCTGCAATGGGTATCGCGAAGCGCCAGTAACCCCAGGATCGGTATTTCCTACGATCTTTGCGGAGGAAACGACCTCCGGCAGCATGTCAGTGGGTATATCCGAGTATCGCAGAAGTTCCTCATCCCATTGCTTTTCGTGGATATTGAACATGAGCGTCCTGGATGCATTGGTATAATCCGTCACGTGGATTTTTCCCTTGGTGAGCTTGGCGATGAGCCACGTATCGATGGTTCCGAAGGCGATCTCGCCTTTCGCTGCCCGGGCTCTCAACCCGGGGATATTATCAAGGAGCCACTTTACCTTGGTGCCTGAAAAATATGCATCCAGGAGCAGGCCGGTTTTTTCATGGAAGAGGGGGCCATATCCCTTTTCTTTGAGCTCGTCGCAGATAGCGGCACTTCGCCTGCACTGCCAGACAATGGCATTGTGCACGGGCTTCATGGTGTCCCTGTCCCAGAGAACGGTTGTCTCCCGCTGGTTCGTGATGCCGATCCCGACAATGTCGGCAGCCTTGACCGATGCTTTCTCCATGGCCTGGTCCATTACCGCAATTGTCGTTTCCCAGATCACTTCAGGGTCGTGCTCGACCCAGCCCGGCTGCGGGTATATCTGAGGAAACTCGGAGTATGCCATGGAGGCAATCTTTCCTGCGGCGTCGACGAGCATGATCCTTGTCCCGGTCGTTCCCTGGTCGATGGCCATGATATACCTGCTCATAGGTTAAACCTCCCCGATAGGATGTAAGGCCAGGCCGAAGCCTTTCAGGTCTTGATAGAGATCGGACAGGGGGAGCCCGATCACATTCGTATAGGATCCTTCGATCCTGTCGACAAAGATGGAACCGATTCCCTGCAATCCGTATGAACCGGCCTTGTCCATTGGCTCTCCCGTGGATACGTACCAGACGACTTCCTCAGAACTCATATTCCGGAAATAGACATTTGTACGGATTACCCGTGTAGTGCTACTTGTTTCATGAATAACCGTGTACCCGGTATACACCTCATGCATTGCGCCTTGCAAGAGCATGAGGTGATCACAGGCTTCCTGTTTATCAAGGGGCTTTCCGAGAATCTTTCCTTCGATCACGACCACCGTGTCCGCAGCAATAATGAGCGCATCAGGATGCTCATGCCGGACAGACCGGGCCTTGTCCTCGCTGAGCCTGGAACAGTACCGGCTTGGTGCTTCCCCGTTTTGTATCGTTTCATCGACAAGGGGCACAAGCACCTCGAAATCCAATCCCAACCGGGAAAAGAGTTCTTTTCTCCTCGGAGAAGCCGATGCCAATAATATCTTCATAATGGAGAGACACACTATGCAAAATAAAAAGATCTGTCAATGCGGGTAGTTTAAAGAGGATCAGGTTCGTTCGCTTTTGAAACGGGGGGTTACCGACTTTCCCTGCCGGTAGCCTTTCATGGAGGTCTTGTTCTTCCTGATCGTGCCGATGGCATTCGAGATTTCCTGGGTGCCTTTCTTTAATTCTGCAATCAGGTCTGATTGGATGGTCTGGATTTCCTTGAGCAGGCCTAAACTTGCCTTGTCGAGCTTCAACGGGGCAGGTGCAGAGAGAAGATTGTCAAGCCGCGTCTGGAATGCAACCGATATCTGAGCGAGCTTACCGAAGTCTTCCAGATTTCCATCGAGCAAAACCTGGACTTGCTTCAGGGTAAGAGCATGCCACTGCCTGATGCTCTTTATGATGTTTTCTTTATTATCTTCTCCCATGATTCCTTCAGTTCCTGGAGGTAGCTTATCACCTCGTCAGCGGCTTCGATATTCTTATTATACTCGGCATCAATAACGCGCCGTATCATGTAATTGTACAGGGATTCCAGATTATGAGCGATTTCCCCTGCATCGAAATTGAGGCTGTTCAAGAGCTCCCAGAGAATATTCTGTACCTTGTTGAGACAATTGACACGTGCCGGCTCATCATTGTCCTGCTGGGCCTTCTGGGCTTTTTTCAAAAAATTGATAGCTCCGTCGTAGCACATAAGGATAAGGCTTCCCTGATCTGCAGTTTGGATCTGGGTTTTTTTGTAAGCCTCATAGCCTGTTGGATTCATATACATTACCGACCCTCCCCCACCAAGAGATGCTAAAAGCATTATCGGATTCTGAATTTATTTCTTGAGAGGATTATAATTTGGTTAGAGCTTCTTTTATCCTGTCGATTCCATTTATTATGTTCTGCTCGGAAGTAGCGAATGAGAGCCGTATGTGGTCCGCTGCTCCGAACTCTTCTCCGGGTACTACTGCTACCAGGGCATTTTCGAGAAGATAATTCGTGAGCCCGTTCGACCCGCCGAACCGTTCCAAATACCCGGGTATGGAAGGAAAGGAATAAAAGGACCCCTGGGGAGGTATGATATCGAAACCGGGCACCCCTCTGAGCTTTGATACGATGAGGCCGCGTCGTTTCTCGAATATCTTCCTGCGCTCTTCCACGATTGCTTGGTCCGCTGTCAGAGATACATAGGCGCCTTTCTGGGCAAAGCTGGTGGGATTGGAAGTGCTCTGGCTCTGGAGCCTTGTCATTGCTTTGATGACCGCACTGTCTCCGATGCAGTACCCGATCCTCCAGCCTGTCATGGCGTAGGTCTTGGATGATCCGTCGATGATGAAGGTCCTCTTGGCAACTTCAGGGGAGATCGTTGCCATGGAGAAGAATTCAATATCATCAAAGATGAGCTTCCGGTAGATGTCGTCGGAGATGATGACTATATCCTTCTCGACGCATAAAGAGGCAATCTTCTCGAGTTCTTTCCTCTCGAAAACCATGCCCGTAGGGTTGGATGGCGAGTTTATGATAATGCCTCTGGTCCTGGAGGTTATGGCCTCCTTTACCATATCGGCGGTAAGGTGCATCCTGTTTTTCCGCGTATCGATAATCACGGCCTTGGCTCCGGTCATTTCGATCATCGGCGGATAGGAGACCCAATACGGGGCAGGACAGATGACCTCGTCTCCTCCCTCGAACAGCGTATAGAAGAGGTTGTAGAGGCTGTGCTTCGCACCGCAGGAGACTATGACGTTGTCGGGTGTAACCTTCAGGCCGTAATCCGAGAATACGTCGGCGCAAATTGCTTCCCTGAGCTGCGTGGTTCCTGCCACAGGCGTGTATTTCGTATCACCTTTCTGCAAGGCCTCGATGGCAGCGTTTTTTATATGGTCAGGCGTATCAAAGTCAGGCTCGCCGGCTCCGAAGCCGATGACATTCTTTCCAGAAGCCTTCAACGCATTGACCTTTGCCGTTATAGCCAGGGTAGGTGATGCGGGGATTTTTGCAACAACCTTTGAAATTTTCATCGTTAATTTTCCTCGCTCTTCGTTGTTAATGATTCATCCTGGGGAATTTTTCCCGGAGTTTATCGAGAACCGGATCGGGGACGAGCCCTTTTACCGATCCCCCTGCAGCAGATGTTGCCTTGATAATAGTAGAGCTCACGAAAAGATTGTTGTAATCGGTCATGAGAAAGAACGTTTCGATTTTGTTGCATAACCGCCTGTTCATGAGGGCAAGCTGCAACTCCATCTCAAAATCAGATATGACCCTCAGTCCCCTGAGGATTGCACATGCATCCACCTTCAGAATATACTCAACGAGGAGGCCTTCAAAGGTATCCACCCCGATCCTTGGATTGTCGCCCACCGATGCACTGATCATCTCGATCTTTTCTTCCGTGCTAAAGAGATCACTCTTGAGGGGGTTGTGACCGATGGCGATAATGACCTTGTCAAAGACGCATAAGCCCCGGTTGACGATATCCAAGTGGCCGTTCGTTATCGGATCGAACGATCCGGGACAGACTGCGATCCTTTTTTTCATGATTCATCCTTCATGCTGTATGTGATCATGGTATCGCCATATGTGCGGGTTTTCCAAGGCTTAATTGGAATGAACTCGTTGGGCGAGTGCTCGATTACCAGCACACCTCCAGTTTTAACAAATCTATATACATGAGGTGCCAATTCAGAGGCAAGTCCTTTATTATACGGAGGGTCCATAAAAATCACATCGTATGTGTCCCGGCATTTTTCCAGGAAGGTGCGGGCATCGGACCTGATGATTTTCGCCCGGTCGAAGGCCTGTAAAGTACTCAGGTTCTTTTCGATAATCCCGGTGCATACCTTTGATGCATCTACAAACGTGACCTCGGATGATCCTCTGCTCAGTGCCTCTATCCCGAGGTTGCCGCTGCCGGCGAACAGATCCAGGACATGTGTCCCGGCAAGGTCAAAGGGTATTGTGGAAAAGACGGCCTGCTTCACCTTGTCGGTCGTGGGCCTCACCCCTTTGACGGGGCATCCGATCTTCCTGGACCGGTAGATCCCTGAACATATTCGAATAGCCATGACGATTGAAGATAGGGGATATTCCCCATGAGGTCAATATGGATCGGTTCAGCAGAGCGACTTTTTTTAAGCCTTAAGATTCTATCTCGCGGACAATCCTCTCCACCGCATCGACCGGGTCGGCCGAATGACTGATGGGCCTGCCGATGACCATGAGATCAGCACCTGATTCTATCGCACTCTTCGGTGTGGCGATCCTCTTCTGATCCCCTGTCGCAGACCACTGAGGCCTGATGCCGGGGGTGATGATAACGGTTTCCCGGGGCACCCTCGGGCGGACGAATGAGAGGTCTGCCGGTGAGCACACGATGCCGTCTATTCCCTGTCCACAAGCCAGTTCAACCAGGCCGCTCACGTGATCCTTTATGGATCTCTCGACGCCCAGGCCGGGCAGATCTTCCTGGCTCAATGAGGTGAGCACGCTCACACCAATGATCCTGGGTCTGGAGATTCCTAAGGAGCCTGATTCTTCTTTCGCTGCATCCAGTGCTGCCCTGATCATTTCACGGCCCCCTGAGATATGGATGGTCATCATCTGAGCTTTGAGCCTTACGGCTGACCGCACTGCCCCTGCCACGGTATTGGGGATATCATGGAATTTCAGGTCGAGGAAGCACTTGATACCCGAAGAAGTGATGAGTTCGACGACCTCCGGACCGGCTGCACTGAAAAGCTCAAGGCCTACCTTGAACCACCCCACATGGGAACCGAGCTTTTTGATCCAGGTTTGAGCCGATGCCATATCGCCCACATCGAGGGCGAAGATTATCCGATCTTTTGCAACCATGGAATCCTTCCTATTATCTCCATCCGGGAGCACCGTGATGCACGGATGATGCTCTGAATGTCTTCAACGGCCTTTTCCAGCCTATCGTTTACTACCAGAAAGTCGTACATGGTCCAGGATTTCAATTCTTCTTTTGCATTCGTGAGGCGTAAGTTCAGGCTCTGCTCCTCCTCCGTACCCCTTTTCCGTAACCTTTCACGGAGATCGTCCATGCTCGGAGGCACGATCATGATGAAGGATCCGGAAGGATCGACCTGCTTCGCCTGCCTCACTCCCTGAACATCGATGTCGAAGAGGATATGTATTCCTTGTTGCTCCTGCGATTCAATCCAGCGCAGGGAAGTCCCGTAGAGGTGGCCGTGTACCCTTGCCCATTCGAGGAACTCCCCCTTGGCCATCATCGACTCAAATTCCTGACGGGAAACGAAAAAATAATCTCTTCCGTGTACTTCCTGAGGCCTTGGAGAGCGTGTCGTATATGATACCGACAGGCAGAGATCCGGATTCATGTTCAGGACCTCTTTGATTATCGTGGACTTCCCCACCCCCGAAGGGCCGGATATGAATATCCTCACTCCTTCTCCTTGGGAACCTCTTTCCCTGAGCCTCCGTCAGAGAGCCTGTTTGATATGGTCTCGGCCTGGATTGCGCTCAAGATCACATGCGAGCTGTCCGTGATGATGATGGACCTCGTCTTTCTTCCCTGTGTAGCATCGATGAGCTGGCCCCTCTCCCTTGCTTCTTCCCTGAGACGCTTCATGGGTGAAGATGATGGATTTACGATTGCGATGATTCTTGAAGAAACGACTCCGTTATTAAAACCTATGTTCAATAATTTCGTGTCATGCTTGCCCATTAACCACTCCTTTCATTATGCTATTCTACATGAATTATTCGATATTCTGAACCTGTTCCCGAATCTTTTCAACTTCTGCTTTTGCCTCGATGACCGTGTGGCTTAAATGCGTGATCTGGCTCTTTGATCCGATGGTGTTGAGCTCCCGGTTTATCTCCTGGAGGATGAAATCCAGGCGTCTTCCAATGGAGGGGTCGGGAACATCGATGACCTCTGTGAAAGAGGTAATGTGGCTGCGCAGCCTGACGAGCTCTTCGGTAATATCCGATCGGTCGGCGATCATGGCCACTTCCTGCTCGATGCGGGATGAATCGATCATGTCCGTCTTGCCGTCGAGCAACTCATTCAGACGAGACGTAAGCCTTTCCCGATAAAAATCGAACATGCCCTTTACCGAGCTTTCCATCTTTTCACGTAAGACGGAGAGGAATTCCAGGCGCGAGCACATGTCTGATTTCAGCCTTTTCCCTTCCTCCTGTTTTGAGGCCAGAAACGATTCCAGCGCCTTTCCTATGCCGGCTTTCAGCAGGGGCCATTGCTCTTCGGTATTCTGAATGCTTTCGGCCATGACTCCGGGGAGCGCAATGATATCCCGGAAGGTAATTTCTCCGCCGTAGAGCTGAGTCATCTCGGTCAGGTCCGAAAAATACACCTTGGCGAGATCCCGGTTGATAGAAGGCCTGTCCTGGATATCAGACGAGGCATTCCTCGATATGTTTACCTCGACCTTTCCCCTGGCAACTGCTTCATTGACGAGATCACGTGCAGGTATCTCGTAAGCGGATAGGTCTTTCGGGAGACGTACCCGAATATCGCGGTACCGGTGATTCACTCCCTTTATCTCGATATGATATCCGTTTTCATCGGCTTGGCCGAATCCTGTCATACTCCGCGGCATCTCGATCTCTCCTTATATAAACCTCTTAAGTGATTGAACATTCCAGTCAGTTCATAGGAAGCGTAATCAGGATATGTCCAGGGAAGGGCCTGGTAGGAGTCCTTCTGGTACATCAGGGTAACCTCGGCCCAGATGCCTTTATCAAGGTATATTCGATGGCTGTAGGGCTTCGTGGTGGCAAGGCAGACATTTTCAAGACTCAGTATTCCGGGATCGATGTTCACGCTTCTGTGGCCGCTTGTCATGAGTTTTTCTTCGATTTCATTCGTCAGGTTCTTCACATCGGGAAGAGAACTCCTTGGCACGAGGTTTTCGAAAGCCATGAGTATGCGGTGAAGGGGGGAGCCCATTTCTTTTTCATAATACGAAGTGTACGTGAAAGGGAAGGGTTGAGAATCGTAAGAAGCTTTGCCGTACGCTTCCTTAAGCTCTGCAACAGCCTTACCTGCAGAGTCGGCGGAGTTATAGAGGATGCTGCAGAAAAGCATGACCTCATGTGGGACTGCCGGGCTACCCACCGACTTCCTCCCTGCAGATCCGGTGCAGTCTCTCCCACGGGACGCTGGCGGCACCCACTTCGGCAACCACAAGTCCTGCAGCCGTGTTTGCAATAAGAGCGGCTTCTCTGGGCATGGCGCCGGACACAAGGGCAAGGGTGAAACAGGCGATTACCGTATCTCCGGCCCCGGTAACATCGTATACGGCCCTGGCCATGGCAGGAATATCGACGATACCGTTATCCCCGTCAAAAAGACTCATCCCGTGTTCTCCGCGGGTTACGAGCAGAGTTTCGCACGCCAGGGAGGATTTAATCTTGTGCGCTGCCTGGATGAGATCCTGGTATGTTTCTATCTTTATGCCGGCTCCGAAGCTCAGCTCTTTTGTATTGGGAGTTATGAGATTGACATTCCGGTAGAAGGGGAAGTTCCTTTCCTTCGGGTCGACACAGACGAGCACGCCTTTACCTTTGGTGATATTCACCACATCTTCGATGAGCTCTCTGCTGACCACTCCCTTTGCGTAATCTGATATGATGACGGCATCGATTGAACTGGAAGCGTCACGAACTGCATCAACGATCCTCTTTCTGAGCTCGTCTGAAATAATGGACCGATTCTCCCTGTCAAGCCTGGCGACCTGCTGTGTATGAGCGATGATCCGGGTCTTTACAATGGTGCCTTTCCCGGAATCGGTAAGGATCCTGTCTACGGGGATTCCGTTTTCTTTGAGTATCTGAAGAAGGGTATCACCCTGCGGGTCGTTTCCCTTTACGCTGCTCATGATTACGGATGCCCCGAGGCTCAGGAGGTTGTTCGCCACGTTCCCTGCGCCGCCGAGCTTGAATTTTTCCTCCTGCACATCGACGACCGGAACCGGAGCTTCAGGCGATATCCGCTCGACGTTGCCCCAGATATAATGGTCAAGCATGAGATCGCCGATGACCATGATGGTCTTGGACTTCATGCCCTCGAAAATGGATTCCAGCTTCCCATGCCCGATCTTCAACATGATATCACTATGAGAAAATTAAAATTAATTGTCAAGAAAAAGAGCATTTACGAAAAATTGCGCATTGAATGTCTGGAGATCATCCATATCCTCTCCGATACCGATATATCGGATGGGAATCTCAAATTCATTGGCAATCCCCACGATAACTCCGCCCTTGGAAGACCCGTCGAGCTTGGTTATGGCGATGCCGGTCACTCCAAGGACATTGTTGAACTGCCTTGTCTGCTCTATCGCATTCTGGCCGATTGTTGCGTCAAGAACCAGGAGGATCTCGTGGGGTGTACCCTCGAATTTCTTGTCAAGCACGCGCTTGGTCTTTTTGAGTTCTTCCATGAGGTTCTCTTTGGTATGGAGCCTTCCTGCGGTGTCAATGATCAGAACGTCGTGCCCCCGGGAGATTGCAGCCTGGAGTCCGTCAAAGGCTACCGAAGAGGGATCGGCCCCTTCGTGGGATTTGATGAAATCGGCACCCGCCCGCAGCGCCCAATGCTCGAGCTGTTCAATGGCTGCAGCCCTGAAGGTGTCTCCTGATGCGATGATCACTGATTTACCTTCGCTTTTCAGACGGTGGGCGATCTTTGCAATGGTGGTCGTCTTGCCTGATCCGTTCACCCCGGTAACCATGATGACAAAAGGTTTGATGCCCTCGGGAATCAGAAGAGGGCTCTCGCGTTTTTTGAGAATGTCTCCGATCTCTGCTTTGATGGCGCCCATGGCCTGTTCCGGGTCCGTGACTGTGCCGGCATTCTTCTGGACATACTCAAAGATAGTATATGCGGTCCTTACACCGATGTCCGTCCCCACGAGGGTCTCTTCCAGCTCGGTAAGGAGGTTCGCATCAAAGGTTTTCGAGCGCCTGAATACCGATGATATCCTTTCGACAAAACCTTTGTGTGTTTTTGAGAGCCCTTTTTCCAGCTTTTCCTTGGGAGAGGGCAGGGGCTTCTTTTCTGGTTTGGGGAGCGCCTCCCTCGTTGGAGGGGCTTCAATTTCTTCAGTGGAGGGCGCTTCTTCGATTCTCCTAGGTGCTCTTGGGTGGATACCCGGGATGGGGATGGCCCATGCATTACATATGATCGCTATCACGAGATAGATCCATGAGGGCACGTCGACCGGCTCAGGGAAAGGGAGCGCATTCCCGGTATCGGCGACATAAAGGTAGAAGAAGAGATAACTTATCAAATAGATAAGGTAATCGTATGAACGAAAGCGGTACTTCACCTTATTCCTCCTTGAGTTCCGTGTGACTGGTATCTCCTATCACAGGCATCCCGAAAGAACAAGGTCGAGCGTAGGAGAACCGTATTGTTTTTCGTGCTTAACAGTCGTTACCGGGTACCATTAATATATATAAAGAGGATAAAGTGCACCTGAAGAAAATCCCTTGACATATTTAAGAGATCAATGTACTTCAATAATAAAGCTTAAAGTTCAACTTTAAGTTGATATGAAACAAATCATAATCCGGGAGGAACCCATGATCAAGACGGCAATCACTGAAATGTTCGGAATCAAATATCCAGTTATCTGCGGAGCCATGATGTGGTTATGCAAGCCGAAGCTCTGCGCTGCCATATCCAACGCAGGAGGGATGGGAAACCTTACTGCCGGGAACTACGAGACGGAAGAAGAGTTCAGGAACGCAATCCGGGAAGTGAAGAGCCTCACGGACAAGCCTTTCATGATAGGCCTCACCTTGCTGCCCTCTGTACGGATAACCGGAGAACACCATAAGATGTACGCCAGGGTTTGCGCAGAGGAAAAGGTGGCAGGTATCGAGGTTTCCGGCACGCCCCTTGACAAGGCTGTCGGCAAAGAAGGGGTAGCCATGCTCAAGGAAGCCGGCATAAAGCTTTTCCACAAGGTAGGATCGGTCCGCCATGCAATGCACGCCAAGAAGGCCGGGTATGACGGGGTGTACGCCGCTGGCTTTGAAGAGGGAGGACATCCTCTGGATGATGATGTAACGACCATGGTACTTACCCCGAGGATCGCCGACTCTGTCGATATTCCCGTTGTCACGGTAGGTGGTATCGCTGATGGAAGGTCTCTGGCTGCAGCCCTGACCCTGGGAGCACAAGGTGTTATGATGGCAAGCAGGTTTATTGCTACCAAAGAATGTGAAGTTCATGAAAATATCAAAAAAGAAATTATCAACCGCCAGGAATTCGAGACAACCATGATCTGCAAAACAATCGGACTCCAGGGCAGGGCTTTGAAGAATAAGGTGATATCGGATGTTCTGGAAGTCGAAAAAAAGGGAGGAGGCCTGGACCAGCTGATTCCATTGATCTCGGGTCAGCGGATAAAAGATGCATGGGAACAAGGGTTGGTCGATAATGCTCCGCTGATGGTAGGCCAGTCCATAGGCCATATCCGTGAAGTCATAAGCTGCAAGGAACTCCTTGAAAAAATGCAGGACGATGCAGTTACGCATCTGAAAAAGGCAATGAACCTGGTGCAGCAGTAATAAATCCATACCTTCGGGGCGCCGGCTGATGCTCAGAGAGGCCGGTGCCCCCAGCCCCCCACCATCTGCTTACTCATTTAAACGATTGCATTAATGGCAAGAAAAAGGGCGGCTTGTTTCAAGCCGCCCTTTTCGTATCTCTGGAGAGAAAATGGTGCTTTTCGCTACCCTTTAGCAGCCGGAAATGCCTTTTTTGTTGATTTCGCTTTCGGCTTCGGAGCTGATTTGGGTTTCTCTGCTTTTGGTGCTGCAGGCTTTCCTGGATTTGCATTGCCGGCTAGCTTTTGTGCGATTTCTTCTGCTTCTCTGACGGTCCTTTCGAGGACTTCTGCTACGGTCGGATTATCTTTAATGAGACCTGTAGACTGTCCTACAGGCAGGACACCCTGCGTTAAATCGCCATATTCCGTTGCGACCCGGATGGCTTTGAAGGCGTTAGCCATAAAGGCAAGCTGTTTTGCATTTTTCCAGCCGGAAGCCATGACTCCGATGAAGAGCTTGAAATAGGGGAGGTGCAGCTGGCGGGCGATATCCATAGAGTTCGGAAGCGCCTCGACCAATTTTTTCAGATTCAGGCTTTCACGGATTGCCTTCCGTGCAGCCTTGGTATCAAGTACTCTGCATCCCAGCCCATCAAAACGTGTTGAATAGACCGTGTCATAGACATCCTTTTCAATGGATAGGTTCTTGTAAGTTTCATGGAGCGGGCTTTCCTGTGTCGTCATCAGGCGTGTCCCCATGGCAACACCGTCAGCACCGAGTGCGAGCGCTGCTGCCAGGCCCCTTCCATCGGCAATGCCGCCGGCGGCAATAATTGGAATATCCACTACCGAGGCGATACTCGGAATCAGGCAGAACGTAGTCGCATCACCTCCGTGTGCAGCAGCCTCGTGGCCGGTCACCAGGAGGCCGTCACATCCGTAATCCTGTGCCCTCTTTGCATGCTTGTGATTGACCACGGTTGCGATGACCTTTCCCCCATACTCATGAGCGGCTTTCACGATCCAGTCACCCTTGCCCAGCGAGAAATTGATTACCGGAACTTTCTCGTCAAGCGCTACCTGCGCATTATCGGAAGCACCCGGAAAGAGAAGGGTTGCATTCGTTCCAAAGGGTTTATTGGTAAGACTCTTGATTTCTTTGATGGCTTTCCTCGTCTGATCCGCATCGAGGGGTCCTGTGGCTAGTATGCCGAGCCCGCCGGCATTGGAGACGGCTGCCACCATCTTCGGCACGCTGATCCAGCTCATGCCGGACAGTACGATGGGATGCTGGATGCCCAACATTTCAGTAATCCGTGTTTTCATACCTGACTCCTTTTCGGATTGTGGTTGCTTTCATGGTCTATTCCCCAAAAAGCCCTTTGAGTAATGTAAAGATTAAAGTTAAACTACAAGGTTGTATATGTGAATAGGCCTAAGTTGTCAAGGGATGATTTCAATCTTCAACAGTTACGGGCAGAACAGCCGCCCAATAGTCATTGTTGATCGAATCTTTGACAAATATCAAGATCCTATATAATCCGGAAGAATTGAAAGTAAAGGTAGCATTCAAAGGATTATCGGAATATGAATACCTTGCCTGTTCCGGATAATCCCAGTCATAGAAAAACGGCGGATTGCCTTTCGTAATCTCAGCCTTGATGCTGATACTTTCACCTGCCTTGACGATTAAATTCTCCGGTCCGACAAGGGAAACCCTCACCATCTCATCTTTAGCAGGAATGGTGCCGTAATTTGATTGATCAACCACGGTAATGAGCCTCTGATCGCTAGCACTGTTTCCATCAGAGTCCTCTGCCGTAAGAATCAGGGTATAGTTGCCGGGGCTAAGAGAGGGTAATATACCAGGTGGATAGACACCCTCGAAGATTTTTGTCTCGTCACTGTTGTTTTTGAGGACCCAGCTAAATGTATATTGTTTTGATCCACCGAAGGCAGCTCCCTCGATGGGGATTGTCTGACCTTGTATAAGGAAAACATTTAGCTGAGGCTTTACAATTCCTGCTGTCAGGATGACGTCTTCAGCTTCAATTTCTTCCTGTTCTATTTCAAACAGAGTGTTCTCGAAATGTTGTATTGCCCCCTCTTCCGAGACGAGAGAATACTGGTGCTGCTCTGAGCTTTCTTCTCCAACGGGTATCCCATTATTATTAAGTTCATCGAACAGCCTGGTAACATCGGGATTCGTATCGAGAGGGTCATTGAAGTTAAATGAGAAGTCTGCCAAAATGTTTCTTGCTCTCTCTGAGATTTTTATCCCGTTATTAGGGTTTCCGTCATCGTCCAATGATATGAGGAACCGGCAGATATTAATCACGGTAGGGTTTGTCGCATCCACAGCACCCGGAACGAGATCGATAGGTGTGATATTTTTTTTTGCCGGAGTCGTACCGAGTATGACACTTCCTACGGAGAACGTAATATTTTCCCCAGCCTGGAAATTAAAGGAGCCGCTATCATCGGTATATCCTTTCCATTCAAACGTGGAATAATAAAGGCCGCTTACAGCGCTATCCCGGAAGGCTCCTGTTTGGGCATTTCCAGGAGTTGCCAATGGTCCGTTGCCGCCGCCACCGGAACACCCTGCGATAAGAACTGAAAAAATAATGATGTATAAGGTGCCTAAAGTAGTAAGCCTGGAAGAACTCATACCGACCACCTCTTTATTGTATCGTAAGCCATGAAAAAAATATCCTTCTCCATATGCCCTAGCTGGAGAAGGAAGAAAGAACTCCTTTTAAAAAAACATAAAAGCCAGTGCGAAACCTCCTTAACCGACCAAGACAAATGCTTATCCTTACAAGAACAAACCGTATCAATATATATATTATAAGTTAGCAAAAATCATGCAATATGGGTAGCGTATTCATATTAATAACTTAGCTGAATGCATCCAGAAAAAAATATTGAAAGTGGTAAATATTTTACCAAATGATGGAATGAACTTGCGCTCATTTCATAGTCCAGGGAGAGAAGTCCCTGCAGAGAAACTGCCCGGGTTTTCGACGCCGGGCAATTGCTCTGCAGGGCAGTTCCTCATTGGGTTACATTTGTGAAGGAATGGTATTGTCCAGGTAGGTCCTGTCTCCAAGCCGGCCCTTATCATCGGCTTTCCAGGTATAAAGCCCATCCTATACCGTGATACTGAGACTGAAATACTCACCTGCTGACACAGAGACCCAATTTAGCTTTTCAGGCTTTTATATATAGTGGTCTGGATTCTTCTCTGGAAGAGTCTCCTGAGAATATACGTTCTGATAAAATCGGCCATCATCGAAATCTCTGTTGTTATCTTGATATTTTCCTTTGAAGATTTTCCCTTGACCGTCTTTTTCCTCAAGGCAATCTCCTGGTCGATAATCTGGTTGCCGAGATCGATATAAAAGCTGAGCTCCCTGATATCCTGACCATACTCCATTATCCTTTTCAGCACATCCCTGGCGAACCGTACATCCTCCTGGTTATAGCGCGTTTCGTCCTTCTCCTGGATATATGGCATGATCAACCCGGTTTTTAATGCGAGGGAAAGCTCTTGCTCGCTGAAGCCGGTAAGCCTGAGAAACTCGGCTTTCCCCACAAGGGTTGCAGGTAGGTCGGTCTGTGTACCAAAGACTGCATCTTCGATGGCCTCAGCTTCCTCAAGGGTTAAACCCTCGTCTATTCTCCGTAAGATATTTTTAATGACCGAGAGAGGAAAATACTTTGTCTCCTGGAGGTGGCGGATGGCTTGAATCTTCTCAATGCAGCCTTCATCATAGTAGGCCATGCTCTTGTTGACCTTCGTAGGCTCGGGAAGCAGGCCTTGTCTTACGTAATAACGTATCGTTGAAGGAGGAACGCCGCTTTTTTTTGCAATCTCCCCAATTTTTAATTCCATCCAAGACTCCTTTTAAGCATGAAGTGAAGCTATAAGATTCTTATATAAACCATCAGATAACCGGTGTCAAATAGGGCAAAATGTGTTCAGGAGCACCAAGGTTTTTTATAAGGGAAGGAGATTGAACTCATGAAAGGTTAGCTGGTGAAAAACATCGTTGTATGAACCCAATTTACAGCAGATATGCTTTGACATCATCAAGATCCGGCAGCCATGAGGAATAGTCCGGAAAGATTCACTATGTCATCAGGCGCCGGATCTCTAAAGATAGAAAGCGGATGTTTACTTGCCTCGATAATATGTCATGGCTTGGGGAATCATTTCTCGAAGCTTCCGGATACGGTCCTGATCAGCAGGATGGGTGGAAAGGAAGACAGGAGGAGATTGTTTGTTTGATTCGTTGAGCATTCTTTCGAAAAACGTCGGGGCCTCTCTCGGGTCATACCCTGCCTTTGCCATCAACATCAGCCCTATCTCATCAGCTTCGTACTCATCCCTTCTGCTGAAAGGCAGAGTTACGCCTACCGTACTTGCGAGCCCGTACCCGACATTTACCGCCTGGACAGCCGCCGGGCTCCTTCCGGCGATGGCAACGTTCAGACCCTGCTGGCCGAGTTGGAGAAGCAATTGCTGGCTCATGCGTTCAGCGCCATGACGGGCAATGGCGTGGGCAATTTCATGGGCCATGACAAAAGCAAGCCCTGCCTCGGTCTTTGTATATGGCAAGATGCCTGTATAAATAGCAACCTTGCCGCCGGGCAGTGCAAAGGCATTAGCGGTTTTATCATTATCAATCACCGTAAATTGCCAGTTGTATTCCGGCTTGTTTGCGACAGCGGCTATCCTTGTCCCGATCCTGTTCACCATTGCGTTGGTTTGCGGATCTTTTGAAATCTTTTCCTTGGCGAGAGTCTCCTTGTATGCCTGGAGCCCAAGGGAAGCTTCCTCCTGCTCGGAAACGAGTATAAGCTGGCGTCTTCCCGTAACTGGTGCAGTAGCGCATCCTGATATGATTATTGCGCACAAGAGAAAAAAGAAAAGGTATCGAACAGATAAACAAGCATTCCTCATAAGACTAATCTCCTTTATCCGACTCTGTATCAGCTTTGCATGTACATCGACAGACAAATTTATTTAAGAAGAAGCACATAACGAAAAACAACTCCATCATGTTACGGCAAAACACCTTTCATGATCCGTTAAGGCAAAATATATCGGATGATAATAAAAATTACAAGGCGGCTCATCAGTTTTTATTTCATACGATTTGGTGTTACTTTTCATTCTAATAAACATGAAAAATATTACACATGAGCCAATTGCCGCACACTATGAGTTTTGCCATTGGCTCTCTTTTATAAATTTTATAATCAGGGTTTGCATCCATTAGTAAAAAGCATGTACAGTCAGGGCATGAACCTATAACCTTTACCGCGGATGCTGATGATGTGCTCGGGCTTGGTGGGGTCTTGCTCAATATAACGCCGGATGCGGGATATAAAAGTATCTACGGTGCGGGTTTCGATGTCCGGGTCGAGCCCCCAGACATTCTTCAAAAGTTCCCCCCTGGTCACAATACGCTCCTGGTGGTCGGTGAGGTATTGGATGAGATTTGCTTCATGGGGAGTAATCCGCAATACTTCTCCGTTGCTTCGGGTTATTTCAAGGGTATTGAAATCAAGTGTATTTCCCCCGATTTTCAGAGTGTCTCCAGGCTTGTACCACTCATAGCGGTCCAGCATGCGTCTGATCCGGAGGAGAAACTCCTCGAGGTGAAAGGGCTTGGTGAGATAATCATCCGCACCTGCTTTGAGGCCTTCCACCTTGTCTTCCACACTTGACTTCGCCGTTAAGATGAGCACAGGGAGCTTGGGATCATCCTTCCTGATGCGTTTGAGTGCCTCGATACCGTTAATGCCAGGCAACATGAGGTCAAGGACTACGAGATCTATACTGGAGCCCTCAAGGAGGGAAATTCCTCTTTCTGCACTTGCCGAATGGATAACCTCATATCCTTCAGCCTCGAGGTTGATGTGCAAACCCAAGGCAAGAGCCTGGTCATCCTCGATGATAAGAATTCTCCATTTTATGCTCATTTTTTCACTATCGGCAGGCGGATGAGGAACGATGTGCCTGAATTATTCAAGCCGGTGCTAACCTTAATGCTTCCGCCGTGCGCCTTGATGATCATTTTTACCACGTACAACCCCATACCTGTTCCGGAACCCCACATGGACATAGCCTCGGGCAGCCTCTGGAACAACTTGAAAATATCCCGATATTTTTCTTTGGGGATTCCGATTCCTGAATCGGAAAACCTGATATCCGCCCAGTTATTTTCACAAAGCGCCTCTATTTCAACTTTTGGAAGGCTTGTTGAATAATGGATAGCATTTTCAGCAAGATTGGAAAACACCAAATTCATCGCTTCTTTATCGATTGAGATTGTCATCTCATCGTGAACTTTCATACGAACCTCCACTTCCTTGAGGAGCACCTTGTGGGTTTTCAAGAACTCGTTCAGGAATTCGGAGATGTTCACTATGGAAAAGACATAGGGTTTTTTTGAATAACTGAGCCGGGCACCCGCGAGAAAATTATCCACCAGCAGTTGGAGCCTCTGGTTTTCGCCCATCATACCATCGAGGAGTTGGTTCACGGTTTCCGGCGGGAGATCTCTTTTCTTAATGGTTTCCAGGTAAAGCTGCATGGTGGCAAGGGGGGTTTTAAATGCATGAGTTATGGAAGAGATGAAGTGCATCTGGGTACGCATGAGGGTGAGTTGTCTCTGGTAGAGGATAAAGAGAATATAGATACCGGCGAGGATGAGCAGAAACAGGACCGATACCTCGATAATAACAATAATATCCCAGGCACCTATGGGTTTGATCCGTATGGCATTGATTTTGATGTACCAGATAACCCAGATGATGACTATGGAGAGCCAGGCTACCTGGAGTGTGATGAAGGTAATAATGGCAGGCCATCGTTTGGGATTTTGCATAACAAAAGGTAATACCATTACGTGATTTCTTGTTCCAGGTTTATTTTAGAAATCTGTTCTGCTGCATCTAATCTGTCATCTCACCTGTCAGGGAGTTGGGATTTGCCCTTATAACCCTTACACGGACCTTTGACCCTACGAGGGAAGGGGGAGCAATAAAGTTGACAATGGCGTTCTGAGTAGTCCTGCCGTGAACCTGATCAGGGTTGCGCTCACTGATACCATCTACGAGAATCTCATAGATTTTATTGACGCGGATCTGACTGCACTCCAGGGTGATCTTCCGCTGCATAGCCTGGAGCCTACTGAGGCGGCTCTGCTTTTCCTCACGGGCCACATCATCGTCAAGCTCGGCAGCTTTCGTGCCGGGCCGGACTGAGTATCGGAAGGAGTACAGGAGATCGAAACGTACTTCTTTGATAAGGTCAAGTGTATCCTGGTAATCGCTTTCGGATTCGCCCGGAAAACCGACGATCACATCAGCACTGAAGGCTATGTCAGGACGGGCTGCCTTCAGTTTATGAACAAGTCCAAGATATGCCTTTCCGGTATACTGCCTGTTCATGAGTCCGAGGATCTTATCCGATCCGGACTGAAAGGGAAGATGGATATGGCTGCAGAGCTTCTCCAAACCTGCAAAGCAGTCTATGAGGTCTTCACTCATGTCTTTGGGATGGGAGGTTGTGAAACGGATGCGCTCGATCCCATCGATCTCGTTTATTCCACGGAGGAGGCAGGAGAAGCTCATGCCTCCTGAATAAGAATTCACATTCTGGCCGAGGAGAAAGATCTCCTTAACTCCCCGTGAAGCATGCATCCTGATCTCTTCAATAATTCCTTGATGATTCCTGCTGATTTCTTTTCCCCGGACATAAGGGACAATACAATAGGAGCAGAAGTTATTACATCCCTGCATGATATTGATGTACGCCCGGTGAGAGGGTGTGACGAATTCCGGATTGGGGATTATGTCCATGGAAGGAATGCATTCGCTCAGCCGGGTGTCTACCCGGGATTTTTTTTCTCTACGCTTCTCAGAAATAATTTCAGTAATCCGGTGGAGCTGGTGTGTTCCGAGCACGATGTCAACATGAGGCATACGATCGATGATGTCCTGTCCCTTCTGCTGAGCAATACAGCCGGTAACGGCTATTATCAGGGACGGCTTTCTTCTTTTATACGGCCTCAGTCTGCCGATATTGCTTAAAGCCTTCTCATACGCCTTCTGCCTAACGGAACAGGTGTTGAGGATGATGAGGTCGGCTTCATTGATAGCTTCCGTACGTGTCCAGCCATCTGCTGCGAGCAGAGAATACATCTTCTGGCTGTCGAGGTCATTCATCTGACAGCCGTAGGTGAAAATATGCACGCATCCTTTCATGGGCCATATCCATATCCTGCCCATGGTATCACGTCAATACCGTGCATCTGTTATTTAAAGGAAAAATTATGTTGCCCGATCATTGAAAAAGCCGATAAAGAGATTAAATTATACAATTTTTGGAGAAAACATATGGGAAAAAAAGGATTCAGCCTCATGGAAGTAATGGTAACTGTGGTTATAATAGGCATTCTCGCTGCAATAGCAATTCCTTCATATACCGGATACGTCACCCGAACAAGGAGGGTTGAGGCGGTAACAGCTCTCCAGGCCGTTGCCCTTTATGAGGAAAAGGCAAGGGCCGAGAGCGGAAGTTATGTTGCTGAAGACGTTTTAGTGGGCACATATGGCCTTAAGCCTGGCGGCGGCGGGGAATATACTCCTAGTGAGTATTATGACATCGAGATAGATGCAGATGCAGATACCTTTACTGCCAGTGCCGAAGGAAAGGCGGGCTCCTCCCAGGCTGGCGATGTAATATTTGGAATCGATCAGGATGGTACCGGATTAAAATGGGATGGCGCACAATTCGTGCCTGACGCCGAATTGTGGAGGTCGTTGAGAAAATAGCAGCACATACTGCCGGATTTGTTTTTCTGTTTTATAAACACAATATTTCTGTCCCGATAAGTGTCTTGTTGAGGTTCTGAACAACTGACTGTGTATAATAAAATGAGGTAGTTTAAGATTTTTTCACAGCATCCCGATACCAAATAGCGTGAACAGTAAAAGATGGCTTTTCCATCTCTATTTTTTTGTCCTGATAGGGGGTTGCACTGCCCAGTCAAATATCTCTTCCGACCAGATCTGGCCTGAAGATAAGCGCATGGTGCGGCTGGAGCGGGATGTCCAGATATTATGCGACGATCTGGTGAAAAATATAACACCAAACAGCGTCGCTATTACCTGGTACGACAACCTTCATCCTCATTCCCCGATGCTTTCAGAGGCATATGTAGTATCCATGTTCGAAAGAAGCCTTATCCGCAGGGGATTTACCGTGAGCCTGGATGAAGAAGATGCATACTACAAACTCATGCTTGCCATGACTCCTTCACAAAAATCCCTCCTTACTCTGGCATCGCTCACGCATGGCGACAAAATGTTCGCAACAAAAGAAGCGCACTTCGTCAACGGCTCGGAGAAATGGAACAAGGCACTCTGTTCCTACCGGTTCAGGACAAAGAACAGGATTCCTATAGGGAGCAGACCATGAAACGTAGTGCGGGCCTCATTTTCGGGTTCTTTCTGCTCGGCTGCTCACATATGCCGCTCATCGATCTGAACAGCACAACCACAATCGATCAATGTGCGAGCCGACTATCCAAGGGCATCTGTAAAGGTCTCGAGGATTCCTATATGGGTGTAAGCGTACTCGTGAGCGCACCTGTCGATGCAGTCACCTTTTCCTCGAATGAATTCGGACTGGCGTTGCAGGAGTTCATGATCGGCGCAATGGCAGAAAGAAACTCAAATATCGTTGATATACAGCTCAGAAAAGAGCCGTACATAAATTGCAAGGAGGGGCTGATAAGCCTGAGCAGGGATGTAAGCAGGCTTCGCCCCGATATCAAGGCTGAGGTCATTGTCGTAAGCACATACGTTGTGAGCAAGGAAGATGTGGTCGTGACTGCACGGGCAATCGACTACACGACCAACGATGTCATTGTCTCAGCCACTGCTCATCTAAAACGGACTGAACAGATCGATCATCTCTTGAACAGCAGGGAGCAGGTTCAATTATTTGAAAAATAACACAGGGAGGTGGAGATGTCCATGGACATCCAAACTATCCGGAAGATCACCCTTGTAGGTTTCTGCTTTGTTCTTGCCGGGTGTGCTCTTGTAAAGCCGACGCGAGGGCTTGACGAGGTAACCCCAATAGACTGGGGCTTAGGTGACTCTTTTGAAAGCGGCATAACGGTTCTGCCTTTTGATGCCCAGGACGAAAAATGGGGTGTCTATGCAGCAAAACAGATGAAGCAGCACCTCCTTGAAAGCAAGGCATTCCGGAGGGTGATTTATTCCGAGAAGGATACCGGAAATGCCCCTTATGCGTTGAAGGGAGAGCTCGAATACCTGTACTATGGAGGCACTCATTCACCTTCAAAGGTGTGCGTAAGCATGAGGATCATTGACGTAAAAGACGGGCAAACCCGTTTTATGCGCGTATCAAGGGCATCTTCGGAAAAAGACGCGTTTCACATGACATGGCTGAGCAGGGTATATGTGCCATCGCCTTATCCGGAAGAGATCCTCAATTCCCTGCTCAAACACATAGCCGAAGATATTGCCCATCGGACATCGCTACCAGCGAAGAAGTGCCCCTGAGAGGGTCAGGAAATATATCCGGCCTTCTGTGCTGGCTACGACTTTATTAATCTCCTGGCCTTCTAGTAATGGGGGGGTCCACCAGCTCGATCCGTCCCACCGGTATTTCCCGCACCAGATATATCCGTCAATATCAACGTCGAGAGTATGAGCAACTTCCCCTGCGGGCGGTTGAGAACCGAGCTCATTTCCATTCTTGCATACCTTGTCTTCCGTAACATGCCATAGGGTTATTGTCTGGTCACTCTCAATATCCTGGGTCGTTTTATCGTCTCCAACAACCTCCAGGACTGCCCATGATTCACCCGTTGGGTCCGGACTCATACTGAGATCGATGGAAAGTAAGGGATCGAAGCTGTAGATTCCCTGGCTTGTAGCAAAATAAATGAGATACTTTCCTCGTACGATGGCATTCGTCTTTTCCGATTTGATGATATTCCATGTTGAGCTTGATGGAAGATACCTATGCATACCGGAATCTGAACCTACAAACAATGCATCGGAATCGTACAAAATGTCATGAATAGATACGCAATCAGTGCACCCAATTGTATTTGAATTACCTGATGATTGAATCGTGATTTTATTGTCTGCCGAAGAGCCGCCCCAAAGGGTATAGGAAAAGTCACTATAACCTATGAACATGGTACTAAAGGCACCTGCCCATGAAGTGGACTGATTCGATGTAGAGGTAATATACCAAACCTCTCCATTCTCTGTGGAGATCCATATACCTCCGAGCCGTGATTCGCCCTGTTTTTCTATGGATAAAACCGTGCCCTCGTCATAGACCGTCT
This sequence comes from uncultured delta proteobacterium, assembly GCA_963752595.1. Lineage (GTDB taxonomy): Bacteria > Desulfobacterota > Desulfomonilia > UBA1062 > UBA1062 > Phosphitivorax. The sequence continues at coordinate 190,663 of CAVVYZ010000015.1, forward strand.
CAAGTTCCCGTGCGCTCACCTGTATACTGAAAACATGAGTTTCGTTTTGGTCCTTTTCATCGGTGACCGTACAGTAGACCTTGTATGTACCCAAGGTATCAGGCGTCTTCCAATAGGCAAAGTTATCAGTGGCTTCTCCTGCTTCGAGCACACCGCCTTCCGCCTGCCATGTATAGTGCAAGGGGAAATTGTCACTTACGCTTAAAACTTGGAAGAGCACCTTCTGGCCTGTTACCGGATTATTATCAGAGACGGTTGCGTCGACGATCGAGGGATGCGATGGTGAACAGCCCCATAAGAACCAAGCCGCAATGCAAACAGCAATGAATTTTTTCAATGGACCCTCCGAAGTCTTTCTCTGCTACGTCCTAGCAGATCACCTCGAAACAGGCAAGCCCGCAATGGGCAGGTTGCTTTACCTGCCGAGTTCATATAGAGCTTTGATTGGATGCTCCATATTCGTTGCCATTTACCCTGCATGCTGTTATGGTAATAAATATGATTTTATCCATCATACGTGCCTGCAAGATTCGTAGGGAAGCCCGTTCTCATGAGATTGCACAGCCATACTCTTAAGAGGTGATTCAATGATATTGGGTATAGACGTGGGCGGCACTCACACGGATGCCGTATGCATCGACCGGGGGAAAATCATAGCGACGGCAAAGTCACTGACCGGACACGATCTGGTACAATCGATCCACAAGGTCATAGATGCACTTGATATAGAATACAAGAATATCAGGCGGACGATCCTTTCCACAACGCTCTCTACAAACTCGATCATCGAGAAAACCTTTGAGCCCACGGGCATGATCGTTTCCGCCGGCCCGGGAATCCATCCCGGTAACTACTTTCTCACCGAGGACTTCCATCTCGTAGCAGGGGCCGTTGACCATCGCGGCAGGGAGTATATCCCCATCAGTAGGGATGAGATCATCAACGCAGCCCGGACGCTAAAAAGCAAAGGGATTGCGGGCGTGGGCATTGTTTCGAAATTCTCCGTGAGAAACCCTGCCCATGAGATGAATATATATTCCCTCGTTGAAAAAGATTTTGAGCATGTTTCGATGGGGCATTCTCTGAGCGGCCACCTGAACTTTCCCAGGCGTATCTACACCACCTATTTCAACACCGCCGTGATGCCGGTGCAGAGACGCTTCGTCCATTCCGTAAGCCGGGCTCTGGCCGAGCTTGGTATTCATTCGCAGCTGCTCTTCCTCAAGGCTGACGGCGGCACGTATTCTGAATCAGCTGCAGATAAATGCCCGGTAGAGACCATCCTGTCAGGGCCGGCAGCAAGCATGATGGGCGGGCTTGCCTTGTGCAGCGATCCGGGTACAACGACACTGGTCATGGATATCGGCGGGACAACCACGGATATCGGAGTTCTCATCAACGGCGTTCCCATTCTGGAGCCAAAGGGCGTAAGCATCGGAGGGCTTAAGACCCTGGTTCGGGGATTAAAAGTCGTATCAGTAGGGGCAGGGGGGGATTCTTGCGTTATGCTCAAGGGCCGGGAAATACTGGTGGGGCCCCACCGTCAGGGACCGGCTGCCTGCATCGGCGGGCCATCTCCAACGCCCATGGACGCCTTGGCAGTGCTCGGAGAGTTCACCCAGGGAGACAGGCTGAAAGCCTGCAATGCCATTACCCCCATTGCCCTTGCCCTGGGGAGAGACATCAATGACGTATCGAAAGAGATTATTTCTCTCATGATCAGGAACATCAAAGAGAGTGCAATAGATTTTCTCAACGAGGTGAACAGGTATCCGGTATACACCATCTACGAGATGCTTCACCCGGAGTTCGTCGAACCGAAGCAGATCATGGCCATCGGTGGTCCTGCAATGCTGTTGAAGCCGTTCATCGAGGATGCCTTCCGTATGAAGTGCGTCGTGCCCGACCATTCCACGGTTGCAAACGCCCTGGGCGCAGCCCTTGCCAGAACCACCACACAAATCACCCTGATGGCGGATACGCAGCTGGGAAAACTTATCTGTCCGGAATTAGGCCTTGAGGAAGACGCACCATCGTCCCTGACCATGGAGAGTCTGAAGAGCCAGGGAATAGCTGCCTTGAAAAGGCATATCGCTTCCCAGGGGCTGAGTGATATTATCGAGGTCAGCGTTCTCGAAGAGCAGGTCTTCAACATCGTACGGGGGTTCAGCACAGCCGGGAAGAACTTGAGGCTGAAGCTCCAGACAAAGCCGGGCATTCTGGACGAATGGAGTGCACAATGATAACAGCTAAAAGAAAGACCGGCCTGATTTTTTTCCCTGCCTATGATTGGGAGATCAGCCCGACTCATCCCGAGAGACAGGAAAGGCTCCTCTATACGCAGGACCAGGTGATGGAAGAGGGCGTGCTCGATATCGAGGGCATCAGGGAGTTCAAGGCCGGGTTTGCAACCGGGAAGGACATCAGCCGGCCGCATTTCTGCGTTCCGGACGTCGATTCCCGCATAACCCTCTCACACAGTATCTCTGCCGGAGGCTGCATCGAGGCCGCCCGGCTCGTCCTGGAGGGCACGGTGGACAACGCCTTCGCCCTCGTGAGGCCGCCCGGGCATCATGCCATGAGGGTGGTTCAGGGGGCCAGGGGTTTCTGCAACATCAACATCGAAGCGGTTATGATCGAATGGGTTCGAAAGCACTACCCCCACATCAAAAAGATCGCGGTGATCGATACGGACTGCCACCATGGGGATGGAACCCAGGACATCTACTGGCATGATCCCAACGTCCTCTACATTTCCCTGCATCAGGACGGCAGGACTCTCTATCCGGGCTCAGGGTTCCCTGAGGAATTCGGGGGCCCGAACGCCCTGGGAAAAACCTTGAACGTTCCGCTACCTCCCAGGACAAGCGATGAAGGGATTCTGTACGTTATCGAGCATTTCGTGATGCCTGTGCTCAGGGAATTCGGGCCGGACCTCGTAATCAATTCCGCCGGGCAGGACAATCACTACTCAGATCCTATCACCAATATGGCTTTCACTGCAGGAGGATACGCCAGGCTCAATGAGATCCTTTCGCCGGATATCTGCGTGCTGGAAGGCGGCTACTCCATCGAGGCGGCTTTGCCGTACGTGAATACGGGAATCATCCTTGCCCTGGCAGGCGTGGATTATTCCTATGTCCGTGAGCCTGACCTGAATCCGGCGCGAATCAAGGAAGACCCGAGGATTATCGAATATATCCAACAGCTCGTGGACAAGCTCCTGGATATGTGGAGCAGAAGAGGCGCGTCCGAGGTTCCGGACAAGGGTTTCTTCGAGAGAAACCGCAGCTTGTTCTACGATACGGACAGCATCTCAGAGAATCAGAGAGAGGTCTTACGGGTCTGCAGGCAATGTCCGGGGGTATTCAAGATAGACTCCCACGCAACGACCGGATACCACATACTGGGGATACATATGCCATGGGGGGCATGTCCGGCCTGCAGGGAGCAGGGGCTCGCGTGGTTTGAGAAGCCGGGCAGGGAAAATTTCTACGCAGTCTATCTCCAGGATATGGACCGGGATGAATACACCGTAAAGCTCACATGAAGATCAGAAAGAAAAAAAAGGTGGTAATCGCACTCGGCGCAGGCGGGGCTCGGGGTCTTGCTCATATCGGAGTCATACGAGCCTTCAAAGAAGCAGGCATCCCCATAGACGGTATTGCAGGGATCTCATTCGGGGCCATCATAGGTGCTCTCTATAGCCTCTACACCGATATAGACATGGTCGAGAAGAAGCTCAATGAGTACATGAACTCCTCCCTTTTCCAGGAGACCAGACGTGAAATGGAGTTGCCGCATCCCGACCGTGCACTGGGATTTTTAGAAAATATCCAGTCCACCATAAGGAAGGGATATTTCTTTAGCAGGGCGCTGAGCAGGACATCCGTGGTCACACCGGAGACCTTTGTATTTCACATGAAGGAGCTCGTGGGCGGCCACGATTTTCTCGACCTGAATATCCCCTTCCGGTGCTCGAGCATAGACCTTATCACCGGTGGCCCGATTATCTTTTCAGACGGGCCCCTTATCACGGCGCTCCAGGCAAGCTGCGCAACCCCTGGATTTTTCCCGCCGATCCATCTGCACGGGATGCTCCTGGTAGACGGCGGCGTTGCTGAAATGATGCCGGTTTATCTGGCAAAATCGTTCAAGCCCGATTATATCATCGGCGTCGATGCTACACGCGAGATCGAGCCCATCTGCGAGGATATTGATATTCACCACAGCCTCGACGTAGTATTCAGGAGCTATGAAATAACCCGCGACTTCATGAACGTCTATACCAGCAAGGAATTGGATTGCATTATCCGGCCCATGATCGGCTCCTGCCATTGGTCGGATTTTGAATTTTTCAACCACTATGTTGAAGAGGGATATAAGGCTGCCAAATCAAAGATCGAGGAGATCAGGGAGCATATATTCTGGCTCGGGTGACAAAAAATCCAGAGGACTGGCAGGAATCCGTCCCCTGGATTCATTTTCGATTTCTTAGATCCTGCCGGTTACATGGCCCCGAGACCGCCATCCAATGGGATTACTGCGCCCGTGACGAAGTTGGATGCCTGGGATGCGAGGAATACTGCCAGTGCCTTGATATGATCTGCCTCGCCGTACATATGAAGCGGTATCTGACCGATCATGATATCCAGGATCGCCGTCATCTCCGGCTTGAAGATATATTCCATCATGTCGGTGCGGAAGAAACCCGGAGCGATGCAATTTACGTATATTTTGTGCCGGGCAAGCTTGACGGCCAAATTCTTGGTGAGGACCTCGATAGCAGCTTTGGACGGGTTGTATGCAACGGCCGGATGCCCTTCCTCGATCGAGCCCCGGGACCCGAATATGGAGGAGATGTTGATGATCTTTCCGCCGCCCTTTTCCTTCATGACATTGGCTACCATCTGGGAGAGCACCCAGACTCCGCGGACATTGACTGCAAAGATCTTGTCCCACTTATCCAGAGGAAACTGCAGTGTCGGGGCGCCCCAGGTGATTCCGGCGTTGTTCACGAGGATATCGATCTTCCCGAATTCCTTCATGGCGGTATCCACCAGGTTCTTGATATCTTCCTCTGACGATGTATCACATTTGACTGCCAGGGTCTTTACCCCCAGGGCCTTGAAATCGGTACATGCCTCTTCACACTTCTGAACCTTCCGGGATGCAACGACGAGATCGGCCCCGGCCTCGGCAAGGCCTTCGGCGATGAATTTCCCGATGCCCCTGCCGCCCCCGGTTACGATTGCTACCTTGCCCTTGAGATCCATTAATTCGTTGACCTTCATGTAATCTTCCTCCTTACCTTTGTGTTTTCCCCTAACGAGTGCGATCCTTCAAGCTTAAGGGGTCTTCAATAATTGCTGCAGGATCTCCAGCGAATTATTTTCAATGTCTGTGTGCAGGGATTTCCCGATTGAATCCATGGTAACGAGTGCAGGCAGGCCCGATACCCGAAGGACCCACATGGCTTCGGGCTGACCGAATTCCAGGAGGTGGACATCCTCGACGCACTCTACCATCCGTGCAATGTATGAAGCAGCCCCGCCCGTGAGGTGGAGGTATGCGCATCCTTCCTCTTGGAGCGCCTGCCCCGTGCTTTTTCCCATGCCGCCTTTGCCCATGACGGCACCCGGATGGTATTTCCTGATCACATCCGCCTCATAGGGCTCTTCGCGCATTGAGGTGGTGGGGCCTGCGGCTATGACGCGCCAGGTATCGTTATCCTTTATCACCACCGGGCCGCAGTGGTAGATCACCATCCCGGAAAGATCAAGGGGAGGCGTTCCTCCGGATGCGAGATATTTATGGACCTGGTCCCTGGCCGTTACGATCCTCCCGGAAATAAGTACCTGGTCTCCGACCCGTAATGATCGTGCGGTTTCAGACGACAGGGGAGACGAGATCATCTTTACAGCCAATGGACGATCCTCCCCTCTGTGTCGAGCTCGGCACTGATGCGCCTCGTTGCCCAGCATGAATAGCTTATCGTGACGAAGAAGCTCGCAGGGTGCCTTCCTGCATATCCGATCCTTGCTCCGAGCAGAGTCGTACGGCCGCCCAAACCCATGGGGCCGATACCCAATGAGTTTGCCTGCTCCATGACCGTTTCTTCGAGCTTTGCCAGGATCTTGCAGGTATTGGCCTCATCGAGCCTGCGGAAGAGCATCTCCTTGGCGATGAGATAGCCGGATGCCCGGTCGCCGCCGACACACGCCCCGATGATCCCCGGGGCGCATCCCTTGCCCTGGGCATGGAAGACCGCATCGAGGATGCACTTTCTGACCCCGTCCGGATCTCTCCCTGCATCGAGCCCGGAATCGGGCAGCGAGTACTGGGTGCTCACATTCTCCGACCCGCCTCCCTTAAGCATGACCGAGACTGTCGTAGGGCCGTCTGACGGCAAAAGATGAACCTGGGGCACGTGCTCGCCGATATTGTCTCCGGTGTTTTTCCCGGACAGGGGGTCAACGCAGTTCTGCCTGAGGATTCCCTTCCTTGTGAGGAATCGGGTTGCTTCCTTGAAGGCAGGTTCTATCTCGAGAATCGATTGGTCTGGCCTGGACCTTATGATCGCCATGATGGACCCGGTATCCTGGCAGATGGGGGCTCCGGATTTTTTCGACTGCTCGGCGCTCTCGAGGATCACGCCCAAGGTATCTCCGGCAATTGAGCCTTTCTGCTCCTTCTGGTAAGCGTTCTCAAGTGCTTGACGTACATCCTGCGGCAATTCGGTGCTTGCCTTCTCGATGAGGGTCTGCAAACTGTTCTGGAGTATCGATCTGTCCATCGCAGGAATGTATACCACAGAGTTCATCCCTTTTCCAAGGCAACTGCATAATTCCGGTAAATCTTTTTTATTGCAGGCCTCAAGATAATTCTATTGAAGGAACAGAACGTTCACGGTACTAAGAGAGACTGAAGTTAAAAAGAAATACGATAGTTCTCCGGACGGGTGCATGGAGAAGAAATTCAGTGATTATGAAGAGAATGTGAAAACCGCCCTTGAAGGGCTGAAGCGGCGTGAGACCGATATCGTCCGGCTGGCCGGGGAGAGCGTTCTGCTCCTCTCAAAACCGGACACGGTTCACGCATCCGTTACGGCGGATATTTCGAAACCCCTGGTATGGATCGATGCAGAAAAGATGCTGAAGACACTCGTCAGCCTGGAGACCAATGCAGTTGAGGCAATGCCGGAAGGGGGAGCCCTCTCTGTCCATGTGGAGGGAGATGCCGATCAGGTGGTCATCACCATCCTGGATACCGGTACGGGAATTTCCCGTGTGAACATGGACAAGCTCTTCACCCCTTTTTTTACCACGAAACCCGTGGGGGAGGGGACAGGCCTGGGATTGCCGAGGGCGTACGCGGCCGTCAAGCTGCACGGAGGGAGAATAGAAGTCGAATCAAACGACGATCCGGACAAGGGCCCCCGGGGAACGCGGATACGCATCATCCTGCCTCGGTGGAGGCCGGACCTGACAAAAGTGATTCTCCATGACGAATGAGCCAATATGGGGTGATTGAGCCCTGCCGGATCAGATTTTTTCCACTTCAACGTATTTCCCGCGCTGAGTCAGTACCTGTACCAGCTCCCTGATATAGACCATGCGCATGGGTTCGCCGCGGATAATGTCCGCCACCTGGTTCGGGTTGATTGCGGTGCCGACGATCAGGCGGATCTCGTCGGCCAGCAGAAGCGATCGGGCCAGGCGGGTCGCTGCGTCTTTGTCATGGGGCAGGTCATGGATGGTTTTTGCCGGTCCGCAGGAGCTCCGCTGCCTGACCAAGGGTCAGGATGCCTTCGGTCACCAGGTCCACCCCCTTCAGCAGTGCCGTGGGAGGGGAGCCTTTTTTCTGCTTGGGGGAATCCTGTTTCGCTTTGCCGGGCGGCATCCAATCCACGTTCAAGCTCTTCCTCGAGCACCCGGGCCGCCATCTGTGCAGTGCTGCCGCCGCAGATGATCTTTTCCCCTTCCGCACTCATCAGCGTCGATACGGCAAACTCGTCCATTTCCTTGTTTGCCGGCGGGCCCGTGAGCATCGTCGCGGAAACGGCGGGCCGAACCCGCATGCTGATGACCGTTGCATCGTCGCCCGGCTTGTCATCGTACAGCTTCAGGCATGTCCGGGACAGGGCCCGGGTCAGTTTGATGCGTATCGATAACCCCTGTCTCCACGCAGCGCCGCACTGCCAGGGCGATATTCTTCCATCCCCAGCCCAGCCGGTAGAGCCCGCCCACGCCGGCGTGGTCGTATCCGTCGCTGATCAGGACCATGTAGTCGTTTTCCTTGAGCTCGAAGCGTGCCTCGCGGATCAGGCGCCCCTTACTCCCGTTCCTCCACGGGGAGGTCGACCAGGGCATCGTCGCGTACCAGGATCAGCGGCGGGGAATCGAACTCCACCAGATGCGCATCGTGTCCATGGTACACCTTCAGCATGGCGAAGGTTGCGTAGGCAAGCTTGCGCACCTGCATTCCGGCAGGGTTTCCACCAGCGTCTCCATCACATCTTCCACGGCGCGCCCGATTCGAACATCCGGGACGGCGATTTCCGCCGTGAGCGTCGACATGATGTTGGCCTTGACGCCGCTGCCCAGGCCGTCGGAGAGCACGGCGACGAAAGAGTCGGGGTCGTCCTGATGATGACCGAATCCCCGCACAGCTCCTCTCCGGCCTTGTTCAGGCTTTCCCAGGCAAACTCGACGATCTGCCTCACTTGGTCCCTTCCTCTTCGAGCAGTTTGGCCAGATGGGAAACCATCATCTTGCTCTCTGCCGTCGTTTCACCCAAGGAGCTGGGCGATCTCATGGGCGACGCGCATCTGCTTGCTCACCACCTCCTGGGTTCTTCGCAAGCGTTTCGTCGCGGAGCGTGTTGAACTTCTCCCGCTCCTTCTCCCGTTCGGTCACGTCGCGGAGGATTGCCACCATCAGCGTCTGCCCTTCGACCCGGACGATGGTCTGCTCGACGATGATGTCTTCCCTGAGCTGGCGGGCTTTGCCCGATGACAGGCTCTCCCGTGTCGCGCACCTAGATAAAATCGTCCAGGACGGGCATGAGAGCGTGACAGATGTTGTCCGCTGTACATCCGACCAGCTTGCAGTTGAACAGCTTCTCCGCGGAGGGGGACATGTCCTGGATGATGAGGTCATTATCGACGATGAGGATCGCGTTCGGCGTGACGTCCATGACGACCTGGCGCAGCGACTCCGCCCGGCGGCGCATGTAAGGGATGCACATGGTGGCCTCCGCCATGCCCCGCAGCGTGGCCACGGCCTTTTCCCGGCAGGTCGGATACCCGCAGGCGCCGCAGTTCAGCTCATCGTCCGGCGTGTACTTGTTGACGCGGTGCAGGACCTCCTGGATCTGCTCTTCGCTGAATTCCGGGACGTGCTCCTTCCTGTCGCTGTAGGTGCGTTCCAGTGGAGGCCAGTCTCTCGCGGGGTATCGCAGGTCCGGCTGGTCGATGCGGCATGGAACTCGATAATCCGCTGCCGCGCCAGATAGATGCCGCCCGGCAACATCGGCCATGGCCGGGCCGTTGATGCACCCGCCCTTGCAGGCCAGCAGCTCGACCAGGCAGGCATCCAGCTTGCCCGGAGCGGATGTCGCGCAGCACTTCCTCGCAGGCATCCAGCCCGGAGGCGACGATCATCTGGCTGCCCAGGATATCGGTGTCCATGCTGGCCGTGCCGACCAGGCCACCCTCGATCGGGAAACAGCCGGGCATTTTCCGGGCCGTTGGTCTCTCCGATGCCTTTCGGATACCGGACTGCAGTCCGATGCCGTTTTCCGTCATCCATTCCTGCAGGCCGTGGAAGGTCATGGCCGCATCGATCGCACATGCCACACGGACTCCTCGGGCATCTCCGTTTCTTGGCAATGCACGGGCCGATGAAGACGATGATATGCCTCCGGACCGTATTTTTCGGCCAGGAGGCGTCCATGGGCGATCATCGGGAGAAACAATGGGCGCCAGGTGGCGGAATCAGGTCGGGGTAATACTGCTCGATGAGATTGACGACGACCGGGCAGGACGAAGCGATGACCGGCCATGCGTCCCGGTCCTTCTCCATGTACTCCCGGTGGGCCAGGGCCACGATCTCCGCCCCGAAGGCCGTTTCTTCGGCCGCATGAAAGCCCGAGGTTCTTCAGGGCCGTTCTCCATCTGGCGAGAAACTCTTGCATACCGAAGAAGGCCGGGGCAGAAGGGGCGACGGATGCGACGACCATGCCGGCCTTCGGCCATGGCCGTTCATGACGTCCGGCCTGGCGCTTCTGATGCTCTTTGCGCCTTCTGGGGGCAGACACGAACGCAGGTGCCGCAGACGATGCAGAGCTCCGGAACGACCTGGGCCTGGCCGTCCTTTACCCGGATGGCCTTGACATCGCAGTTGCGCACGCAGCGGTAGCAGTCACGGCATCGGGCCGGGTTGGTGCTGATAACGGTTCATTCATGATGTCTCCTCTCATTCTGAGGAAACCGGCCATGGCCTGTCAGATCGATCGCGGCATCGATCTCCCTGTAGAAAGAAGCTCGGCCTCCTCGGGGCGGATTCCGCTGAATGCACGGTCTCCGACCCGCACGGATACTCCCTTTCGAGCAGGTATCCATGCAGAAGGCGCCGACCATATCCACGAGCCCTTCCAGGTTCTCTTTTTCGATCAGCCGCTGGAATTCGAGGCCAGTTCGTCCGAGCCGCGGACACTGCAGGAGGACTACCGACGCAGATCGTCACAATCAGCATGCCTTTATCCCTTCGCTCTTTTCATTGCATCGAGTAACGGCATCAGGTGTCCGTCGATGATAGCGGCTGCATCTGCCGGATCCACGAATACCGATGATCCTTTTGCCGACAATGATATTCGGTCCGCCTCTCGCACTGGCCGGTACAGAACCGGGCCTTGACCCGGAAGCGCTCCGACAGGCCGCGCCGCCGCAAGTTCGGCCGCCAGGCCTTCCAGAAGCTGCCAGGACCCCTTGACGTAGCAGTTGGTGCCGATGCAGACGCCGACATCGATCACCGGCTCTTCTTTCAGCGATTCCTCGACGGACGTCTCCTCGAGCCGCATGGAGCGGCGGCCGTAGGTCGTGTGCAGGGCATGGTGCGACGTTTCGCTGTCCGGCTCGCCCAGCCAGTTGCTGTAGACGGCCTGGACGGACGGGTTGTCCTGGCTGGTCCTGATCGGCGCTTCCCGGTCCAGGCGGTAGAGGACTTCCAGGCGCTCCTCCGTATCACTGGTCAATTGCGGGGCCGGGTTGCCGGAGCCGTTGATGCAGCCGCCGGGGCAGGCCATGACCTCGATCAGATCGTAGGGGGCATCGCCGGCCCGGATGCGGTCGATCAGCTGCTGGGCGTTCTGCAGGCCGCTGACCACGGCCAGGCGAACCTGCGATCGCCCAGAGTGACGTTGGTTTCCTTGACCCCCTGCAGCCCTCGGACGCCTTCATAGCTGAAGCTTTCCATGCGGTTGTCCGTGATGCGTTCCGCCGCCAGGCGCAGGGCTGCTTCGGCCACGCCGCCGCTGGCGCCGAAGATGATGCCGGCGCCGCTGACCTTGCCGAAAAAGGCGTCCACGGGAGCGGCTTGATGACGTCGGGGATCCAGGTGCTTCTCCGCGAACATCTCGATGATGTCGTTGGTGGTCAGGACCGCGTCCACGTCGGGAATGCCGCCTGCGGTGAATTCCGGGCGCTTGCCTCGTACTTCTTGGCGTTGCAGGGCATGATGGACACGAAGTACAGGAGCTCCGGCCGGACGCCCGAGCTGTTTGGCGAAGTACTGCTTCATGACCGCGCCGAACATCTGCTGGGGCGACTTGCAGGAGGAGAGATGGGGCAGGATATCCGGCGCCATCTTCTCGCAGTAGTTGACCCAGGCCGGGCAGCAGGAGGTGAACTGCGGCAGGACGCCCCCTTCCGCCAGGCGGCTGAGGAACTCGGTGCCTTCTTCCATGATGGTCAGGTCGGCGGCCCAGCAGGTGTCGAAGACGTAGTTGAAGCCGAGCTGTTTCAGGCCTGCGCTCAGGATACGGCATGGCTTCGGCCGGCGTCGATGCCGTAGTGCTGGCCGAAGGCGGCGCGCACCGCCGGGGCGATCTGGGCCACCACGGTCAGCTCCGGGTTATGCAGGGCCCGGTAGACCGTGCGGGAGCACCGGCTTGAAGGTCAGCGCGCCGGTGGGGCAGACTGGTGGCGCAGTGGCCGCAGGCGACGCAGGTGGTCTTATCCAGCGGGCGGTGATCGTTCGGCCCGATGGTCAGGATGTTGTTGGTTTCGTAGAAGCTCAGCGCCGAGACGCCTTCCATTTCACGGCAGACTTTCAGGCACAGGCCGCACAGGATGCATTTGCCGGGATCGCGCGTGATGATCGGGTGGTTGTCATCGATGGGCAGCGGTTGTGCAGGTCGGCTCTTGTCGAACGTGACGCCATAGAGCGCTGGCATAATTCCGCAGAGCGCAGTCGTACCGCTCCGTGCAGCCGCAGGCCAGGCAGCGCGACGCCTCTGCCATGGCGGTCTCCGTGTCCCAGGTCTCGTCGATTCATCAAATGATCCTTTCTGCGATCTGTGAGGGAAGTGCCGGAATTTCACGGCGCTCCGCGGCCGGACGCCCTTGAACGTATCTTCCGGTACATCCTGCCAGTTTCCCTTGCTGCAGGTGTAGGGCTCGGCGGAGGCGTCGACGCGTCCGCTGCGGACGAGCTGGTCGATGGCGTCGGCGGCGCGCCTGCCGGCGCCGATGGCGGCCACGGCGATATCGGGGCCGGTAATGCAGTCGCCGCCGGAAAAGACCCAGGGCAGCGCTGGTCTGCATGGTTGCCGGATCGACCTTGACGGCGCCCCGTTTGTCGATCAGGGGCTCGTCGCCGATGCAGAATCCGTCGACGGCCTGGCCGATGGCCGAGATGATCGTGTCGGCGGTCAGGGTGAACTCGGAGCCGGCAACGGGCACAGGCCGGCGCCGGCCGCTGTCGTCCGGTTCGCCCAGAGCCATGCGGATGCAGTTCAGCTGGAGCATGGCGCCGGCGGGTTTGATGGAAACGGGTGCGGTCAGGAACTGGATATTGACGCCTTCTTCGATGGCCTCTTCGACCTCGATCTCCTGCGCAGGCATTTCCTGCCGGGTCCGCCGGTAGACGATGGTCACATCCTTGGCGCCCAGGCGGACGGCGCTGCGGGCGGCATCCATGGCCGTATTGCCGCCGCCGAGGACGAGAACCCGATCGCCGAGGTCCGGGCTTTTCGTCCCGGGCGAGCCTGGCGAGAAAATCGAGGCCGGACATGACGCCCGGCAGGTCTTCGCCCTCCACGCCGATGGCCGTGGCCTTCTGCGCGCCCAGCCCGATAAAGACGGCGCGTATAGCCGTCTCCTTTCAGCGACTCGAGGGTGAAGTCACGGCCCAGCTTCTTATTGTACTGGATCTCGACGCCCAGGTCGAGGATCGACTGGATCTCCGCGTCAAGCACTTTTTCCGGCAGGCGGTAGTAAGGGATTCCCCAGCGGAGCATACCGCCGGCCGCCTCCTGCATCTCGAAGATCGTCACGCTGTGGCCCATCCGGCGCAGGAAGTAGGCGGCGGTCAAGCCGGCCGGGCCCGGCGCCGATGACGGCCACCCGGATGCCCGTATCCGGAAGGCAATCAGGCTTGTAGGGGAGAGCTGATAGCGGTCCCAGTCGGCAACGAAACGCTTGACGGCATTGATATTAACTGCGCCGTCCAGGGCGTTGCGGCGGCAGTCGGCCTCGCAGGGATGCGGGCAGACGCGTCCGCAGACAGACGGCAGGGGGTTGCTTTCCTTGATGACCTCCAGGGCCTCGGCAAAATTGCCTGCAGCGACGTGGTAAAGGTATTTCTGAATATCGATATGGGCCGGACACCGCTGCACGCAGGGTGCAACGCAGTCGCCATAATGGTTGCGCAGCAGGGCCTGGAGATAGATTTTCCGGAAGCTGTCCATGGCATCGGAATTCGTCCGAATCACCATGCCGTCATGCACCGGCGTCGAAGTTGCGGAGACGAATCGTGATGTGCCGCCATCCAAGATTTCCACAAAGGCAATCTCGATATCACTCGGGGGACTGACTCTGGGGTCATACTCCAAGGCCGGGATATCGATGCCGTTTGCCCGCGCCGCGTCGATAATCGTCATGGTGCTTTCTGCAATGTATGTCTTATCGTCGATCCTGATGGTAAGCATCTCTTCCTCCCCGATCTCTTGTTTGTATGAGAATTACCCTGGTGATCTGCCTCCTGGATACCGGCTCGGAATCACATATGATTCGATTAATCCTGAAATGGCAGAGCTGACGCCGCACATGTTTTTATCAATCGATTTGATCATGAGACCCGTCAGCTCGGAGACCCTGTACATCCCGGTTCCTCTCCTTACCCATGGGCTATTTATGAACTGCCCTCTATCTGAAGTCAATATACCTTCACGCCTGTTTAAAGACGGGTTTTGATTCATTTATATGCTATCAGAAATATTATATAATATAAAGCAAATTGCTAATGAATGGTAATATGATGGTTAATAACCTGAAATAACAAGTAAATAAGATCGTAAACCCAAAAGAATGCCCGGATGCTCAGTTGGTTCGAGGTATGTCACTGACCGTATTGATATTAGCAAAAGTTATCTCCGGGTCTGTATACCTCCTGATTATGTCTTCCGGTATAGGCAGGATATCAACGGTTTTGAGCAGATCGAATATCCGGTACGTTTTCTTTTTCAGAAGATCGGCTGCAAGAGGAAGTATTCTTTTATGGTAGATGGAATGGAGAGGCTCTCTGCCTTTCGACCAGAAAGGGATCACGACATCGTGATCGTCTGCAACAGAAATCATGTACCGGATGAGATCTTTGTTCAGGTTCGGCATGTCTGCTGCAAAGACGAAGCACTGGGGAGCTTTCGATATTGATAACGCCGTATAGATGCCTCCGAGAGGTCCGCATCCGGGATAGATATCCTCTACGACCGGAAAAGATTCGAGGCCTTCCCGCATGTGGCCGATGAGCATGACCTCATCGAACAAAGGAGAAATAACGTCGGTGACATGCCTGACGAGGGTTTTTTCCCGGACACGGGCCAGCACCTTGTCTTTTCCGAAGCGGCTCGATTTTCCACCTATCAGTACTATCCCTGTCATGAGGGCAACAACTTACGGATTCCCTTCCGGATATGTCAAGATCAAATCTTTATGTTCGGTATAACATATATCCTCTTGACCTCATACTTCGAATGCTCTATAGCTCAATCATCCAAAGTAAATCGATGGAGATTACCGCTCGTTTTTGTACTGTTTTTTCAGAGGTTTCATAATAAATTTTGTAAGGCACGGGGAATCTTTTCAAGGTTGCCTTGGAACTATCACACGAGGTGTATATGAACGGCTGTAAGATATCGGAAAAACATTCAAATCGTCCAACTATGAATAGTGAACCACCATTCAGTTTTTCCTTGATAGAAAACCGGAGTCGTGGTATGAAAGTTGGGACACGGGTGTCAACAGATACAGGTTCGCACAAAGAATAATGGGAGGTAAAAGTGGCAGGTATGGAAATGACTCAAATGGGCGCAGGGTTGGAGGAATTTACCTCGGAACAACTCTCAAAAGTCGATGAGATTATCCTCAAGTTTAAGTCAAAACCGGGCGCACTGATTCCGGTGCTCGAAGAGGTCCAGGATACATGCGGGTACCTTCCCATGGCCCTTCAGCTTCGGGTAGCCAAAGGTCTGAACATTCCGGTTGCGAATGTGTACGGGGTGGTGACCTTTTACTCGTTTTTCACCATGGTTCCCAAGGGGAAACACGTGATCAGGGTATGCCTTGGAACCGCCTGTTACGTACGCGGCGGCCAGAGGATTCTCGAAACGCTGGTCAGCAGCCTCGGCATAGCACCTGGAGAATGTACGGAAGACAGGAACTTCTCACTGGAGACCGTACGCTGCCTTGGCGCCTGCGGGCTTGCTCCGGTTGTTGTCGTTGATGATGATACCCATGGCCAGATGAAGCCTTCCAAGCTCGAAAAAGTCCTGGCTGAGTACCGATAGGAGGATGACATGGCCAAACTAACAATTAGCGATCTCAAGAAGATCAAGGAAAGGGTAGAGAAAGAGGATCAGTTCAGAGCAGGCACCAAGCGCGTGAAGCTGACCGTTCACATGGGAACCTGCGGGATTGCCTCGGGCGCAAAGGGCATCCTCGATACGTTCATGAACGAGATCAGCGAGGCAAACGTGGAAGACGTGCTCATCACCACCTCCGGCTGCATCGGCATCTGCAGCCGCGAACCTCTTGCCACGATTGAAGAGCAGGGTAAGGAACCCATCGTCTACGAGTACCTTACCGAAAACAAGGCAAGGCAGATATTCAAGCGGCACGTTCTGAAGGGCGAGATCCAGACGGACTTCGTCCTGGCAAGGGGAAGAGAGCAGGAGGGGGGGAAAGTAAATGAAAGTCTTTCGAGCTCATATACTCGTATGCGGCGGTACCGGCTGCAGGGCAACTGGCAGCGAAGCTGTCAGCCAGGCAGTCGTCAAGGAATTAACGGCAAAAGGGCTCTTGGATGAAGTGGCAGTCGTAGAGACAGGATGCAACGGTTTCTGCGCGGCCGGTCCCATCATGGTGATCTATCCCGAGGGCACCTTCTATCAGTATGTAAAAGCCGATGACGTCAAAGAAATCATCGAAGAGCATATCATCAAGGGAAGGCCGGTCGAGAGGCTCATGTACAAGGAGCCTGTCACCGAGAAGGCCATTCCCCACATGCTCGATATCCCTTTCTTCGGCAAACAGCAGCTCATCGCGCTCAAGAACAGGGGCCTGATCGATGCGGAAAAGATCGACGAGTACATCGCCAGGGAAGGTTACACAGGGGCTGCCAAGGCCCTGACCGAGATGACCCCCGAAGATGTCATCGAAGAGGTCAAGAAATCAGGTCTTCGCGGAAGAGGCGGCGGCGGGTTCCCCACCGGTATGAAGTGGTCCTTTGCACGCAAGTCGAAGGGCGACGTGAAGTACATCCTCTGCAACGCGGACGAAGGCGACCCCGGTGCGTTCATGGACCGGTCGGTTCTTGAGGCCGACCCCCATGCAGTGCTCGAAGGCATGATCATCGGCGGTTACGCAATCGGCGCCAAGAAGGGCTACATCTACTGCCGCGCCGAATATCCGCTGGCCATTAAGCGCCTCGACCCTCGCTATCGCTCAGGCAAAGGAATACGGGCTGCTCGGTGAAGATATCCTCGGCTCCGACTACAGCCTGGACATCGAGGTCTACCAGGGCGCAGGCGCATTCGTATGCGGTGAAGAGACCGCGCTGATGGCATCCATCGAGGGCAAGCGCGGCATGCCCAGGCCCAGACCGCCGTTCCCGGCAAGCCAGGGCTTGTGGAAAAAGCCTTCCGTTCTGAACAACGTCGAGACGTTCGCCAATATCTCCCAGATCATCCAGAAGGGCGGGGCATGGTATTCTTCCATCGGAACCGAGCGATCCAAGGGCACCAAGGTGTTCGCTCTGACCGGTGCGGTGAACAATGTGGGTCTGGTGGAAGTCCCCATGGGAACCCCCATCGGTGATATCATATTCGACATCGGCGGCGGGATCCCTGAAGGCAAGAAGTACAAGGCCGCTCAGCTCGGCGGTCCTTCCGGCGGATGTATCCCGGCGTCGGCACTAAACACCCCGACCGATTATGAAGAGATTATAAAGCTCGGCGCAATCATGGGCTCGGGCGGCCTCATCGTTATGGACGAGGATACCTGCATGGTTGATACGGCCCGGTTCTTCATGGAGTTCTGCCAGGAAGAATCCTGCGGCAAGTGCACCCCGTGCCGTGAAGGCACCAAGCGCATGCTCGAAATCCTCCACCGGATATGCCATGGAGAAGGCAAGCACGGCGATATCGAGCTCCTCGAAGAACTCGCCGGCATCATCAAAGACTCCGCGCTCTGCGGCCTCGGCCAGACCGCCCCGAACCCGGTGCTCTCTACCATCCGCTATTTCAGGGATGAGTACGAGGCCCACATCTACGACAAGAAGTGTCCGGCCGCGGTATGCTCCGCCCTGTTCAAATCACCGTGCCAGCATGCATGCCCCATCGAGATGGATGTCCCGGCCTATATCGCGCTGATCAGGGCAGGACGGCTCGAGGATGCCTACAAACTCATGCTCAAGACCAACCCGTTCCCCGGGGTATGCGGCCGCGTGTGTCCGCAGTTCTGCTCCAACAAGTGCCGCAGAGGCCAGCTCGATCAGCCCATGGCCATTGCATGGCTCAAGCGCTACGTTGCAGACAACGGCAGGAAGCCCAAGATCGAGGCTGTGCCCGTTACCCGTAAGGAAAAGGTCGCGGTCATCGGTGCAGGCCCGGCAGGTCTGACCGCTGCACAGGACCTTGCAAAGCGCGGGTATAAAGTCACCGTGTTCGAAGAGCTCCCCTATGCCGGCGGTATGATGCGCTATGCGATCCCCGAGTACCGTCTTCCGAGAAACGTCATTGCGGATGAGGTAAAGGATATCGAGGCCTTAGGCGTCGAGATCAGGACCAACACTCGCGTCGGCAAAGACATCACCTTCGACAAGCTCAGGAAAGACTATGAGATCGTCGTGATGGCCGTCGGCGCACACAAGAGCTGGACGCTCGACATCGAAGGAGAAGACCTCAAGGGAGTCTGGGGCGCCACCGAGTTCCTCAGGGAAGTCAACTTAGGCAAAGACGTGAAGCTGGGCTCCAAGGTCGCCATCGTAGGCGGCGGCAACTCTGCCGTTGATGCAGCGCGGACCGCGGTGAGAATGGGCGCGAAAGACGTCACCATCCTTTACCGCAGGGAGCGCAAGGATATGCCCGCCTGGGAACACGAGATCGTGGCTGCAGAGCACGAGGGCGTGAAGATCGAGTACCTCGTCGCCCCGGTTAAGCTCGTAGGCGAGAACGGCAAGCTGACCGGCGTTGTCTGCCAGAAAATGAAGCTTGGCGAATTCGACCGTTCCGGAAGGCGCAAACCGGTGCCCGTAAGCGGAAGCGAGTATACGTTGAGCATCGACACCATGATCCCGGCCATTTCACAGTCGGCAGATACATCTTTCATACCCGCGGACTCCGACGTGGCAAAGGACAAGCGGGGTGGAATCCAGCTTTCAGCAAAGAGCAAGAACAAGACTGCAGCAGACGGCGTGTTCATCATCGGCGACGCGGCTACAGGGCCTGCAACGGTTGTTGAGGCCATTGCCATGGGCCATCAGGTGGCTCGTGACGTGGATGCCTCCATCAGGGCAAAGAACCACGAACCGGCCTACAAAGAACCTGCCGGAGAAAAGATCGAGATACCGTTCGAAGTGAACGAAGATCTGGTCGAGACTCCGAAGGCGCTCATGCCCGAGATGGAAGTGGCTGCGCGAGTGGCCGGTTTCGCTGAGGTTGAGCTGGGCTACACCAAGGATATGGCGTTCAAAGAGGCATGCAGATGCTTGCGTTGTGATGCAGAGATTTCCTAGTCTTTGTATTACTTCGAAAACGACAGGGGATACTAAATGGCTAAAATCAATGTCACGATTGATAAAATAAATGTGAGTGTCGAAGAGGGAAGCACGATCCTCGATGCTGCCAAGGCGGCAGGCATCAAGATACCCACCTTGTGCGCGTGGCCTGAGATCAACCATAAACCCGGTGCATGCAGGGTCTGCACAGTGGAAGTGGACGGCCAGAGAAACCTCGTCGCTTCCTGCGTGTTCCCGGTGAACGAAGGCATGGTCGTCAGGACCACGACCGACAGGGTGCAGAAGGCAAGGAAGCTCAACGTAGAGCTCCTGCTCTCCAATCATCCGACCGAGTGCAATGTCTGCGTCAGAAACGGCAACTGCGATCTCCAGAAAGTGGCAGAAGCAGTTGGCTTACGGGAAGTGCGCTTTACGATTCCCCAATACTCGGCAGGATCCATCGATGATTCGAGCCCGTCCGTGGTTCGCGATTCACGAAAGTGCATCAAGTGCTATCGTTGCGTGACTGTATGCGAAGAAATCCAGACGGTTGCAGTGCTCTCCCCCACATTCCGGGGAAATAATGTCCGCATCGGACCGGCATTCAACCTGCCCCTGGCAGAAACCAACTGCGCCAACTGCGGGCAGTGCATTCTGGCCTGCCCGGTGGGTGCCCTCTATGAAAAGGATGACACCCATCACGTATGGCAGGTTCTGCAGGATCCCACCAAGCATGTGGTCGTACAGGAAGCGCCCGCAATCCGCGCCGCTCTGGGCGAGGAGTTCGGAATGCCGGTCGGGTCACTGGTAACCGGCAAAATGATCTCGGCGCTCCGCAGGATGGGTTTCGACAAGGTATTCGACACCAACTTCACGGCGGACCTCACGATCATCGAAGAGGGAAACGAGCTTCTCAAACGGGTGAAGGAAGGCGGGACATTGCCGATGATCACCTCCTGCTCGCCCGGCTGGATCAAGTTCTGCGAGCATTTCTACCCGGATCTTTTGGATAACCTCTCCACCTGCAAATCTCCGCAGCAGATGCTCGGCGCTCTGGCAAAGACCTATTACGCCAAGCAGGCAGGCATCGATGCAAAGGATATCGTGGTGGTCTCCGTCATGCCGTGCACGGCCAAGAAATACGAGTGCCGGCGCGATGAGATGGATGGCAGCGGGTTCCAGGATGTGGACTATGTTCTCACCACCCGCGAGCTCGCCCGGATGATCAAGCAGGCAGGCATCGATTTCGTGAACCTGCCGGACGGCGACTATGACAACCCGCTTGGCGAGTATACCGGCGCGGGTACGATATTCGGCGCAACGGGCGGCGTTATGGAAGCTGCCATCAGGACCGTTTATGCGGTAGTAACCGGCCGGAACCTCGGCGATATGAACGTTACACCGGTCAGGGGTCTCGATGGAGTCAAGGAGGCGGCGCTCGAAGTAGGCGGCCTCGGTACGGTCAAGGTTGCAGTGGCCCACGGCTTGAGCAATGCACGAAAGCTCATGGACAAAATCCGTGAAGGTACGGCAGACTATCATTTCATCGAGGTCATGTGCTGTCCCGGAGGCTGCATCGCAGGCGGCGGCGAGCCGATCCCGACCACGAACGAGATCCGCATGCAGCGGGCTGCAGCGCTCTACAAAGACGACGGCGCCGTACAGAAATACCGCCAGTCCCATGAAAACCCGTCCGTCAAGAGGATCTACGAGGTCTTTCTCAAGGAGCCTCTCGGACATGTATCTCACAAACTGCTGCATACCCACTATACGAAGCGCGGAACTGATCTGCCCCATCAAGGGAGAAAGATCGAGATCAAAACAGAGGAAAAGAAATCAGCATATTAGAACACCCTTGGTATAAGGGAAACCGATACCCACGATGAGTGGGAGCCTGCCTGCGAGGAAGGTGAGAGCTGACCTTAAGGGAAGGATAAGTGACTGCACAAGGTCCTTACCGTCCTCGCATGGTAAGGGCCTTTTTTTGTAAAAAGGATTCCGGAGGAACTTCATGGAGGACAAGGCAAAGAGAATCGGCGTGGTGAGCATCATCATACGCGACCGGAGGGAATCCGCCACAGAAGTGAACGGTGTGTTGAGCAGGCACGGAGAGATTATCATCGGCAGGATGGGGCTTCCCTATGAGCAAAAAGGGATAAACATCATTGCATTGATCATCCATGGAACCACCGATGAAATAGGTTCCCTTACCGGCCGGCTCGGCTCTTTGAGAGGTGTCGAGGTGAAATCCGCGTTGACCAGGGTGTAAAAAAGGAAGGCAATGGAAGACTTCATCAACGATAGATCACTCTACGAGATATTGGAAGGATCACGGAACCAATCACCCGCCCATGTCAGGGATATTATCGCGAAATCACGGGATCTCAAAGGGCTTACCCCTGAAGAGGCCGCAGTCCTTCTCCAGGTGGAAGACCCCGAACTCGTTTCCGAGATCTGTGATGCCGCCTATGACATCAAAAATTCCATCTACGGCAACCGGCTCGTGATGTTCGCACCGCTCTACACCTCCAATCTCTGCTCGAACAACTGCCTGTACTGCGGATTCAGGAAGGACAACAAGGACCTGAAGCGCGTGTCTCTCACAAATGAAGAAATTGCAGAAGAGGTGAGGATCCTCGAAAGGCAGGGACACAAGCGCCTCCTCATGCTCTGTGGCGAATACCGGGGCAGGCATTACCTCGATCGTTTCATCGAGGCCATCGAGATTGCCTATGCAACAAGGACGGAGAAAGGCGGGGAGATCAGGCGCATCAATGTTGAAGTCGCGCCGCTCGAGGTCGATGATTTCAAACGTCTCAAGCAGGCTGATATCGGCACCTACGTCCTTTTCCAGGAAACATACCACCACGAGACCTACCGGGCAATGCACCCGAGCGGGCCCAAGGCAGACTACCTCTGGAGGCTGACCGCCATGGACCGCGCCATGGAGGCGGGGATCAACGATGTGGGCATCGGGGCTCTGTTCGGGCTCTATGACTACAAGCTCGAGGTGTTGGGTCTCCTCTCCCATGCAAGCCATCTCGACTCCCGGTTCGGGGTAGGTCCCCACACCATCTCGGTTCCCAGGCTCGAGCCCGCTCTGAATGCACCGGCGGCCATCCAGCCGCCCAAGCCCGTAAGCAATGCGGAATTCAGGAAACTGGTAGCGATCATCCGGGTCGCTGTTCCTTATACCGGGATAATCCTTTCCACCCGCGAACGGCCCGAGGTGCGCAAGGAGGTCTTCAAGGCGGGCGTCTCCCAGATCAGCGCAGGCTCACGAACCAATCCCGGTGGGTATCACTGCGGCGAAGAAGGCATGGATGACTCAGCCCAGTTCAATCTGGGCGATACCAGGTCGCTCGACGAGGTCATTCTCGACATCTCGAAACAGGGGCACATACCGAGCTTCTGTACGGCATGCTACCGGCTGGGCCGCACGGGCTCGGATTTCATGGACCTCGCCAAACCGGGGCTCATTCAGCGTTTCTGCAGGACCAATGCGATCATCACCTACCAGGAGTACCTCATGGACTACGCATCGGACGAGACGAAGAAGGTTGGAGACAAGCTTATCAGACGCCTGGTGGAAGAGACGAGCGACAGCAGCACGAGGAACCTTCTCGAAGAGCGTCTGGGCATGATAAAAGGCGGTGAACGTGACCTGTATATCTGAGACTGCATCTCTCCTTGTTCGCGCCCGGCAAGAAAGATCGCTCGGCCGGGAGGAGGTCATCCGCCTCCTGTCGCTTGATTCCCCCGAAGAGAAGGAGTTCCTCTTTCGCGAGGCAGATGCGGTCCGGAAGGAATGCGTCGGCGACGAGATATATTTGCGCGGCATCGTGGAAATTTCTGCCTTTTGCAGACGGAACTGCCATTACTGCGGCTTGCGGGCCCAGAACAGTGAGGTGCGCCGCTACCGTATGGAAGATGATGACATCCTTTCCCGTGCCAGGGCCTTGAAAGAAAAATCCTGCATGACCGTTGTGCTCCAGTCGGGTGAAGACCCGTTCTTTCGCAGGGACTCTCTGTGCTCGCTCATCAGGAGGATCAAGGAAGAGACCGGTCTCGCTATAACGCTCTCCATCGGGGAAAGGCCGTATGAGGATTATCGCGCCTTTAAGGATGCCGGTGCAGACAGGTATCTTATCAGGCACGAGACCGCCTCCCCTGAACTTTACCGGACCCTCCACCCGGGTTATGAACTGGAAGACAGGATCGCCTGCCTGAAGATGCTCAAAGATCTCGGCTTTGAAACCGGCTCCGGTTTTATCGTGGGACTGCCGGGGCAGAGAGTCGATGACCTGGCAGATGATATCCTGCTCGTCAAGAAGCTGGACATCGATATGATCGGGGTCGGTCCGTTCATCCCGCATCCCGGAACCCCCTTGGGAAATCACGGGCCAGGGAGTACGGACATGGTTCTTAAAGTCATTGCTGTCTTACGTCTGGTCACAGGGGATACCAACATTCCGGCTACGACAGCCCTGGGCGTCCTCGACCCCGGGGCGAGGGAAAAGGCTTTCTTCGCAGGGGCGAACGTGTTCATGCCGAATTTTACCCCGGAGCCCTATGCGGAACGGTACGAGATATATCCCGGGAAAGGTCCCGAAGCGGGCGCCATTGCTCATGCTTCGGACGGAGGATTCGAGGCTCTCTTCGAAGACATTGGACGGCCGGTGAGTACCTGGTACGGCTATCGGAAAAGAATAATGAATAAAATGAAGATCGACCATGAACGGGGATAGGCGAATGAGAAGGGAAAAAGATTCGCTCGGCTTTCACGACATTCCGGAAGAATGCTATTACGGGATCCATACAATGAGGGCCCTGGATAATTTCGGAAGGGGCTCCGAAAGCCATGATCCTTTCTTCGTTACCGGATACCTCCGGATAAAGAAGGCAGCGGCCCTTGCGAATGCAGAGATCGGCGCGCTGGAATCCGAGAAAAGCGGGTTCATTGTCGAAGCCATAGACGAGCTCATAGAAGGGGGGAATTACACGGACATCGTAGTGAACCCCCTGAGCGGCGGCGCAGGGACTTCGCTCAACATGAACGTCAATGAGGTCATTGCAAACCATGCCCTGGAAAGGGCGGGAAGAGCCAAGGGCGATTATGAATATATCCATCCGCTCAACCATGTGAACCTCCACCAGTCCACCAACGACACCTATCCCTCTGCTTTCAGGATCGCCGTCCTCATGCACCTGAACCGGTTGGAAAAAGGGCTCGTCGGCCTGCAAGGATCTCTCCAGGCAAAGGAAAAAGATTTCGCCACTGTTCTCAAGCTCGGCCGCACCGAGCTCCAGGATGCATTGCCCATGACCGTGGGCATGCAGTTCGCTGCATATGCAGAGGCCGTTGCCCGGGACCGGTGGAGGATCTTCAAGGCACGCGAGAGGATCAAGGTCCTGAACATCGGCGGGACTGCAATCGGTACGGGTTTCAATGCACCGCAGAAATATATCTTTACCGTGGTCGACAAGCTGAAAAACATCACCGGCCTGAACATCACCAGGGCAGAGAACATGGTGGATGCCACCCAGAACCTCGATGCCGTGGTAGAGGTTTCCGGGCTCATGAAAACCCTGGCAGTGAATCTCATGAAGGTCTCCGAAGATATCAGGCTCCTGTCCTCAGGACCTGCGGGCGGGATCGGAGAGCTCGTCATAGAGCCGCTGCAGGAAGGATCTTCCATCATGCCGGGCAAGGTCAACCCGGTGATGCTCGAGTTCGTGACCCAGGTCTCGCTCCTGGTCATGGCCCATGACAGCGCCATTTCCCATGCCTGCAGCCTGGGCAACCTCGAGCTCAACCAGTTCTATCCTTTGGTTGCAAGCCTCATGCTCAAGGACTTCCAAATGCTCTTCCAGGCAGTGGAAGGCCTTGACGGGAAAGTGATACAGGGCATCAGGATAAATACGGAAAAGCTTAAACAGCACATGGATAATTCAGTTGCACTGCTCACCTACCTCTCGCAGTACATCGGGCATGACAAGGCAGCGGATGTGTATATGCAGATGAAGTCTACCGGGCAATCCTTGAAAGATATCATCATCAAAGAACGTATACTTACGGAAGGCAAGTTCGAAGAGCTGACTGCACCGGAGCGTATCATAATGATGGGGTACAGGCCATGAATACGACACCCATAGCCAACAGGCTGCACATAGGAATATTCGGTAAACGGAACGTAGGGAAATCTTCGTTCATCAATGCCGTTACAGGCCAGCATCTCTCCATCGTATCGGACGTGCCGGGAACCACGACCGATCCGGTCGGAAAGGCTATGGAGATCAGCGGCATCGGTGCGGTATACCTCTATGATACCGCCGGCCTGGACGATATCGGCAACCTCGGAGAGAGAGAGCGTCCCGGACGCGGGACATCATGTCGAAAATCAACCTTGCAGTCATGATTACGACCCCTGATGATTATGACGACTTCGACGAAGGACTCATCACAGAGCTCTCGGAAAGGAAGATCCCCGTCCTCATGGTTTTCAACAAATCCGACCTGGGAGGTTTGAGCGATGCCGTCATGGGAAGGATCGGCCGGTTTTCACTGCCATGGCTGCAGGTAAGCAGCAAAACCGGCGAGAACATCGAGCAGGCAAAGATGATGATCTCCAAGGCCGGCAGCGCCGTTCAGGTGGAGCGGGACACCATCTTGGGAGATATCATATCCCACGGTGATACCGTTCTTCTCATAGTGCCCATCGACCTCGGAGCCCCGAAGGGAAGGCTCATCCTTCCGCAGGTGCAGGTCATCAGGGACATCCTCGACAACGATGCCGTTGCCGTCACGGCCAAGGAGCGGGAGATCGAATACGTGCTGCAGAACCTGAAGATAAAACCCGCTCTCGTAATATGCGATTCGCAGGTGGTCCTCAAGGTCTCGGGCGACATACCGGAGGACGTAAAATTCACGACATTCTCTATCCTGTTCTCCAGGCAGAAAGGCGAGCTGGCGACCTTTGTCAGAGGGGTACGGCAGATCGATGCCCTTCAGGACGGAGACAAGGTGCTCATCATGGAAGCCTGCACCCACCACCCCCTTCCCGATGACATCGGAAGGGTTAAGATACCCCGGTGGATCAAGCTCTATAGGGGAAAGGAAATCATCTTTGACGTCAACGCCGGCCCGTACCGCGATAAAGATATGTCGGAATACAAACTCATCATCCACTGCGGGGGCTGCATGATCAACAGAGCTGAGATGCTCCACCGGATCGGAGAGGCTGAAGACATGCAGGTACCCATTACGAATTACGGCATCGCGATCTCGTACGTTCACGGGGTGCTTCAACGGGCGTTGTCGCCGTTTCCCTACGAGAGCAGCCTCCTTGAGTGAGCACGGGTGATGATACATGCAGGGAGAACAGGAGAAAGACGGCTTTATGTTATGGATTCAAAGAAAGAATAGTGCTACATATCTAGTTAAAAATATAAAGATATATCTTGTTATTTGACTCATAACAGGGTATATAATGTCTCGCAAAAGGAGCGCTTAAAAAGTTCTCGGCAAAGATTGCGAGGAGAGCATAGTGGAAGATTCATGTATGCTGATATCCTCCTTATCATGCAGGGATAAAATACATCTCGTTATATAAGAAAAAGTGAGGGATATTATGGCAATGACCATAGACGGCAAGAAGTGTGAGTTCAAACCAGGGCAGACAGTCTATGAGGTGGCAAAGGAGAATGGGATTTATATCCCGGTGCTGTGCCATCATGACCAGATAAAGCCGGTTGGTGCGTGCAGGGTGTGCGTGGTAGAGGTCGAAAAAGCACGGTCCCTGATCGCTTCCTGCGCCATGCCTGCTGAGGAAGGGATGATTGTCCATACCAACACCCAGCGGGTGCTCAGCTCACGGAAGCTATCGGTAGAGCTTCTCCTGACTCAGGGGCATCATAACTGCATCACCTGCGAGAGCAGCGGTGCCTGCGTCCTGCAGGACCTCGTCTACTCCCTGGGCATAGATTCACCGCGGTTCAGCGAACCTGAAACGGTCAAGGAGCTCGAACAGGCCAACGAAATGATCGTACGCGACATGAACAAATGCGTGCTCTGCGGTCTCTGTGTCAGGGCCTGCAACGAGATCCAGGTCAATCAGGTTCTGGATTACGGCGGAAGAGGGCCGACCGCGAGCGTGGGTCCGGCATTCGGCCTCACCTATGAAAATTCCGACTGCGTATTCTGCGGCGAGTGCGTCCGGGTATGTCCGGTGGGAGCGCTCTTCGAAAAGCAGGGCCGTTTCAAGGGAAGGGCAGAGCGATCTCGAACTGGTGAGGACGACCTGCGGATACTGCGGGGTCGGCTGCCAGATGGACATAAATATCAAAGACGGCAAGTCGTCAAGGTCACCACGCCCGGGAGGACGCCCCGCAGCCGAACAACGGCAGCCTGTGCATCAAGGGCCGCTTCGGCTACGATTTCGTAGACCACCCGGACAGGCTCACCAAGCCCCTGATCAGGGTAGACGGCGAGCTCAAGGAAGCGACCTGGGAAGAGGCAGTCAGCTATGTGGCTGAAAAGCTCAAGACCATAAAGGAAAAGTCCGGCCCCGACGCCATTGCAGGGTTTACCTCTGCGCGATGTACGAACGAAGAGAACTATCTCTTCCAGAAATTTATGCGCGCGGTGATCGGCACCAACAACGTCGATCACTGCGCCCGACTCTGACACAGCTCCACCGTGGCCGGTCTGGCCACAGCATTCGGTTCCGGCGCAATGACGAACTCCATCGCGGATCTCGAGCAGTCCGAGTGCTTCCTGATCACCGGCACCAACACCACCGAGAACCACCCGTGATCTCCACCTTCATTAAGCGGGCAGTAACCCAGCAGGGCGCAAAGCTCATCCTGGCGGACCCGAGGAACATCGAGCTGGCGAAATTCGCCACTGTCTGGCTCAGGCAGAAGCCGGGCACCGACATCGCCTGGATCAACGGCCTCATGAACGTAATCATCAGCGAAGGCCTTCAGAACGAAGAATTCATCGCCGAGCGCACCGAGAACTTCGAAGCGGTCAAGGAGACGGTGAAGAAATATACACCGGAATACGTGGAAAAAATAACCGGCATCCCGGCAGAGGATCTCAAAAAGGCCGCGCGTCTCTATGCCAACGTCGCGCTGCATCGGCCATCGTCTATGCCATGGGCATTACCCAGCACATCAACGGCACCGACAACGTGAAGTCGCTTGCCAATCTGTCCATGCTGACCGGCAAGATCGGAGGCCGGGAACCGGCGTCAACCCCTTGAGGGGCCAGAACAACGTGCAGGGCGCCTGCGACATGGGCGGCCTGCCTGGGAACGCTGCCGGCATATAAAAAGGTGGCTGAGGCAGCCGAGCGCAAACCCTTCGAAGATGCATGGGGAACGTGCGCTGCCGGTCAAGCCCGGCCTCACAATACCCAAAATTATTGAAGGGGCGGGGAAAGAAACGGTTAAGGCGCTCTAGGTCATGGGCGAAAACCCCATGATGTCCGATCCGGACATCGACCATGTAGAAGAAGGCGCTTCAAGAAGCTCGATCTGCTCGTGGTGCAGGATATCTTCCTCACCGAGACAACGGAGATCGCTCATGTGGTGCTGCCGACGCGCGGCCTGGGCAGAAAAAGACGGGACATTCACCAATACGGAGCGCAGGGTGCAGCGGGTGCGAAAGGCTGTTCAGACGCACCGGGAGAAGCCCGTGACGACTGGCAGATCATCAGCATGCTCGCGAATAAGATCGGGTGCGACTGGAGCTATGCGTCTCCGAAAGAGATCATGGAAGAGATCAACAAGGTAACTCCTTCCTATGCAGGGATCACATATCGACCGTATCAGAAAAGGCCGGGATCCAGTGGCCGTGCCTGAACACGGAACACCCGGGCACACCCATACTCCATTCCGTTGCCTTCACCAGGGGCAAGGGACTGTTCTCCGTGTGCGAGCATATACCGCCGGCGAGAAGAGCCTGACAAGGAGTTCCCGTTCATTCTCACAACAGGCAGGATCCTCTACCAGTACCATACCGCCACCATGAGCCGCCGATCAAAGGGTCTTGTATCCAGGACGCCCGAGGCGTTCATCGAGATCAATTCCCAAGATGCAGAGAGCTCTCGGAATAAACCAGGGCGACACGATCGAAGTATCATCGAGAAGGGGCTCCATCACGTATCCGCCGATATGTCCGAACAAGTGCGAAAAGGGAGTTGTGTTCATACCGTTTCATTACAGCGAGGCAGCGGCGAACAAACTTACGATCACGGCGATCGACCCGGTTGCAAACATCCCAGAATATAAGGTATGCGCTGTAAATGTTCATAAAGTAGGTTAAGCTTTTGAAAAGGGGCAATAAAAATTAAGAAATCATTGAGGAGGTAGGGTTAGTATGAGCAATGAAAATCTGGAGAGCAAGCGCTGGGGGATAGCCATGGCGGCTATCGTCATGCAGCTCTGCTTGGGTACGGTGTACGCATGGTCGGTCTTCAAGAAGCCGCTCATCGGCACACATGGATGGGGTGAGACCGAAACACAGCTCACCTTCATGATCTTCATGTTCATGATCGGTTGCGCTGCGGCATTCGGCGGGACACTGGTGGACAAGAAAGGGCCGAAGTTTGTGGCCACCATAGGCGGCATCCTTTTCGGCGTCAGCACCCTGCTCGCAGGTTGTGCCGACCAGATCGGCAGCCTGCCGCTTCTGTATCTGGCTTGGGGCTTAATAGGCGGCATCGGTAACGGCTTCTGCTATGTTACGCCCATCGCAACCCTGATCCGCTGGTTCCCTGACAAGAGGGGCCTGGTGACCGGACTCGCCGTTATGGGGTTCGGTCTTGGCGCATTCTTCATGGGTAAGATCGCACCGGCCATGATCACGGCTTTCAAAGGCGGCATGACGCCTTCCGGCGTTGCACCGACGTTCTACATCTGGGGCGTCATTTTCCTGGTACTGGTCATCGGGTCTGCCCAGCTCTTCAAGAATCCCCCTGCGGGCTGGCTGCCGGCCGGGTTTAACCCCTGCCGGCGGCGGCGTGTCTGCTGCCGACTCCCTCACCTTTGGCAGGCAGTGAAGACACCCCAGTGGTGGATGCTCTGGGGCATGCTCTTCCTGAACGTTTCCGCAGGCCTGGGCCTTATCTCCCAGCTTTCTCCGCTGGCGCAGGAGTTCTATAAGTCCCTGATCACCGATCCGGCCGTCCTCAATGATCCCGAGGCCCTGACAAAGGTCCTGGCAGCTGCAGGCGGAACCGTGGTTTCCATCTCGGCCATATTCAACGGTCTCGGCCGTCTCTTCTGGGCCAGGGTATCCGACACCATCGGCAGGAAGGCGTGTATTCGCCACCATGTTCGCTTCCCAGGCGGTTATCTACATCCTCGTAGCCATGGGCATCATCAGCGGCTACTGGCTCTTCCTGGTGGCGGCCTGCTACCTGCTCGCATGCTACGGCGGCGGATTCGCCACCATGCCTGCCTTTGCAGCGGACAACTTCGGGCCCGGCTACATCGGCAAGGTTTACGGCTTCATGCTCACCGCATGGTCGGCAGCCGGCCTCGTGGGCCCTTACGTCTTTGCGAAGTTCAAAGCCCAGGCGCTCTTCATCGCAGCCGGTCTGCTCGTCATCGGGCTTTGATCATCGTCAATTGGCATTCAAGAAGGAGAGAAATCATCAGGGAGCGTTGCGAGGCAGATCGTTCCGACAAAGCCGAGCGGCGCTCATTAAGTTAATAACAGGGAGGCAGGTACTGAAACCTGCCTCCTGTTATGTCGTGGTTATCTGGTCAGGCTTCCCTGATTCCATTGACACATCACCAGCCATATGCTAACCACGCCTATCTTGTCATGTGAGGTGAAGGTGAGGCTCTCTGAAATCCGGGATATATTGAATGCAAAGGTCATCGCAGGCGAAGACAAGCTCGACCTCGAGATAACAACCGCATTCGGAGCCGATCTGATGAGCGACGTGCTTGCCTTTGCCCGCTCGGGCTGCCTTCTGATCACCGGCCTTTCAAATCCGCAGGCCGTGAGAACCGCATACGCCCTCGACATCTCGGCCATCCTGGTGTGCAGGGGCAAAGTCCTCACGGATAAATTCGTCGAGATAGCCCGTGAGCTCAACATCCCTATCCTGTGGACCCAGTACATCATGTTCGAGGTATGCGGAAGGCTGTACAAGGAAGGCCTGACCGGATGCGTAACGCCAGATAGACCGATTCAGAGGATAAACAGCATTGCCTAGCGACGAGCATCTCCAGGGTATATACTACGTCCAGGGACGGGATTTCGTCGATGCCGGTAGTTGTTTCGAGCGAGATCAAGAAAAGTCTGAAGGAAAAGGGCATTACCGATGAATGCATCATCCGGAGGATCGCCGTCATAACCTTCGAGGCTGAGGTCAATATCATCTCCTATGCGGATCAGGGAACCATCCAGCTTTTCATCGAACCCGATGCGATAACGATCGAGGCGACCGACATCGGCCAGGGAATCGCGGATATCGAGCTCGCCCTCCAGGAGGGATATTCCACGGCAGACGAATCCATCCGGGAAATGGGCTTCGGCGCAGGCATGGGCCTGGCAAATATAAAAAAATATTCGGACATATTCGAGCTGAAATCAGAGCCGGGAGACGGCACCCATCTGAAGAGCGTCGTAAAGCTATGCAACGAAAAATAAAAGAGTAAGGAGGGCATCGGGTATGACCCTTGAGACACTTGCGGAAAAACTCGATCTGAAATGCAAGTGCTGCTGGGAGAAACTGAAGACCACCGAGATCAAGGGCGGGTATGCAGGCGATCTCCTCAGCGACGTCATGGCGAACAGCCAGGCCGGCGACATGTGGGTGACAAGGCAGGTCCACCTGAATATCGTTGCCGTTGCATCGCTGAAGGAGCATGCAGGGATCGTCATCGTGCAGGGCGCAACCCCGAGAAAGACACCATCGAAAAGGCGACCCGCGAGGGCATCCCCATCATGGTGAGCGATCTGCCCGAGTTCGAGCTGGTGGGAAGGATCTATCAGCTCCTCCAGAATGGATAACCCCAAGCCTTAGGGGCCTATGACAACAGCAACTTAGGGGTGGATGAATGCCCAGAGCTTTCCGCTGCAATCTCCATGTCCATACCTGTCTCTCTCCCTGTGGAGATCTTGACATGCATCCGAAGCGCCATTGTCGTGAAGCGCTTTCCCTAGGCTTGGACATCATCGCTATCATGCGACCATAATTCATCCGAAAACGTTCCCTATGTAATAACGGCAGCGAAAGGCACGCCGCTTACCGTCATACCCGGCATGGAGGTGACCACGAGGGAAGAAGTACATGTCCTCGCCCTGCTTCAGGACATGGCGACCCTTTCCTTCTCCAGGAGTATGTGTATGCCAATCTCGAAGGTCTGAACGACGAAGATGCATTCGGCCTCCAGCCCGTCGTCAACGAAATCGGAGAGGTGGAAGGGTTCAACGATCGGCTCCTCATCGGAGCAACGGGGATATCTCTGGAAGACCTCGTCGACCACGTTCATGGTTATCACGGTCTTGCCGTGGCAGCCCATATCGACCGGCCGAGCTTCAGCGTTATAAGCCAGCTGGGTTTCGTGCCCGACCACGTGGCCTTCGATGCCCTTGAAATCTCTGCCCGTCTCGGGATCAGGGGGGGCAGGGAGAGGTTCCCCGAGCTTCGGGTTATACCTTCATCACATCATCTGATGCCCATTATCTCAAGGACATCGGGCAGTCATCACGCTCATGTTTCTCGAAAGCCCGAGCATCGACGAGATACGCATGGCGTTGAGACAGGAACAGGGAAGGTTCGTCTCGGAGGATGCATGATCGAGCTTGCGCTGCACATCCTGGATATCGCCGAGAACTCCACGAGGGCACATGCCTCTTTTATTGAAATCACCATTGTCGAGGATCTCACCGCCGACGTCTTTTCCTTCGAGATCAGGGACAACGGAAGCGGAATGGATCAAGAGACGCTCCGCAAGGCAATGGACCCCTTCTATACCACCAAAAAGGTGCGGAAGATCGGTCTCGGTCTGCCCATGCTCGCCCAGGCGGCCGAAAGGGCAGGGGGGCGGTTCGAGATTGAGTCCGCCCCAGGGGTGGGCACCAGGGTCTATGCACGGTTCCGGCACAGCCATATAGACAGGCAGCCCCTGGGAGACATCCCAGGCGTCATCACTGCGCTCATCCTCGGAACCCGGATATCGATTTCCTCTATACCCACACGAGAGGAAGAAAGACCTATATCCTCGACACCCGGGAAATGCGCGCAGAGCTCGGGGACATTCCCTTCAACCACATGGAGGTGATGAGCGTCATCAGGGAAAATGTTCGGGAGGGAATAGAAGAGCTTAAGGAAGTGAATTGATTGGAAAGGTGCCTTCTCTGGAAATACCGGTCCAAGAACATCGACGAAGAGGGGTACACTGCATATCGTGTGATATCAAGGTTTTATCGGATACCATTTGAAATTTAACAGCTGTTCCTGTATGCCAGTAACTCATTATTTCACAATATTTTAAAAATAGGGAAGGTTGAAGATCCATGGCAAAGAAACACAGCACGAGTGAGC
>CAVVYZ010000016.1:0-80470 GCA_963752595.1 uncultured delta proteobacterium
CGCAATCAGGACACCTTAGCAATACGTACTAGTTGAAGGTTACAATGAACCTGCAGCAAAAAGGTTCGGCAAGAGCGCTCGCGAACTGCTCGGCTCAAACATCCTGGACTACATGCGCAAGGATGTGGCCTCAGGGATCCGGGCAGCCCTGGAGAAGGTCATCGGCTCGGGCAAACCTTTCCAGTTCCTGGTCGAACCTTCGGATGTGCCCGTCAGCATACGGATGTATCCCATCCGCGACATGCAGGGGAAGGTATCGAGGATTGCCGTAAACGCAAGGGACTGCGATTAAAGCAAGCTCTTTACGGGCCTCCCCGGATGAAATGGGGCATTGCAGAAGGGAGCTCCAGAACCATCTCCACGAAACCGCCGTACCTGCCATCCCTATACCAGGGTGCCTGGTAGATGAGCTTCCTGACGCCGTTCTTTTCAATGGTGTAGACGTTTGCCTGCTTTGTTTCCATGATCTGTTCAAGCTTTGTCCGGGCCGGTTCGGGATGGCAGTCGAACAGATTCGAACCCACCAGCTCCCGGCCGCCCTGTTCCCGGAACATCCGTGCCGACCGGTCGTTCATCTCGAGAATAATCCCTTCGGGGTCGCACACCGTAATGGCTCCCGCAAACTCCTGCACCCATTGATGCATGTCCATGAATAAATTCCAGCCTTTCACTGCCTTGTCAACTTCGCCCCCTCACCCATCCCTCTCCCCCGTTTCCGGGGGAGGGCAAGGGAGAGGGGGCTTTATGCACCTTATCGGGCCGCCTCTTGTCACCTGCTCCCGTTTTCTAAGGGAGAGGGTCAGAACACCTTTGCATGCCGGCCGGGCGACTGCGGCAGACAGGGCATACAGCAGGGACGGTACGGATCTCCAGTGCTCAGGAGGCCTCTTCTATTTCGTCTTCAGGAAGCTCTATGTCGCTTTTCACCATGAGCAGGGTCTGGGCCTCGGAGGCAGGGAGCTCCTGGACATCCTTGAGCTTCCTGCCGATGGCCCGGGTCCGCACCTGGGCCTTGTCGAGGGTGTTCGATGCCTCGTGGAGCTTCTTCTGCACCTTGCTCAAGACCTCGCCGTACTTTGTCCACTCGGTCTTGACCGCCGCCAGCAGGTTCCAGACCTCGCTGGAGCGCTTCTCGATGGCCAGGGTGCGGAAGCCCATCTGGAGGCTGTTCAGGATGGACCAGAGCGTGGTGGGCCCGGCGATGACCACCTTGCATTCCCGCTGCACGAACTCGGCCAGGCCCGGGCGCCGGATCACCTCGGCAAACAGCCCCTCGGTGGGCAGGAACAGGATGCCGAAGTCCGTGGTCTTCGGCGGGTTCAGGTACTTGTCGCAGATGTCCCCGGCGCACTGCTTGATCCGGTTTTCGAGCTGCTTGGCGGCCGCTTCGGCAGCATTCGGCGTCGCCCTTTCCTGGGCCTCGACGAGCCGCTGGTAGTCCTCGATGGGGAACTTGGCGTCGATGGGGAGCCACACGACTTCGTTCCTGTCCTCGCCCCGGCCCGGCAGCTTGATGGCGAACTCGACCCGCTCCGCGTCCTCCTTGGTGGCCACGTTCGCTGCGTACTGGTCGGGGGTGAGGACCTGCTCGAGCATGGCCCAGAGCTGGACTTCGCCCCAGGTGCCGCGGGTCTTCACGTTGGTGAGCACCTTCTTGAGGTCGCCCACGCCGGCGGCCAGGGTCTGCATCTCGCCCAGGCCCTTGTAGACCTGCTCCAGCCGGTCGCTGACCTGCTTGAAGGATTCGCCCAGACGTTTCTCCAGGGTGCCCTGGAGCTTCTCGTCCACGGTGGCCCGCATCTGGTCGAGCTGCTTGGCGTTGTCTTCCTGGATGGACTTGAGCTTTTCTTCCACCGCGGACTTGAGCGTGTCGAGCCTCTGCTCGTTGCTCTGGGTGAGCTTTTCCAGCCGCTCGCCAAAGCCCGCGAGCTTCTCGCCCTGCACCTTCGACATCTCGCCGATGCTGGCGGTAAGGGTTTCGGTGAAATTCCTGATAGCCGAGTGCAACTCTTCGCGCAGGGTCTTGCCGGCGGTTTGCGAATCCTGCCGCACCTGCTCCAGCTTGGCCGTATTTTCGCTCTGGATGACCATTAGCCGGTGCTCGACCGTTTCCCGCATATGCTCGAGCTTCTGATCGTTGGTCTGCGTCAGCGCCGAGATCTGCTTGTTGAGGGTATCTCCCACGCCTTTGAGGGTACCTGCGAGCTCTTCGCGGGAAAGCTTCCACGAATTGCCGGCTTCTTCCCGGTTCTTCGCGATCTCGTCCCTTACCAGGCGCTCCGTGCGCTCATACGACTTCTCGACCGACTGGAGCGCCTCCAGGAGAGGACGCATATCAACAGCCGGTTTGCGG
Source organism: uncultured delta proteobacterium (assembly GCA_963752595.1). GTDB lineage: Bacteria > Desulfobacterota > Desulfomonilia > UBA1062 > UBA1062 > Phosphitivorax. The sequence goes on from CAVVYZ010000016.1 coordinate 2,354, forward strand.
AAAAGAAGGATGATCAGGATAACCAGGTCAACCCCGAGCAGGACCGGAACAGCCATCAGGAGAGTACTATCCATCATGCCCCTTCCTCAATATGCCCTTTCAACAAGTGGTGATCTACAAAGTAGCACCGTACATTTCTGGTATAATCGCTTTAGCGCTCCAAGGTCAATGAAAAGCTAAATTGCCTATAATGCCTTGATCCAGACGGGCATATTCCCTAATGTTATTATGGAGGACACCGGCCTGTGGGAGCCTTGGACCAACGAGAGCATCGAGGAAGCCCTTGCGGATGTAAAACGCAAGCTCGGTCTGATTGATGAGAATGCCCACGACGGATTTATCCGCGATCTTCTGGAGCGCAGGCTCGTCTTTAAGGAAGGTAACTACGTCTGGCCCAGGGGCATCCGTTCAGCGCTTGTGTACTGGGATGTGGCGAGGAATGCTGTTTGATCGGCAGAGAATATCAGTAAAAAATAGAAGGAGGATGAGAGCATGTTGAAAATCAGTGCGCGGAATGTTTTGAAGGGTAAGGTAAAAAAGATCACCCCCGGTGCGGTCAATTCCGAGGTGATCGTGGAATTGCCCGGCGGTTCCGAAATCGTTTCCATCATCACGAGGGAATCGGCCGAGTCAATGAAAATTGCTGTGGGCAAGGAGATCGCCGCCGTGATCAAGGCTTCAAGCGTCATGCTTGCTGTAGACTGGAAAGCTGCTGAAAGATTTTTCAGCAGCTTATCCGGCAACAGTACCTTGCAGAAATGCAATGACCCGGCTGCGGACTGTTGCCAGGTCAAGGGAAGCCATATCGACAATTCGATATAGGCAAGAATCGTCAAGGAGAGAGATCAGACAAGAGGTATTCCGGAACGGGGATCGCTGAATCCCCATTGTTTGATATCGACGTCGTACTGGGTGGCGGAAAGAAGCGTTCCGCAGCATACACGATCTCGGGAAGGAGGCGTGTGGATTTCAGCGGTGAGACGATCGGACAAATCATCCATGATCCAAGTGGGGATCCGGTCCCGCTCAGAGGGGTAGATAAATCCGAAGAGGACAAAATAATTGAAGAGGATACGCCAGTTCGGGTCGAAGCGGTAGAGCAGGCGCTGCCAATCCATTTGATCGGCGTATTTGAGCAGGATGTGTGCAATATCGGCGCCGTCATAACGGTCTCGTGTCATGACGAATGCTTTGGACCATATCATCTCCTCAGGAGGGATAAATTTAACCGGAAACTCGAGGATCACCCCTTCAGAGGCATGGGTGAACCACTCCTCATCCACAATGGCAATGCCATTGGCGGAACCGAAAATCACATCGACCATGTCATCGTTATGAAATGCCTTGCCGAGCCAGATGCCATCCGTCAGCTCGGTTCTATACCCGGCTTGCGAAAACGCATTGAGGATGCCGTCTATATCCCGCGGTTGGACGAAGATATCAAAATCCTTGGTATCCCGCATGATCCCGGTATAGCATCCGAGGGCATACGCACCACCGACAAGATACGGAATAGCCGAATCACGAAGTGCGGTGAGCACCTGATAGTAAAACTTCCGTCTCATGGGGTTGAAACTGGTTTTATCCAAAACATATGGCTGCATGGCTTCTCCTTTGAGCTCTCCGAGCTTTTAAGCCGGTCAGCCTCGTCACGTACCGGGCCTGGGAAATTCCAGCAAACGGTATGGCGGATGATGGGGAAACGATTTGGCGAGCAAAGGCGCAGCCACATTGTAAACCGGGATGTTTTTCGTGGTAAAACCCTCAGGACTCCCGAAATGTGCATGGCCGTGAATCACTGCATCGACATCGAACCAGTTCACCGGATCTTCAAGACGGCTCGAACCGAGGAAAGGAAAGACCTCTAAAGATTCGCCGACGACTGTCTCCCGAATCGGAGAATAATGCATCAACACAATGCGCGGAACATTCGATAGCCGTACCAGTGCCGACTCCAATTTCATCCCCTCATCCATGGCCTCTTGAACGAAATGCTTGATGACTTTTTCACCCCATGATCCGAGCTGGTATCTGCCGAAACCTCCGCCGAACCCCTTTATCCCGGCAAAGCCTATGCCGTGAGACTCAAAGACCTCTCCATCAAGGATCATCACCCCTGAATCGCAGAGGATTTGCTTGATTTCGTCCTGCTTATTGGATTCGTAATCATGATTTCCGAGCACCCCGACTGTCGGAATTCTGATCGTTGCCGAGATTTCCGATGCAAGGATGTGGGCTTCTTCGATCACTCCGCTGTCTACCAGATCTCCGCACAGCACAAGGATATCTGCTGTCTTGGCTATATGCATAAACAGCATGTGCAGATACTCCTGGTTTGCTTTTCTGCAATGGAGATCAGCCACAGCTGCTATTCTTATTGCCTTCTTTCTCAAGGGCATCTTAACCTCTTTCTTTGCATAAGGGTAGAAAGTACCCAAGATGCGGTTCTTATTCCCGGCCAACAGGCCATACTATTATTATAATAATAAAGAACGAGCCCTACCGGCACATCTCCAGACATAAAAATTCTCTTCCTCAATGATTGACCGGCTGAACGGCAAAGGTCTCCCCATCCGGGTGCAATTAATTTTTTTGTTCAGTACAGGTTAAAAGGTATGCATCGAGCAGAGTAACGATTATCTCTGCTTCCGCAGGAGGATGTTCAGGGGAGTTCACCGGGAACGACGAAACTCGATCTCCTTTTCAAGGTTTGCATACACGCATCCGCTTACGGATCACATGCGCAGGCATGCGCTCGGCGTTCTACAGTTTCTCGCCGGACGGCCCCTGCTCGAACTTGAGCTTCGTAAAAACTTCCCGCGGGCTGTCATACTGGATATAGGAAAGCGGCATATCGTTCAGTTTGAACGATACGTCGAGGGGAGATATGTAGTCATTGATGAGATATGCCTTTGCCTGGTGCACGAGGTCATTCATCGAGCCGGTGACGGACCGGTTGAGGGTTTTTGAAAAAGATATGTGGACCATCGCCGGCGAGATCAACCGGTCGAACAAAAACCGCAAGCCGTCATCGTGGAGGATATCGAACATATAATTCGTTACCTTATGCAGGAACATGGACCCGGTCGTGATTCCTGTTCCGGGCATCACCATGGAATAGAGAGAGAATGTGTTGGTAATCATGATGTACTGAGCCCGGTCCGCATAGAACAGGTGGGCTGTCCAGTCTGCAAAGGGGTTCGGATCTGCGGGGAACACTATCGATGGTGCCACGCTGATCTTTCTCCCGAGTTTTGTCGTGATCCGTATGATCATCTCAGGACATCCGATCCTGGTGAACGGGCTGAACTGCGACCGGTTTTGACTTGTCCAGGGCGCAGGCAGCAATGGTCATTGCAGCCATGGCCGGAAACGAACGCCTGGAAAATCTTCTAGTGAACATAATCAGGAAATCCTCCCCCTGCCCTATCGGAACAGGCGTATTTCATTCCAGTTCTTAGGGAAAAGACAGCACTAAAACATATTATACTATTTTTCCCAGCACTTCACCAGCAGATGCTTTTTATGCTGCCTCAGCTTCGCCTGCTTTGCTTCCCGGAACATTTGCCCGTTATGATCAAGCCTTCTTTCTCGTTATAAATATTAATGTGTTGCCGCCCAGGATGACCTCTTCTTTCAATGTAAGATCGTATCGATACTTTTTCCATTTCTTTTCGGACTGCATGGATGCATGCAATTTCAACAGCATAACAACCGGGAACCAAAGATACTGCTTCCACTTGATCTTGTCACGCACAATACGTTCAATCTCCAGCCCGTTTATTTCAAAAATCAGGCTGATCAATGTTATCGTTAACGGGGTATTGTGAAAATTGAAAAGGTTGCATCCTGTTTGATTATAATCTTCGATCGACTTCGGTTTGGTGAGGTATCCGCTAAAGAAGAACTTGCACCGTTTCTCCATGTTTGAATAATTGGGGATGCTGAAAATGCCATATCCGCCCGGCTTCAGAACACGGGCGAATTCCTCAACCGCCTTGTAAGGATTGGTCATATGCTCCAGGCCGTCGACACAACAGATGTAGTCAAACGTATCACGGGATGAATCGATCTTCTCATTAAGGTCCGTATAAATGCAGGGCAGGTTTTCGACTTTGAAAATCGACGGCTCTATCTCGCCGCATACAACATCATACCCCATATCCCTCAGGTGCATACCGAGATGCCCAAACCCTGCAGGAGCATCCAGTACCTTTCCGGCGGTTTGTTTTGAAAACCAGGATATGACGGTCTTATGGATACTCCCTCTCGCCTTTGGGGTAATATCCTGATCATCATAGATGTCATCGATATTTGTCATTAACAAAGCCTCCTCTTAAAAAGACTGATCGGATACATGCTCGGACCCGGTCAGGATGTTGCCACGAGAACGCCCCCTGCAACGATGAGCAGGGAGCCGAATACCAGCTTGGCCGCGTTCACGTCCTTCCATTCAGCAAAGACGACCAGGCCGATGGATACAGCGACCAGCGTATTCATATTGTACAGCGGAACGAGCCGGGAAATGGGAACGCCGTATTTTGTCAGGGCCAGGGCCACCATCCCGGCAGCGACTGCCCAGGTGAAGCCCACCAGCGAGGCGAAGAAGCCCGAGCGCAGGGATATGGTCTTGTCCGGGATGAGGATGCTGATGAGTATGCCGACCGCCGCAATTGCCAGGCCGGAACAGATGAGATACCACCCGGTGCTGATGCCGGCTCCGGTGCTCGGCTTGGCGAATACCCCCGAAAGGCCGAAGAATATGGCGGGGATGATCCCGCCGATGATTACTGCCGTCATTGACTGCGTCATATGAACTATATTCCTTCTTTGGTTATCCACCGGACCGCTTTGCCGCGTAGCCCCGGCGTTTCAGCTCTTCTACGAGCATGTCCCGGTGATCTCCCTGTATCTCGATCACGCCGTCCTTTACGGTGCCGCCGGTACCGCACTTCTGCTTCAGCTCCCGCGCAAGCTTCTTCAGACCGTCGTCATCCAGGGGGAGTCCGGCTATCAGGGTTACCCCTTTGCCTTTCCTCCCCTTTGTCCGGCGCCCGACACGGACGCTGCCGTCGCCTCTCGGGCCGGGCTTCCCGGCGGAGCATTCACAGGAGGCAACGGGTTTGCCGCATTCCGGGCACAGCCTGCCGTGGTCTGTCGTATATACCGAACGTGAATCCATATCGTTTTTCGTTATCACACCCGGCGATCAAGAACAAATACACGAATGATCTTTATGCCGGAATCCGGATTTTCCCGGAGCAGGGATCGAAGTCCATCTTCCCGGAAGCCACTATCCGCTCCTTCGCGGTTTTCGAAAGCCTCTTGAAACGGTACTCGACCTTCAGGGCAAGGCCCTTGTCTCCCACAGCCAGCGAGAAAGCCACCTCCACAGGCTTGTGGGCGTGCAGGTATTTCGGGGTCTTGCACCCCTGGGACAGGTGCTGTTTGAAACGTCTCTGCACATCGGTCGATATGCCGGCATACAGGAAACCGCCAACAGTCCGGACGACGTAAAGATGCCAGCTTGCCAAGACAGGGGTGCCCGGTCCGGTCATTATCTGCGCACAACATGGCCGCGATACCAGATTCTCCCAAGCCACCGCTGGTAGTGCCAGGCAATCCAGGGAAGCAGACCCCGCGACCTCAGCCAGAACCTGTCCGGGATTTCCTCATTCACGGGCACTGCACGCAAAGAGACCTCGGCGCAGACAATGCCCTCGCCTTCCGTATGCTTCCGGCAGGCGACCACCCGGCCGGCAGCATCTATGACAGCGGCATTTCCTTCATAGTATCCTCGATAGGGGAGAGGCAGCCCGAACATGGGGCAGCCGATACTGCCGCAATGCGCGGCATGGATGACCGGAACACCGGCAAGACGCGCGGTATCCTGCACCGCAGCCAGTGCATTAAATGCATTCTCAGCCTCCCAGGGGTCCCTGATCAGGCGGGGCAGGATCTTCTCTGGGATGCTCCACCAGCAGGACCCTCCCATAATGACATCCACCCGGCCCCGAAGCCTTCTTGCAGTCATGGTGCGCATGAACTCCCAGCACACTGCAGCTCCCACGCGTGTGCTTCCGTAAAGCCCCAGAACCCCGGTATCGTCCGGATCACCGCCCTGGTAGAACGCATTCTCCCACATGGTCGGCAGGTCTTTGTCATGCTGCCCGATCAGCGTGCCGCCCGCGAATGCCATATAGCGGTTCCGGACCTCTGCACCGGAAATGCGGCACAGAAACGAGCCTCCGATCACGACACCGTGGCGGGCAGAGAAATCGCGGAGGAACGATGCAGCCGGGCCGGAATCTGTCTCAATTGCATCGGCGAGCTTCGGATTCCAGGCAACCCCGGTGTTGAAGAATTCCGGAAGGGCTATCCACCGGGCACCCTCATGAACAGCCGACAAAGCCAGCTTTTCACAGCTCGCGATGTTTGCAGACGAGTCGGCAATTTTTGTGGCGAGCTGGACTGCTGCTACCTTTTCCCATTTTCCCCTCTCTTCATCACTCATGGTAAGATCGATGCCTCCTCATTTTCTCAAGGGCTTTCAAAGTCTTTTAATTTTACCCCCTCTCCTTTATCCTCTCCCACGAGGGGAGAGGAGGAAGGGGCAACCCCTTAAGCCAAGCTTAAGGGGTATCATCTGAATGAAACATACCATACGGAACGGCCGGCCGGAGCTTCTGCCACTGATCTGTCGAGGGTTCAGACGACCTCTGCACCGTGCTCGATCAGGATGCGATGTTGATTACGACGCTATGATGAAGCAAGCGATCAAGGATCGCCGTGACGACGACCTGGTCGTGAAAGAGCTCGGTCCAATCGGTGAATGCCTTGTTGGATGTCAGGATAGTGCTGGCCTTCTCATAGCGGTTGGCAACGAACCGGAAAAAAAGATTGCATTCCTGCCGGTCGATGGGCGTGTAGCCGACTTCGTCAACGACCACAAGCGCCGATTTGTAATAGCTTCTCCCTCTGCCGGAGCGGCCTGTCTCGTGGTCTTTCCTGAGTTTCCCGATGAGGTCCTCCATGGTAGTGAAGTACACGCTTAATCCCGACTGGCAGGCTTTCACCGCTAAAGCTACGGCCAGATGAGTCTTGCCCACCCCAGGAGGACCCAGGAAGATCACGTTCCCCCTCTGGCGGATGAAGGTCAGGTCGAACAGCGACATGACTTTCTGCCGGTCAAGGCCAGGCTGGAAGGTGAAGTCGAACTCGTCGATGGACTTGATGAAGGGAAGCCCCGAGATCTTCAGCGTGGTTTCCACCCGGCGCTGCTCTTTCTGGGCCACTTCCTCTTCGAGCAGGTCATCGAGGAAGGAGAGATAGCTTTTCCCCTGTTCCTGGGCTGTATGAATAACGCCATCGAGAATTTCCCGAATCCGTGGGAGCCTCAACCGGGTGAGGTTGGCTTCGATCCTCTCGAATACCAGGGTATCGCTCGATATCGTACACCCCGCTGCATGGGCATAGGCGGACACAGGCCTGGTCTCAACATCCATATCATACCGGGGTTTCATCGGTGAGATGGTCAGCTTTGCCCGACCCTTTGCCGGTCTGCCATGATGGTATTTCCTGCCTGAGCAGGGACCGATGGCGACGCACCTTCCTTCTTGTTGTATGGCAGGAACCACCCACGGCCCGCCGGCCCGGATAGAACTCCGGATATCCAAGGACAATGATAAATGGACAATTCCGCTCACGTAAGATATCAAGCCCCTGTCTCACGAGAGCCGATCCGATTCCCTGCCGTTGACGATGCGCACATGCGGAACATCTTCCGGTCCCTCAATTCGTATTGTGATCATAGATTCTCCTTGGCCGCAAGCCGGCTTTTAGATAGCCCTCGCATGACGATCGGCAAGCTTCAGCAGTGTCGGGATCCTGTATGGGCCATGCATGCTCAGGATTGACTGTGCTGCCTGGTCGACGGAGCAGCCGATCGCGGAGACAAAAAGCGGTTTCTTGCTCTTGCCGCGATAGATCGGGACAAAACGGTCGGCTACCTTCAATGGGTTCTTCGCAACGCCTATAACTGCAGGCGAGTACGAAAGCGATTCGAAAAGATGAGCACCGATACCTTTCCCCACATCAGGCTCAAGGTGAACGTACCCATCGATGATGATCGTCTCGAATTTGCGTCCGGCCCGCTGCAGTACTGACAGCAAGCATGGGAGTTCCCGCTCGTAGAATCTGCCTGCGTGGTATTGCAGCGCGCTCGGCATAACCACCCGTATGAGCTCTGTCGGCTCGCTGTCGGGCCACTTGTCGAAAACCACACACGCGGCAATCGATCTGTCGCTTTCATAATGAACGTCCAGAGCTGCCTTCATATTAAATGATCATTTCAGATTATTGATGATGGTCATTGCATCGTCGTGCATGGTTTTCTGTATGTCGGCTATGGTCTGAACGGCTCGCTGATAGTCCTGATACACCTTCTGCAGGTCGAATTGTGCCAGCTGGGCATCATTCCTGACCGAACCGAGGATATCCTGCAGATATTCATTGTAAGCTTTTAACATTTCGGGGGTGGTAATTGCCTCGCCCTCGATGACCGAGCTTCCGGTCCCCGTGTTGGTGAAGGTCTTCCTGCGGATTCCTGTCTTTCCCAACCCGCCGGGGTTCTGCAGAAAGGTATTGGTGAGGTTCAGCTCTTCCCGCAGGGCATTCCCCAGTCTTTTGACAGAATCCTCCCTTATGCGCGCCTTCTGCACCTTGTCCTCCCCGATCTGCCGAACCTGCTGCTGAAGAGATGAGATGGCGGCTGTGACATTCATCCGGGGGTTCGCCTTTACATAGCTTCCCCATGCATTCAGGACCTCCTGCTGAGATTTCCCCTCATAAAACATCATGGCCGTCCGGTTTAATCCTGTATTCAGCTGATTGACAGGTGCTCCCCGAAAGACAGGAGAAGAAAAACCCTGGGCCAAGCAGACCGATTGCAGTGAAAGTACCAGGAATGAAACCGTGATCAGATATCCTGCCCTCATTGAATCCCCTCCTTGTTTTGTAATGGGAAAGCCAAGACAATACCACGAATGAACCGGAATATTCAAAGGCTGTATTGGGCCGAAGTCAGGTTACGCGCAACATCACACAATCAGCGGTCGTGGCTGGCTCCCGGGTCCGCCGGGTTGGCTTGCCGGGACATCATGGGGAAAATCCGCTTCTCCCTGAGCGAAACTTGTTTCTTGCCGAGGCCGCTCCCTGCCGAGGGGGCTTAAGTAATGGCCGGACTCCGAGTTTAAACCCAATAGTGAAGCAAAATCTGTTGAATCTGCATTACGTATCATCATCCGGTGTGAGATACATTCCGCCTTACCACGCGTAGCGTGCTCCTCCGACGAAGGCATGCGCAGTTTCTTCGCTGCCGCGCAGCTCGGCGTTGTAGTCCGCGAAGAACTGCACATCAGTTTTTTGATCATATCCCCCGGATGGCTGTTTGCACAATGACTCAGGCTTCCATCCCAGTCTGTTCTGAAAGGTTTAGTGCTTAAATGTCCATATCTTGCGGACGTCCCCTAGTTTCACTTTTTCCCCTGTTGCGGATAATAAGGCCATTCAGGAAACGTCTTAAAATCTGGTCTCCGCATTCTTTATAGTTTTTATGATCTTCTTTCCTGAACAGGGCGGACAGTTCGGTCTTGGAAATCTCAAAATCAGCAAGTTTCAGGATATCGATGATATCGGTGTCTTTGAGATTCAATGCGATCCTGAGTTTTTTCAGTATATCGTTATTTTTCATGAGTGTCTCCCGGATACTCTTTGTGAGGCCTGCTTGTTGCCCGGCGTCACCTCATGGCACCTTGCAGCTTAAAAAGCCTGTAACCCTTCTCAACTTATTGAAGCTGTTTTTTACCTGCTATCGGATGTTCCCAGCCGGCATTGCACAATTTCGGTAAACCGACCAAGAATCTCATCCTGTATCGAGCGCTTGATCTTAGGGTTGATCCCCTGTTCAACAAAAGCCGGGTCCTGGATGTTATTTCTGCACAGCTCAAGCAACTTGACATTACTGAAAACATAATCGGGTGGTTTGTTGAGTTTTTTTGCAAATGCATCTCTTAAGATAAAGATCTCTTTGAACATCTCCTGCCGGTTTTTATCGAGCCGGTGATACCCTTTGGCTTTTTCATATTTTGCCGGTTTAACTTTATTATTGTTCTTTCCATCCTGAAGCATGAGATTTTGGAGGATATAGGTATCCAGCAGTCCGTTGTTTTTGAGCTTGTCAAACAGCGCATCCTTCAACCTGAATAAATATCTCACGTCTCCCATGGCATATTCGATGGCGGCTTTGTTGAGCGGTCTTGTCATCCAGTTGTATTGCTGGAACTTTTTTTTATTCAGGGGAGCGTTTCCCAGCTCTTCACTCAAGAACATGTGCCAGGCTCTGCTTCGGATATTTCAGCAGGGTAACCGCAGGTCTCAGATCGAGAACAGACTTCAGCTTAATTCCGTATGCCGTATCAAGCAACGCTGCATCGCTTAATGAATCATACATGATCTTCAACAAATCACGTTTTTCAAAAAGCCTCTTTATGCCCTCACCATTCTTGAATTTAAAAGGATCGATGATAATTTCGTTCTCCAGGTCAAAGATCTGGATAAGACATAAATGCTCCCCATAGCAGTGAAGATTGCATTCAGCTTCCACATCAACGGCGATTATCTTCCGGTCGTGTTTATCCAATGCATCCAGGTAGCCGTAAATTTCACTGTCGGTTTTCAGCTCAATAATACTCATGAGACGCTCTATACCTTATTTGCGGTGGAATTCATACCCGTACCGTCAGATGCATTGGGAACAGTAATAGAATGGCCGACCAGTATTTTCATGTCTGCGGATAAGGGTTGTTACCTCCTTCTCTATGCCATCCTGGAGGAATAAGCCCCAGTTCTATATTTGTTGAAGTAGAAGAAAATAGAAACGTCCCCTTTTCCACATATATTGGAGTTATTATAATAAAATTTTTGTGGTTCTCTTGAGATCTTTTTTCAAGTTCAAATGCTGATTGCTTTGTGAACCTTACCAATCGCTTCGGTCATCCTTACTTTTTGCTTCGGTATTCTTAGAAATCAGGTACAACACCCGCGCCTTCACCTGATCTCGCCTATTCTCGCTCTTACATTCTATCATGGCATTCCTGCTCGTATGATGTATATGTAAGCGGGTGTTTTGCTCATGCAACCGCCACACTGCGCCCTGTTCCCCAGCCCGGCAGGGTTGCCAATGGCCATGCACGAATTTCACCCAACAGTTCTGATTTGTGTAGCCATTCAACGACCTTGGAGCCGACCTCCCTACGTTATCATCATTAGGGTGTTTTATCGTGATGCGCCCGTAATACACGTTGTCCATAAAGTAGAGGGTCGGTGAACCAAACAGGTCTCCAGTATACCCAATAAAATTTTCAAATGTGTAAAAGTAGTCGAAAGCCATTCCATACCTCCCTTTTATTGAGCCACGTCGATAATCAATTCCCTAATCCACAAAAGCACAGACGACCCTCAGTCCACCGTCCCTAGCCGTCCTATCTCATCGCTTCTTTCCTCACACAGTACCCCCCCCAACCTACTCAGCGCAACAGCCCACAAGCCTTAGTTCCCTCAAGCAACCTACCCGCCACGGTGCACGTCTCTAAAGTGAGTCACCTTTTATTTAATTATACCAGGCAATATAAAAACTTGCAAAACCATCAATACCCATATCTTTGATAGCTATTTCCACCCCCATAGTGCGGGCTCGACCTTGCCCCATCTTTGGCCGACCGGTTCATCCGGGATCTCTCCCTCGATTACGGCCCGGTACTTCTCCTCATGCCCTTCGGATTCCACCTCACGATGGACACCCTGCCCTCCGGTCTTTCAACCGGCCGGCGAGGCATTACCCCCGCTTTCGGATATGGCACCCCTCATCCGAGCGCCAGAGGGACTTGAACCCTCCTGATTTATGCGCTGCCCAGCGCACACTATGCCCTCTGCTGACTCCTGCATGACGGTCAGGTCGGATCTCTCCTCCCTCAGTTCATCTTCAAACATCATGCAGATCTCCCGGGGTAAGACACAGAGCTTTCTCGCGCGTAAGCGCCGGATTTATAAAACGTACACAATTCACGGATGGAGGACTTCGTTGTCACGTACCGACTCGTCCCGTGTACGTCACACCTCTTATCCGGCTCCTGTTCGTCGCCCCTTAGCTTTTGGATTGGACTTCCTCCAGACCTCACCTCACGATGACGCCCTTGCCCTTCTCCTAGCCTTCGGCTCCGTTTATACCTGGCGCGAGGACTCCCACCTCGCTAGCTCTGTGCCATGCCCGGCACACACGTTTCGCATCAGCGGCGCGGGCGGCAGCCCGCGTCCGTCTGCATGCGCCGGGTTAGACATTAGCTTCTCATCCGACCAATAAGTAACTCCATCTCACGAAGCCAGCTTTCTAAGTTGTCAAAGTAGTCGCCAGGTATTTCTTTGTGGGTTTTCGGATGCTTGAATGCCGTTACCCCGTCGTCTTCACCGCCGGCATAGAAAACCAACGGGATTCCCGCTACATGGCTAACATGGTCACGCATTGCCTTTGCGTGTGACAGCCATGTCGAGTTGTCTTGTCCCAAGTTATAGAGCTCGGTCAATTTGGGACTCACGCTCTCCTTTGCCTTCATCGCATTTCGCATATGCCCAAGCGTAACGTTCTCCGGCTTAAGTCCGCACCCTAGTTCTTCGTTTAGTTCCTGACACAATGCCGAGTATGCGCCAAAAAGCTGAGCAAAGAATGCTTCTTGATGAGCCCGTTCGAAGTCGTGTCCTCGCCCAGGAATTTCGCATTCCCGTAGTTCCTGTAAATGAAGCCGCGCATACCGCATTTTTGCGTCTGTGCGACTGGTTAGACTTTTTTGCGTCATCTTTAATCCCTAACGCTGGGATCACCGCGCGGCTATGCCGCGTCGGCCTGGATGCCCTTGTTAGCCTTTTTTAAGATATTCCTTTCGAAACCACTCTGATGGTTTAAAACGAACAATATTTTCTTTTAAGAGTTCTGGTTCAAGCCCATATTTTGAACCAACCACTAAGATCAACCGTTTGGCTGTACCTGGTGGTAGATCAAGACTTTTATCTACTTCACGAAAATGTATAAATTACCATTGTAGTAGTTGGACTCTCTTTTTTGTATACAGTGTAGGATAAGTAAGAAACTCATGTGCTTCTTTTAATAAGATTCGACTCAATAACTTCGCATAGTTCATCATCAGAGTATCCTGCATATCTGCCACGATAAAACTGCCGTTCAACTAGATCAGTATCAATTATTTTAACTTTATTATATTTTGGTATGCGTTTCATTATATTCGATGCACGAAATGATGAAATTACACCAAACCCAAATTGTTTAATTAAGCCTTCAAAGAGTAGTTTCAGATCGATTGCCTTGCCAATTGATAAAGCTTGTAAACGGTCAAGTGGAGAAGGTAGATCTGAGAAAATCAATCTCAGGAGCACAAAGAGGATATATTGCAAGCTGATCCTTTCTGGCCCTTAACAAAAGCACCAATCTCAAACCACAACCAGTGGCCTTTCGATCGAAAGTGGCGTTATAATGACAATTACTGCTTGAGGATATCAGCTTTTCTTCAATAGCCGCAAGCCAATCTTTAGAAGCACCTATTGCCCCTGGGGAACTTGTGCAGAATACATTAATTCCATCTGCAAAGACCTTCACAATTTCAGCTTGTAGGACAGATGCAAACTCGCCATCGGAAGAGGCATGACTGATAAATAGATTTGGCTTTTCTATTTGATGTTGTGGCATATCAAACCTTCCTTTGTTGGGCTAACGCTACGGATCACCGGCCACCAGGGCTAGGTGAGCGATTAAGTTTGCAAGGACGACTAGCCCTGGTGGTCCGCGTGCAACCGCTTGTTAGCCAAGAATAATCTTAAGAAAGCAAATTTTTTATCTGTTCATCAATATCTGCAATTGCTCTGCTCATCTCAATTGTCATATTGAAAATTAACTCTTTTTTGATTTTATCAGAGGAATCATCCTTATCTAAATACTCGTTATATAATTTGGCAGCTGCTCTTGGCATATGAACTTCTAGTTCAGCAGCAAACTTATTTGAGATTGTATCATTAGATAAACCTTCAATTAACATTTGAAGGACTTGTTCTTTTTTTTGTCCAAGTCTTATGCGCTCTTCCTTTAGATAAGCAATTTTTGTCTCCCGTTTCCAGTGAAAGTGGTTATAAATCAACTGTGCAATTGGTGAAATACTACCAATGAATCCACCGATGACAACTCCGATCAACGTTTCTGACATATAGGCACCTTCCTGGCTAACGTTTGGCATCACCAGCGCGGGCGATAGCCCACGTCTGTGTGGATGCCATGGTTATATGATATTTATGTTCCTTCTATTTTAACTATATGTTTGGGCTCTAGAGTCTTTCCTCTCAGATCGATAGAATAGCCATCGAATAGGTCGCCAGAGTCATCTTCAGGGTCCAGAAAATTGAAGTAGGCACGTAATACACAGAAGGGAAAGTAACCTCTCTCACAAAGGAGAGAATATGGTATAGCACAATGAATTATCAGGGGGGCCGACATGGCATGGTCAACACCAACATGATAGCCAGCACAACCTAACAGGATTTCAGGGCCATGAAGGCAGAAATGATTGTCCGGCTTCTTTGCACACTTGTAACTAAGAAAGAAAAAGGGTCCTGGACTTTGTTGAGATCGGTATACTAAGGTACTTTTCCCATTTGCTGTTTGGTTACTGTCAGCAGAAAGTCTCACTGTTTCTTCAGATAGAGGAAGGATGCCCTTTTCGAGAAAAACCTGTTTGTCACTGTGACGCGTGCAATGATAACCCATGATCCTCATATCATTAGCAACACAACTTTGATCCCATTTATTTAAAGAATGATCTTCTGTGCAACCGAGACAATGTGATACATCAGCTATCATTTGATTGGTTATACCCCAGAATCCAGACGAAGCTGTTTTTCCAGAGGTCTTCAGGTCAGCATACAAGTCTGCAGGTATGAACCAGTCTTTGGAAATCTGGTCTGTCGCGACCTCAATGGACTCTCGATCATCAATATCTATGATCATCTTCCCTCATATAACGTGGGCATCACCGGCGGCTGTAAGCCGTCCGGTGGATGACCTGGTTATGCATTTTTTTAAAGTAAAAACGAGTCAGACACTTCAACAATATTCAAGCTTTTAAGTAAACCAGACTTACTTTTATTTTTAAACACTCTGCAATAAATAAAGCCTTCCTGAGAATACCTAACTCTTTGTGTATTTGCTAATAGGCTATTTGCAATTAAAGACACACTATAATCAGTTTTTGCATCACCAAAGAGTGTGAACGGAATAGGCCGACCTTCTTCGCTGATATATATTCTTCCTTTAAATGTATTACTGTTATAACTTGAGACTCTACCAGTTATCGTTGTTGGTTTTTGGCTTGTCTCGGTATACGAAATATATTCATAGGTTGATTCATTGAATTGGCTACCAATTATTAAATCACCACCAGGTGTATTAACGCTTAGTGATCCTTCTGTTGCAGTTTTTTGGGCATATACAGGCCTATGCATGTCTTTAATTGGTTTTAAACATTTTTCAGAGAGAGCATCTAATCTGTGTTGATATAACACAGGTATTTTTGATCCAGATTTTTTAATTTCCTCGTATTTTTCCCTAATGATTTTTCATAATCCACATGAAACCCTAAAGTTTCAGATATTACATAATCATAAGCTGAATATACCAGATGACCTAATGGAGTATTTTGGGGGGCAGTTCCAAGTTGATAAAAAGTACTTGCAGCAATAGCAAGAACTGCTGTCATTTTCCAGCTTCCTTCTTCAGAAGGAAGGGCCAAAATATTTGCCCCTCTTAGAGAAGGAGCTTGAGTTATAATTTCATCATGTAAGACAAGCTGGGTGGTTAAGGCCAAGGATCGATGTAAGCCTATTAGTGCTTGTGCTACATCATATAGATCAATTTCGTTTTCATCAGCTTGCCCACCTGAAAACGAAAGGGTGAATTTTAATAACTCATTCATACCATCTCCTCTTTAACGTCTCATGATCAATCAACAAAAAGATCATTACTAGTGATTCTTAAGCTAACATTTACTATACTGCAAAATTGAAGCAAAAGTCGCTATATAGCGACTTTTACGGAAATATTACAATAACATGATATTCTTCTTATATCTACTTTTGAGTATTCGCCATGTACATTTTCCCCGCCGCTCCCATATCGCGTCATTTCACCCCACATTATTCAGAAACAGCCTTTGAATCCGCAGGAAGCGGTAGCAGTAGGTGCAGGTTTCCACATAGCAGGATTCGGGGTTGCCGTGGGAATTGAACAGGCATTGGTCTTCACCGCACTGGATGCAGCCCAGGCATTCCCGGCATTTGTCAGGGTAGTTCTCTCGATCGTCGTCAGGCTTCGCGGTCATGGCTCGCGGTGTATCCCGGAGCTGGAGGCGACCATTCCTGATCAGGACCGGCAGAAGCTGCAGTAGATGTTCTTATAACCCTTCTTCTTGATCGCGCTCTGCTCGAAGATGGATGCCAGCCTGATCTCGGATGAAAACCACCTGTTGCGAGGCGACACAATATCGCACCCGCTCGATGTGATCCATTGCTCATACTCCGCGTATGTCTCATAATCGTTCGACCCGCTGCCTGCGTATTTCTGAAGGTGGTAATTGAACACTTCCTTCTGGAGCAGCGGGTGGAATCCGCTCGCCTTCATCAGGTCGAACCGGCCCTTGTTTTTCCCTATTATACCTTCAAGGACATCTTCGACCTGGGTCATGGTGCTCTTCCCGTGTATGGAGCAGAACCAGATCACCGGGTTGCCTACGCCCTTGGGAGGCCATGCGATCTTTTCGTCCGGCCCCGGCTTTCCGCCGTGGGCTGAAACGATGAGGTTCGTGTTGCCGGGATTGGTAAACAGATACATTGTGCCGCCGCCGAGTGAAATCTTTGCCATGCCTTTCCTCCTTGCCTTCCGGAATATGTCTCACAAAAATCAAGCTGCCCAGGCCCCCTCTCCTGCTGAAGGCAGGTGGGGGCTTAAGTCGGATTATTCCGACCTATTTAATTTCGAACTTGAAGCCCGCTCCGTCGAGCAGGACCTTGACCTTCTTGATCTGCTCGCCCTTTGCCATGCGTGAAAGGATCTCGCGCGACATCTCGGGCAGCAGGGTGTTGGTCATGATGTGGTCCGCGTTGCGGGCGCCGCTGTCCACCTCGGTGCACCGGCCGGCAATGGCATCCACGATGTCTTCGCCGTAGATTCGAGCACGCATTTGCGGTTTTCCATCATGCGTTTCTTGATGCGGTTGAGCTTGAGCCTGACGATGAGCTGCATGATCTTGTCCGTGATGGGGTAATAGGGCACCACCTTCAGACGCCCCAGGAATGCGGGTTTGAAGTGCTTGAGCAGGTCTGGCCGGAGCATCTCGGCAAGCGCTGACGGGTCGGGCCTGGTCTCCTCGTCGGCGCAGACCTTCATGATGAGGTCGGTGCCGAGGTTGGAGGTGAGGATGATGAGCGTGTTCTTGAAGTCGATCTCGCCGGCCCTCGCCGTCTTCCAGCGTGCCCTTGTCGAAGACCTGGAAGAACAGCTCCATGACATCGGGGTGGGCCTTCTCGACCTCGTCGAGGAGCACCACGCTGTAGGGCCTGCGTGCGCACCGCTTCGGTGAGCACGCCCGCCCTCGCCGTATCCCACATAGCCCGGGGGCGAGCCTTTGAGGCCGGAAACCGTGTGGGCTTCCTGGTATTCCGACATGTTGATGGTGATCACGTTCTCCTCGCCGCCGTAGAGCAGGTCGGAAAGGGCCAGCGCGGTCTCGGTCTTGCCAACGCCGCTCGGGCCGACGAACATGAAGACCGCCGTCGGTTTGGACGGGTCCTCGATGCCTGCATGGGCGGTCTGGATCATCTGGGCGACTGAGCGCAAGCGCGTGATCCTGGCCGATGATCCGCTCCCCCAGGAGGTTTTCCATGTTGAGCACGGTCTCGATCTCGTCGGCCAGCATGCGGCCCGTCGGGATGCCGGTCCAGCCCGAGATCACCTCGGAGATGGTCTGGCTGTCCACCGCCATCTGCACCAGAGGCTCGTCGCCCTGGATCTTCTGAAATTCCTTTTCCAGGGCTTTCAGGTCTTTCTGCTTCTTTGGCAGGTCCTTGCGTCTTTGGGTCGGCGGCGTGGAGTTCGTGGATCTCTTTGCGGACCCCGATGATCTTGTCCGCCGTTTCCATTTCCGCCTGCCACTTCTTGTTCAGATCCTCCAGGCGCTTTTCCGATCTCTTTCTTCTCGTTCTCCAGGGCCTTGACCTTGCTCTGAATGGTCGGTGCCCATGAGCGTCTCTTTTTCCAGGGCTTTAAGCTCGCTTATCGATATGGGCGATCCGCCTGGTGGCCTCTTCCACCGCAGGCGGGCTCGTGGTCAGGCCGATGGCCACCCGGGCGCAGGCGGTGTCGAGCACGCTCACCGCCTTGTCCGGAAGCTGCCGGCCCGAGATATAGCGGTGGGAGAGCCGCACCGTGTCGTCGAGCGCCTCGTCCGTGATCATGACCTTGTGGTGGTTTTCAAGGAAAGGGGCGATGGCCCGCATCATGACCAGTGCCTTTTTCTCGTCCGGCTCTTCCACTTTGACCACCTGGAAGCGCCGGGCCAGGGCCGCATCCTTTTCAAAGTATTTCTTGTATTCGGCCCAGGTGGTGGCGGCGATGGTGCGAAGCTCGCCGCGGGCCAGGGCCGGTTTGAGCAGGTTCGCCGCATCGCCCTGGCCGGCCGCTCCGCCTGCGCCGATCAGCGTGTGGGCCTCGTCGATGAAGAGGATGATGGGCACGGGCGATGCCTTGACCTCGTTGATGACGGATTTGAGCCGGTTTTCAAACTCGCCCTTGATCCCTGCTCCTGCCTGGAGCAGGCCTAGGTCGAGCGTACCGGATCTCCACGTCCTGCAGAAGCAGGCGGCACGTCGCCCTGGGCGACCCGCAGGGCAAAGCCTTCCACCACCGCGGTCTTTCCCACGCCTGCCTCGCCGGTCAGGATGGGGTTGTTCTGCCTGCGGCGGATGAGGATATCGACCATCTGGCGGATTTCGAAATCGCGGCCCAGCACCGGGTCGATCTCGCCGTTCTTTGCCTGCTCGGTGAGGTTGATGGTGAACTGGTCGAGGGCCTTGGTGCCTGCGGGTTTCGCCTCGCCGGGCGCGCCCGGCTCAGAACCTGCCTGCGCAGCAGCGCCGCTGTCTTCGGCCGAGCCTTTGACGATATCCATCAGGCTTTCCTGCAGGGTGTCGACCTTGATCTTCTTGAAGGCATCCGATTCGGAAGCGAGCATCCGCGCGGTCTGGTCGTCACGGAGCAGCGCCAGGATGATATGACCCGACCGGATGACCTGCGCCTGGTAGTCGATGGATGCGAGCATCCATGCCTCCTGGATCATCTTCGGGATCTGCGGCGAGAAGACCGGCGTGCGGGCATTGCCCGTCTTGAACCCTTCGAGTGCCCGGGCCAGGTCTGCGGTCAGGCGGTCCGGATTGATCTCGAAATGCCTGAGGATCTTGTGAAGGTCCGTATCCTGGAGGTCCATGAGCTTGAGCAGGAAGTGCTCGAGGTCCACCTCATAGTGGGTGTGCGACATGCACAGCCCCGCGGCGGATTCCAGTGCGCCCCTGCAGGTCGTGTCGAGTTTGGCGATGAGGGTCTTCAGATTGTTTACAGCCATGACGGATGCTCCTTTCATTCAGATAATCCCCGCAGCAAGCTGCCGGGGCACCCCTTCTCCTCTCCCCTCGCGAGAGGATACAGGAGAGGGGGTATTTCAATACTGTTTCGTGCAGCGCCGAAAAAGCCAAAGCACCGCTCTTTGTTACCATATACGGGGTAGCGCCTTGCCGACTTTTGTCCTGTAGGTGAACAACCCCCCTCTCCCCAGCCCTCTCCCCCGAGGGGGAGAGGGTTGGGTGAGGGGGCGAAATTGACATGGCAATAGCTCAGATGTTTCATGCGCTCGCTGCTTTCCCCTTCATGACGTCTCCCTCCTGGACGGCGAGGAATACGTCCTGTGTGAGGCGGTCCTTGGGCGACGTGAGCCAGGTGGACCAGCCGAGCTGCTGTTTCTTTGCCCCAAGCTCGCACGGGGGCACGTCCTGCCTTGAGAGGATGACCCGGATGTCGAACCCATAGCCCATCCCCACCATGTACCTGACCAGTGAGAAGATCGGGCGGAGGAGGTCGCCGGTAGTGGGCAGGAAGCGCTGGAACTCGGCAAAGCTCATGGGCCCCAGGTGGATGCGGAAGAAGCTCTGGCGGTCTTTGATGCAGGAGCCGCAGATGCTGTCCACGCCCAGCCCTGAATTTCTCGATCCGAGCTGCGTCCGGTCTTCCTCGCTCAAAGGGAGCGCCTTCTCGACGAACTGCTCCACCTTCACCTGACGTGCCCGAAAGGTACGACACGGTTGCCTCGATGGCTGCAGCGGACGGCGCCTGACGCGAGAGGAAACCGGTATAGAACGACATGGATTCCTTGGGCAGGCCGATCTTGTCGGCAAGGCCCTTTGTGCCGAGGCCATCCAGGCTCAGCAGGTAGGATGAGAGCCGGTCGTCTTCGCCGCTCGTGTAGTTTTCGGGCAGGCGGCCCTTCTTCCACGCGAGGTAGAAAAGCGAGATGAGGCGGTGGTGAAAGATGTCGAAGAACGCGGCGAGCGTATGGTCCTTCTGCCGCCCCCGATCCTCCACCAGGGAGTTGTACCACTGGGGCAGGACTCCGGACGGGCCGATGAGGCCCATGAAGGCTACCCCTACCCCGGCAGGCTTGTCCTCGCCCGGCTCCGTAAACGATGCGATATCGCTCGGGGGAAAGGTGAAGCCCGGCTTCACCGAGAAGCGCACCGGCTCGCGGGAAGGGACAAGGCTCTTGCCCAGGCGCTCCGCCTCCGGATGGAGCGCCTCCAGGAGGCTCACCATCTGGAAGAAGGAGAACTTGTAGAACTCCTTCGAGAGACGCTCTGTCAGATCAGGACCTGGTTCCCGCTTCGTGGGGGCCATTTCTTCAATGCCTCTTTCCGCTGGACGGTGCGTGCCTCCAGCCGGGTGAATGAGTTCACGGATACGTACTGGGCAAGGAACCGCTCGAGGATGGATGCGAACAGGTAGAGGCCGGAGCCCACGTACTTGTCCTCATCGAACTCGATGGAAACCTGCACCCCGCGGCAGAAGGTCTGCCCGATGCGCCTGGTGATGTGCTCGGAAGCCACCCTCGCGATCCCCGATATCTGCTGCCTGGTGGATGGGCTGTTCTCGAAGTCGTAGAGCTTGAGGATCTCCTTCAGCCCGTCCTCTCCGCCCTCGACGATGGAGAGGTAGTTGAGCGACAGATGCGAGATGAGCCGCCACTGCAATGACCCTCCCCAGTGCAGGCCTCCTGGTGGGGGTGGGCTTGATGAGCGAGTGTATCTTGGCAACCGGACCGGCGCTCTCCATGTCGAAATCCCCGGCAACGTCCCCGAAGGGAAGCCTGGCGGGCAGGTCGCGGTTCGTGCAGGAGGTGTACACGGTGATGACCTCTGTGGAAGGGTCTGCGGGCCGAAAGTCGATGTCGGCAAACGAGAGGAAGACGTCGCTCCCGTTGTCGCCCTTCTTCTCCGAGGGCCTCCTCTGCATGTGCCAGAAGACCTTCTTTTTCTTCATGTCCGTGTCTTCGAGATGATGCCGGACAGAGTAGAACGGACGGTACTCGACCGCTTCCTGTCCTTCGCCGGTTGGGGAAGAGACGACCCGGTCGATCTGGAAGATCTCGGTGAATGCCTGCCTGCGCATATCCGGGATCACCCGGTACTCGGTCTTCTGCCTGTCGATACGCACCGGCTCTGCGACGCGCTCGAAAATGTTGATGGCCGGGACTGCGTTGATGCAGAAGGTGTCCTTGTTGACCACAAGGTCCGATTTCGGGACCTTGTCGAGGTAGAAGGTGATGTCGAGGGTGTCTCCCAGGTCCGGCTTCTTCAGCCTGCCCAGCCCGGCCAGATCGAAGAACAGGAACTTCTCCGGGAAGCAGAAGTATTCGAACAGGAGGATGTATCCCGGGAACGAGCGCTGCGGATGAGGCAGCATGGATTCGCTGTCCCCAAATCCCACCGGCAGGATGCTCTGCTGCGGGTCGAGGACGAGCGTCTCCTGCTTTCCCTTTTTGTCCTGAACCTGGCACTCCACGTGGCAGACATTGTTGAACAGGAGCTCGTAGAGATGGAACACATGCTGGTGAGGGCCGTTGAGATAAAAACGCATCCTGTCCCAGCCGATCTCGGAGAGGCTCGCGCTGCCATAGGTCTTGAGCTTGATAGTCAGGGCCCTCACTGCGCCCTTTACCTGCTTTGCAGGGTCTTTCAGCCCTGCGGAGGCAACCTCCACCGGCCAGATCGTGAGAGGATAGGTGGTGGAGAACTGGCAGGCCGTCCCTCCCACCGGCTTGGAGAACAGGGCCGTATCCCTTGGGATGTGGTAGCCCGTGGGCGGTATGCTCTGTTTTATGGGGTCGAACTTCACGATGGACATGGAGGGGATCGGGTTCAGGTAGTGCGGATAGATGATACTCAGCAGGGATTCGGTGATCTCGGGCAGATCATCGTCGAGCTTCTTGTGGATGCGGGCGCACAGGAAGGCAAAGGCCTCGATGATCCGCTCGGTATGGGGGTCTTCGCACTTGTCGTTTTCGAGCAGGAGGCGGCCTGCGATCTTCGGATACTTTCTCGCGAACTCCGAGCCCAGTTCCCGGATGTAGGTCAGTTCCCGTTCGTAGTAGTGGAGAAGGTTGTCATCCATGGGTGGCTCCTCGTTCTATTTCGAAATGACGTACTCGCCCCGGTTCACGTCGAAGTAGGTGTCAAAGGTCACGGGCTCGGTATCGGATTCCAGAACGAGCAGCCCGTTGATGCGGAAATGGACGTTTCCGCCCCTGTCCTCATCCAATTCGATCTGTACGGTTACGCTGTGCAGCCTGGGTTCAAAGAGCTCGATGGTCTTCATGATATCGGCTTTCAGCTGCTTTTGTGTTGCCGGGCTCCTGGGGTTTTTCGACGTGAAGTCCTTGACCCCGTATACGAACAGAGACTTGCCCAGCTCCTGATATTCGGGCTCGATATCGACGATGTGGCGCCTGGTGTTGAGCAGGTTCTCCAGGTCTCTGACCACCGAGGCCCTGACCTGCCTGATGGATGCCAGGCGATACTGGACAGGCTCGTACGAGTTCTGAGGCTCCTCGTCGATGAGCCTGTCCAGCACCGATGCCTGGGTGATCTGCTGGTGCTCCTCCTGGTCTCTCATCCCTTAGAGATAAGGATCAGCTGCCTTTGTTGGCTTTGAGATCCCAGTTCGAAGCGATGTTCCCTTTGGGCTTGCCGGTGCCGTGGTCGGTCTCGGTGTAGGTCCACTCGATCTTACCATAGTTGAATCCCACTTCCTCCAGGGGCAGGGTCTCGCCGCCGCTGGCGCTCCCGCCGGGGCTTACCACGCTGACGATGACATCGGAGAGTTTGTATTCCATATACTTCTGCTTGTCGCCGGTGGCGCGGCACAGTTCGATGATAACGCTCTTGATGTGGCCGCCGTTGCAGCAGGACAGGTTCAGCTTCGGGGATGCCTTATCCAGCGTTTTTACGATGGAAAAATCCCTGTGGTTGACACCGCTCTGCGGTCGCGGCGCCGCCGCTGCTCCTGGAACCGGTTGCAGCCTGAGACAACCCGTGAGAGAAAGACAGGATCTCGATCCAGTCCTTGTGCTTATCGTCCGTACTCTCTCCAGGTATCCCGTCAATCTTCAAAAAAGCATCAAATGCCATGGTAGTATTCCCTCCTTAATCTCCATTTTCTTTTGTTTATAAATCCACGATTCATATATCCCTTCGGAGCGGCAACCTTTATGCCGCCGCTCCGAAGGGTTTAAGCCCTTAATGAGTATTATCCCTTGGCCGGGGGCGGCAGATCCGCCACCAGCCGCAAGGAGACGGTGAGCTCATCGAGCTGGTAATGGGGCTTCAGAAACGCCACTGCCCGGTATGCGCCCGGCTTGCCCGGGATCTCGGTGACATCGATCCGGGCTTCCCGCAGCGGCAGCTGGCCTTGCTTCCTGGCCGGCATTGTCGTCCAGGAGCACGTAGTTGCTGATCCAGCGGTTCAGGAAATCTTCGGCATTCTTCGGGTCATGAAGCTGCCGATCTTGTCCCGCATCATGGACTTCAGGTAATGGGCAAACCGGGATACGGCCAGGATGTACTGCAGCTGCGAGGAAAGCCTCGCATTGGCAGTTGGCCGCATCGGAGTCGTACACCTTGGGCTTGTTGGCCGTCTGGGTGCTGAAGAATGCCGCATAGTCGGTGCCCTTGCAGTGGACCAGGGGAATGAAGCCCAGGTCGGCAAACTCTTTTTCCCGCCGGTCGGTGATGGCGATCTCGGTGGGGCATTTCAGCGCCACGTCGCCCTCGTCGGTCTTGAAGGTATGGACCGGCAGACCCTGCGACCAGGCCGCCGCCTTCGACGCCCCGGATGGCCGCGCACCAGTGGTACTTGGCAAAGGCATCGGTCAGCCGGGCGCCTAGGGCATAGGCGGCATTGCCCCAGAGATACTTGCTGTGATCCGTGCCGTCCACTTCCTCTTCGAAGTTGAAGGCCTCGACCGGGACATTGGCCTGGCCGTAGGGGAGCCGCATGAGCATATGGGGCAGGGCCAGCGCCACATAGCGGGAATCCTCGGATTCGCGGAAGGACTTCCACTTGGCGTAATCGACGCTCTGAGAAGATCTTGGCCAGGTCGCGCGGGACCGCCGAGCTCGGTGAAGCTGTCCAAGTTGAACATCTTGGCGGATGCTGCCGGAGATGAAGGGCGCATGGGCGGCCGCGGCCACCTGGGAGATCTTTTCCAGCAGGGCCAGATCCTGCGGATGGTTGCTGAATTCGTAGTCGCCGATGAGCGCGCCGTAGGGGGCGCCGCCGAACATGCCGAACTCCTCTTCGTAGATCTTCTTGAACAGGGCGGACTGGTCGAACTCGCTGGCCTTTTCCATGTCCTTGAGCAGATCTTTCTTGGAGACATTCATGACCCTGATCTTCAAGGTCTCGCCCGGTCTCGCTCTGGTTCACCAGGTAGGCAAGGCCTCTCCACGAAGCCTTCGAGCTTCTGGAAATCGGCGTGGTGCATGACCTCGTTGAGCTGGTCGGAGATAGCTGGTCGATCTGGGCGATCCGGGCGTTGATCATTGGCCTCCGTGTCTTTGGAAACCATCATGGCGCCTTCCATGATCTGGCTGACGAACTCGCTGATGAGGTCCTTGGCCCGTCGCCTTCTGGCTCTCGTCCCGGGCCATGCGGCCTTCCTCGATGATCTTGTCGAGCAGGCCCTTCCTCCTGCTACCGTCGGCTGGTGCGGACCTGCTTGAGCCTGTTGTTCCTTGTCAGCCATGGCGCCTTCCTCCCTCTTATTCTTTTCCGGTCGCTTCCGGTTGGCCACCCGGCTTCTTGTACCCAAGCTTCTCGAGCGACTCGGTGCTGGAGATAACCTCCTGCAGCAGTTCGTCGAGCTTGTCGTTGCCGTCCAGCTTGCCCAGAAGGTCGGAAAGCTTCTTCCTGGCCTCGACCAGTTTCCGGAGCGGCTCTGATCTGCTCGGCCAACCTTCTCCGGATGGAAATCGTCCAGGGACTTGAACTTGCAGCTCCACCGCCAGCTTGGTAGTCGTCGTTCGTGAGCTTGTTGTCGACCTTGAAGGCCAGCCTGGGCTTCATCCCCTCGAGCACCTTGTTGAAGTTGTCGCGGTCGATCTCGACGAACTTCCGGTCCTTCAGCTTGGGAAGCGGCTCATCCGGGCTTGCCCGACAGATCGCCCAGCACGCCGACGACAAAGGGGATCTCCTTCATCTCGATGGCGTCCGCCGATCTCCACGTCATAGGTGATCTGGACCCGGGGGGACCGCACCCTGTCCAACTTATGCTGTGTGCTTTCCTTCTTGGCCATACCATATCCTCCTTTTTACCTTCGCGGCCTTAGCCTTTATAAACAAAAGCCTTCGTTATGTCCTGGTTGCACAGTTTCTGGAAAAGCTCGTTCTTTGCCTTGTACTTGTCCTCGTCGGAGGCCTCGTCCGCAGTGAGGCACTGATAATATGCATCGATGACCTCGGCGATCCACGTGGGGGACTCCCACTTTTCGAGGCTCAGCTCTCCGATGAGCGTATACAGCTGTTCGATGACCGGCCTGGCGAGATCGTGCCGGTTGACCTTGAGGCAGAGCTTCGCGATGAGGAGCCGGTAGCGGTTCTGCTGCCTTACTGACGGCGCGCTGCTCACCGCAGCAGTCAATTGTTCGAGTGCCTGTCTGATCCCGGATTGGTTGACTGTCTGGAGCGCGGCTTCCCACAATGCGTCTTCGATCCCTGCACCATCCTGGACAAAGAATGCCGGGACAGCGCCGGGGCTCAAAGACGGTGATCCCTGCGCCGCTACGGCCTGACCTGCAGCCGGGTACTCAGTTCCGGATACTCCGCCGGCAGATGCTGCCGCCTTCGTCTGGGCATCTTTCATGGGCACCTCCCTTTTGTCGGGCTCCTGCACCCGCCTGTCTTTCAGGATCCGGGAAATGAGCTGCTCGCAGTCCTGGATGGCTGCACGCATCTCCGAGAGCCTGGGTGCCTCTTTGCCGAACTTCTCGTCCACGAGGCCGTCCATCTTGTCGAACTCGGCGAGGCAGGTGTTTAAGCAGCCTTCGACCTTTTCGTAGAATGCCTTGGATGTGGCAGCGACTGCGGCATCGAACTCCTCAGCCGGGATCTTGCCTTCTGCGATAAGGTCTTCCCGTGCCCGGCGTTTCTTTTCATCGACGTCGCCGAACTGGTTGAGGATGTCTTTCTCGGTGCCCACCTTGCGGGAATCCTGCCAGGAAAGCCAGGAGTAGCCGGGGGTTTTAGCCGGATCGGTAAGAGGGATGTCCTTTAAGGCGGACCATAGCTTGTCGTTCAGGAACTCGAAAGGCCCGGCCCGGAACTCCATGTCGCCGTCTTCTATCAGGGGATAAACCGTATCCCAGTACTGATCGAGGAGACCGTTGATAATGACGAGACCTGTGTTCAAACCCTCGAAGCCTTTTGTTTTCACCAGGGCCTCGGTCAGCCATGCAGCGATCTGGAGGTCTTTGGTCCTGGTGGTGAGTGCATCGACTGAGGTCTTGATGACCGCGGCCCAGTCCGACGTCTTGATCTCGCGCTCCCAGTCGCCGCGGGCGAGCATGTCGTCCGCTTTCCTCGCCTCCTTGATGGTGTCGTAGACGGGCGTATAGCGCAAGTCTTCGCCGGCCGGATTTTCTCCCGGGATAGGTGCCGTACATGCCTGGATATCGATCATACTGTAACTTGGCCTCCCATCGGTAAAAATTCTTTACTTCTCACGGTAGGTGAACACGGCCTCCCGGATCTCCAAGATGGCTATTTCTTTTTTTCCGGCCTGGTACACGTGCTGGCCTGCACCCCGGTAATAGCCGTCGCCGAGCGCTATCCAGTCGGTCATCCGCCCGAGCTTGATCTTCTCGTCTTCATGGGAAGAAGAGCCGGGATAGAGCACGGGCAGGAAGCAGCCCACATTCAATCCCCCCCAGGTGGTGACGTTCGCCTGGATCCAGATGAGATCGGTGAGCGAGCGGGGCGCGGTCACGGTGAGCTCGCGGATGGCTGCAAAGGGGATCCATACATAGCGGCCGTGGATGAATGCTTCGAGGAACGGGGACAAGACGCTGTCGGTGTCCTTGAGCCCGGAGAAGGTCTCGCCGTTGAGCGTTCCCTTGACCTTCGGGATGGATTTCTCTGCCTGGGCGAAGAGCGCTCCGACGGCTTTGATGTCCCCCTCTCCTTTATCCTCTCCCGCAACAGGAGAGGAAGGAGTGGTACCCCCTGCCGGGGATCTTTTGATGAAAAGGAGCTTCCTGACTGCATTGTAATAAGGTTCGAAAAAGTCTGGTGCTTCGGGCAGGAACGACGGGAGCTGCTTGAGGTCGAAGACGGCAATCCGCTCCTTTTCTGCAGCGATAAGCTGGGAATAGACGGAAGCGCCCTTAAGACGTGACGGGTCCTGGGTCGAGATCATGTCGAGATGCACGGATGCCTTGTCCCACTCTCCGAGCAGGACCAGGACCTGGAACAAGAGCGTCCTCTTTCCTGTGTCCGCAGGAGAAGACTTCACCCCTTCCACGAGTGCTGCCCGGGCTTCGGACAGCCGCCCTTCCTTAATCAAGCTCCTCAAATCCATACCACGTAAAACCTTTCACTCTTAAAGTCTACCAAACCATAAGCCATGCAGAAAAACAATAAAAAACCAGTATCGTTGCCGGAATGCGCCTACTTTACGAAAAAGTCCACAACCGGATGAAATCCTGAGAAGCGAGCGACCTCCTGAACAGGGCGAAATGGGTATTTTCCGGTATGCCGCCCATGAACACCGTATTCGGGGATTCGCCGATGAGCGCCTTCAGCCGGGTGTGCCACAGGACGAGCGTATCCGACGGGTCCTCGCTGAGCCCTCCCTTGATGGGCAGGAAGAGCTCTGCAGCATTCCGATAATGAATCGAGCTCATGCATATCCTGGTATTTCCCTGCTGCGGCGCCCGCCCCCTGGAACAGGGTCGGATACGGCAGCATCCCGAGGTCGCTCTCCAGGGCCGACACGTCGAACGATTTCTTGGAGCCCACGTATTCCATCCGGCTCCAGATCCCTTCGAAGACGTATGGAAGCAGTTCCCAGGTTTCCTCCCAGCCGTCCAGCGGCCCTGTGCCGAAGATGAGGAACGGGTACGGCCGGCCCACGCTGTCGTTGCTGTCGCGGAGCAGCCCGCAGACGAGCTCCTGCTTTTTCATGCCCCGGGCCCAGAACCTCCAGGAACAGGCTTGCTGCGGCCTTTCCTGCAGCGCCGAATACCCGGACTCCATCCAGTCGGCAAAAGCCTTGAGCAAAGGCGTCTGGGCCCCGATGGCGATATAATCCCTCGCCACGGGGTGCTTACCCGCAGCCCCCCAGGCCCAGCCCTGCTTTTGCTTTACTGAGCCCAGCACGTTACGATTCTCTCGGGCGCCAGGCCTGCCCCCTGGCTGAAGAGGTCGGCGGCCTGCTGGTAGTTGCCGTCGAAACGGTAGTTCACCTTGATGTACCTGATGCCCATCCGCTTCAATGATGCGCTCTGCCCGGGAAAATCGCCGGGCGTAAACGTATGCCGGCCTGACGGGAACTCGCTTAAGAACTTGGAGAAGCCGAAGTTGCCTTCATACTGCCGGGTAAGCGTTACATTGCCGACCTCGATGGTAAAGACCGCGGTGCCGCAGTTCTGGGGCGAATAGTTGAACACCTTGCGGACCGGGTAGTTGAGGTTCTCCAGGGTGAGCATCTCGCTTGCACACCCGAGCTCCAGACGGGTGGAATGGGGCTTGACCGACGCATCGGAGTTGGAGTCGGTAGGCAGACCTGTGATGGTGACGGTGTAGCTGGACTGTACCGGCTTGTCCGCCTTCGAGGAGAAGCTCAAGAAACCGACCTCGAAGGGCACCTTCCTGCCCATGACCTCCTTGGGGGAGTATCCCTGCAAGTCCCTGTTCAGGAAAGGTGCTGCCGGGCCCTGCATGAACCTGCCGGCAGGCCCCTGTCCGCCGCCTATCATTGCGTTTGCCTGCAAGGGGTCGGTTATCCCCTGCACCATGACCAGAACGTCCTTGACCCAGAGTTCCTGGAGGTGGCACCCGGTTTCCCGGCAGGCGTAGGCCCACAGAAAATCGAGCGGGCCCTGCACGAGCTGCCACAGGCCGGGATCGGCGCCTGTCCAGCCGGAAGCTTTGAGCTCGCCGATCGCATCACGGGCCTTGATGAACGGCGATGCCGCTGCCGTACCTTCGGCGAACGTAGCGGTTGCGAGCTGGAAGATAGCCTGACGGGACGACTTCACCGCCGTGGACGCCTCACCCAGTGAGGAGAGGTACGCGGCATACGCCTTGATCGCATTGGTCCGCGAGGTGGCGGCGCCCGTGTCCGCGACACCGGATATCTTATCTTTGATCTTGGAGCCGGTCTCGGTGACCTTCGTGATGAGAGACCCGCCTCCGGCGGCATTGACTGCGCCCATGGCCAGGGCCTGGTCTGCAGTATCGTTGATGCCGTCGACGAACACAATCCATGCAGGGGCGGCGTTTCCGGTTCTATACGGCCCCAGTTCGGACTTCATGCGGCTGAGGAAGGCAAAGTACGGTCCCCCCTTTGTAGCCATCCTGCCGGCGGTCTGTTCCCACTCGGCTTTCCCTTTGAGCCTCTGTGCGCCTTGCGCGAACGAGCGCACGAAATTCTCCCATGCTGCCAGATAGTTCTGTCGGTACCACTCCTGGAAGGCGGGCTTGTTCGCATTGATTGCCTGAGCATCGCCCAGGGCCATGCAGATCTCGTCAAAAACCGCATCCACGTGCTTTTTGCCCTCGAGGGTGAAAGCACCCGGCACGAACGGCTCGTCCGGCAATGAATTGCTTCCACCCCAGAACTCCTTTAAGCTGGCGCCCGGGAGCGATGTGCCGGTGCTCACCCAGACCGCTACCCACCGGAAGTCCGCATTCTTCTGTGCGAGCGCTTTCTTCAGCCATGGTTTGAGGTTTTTCATCTCCTTGCCCGATGACTGCTGCTCCTCATCCCCCCAGATCAGTCGATAGAGGTACAGGTTGGAGAGGCTCTTGGCCATCTCGGGCGCCACGCTTCCTCCTGCGGCAGGGATGAACGGCAGATACGAAGGCTGGGGCTTGGACTGGAGCTCTTCGAGCGAAGCTTCTTTCATGTGCGCATCGACGAGGTTGATCCGCCGGGTAAGGTGCATGACGTACTGGGCGTACACGGGGTCAGGGGTTGCAGCCGTGAAGGTGGCAAGATCCTGCTCTATCTTCTTGTCCATGGACGAGATGATGCCCTCTTCCACCAGCCTGCAATAGTTGCTCTTGAGCCTTCCTTCGATGTCTTTGCTGTGGGTGAGGCCGAATCTCGGTATCCACCAGTGCCTGTTCCCCTCTTCCACCTTGAGGATGCCCTTACGGTAAAGCTCGAGGGTATTCACGTCGACCGTGAACTCTCCCTGGAGGACCGGGGGATCTTTGGGCACGGACCTTATGATGGAGAGGTTCTTGACGAACGAAAAACTTAAGAGTCCGCAGATGGCAATGGAGATCGCAAGCCACGACAGCAGGCCCAGGTTCTTGGTGAGCCTTGACCATTCGATGGCCTGCCTGGTGGGGGCGAACAGGTGCCTTTCCCGGGGCAGGATCTTTTCGAAAAAGTCGTGGAGGAAGAGTCCCTTGCTGGTGCCGGGCAGGACGTCCCGCTCCTCAATGAGGCCTAAGTTCTTGAGGAAGTGGGAATACGGGGTTCCTTCCTGGCGGCCGGTGCTGAAATAGATGCCGCGCAAAAGCGGGCTTTCCTGGTAGGGGTTCTCCTGGAAGGCTGCCTTCATGAACGAGGTGAGGCCCTCTTCAGCTTCGAGAACTCCTCGGGGAAGAGCAGGAGCGAGGGCTCCAGGTATCTGGGGTCTGTCTTGTGGAGCTGGATGAGGCGGATGCTCCTCAAACGCTCGGAGATGGTGTGCATCGCGTTCTTGATGAACGATACCGGGTCGGCCTTGCCCGAGTCGGTTGATCATGCCCATGGCCTGCTGTTGGCCCGCCTCGGAGAGCCGGCCCGTAAACTGGGTCATGCCCTGGATCAGGTCGCACTTGGTCACGAGCACATAGACCGGGAACTTGCTGCCCAGGGCCCGCATGAGCTCATCGATCCTGCGGCGGATGTTCGGGCCGTCCTCTTCAGGGCCTCGGGCCCGGTCTCCAGGATCTTGTCCGCGGCAACGGTGACGACCAGGCCGTTTAAGGGCTCTTTTTTGCGGTATTTGGCCAGGAGCGAGAAGAAATTCTGCCATTCGTCCTTGTCCCTGCCCTCATCGACGGGGATGGCATACCTGCCTGCGGTATCGATGATGATGGCCTGCTCGAAGAACCACCAGTCGCAGTTCTTCGTGCCGGAGATCCCGGAGATCCGGTTGACCTCGGAAAAAGGCGAGGAGAGCTTGGCGCTCTTGATCGACGTGGTCTTGCCCGATCCGCTCTCGCCGAGGACCATGTACCACGGCAGGACATAGAGCGGGTTGCCCTGTTTCTTCAGGTGCGATTTCTTCAGGGCGTCGACGGCTTCTTTCCACTTGTCCTGGAGCTCGGAGGCGTGTTTCTTCTCGTCGTCTTTCAGTGACCTCAGGTAGGCGTTGTCCTGCTCGATGATCTGGCTGACGAAGTGCTGCTCCTTTTTCCTCAGCATGACCTTACGGATGATAAAGCCCGCCAGACCCACCCCAATAAACAGGACAATGAGGAAGATGCCGACCCACCAGGGCCAGCCCATGCCGAGCACGATTCCGAACACCAGGAGAAGGACGAGTATGCTGCTTAATGCAATCAGTGCATAAACCATCGGACTCTGTTTCATCACGGCACCATCTTGAAAAGGGTTTCGCTGACGTTGTTCAGGACGAAATGATAAATCAGGAACAGCGCAGCAAAGAGTACGACCGGAACGCCTGCCGCCACGATATTGAAGAAGGGAAAACTGCTCCGGGTTTTGACCTTTACCTCAGGCCCGGTATCCGGGGGGTAGCCTTCGGGGAACAGCTCGCCCTTTTCCATGGACGGGATGCCCAGGGAGCTGCCGGTGAGCACTTTGAGGTTCGAGGTCTTGAGCTGGTCGATGAGGAACTTGTCGCCCTCGTTGCAGTAGCGGCCCGTGAACCCCATGGCCAGGCACAGGTAGTAGACCTCCCGGCCGTCCTTCTGGTGGGGGCCCAGGCTGTTGAGGCGGTCGAAGAACAGCTCGCCCGCATTCGTCGTCTGGTAGTGGATCCTCTGGAGGAGATCACGCTGCCAGAGCTGCCTGCTCGACCAGGTCGAGTTCATGATGGACTCGTCGATCCAGGCACAAACAGCGAACCGCGCCGCCTCGTAATCCTCCTGCGTGATCTCGCCGTAGCCCACGCCGTCCCTGCTCTGGGTGAGGAGCCGGTCGATATCCGCCCTCACCTGGTCGTACGCCGGCTGGCGTTTGTCATAAGTTTTCTTGAAATAGAGCACGTAGCTGATCAGTTCGATGAAGCAGTCACTCAGTCGCATGTTTTACGTCCTCCCTACGACCATGAGCTCGACCTTGAGATCTCCGGCCGCACTGTCCCAGAACAGGGCGATGTTCTTGCCCTTCTGCACGTTGGCCCATTGGTCGCCGTAGTGTTCTATCTGAAAATAACTGGCGTTCGCCCTCCTCGGCAGCTCCTGCGGCGGGATGGGCAGGTGCTTGAGGCCCAGTGCCGGCAGTGCCCGCACGATGAGGATGGCAAGCGCTTCCCGCGAGCTCAGTTTTGCGCTCGTATCGATGGACCTGAGAACCTCTGCAGGATCTGCCTCGGTCTCGATCACGAGGTAGAAGCGGTTCGACCCCTCGAAGATCGCAGGCGGCAGATCCGCGGAATAGTATGTCCCGTCGTATACGAGAGAAAAGACGTATTCGGGGCCGGAGGTGATCTCATCGAGCAGGCGGGTGATCATTTCCTGCGCTGCCGAGAAACAGGAAGAAAGATTTTCATGAGAGTACGACGGGATCGAGCCCTTACCCCCCTCGGTGCCTCCCAGCACTGTTACCTCCTGCGAGAAGGTGGAGAGGTCTCCGACTATCCGGCGCAGCATCCCGTAAATGGTCCACGGGTGAGCCTGGGCATCGTCCGTGAGGTGGTAGAGCTGGGGGATGTAGCGGTTCAGCGACCGCAAGGCCAGGAGAAAGACCATGTCCCGCGCCCCGAACTCGGCCGTGTGTATGCCCCGGTCCCGCTTATAGAGCTCGAGCTGGTGCCCGCGGGCCGTGACCTGGTCGCGGACTTCCTTGACGACCTTCTCGAGAACCGGCGAGGCTTCTATGGAAACGCAGGGCGGGATGTACCGCTCGGAGAGGACCACGTCCTCGCCTTTGCGTTCGAGCTGGGCGATCGGGATGACCTCATAGTCGGCAAACCGGTCCTGCTCGGTCTCCCAGAAGATCCGAACGCTATAGAAGAGCCTTTTGATCTCTGCAGACGGGCCCTGTTCGTGCATATCGGGCATCTCTTCGAAGTCGGACGGCGCAACGAACCGGGTGGTGACCTTGGAAAGCCTCGTGGAGCCGTCCATGACCGTGACGTTCAGGCCCTGATCACTCCATTTCTTTATGCCCAGGTACACCTTCAGCGGCTTGCCGCCCTCGACCCAGTCCTCGTCAAAACCCCGTGCCTCCACCAGTGCATTGTCCGGGATGGCCACGTGGGTCATGTCCCGGAACACGAACTCTCCGCCCGTGATCTGGAATGTCCTGGTCTCCAGCGCGGACTTCTGGACCTGCAGCGAATTCACCCCCCACAGGTGGGGCATGAGGAACCGGTATGCCGGTGCCGTGAGTGACTGGAGATAGCGGTCGGAGAGCTGGAAATGCTGGGGCTGCAGAAACAAACCGTGATGCCAGAAGATCGGCCTCTCCATGCCCTATTCCTCCTGTGTTGAAACGATCTGTTTGGGCCCGAGCTTGATGACGGCGTTCAAAGGCATGGGCACCATCCGCTTGCTGAAAAGGCCCCTCTTTTCCTGGGGGATCCGGTAGAACCTGACGATCTTGTCTTTGTCGATGTTGTAGTACCCGGCTACGATGCCTACGAACTTGGCCCCCTCTGCCCTGTCCAGGCTGGCTTTCTGATTTTTGCCCGGATTCACGATGACCCTTCTCGCATTGGCGACGCTCGGGTCGAAGTTGCTGCACGAGAGCAGCTTGTAGAGGCCGTCGGTATCCTCGGCGAGCTGTCTGAACTCATTGGGGTCCCTGAGCTGGTACACGCACACCGACAGGGTATGCGATGTGCCGTCGCGCAGGTTGAGCTTTTTATCCGGCTCAAAACTCAGATTGATCCCCTTTTCTTCATACTCCCACCTGGCAGGCGTCGGCGCGGCGCATGAAGCCAGCAGGAAAAGCGTGCATAGAAAAAACAGGATGGTACGTACCGATTTCATTAAGATTTCCCCTCCCCACGGCTGAATGACCGTTGACAGCTCTTCTCAAACTCCCGCAGCAGGTCTTGTGCGAACCGCTCGGACTCAAACCATTTCTTGATCTTGGCAAAAGATGCCTCATACACCTCGAAGGCCTCGGCCTTCTTGAGCGGCCCGAACTTTAAACCCGAGCCTAACCCTGATTCTATCTTGCAAGGGTCTATTTCCGCAAGTATGTTTCTTATGGTGCTGCGGGATGCGTCCTGGAACGCATTGTGCGAGACGAGAAAAGCCTTCTTGATCTGCCCCAGGTATTCTTCGAGGGGCTTCGATAGCTCTTGCGATTCCAGATCCCCGCCGATGACGGCCCTGATCGTCTCTTCCCCTGACCCGCTCCCGCCGAGCGTGGCATTCATCACCCGGATGATCTCGTTGAGAGAATCGAACACCGTGTTGAGCGAAGCAGCCAGCTTTTCCAGGGTCTGAGGGGATGACGCATCCGCCAGAGCGGCCCTGTTTCCCAGGAGGAGCCGGACGAAATCTTCCAGGACGGCAGAGCCCTGCTCCGGTTGCGCCTGTTTGCCTTTCAGCTCTTCCTGCACCCGGCGGGCGATGGCAATGCGCTCACCGGGTTGCAGCCCTTTGAGCTCTTCATCCAAATACTGCCTGATGGCTCCCTTTGCATCTGCTCCCTCGGCGGCATAGATGCCCTGTACGGCCCGGGCGAGTTTTGTGATCGATAACCGGTTGTTCATTACAGCAGCCAACCTACTTCTTTCCCTTGTCAGGATTGATGATGATCGTCTCTGCCAGAGAGTCGTCTTCCTTGAAAGGCTCGCTCTTCTTTTCCTCTTTCTTCATGTCCGGCATGCCGGTTCCGGCTCCGGGAATCTTCTTTCCCGCGCCCGAAATCGGGCTCATGATGACCGTCTCCGGGATATCGTCCTCGGGCTCGGGCCGGGTACGGCCCTTTTCCGTTTCCCTCGTCAGCGGTTTATCATTGGCTGCCGGGGCTGAACCCATGATCACGGTTTCCGGGACATCCTCCACGGTTCCGTGGCCGGTTTTCATGATTACGGTCTCTTCCGGGCTCTCTTCCTGCTTGCCCGGGGACGACCCCATAATGACCGTCTCCGCAATCTCTTCCGGCTTCTTTGCCTGCGTGAGGATGACGCTCTTCGGCGACTGGCCGGCCTTCATATCTCCCATCAGGGTACGGACATGGTCGGCGGTAAGAACAATGGTCTCGTGGGAATCTTCCAGGCCGGTGTCCTTTGTTACGCTCTCTGCACACTCCTCGGGAGGAGCATGCATGACTACGGTCTTCTCACCATCCTGGTCGAGCGGGACTTCGACCCTGAACTGCTCCGGTGGAGAGGGGGATATGATCATGGTTTCTCCGCCGTCTTCTCCTGCCCTCCCCTCTCCTGTGGCTGCTCTTCCCTCTTCCGGCATCGCTCGCACTTTAGTAATCACCGGTGCCGGCTGCTCCGGAGGAGCCGCCGTATCATGGCCGGTATCTCCGGGCGCTTTTTCTTGCATGGTTTCATACGATACGATGATGTCTTCAAGGATTGAGCTGATGGCCTTTTCCGGGGACTTCGCCGTGCTTTCTCCGGCACCCGGCGCGTGGCTGAACAGCTCCTGCTTTACCGTGTCCCTTAAGAAGTCGATGTCCTCCAGGAAAGCCGGGGCTGAAAATGCGGAATCCGGCTTCATGCCGTTTGCCAGCAGAGACCATCCGAGGTCCAGGGCCTTCTGCCAGAGCGCGGCCCATTCCTCACGGACCGTCGACCTGTCGGGGTTCCAGAAGATGTCTGCAGGATCAAAGATATGCTCGCCATTTATTCGTGCGAATCCGGCAGACCCTTGCTCCGGGGACGCAAGCAGGGAATTTATCCTCTCAGAAAGTGCTTTGCTGATATCGGAAGCCCCCTGGAGGTTGTTCGCGGCAAGGACCTGGAACCACAGGAGGCCGAGCATGTACGTTCCGTAGGAGGGCGGCATTGCGGGCAGGGCCGTCTCCCCCATCTCGATGATCTCGAGCGAGAAGTTCCAGAAGAACGGCAATCCGCTCTGTTGCTGCTGCAAGCTCACCCACAGCCTGTCCGCAGACCCGGCGAGATCCGGATAGCGGCATGCATTGGTTCCCGTAAGGACGATTTTTGAAAGCTGCGCGAGGAAGGCGCACTTAAGATAGAGGATTTCGAGGAATCTCCTCTCGTCCTGAGTGAAAAACAGGTGCTGCCCTGTTGAGAGTGAAGGGGCAAGCGCTTTGACCGAGAGCAGCCTGCCCGTCTCGTTGTTCCCGTTCAATCGGGTTTTGAGCTCGCTGCCGGCGGCGCCTGAAAGCAGGGCGAGGAAATCAAAGGCATTGACCGTACCCGGCTCTAATACGAGCAGGAAGAAGGGGTAAAACGAAAACGGCACAATCCTCTGCCCGGCCAGTCCTTTGCTTTCATAACATTCCCTGCGGGTTGGACACGTTGTGCAGGGGAAGGATTCAGGGGGAGCGTCCTTGCCCATGAGCATTCCGAAATCCTTCACCAGTGCATGCCGGCCCTTTACCTTGGCCGGCTCGGTCCCCGCAGGGGCACTTGCGTAGAAATCAGTCGAACCCTTCTGCGAGAGGCACGAAGGGCAGTACAGGTAGCGGTTTAAAGATGAGGAGTAGGCTTTGAGCCCGTTTTCCTTCAGCACTGCATCATCGCGGCAGAGTATAAGATCGTTGCCGCAGAAAGGGCACGGCGGGTGGAAAAACGTTTCTGTGGCGCGGCAGTAGAATAATGATGAAAACGGGATGAGGCTGCCGTCTTCGCCCACCTGCCCCTGCAGGGTGATGAGCGAGTCGCCTTTCTTCCGGAAGACTCTCTGCCAGCTTTCCTCCACGAGAAGATTTGTCATGGGTACGATGCCGCCGGTACTCATGGAATACGCATCTTTCGAGACCAGGAGGAATAGCTGCTTTACCGGCCGGGAGCCGCCGCTTTTGACCTGTGCTGCAATGATGCGGGTAAACGGCCCTGATTCACTGACAACCGCAAAGGGAGACCGGGGCTGTTCTTCGTCCGGCCGGTCATCGTTCATGCGTGATACGCTTAAGCGGAAGCCCGGATGAGCGGGCAGCAGATATGGCAGCAATGTTGGGTATGCGGGTGTATGGTCCATCGTCATCCTCTCCACATAAGACCGGCGTCAATACAGGCAGAACCTGCAGACTTCGAACCGAGGCCGCGGAAGATCTGCTTAAATGCATGGTTCTTCACCCGCAAGACGGGCATCATGCTATTCATTCGCATAAACCTGCGTATCCAATGAAAACCCCCGGGGGCTAAGCTTAAATTCCAAAGATCTCTTCTCGGAAAGGCAGCAGCTAAAATTGAGGGTGAGTGGAGCGTTTTTTTCAGCATCCGCCGCATGGCCGGATGCCTGCCCGGATGGGATCATGGATACAATGCTCCGCTCTCCAGGGTGAAAATCTCATGGAAGTAGTTGTCTTGAAAGGTATCAATTTTTATGCGCCACACTCATTCACATTCAATCATCATATTCGATGCCCGAAAAGATCCCTGT
Organism: uncultured delta proteobacterium; assembly: GCA_963752595.1. Taxonomy (GTDB): domain Bacteria; phylum Desulfobacterota; class Desulfomonilia; order UBA1062; family UBA1062; genus Phosphitivorax. Next base: position 41,070 of record CAVVYZ010000016.1, read on the forward strand.
TTCTTGCAATTACTTTGTTTTTGTATATAGCAATTTCCCAAGACAGGTACAAGCGTATATTTATGAAAATTCTGAGTATTTTATAAAATTCCGGGCAATTTCAGGGGAGTATTCAACCCGGCACCTCTTCCCCACCATCTCGGTGCGTTCCATGGCAAGGAGCTCATCCGGTTGTGCATCGACATGCGCCAGGGCTCTGCTCCCATCGGAAAGCCTCCCGATCACGGTCCCGCTCACCGGTTCACCCTTGCTGCCGTGCCTGATCACATAGGCCTCGATCGCGAGCTCGCCTTGAGCCTTCTCGACAGGCTCGGGCAGGGCCGCTGCGTCGATCTTGTGCTGGATAAGGGAATCATCCCTCCCGGTCCAGGGATTGACAGGAGGTTCGCCGCCGTAGACGCCGATGGAATGCTTGGTGATGTACCAGCCGTTCGCCGTGACCATGGCCTTCCTGGATCTGTTCAGCCTGATCGCATCCGCAGCAGAGGCGATTGCATGCAGCGAATAGTTGTTCCCCGGCCCGCCGAAGAATGCGAGCCCTCCGGTGAGGCTCAAGGGTCTCGGGTCGTCCTCGGCAATGCCGATCTCTTTCATGGCGATCTCCACCGCAGACGGAAAGCAGCTGTAGAGGTCGAAAATATCGATGTCGTCAAGCCTCAACCCGGCCTGGGACAGGGCCAGCTGCGAGGCGTTCCTGATAGCAGGGGAGGAATCGAGCCTGGGCCTCCGGGAGACGTTCCATATATCGTTGAAATCTGCACCGCCGAGGGGATAGACCCATTTGTCACGACCGATCCCGAGCTCTTCCGCGACCTCGCTCGTGGTCAGGAGCACGGCCGCTGCCTGGTCCACATTGATATTCGCATTCATGTGCTTGGTATAGGGGTAGCTGATGTAGCGGTTCTCCGGCGTCACTTCCGCGATCTCCGCCGCACTTATGGGCTTCCGTATCCAGGCATGGGGATTCCCGGCTGCAGCCTGAGAGAGCTTTTCCCAGAGCCTTGCCATGTAACGCCTGTGCTCGTCAGGGCTCCTGCCGGAAGCCCCCCGGATGGCGGTCTCGAAGAGGGGGTACATCACTGAGGGAAAGAAAAGGTCATAGCCGGCCTCGATATTGCTGACGCCAGGGACCTCCGTACCGTCGATGCACTCGGGAGGCTTGCTCTCCGGCCAGTCGAGCGCAATCTCGCCCTTCAGGGCACGGCGGATGGAATAAATCGCCTCCGCCCCGGTGATCAGAACCGCCCTCGTCCTGCCGGAAGCCAGGACACGGCACGCCCTGTTGACCAGCAGCTGCGGGGTATTACCGCCGATGGGGAGATAGGAGCGCTCCTTCGGATCGATCCCGAGTTTCCCGCAGAGCATCCCCGGCGCATCCCGGTACGGCCACTGAAAGAGGTTCACCACATGCAGCGTATCGATGATTTCTTTTATCCCGCTGACACCGGCATCATCGATGGCTTCCCTGCAGACCCGCGCCATGAGGCTCAACGGATCAAGGGGTTTTTCAGCGTTCTTCCTTTGAGTATATTGGGAGATGCCTGCAAGGATGGGAGTGTAAATTTTTGACATTGTTTGGAAATATAGATTTTTTTTCCGAGCCTGTCAATGAAACTGCAGATCCGTTCCCAGCAAGAACACGCCGGACCGGCCGCAAAAAACGATCTTCATTTCACTCCCGGAATGGTATATGAAAAGGATCATATAATAAGAATGTATGTTCTCGAGGATCTTAACAAAGCCATGCGCATGAAAGATATGATGACACGCTCTTTCGAGAGCCTGAGCCCTGATGACGACTTGAGCACGGTGGCACGGCTTTTCCGGGAGACCCGGCTCGAGGCGCTACCCGTGACCGATGCGCGGGACGGCCGCCTCATCGGCATCATGACCAAGGCGAACCTCTATGATGCGGTGGCAAAGGGCATGACGCCGGATATGCCCATCCACGATCTCTATTCAACGGATATCCTGAAGCTCGATGAGGACCTTTCCTATGATGAAGTCAAGGAGATCGTGCGCACGAGCCATGCAGGCAACGCAATCGTGGTGAATGACCGTGATGAGGTAAAGGGCATCTTCACCAAGGCCGGGTGGATCATGGCCATGCTCAAGCGCGAGACCCAGCTCAACAACAACCTCAATGTCATCCTCCAGACCATGCATAACGGCCTCGTTGCCATTGACAGGAAAGGCGCCGTGGTCGAGATCAACAAGGCTGCACAGAAGGCGCTTTCCGTAGATGGAGAAGAAACCCTCGGCAGGGATGTAACAGAGATCCTGCCCGGCTTGCAGCTCGAGAGCGTCCTCGAAAAGGGGCAGCCCTCGATCGGACACCTCTTCTCGGCCCATGAGATCAGTCTCCTGTGCAACATCACCCCCATTACCAGGGAAGGCAAGGTCAACGGCGCCATTATCGTGTTCCAGGATGTGACCGACCTCGTGCTTATCATCACCGAGCTCGAGAGCGTCACGAAGCTCAACCGGACGCTGCAGTCGGTCATGAACCTTGCCTATGACGGGATCATTGTCGTGGACGAAAAGGGGCTTCTCTCCATGGTGAACAAGGCTGCCGAGAGTTTCCTCCGCAGGAATGCGGGGCTGATCGTGGGAAAGCCGGTGGAAGAGGTCATCGAGAATACCCGGATCCACCAGGTCCTCAAGACAGGGGTCCCCGAGATCAACCATCTCCAGTTCATCAGGGGCGTACCCTATGTGGTTTCGTCGCTTCCCATCATCCGCAAGGGTCAGGTGGTGGGCGCGGTGGGCAAGATCCTGTTCCGCAACCTCGACGAGGTCAAGGATCTTGCCAGGAAGCTCGCCAATGTCGACCACGAGGTGTCGTATCAGGGCGGCAGGGATCCCGAAGAGCCTCTTTCCGCAGGAGATTTCGACCATATCGTCACGGCAGACCCTGCGTTCAGGCAGATCATCGACGAGGCGGCAATCGTGTCGCGCGGAACCTCGAACATCCTCATCACGGGCGAGAGCGGCACCGGAAAGGAGCTCATCGCCCAGGCCATCCACAAAAACAGCAGCAACAGGAACGGCCCGCTGGTCAAGGTCAACTGCGCCGCCATACCGGACAGCCTCATGGAATCCGAATTCTTCGGGTATACTTCAGGTGCGTTCACCGGCGCACACCGTAGCGGCAAGAAGGGCAAGCTCGCCATGGCGGACGGAGGCACCCTCTTCCTGGACGAGATCGGCGACATGCCCCTGTTCCTGCAGAGCAAGCTCCTGAGGGTGGTCCAGGATAAGTCCTTCGAGCCTGTCGGCTCGAACAAACCCCAGAAGATCGATGTGAGGTTCATAGCGGCCACCAACCAGGACATCGAGGAGATGGTAGTCCAGGGCGGGTTCCGCTCGGATCTCTTCTACCGCCTCAACGTCATACACCTGCACATACCCCCTCTACGGGAAAGGCGGCAGGACATCAGCCTGCTGGTCCAGTATTTCCTGGAGAAGTACAACCGCATCTTCGGCACGTGTGCGCGGGACATCTCACCCGAGGTGCGCGAGGTCTTCCTCGACCACGACTGGCCGGGGAATGTCCGCGAGCTGGAAAATGTCATCGAGCGGGGAATAAACTTTGCGAGGGGCACGACAATAGAAAAGCAGGACCTGCCGCACTATTTGCGTGACCGTGCAAAGCCTGCACCTCATCCACAGAAAGTTTATCGGAAAAATCAGGGGCTGAAGCCCAGCCGCGAAGACCATGAGAAAGAGCTCGTGCTGGATGCCTTGAGGCAGGCAGGCGGAAACAAGGCCGAAGCAGCCAGGATTCTCGGCATCAGCAGATCTTGGCTCTATGAGAAGATGACCAAAATCGGGATTTCTTCCCGGAGTTAGCCTCTCCGTTCGCGTCACCTCATCCGCTTGAGGGCCGAATGATCGAAAGGGCGGACACCTGTCCGTAATCCCTGACAATTTCCGGGATACCGGACACATACCCTTATTGCTTTGTATTATTATAATACGATAAACGCTGGATCTTCCCTACTGGCATGCCTGTTGCTCATATATCACGGACGTGCAGCCCTTCAGGTGTGGGGGGATGAGCGACACTACTTTATCAGGAGGTTTCATCAATGTTCAAGTCGTATGAGGACGCGTACAAGCGTTCTTTGGAAGACAAGGAAGGTTTCTGGAGCATAGCGGCCGGGGCGATTCAGTGGGACAAGAAGTGGGACAAGGTGCTGGACGACTCCAAGGCACCGATCTACCGGTGGTTCACGGGGGGCAGGCTGAACACCTGCTACAACGCCGTTGACTACCACGTGGAAAACGGCAGGAAGGACCAGGTTGCCATCATCTATGACTCCCCGGTCACGAACACGATCCGCACGATCACCTATGGGGAGCTGCTCGGGGAGGTTTCCCTGTTCGCGGGAGTGCTCAAATCCCTGGGCGTGAACAAGGGCGACCGCGTTGTCATCTACATGCCCATGATCCCCGAGGCGGCCGTAGCCATGCTCGCCTGCGCGCGGATCGGCGCGATCCATTCGCTGGTGTTCGGCGGGTTCGCACCCAACGAGCTCGCGGTAAGGATCGAGGATGCCAAGCCGAAGGTCATGCTGTCCGCATCGTGCGGGATCGAGCCCAAGGGCGCCATCCCCTACAAGCCGCTGCTGGACAAGGCCATCGAGCTTTCGAGCCACAAGCCGGAAAAATGCGTGATCTACCAGAGGCCGCAGGCCAAGGCGGATCTTACCCCGGGCAGGGATATCGACTGGCAGGACGCCATCAAAGGGGCCAAACCGGCAGGCTGCGTGATCGTAGAGGCAACCGACCCGCTTTATATCCTCTATACATCGGGCACGACAGGAATCCCCAAAGGTGTCGTCCGGGACAACGGCGGACACGCCGTGGCCTTGAAGTGGACCATGAAGCACATCTACGGCGTGGAGCCTGGAGACGTGTACTGGGCGGCGTCGGACGTGGGCTGGGTGGTCGGCCACTCGTACATCATCTATGCACCGCTGCTCTACGGGTGCACGACCATCATGTACGAGGGGAAACCCGTGGGCACCCCTGATCCGGGCGCGTTCTGGCGGGTGGTTTCCCAGCACAAGGTCAAGGTGCTCTTCACCGCTCCCACGGCGTTTCGGGCCATCAAGAAGGAAGACCCGACAGGTTCCTACCTGGGAAAATACGACATTTCCTGTCTGAAATATCTGTTCCTTGCAGGCGAACGGCTCGACCCCGATACCTACCACTGGGCCGGCGACATGCTGAAAATCCCGGTCGTGGACCACTGGTGGCAGACAGAGACCGGATGGGCCATTGCCGCGAACTGCATGGGCATTGAGGAGCTGCCCATCAAACCGGGTTCCCCCACGAAGCCTGCGCCGGGCTACGATGTGAGGATCATGAACGACAACGGAAAAGAAATGGAGAACGGCGGTGAGGGCGTCATCGGGATCAGGCTCCCGCTGCCCCCCGGCTGCCTCCCCACCTTATGGCAGAGAGACGATGCCTACATCAGCTCATACTTGAGCGACTATCCGGGATACTACGCCACGGGCGACGGCGGGTACAAGGACGCTGACGGCTACATGTACATCATGGGCAGGGTCGACGACATCATCAACGTTGCCGGCCACAGGCTCTCGACCGGAGGCATGGAAGAGGTCGTAGCAAAACATCCCAATGTCGCCGAGTGCGCTGTCATAGGGGTCGAAGACCAGCTCAAGGGGCAGGTGCCCGTTGGCTTCGTAGTCCTCAAGGCCGGTGTCACCAAGGCCGAGCAGGAGATCCAGAAAGAGGTCGTGGGCATGGTCCGAAACGAAATCGGGGCTTTAGCCTGCCTGAAGGATATCACCGTGGTCAAGCGCCTGCCCAAGACCAGGAGCGGCAAGATCCTGCGGGCGACCATGCGCAAGATCGCGGACGGCCAGAAGTTCACGGTGCCTTCAACGATCGAAGACCCGGCGGTGCTCGGTGAGATCGAGACTGCATTGAAGGAGATCGGCTATCCCAAATGACAGCTTGGAAGGGGGCAGGCATGCCCTGCCCCCAATGTTTTAAGATTAAAGCGACTCCTTAAGATACGGCTATCCCTTCATCCTGCCGGATAAGGGGTAGTTCAAGCCTTCTTTCGTTTCAGCGCCGGAGTTTCTTTCTTTCACAAAAAAAACAGGCTTTGGGGAACTATACCCTAAGGCACCTGACATAAAGGAGAATACAATGCAGAGTGCAGAGAAGATAGCAACAGAAGTACCGGGTGAGATCATAAAAACCATGCCGAGGGGCATACCGCTCATCGGAGGCATCCTGGGAAGCACGATGTGCGGGCTGCTGCTGTACGCGTGGAGCGTGTTCATCAAACCCTTAAGCGCCGAGTTCGGCTGGACAAGGGCCGAGATCGCCATGGCCTTTGCCGTCTGCGCGCTTACCTTCGGCCTCACGACATTCATCGCAGGCAAACTGAGCGATAAGTACGGGCCGCGGGGTGTGGTGCTCGTCGGCTCCATCATCCTGAGCATCGGGTTCGTGCTCTCCGGGTTCATTCAGACCAAGGGCCAGCTCTACATTACCTATGGACTGATTTCAGGTTTCGGCGGCGGGCTCGTATATCTTCCGCCCATCGCAACCGCACCGAAGTGGTGGCCCGACAGGAGAGCCCTCGCAACAGGCTTTGCCGTGGTGGGGCTGGGCCTGGGCTCATTTATCATGGCGCCGCTGGCCACTGCAATCATCACCAATCCCAACCTCGGCTGGCGGTATGTGTTCATCTACGTGGGAATTGCCATGGGCATCATGGGCATCATCTCCGCATTCTGCCTCGATGTACCGCCTGCAGGATGGAAGCCGGCCGGCTACAATCCACCTGCGCCGTCTACAAGCAACCCCGGACAGAGACTTCGAGACTATACCTTCAATGAAACCATCAGGTCGCCCCAGTTCTGGTTCCTGTATATTGCCTACTTCTGCGGCTGCTTTGCAGGGCTCATGGTTATCGGCCATATTGCAGGCCACGGGAGAGATGCCGGGCTCCTGCCCATGCAGGCTGCCGCTGCGGTGAGCACCCTGGCGATATTCAATGCGGCGACGCGCATCCTGATCGGGGCCATTGCCGACAAGATCGGCACCAAGGGCTCGTTCGTCGGCATCTTCATTCTCCAGGTGGCAGCCATGACGCTATTATATCCTGCCGGGTCCTCGGCAGTGCTCCTGGCGGCGGTAGCCGCACTCATCGGATGGAATTACGGAGCCATGTTCACCCTGTTCCCCGCCACCTGCCTCCAGTATTACGGCCCGACGTCCCAGGGCTCCAACTACGGCCTGCTTTTCACCTCATTCGGCCTTGCCGGATTTCTGGGCCCCTGGATCGGCGGCCTGCTCAAAGACACGACCGGGACGTACTATGCACCGTTTCTCGTCGGCGCAGCGATGGTGACGATTTCAGTCGCCATTACCGCTTTCATCAAACAGCCGGAGAGGAAACCGCTATAAAGAAATCATTTTGAAGAGCTTTCCCGGCGGCCTGGATTTACTGATTATGATGGCTGCCGGGAAAGCTCGTGTTCGATTAAAATATCTTGAATATATCGCAGACCAGGAAAAAAAAGATCTCGACGGTGATGAGCAGGATGGTGATCCACTCCAGGTTCGATAATGCTTGTGATATTACCCAGACGGCCGGTATTTTATTCATAATTCTCTTTCACTCTGCCGATAAATGGAGCATGGAAAAAGATCCAAGGATTGAAGCCCCTCTGAAGCAGGAACAGGATGTTCGGGCAGACTCAGACGCGCCCTTGGATCAGCCGATTTCTTCTTCCGCACTCAATGAGTACACTCTACGCTCATGTCTGCTCCGTTTCGTGGGTATTGCATTCCTCGGCATGTTCATAGACATCGTCATCTTCTGTCTTTCTGCCCTGGCAGTGTTTATGGGATACCGGTTCTCGACTATCGGGCTCTATTATACCCTGATTGAAGTTCCGCTCATCTGCGGCATCCTCGGTATCTTCTTTTTCGAAGAGATGTTTGATGTTGCCGCCGAAGTAGCCGGAAAGATCCCCCGGTTCGGACGATAGAGCAAAGATTCCCGCTTTTGATAATACTGCAGACAAGTTTGCCCTCCCGGAATCTCTACGCCTTCAATAAAATCCGACCGGACTTTTACTTCACGACAGCCGGTGATTCCCCCGCTGCATCAGATGCAGGCGCGAACAGGATCAGAGAGCCGCATCCCGAGCAGACGAGCTTGCGGCTGCCGAAGCGCGGGGAGATCTCATAGGGATGCCCGCAGGTTCTGCAGGTGATTGTCTGCCATTTTCCCGGCGTCAGCTTTGCCGCCTGGGGAGAAGTCTGCCCAAGCCCTCTGTAATCCTGAGCCTGGCTTTCCGAACGAGCCGGGGCCAAGGAGTTCATGGCGGCAGAGGCAGCCGGAACCGCCCCCATCGTCTTTGCCTCCGGCACCGGTACGGCATGTTCCCGTTTGCAGCGAGGGCATCCGATCTTATCCCCTGGATATTCGGGAGGAAGCTTTATTTTCAACCCGCACGGGCAGGTGATGAATGCAAAGTTGTTCATCGCCCGGATGATGTCTCCTGCCCTTCTCCTGCTTTCAGCCGGGGATGGTGCGGCAGCAGCCCCGGATTCATACGGCACCCTGATCTCGACCTTGCCCGGGTCTTTCAGATCAGCCGCAGGGATCAGCACCCGGCGCTTGCGGGTAACCCGGATGTAGGCCTTCATGTAATCGAGATACCCTGCACCCCGGCTCATCGCCCGAAGGACCATGATGCGCTCGGAAAGCGGCGGGTGCGTGGCGAAGACGCTGTCGTGTATGCTCTGCATGTTCGGATTGACGATGTAAAAGGGAGCGGTCACCGATTGCGAGGCTATGAGCTTTTCCGTGCTGCTCCCGATTTTTTCCAGGGCGGAAGCCGGATGCCTTCGCACCGGGTGCAGTAGTCGATCTCGATGCGGTCGAACTCAAGGGTAACGAGGATGTCACCACATTGCGGGCATTTCATAGGATGTGCTTATAGCATGGTTTTTCATGCCTCGGATAGAAGCAACATCGGGAGCATGATCACTTCCCGGGCAGTCTTTCCTTGAAGCTTTCCTCAAAAGAGCTGTACTGAGCCATATGGGCCTTGGCATATTCGCGGTAGGTAGGATCCTGCGACCCGGCATACTTGACCGTCTTTTCAATGGATGCTTCGAGGCATGACAGCTGGAGCAGCTTGATATCCCGCACGAGGAGCAGCGAGAAATCCGGGATCCTGGACTGTTTCCATGTGTTTATGAGCTCTACCAGGCTGCCTTCGAGCGCCTTCAGGTCGGATATGAAAGCCTTTTTCTCTTTGCGGGTCAGGTTTTTTATTCCCGGGCCTGCTGCCTTCTCGGAAATAAAGGCAACATTAGCGGCCTGCATATCCGCGATAACCTTTTCCCTCTTCAGGAATTGAGCTGCCTCGCTGCTGAAGGCATTCATGACCGCAGTATGCCCTTTTACTTCATCCGGGGACATGTTCCGGGCTGTAATGCTTTCGATCTCATAGACATCGACGGGCGTGGCGCCTTCGGAAAGAAAGAGCTCACTACCCTCGATCCAGTAGGCTTTTGCGTATATGACCTTACCGCTGAAGTAGGTGACCGTATAATCCGCCCATAACGGTCCGGCAGAGAAGACTGCCAGGACAAGACCTGTTATGGATATTATTGCTGCTCGCCTGAGCATTACTGCCGTAAGGTGATGCCGAGCTCTTTCTGAAGCGCACTCATGATCTTTTCCTGCAGCGGGGCCAGTATCGAATCTTCCAAGGTCCTGGTGGAGGACTGGTATGTGAGCCGTATGGTAATGCCCTTCTTACCCTGGGGCAGCTTTTCCCCGGTATACAGGTCGACAGCCGTCACCGTGCGCAAGTCTGCGATGTGCCTGCCCTCGATCACCTTAAGGATCTCTGCGAAAGGAATCCCCTCATCGGCAACCAGTGAGAGGTCCCTCCAGGTCATGGGGAACTTCGGAATTTCCTTCAATCCCTGCCACCGGCTTCCCTGGAGGGCATCAACGGAAAGCTCGGCCGCATATACCTCATCCGCGATATCGAGCATCTCCAGTATATCTCCATGGAGCGCCCCCATGTGTCCCACGTGCCGGGAATCAAGTAAGACGTCTGCCTGACAGCCGGGTTTGTAGAAGATACGCTCCGAAGGCCTGACCGTAATCCCCGGGAGAAGCGCCTCCACGATCCCCTTGATGTCGTAGAAATCCACTTCGCGCGGCGTTGACGCCCAGCCGGTGTCCTCGCGCTGGCCGGAGACGGCGATACCAAGTTTCTGAGGCTCATCCGGCAGATTCCCTTTTCCCTTCGGGTAAAAGCACTTGCCGATCTCGAAGATGCCGATGTCTTTCTGCTGCAGGTTCTTGTTCCTGGCCGTGACGGTGGCGAGGCCGGGTATCAGCGAGGTGCGCATGATCTTCATTTCGTCGGAGATGGGGTTCAGGAGCTCGAGGACGCTGTCCCCGAAGAACCTCGCCCACTTGGGCGAGATGAAGGAATAATTGACCACTTCGGTGTATCCCATGGCGCACAGGCTGGTGCGCAGGTCGTTGAAGTTCAACCGTTCGACCGGGGATACCATGGGCTTGAACGTGGGAAGTTCGGGCCGTACATTGTCCATGCCGTACACCCTGATGAATTCCTCCACGAGGTCGATCTCCCGGGTCACGTCATGGCGGAATGCAGGCACTCTGACCTTCCAACCCGAGTCGGCCTTCTCGAGGCCGAACCCGAGCCTGGTCATGATGCCTTCTATCTTTGCATCCCCGGCTTCCTCGATACCGAGGACCTTGTACAGGTATGCCTTCCTGAAATATATGGGCTTCGGCTCGAACTTAAAATAATTTACATCGATCACGCCCTTGTAGACCTTTGCATCTGCGAGAACCTGCATGAGATATGCTGCACGGGTTGCCGCATCGGCCTGGATCGTGGGATCGATCCCGCGTTCGAAGCGGTATGACGCCTCGGTGGAGAGGCTCAATCCCTTCGATGTCCTGCGGATGCCTATGGGGTCGAAGAATGCGCTTTCGAGAGCGATCTTCGTGGTCGTCTCCTGTGTTTCGGAGTTCTCTCCTCCCATTACGCCTGCCAGGGCAACGGGCTTTTCCTTGTCGCAGATGATCAGATCGACTGCCCGCAGGCGCCGGTCGACAGAATCAAGGGTGGTGAATTCCTCACCCTCAATGGCCTTTCTCACGACGATGCCCCTGCCCGCTATCAGGGTGTAGTCGAACGCATGCAGCGGCTGTCCGTATTCGAGCATCACGTAGTTCGTAATATCGACGATGTTGTTGATGGCACGCACGCCCGCCTGGAAAAGCCTTCTTCGCATGGAGAACGGGCTCTTCCTGATTTTCACGTCCTCGACCACCCGGGCGGCATACCGTGGGCATGAGTCCGGCGCGAGGATCTCGACGGATAGAAGACTTTCCACCGGCGTATCAGTCTCGACAAGGAGATTATTCGGAAGTTTGAGCTCTGTGCCGAACACGGCTGAAATTTCCCGGGCTATGCCTATTACTGAAAGCTCATCGCCCCGGTTCGGGGTCACGTTGATCTCGAAAACCCAGTCTTCGAGATCGAGGGCGTCGATCAGGATGTCGCCCGGCTTGAGGTCTGCTTCGATCTCCATGATGCCGGTGTGGTCGTCGGTGAGCCCCAGCTCCCTCTCGGAAACGAGAACACCGTAAGATTCCTGGCCCCTGAGCTTGACCTTCTTGACCACCATGCCCTGGCCCAGGTCGGCGCCGATGGGTGCGAAAGCGCTGATCATGTCCGGCCGGCAGTTGGGTGCGCCGCAGACGACCTGGAGGGTCTCTGTCCCGGTGTCCACCATGCAGATTTTCAGCTTCTCTGCATCCGGGTGAGGCCTTACTTCCACGATCCGTGCCGCGATGATCTCTCGGGGAATCTTTTCATGGACGATCCCCTCCACCTCGGTGCCGCTCATGGTCAATGCCCTGGCGACTTCGAGGGCGTCCTTGTCCACGTTCACATAATCTCTGATCCACTTATAGCCGAGCTTCATGGCTTCCCTTTTCAGGTAAACTGTCCGAGGAATCTCAAATCGTTGTCGAAGAACTGCCGGATATCGTCGATCCCGTATTTGAGCATGGCTATCCTCTCGATGCCGAGGCCGAATGCAAAGCCGGTTACGGCTTCGGGATCGATGTTCACGTATTTATACACTTCCGGGTCCACCATGCCGGAGCCCAGGATCTCCAGCCATCCGGAATTCTTGCATACCCTGCATCCCTTGCCCTTGCAGATGATGCAGCCGATATCCACTTCTGCGGACGGCTCGGTGAAGGGAAAGAACGACGGCCGGAAACGCAAAGGAACGTCCTTGCCGAAAAGCCGGTGGATGAACTCGTAGAGCACGCCCTTTAAGTGTGCAAAGGTGATGCCTTCCTCGACCCATAAACCCTCGATCTGGTGGAACATGGGCGTGTGGCTCACGTCGGAATCGCACCGGTACACCTTGCCCGGCGCGATGATCCGGACCGGCAGCCCGCTTTTTTCCATCACCCTGATCTGAACCGGCGAGGTATGCGTGCGCAGCAGGATGCCCTGCTGGAAGTAGAAGGTGTCCTGCATGTCTCTGGCAGGATGGTGCTCCGGGATATTCAGCGCCTGGAAGTTGTGGTAGTCGTCCTCCACCTCTGGCCCTGAGGCAATGGTGAATCCGAGGCTCAGGAAGATATCTTCGAGTTCCCGGATCACGGAATTGATAATATGGATTCCCCCCTTCCTGGGGGCTCTCCCGGGCAGGGTCACATCGATGCCCGGGCCTGCCGAAGCCTTTTGAAGTTCATCGGTTTTCCGTGCAAGGGCATCTTCCATGAATGTTTTCAATTCATTGGACAATGCTCCGATACGGGGCCTCTCTTCGGCGGACAATGTCCCCATCTGGCGGAGAATGGAGGTCAGAGCCCCCTTCCTCCCCAGATATTTGACCCGCATGGGCTCAATATCGTCAGGTCTCTGTATGGAATCGAGTTCTTCGCTAAAGGACTGCTTTAAGGCTTCTAGCTGGTTTTCCATCTATTATGATTGAACGACAGCCTCGACTATATAAGAAAAGCCTTTGGGATCGGTGACCGCGATGTCTGCAAGCACCTTCCTGTCCAGATCCACGCCCTTGGTGCTGAGCGCATGGATGAACCTGGAATAGGTGTATCCCCTCTCTCTCAGAGCAGCATTGATACGTGCGATCCAGAGCGACCGGAACTCGCGCTTCCTCACCCGCCTGTCGCGATATGCATATGCGAGGCCCTTGTCCAAGGTCTCCAGAGCTGCCCTGAGAAGATTTCTCCTGCCGCCCACATAACCCTTGGTGAGCTTGTGCAGCTTTCTCTTCTTCCTGACTCCTATCTTACCACGTTTTACTCGCATTTCTTAAACCCCTTATAGATATGGCAACATCCGCTTGACACCGCCAAGGTTGGCCGAATCAACCAGAGCTGATCTTCTTAAATGGCGTTTCTGTTTCCTTGTCTTAGACGAGAGGAGATGGCTTGCAAATGCTTTGCTCCTCTTGATCTTCCCGCTGCCGGTAGCGGTAAACCTCTTTGCTGCGCTCCTGTTTGTCTTCAGTTTCATTTCTTTACTCCTCTTTTCTACTTCGGGGCGAGCATCATGATCATGGTACGGCCTTCAGCCTTGGGCTCGGACTCGACGGATGCGAGATCGACCAGATCGACCTTGATCCTTTCGAGCATCTCCATTCCCTTATCCATGTGTATGATCTCCCGTCCTCGGAAGCGTACAACAACCTTTACTTTATTTTTGGACTCCAAGAACCGCTGAATGTGCTTCATCTTGAACTGGTAATCGTGTTCATCGGTCTTAGGCCTGAATTTTATCTCCTTGATGACGACTACCGTCTGCTTTTTCTTTGCAGCACTTTCCCGCTTCGCCTTCTCATACTTGAATTTGCCGTATTCCATGATGCGGCAGACAGGAGGGGTGGCCTTTGGAGCAATTTCAACGAGGTCCATTCCGAAATCCCGCGCCCTGTCAAGAGCTGCAGGCACGGTCATGATCCCCAACTGCTCTCCCTCAGGAGAAATAACCCGGACGCTGTCAGCGACAATCCCGTTATTAATCCTGATGGTATCCTTGTCTTTCCCGGTTTTTTTAAAGCCGATCTTAGCTATAACGCCCTCCATACTTTTAAAATTACGCGCCTTTGTAACCCACAGATGGACCGATTGTCAATACGGATTAGATCACGGGCTGTGCATCTTTCACGATTTTTATGAAATCGTCTATTCCCATGGCCTTCTGATCGCCGCTTCTCTCCCGTACGGTTATCGTACCTTCTTCCTTTTCCCGGTCTCCGATCACGACCATATACGGAACTTTCTGCAGCCGTGCTTCCCTGATCTTAAAGCCGATCTTCTCGTTTCTCGTATCGAGCTCAATGCGGACGTCGTTGGCCCTCAGTTTCGCTGCAACCTGGTCTGTATAGTCTGCCTGTGCATCGGTAATATTCATAATTATTGCCTGAACCGGAGAAATCCATACCGGAAATGCCCCGGCAAAATGCTCGATGAGCACGCCGATGAACCGCTCGAGCGATCCGAGGATAACCCGGTGGAGCATGACCGGCCTGTGACGCCCGCCGTCCGATCCGATGTAATGGATGTCGAAGCGTTCGGGCAGGTTGAAATCGCACTGGATCGTTGCGCACTGCCACGACCTGCCGATGGCGTCCTTGATCTTTACATCGATCTTGGGGCCGTAGAATGCGCCGTCCCCTTCATTGATATCATAGGGAAGCCCTTTTTTATCAAGGGCATCCTTGAGTGCTTTCGTGGCCTGATCCCACATCTCTTCGGAGCCCATGGACTGCTCGGGCCTGGTGCTGATTTCCATGCTGTAGGAGAACCCGAAGATCGCCATGACCTCGGCGACCATGTCGATGATAGCGGTGATCTCGTCAATGAGCTGGTCCGGCCTGCAGAAGATGTGTGCATCGTCCTGGGTGAACTGACGGGTGCGGAGCAGCCCGTGGATGACTCCCGATTTCTCGTTCCGGGTGACGCTGCCCAGCTCGAAATACCGTAAGGGAAGGTCCCGGTAGGAACGGATCTTGGATTTATAGATCACGATGTGGGAGAGGCAGTTCATGGGCTTGATGCCGTAGACCTGCTCGTCGAGCTCGGTGAAATACATGTTCTCTTTGTAGTTTTCCATGTGCCCCGAGATCTCCCAGAGCCTTCCCCGCAGGATGTTCGGCCCGTAGACGATATCATAGCCGCGCCTGAAGTGGAGCTTCTTCTCGAAGTCTTCGATGAGCGACCTGAGCTTGCCGCCCTTGGGCATGTAGATGACCAGGCCCGGGCCTGCATCTTCGGAAAACATGAACAGATCGAGCTCGCGCCCGAGCTTCCGGTGGTCTCGCTTCTTCGCTTCTTCGAGGAAGTTGAGGTATTCCTTAGGGCTTTCGGGGGGCAAAGGCGGTCCCGTAGATGCGCTGAAGCATCTTGTTTTTCTCGTTCCCCGCCAGTAGGCACCGGCAACGGACAGGAGCTTGAACGCCTTGACGTATCCGGTGGACGGGACATGGGGGCCGCGGCACAGGTCTATAAAGGATCCCCTGCTCATAGACGTGACCTTGTCGATCTCTTCGCCCATATCCTGGATGATCTCGACCTTGTACGGCTCGCCCTTTTCCTTGAAAAAGGCGATCGCCTCGCTCTTTTCCATCTCTTTGCGGTAAAGGGCTCGTTCTTCCCGATCAGCTCTTCCATCGTATCCTCGATCTTTTCGAGGTCCTCGGCGGAAAAACTATCCGAGCGGTCAAAATCGTAGTAGAAGCCTTCCTCGGTTGCCGGCCCGATGGTGGGCTTGGCATCGGGGAATAGCCGTTTTACCGCCTCGGCCATGATATGGGCGGCCGAATGGCGGATGATGTGCATGCCCTCTTCGAGAGTCGGCTTCCACGGTTTCAATGGACTGTCCGCTCGCAAGGGGGGCTGGACAGATCCGCACAGATTACCGTCTACACGCGCTGCAACGGCACGCTTGTCCCGGATGACATCCCTGATGATCGATCCTTCCGTGGTAACGCTCTTGCCGTCCACGGTAACGGTTATCTGAGGCATAGATTCTCCATAAAAAAATGGTAGGCACGCAGGGATTTGAACCCCGGACCCCCACCGTGTCAAGGTGGTGCTCTCCCACTGAGCTACGTGCCTGTGACTGCCTTTTCGTTATCCTGTATCTTTGCCATTTGTCAATCGGTTTTTGATGCGGCTATATCGCGCCTGTCCATTTTTATCTTGAATGATTTTCAATGACCGGATAGCCTGACCATCTCGTATACCGATAGGTGCGATAAGAAAATATTATTTATTTAAGAAGGAAACGATTCATGGATATCCCGGCACATGAGATTGCCTTTGACTTCGACGGCGTAGTGGCAGACACCTTCCGGCTGTTCGTCGAGATGGCAAAAAAGGAATATAATGTCGACATTGATTATGAAGAAATCACCGAGTACGATTTCATGCGCGTGGTGAAGATGGATTATGAGAATGTCGCGCAGATTTTCGAAAGACTCAGTATCTATCCCCATGAGCTCGACCTGAAACCGAACTCGGGAGCAGCCGAAGTCCTTGCCCGGCTGGCGAAAACCGCGCCTCCGCTGTCCGTAGTCACTGCACGCCACATTGGAGAGCCGGTGCACCGCTGGTTCGAAAAGAACATCCCGCAGATCGGCGCAGGCTTTCTCAAGGTCAGTGCAACGGGCGAGAGCACGGCAAAGCTCAGCATCCTTAAAAGTCAGGGCATAAAATATTTTGTCGAAGACAGGGTCGATACCTGCCATCTCCTCGCCAAGGAAGGGATCACGCCGATTATCTACGATCAGCCCTGGAACCGCGAAGGCCACTCATACACGGTGGTGAAAAGCTGGAACGATATCTCTGCACTGATCGACTGGGAAAGCTGCAGGTAACCTTCCCCTCTTTTCAAGGAGAGGAAGAATCGTTTTACTCGTCTTCCTTCAGGGCCTTGCTCAAGGATTTTTCAATGTAATCGATGTGCTCGATCGTGAGCGCCTTGGCGGCGTCCGGATCTTTCCGATCGATCGCATCGATGATCTTATCAGCTGCTCGACGATCTCGTTCGAGCAGTTATCCACCCGTGAAAGCTTTTTCCTGCTGTAGGGGAACGCACCCGTGAGTACGTGTGGCAATGCTCTCTCTGCAGGTGGACAAAGATGGTGTTCTCGGGTCGAATCCGCCAGGATGTCGAAGAAATCCGAATAGAGCCTGCCTCCTTCCTTGGAGGTAAGGACATTCTCCGACACCGATATTCCCGATCCTCTCCACGAGCTTGTTGAAACGCTTCTTCTGATCTTTGGCAGCATTCTTTGCAGCAAGATAGCAGCCTCGGAGTCGATGAGCCTCCGTACGGCGAGGAGCTCCCAGATCTTCTCATGGTCGATGGAAATCAGGTCCTCTATGGAAGACTTCACATTATCGGTCAGGGACCTGACATATTTGCCTTTCCTGTCCCTGGATTCGATATATCCTTTTGCCTCGAGCAGCTTCATGGCCTCGCGCAGCGAGATCCGGCTGATGCCGAAGAGCTCGGTCATCTCCTGCTCGGAAGGGAGCTTTTCTCCTATCTTGAGCTTTCCCTGGGAGATGAGCTCGATGATCTGGTTCATCACCAAGGTAGGAATATCCGGAGATTTTTCGATACGGGATAGTCCTGGGAATTTCGTTTTCTTTATCATACTTTCCCCCTCATCTTTGTCTACTAACATATAATATAATATATGAATACAATATAAGATACACATATAACATCATGGAAGACAATTAAAAAAGTGCCCTTAGCCGGCGTCCAGTATAGAAGCTTCGGACGGAAGTCGAGATAATCGGCCGAGACGAATTCGAAACGGATGCCTGTCAACGGTGCGATTAAATCCTCTGTAGTCGAGAGTTCCCGAGATGCATGTGCCCGAACACCCAGATATCGCACCCGATAGTCCCTGCCGAACTCGACTGCCTTGCTCGGCCTGCCGTCCAGGGAAATGGGCGGGAAATGGGTCATGATGATCCTTATCCTGAGGCCTGCCGGAAGGGTTCAGGGATATTTTCGAGTCTCGTCCAGCTCCCGCTCCCAGATCTTCTTGTCTTCTTCCGTGGTATTTTCGAGCTGGAGCCCGGGATCGAGCCAGAGCCTGGAACCGGCGATGCCGATGTCGCCGAATACCACGGACGAATTCTGCAGGGGCATGATCGTGGGCCGCAACGAACTGCTTCACTTTGTTCAGGCTCGACCACCAGTAGTCGTGGTTGCCCTTGATGATGACCTTGCTGCCGGGAAGGCGTTCGAGAAAAGCAAAGTCTTCTCTCGCTTCGTCGATGCGCATGGCCCAGGAGATATCACCGGGAACGAGGACCACGTCATCCGGATGAATGCGGTCGAGCCATGCCTTCCTGATCTTCTCCGGGTGATCCTTCCATGAGCTTCCGAACATGTCCATGGGCTTGTCCGCCTGAAAGGACAGGTGCAGATCAGAGATGGCGAATATCTTCACGTACTTTCCTTTCTTTAAGGATGTCCCGGGCTGCCGGCAGTCTTCGCCGATCTGCTCGATCAGGTATTCCTTGTCGGCAAATTTGATCTCGCCCCGGATATGCTCCACAAATTCGATGGTCAGCTCCGGCCGTAGATATCTCCTCATCGAAGATCGAAAATGAATGCCTCGATGGAGGTCCCCATGTCTCCGAATGTCGGATTGTTGCCGATGTTCACCACCCCTTCGAGCTATTTGTCCTCGAGATAGATATACACTGCATACACTCCATAGGCAGGGATGAGCTCTTTGTCGGTCTGAACATTCGCCGTGGGGAAGCCGAGCCTCTGCCCCTGGACATGCCATGCACCACCGGCCCATGGATGCCGGAAGGGAAACTTCATGAGCCTCGCCTGCCCCGGCATACATCCCCGGAGAGGATCATCTTTCTGATGTAGGTGCTCGATATCACGGCCCCCTCGATACATCACCGGATCGACGCATTCCACGAAAAAGCCCATTTTCGCCCCGATGCGTTTCAAGAACGGGATGTCGCCCATGGCCTTTTTCCCGAACGAGAAGTCATGCCCGACCACCACACCCTGGGCCCCGATCCTTTTCAGATGGTGTCCTTGACAAATATCTCCGGGTTGGTATCCGCAACCTCCCGGGTAAAGGGTGCGATGATGAGATAATCCATGCCGAGGCAGCGGATGGCCTCGATCTTTTCTTCCAGGGTAAAGATGAGCTGGGGGGTAACGCCCTTTATCACCGAGGCGGGGTGCGGGTTGAAGGTATAGACCACCGACACGCCGCCGATGCTTTGCAGCATGCGACCTGACCCTCTGAAAGATCTCCTGATGCCCGATATGGCAGCCGTCGAAGTTGCCGATCGTCACCACGGCCGTATTAATTTCTCAGGATCGATCCATTCATTGTTCCATATAACTTCCATAGATACGTCCTTGACTATTTTATGGTTCCCAACTATATATGAAATTCACTAGAGGTTTTCAAGTTCAGTAGTGCCGGGATGGCGGAATTGGCAGACGCGCAAGGTTCAGGACCTTGTGGGTGCAAGCTCGTGCAGGTTCAAGTCCTGTTCCCGGCACCAAAGTTTTTCTTTCACTGCACTGAAATTACCCCCGTAATGTATTTTCCCCTCTATGGCTCGCTCCAAAAACATGATTTGACATTTGATGGTATTTTCTTCAATCAATATGGAAGGCCAGGGGTTTGCGGGTTTTCTCTGCATTCCTGTTCCCCTAACCCCGCCGGCGCGGAGAGCATGGATGGCACAAACAACAAGTAAAAATGGAGCTTATTCAAGGCTGAAGGGTGATCAGAGGGAGGCCCGGAAGAATGCCATCATCGATGCCGCAGAGGAGATATTTGCCTCAAAGCCGTTCAGCAAGGTCAGCATGCGGGATATCGCGAAACAGGCAGGCATTTCTCCGGCGCTGATCTATCGCTATTTTCCGGACCAGCAGCACCTGTTTGTCGAGGCATTCTTCAGGGGTGCGGAGCATCTCACCAGGATCTTCGATCGTCTCTTAAGCACGCCCGGCAGCGACTTTATTGAAGAAGGGGCAAACCGGTTCATCGCCTTTCTCACCGAGCACGAACAGTATTTCAAGATGATGACGCATTTCATGCTCGAAGGTTCTCTTAATGAGGCCCTTCGGGACAGGCTCAACGACATTGAACGATCCATGCTGGGCCAGTTCGACCGGCTCTTCGAGAAGGCAGGGGCCAAAGGGAATCCGCGCCTGCTCTCCCATGCGTTTTTCGCCTCGCTGAACGGCATCCTCATTACCTTCAGGCAGCACCCGGGCAGGAGCCCCGAAGAGGTCCGCGAGCATATGGACCATGTCGGCCGCATCATTGCACAGCTCTTCACGAACGCGGTCAAACAGGATGATACGGGCATCCCTCGCTAAGATGCCAGTTTGCTTCTATGAAGTCATGAAACCGAGTCACCGACCTCTCGAAGAGCAGAGTCCTGGTAGGCATGATAGAGCTCGTGGCAGAAGCTGTCCCACCGGCGGCAGACATCCAGGGTCGTTTCATCCATGATAAAGAGGTTCGGATGGGCGACGAGCTCCTCCATCTCCGCACCGAGCTTTTTGACTATTTCCTCATCTGCGCCTGCCAGGATGTTTCGTACGAACTCCGCAGGCGCATACCAGGACGACGCCCGCTGGAAGTCCCGGTGAATCTGGGTCAGGAGCACATTCCGGGGGCCTTCCCAGAGCTCGTTGATGGCAGAATCCCTGAAAAGCCTGGGCAGGGACGAGAAGTCTTCCATCACGCCGTGGCCGCCGAAGACGGACATGGCCAGTCCGGATGAATCGGTGCAGTCCCATGATGCGGCCATCTTCTGGAGCATGATGAGCTCGCGCACGGCGAAACGCTTCTTCTTCATGAGCTTCGGTTTCGTCTGTGACCAGGCCGCCTTTGAGCCCGCCCTCGAGGCCGAGGAAATCCCTGTAGAGCTTGAAGGCCGCTGCGGTGGTCCTCTTCGCGCTCGTCGATGTGCCGGATCTGGTCCGCCAGCATGGGAAACTGACCGATCCTGAAGCCCGAAGGCGTCCCTGAACTCGGCATATCTCTTTGCCTCCCGGACCGCCCTGGTCATGAAGGCTGCGGCGGACAGGCCCACGGTGAGCCTTGAATAGGTGAGCACGATGCCCACCACGTTGGCCACTCCCCTGTCCAGCGGGCCCACCGGATATGCGACGGCCCCGTTAAAGGTGATCTCCGCCGTGGTCAGCTCGCTGGTGCCCATCTTCCATTTGATCCGGTCGATGGTGTAGCCGTTCCTGATCTCTTTTTCCTTGTTGCCCGGGCAGCCATGAAGGCACCACGAACAGTGCGACCTCTTCCGAACCGGCGGGCTTGGCAGTCACCACTGCATAATCCGCATGGGTGGCGGAGCAGAAGAATTTCTTGCCGTAAAGCTTCCATGGCCGTCTTCCTGAACCGCCTCCAGGACATTGGAAGGCACATCCGACCCGCCCTGGATCTCGGAAAGGTACTGTGCGCCGATGGCGAAATCGCCGTCTATGCCTTCCTTGCAATGCTCGAGGATTGCCTTGTCTCAGGGGTGTCTGCGAATTTGTCCAGCAGGGCGACAAGGCCCTCCGTACAGGTGATGGGGCAGGCGATGCAGGCCTCGCCGTTCTGGTAGATGAGGAACATTTTGGCCAGCCTGAGCCAGGGTGAGGTCTTGCTGGAGAAAAGGGCTTCGGAGAAGATCTCCTTTTCCATGATCTCTGTCTCGGCGGGCCTGACGATCCGGTCGATCCGGTGGTTGTGGCCGTCATAGTGCATCATGTAGGGCCTGTTCTCGGGCTAGGCAGATGGTTTCCGCAAAATCCCTCCACCGGTAGGATACCTTGTCGGACATCCTCAGCAGCTCTTCATGGATGCTCTTCCCAGCCATCGCCGGAGAAATGCTGCACCACCTTCTGGAAAAAATCGTCATCGAGGTAATAATTCACCTTGCTCCTCCATCGGAGAAACTCATCGAAAGTAATATGGGTTGTTCCTATCAGGTAATGACATTTGTATACCGCTCCTTTTTTTTGGGTGTTCAGAGCACGATTGTAAGCTCAAGAGAAATAATAAGATATTTATTTACAAGTGTAAACAGTGTTTACAGATATTTCAGAAAACGGCCTCGCAGAATGGCACAAATGGGTATTACATCCCTTTGAAGGCCGCCTGGTCATCGAGCCATGTCACAAGCTCGTCCTGGATCGGCGGGATATACCTCACCGGATATGGCGAATGCGAGGAAGAGTTCGAGGTAAACTCATCATACCACTTCTGCTGGATGGGGATGATCCGGGAGAGGATAAGGTCTTCCTTCATCCCGAATCTTTTTGCGAGCTCCACCTGCGTAAGGAATACCGGCTTTTCCGAGAGCCCGAGTACGAGATAGCTGAAGAGTGTCGCCTTGACGATCCGGATGTTCCTGCCTTCGATACTTCCGCTCCAGGCAGCGGTTATGCCTTTCTCCGATTCGACTTGAGCTTTCAGCCCGTCAAAGTCCTTCCGGGAAACGTTCGTGCAGAAATCCAGAACCTCGGGTTTTGTGAGGCTCCTGGTAAGAAGGCGCACCTGCCGGTAGGGCCTTAATAGATACATGGGGTTGTCGTAATCCTTGAGGATCTGGAGGGAAGGTCTCTTGCCGATTTCGAGAAAATGCCCGTTCACCTTGACTCCCCTCATGTCGTCCCGATGAGAATCGAGAAATTCGATCAGGCCGGCAGGGGTGCCTGCATTCGTATATGTCAGGGGGATGATGCCCCGGATCGAGAGCGCCCAGAGAACAGTGACGAGTATGAACCCGGCGCCCAGTATCCACACGGTCGTGGTAAGCTTCTTCCCCTGCTCGGCCATTGCCTCCCCCTACCCTTCAAGTAACTTCTTAACCGCTTCCCTTAAACCCGGATTTCTAATCTTTTCCACATCCGCCGGGTCGATATCCGGCCTTCTGAATGTCTTCCGAACCTTTTCCTTCGGCACCTGAGTCCTATTCACTCCGAACTTGGCTTCTATCCTTTCAATCCTGACCTTGCCGATCTCGTGAATCCTCTGCGTCAGGGTAAGCGAAAGGATATCCATCTGCTGCACCCATGCAGGTGAGTCGCACAGAACCAGGAGAACTTTCCCTTTCAGCTGAACCGGTTCCGTGTGGGAGCTTAACACCTCACCGACTATCTCTGTCCAGAGCTTACGAATCCTGATGACCTTACCGAATCCTCTGTACGTCCTGTCTAAGATGTCTGATACTTTCTGCATGGGGATATTCAATCATAATGCAAGCGAAAATCAAACCCCTTTTTTCTCAGGAAACGGCATCAGAACATATTCCAATGGCATTTACCATGGTTAGCCTATAAATTGCCCCATAAATAATTTCAGCCTCATCCTGAAAATAAACATGGAACATAAGCCGGCTGTTACTCATGGGCCTTTCGAACTCACCCCTTAGGTCAGCTGATTTCGTGAGCTCGTTCATCAAGCAGAGAAACCAGGCCCTGGAAATCTTCCGGTGGCTCTGTCGAGAACTCCATGTATTGGCCTGTGATCGGGTGGACGATGCCCAATTTGCAGGCATGGAGCATCTGTCTCCCCAATAACTTGATTCGGGATCTGATGAGAGGATCTTTGATGGTGTTAGCCCTGTTCTTTCCTCCATACTCCGGGTCCCCGACAACAGGATGGCCCATATCGGCGAGGTGAACCCTGATCTGGTGGGTTCTGCCCGTTTCGAGGCTCAGCTCCAGGAGAGAAAACTTGTCCCACTTCTTCAACACCTGCCAGTTGGTAGCCGCACGTCTGCCTTCAGAGACCTTTGAGCTCATCTTTTTCCTGTTCCTAGGGTTTCGCTGCATGAGGGTCTCGATCCTTCCTGCAGATTCGCCCAGGTGGCCGTAGCAGATCGCCAGATAGATCCTCGAATGACTGTGTTCCTTGAATGCGGCAGCGAGTTTCTCACAGGCCTCCGTGCTGCGCGCGACCACCATGACGCCTGATGTGAGCTTGTCCAGGCGGTGAACAATCCCGGGCCTGTCCGTTGCCCCAACGTTTGAGATCTCGGGATACCGGTGGATGAGGGCATTGACCAGGGTACCCTGGTTTTCTCCGGCACCCGGATGGACAACGAGCCCTGCGGGCTTGTTGATGACGATGATGGCGGAGTCCTCGTAGAGGACAGTAAACGGCAGGTCGATACCTGCCAGGAGAGGAGTGTCGTTTGCGGGCTCGATTCGAGCGTTTACCTTCATGCCGGCTTTTAGCTTGAAAGAAGACTTCCTCGCCTTTCCATCGACCAGCACCTGGCCCTTGTCAATCTGCTTCGCCGCAGCGGATCGTGTAATGTGCAAGCGACGGCAAAGATAAGCATCAAGCCTTGTATCGTTTTCTCCCTCATCGACAAGAAGATCCTGATGTTCCGTCAGTGACATCTTTGATCCCGTTGAAATGGGTCGGCCTTTTCAAGTCCTGGTGCCGCCCAATAAAGGGAAGACTCAGGGTACCTCTCTGGGAGAAGGATCGCCTCGGCTTACTTACCACCTAATGCCTCATTGATTTTCTGTGCAAGTACAGGAATGAGAAAAGGCTCCAATGCCTTCATATCAAAGATGAGTCTGTCTTCCTCGATTCGGGCCACCACGGCAGGTTCTCCCTTTCTCAGGCGGGTATGGACCGTTGAGGCCGCAGGAGTGGTTAGGACTACCCCGTATGAAGGAAAACTCTTTGTGGGTGCCGAACCTCCCCCCACGACTGCCTTTGTGGGTACAACCTCTGTCGTCTGATCAAGGAGGAGAGATTTGAGTTCTTCAGCCCTTGTCTTCACCGCTGACGGAGGCTCGAGAATCATTCTGAGCACCGGTATTTCCTTGTACATGCCTTTGGAAAGGAGCCTGAATGTTGCGCTCAGCGATGCGATGGCAAGCTTGTCGATACGCAGTGCCCGATGCATGGGATTCTTCGCCATCCTTTCAATAAGTTCGGATCTTCCCAGGATAACACCCGCCTGGGGCCCGCCAAGCACCTTGTCCCCGCTGAAAGAGAGGACATCTGCATACTGGAGGCAGGAGGGGATTGTCCACTCATCAGGGATCCCTGCAGCCGTGAGGTCGAAAGGCACGCCCGAACCCATATCCACATACAATGGGATTCCGAATTCACGGGAAAGAACTGATAGCTCTTTTATCTCCACCTCCTCGGTAAAACCGACGATGGCAAAATTGCTCCGGTGAACCTTGAGAATGAGACCGGTATTGTCGGAAATGGCGCACCGGTAATCATTCATATTCGTCTTGTTGGTGGCACCGACTTCCCTCATGACAGCACCGCTCATGCTCATCACTTCCGGCACCCGGAAAGATCCACCGATCTCGACAAGCTCACCCCTGGAAATGATCACTTCCCTGCCCTGCGCGATGGTATTCAGTATGAGCAGCACGGCAGCTGCATTGTTATTCACCACAAGGGCATCTTCGGAGCCGAAGCAATAACGGGTGATCGGGCGGATATGGTTCTGGCGGGATCCTCTGTCCCCCCGATCGAGATCATATTCGAGGTCCGAGTAGGAACCTGCTGCCAGAACCATGGCGTCGACGGCCTCCCGAGAAAGCGGCGCCCTTCCCAGATTGGTATGTACCACTACTCCAGTGGCATTGATGACCTGTTTCAGGCCGGATTCCATTACCCTCGTGATTTCTGCTGCCACGTCGGCTGCCACCTGGGCTGCACCCGGACTCTTGTCGATCCGGCCAGACGCTATCGCTTCCCGGATTTTACCCAGTGATGCCTGGACTGCACGCTTGATCATTTCCTGTGAATAGGGAAGCTCTGCCAGAACAGGCTCGCCCAGTACTCCATCTACCTTGGGGATTGTCCGATACGCACCATTCACTATCCGGCTCCTTCGCATCTTCATGACGGTATTTTTCTGATTCGCAGGTGTTCGAGTACGTACCGGCAGGAGATATTACTTGTTTTTTCACTAAAAACCTTTCCACTATCCTCAATGCCCGGGTATCAAGCAAACCAGTTCTATTTTTAAGTTGGTTATGCTAAGATATTTAACTGTCATCGTCAAGTCATACTGCATAACATCTTTGAATTATTTATTTTTTGCTTTAATTTGAAATCCTTCACTGAAAATTGATTGATTGTTTATTTTGTTTTGTGTATAGATAAGAGGTTAAAATAAATATTTAATGAAATGAATCAGATAGCTCCGGAGGTAAAAAAATCACCTGCCATGGCATAGCGGTACTCATCAGGACCGTCAGGTGATCATAAAAATCCATGAACCCCGATGGAGAGATTTGATGCCGAAGCCGGAAACTATAGACCGTAATAAGTGCTCTGGAAAAGATAAGGAAGAAAAGTACAAGGACCTTACAGCCCTGGATTTCTGGTGGGGACTTCGAGAGCTTGCTGCGGATTTCGATGTCAACAATTACCTCACAAAAGCCGGAGAGGAATTAAACCAGCAGCAGCGCAATGAAGTGGCTTACATCCAGCTATTGCATTACACTGTGGAGGTCAAGCTCGCCGGCGTCTTTTACCAGATGGAAAACATGGAGAAGCTTTTCAACTCTCCTTTGGACAAAAGCACGAGCCTTGACCTGCGGGTCTTTGAGGCAAAGGAGGCCTTCGACGCACTGAATGAAGACATGTACCAGGCGACATGCGCCATCGCAAACCAGCTGTTCACACTGCTGAACCGCCCCAGCCTCACCCCCATTAAGATGGACCACACGAAACCCATTGCCATGAGCCCCTCTGAGTTGAGATACTGGCTGAAATTGAACAAGCACCCGGATTTCAAATCACTGAGCGCGATATTCAATGACTGCGACAACCAGCTGGACATCCGCCACCATGCAACGCATTACGGCGCCGTGCCGGTATTTGCCGATGCCAAGACCGGGATCCTTTACACTCAGAAAAATTTCAGGATAGGCGAGCTCCTGACCAAGTATGACATCCAGAGATACATGAAGTCCGGCAAACCCATGGCCAACCTTGTCGAAGCAGCGAAACCCCGAGCGCGAAGCCTCTGTGCCTTCATAAACAGGCTCTATAAATACATCTGGCGCAAAGACGTGTTTGAGCGTTACATGGAGAGCCGCGGATTGAAGCTCAAGGACACCTATAAGCCTTACTGGGAACTGACTGAATAGATCCCCCTGCCGCCTTTGAGGAAACCCATTTCAATTCCCTAGGAACGACCGGTGGTCGCCCTCATTGCATCATACTTGTCTAAGGACAACCACTGATTGAAAAATATCATTGATTCCCACAACCTGGTTGTGCCAATAATAGGCAGTGGGCAGGCTGCGCGCGGTACCATCAAAAATCTCTTTAGGATTTATGAAAATGCTCGTTGCAGTAGTGATGTGAGGGAGATCCTTGAAGAAAGTGGATCTTGAGCTTGGAGTTCAAGTATCCATCATCGAGGTAAGCACTTGGGCTTACAGGTTTATGTTATGGGTAAGCTTGGTGAAAAGAAGAAGGTGGACATGCGTGAAAACTGGAAAATAGTCCTCGTATGCCTGCTCCTTGCCGCAGCTGTTTTCGCGCTCTACTCGCAGGTGGCGGACCACCCGTTTATCTGGCTCGACGACAAGCACTACATAAGCAATAATAATTATGTAAATGAAGGGTTCTCCCTCGAAAACCTCGCATGGTCTTTCAAGTTCTCCCAGTTCGGAGAAAAGACGTACTGGCATCCGTTTACGTGGATCTCCCACATGCTGGACTGCCAACTCTTCGGTTTGAATGCCGGGCTGCATCATCTGAGCAATGTCCTGCACCATGCGATCAATGCGATCCTGCTGTTCCTCGCCCTCCGCCTGATGACCGGTTCGCTGTGGAGGAGCGCATTCGCCGCCTCCCTCTTTGCCCTGCATCCGGTGAATGTGGACACCGTCGCATGGCTGGCCGAGCGAAAGAACCTCTTGAGCACCTCCTTCTGGGTCCTCACCATGATCGCTTACTGGTTCTACACGCAGAAGGTCAGTGCCTGGAGATACTGCCTCGTTGCCGTGGCCTTCTGTCTGGGACTGCTCTCCAAGCCCATGCTCATTACGCTCCCCTGTACCCTGATCCTGCTGGATTACTGGCCGCTCAACCGGATATGGATCAAAGAAGGACAGACCGTGTTCCAGGCAGTGAAGTCCCGGGACTTCATGAAGCTGGCCCTGGAAAAGGTCCCCCTGCTCGCAATCTCTTTCGTGTTCGGGCTCATCACCGTCCATTCCCTGGCCGTCACCGATCAGTTCGTCGCCCAGCCGGTGCCCATGGGCCTGAGAATCGAGAATGCCATTGTCTCCTATGCGATCTATCTTTCCAAGTTGGTCTGGCCGACGGGCCTGACGATATTCCACCCCTTCCCTATCCTTGTCCCTGCCTGGAAGGCGGTCGCATCCCTTGCCCTGCTCCTCGCGATTACCACGGCAGCAGTCCTTGCCTACAGGAAACTCCCGTATCTGGTCACCGGCTGGCTCTGGTTCCTCGGCACGTTCGTGACCGTCATCGGGGTCGTGCAGGGAGGCCTCTGGCCTGCGTATGCAGAGAGATGGGCCTATGTTCCCTATATTGGCCTGTTCGTCGCCATCGCCTGGCTGGGTCCTGACCTCCTGAGGGGTGTGAGGCACAAGGCAATGATCATGGGAGCCCTAGCATTCATTGCGCTGGGATCATTTTCTGCCATATCCTGGCACCAGATCGGTTATTGGAAGGATGACTACACGCTTTTCCGCCACAGCCTGGATCTCGATCCTTTCAATTACCTTTCCCACTCAGCCCTCGCCTCCCACTACATCGTCAAGAATGACTATGACAAGGCGGTCAGTCATTTCGCAGAGTCCCTCGTGATAAGCCCCGGTAACCCTTACATCATGTACGAACAGGCTAATCTCCTGGTGAAGATGGGGAAGAAGGATGACGCTATCCGGACTCTTCAGGATGCCCTGCGCAGCAAGCCCAACCACATCGACGCCCGACTCAACCTTGGAAATCTCCTGTTGGAGAAAGGGGAACTCGATCAGGCCATCGAACACTACGATGCCATATCGCTCATAGATCCGGGAAATACCAAGGCCTACAACAACCTCGGGAATGCGTACCTGCAGAAATCGGACATGCTCAAGGCTGCGGAATATTTCAGGAAGGCGCTGCAGATACAGCCTGACTACACAGATGCGCAAAATGGCCTCAAAAGACTGGAAGAGAGCCAATCCAGGTATAAAAAGGCCTCAGCAGCCCTTGAACGCGAAGTACAGGCCGATCCAGGCAACCCTGCGCTATATCTGAAACTGGCCGGCCTGAAACAGCAGCTAGGTGATGCCGAGGGGGCCATGGCAACCTATAGAAAAGTCCTGTCAATCAATCCTGATTCGGTCGGAGCCTTGTACGGTTTGGCCCTCATCCATGCAGGCAGGCAGGAGTATGGCCAGGCAATCGAGTCTCTGCAGGCTATCAGGAACATGCAGCCCTCGAACCCTGAGAACTATTATAACCTCGCATGCATATACGCGAGGTGGAACAAGCCCGATGAGGCGGTTTCCTGGCTGAGGCAGGCAATCGACCACGGGTTCGGCGATCTTGATCTCATTCGTAGGGACCCTGATCTGGCCGGGATCAAGGACACCGATTATGTGAGGAATCTCATGGCTCAGGGCAGCCCTGCCGGAAAATAATCGAGCAGATCTTCCGCCGGTTTTTGCGTTATCCGGAGATATCCGACCAGGAAGCGCAGATTGACTTTACCAGCAATCCATTTCTGCAATATGATGCCTCGGCGAAAGTGTATGCCGACCAAGCGTGCGACGCGGCGCAATGCTCATCCTGCGACGGGGCAAAATGCGGGTGGACCGACTATAAAAACTTCATCAACAATCGGAAAAAATACCTCTATACATCCGCTTATCCTTATCCATGGACGGCTCTCGGATATACCTATGATTGGGGAAATCCTGATCATCATGTAGGGTTGAGCGAATTCGTCGTTCATGGTAAAAAAATGGATGGACGCAAAATATCGGTGAAGATCAAAGCGGTCACAACGACGGCAGCGTATTTCAGCAACTGATATTCTGAATAATTCCAAGAAAGGGTGACACTTCATGAGTGCACAACTCAAAGGAATGAAAAGAACCATCGCTTGGCTGTTCCCCATTTTCTGCGCTTTCGTTTTCTCCTCCCTCGCATTCGCCGCTACGAATGAAGATTGCATGCAATGTCATTCGGATGAAAAGCTGACCACGAAGCGAAAAGGTCAAACCGTTTCCCTTTATGTCGATTTGAAGAAATTTGACCGGTCCGTTCACAAGCAGGCGGGATGCGCCGGCTGTCATCCGGATGCGGATGTCAAGGAATTCCCCCATCCCGAAACATTGGGACCCGTAAAATGCGGCACCTGCCATGACGATCAGAATAAGGAATTCAACGCCGGCATCCACGGAAAGGCGCTGGCGAAAAGAGAACCTTACGCGCCCACCTGTTCCGAGTGTCACGGGAATCACTATATTCTACCCCAGAAGAATCCCAATTCCCTCACTTACAAAATGAATGTTCCCTTTCTTTGCGGGAAGTGTCACCGGGAAGGCGCTCCCGTCGCCCGCACCTACAATATTTCAGAAAAAAATATTTTGGACAATTATTCCCAGAGTATTCACGGTGTCGGCTTATTCAAGCGGGGACTCATCGTCACCGCCACGTGCAACGATTGCCATGGAAATCACCTCATCCTTCCCCATACCGATTCCCGGGCGTCCACGTCTCCCTATAACATCGCCAAGACTTGCCAAGTTTGCCATACCAAGATCGAAGAAGTCCATACGAAAGTGATCCGGGGCGAAATGTGGGAAGAGAAGCCGGGAGCGATTCCCGCCTGTTCGGACTGCCATCTCTCCCACAAAATGCGCAAGGAAAGCATTGCGACCGGCCTGTCGGACCGGGTCTGTTTGAAATGTCACGCGAAGCAAACGCTCCATAAGGTTGTCGGGCGGACAGAAAATTTCCATGCATGTGGATGAGGCCGACATACAGAATTCCGTCCACAAGAACATCCCCTGTGTCAAATGCCATGCGGACATCAATCCCCGTCTCCCCCGTCCCTGCCAGACCTCAGGCCGGATCGACTGCTCCGGCTGCCACGCCCAGATGGCGAAAGACTACTATGACAGCGCGCACGGGAAGGCGTACTATCTTAAAAAATCGGATGTCCCCTACTGCACGGATTGTCACGGCAGGCATCTTGTAGTCTCTCAGAAGAAGATGGATTCCCCCGTTTACAGGGCGAACATCCCCCGCCTTTGCGGCAAATGCCACGGCGTCAAAGGGAAGGCCGCCCGGGTGTCGCAAGTCGAAAAAGGGAACGTCGCCGTCGATTACGCCACCAGCGTCCACGGGGTGGGATTGCAGCAAAAGGGTCTGCTCCCCTCCGCGATATGCACCGATTGCCATAACAGCCATCTCATCTTGGACCATAAGGATGAGCGCTCTTCGATCAATATCAAGAACGTTCCGGCCACCTGCGGCACCTGCCATCAGGGGATTTACAACACATTTGTCAAGAGCATCCACAGCCCCACCATCAGCCGGACAAAGGAACAACTGCCGACCTGCAAGGATTGCCACTCCTCTCATGAAATAAAGGTGAGCGCGCAGGATAAATTCCTGACCGAAGTGGCCGATCAATGCGGAAAATGCCATCAGGCTCTCGGGAAATCTTACCTGGACACCATGCACGGCAAGGCGTATCGATTGGGATATCTGAAATCGGCCAAATGTTCCGATTGTCACGGGGCCCATGATATCCTGGGTGTGAACGATCCGAATTCCCATGTCGGCTTCAATCAGGTCGTCAAGACCTGCCAGAAGTGCCATCCCGATGCAAACCGGCGCTTTACCGGTTACCTGACCCACGCCACCCACCATGACAAGGCGAAATACCCGATTCTTTATCTCACCTTCTGGGCGATGACGTCCCTCCTCCTGGGAACTTTCGGTTTCTTCGGACTCCATACCTTGCTGTGGCTTCCGCGATCCTTTGCCCACTTGCGCAGCAGAAGGAATAAGGAAACCACCCACGAGAGGTATTATATCCGGCGTTTTACCGATTCCCAGCGCATTTCCCATTTGATCGTCATCCTCAGTTTTATGGGGTTGGCCCTGACGGGGATGGTCTTGAAATTTGCGGGTATGGCATTGGGCGAGGTGGGTTGCCGACCTGCTCGGCGGGGTTGAGTCGGCCGGCCGGATTCATCGGATTTCGGCGGTTCTTCTGATCGCTTTATTCCTCTATCATATCTACTCTTTGATTAAACTGAAACTCCAAAGAAGAACACCGCTGAAACAATTCTTGTTCGGGCCGGATTCCATGCTGCCCAATGCGCAGGACTTGAAGGATTTTGTGGGCACCATGAAATGGTTCTTCGGAAAGGGACCGCGCCCCCGGTACGGCCATTGGACGTATTGGGAAAAATTTGATTATCTGGCCGTCTTCTGGGGTGTTCCCGTCATCGGATTATCGGGCCTGATGCTCTGGTTTCCGGAGATTTCCAGCCTGATCTTTCCGGGCTGGCTGATCAACGTGGCCACGATTGTTCACAGCGATGAGGCGCTGTTGGCCACCGGATTTATTTTTACGATTCACTTTTTCAATACCCATCTGCGTCCCGAGGGATTCCCGATGGACCGGGTCATCTTCACCGGACTTGTTCATTTGAATGAATATCGCCTGGACCGGCCGCGGGATTATGAGGAGCAGAAAAAAGAGGGCCGATTGAAGAAGAATATGGTCTTCAAGGAATTATCTCCCCGCTTCATCAAATTCGTTTACGGATTCGGATTCTTTTTCCTGGGTATAGGAATTCTGATCATTTTATTGATCATTTACTCCATGCTCTTCGGATATCGATAAGACCGGTTGCCCGCTGCCCCCCAATGTCAACCTGCGGTATCCGGAGAAACCGGTCTACTTGACTCCATCACTATTCCGGACCGGTGCGGACGGAGTTTCCAGCGATAACCGCAAAAATAAAGGTTGCCCTCGGGCGGGCAATAGTGTATGAAGCCCGACCGACTTGTGAACCACGGGGATCACCCCTGTGGTTTTTTATTTGTGTGAGGAATTTATGATCAACGTATCCAACGTCACCCTTGCCTACGGCAAGAAGGTGCTGTTCAAAGAGGTCAATATCAAATTCACGCCGGGGAACTGCTACGGCGTCATCGGCGCCAACGGTTCGGGGAAATCGACCTTCCTGAAGATCCTCTCCGGCGATGTGGAGCAGGACAAGGGCGAGGTCGCCATCGGCCCCCGGGAGAGGATCTCGGTGCTCAGCCAGGACCAGTTTGCCTTCGATGAGGAGACGGTCATCGACACCGTCATCATGGGGCACAAACGGCTCTACGAGGTGATGGCCAGCCGTGAGGCGATCTACGCCAAACCCGAGTTTACGGAAGAGGACGGGGTCCTCTCCGCGGAACTGGAGGCGGAATTCGCCGAGATGAACGGGTATGAGGCCGAGTCCGAGGCGGCGGTGCTCCTCAAAGGCCTCGGCATCCCCGAATCGCTCTGCCCAAGGAAGATGAAGGAACTCGACGGGGGGGACAAGGTGCGCGTCCTTCTCGCCCGGGCCCTCTACGGCAATCCGGACGTGCTCCTCCTCGACGAGCCGACGAACCACCTGGACCTCCGCTCCATCGCCTGGCTGGAGGATTTCCTCTGCCGGTTCCGGAACACGGTCATCGTCGTCTCCCATGACCGCCACTTCCTGAACCAGGTCTGCACCCACATCGCGGATATCGATTTCGGCAAGATCCGGGTGTACGCGGGCAACTACGACTTCTGGTACCAGGCGAGCCAGCTCATCCTGAAGCAGAAGCAGAATGAAAACCGCAAGGCCACCGAAAAGGCGGAGGACCTCAAGGCCTTCATCCAGCGGTTCAGCGCCAACGCCTCCAAGTCGAAGCAGGCCACGTCCCGGAAAAAGCTCCTGGAGAAGCTGACCATCGAGGATATGCCGGTTTCCTCGCGGAAGTACCCGTTCATCCAGTTCAAACCCGAGCGCCCCTGCGGGAACACCATCCTGGAGATCACGGGCCTCGGCAAGGAGATCCAGGGGGTATCCGTGTTGAACAACCTGAACCTCACCGTGAGGAAGGGGGACAAGATCGCCTTTGTCGGCAGCGACGGCCTGGCCAAGACCACCCTCTTCCAGATCCTGGCCGGGGAGATGGAACCGGACAGCGGCAGTTTCCGCTGGGGGCAGACGATCACCCCCGCCTATTTCCCGAAGGAGAACAGCGCTTACTTCCGGGGCGACCTGAACCTGGTCGACTGGCTCTGCCAGTTTCCCCCCTGCGACGGCGAGAGCTTCGCCAGGGGTTTCCTCGGGAGGATGCTCTTCTCGGGGGACGAGGCGCTGAAGAAGACCAGTGTCCTCTCCGGGGGAGAGCAGGTCCGCTGCATGCTCTCCCGGATGATGCTGACCGGCGCCAACACCCTCATCCTGGACGAGCCGACGAACCACCTGGATCTCGAATCGCTCACCGCCCTGAACAACGGGCTCATCGCCTTTCCGGAGGTGCTGCTCCTGGCCTCCCGCGATCACGAGCTGGTATCCACCGTGGCGAACCGGATCGTGGAGATCACCCCCGACGGCGTGATCGACCGGGTGATGGGGTTTGAAGAGTACCTGGAAGCGGGTTGAGCGACACAGCTGTTCCGGATCAAAAAGAGGAACAACCTCAAAAGAGTTTCATCCGGTTCATGCGTACTTCTGGGGTGATAATCTTTTCAATTGAGCCTTGACTGACTTACAAAGTTGCAAGAATGATTGATCAAATATTTTAAGGATTTGCATTCGAAATGATTGAAGACGCGGAATTGATCGGCAAGAGGGCAGCCGCGATGTGTTTTACCGCGCAAATAACTGGTGCACCTTATAGGCGCTGCCACGTCATGATAGTGCTTTCGTAAACCTGCACGATGTTTCTCAAGGATAGCGCTGAATTTATGTTGGCCACTGAAACGTCAGGCGCCGTGCTAACTCTTGCATCCAGTGGGGTAATTGACCATTATGCTGGTTTTTATATTGTTGCCAGCTTGCTCGCCAATCCAAATCCACCACTGCATCAGGTGTGAACGTTGCGCAGCAGGCACGGCACATATCCAATAGCAACGCATAAGGTTCTTGTCGGCTAGCGACAAGTCATCCCAAGTGGAGAGCACAAGTTTGAAGGTTTCGGCGCGGGGGGGGCGGTTCAATAGCCCGGCATGCTTTTACAAAAGAAGTAAAAAACAGAAATAGGGCACGGCGAGGTATAGGTATTGTTGTCGGGATAAAGTTCAAATCCGGCAGATCTATTTTCTATCTTGATAATTACGTAACCAATTGATGAAATATACACTGCAGACGCTGGCGAACAGATCTTCATCAAAGCGGTCCGGGGCCTTGGCTGCCAATCGCTGACGAATCTCTAGGCCTTGTCGGGCGTACTCAAGGGCCTCCTCGTATTGACCTGTATCGAGTAATCGATCCGAATAATTGTTTAGTGACATTGCATAGTCTGGTTCATATTGATCCGGGTTTTTCTGAGCCAATCGCTGACGAATCTCCAGCGTTGTCGGGCGTACTTAAGGGCCTCCTCATATTTGCCTTCATCAAGTAATCCACTCGAATAGTTGTTTAATGACATTGCATAGTCGGGTTCTATCGATCCGGGTTTTTTTGAGCTAATCGATGACGAATATCCAAAGCCTGCTGATCGTATTTTAAGGCTTCTTCGTTTGACCTGCATTACTCAAGTAAACCGCGTAGTTATTTAATGATCCTGCATAGTCAGTACGTATCGATCGGTGATTTCTGAGCCAATCTGTGGCTAATATCTATGGACTGTCGCGCATGCTTAAGGGCCTCTTCGTTTTGACCCGCTTTACTCAAGTGAGCCGCGTAGTTATTTAATGATCCTGCATAGTCAGGATCGAATGATCTGGGTTTTTCTGAGCCAATCGGTGGTTAATATCTATGGACTGCCGTACATGCTTAAGGGCTTCTTCGTTTTGACCCGCTTTACTCAAGTCATCAGAATAGTTTAGTAAAGACATTGCATAGTTGGGTTCGTATTGATCTGGGCTTTTCTTAGCCAAACGGCAACGAATCTCCAAGGCCTCCTGATCATATTTGAGGGCTTCTTCATTTCGCCTTGCGCGACTCAAGTAAACCGCATAATTTATAATGACGTTGCATATTGTGGTTCATATCGATCCGGGTTTTTCTGAGCCAATCGGTGGTTAATATCTATGGCCTGCCGCGCATGCTTAAGGGCCTCTTCGTTTTGACCTGCACTATCCAAGTGAATCGCATAGTTGCTTAACGATCCCGCATAGTCGAACGCATAGAACTGTTGGTCTTTAGGGTTTAGCCGTTCGAAGAATTTGAGAGCCTCTTGAGCACATGCCAACGCTTGTTCATGACGACCGGCACGTCCTAAAGATAGGGAATAGTTATCTAAAGTTTTGGCATAATCGACTATGCAATCGGTTTGGGATGGTCTCTTGGTTAGCTTTTGATGCATTTTTGCCACGAGGAACTCCATCACAAGGCAACTGAGATCTGCAAGGTGCACCGATTCTTCATGAAAAAATCGTTCCAGCCAGCCTGCAACCTGGCTTTTCGATGCAGGCTGCAAGCGACTGAAAGCAGCTTCTGTCAAGGTGGATAACCGCCCTGGTGTTTCAATAGCCACGGCAATCATTTCTTTATAACAATGGGCAAACTGTCGTACCAAGGCATCCACGAGCGTCTCATGTAGATCTAAACGCTGGCCGGACAGACGGGCAAGCACTGTCAGGGCATAACGGCGAACAGACGCACCGGCACTGTTGGAAAGAACGGCATCCAGCAAGTCGGTACCTTCTGGACGAAGCAGAGCCTGGGCCACCAAGGCCTCACCAAGAAGATCGGGGCGCACCGCTTGCAGCCCCTGTTTACCTGGATAGAGCGGCACTAAGGCTTGAAATAAGGCTTTAAAATCGGCAGAGCTGAGGTTGCTGTTTGCTTTGGCCCAATAAGGCTCGGCGGCTCTGGGCGTGGCAAAGCCGCCTGCCAGTGTCGCAAGCGCCAGCAGTTGTAAGGCAAGGTGTTCCGGTTCGGCCCATCCGAAATGAGATAGCAATCTTCGCCAGTAGCGCCTCTCATGGTTTAAGAGTGCTTTGGTCAGCCCCTCTGCCGTCGTTGGGCGCTCACCATGAAGAGTCAGGAGGGCCAACATCTGCACGTAAAGAGGGCGTTCAAAATGCTCGCCTGCAAGTTCGGGGACCATGTCGGGGGCGGTTACGCCGAAGGCTTGGGCATATGCATGTAACGCTTGCCGGTAGGCTTGATTCCGATCAGGAGCGGTTGCGTGGAGTCCCGACAGACGGAAAGGACCCGATGTGGCATATCCGCTCAGAAGAGGTTCGCACTGATGGTCCTTACTGGGCAGGTTGTCCCACCATTCCCCGCCATCACGCGCCAGCAGTAGGATGCGCACGGTCTGGTCGACGGGGGTCTGTAATATCGCTCTAATAAGGGCGAGTAAGGTTGTCTGTCGTGTTTCAGCATAATCGATAATGATTAGAAGCGGCAGGTTGAAGTTGCGTAAGATTTGCCAATTGGTGGCCATATCCTTGGCGTCGATGGCGATATCCAGGAAGCCTGCCTGCCACCCTGCCTTCAGTCGCTGTTGGCATAATTCCAAGGCCAGCCGTGTCTTGCCTAACCCGCCGGCGCCGGTGATCAGCCTTACCGCCTGTGGCCATTGCGTATCGTCAAGCCAGCAGTTCAAGATGTCTAGTTCGGGCTGGCGGGCTGGGTCAAATTGTACGATGGATTCTTCAGCACGGAGCAACTGGCTGTCGGCAATGCCTGTGCCTAATTTCCAGGATTTCAGAGGAATTTGAAGTGGGGAAATGTGTGAAGGAATCGCAGAGACGATGCGAGAAGTGGTGCCACTTGTGGTTTCCCCCACGGGCGTGTGCGATAACAGGCAAACTACCTTTTTGCAAGAACCATCCAAAAGCCTGTGCCCCTTGTGTAGCGCATGCCGACCAGGTATAGTCACCCAGCAAACCTCGTAAGCTACTTGCTTTCCTACGGGCCTCTTGCGGTTTATGGGCGATGGTTTTAAGTGCAGTTACAACGGCTTGTAGGTCTTCCAAACGAAAGAACGGCGCAGTGACGGCCCCGCGTACATCAACTACAGTAACGCACCCAGTCCCAACTCCAGGATGGGTTTCTTCTAGAAAATGATATACACCACTGTTCCTGCTGATAATTAGGGGGACGCCCGCCGCTATCGCTTCCCACGCTACCAACCCAAAGCCCTCATGCCAGGACGGCATCAGGACCACACTTGCCCCTTTTAAATCATTATAGAGGGTTTCCCGATCTTGCGTGTAAGGCAAAGCATGGAGGTTAATCACGCTCTCTGCATATCTTTCCGCGAATTGCTTTAATTCGGTTTCCGGGTCTGATTGGGGCTGCGATGGCGATTGCACGACTTGGGCGTCGAAATTGATGCCTCGCAAGACCAGTTTGGGTTGCGAACAGAGGCCATCGGGCATTCCGTTTTCGCGAGCTTCGCGGTGAGCTTGGGCAAAGGCGGCCACCCCGAGGTGACCCTGCTTGATACGCGCGGCATCCTCAGTGAGGCGGCCGCTTAAAAAAGCGGTGAAGGTTATAGGAGCTTCCCCGGGCACGATCTCTGCCAGACCCGGGATCAGCGTGTGAACCGTCTTGGATGCGCCTATCAGATCCATCAATGCGTCGTGGAGTAAAGGGCCAACCGCTAAAACAATGTCGGCTTGCTTAAAAAGGTCTTTTTGTTCCTGAGTTTTATGATTGGCGGTTTGGGAGTTTTCGGCGTAGGATTCGTAGTGATCATAGCTCATATGATGAATCAAAGCTGATAGACCGCCAACAGCCTTGGCAGCAGCATTTGCCGCAGTACCGGTGATGCGGTCATGTCCGAGCCATACAGTCATCTCAGGGTCAAAATTGATATTGCGCTTCTTAAGCTCTTCAATACCGGATAGCCCATGGGCTTCTGTGAACAATTTGTCCTGAGGTACATAGGGCAGGGGTACCAAGGTCACATATGCTTTTTCCGCCTCTTTGACTTCTTCTGCGCCAGCAGCCGAAACAATACAAATAACTTGAACGCTGAAGTGGTAGGCAACACCAAATGCACACAGAAAATCGGTGTTAAAACTATTAATCCCGCCGTACTTGCTTCCCCAATGTGTG